>CAWHLP010000032.1:0-33425 GCA_963830205.1 uncultured Alphaproteobacteria bacterium | reverse complement strand
GATGAGCTGCATCCAAGCGGGATTAGCCGGCGAGCGACGGCGAGTCGAGGGGAAGCCATCTCCGGAGCACCACTTCTCCCTCCTCCCCCTGAAACGGAGGAGGCCGGGAGGGGGTCAGGGGGACGCGCCCTCAGCCGCGCGTCAGCCGGCGAGGATGTCCTTGCTGGCGATGGTCGAGTCGGCGTTGAGCCGGTAGACGACCGGCACGCCGGTCGCCAGCTCCAGCTTGACCACCTCGTCCGGCGTCAAGCCGTCGAGCGCCATGATCAGCGCCCTCAGCGAGTTGCCGTGCGCGGTGATCAGCACCCTCTCGCCGCGCAGCACATGCGGCTGGATCTTGTTGATGTAGTAGGGCCACACGCGCGCGCCGGTGTCGCGCAGCGATTCGCCGCCGGGCGGGGCGATGTCATAGGAGCGGCGCCATTTGTGGACCTGCTCCTCGCCCCACTTCTTGCGGGCGTCATCCTTGTTGAGGCCGACGAGGTCGCCATAGTCGCGCTCGTTGAGCGCCTGGTCGCGGGTGATCGGCAGGCCGGTCTGGCCGATCTCGGCCAGCGCCAGATCGAGCGTGCGCTGGGCGCGGATGAGCGCCGAGGTGAAGCACAGGTCGAAAGTGAGGCCCTTGGCCTTGAGCTTCTGTCCGGCGGCCTTGGCCTCGTTGACGCCTTGCGCGCTCAGGTCCGCATCGTGCCAGCCGGTGAAGAGGTTCTTGAGGTTCCATTCGCTCTGTCCGTGGCGGATGAGCACCAACAAGCGGTCCATGTCGTCAGTCCTTTTTGAGTCTTCTTGTGGGCGACGGGGATCGGGGAGACGACCGCCCGCCGGGGGGAGAAAGCGGGGCGGGATACTAGCCCAGACCCAGCACATCGGCCATGGAGTAAAGACCGGGCTTTCGGTCGCGGGCCCATAGCGCCGCCTTGACCGCGCCGCGGGCAAACAGCGCCCGGTCGCTGGCCTTGTGGGAAAGCTCGATGGTCTCGCCGTCGCCGGCGAAGATGACGCTGTGCTCGCCGGTGACCGAGCCGCCGCGCAGCACCGCAAAGCCGATGTCGCCGCGCTTGCGCGCCCCGGTGATGCCGTCGCGGGCGCGCACCGAATGCTCCTCCAGCGCAATCTCCCGTCCGGCCGCGGCGGCACGGCCGAGCATCAGCGCGGTGCCGGAGGGCGCGTCGACCTTGCCGCGGTGGTGCATCTCGAGCACCTCGATGTCGAAATCCGCGTCGAGCGCCTGCGCCGCCTGGCGAACCAGGACCGCCAGCAGGTTGACGCCGAGGCTCATATTGCCCGACTTGACGATCGGCGCATGGCGGGCAGCGGCGGCGATCCTGGCGTCGTCATCCGCCGCAAGCCCGGTGGTGCCGATGATGTGGGCGATGCGCGCCTGGGCCGCGATCTCGGCGAAGGCGATGGTCGCCGCCGGCACGGTGAAATCGAGCACGCCCTCGGCCGTGGCAAAGAGCGGCAGCGGGTCAGTCGTGATCGGCACGCCGAGCTCGCCGACGCCGGCCAGGAGCCCGACATCCTTGCCGATCTCCGGCGCGCCGGCGCGCTCGAGGGCGCCCACCACCGTGACGCCTTCGCTTTCGGTGACGATGCGGGTCAGCGTCCGTCCCATGCGGCCGGCGGCGCCGACCACGATCAGCTTCATGTCACTCATGTCAGGCAACCCTTCATGGCTGCGCGCCGTCATAACCCTCGATGACGATGAAATCGACATCGGCGCCGCCCTTGCGCTTGGCCACGGCGCGGTTGTGTTCGTGCGAGTGGTAGCAGTCGACCGCCGCCTGATAGCTCGGGAACTCGATCACCACATTGCGCGATTTCGACCGGCCCTCCGGGTTCTCGAAGGTGCCGCCGCGCACCAGGAAGTGGCCGCCGAACCGGCGGATGGCTTCCAGGTTCTCGGCGCGATAGGCATCGTATTTCGCCTGATCGTGCACGGTGACGTGCATGATCCAGTACCCCTTGGGCATGTGTACTCCTGGTGTCCCACTCAACCACAGGCCACGCTAAAGCCTTTCACGGCCGGAGGAAACGGTTCCCGGCGCCGGGCAGGGCCGATCGACAGGGGGCTCAGTCGGCCAGCCTGGAGGCGTAATCCACCAAGGTCTGGCAAACCGTCTTGAGAAGCTTCGCCCGCCGCTCGTCGGCGAGTTCGCCCGCCTCGTCGAAGGCATCCTGGGCGCGCGAAATCTCGATCTTGTCAGGCAGCAGGATGGCGCCAAGGCCGGTGAGCAGCACCCGGCGGAGGTCGCCCAGCGCCCGCGCGCCGCCGATCGGCCCGTCCGAGGTGCTCCCCGTCGCGTAGATCCTGTGGCGGTAAGAGAGCGTGCCGGTGTTGCGGTTGCGGCTCACCCAGTCGATGGCGTTCTTGATCAGCGGCGGCAGCGAATGATTGTACTCCGGCGTGGCAACGAACACGCCCTGGTTCGCGGCGATCAGCCGAGCGAGTTTGGTGGCGTTCTCCGGGATGCCCTGATCGGCCTCCAGGTCGCCGTCGTAGAGCGGCAGGGGATAGTCGCCGAGTGAGATGTGCGTTACCTCGGCGTCGGCAAGCGCCAGTTCCTTGGCGGCAAGTGCCGCCAGCTTGCCGGACAGCGCCTCGGAGCGGATCGAGCCGGCAAAGACGAGAACCCTGGTCGGCGCCATGGCTGATTGCCTCCGGAGTGCTGGGCCTGCGGCCCTTTATAGAGGCGGCGCCACGATCCGCCAGCGGAAGAGCACCTTGCGGCTGACGCAATCGAAGGCGAAGAGATTGCCGCCCGGCGTCGGCTGGAAGTGCTCGCGCGAGATGGGAAGCCGGGCCAGATGGCAGAGCAGCAGGGTTCCGATGCGCCCCTGGCCGATGATCAGGATGTCGCCGTCATCGGTCCTGGCATTGAGCAGCGCATCGACGCCGGCAGCGACGCGCTTCTGCGCATCGGCCGCGGTCTCCCAGCCCGGCCGGGCGCTCTGGTCGGGATGGGCGAAGAAGGCATCGTTCGTTCGGTCGAGCTCGACCACCGACACGAAATCGTCCGGTGGCCGCGTATTGTCGTCCAGCTGCGGATGGATCTCGACCGGCAGGTCGCGCCGCCCGGCGAAGAAGTGGGCCGTCTCGATCACCCGGTATTCGGTCCCCGCCACCACGCGCGTGACGCGCGACATCCAGGGCGCGTTGACGACGCGCAGGATGCGCGCCCGGCCCTCGTCGGAGAGGTGCCAGTCGCGTACCGGCGTGCTCGGATCAACGCGAACCTGCGTGTGGGTAAAATAGTAGGCGGTCGGCAAATTCCCCCCGGGGAGCGTAGGACATGGGCAGCGACGCGGACATCGTCGCGCGGCAAGCCGCAACACGCGCCGGCTGGGAGAGGGCCGGTTGCGACCACCTTGGTCCGCGCCAAGGCGACGAATCCGCAGGACGAGGTAGCGTCAGGGACGATGCGACCGCAAGCTTAAATATGTCAATTGAATAAAATCCAGGGGTGCGCGGCGCCTCAGGCGCTGCGATAGAGCCAGACCTGCGCCGGCGGCAGGTTGGCAAGCACCAGGGCGATGCGCTCGACCGTGAACCGGCCTTCCACGGCCGGTACCGGCGGCCCCAGGCCGTAGGAGAACTGGATCATGCCGCCGCCGGGGAGCACCCGGCCGAGCGCCGCGGAGATGAGCCCCTGGCGCGCCTCGGGCGGGCTGTTGAGGAGCGGCAGGCTGGAGATCACCGCCGCATAGGGGCCGGCCAGTCCCGGCGGCAGGCTGGTGGCGAGATCGAAGGCGTCGCCTTCGACCACGTTGAGGCCGCGGAAACGCTTGACCAGCAGCGCGCAGAACTCGGGATTGTATTCCAGCGCCACGATGCGCTCGGGCGTCACCCCGTGCGCGATGAGCGCCGCCGTCACCGGGCCGGTGCCCGGGCCGAGCTCGAGCACCGGCCAGCGGCTGTCAGCATCGATCGGCCGCGCCATGGCGCGCGCCAGCGCCTTGCCCGATGGGCTGATGGCGCCGGTGAGCTTGGGTTTCCTGAGCCAGGTGCGGAAGAAGCGGACGCCGTCAGCCAAGGCACTGCCCCATGCCATGGCGAGCGGCCGGTGTCATCCGCCGAGGCCTTCGAGGAAATCGCGCACCCGGGCGAAGAAGCCGGTCGATTCGGGGTTGTTGTCGGCCGAGGACACGTCTTCGAATTCCTTGAGCAGCTCACGCTGCCGCCGCGTCAGGTTACGCGGGGTTTCCACGGCGACCTGGATGTACATGTCGCCCACCCGGCCCGAGCGCAGCACCGGCATGCCCTTGCCCTTGAGGCGGAACTGCTTGCCGGTCTGGGTGCCCTCCGGCACCTTCACCTTGGTCTTGCCGCCGTCGATGGTCGGTACCTCGAAATCGCCGCCGAGCGCGGCGGTGGTCACCGACACCGGCACCCGGCAGAAGATGTCGGCGCCGTCGCGCTGGAAGAAGGTGTGCGGCTTGATCGACAGGAAGATGTAGAGGTCGCCCGGCGGCCCGCCCCTGAGGCCCGCTTCGCCCTCGCTGGCAAGGCGGATGCGGGTGCCGTCCTCGATGCCGGCGGGGATGTTGACGCTGAGCTTGCGCTCCTCGGTCGTGCGGCCGGCGCCGCGGCACTCGGGGCAGGGATCGGAGATCACCGAGCCGCGGCCCTGGCAGGTCGGGCAGGTGCGTTCGATGGAGAAGAAGCCCTGCGCCGAGCGCACGCGGCCGTGGCCGTCGCAGGTCGGGCAGGTCTTCGGGCTGGAGCCGGGCTTGGCGCCGGAGCCTGTGCAGGTCTTGCACGTGACCTTGGTCGGCACCTCGATCTCGGCGGTCTTGCCGGCATAGGCCTCTTCCAGGCTGATCTCCATGTTGTAGCGGAGATCGGCGCCGGCCTCGCGGCCGCCGCGGCCCTGTCCCCGGCGGGCGCCCATCGCGTCGCCGAAGCCGAAGATGTTGTCGAAGATGTCCGACATCGAGGCGGCGAAATCGCCGTTGAAGCCCGCCGGTCCGGCGCCGCCGTTCTCGAAGGCGGCATGGCCGAAACGGTCATAGGCGGCCCGCTTCTGCGGGTCCTTCAGGCACTCGTAGGCGGCGCTGACTTCCTTGAACTTGATCTCGGCCGTGTCGTCGCCCGGATTGCGGTCCGGGTGATACTGCATGGCGAGCTTGCGGAAGGCGGTCTTCAGCGTCTTGTCGTCTGCCGAGCGGGCGACGCCGAGCACCTCGTAATAATCGGCCTTGGCTGTAGCCACCTCACGCCACCTTCATCGCGTCCACGGGGGTCTTGTTCCGGCCGAGCCAGTCGCTCCGAATCAGCCCCATCAGGTTCATCACATACGGTTTGCCGGCAACCGTCCACCGCCCCGGTCCCCGCCCCTCATCGCGGAAACCGCAGGAGAGATAGAGCCGTCGCGCCCGCTCGTTCTCCGCTACCACGGCGAGCGCCACGTGGTCGACGGCAAGCTCGGTGAAGGCGTAGGCGACCGCGCGCTCGAAGAGCGCCCGGCCGAAGCCCCGCCCGCGCAGCCCCGGCGCCACGCCGAAGCGGCCGAGCCGCGCCCATCGCTGCACCGGGTCGTGGAGGAATTCCACATGGCCGATGGGCAGGTCGGCCGCGTCGACGGCGGTGAAGCAGAGCCGCGGCGTCGCGTTCGCCCCTTCGCCGATCCACTGCGCCAGTTGTTCCGCCGTCAGTGGAAAGCGCACCTGGGGGCCGCCCCATGCGGCGAGGTCCGTGAGGTCCACGAACCATCGCGCCATCTCGTCCGCATCCGCCGGACGCGCCGGCCGAAGGGTGATGTCCATGGGGCGCGCCCGTCGGTTACGGCCTTTATGCGGACTTCTTCTTGTCGTCGTCGACTTCCTCGAAGTCGGCGTCGACCACGTCCTCGTTCTTCTCGTCGCCGCCTTCGGCGGTGGTGCCTTCGGCGCCGGTCTGGCTCGCCGCGTACATGGCCTCGCCGAGCTTCATCGAGGCCTGGGCGACCGCCTGCGTCTTGGCCTGGATGGCCTCGACGTCTTCGCCTTCCATGGTGCTCTTCAGTTCGCTCACCGCCGTCTCGATCGCCGACTTGTCGGCAGCCGAGACCTTGTCGCCGTAGTCCTTGAGCGACTTCTCGGTGGAGTGGACCAGCGCCTCGGCGTGGTTCTTGGCCTCGACCAGCGCCTTCTTCTTCTTGTCTTCCTCGGCGTGCGCCTCGGCGTCCTTGACCATCTTGTCGATGTCGGTGTCGGAAAGGCCGCCAGAGGCCTGGATGCGGATCTGCTGCTCCTTGCCGGTGCCCTTGTCCTTGGCCGAGACGTTGACGATGCCGTTGGCGTCGATGTCGAAGGTGACCTCGATCTGCGGCACGCCGCGCGGCGCCGGCGGGAGGCCGACCAGGTCGAACTGGCCGAGCAGCTTGTTGTCCGCTGCCATCTCGCGCTCGCCCTGGAAGACGCGGATGGTCACCGCGTTCTGGCCGTCCTCGGCGGTCGAGAACACCTG
Source organism: uncultured Alphaproteobacteria bacterium (assembly GCA_963830205.1). Taxonomy (GTDB): domain Bacteria; phylum Pseudomonadota; class Alphaproteobacteria; order Rhizobiales; family Kaistiaceae; genus CAVSRC01. The sequence goes on along the minus strand of CAWHLP010000032.1, from coordinate 26,977 downwards.
GCCCTTCTTGGTCGGGATGGTGGTGTTGCGGTCGATCAGGCGCGTGAACACGCCGCCCAGCGTCTCGATGCCGAGCGACAGCGGCGTCACGTCGAGGAGCAGCACGTCCTTGACGTCGCCCTGCAGCACGCCCGCCTGGATGGCGGCGCCGATGGCGACCACCTCGTCCGGGTTGACGCCCTTGTGCGGCTCCTTGCCGAAGAACTGCTTGACCACCTCCTGCACCTTGGGCATGCGGGTCATGCCGCCAACCAGGACGACTTCCTGGATCTCGGCGGCGGAGAGCCCCGCGTCCTTGAGCGCCGCCCGGCACGGGCCGACGGTCTTCTGGATCAGGTCGTCGACCAGCGCCTCGAACTTGGCGCGGGTGAGCTTCATGGTCAGGTGCTTCGGCCCGGAGGCGTCGGCGGTGATGAAGGGCAGGTTGATCTCGGTCTGGGTCGCGCTCGAAAGCTCGATCTTGGCCTTCTCGGCCGCCTCCTTCAGGCGCTGCAAAGCGAGCTTGTCGCCGCGCAAGTCGATGCCCTGGTCCTTCTTGAACTCGTCGGCCAGGTAGCTGACCAGGCGCATGTCGAAGTCTTCGCCGCCCAGGAACGTGTCGCCGTTGGTCGACTTCACCTCGAACACGCCGTCGCCGATCTCCAGCACCGAAATGTCGAAGGTGCCGCCGCCGAGGTCGTAGACCGCGATGGTCTTGCCTTCCTTCTTGTCGAGGCCGTAGGCGAGCGCCGCCGCCGTCGGCTCGTTGATGATGCGCAGCACTTCCAGGCCGGCGATCTTGCCGGCGTCCTTGGTCGCCTGGCGCTGGGCGTCGTTGAAGTAGGCGGGAACCGTGATCACCGCCTGCTCGACCTTGCTGCCGAGATAGGCTTCCGCCGTCTCCTTCATCTTCTGCAGGACGAAGGCGGAGATCTGCGAGGGCGAGTATTTCTTGCCGTCGGCCTCCAGCCAGGCGTCGCCGTTGGTGCCCTTGATGATCTTGTAGGGAACCAGCCCCTTGTCCTTCTCGGTCATCGGGTCGTCGTAGCGCCGGCCGATCAGGCGCTTGACCGCGAAGAAGGTGTGTTCCGGATTGGTGACCGCCTGGCGCTTGGCCGGCTGGCCGGTCAGCCGTTCACCGTCATCGGTGAAGGCGACGATCGAGGGGGTAGTGCGCTGCCCCTCGGAATTCTCGATGACTTTCGCGCTCTTGCCATCCATGACCGCGACGCACGAGTTCGTCGTGCCGAGGTCGATGCCAATAACTTTCGCCATGTTTGTTCTCTCCTTGCGGCAGACCAGGCAGGTCCCGTGAGGCCCCCGACCGGTCCCCGGCTTTTGAAACGTGATCCCCTGACGTGATTCGCGGCCCCTGTCGAGCGGATCGACCGAGGCGCGTGGGTTCTGGGCGTATATAAGAAGGGGTCAAAAGGGCCGCAAGGCTTGGCTTCAAAGCATGCCAGCCTGTTCTTGCGGCCATCGCTCAGAGGGCCGCCTCATGGATACCGATGAATTCCGCCGCCAGGGCCATGCCCTGATCGACCGTATTGCCGACTACTGGCGGACGATCGAGGAGCGGCCCGTCCGCTCCGAGGTCCGGCCCGGGGAGATCGCCGCCGCCCTTCCCGGCGCGGCGCCGGAGACGGGCGAGGACTTCGACGCCATCCTGGCCGATTTCGACCGCATCCTCTCGCCCGGCCTCACCAACTGGGCGCATCCGCGCTTCTTCGCCTTCTTTCCCGCCAATATCAGCCCGCCGGCGGTGCTCGGCGAGGTGCTTGCCGCCGGCCTCGGCCAGCAGGCCATGCTGTGGGAGACCTCGCCCGCCGCCAATGAGCTGGAGGCGGTCACCATGACCTGGCTGCGCCAGGCGATCGGCCTCCCCGACACCTTCCAGGGGACCATCCAGGACTCGGCCTCGACGGCGACGCTCGCGGCCCTCATCGCCGCGCGCGAGAGGGCCTTGGGCTGGGCCGGCAACCAGGAGGGGCTGGCCGGCAAGCCGCCGCTCACGGTCTACGCCTCGACCGAGGCCCATTCCTCCGTCGACAAGGCCGTGCGCATCGCCGGCTATGGCCTGGACGGCCTGCGCCGGGTGCCGGTCGACGATGCCTTCCGCATGCGCCCCGACGCGCTCGACGGGATGATCGCCGCGGATCGCGCTGCCGGCCGGCTGCCGGCGGCGATCGTCGCCTCCCTCGGCGCCACCGGCGTCGGCGCCGTCGATCCGATTGCCGAGATCGGCAGGGTCGCTTCCCGCCACGGCGTCTATCTCCACGTCGATGCCGCCTGGGCCGGCTCGGCGCTCATCTGCCCGGAATTCCGCGGCCTTGCCGCTGGCGTCGAGGCGGCCGATTCCTTCGTCTTCAACCCGCACAAGTGGCTGATCACCAATTTCGACTGCTCGGCCCATTTCGTCCGCGAGCCGGCCGTGCTGCGCAAGGCGCTCTCCATCCTGCCCGCCTACCTGGTCTCGGAGGGGAGCAGCGCCGGGCCGGAATACCGCGATTGGACCGTCCCCCTCGGCCGCCGCTTCCGGGCGCTCAAGCTGTGGTTCGTGCTGAGGAGCTACGGGCTCGAGGCGCTCCGCGCCATGATCCGCCGTCACGTCGCCTGGGCCGGCGAACTTGCCGAGCGCGTCGCCGCGACGCCGGACTTTGCGGTCGTGGCGCCGCAGAGCCTTGCCCTGGTTGTCTTCCGCCATGTGCCGGAAGGCGTCACCGGCGAAGCCCTCGACACGCTCAACGACGGCCTTATCGCGCGGGTCAACCAGGCGGGGTTTACCTATGTCACCCGCACGCTGGTGCGCGGCCGTGTCGCGGTGCGCTTCTCCATCGGCAACCTGATGACCGAGCGCCGCCATGTGTTTGAGGCCTGGGATCACATCCGGGCAACGGCCCTAGCCGATGGCTGAGCCGGTCACCATCCAGCCGGGCTGTCGCTACCATCCGGAGTTCCTCGACCGGGAGGCCCAGGCCAGCGCTCCTCGCCCATCTCCGCACGGCCGTGACGCAAGCGCCCTTTTTCACGCCCGTGATGCCACGGACGGGCAAGCCCTTCTCGGTCAGCATGACCAATCTCGGGTCCCTCGGCTGGGTGTCCGACCGCGACCGCGGCTATCGCTATCAGGCGACCCATCCGGAGACCGGGGAGCCGTGGCCGCCGATCCCCGAGATGGTGTTGGCCATCTGGCGGGCGGTGGCGGGCTATCCCCATGACCCCGAAGCCTGCCTGGTCAATTTCTACGAGCCCACCGCCCGCATGGGCCTCCATCAGGACCGCGACGAAGAGGATTTCGCCGCTCCGGTCGTTTCCATCTCGCTCGGCGATGCCTGCCGCTTCCGCATCGGCGGGGAGGCGCGCGGCGGCCCCACCCGCTCGCTGAAGCTTGCCTCCGGCGATGTCGTCGTCTTCGGCGGCGCCGCGCGGCTGGCCTTCCACGGGGTCGACCGCCTCTATCCCGGCACCTCGACCCTGCTTGCCGGCTGGTTTGCCGAGGGCGGCCGCATCAACCTGACGCTCCGCCGGGTGACGCGACCGGCATAGTGAGCCGGCTAACCTTGCGGCTGATCAAGGGCGCCGCAGCCGCGTCGGCATAACAATCGGGCGTCTGCTTCCCGATGACGAACCGTCATCAACCGGCCCTATTGAGAAGCCGTGGACGGTGCTGACATGGCGACCAACGACGATATCCGCAGCCGCGCGGCGCGTGCGCTCGGCGAGGTGACGGCGCTCCGTACCGCCGTCGCCGCGGAAGGCCGTGCCCTGCTGAGGGGCTGGAAGAGGCGCATTGCGCGCCCCGTCTTCGCGGCGAGCGCGCTCAATTTCGCCCACTACCTGGCCGTCCGCCACCGCGACCTGCGCCCGCTCCAGCGCCGCCTGATGGTGCTCGGCGTCTCCTCGCTGGGCATCCTCGAAGGCCGCGTCCTGGCCTCGCTCGATGCCGTTGCCGTGGCCCTCGCCGCCCTTGCCGGGGAGCCGCCGCCGCGGTCGCATCCGCCCTCGGAGCGCCAGTTCTTCCGCGGCGAGACGCGCCTGGCCTTGAATGCCGCCGCGTGCTTCGGGGCGCGCCATCGCGGCCGTATCGGGCGCATCATGGTGACGCTCGCGGCCGACGCCGCCGAGAACCCGGCCATCGTCCGCTCCCTTGCCGAAGGCGGTGCCGACACCTTCCGCATCAACTGCGCCCATGACAGCCAGGCCGAGTGGGCGCTGATGGTCGCCAATATCCACGCCGCCGAGAAGGCGACCGGCCGCCGCTTGGCCGTCCTCATGGATATCGGCGGCCCCAAGGTCCGCACCGGCCATGTACTCACCCCGCCCGACCGCGACCGCCTGAAGATCGGCGACACGGTGCTGCTTGCCCGCGAACTCCAGCCCGCCGTCACCGACATCCCTTTCCAGGCGACCTGCACCCTGCCGCAGGTCTTCGACCGCATCACCGTCGGCGACCAGGTGTCGATCGACGATGGCGAACTGCTCGGCACCATCGTCGCCGAGGCCCATGGCGGCTTCCTGCTCACCATCGAGCGCGGCAAGCTCGCCGGTGCCCGCTTCCGGGCGGAGAAGGGGCTGAACTTCCCGGAGACCGACCTCGGCCTCGACCCGCTCACCGACAAGGACCGCCACGACCTCGATTTCATCGTCCACCATGCCGACATGATCGGCCATTCCTTCGTGCAGACCGCCGCGCACGTCGCCTCGCTCCAGGCGGAGCTCGCGGCCCGCCGGACCGACTGGCAAAAGCTCGTCCTGGTCGGCAAGATCGAGACGCCTACCGCGGTCGCCAACCTGCCCGAGATCATCGTCGAGGCCGCCGGGCGCCAGCCCTTCGCGGTGATGCTCGCGCGCGGCGATCTTGCCGTTGAGATGGGCTTCGAGCGCGTCGCCGAGATGCAGGAAGAGATCATGTGGCTGTGCGAGGCGGCGCATGTGCCGCTCATCTGGGCGACCCAGGTGCTGGAGGAGCTGGTCAAGAAGGGCCTGCCCTCGCGCGGCGAGATGACCGACGCCGCCATGGCCGCCCGCGCCGAATGCGTGCTTCTCAACAAGGGGCCCAATGTCGCCGCCGCCGTCGGCGTGCTCGACCGGCTGCTCCGCCGCATGGGCGAGCACCAGGTCAAGAAGACGCCGACGCTGAGGGCCCTCCAGTCCTGGCAGCAGCGCGCGCCGGCGCGGCGCCGGCGAAATAGGCGCCTTGGCGCTGGCGCTCAGGCAAGTGCCGACATGGACCGCCGCCACGAGGCTTGCCCCATGCGCCTCATCACTGCCGCGGATGCCCCAATCTCGCCGCCAAATTGTGGTGCAGACAGGCTCGGTCAGCGCCAGGGAGACGGGCAGAGATAGCGATGAAGAAGCAGGTCTTTGAATGGGTGCGGGCGCTCGCCGGCGCCGCCCTCATCACCTTCGTTCTGAAGACGGTGGCCTTCGCCACCTACTACATCCCGTCGGAGAGCATGGTGCCGACGCTCGAGGTCGGCGACCGCCTGGTCGCCACCAAGTTCGACTATGGCTACGGACCCGATTCGGCGCCGCTGGTCACGCTGCCGGCCTTCCCGTCCAGCGACGGCCGCCTGTTCGGCAGCCTGCCGGCGCGCGGGGATATCGTGCTGTTCACCCACCCCCATACCGGCGAGACGCTGATCAAGCGCGTCATCGGGCTCCCCGGCGACCGCATCCAGATCACCAGCGGCCGCCTCTTCATCAACGGCACGGAGATGCCGCGCCGCGAGGTGAAGACCTACGCCTACAAGCAGTATGACGGCCCGCCGGTGACGGTGACCGAATACCAGGAGACGCTCCCCGGCGGCCGCGTCCACCCGATCATCATGCGCTCCGACGCGGCGCCGCAGGAGAACACCGGCGTCTATGTCGTGCCGCCCGAGCACGTCTTCATGATGGGCGACAATCGCGACAATTCCGCTGACAGCCGCTTCGCCGAGCTGGGCTATGTGCCGGTCGAAAACCTCATCGGCCGCTCGCGCCTGATCCTCTATTCGCTGCACGACTGCCAGCCCCAGCCGGGGCTCGCCTGCGCCCCGCGCCGCTATCTCACCGCGCTGGACTGACCGGCGTCAGCCGAAGCGGCATGGCAGCGGCCGCAGCCTGACGGGGAGACCGTCGCGTGGTTCGCGGCGGCCTGAGGCGGCCCTCGCTCGGCCTCAGCCGCCGAGGCCGAAGGCGGCCAGCGCCGCCATGTTGACGATGTCGGAATCCTTCGACGCCAGCGACACGATCTGCACCGGCTTGTCGAGGCCGACCAGGAGCGGGCCGATCACCGTCGAGCCGCCCAGCTCCTGCACCATCTTGGTGGAGATCGCTGCCGAGTGGTAGGCCGGCATCACCAGCACGTTGGCCGGCGCCGACAGCCGGCAGAACGGATAGGCCGCCAGCAGCTTCGGATTGAGCGCCACGTCGGCCGCCATCTCGCCGTCATATTCGAAGGTGACGTGGCGCTCGTCGAGGATCTCCACCGCCCGGCGCACCCGCTTCGCCCGTTCGCCCTCCGGCTGGCCGAAGGTCGAATAGGCGAGCAGCGCCACGCGCGGCGTGTAGCCCATGCGCTGCGCCACGCCGGCCGCTTCCTCGGCGATGTCGGCCATGTCCTCCGGCGTCGGCATGTCATAGACCGCCGTGTCGGCGACCAGCACCAGGCGGCCGCGCGCCAGCACCATGGAAATGCCGATCACCTTGTGGCCGGGCTTCGGGTCGATCACCCGGCGCACGTCCTCCAGCACCGTCGAATAGTTGCGCGTCACGCCCGACACCATGGCGTCGGCGTCGCCGAGCGCCACCATGCAGGCGCCGAAATGGTTGCGGTCGGAATTGACCAGCCGCTGCACGTCGCGGAAGAGGTAGCCTTTGCGCTGCAGGCGGGCATAGAGGTAGTCGGTGTATTCGGCGTTGCGCGTCGACAGGCGCGCATTGTTGATCTCCACCCCCTCGCGCAGGTCGATGCCGGCGCGCTCGGCGGCGGCACGCACCGTCTCCTCGCGGCCGATCAGGATGGCGGTGCCGAGCTTGTGGGCGACGAAGCTCGCCGCCGCGCGGATCATCTGCTCCTCCTCGCCCTCGGCGAAGACGACGCGCTTCGGCGTCCGCCGCACCCGCTGGAAGATGCGCTGCAGGGTGCCGACGATCGGGTCGCGCCGCGCCGAGAGCTGCACCTTGTACTGCGCCATGTCGGTGATCGGCTTGCGCGCCACGCCGGTCTCCATCGCCGCCTTGGCGACCGCCGCCGGCACTTCTGCCAGCAGGCGCGAATCGAAGGGCACCGGGATGATGTAATGCGGGCCGAACTTCGGCCTGACCCCCTGGTAGGCCGCCGCTACTTCGTCGGGCACGTCCTCGCGCGCCAGCGCGGCCAGCGCCTGCGCCGCCGCCACCTTCATCTCCTCATTGATGGTGGTGGCGCGCACGTCGAGCGCGCCGCGGAAGATGTAGGGGAAGCCGAGGACGTTGTTGACCTGGTTGGGATAGTCGGAGCGCCCGGTCGCCACGATCGCGTCGTCGCGGATGGCGGCGACCTCCTCCGGCGTGATCTCCGGGTCGGGATTGGCCATGGCGAAGATGATCGGCTGGGGCGCCATCGAGCGGACCATCTCCGGGGTCAGGGCGCCTTTGGCCGACAGGCCGAAGACCACGTCGGCGCCCACCATGGCATCGGCCAGCGTGCGCGCCTCGGTCTTCACCGCATGCGCCGCCTTCCACTGGTTCATGCCCTCGGTGCGGCCCTCGTAGATGACCCCCTTGGTGTCGCACAGGATGATGTTGTCGTGCTTCATGCCGAGCGAAAGCGCCAGCTCGATGCAGGCGATGCCGGCCGAGCCGGCGCCGTTGCACACCAGCTTGGTCGTGGCCATGTCGCGCCCGGTCAGATGCAGCGCGTTGATGAGGCCCGCCGCGGCGATGATGGCGGTGCCGTGCTGGTCGTCGTGGAACACCGGGATGTCCATCAGTTCGCGCAGGCGCGATTCGATGATGAAGCACTCCGGCGCCTTGATGTCCTCGAGGTTGATGCCACCGAAGGAGGGCCCGAGGTAGCGCACGCAGTTGATGAACTCCTCGGCGTCCTCGGTCGCCACTTCCAAGTCGATCGAATCGACGTCGGCGAAGCGCTTGAACAGCACCGCCTTGCCTTCCATCACCGGCTTGGCGGCGAGCGGCCCCAGGTTGCCGAGGCCGAGGATGGCGGTGCCGTTGGTGATCACCGCCACCATGTTGCCGCGGGCGGTGTAGTCGAAGACGGTCGCCGGGTTCTCGGCGATCGCCTTGACCGGCACGGCGACGCCCGGCGAATAGGCCAGCGACAGGTCGCGCTGGGTCGCCATGGGCTTGGTCGGGGTGATCTCGAGCTTGCCCGGCCGCCCGTCGGCGTGAAAGTGCAGGGCTTCCTGGTCGGTGAAAGACGGTCCAGCCTTGGTCGGCTTGGTCGGAATGGCCATCGCAGAGTGTTTCCCGGAGCGGGCGCGTTATTGCGCTTCGTGATTGGGCGCGGGACCATAGCATCGGTTTCGGCAATGACAATCAAAACCAACGCGAAAAAGCACTGGGCTAAGGTTCGCTTTACCGGCCACAATTCGAAGCTATAGTTGCCATATATTGCGACGATAACCAGCGGGAAGGCGGTCCACTTCCCGCAGACAGCAGACGGTGTTCGGCTCATGCAACGCTGGTTTCTCAGCTATAACTCGATTGACCTGCCGGTCGTCGAGCAACTCAACGGCCTGCTCAGCAATCAGGTTCCCGACACGGAGATATTCTTCGCGCCGAAGACGCTGCGTGCCGGCGGATATTGGCTACCGAAGCTTGCCGAGGCCATCGCCGATGCTCAGGCCTTTGTCCTTTATGTCGGCGAGAACGGTCTCGGTCCGTGGCAGGTGATCGAGTATTACGAAGCGCTCGACAAGCGGGTCAAGCAGCCCGACTTCCCGGTCGTCCTGGTCCTGCTCGATGGCCGCCCGGCGCCCGGCCTGCCTTTCCTGCGCCAGCTCCACTGGATCGTCACCGCCGATCCCGCCTCCGCCGACACCATCGGCAAGCTCAAGGACGCCACCTCCGGCGGCGGCGCCAGGCCCGGCGAACTGTGGCGCTACACCGCGCCCTATCGCGGCCTCGCCTCCATGACCGAGGCCGACAGCGACTTCTTCTTCGGCCGCGAGCAGCAGACCGTCGACGTGGTCGGCGCCATCGCCGCCACGCGCGAGCGCCTGGCGGTGCTGATCGGCAATTCCGGCGTCGGCAAGTCGTCGCTTGCCCAGGCCGGCGTGCTCGGCGCGCTCAAGCGCCAGGCCTGGGCCGAAAGCATCGGCCAGGCGGCGCCGTGGCCGGCCAGCTTCCACGACAGCCGGCGCTGGTGCTTCCTCAAGATGCAGCCGGGCACCGACCCCATCAAGGCGCTGGTCGAGCCCTTCCTCAAGACCTGGCAGATCGATTCGACCGACCCGATGTGGGAGGAGCGCCGCTCCAACTGGATCACCGCGCTGACCGCCGGCAAGGCGACGCTCTCCGGCCTGCTCGACGCCACCGAGCGCCGCTATGAGGAGCTCGGCCAGACCAAGCCGCCGGCCTTCTTCCTCTACGTCGACCAGGGCGAGGAGCTCTACGTCCGCTCCGAGGAATCGCAGCGCACGGCCTTCTCCAGCCTGCTCGCCGGGGCCATCTCCGATCCGCGCCTCTACGCCATGATGAGCCTGCGCTCCGATTTCTTCGGTGCCCTGCAGAACGACCAGGCGCTCTTCTCGGTCCACCGCCAGATCAACGTGCCGCCGCTGCACGAGGCCGAGCTGCTCGAGGTGGTCAGCAAGCCGGCGGCGCTGCTCTCCGCCCGCTTCGAGAGTGACCAGCTCTCTGCCGATCTTGCCCGCCGCGCGGCGGAGGAATCGGCGCGCGATGCCGGCGCCCTGCCGCTGCTTTCCTATCTCCTCGACGACATGTGGACCGACATGGTCCGCCGCAGCGACGGCGTTCTGCGCCTGCCGCCCCAGGCCATGGAGCTCGGCGGCGTGCTCGCCGAGCGCGCCGATGCCTTCCTCGCCCGCCACCCCGAGGCCGAGACGCCGCTCAGGCGCCTGCTCACCCTCAAGCTCGCCACTGTGCGCGAGGATGGCGAGCCGACCCGCCGCCGGGCCCTGCGCTCGGAGTTCAGCGACACCGAGTGGCGCATGGTCTCCGAGCTGGCCGACCATCCCCATCGCCTGCTGGTCACCGCCACGCCGGAAGGCGGCGAGACCTATGCCGAGGTCGCCCACGAGGCGATCTTCAAGCGCTGGGGCAAGCTCAGGCAATGGATCGCCGCCGAGCGCGAGTTCCTCTCCTGGCGCAGCCGCCTGGAAGGTGCCCGCCGGGCCTGGGAGGCGGCGCCGGCGCATGCCTGCAACGACGCCCTGCTCATGGGCCTGGCGCTCGGCGAGGCGCAGCAATGGCTGGCGCGCCGGGCGGAAGACCTGCCCAGCGCCGACCGCAGCTTCATCGAGAAGAGCATCGAGCGCGAGGTGCACGAGCGTGAGGAGCGCGAACGCGAGCGCGAGCAGCGCGATCGGCTGCGCCGGCGCATGCTCCAGGTGGCGGTGGCGGCGCTGGTCTTGGTCACCGGCCTTGCCGGCTTCTCTCTGTTCGAGCTCTACGACGCCAACCAGCAGCGCAATGCCGCCGAGCATCAGCGGACCGTCGCCGAGCAGCAGACCACCCTTGCCGTCCAGCGCCAGAAGGAGGCCGAGCAGCAGAAGAAGGCCGCCGAAGCCGCGACCACCGAGGCACAGGCCCAGAAGGCGGCCGCCGAGCTGCAGAAGGCGACCGCCGAGGCCGCCACCGCCGACGCCACCGCCCAGAAGGCGCGCGCCGAGCGCAGCTTCTCGGCCGCCAAGGTCGCCATCGACAAGCTCATTTTCGACGTCGCCGGCGATCTCGGCGTGGTCGCCGGCATGCGCGTCGACACCATCCGCACCATCCTCGACACGGTCAGCCAGACCATCGACGAACTCGCCCAGTCGGCGCCCGACGACGCCGAGCTGCAACGCAGCCGCTCGGCCATGTTCAACATGTTCGTCGACACCTATCTCACCGCCGGCGACGTCAACGATGCGCTCGATGCCGCCCAGCAGAGCCTCGACATCGCCCGCAAGCTCTACGCCGCCGCCCAGGACGACACCGGGGCCGAGCGCGACGTTTCGATCAGCCTGGAGCGGCTTGGCGACGTCAAGATCCAGGCCGGCGACACCAAGGGCGCGCTCGACGCCTACACCGAACGCCTAGCCTTCGCCCGCGCCCTGCTCACCAAGGACTCCAAGAGCCTTCAGGGCAGGCGCGACCTGTCGGTCAGCCTCAACAAGGTCGGCGACGTGCGCCTGCGTGCCGGCGATCAGAGCGGCGCGCTGGCCGCCTACAATGAGAGCCTCGATATCGCCCGCGGCCTCGCCCGCGAGCAGCCCGACAATACCGAGGCGCAGCGCGACGTCTCGGTCAGCCTGACCAAGGTCGGCGACGTCAAGATGGAGACCGAGGACTTCGACGCGGCGCTCGCCGCCTATCAGGAAGCCCTCGACATGCGTCAGAAGCTCTCCGACGCCCATCCCGGCAACGCCCAGCTCTTGCGTGACGTCTCGGTCAGCCTCACCCGCCTCGGCGACGTCAAGGAGAAACAGAAGGACGCCAAGGGGGCGCTGGTCGACTACCAGGACAGCCTGACGCTCGCCCGCCGCCTGGCGCTGATGGATTCGACCAATGCCCAGGCCCAGCGCGACGTCTCCGTCGGCCTCAACAAGCTTGGCGACATGCAGCTCGACGCCAATGATCCCGAGGCGGCGCGCAAGGCCTACACCGAGGGCCTCGACATCGCTCGCCGCCTGGCCGAGAGCGATCCCGGCAACGCCCAGGCGCAGACCGACCTGGTCGTGTCGCTCTCCCGCACCGCCAGCGTCGACAGCAACCCCGAGCCGCTCTACCGCGAATGCCTCGACATCCTCCACAAGCTCGACAGCGAGGGGCGGCTGAGCGAGGACGAGAAGGGCTGGATCACCTGGGTCGGCAACCAGATCGACGCGCTCAAGAACCCGGCGCCGGCGGCGGCCCAGGCGAAGAAGTCGTGAGCCCTCGGGCGGCGCCCGGCGGGCCCGCCTGAGGCCGCCGGCCGCCATGTCTGCCGCCGGCGACAGGGCGCGCAGCCTGTGGCGCATCCGCCTGTTGCACACCGTCATCTGGGCGGTCTTCGCCGGATCGATCCTCGCCATTCCCGTCGCCACCGCCGCCGGCGACCTCTGGCTTGGCCTGTGGCTCAGCCTCTTCGTCGGCGTCGAGGTGGTCGTGCTCATCGTCAACGGCATGCGCTGCCCGCTGACCGACCTTGCCGGCCGCTACACCGACGAGCGGCCGGACGGCTTCGATATCTTCCTCCCCGCCTGGCTGGCGCGGAACAACAAGCTGATCTTCGGCACGCTTCTGGTCGCGGCCGAGCTCTACCTCGTCGCGCGCTGGCTTGTGGGTTGACCGCACCCGCCGTCGAATGCCGGGGCGGCTTCTGCTAGCTTGCGCGGCATGGATTCCCGCCCCGCCCCTGATGCCGCCCCGGCGCCGGCCGCCGACCTCTCGGTCGCCACGCCGATGATGGCGCAGTACCTGGAGATCAAGGCGGCCAATCCCGACTGCCTGCTCTTCTACCGCATGGGCGATTTCTACGAGATGTTCTTCGGCGATGCCGAGGTCGCCTCGCGCGCGCTCGGGATCGCGCTGACCAAGCGCGGCAAGCACCTGGGCGACGACATCCCCATGTGCGGCGTCCCCATCCACGCCGCCGACCAGTACCTGCAGAAGCTGATCGCGCTCGGCCATCGCGTCGCCGTCTGCGAGCAGGTCGAGGACCCCGCCGACGCCAGGCGGCGCGGTTCCAAGTCGGTCGTCCGCCGCAATGTCATCCGCCTGGTGACGCCGGGCACGCTGACCGAGGACGCGCTGCTGTCCGCCACCCGCAACAACTACCTGGCGGCGGTCGCCCGCCAGCGCGGCGGCGCCGATGGTACGGATGCCTTCGCGCTCGCCTGGATCGACATCTCCACCGGCGAGTTCCGCGTCGCGGCGAGCGACCGCGCCCGGCTTGCCGCCGATCTGGCGCGCATCGACCCGAGCGAGGTGCTCGTCGCCGATGCGGTCTTCGCCGACGGGGAGCTTGCTGCCGTCTGGCGGTCTTCGCCCGCGGCGGTGACGCCGCTCTCCGCCGCCTTCTTCGACAGCGCCACCGCCGCCGACCGGCTCGCCGCCTATTTCGGCGTCGCCAGCCTCGATGGCTTCGGTGCCTTCTCCCGCGTCGAGATCGCGGCGGCAGCGGCGGCGCTCGCCTATGTCGAGAAGACCCAGCTCGGCGCCCGCCCGCCGCTGTCGCCGCCGTCGCGCGAGGCAGCCGGCGACGTCATGCTCATCGATGCCGCCACCCGCACCAATCTCGAGCTTGCCGCAACGCTTGCCGGCGAGCGCCGCGGCAGCCTGATCGCGGCCATCGACCGCACGGTCACCGGCGGCGGCGCCCGGCTGCTTTCCCGTCGCCTCGCCAGCCCGTCCACCGACCCTGACCTGATTGGCGGCCGCCTCGATGCGGTCGCCTGGATGCTGGCCGATGCGTCCCGCCGGCAAAGGCTCCGCGATGGGCTCGCCGCCGCGCCGGATCTCTCGCGCTCCCTGTCGCGCCTCATGCTCGACCGCGGCTCCCCGCGGGATCTCGCCGCCATCGGCGGTGGGCTCGCCGCCGCCGGGCACCTGCTTGCCGAACTGGGGCAGGGGGAGGGCCTGCCGGCCGAACTCACGGCAGTCGCCGAAGCCCTGGCCCGCCGTCCGCAGGCGCTGCTGGCGACATTGGCCGCCGCACTTGCCGACGAGCTGCCGCACCTCAAGCGCGACGGCGGCTTCGTCCGCTTGGGCTTCCGCGCCGAACTGGACGAGGCCCGGCATCTCCGCGACGAGAGCCGCCGCGTCATCGCCTCCCTGCAAGCCGGCTACGTCGCCGATACCGACATCCGTACGCTCCGCATCAAGCACAACAACGTGCTCGGCTACTTCATCGAGGTCGGCGCCAACAATGCCGAGCGCATGATGTCGGCGCCGCTCAACGCCCGCTTCATCCATCGCCAGACTCTGGCGAGCGCCGTGCGCTTCACCACCACAGAACTCGCCGACCTCGAAGCCAAGATCGCCGGTGCCGCCGACCGGGCGCTCGCCATCGAGCTTTCCGTCTTCGACGAACTCACCGCCGCGGTCGTTGCGGATGCTGCGGCACTCAAGGCGATCGCCGATGGCCTCGCCGTTCTCGATGTCGCCGCCGGTCTCGCGGTGCTTGCCGCGGACGAGGATTATTGCCGGCCGCTGGTCGATCGCTCGCTCGCCTTCCATGTCGAGGGCGGCCGCCACCCGGTGGTCGAGCAGGCGCTCAGGGCCGGCGGCGAGGGGCCCTTCGTCGCCAACGACTGCGATCTGGGTAGCCGCGATGGGAACGAGGCCGGGCGCATCTGGCTGGTCACCGGGCCCAACATGGCCGGCAAGTCGACCTTCCTGCGCCAGAACGCGCTGATCGCGCTCATGGCCCAGATCGGCTCTTACGTGCCGGCGCGCGCCGCCCATATCGGCGTTGTCGACCGCCTGTTCTCCCGCGTCGGCGCCGCCGATGATCTTGCCCGCGGCCGCTCCACCTTCATGGTCGAGATGATCGAGACCGCCGCCATCCTCAACCAGGCCGGCCCGCACGCCCTGGTCATCCTCGACGAAATCGGCCGCGGCACCGCCACCTTCGACGGCCTGTCGATCGCCTGGGCGGCGGTCGAGCACCTGCACGAGGTCAACCGGTCGCGAGCGCTGTTCGCCACCCACTATCACGAGCTGACCGCGCTGGCGCACCGCCTGCCCCGCCTCGACAACGTCACCGTGCGCGTCAAGGAGTGGAAGGGCGACGTCATCTTCCTGCACGAGATCGCGCCCGGCGCCGCCGACCGTTCCTACGGCATCCAGGTCGCCCGTCTCGCCGGCCTGCCGGCCATCGTCGTCGCCCGCGCGCGGGAAGTGCTCAAGCAGCTCGAAGCCACCGACCGCACCGCGCCGGCGCCACACCGCTCTCATCGACGACCTGCCGCTCTTCTCCGTCGCCCGCCACGAGGCGCCGCCGGCCGAGGAGGACCCGCTTGCCGCGCTCATCGATGCGCTCGCCCCCGACGAGCTCACCCCGCGCGAGGCGCTCGAGGCGCTCTACAAGCTCAAGGCGGCGCGCGGCCGCAAGGGGACTTGACCGTCGCCGGGGCGAAGCCGATACGAAGCCGCGATTTTCCTGGGAGTGAATGTCAATGACGCCGAAGGCGGGTGAGTTTCTCTGGGGTGCGGCGAGCGCCGCCTACCAGGTCGAGGGTGGCTGGGACAAGGACGGCCGCGGGCTTTCCAAGTGGGACGTCTACACCAACGACTGGCACATCACCGTGCCGCAGATCGGCCGCAACGAGACCGGCAACGTCGCCATCAACGCCTATGACCGCGACCAGTTGGCCAAGGACATCGCGCTTCTGAAGGAGCTCGGCGTCAACGCCTACCGCTTCTCGATTTCCTGGCCGCGCGTGCTGCCCAAGGGCACCGGCGCCGTCAACCAGCCCGGCATCGACTACTACTCCCATCTTGTCGACGATCTTCTCGCCGCCGGCATCAAGCCGGTCGTCACCCTCTACCACTGGGATTTCCCCTGGGTGCTGCACCAGAAGGGCGGCTTCCACAATCGCGACGTCATCGGCTGGTTCACCGAATACGCGACCACGATGCTCGGCGCCCTCGGCGACAGGGTCGACAGCTTCATCACCATGAACGAGCCGTTCATCGACATCATGATGATGGACCTGATCGCCGAGAACGCCCGTGCCGGGCGCGTGCCGACCGAGGTGATGACCGCCGAGCAGTACGGCCGCCAGATTCCGGCCCTCCACAATCTCTTCGTTGCCGCCGCCGCGGCCACCGCGGAATACCGCCGGCGGGGCTACAAGGGCATGGTCGGACTGGCCGCGCCGCTGTCTCCGGCGAGCGCCCTCGACCCCGGCAACCCGGCCGATGTCGCCGCCGCCGCCGACTGGGAGCGCTTTCTCAACCGCTGGCCGCTCGACGTAGCGCTGAAGGGCGCCTATCCGCCCGACCTGATGGCGACGCTGAACAAGCTCAATCCCGGCTTCCGGGTGTCCGACGCCGACCTTGCCACCCTCAAGGCCGGCACCGTCGATTTCATCGGCGTCAACTTCTATGCGCCGACCTACGTCAGCCACAATCCCGCGCGTGCCCTCAATGCCCAGACCGGCGCCAACCCGGACGCGGTCAAGGCCCACAACGGCCCGGTGCGTCCCGGCGTCCTGCACGATCTCCTCATCCATATCCGCGACGATTACGGCGCCCCGCCGATCATGATCACCGAGAACGGCGCCGGCTTCGGCGACGGCGACGAGGTCATGGCCGACGGCGTGGTCAAGGACCCGCTGCGCGCCGACTATATCCGCCGCCACATCGACGCCGTCCTCCAGGCGCGCGCCGAGGGTGCCGATATCATCGGCTACATGGAGTGGTGCCCCTTCGACAATTTCGAATGGTGGCGCGGCTATGACGCCCGTTTCGGCATGGTCCATGTCGATTTCGCCAGCCAGAAGCGGACGCCCAAGCAGAGCTTCCACGCCTATCGCGAGATCATCGCCGGGCATCGCCGGAAGCCCGCGGCTTGAGCGGCCAGATGGCGCGGCCGGCGTTTTCCCGCTAGGGTCCGCGCCGGCAAAAATCCTGGGAATCACGGGCACCATGACCAAGGCGCTTCCCGCTTCCGAAGCCCCGATCAGTGGCGAGACTCTCGAGGCCGAGCTGACCAAGCTCGCCGGTGAGGCGGGCTTCCTGTCGCCGGAGGCGCGCGTCGCCGTCGTGGCGCGCGTCAAGCAGGTGCTGGCCGAGGGCCGTGCCACCGCCGAGGCGCGCCTCAAGGAGAACGGCAAGGGTTCGGCCTGCGCCGCCTACCTGTCGGCCTTGCAGGACTCGATCATCGAGGCCGTCTTTGGCCTCGCCACCAGCCACATCTATCTCACCGGCGCGCGCAGCGCCGCCGAACACATGGCGGTGGTGGCGGTCGGCGGCTATGGCCGCGGAACGCTGGCGCCGGGCTCCGACGTCGATCTGCTCTTCCTGCTGCCCTACAAGCAGACGCCGTGGGGCGAGAGCGTCGTCGAGTTCATCCTCTATCTGCTCTGGGACCTCGGCCTCACCGTCGGCCACGCCACCCGCAGCGTCGATGAGTGCGTGCGGCTTGCCCGCTCCGACATGACCATCCGCACGGCGGTTCTGGAAGCCCGCTACATCACCGGCGAGCGCCCGCTCTACGACACGCTGGTCACCCGCTTCGACAACCAGGTGGCCAAGAACACCGGCCCAGAATTCATCGCCTCCAAGCTTTCCGAACGCGACCAGCGCCATCGTCAGCAGGGCGCCACCCGCTATCTGGTCGAGCCCAACGTCAAGGAGGGCAAAGGCGGCCTGCGCGATCTCCAGACCCTGTTCTGGATCGCCAAGTATTTCTATCGCGTGCGTGCCCGTGACGATCTGGTCAAGGCCGGCGTCTTTTCACGTGCCGAATTGCGCCTCTTCCGCAAGGCCGAGGATTTCCTGTGGGCGGTGCGCTGCCACCTGCATTTCCTCACCGGCCGCGAGGAGGAGCGCCTGTCCTTCGACCTCCAGCGCGAGATGGCGCGGCGCCTCGGCTACACCGCCCATCCGGGCCTCAAGGACGTCGAGCGCTTCATGAAGCACTACTTCCTGGTCGCCAAGGACGTCGGCGACCTGACGCGCATCTTCTGTGCTGCGCTGGAAGAACATCACGGCAAGTCGGCGCCGGTGCTCAACCGCCTGTTCGGCCTGCCCGCCCGCCGCCACCACAAGATTCCCGGTTCGACCGATTTCATCGTCGACAACGACCGCATCAACGTCGCCGACGCCGAGGTCTTCGTCCGCGATCCGGTCAACTTGATCCGCCTGTTCCACCTCGCCGACCGCTACGACCTCGCCTTCCACCCGGACGCGATGCAGTTGACCTCGCGCTCGCTGCATCTCATCGATGCGGAGCCTCCGCGAGGACGCCGAAGCCAATCGCCTGTTCGTCGAGATCCTCGCCTCGCACCGCAATCCGGAGGCGGTGCTGCGCCGCATGAACGAGACCGGCGTTCTCGGCCGTTTCGTGCCGGATTTCGGCAAGATCGTCGCGATGATGCAGTTCAACATGTATCATCACTATACGGTCGACGAGCACCTCATCCAGGCGATCGGCATGCTCGCCGGCATCGAGCGCGGCGCCGAGGACGAGGCCAATTCGCTCCCCCACGAGCTGATGGAGAACATCCAGGACCGCGCCGTCCTCTACGTCGCGCTGTTCCTCCACGACATCGCCAAGGGCCGCCCCGAGGATCATTCCATCGCCGGCGCCCGCGTCGCCCGCCGCCTGTGCCCGCGCCTCGGCCTCGACAAGGCACAGACCGAGACTGTCGCCTGGCTGGTCGAGCAGCATCTGACCATGAGCAAGGTCGCCCAGTCGCGCGACCTCAACGACCGCAAGACCATCCTCGATTTCGCCGCCGTCGTGCAGTCGCTCGAGCGCCTCAAGATGCTCACTGTCTTGACCGTCGCCGACATCAAGGCAGTCGGCCCCGGCGTGTGGAACGGCTGGAAGAGCCAGCTCTTGCGCACCCTCTATTACGAGACCGAGCCGGTCATCACCGGCGGCCACAGCCAGATCAGCCGCGACAAGCGCGTCGCCGCCGCGCGGGCCGAGCTCGCCGACAAGCTCACCGACTGGTCGGCGCGCGAGCGCACCGCCTATCTCAAGCGCCACTATCCGGCCTACTGGCTGCGCGTCGACCTGCCCCACAAGCTCGCCCATGCCGCCGTCATCCGCGAGGCCGACAAGGCCGGCCGCCAGCTCGCCACCGCCGTCACCGCGCAACCCGATGCGGGCATCACCGAGATCACCGTGTTCGCCCCCGACCATCCGCGCCTGCTGTCGATCATCGCCGGCGCCTGCACCGCCGCCGGTGCCGACATCGTCGACGCGCAGATCTTCACCACCTCCGATGGTCGGGCGCTCGATTCGATCTCGATCCACCGCGAGTTCGACGACGAGGCCGACGAGCAGCGCCGCGCCCGCCGCGTCGGCGACCTGATCGAGCAGGCCCTGTCGGGCGCCGTGCAGCTGCCCGAGGTCATCGCCCGCAAGGCGCAGCGCCGGCCGCGTCTCGGCGCCTTCTCGCTGGAGACCTCGATCTCGGTCGACAACACCTCGTCGAACCGCTTCACCGTCATCGAGGCCTCCGGGCTCGACCGTCCGGGCCTCCTCTACGACCTGACGCGGGTCATCTCCGACCTCAACCTCAACATCAACTCGGCCCACATCGCCACTTTCGGCGAGCGCGCCGTCGACGTCTTCTACGTCACCGACCTGGTGGGTGCGAAGATCACCAACGGCAACCGCGAGGCGGCGGTCCGCCGACGTCTGCGTGTCGCCTTCGACGGCGAACCGGCCAAAGCCGAGCCTCCGCCCCGGCCGCGCAAGCGCGAACCGGCCTAGAGCGTTTCTTGGTCAGATAGAATCGTTCCGACGGAGCAATTTTGCGACAGGATCAAGCCGGCGGGCGACGGACGTACCCGGGGTACGACCGAGACCGACGGCGCCGATAATGGCGCAAAAGCGCCCGTCCCTTCGGGTTTCCGACCGGCGGGCGCCCGACGCCGATCCCGGCTCGACCGATGCCCGGCATCGCCCTTCGCCGGTCTCGACGCCGGATCGCTTCGCCGGTCGAGAAACGGAACTGCTTCTATCTGACCAAGAAGCGCTCTAAGCCTGGCTTTTCGCGCTGCGTCATGTTCGCAGGCAGTCGGTCGTTGAATGCGTCGGTCGGCATCATTAAGCTGTGCCAGGTTCAGGCGATCGTGGGAGGGTGCGTGCTAGCGCACTGTGATCGCCATGAGCACCCAGCAAGTGGAGGAATCGCATGTTCAAGAAATCGGTACTCGCCGCCGCGGCAGTGGCGGCGCTTGCGCTCGCGCCTGTGCATGCCGACGCAGCCGGCAAGATCAAGATCGGCTTCCTGCCCGGCGTGGTAGACCCGTTCTATCAGGTCATGCAGATCGGCGTTGAGCAGGCAGCCAAGGACCTCGGTATCGAGGTAGTGACGCAGGTCCCGCCGACCTGGGGCGTCGAGGCCGAGACCCCGATTCTCAATGCCATGATCGCGCGTGGCGACCTCAACTACATCATCACCGCTCCGGTCGATAAGGACCAGATGGTGGCGCCGCTGCAGGCCGCGGTCGATGCCGGCATCAAGGTGATCACCGTCGACACCTTCCTCGGCGACGGCAACTACGTTACCGGTCCGGTCAAGTTCCCGATCAGCTACATCGGCTCGGACAATGTCGAAGGCGGCCGCATTGCGGCGCGCGGCCTGGCCAAGGCGCTTGGCGGCAAGGGCTCGGTCTACATCAACTCGACCAACCCGAACGTCTCCTCGGTGGAAGGCCGTGAAGTCGGCTTCAAGGAAGTGATGGCCAAGGAATTCCCGGGCATCACGGTCTACGGCCCCGACTACAACCTCGACGACATGAACAAGGCGCAGCAGCAGACTGCTGCCATACTCGAACAGCACCCCGACCTCGGCGGCGTCTTCGGCACCAACGTGTTCAGCGCCCAGGGCGCCGGCACGGCGGTGGTCAATGCCGGCCTCGGCGGCCATGTCCAGGTGGTGGCCTATGACGCTACCAAGGCGGCCATCGAGCTGATGAACAACGGCGTCGTGTCGCTCGTGCTTGCCCAGAAGCCCTTCGACATGGGCTACATGGCGGTCGAGTTCGCCCAGGCCGATGCCGCTGGCGTCACCAGCCTGCCGCGCCGTGTCGAGACCGGCTTCGCCATCATCGACAAGGACAATGTGAAGGATCCGGCCTATTCGCGGTTCATCTACCAGGTGAAGTAGTCACCGGTAGACCTTCATCACGCATCCCGGGGGGCGCTCGCCCGAGCGCTCCCCGGCGGTGCCCCGCGAGATGCGGCGCCTGCTGCCGCTTGTGAGGAAACTCGAACTTGGCTGGTCCTGACACCAAGGCGGCCGCGAGCGGGTCGTTTGCGCCTCCCGCCCCGCGAGAGACGGCCACCATGCGGTTCATCCTGACGCTAAGCAGGATGTGGGCTTGGGTCTTCCTCGGGGTGTTGATCGCATTCTTCGTGGTTGCCGTTCCGCTGTGGAACAACGGCTCGGTCAACTTCCTGACCGTGCGCAATTCGCAGAACATCCTGGTCGCGATCACGCCGGTGCTGCTGCTCGGCCTCGGCCAGACCTTCGTCATCATCGGCGCCGGCATCGACTTGTCTGTCGGCTGGGTGATGAGCCTCGCCTCGGTGCTCTCGGCGCTGGCCATCCGCGGTGCCTACAACGCCGGCATTCCGCTGTTTCCCTCGGTGGTGATTGGCTTCGCCGCCGCGGTCGCTGGTGGCGGCATCGTCGGCCTGATCAACGGCTCGATCATCGCCAAGCTCAAGGTGCCCGCCTTCATCGTCACGCTCGGCATGTCCTTCGTGGTGCGCGGCCTGGCGCTGCTGTGGTCGGAGAACACCACCGTCATCGGCCTGCCCCAGGGCATTCGCGCCTACGGCAATGAATCGCTCTTCTATTTCATCCGCGGCGAGGGCGGCGGCTTCTATTTCCTCCGCCCGCCGGAACTCACCGGCGAGATGCTGCGGCATATGGATCGCATCTTCACCTGGCCGGTGGTGCTCACCGCCGTCGTAGTGGTGATCGCTCATTTCATTTTGCACCGGACCCAGTTCGGCCGGCACACCTTTGCGGTCGGCGGCAACATTCAGGCGGCCGATCGCGCCGGCATCCCGGTCGATCGGCGCATCATCTGGCTCTACATTCTGTCATCCGTCACCGCGGGCATTGGCGGCTTCCTGTCGACGCTGCGCTTCACCGCCGGCTCGGCGGTGATCGGCGACCCGCTGCTGCTGTCGTCGATTGCCGCCGTCATCATCGGCGGTGTCAGCCTGTTCGGCGGCGCCGGCACCATCATCGGCACCGTGATCGGCTCGTTGATTATTGCGGTGCTGACCACCGGCCTGGTGATGCTCAATGTCGATGCCTACTGGCAATTCATCGTCGTCGGCGTCGTCGTGATCGTTGCCGTCCTGATAGATCAGTCGCGCGACCTCATCGTCGGCCGCGGCCGTTCGAGGGAAGCGACATGAGCGACCCGATTCTTTCCATTCGCAACGTCAGCAAGCGCTTCGGCGGCCTCACCGCCGTCGATCATGTCAGCTGGGATGTCTACCCCGGCGAGGTCGTCGGGCTTCTCGGCGACAACGGCGCCGGCAAGTCGACGCTGGTCAAGTGCATCTCCGGGGTCCACCCGCCAGACGATGGCGAGATCTATTTCCAGGGCCGGCGGAGCAATTTCGTCCATCCCATGGACGCGCGCAGCCAGGGCATCGAGACGATCTATCAGGATCTGGCGCTGGCCAACAATCTCGACGTCGGCGCCAACATCTTCCTCGGCCGCGAGGTCAAGCGGCGTTATTTCGGCGGCCTGATCAAGACCCTCAACGACCGCAAGATGGAGGACGAGTCGGCGGCCGCGCTGCAGGCGCTCGATATCCGCTTCCCCTCCCTCACCCAGCCGATCGAGAACCTGTCGGGCGGTCAGCGCCAGGCGGTGGCGATTGCCCGCGCGGTCTACTGGGACGCCAAGCTGATGATCATGGACGAGCCCACCAACAATCTCGGCGTGCCCGAGCAGAAGAAGGTGCTCGATCTCATCCGGCGGCTGCGCGACCAAGGCGTGCCGGTCATCCTGATCACCCATACACTGCCGGACGTCTTCGCCGTCTCGGACCGGCTGATGGTGATGCATCGCGGCCGCAAGGTGACCGAGAAGAAGACGTCGGAGACCAACACCGAGGAGCTGGTCCAGTACATGGTCGGTGCCCGTGACGACACCCGTCCGGCCGCCTGAGCGAAGCCGTCTCGCTTTCCCGCGCGCCGCCAGCTAGAAGCGCGCAATGTCGCTGTTCAGGAACTTCGTCACCGTCGGCGGTGCCACCGCCTCCAGCCGTATCCTTGGCTTCGTGCGTGACATGTTCATCGCCGCCGCGCTCGGCACCGGGCCGGTCGCGGACGCCTTTTTCGTCGCCTTCCGCTTCCCCAACCTGTTCCGCCGCCTGTTCGCCGAGGGCGCCTTCAATTCCGCCTTCGTGCCGCTCTTCGCCAAGTCGCTCGAGGGCGACGGCGAGGTGGAGGCCCGCCGCTTCGCCGAAGAGGCGCTGAGCGGCCTGTTGACGGCGTTGCTCGCCGTCACCGCGGTCATCGAAATCTTCATGCCGCTGTTCACCTACGTGCTGGCGCCGGGCTTCTCGGCCGATCCGGAGAAGTTCGACCTGACGGTGCTGCTCACCCGCATCGCCTTCCCCTATCTCACCTTCGTCTCGCTGGTGGCGCTCTACAGCGGCGTGCTCAACGCCCGCGGCCGCTTCGCCGCCGCCGCCTTCGCGCCGGCGCTCCTCAACGTCGTGCTCATCGCCACGCTGGTCGCGGTCTTCTGGTTCGGTGACGTCGGCACGCCGGCGGCCGGCGTCTGGCTCACCTGGGGCACCACCGTCGGCGGCATCGCCCAGCTTGCCGCGCTGGTCTGGGCGACGGCGCTATGACGGCATGGTGCTGCGCCTGATGTGGCCGCGCCTGACCGAACGGCTGCGGCGCTTGACCGCGCTCGCCCTTCCCGGCGTGCTTGCCGGCGGCATTACCCAGATCAACATCGTCATCGGCACCATGATCGCCTCGCTGGCGCCGGGCGCGGTGTCGTTCCTCTACTATGCCGACCGCATCTACCAGTTGCCGCTCGGCATCGTCGGCATCGCCATCGGCATCGTGCTCCTGCCCGATCTGTCGCGGCATCTCCGCGCCGGCCGCGGCGACCTTGTCGATTTCACCCAGAACCGCGCGCTCGAATTCGCCATGGCGCTGACCCTGCCGGCCTCGGTCGCGCTCATTGTGATGGCTCACCCGATCATCGCGCTGCTCTATCAGCGCGGCAGCTTCGATGCCACCGACACCGCCGCCACCGCCGGTGCGCTCACCGCCTTCGCCGCCGGCCTGCCCGCCTTCGTCCTGGTCAAGGTGTTCTCGCCCGGCTTCTTCGCCCGCGAGGATACGCGCACGCCCATGTGGTTCGCCGGCATCACCGTCGCGGTCAACGTGGTCGTCTCGCTGGCGCTGTTCCCCTGGCTCGCCCATGTCGGCATCGCCATCGCCACCTCGCTCTCCGGCTGGGTCAACATGGCTCTGCTTGCCGTCGCGCTCCATCGCCGCGGCCACTTCCGCTTCGACGAGCTGCTCGTGCGGCGCGTGTCGCTGCTGGCGCTGGCATCCATCCTGATGGGCGCCTGCCTCTACGTCGCGCTTCTCCTGCTCGGCGGGCCGCTGGCCGGGCGCCTGGTCGTGCGCGCCACCACCGTCTTCGCGCTGGTTGCCGGCGGGATTGCCGTCTTCGCGCTCTTCTGCCAGCTCACCGGCGCCGTCGACTTCCGCAAGCTCCTGCGCCGCGCCTGAGGCAAAGGCGGCGCTTGCACCGGCGGCCAAGCGCCGCTATGTCCGCCTCGCCTGGCCGAACCGCGCCAGGCCTGCCCGCAGGAAAACAGTCACCGATGACCGAATTCACCCCGCGCGTCTTTTCGGGCGTTCAGCCGACCGGAAACCTCCATCTCGGCAACTACCTCGGCGCCATCAAGAATTTCGTCGCGTTGCAGCGCGATTTCGACTGCGTCTATTGCGTCGTCGATCTGCACGCCATCACCGTGCCGATGTCGGTCTGGGGGGGCCCTAAGGAGCTCGCCGCCGCCACCCGCGCCGTCACCGCCGCCTTCATCGCGTCGGGCATCGACGCCCGGAAGCACATCATCTTCAACCAGAGCCAGGTCTTCGCCCACGCCGAACTCGCCTGGATCCTGAACTGCGTCGCCCGCCTCGGCTGGCTCAACCGCATGACCCAGTTCAAGGAGAAGGCCGGCAAGGACCGCGAGAACGCCTCGGTCGGCCTCTACGACTATCCGGTGCTGATGGCCGCCGACATCCTGGCCTATCACGCCACCCACGTTCCGGTTGGCGAGGACCAGAAGCAGCACCTGGAGCTCACCCGCGACATCGCCGTCAAGTTCAACAACGATTTCGCCGAATCGATCGCGGCGCACGGCTATGGCGATGCGTTCTTCCCGGTCACCGAGCCGGTGATCACCGGGCCGGCGACGCGGGTCATGTCGCTCCGCGACGGCACCAAGAAGATGTCCAAGTCGGACCCCTCCGACTATTCGCGCATCAATCTCACCGACGACGCCGATGCCATCGCCCAGAAGGTGAAGAAGGCCAAGACCGACCCCGAGCCGCTGCCCTCCGAGGTGGAGGGGCTGAAGAGCCGCCCAGAGGCCGACAACCTGGTCGGCATCTATGCGGCGCTCGCCGGCATCTCGCGCGAGGCGGTCCTGCGTGACCACGGCGGGGAGCAGTTCTCGGCCTTCAAGCCGGTGCTGGCCGAACTGGCGGTGGAGAAGCTGGCGCCGGTTGCCGCCGAGATGCGCCGCTTGCTCGCCGACCCCGGTGCCATTGACGCGATCCTCAACCAGGGCGCCGACCGTGCCCGCACCCTTGCCGAGCCGATCATGCGCGGCGTGCGTGACATCGTCGGCTTCGTCCAGCCGCGCTGAGGCTGCACCTTGAATTTGCGGGGATATGGACTAGACTAAGTGGACTTAGTCTAGTCCGGTGTCGCTATGCGCAAAGTCAATATCCACGAAGCCAAGACCCATCTCTCGCGCCTTGTCGAACAGGCAGCGGCGGGTGAGAGCTTCATCATTGCCAAGGCCGGCAAGCCGATGGTCAAGGTCGTCCCGCTCGAGGAAAAGGAGAAGGACGCCAAACAGCGGTTCGACTTCATGCGCGGGCAGATCAAGGTACCTGACGATTTCGACACCATGTTCGCCGAAGAGATCCAGGCCATGTTTGAAGGCCGCAAGTGAGGCTCCTGCTCGACACACATCTGGTTCTCTGGTCGATCAGCCAATCGGAGCGGCTCTCGACGCTCGCGCGCGACCTGATGGGAAGCCCGGAAAACCAACTCGTCTTCAGCGTGGTCTGTATCTGGGAGATCGCCATCAAGCGTGGCGCCCGGCGCCGCGATTTTGAAGCTGAGCCCGCTTCAATTCGCCGCGAACTCCTCGAACATGGATACGAAGAGCTGCCGGTGCGGGGCGAACACGCCATCGCCGTGGCCGATCTCCCGGCCATACACGGCGACCCGTTCGACCGCATGCTGGTGGCCCAGGCCATCGTCGAAGGGGTCACGCTTCTGACCGCCGACCCGGTCGTCGCCCGCTATCCCGGCCCGGTGCGCATGGTCTGACGCGCCGCTTGCCGGCCTATCGGGCGAAATGCGATCATCACCGCCATGGCTCTGAAACGCAGAAGCACCGAGGAAGGCCACCGGCGCAAGTTCCTGGTGATCATCGACGACACGCCGGAATGCTCGCGCGCGCTGCTCTACGCCGCCCGCCGGGCCGAGCACTCGGGCGGCGCGCTGGTGCTGCTCTATGTCATTGGTCCGGCCGCCTTCCAGCATTGGCTGGGGGTGGAGAACATCATGCGCGCCGAAGCCATGGAGCACGCCGAGAACACGCTCGGTCGCTTCGCCGATCTGGCGCGCTCCTACGGCACGGTCGAGCCGCAGCTGGTCATCCGCGAGGGCAACCGCTCCGAGGAGTCCTCAACCTCATCGAATCGGACAGGACATCGCCATCCTGGTGCTCGCCGCCGGTACCGAAAAGGAAGGGCCGGGGCCGCTGGTCACCGCCCTTGCCGGCAAGACGTCGGCCACCTTCCCGATTCCGATCACCATCGTCCCCGGCCATCTCGACGACACTGAGATCGCCGCGGTCGCCTGA
>CAWHLP010000031.1:0-274718 GCA_963830205.1 uncultured Alphaproteobacteria bacterium | reverse complement strand
CGCTGCCGCCCCGGCGCGGCTAGAGACGCCGCGCGGGAGAGGTGCCGGAGTGGTCGAACGGGACGGTCTCGAAAACCGTTGTACGGGTAACCGTACCGTGGGTTCGAATCCCACCCTCTCCGCCAGAAATCAGCGAATAGATCGCTAATCTGCTCGGTTCTATGAGTGCAACCTTTCCGCCGTAGCGCAATCGAATCTTCCAACGTGGCGAATCCGACCTGGCGGCTCGACAATGCTCTTTGGCAACGCGCCCTGCTCGTGGGGCATCAACTACCCGACCGGCAACACGGTTACCTGGCAGCAATACCTCGATGAGGTTGCCGCCGCCGGCTATCGCGGCACCGAACTCGGCCCCTTCGGCTATCTGCCCAAGGACCCGGCCACCGTCCGCGCCGAGCTGGCCCGGCGCGGGTTGACTCTGATCGGCGCCACCCACGTCCACATTTTCGGCGAGCGCGCCGCCGCGCCCGAGCTGATGCGCACGCTGCGCGAGCTGGCGCCCCTGCTCGGCGGGCTCGGCGCCCGCCACCTGGTCATCATGGACGAGAGCGCCTGGTATCCGGCGGGGCGCGAGGGCGTGCTCGACGAGGCCGGCTGGCAGGGGCTGGTGGCCGCCGTGCGCGAGGCGCAGGCGATCATCGAAGGCGAGTTCGGCCTCAAGGCGACCTTCCACCCGCACATCGGCACGGCCGTCGAATTCGAGGCCCAGATCGACCGGCTGCTGGCCGAGACGGACATCGATCTCTGCCTCGACACCGGCCACCACGCCTTCTGGAACCAGGACCCGATCGCCTACATGCGCAAAGTCTGGGACCGTATCGCCTATGTCCACCTGAAGAACGTCGACGCCAGCGTGCGCCAGCGCGTGCTCGACCGCAGGCTTGTCGATCGAGGATTCCTATGGCGCCGGCGTCATGGCGCCGCTGCCCGACGGGGCGGTGGACATGCGCGCGGTGATTCGCCTGCTCGAGGAGAAGGGCTATGACGGCCCGGTGGTCGTCGAGCAGGACATCGCCAAGGACGCCGCGGAAACGCCGCTGCAGCTCGCCCGGCGCAATCTCGCCTTCCTGCAGGCCGCCGCATAGCGGCCACCGGCACGGCACAGCGCGCCGCACTCTGCCGCCCGCGAAGCGCCGGATGTCACGCATCCGTCACGGGCCGACGCTAGGAATCGGCTTGCGAACGTATGTTCCATCCGGCGGTGGAATGGATTTTCTGCTCCATTTTTGGCTTGCCTTGGTTCTGGCGGGGGTTAACTTCTCTCCCAGAAGCATAGACGGCTACGGAATCCACCAGCCGCTACAAGGGAGAGGGAAATAAATGAATTGTCGTGAATTCCTGCTGACTACCGGCGCCGTCGCGGGCGCCTCGATGCTGCCGCGGCTGGCCTTCGCCGAGGCCAACCGCATCGACTGGTACACAAGCTCGGACCAGAACGTCATGGACTTCTGGACCAACTACATCAAGCCGCCCTTCGAGGCGGCCAATCCCGGCGCCACCATCAATCTGGTCGACGCGGGCGACAACGCGGGCCTGCAGGCGATCGCCCAGCGGGCACTCGCGGCCCTGGCCGGCAACAACGATCCGCAGGCCGACTTCTTCGAGGGCTTCGACGCCCGCCAGCCGGTCGGCGCGCTCGACAAAGGCCTGTGGGTGGACTTCGCCAAGGAGAACCTCTCCAACTATTCGAAGATCAACCCGCTCGCCTTCAAGATCGACAACCTGACGCAGAACCTGCCCTATCGCGGTTCGCAGGTGCTGCTCGCCTACGACACCACCAAGCTCGACCCGTCCAAGGCGCCCAAGACCTGGCCCGACCTCGTCGCCTGGATCAAGGCGAACCCCGGCCAGTTCATCTACAACCGCCCGGACAAGGGCGGATCCGGCGGCAATTTCGTGCGCCGCGCCATCTACGCCGCCAACGGCAACGACCCGTCGATGTTCGCCGTCGACAACTACACCCAGGCCAAGGGCGATGAAGTGCTCGGCAAGGCGTGGAGCCTGCTGCTCGACCTCGCCCCGTCGCTGATGGACAAGGGCGCCTACACCTCGGGCAACACCCAGTCGATCCAGCTCTTGTCGCAGTCGGCCGTGACGATGATCCCGGCCTGGTCGGACCAGGCGCTGTCGGCGATCAGCCAGGGCGTCCTGCCGGACAGCACCGGCTTGCTGCAGCTCTCCGACCTCGGCTTCCCGGGCAACTTCGCCCACATCACCGTGCCGACCAACGCCGCCAACAAGGCGCTGGCCGTCAAGCTCGCCGACTTCATCCTGTCGCAGGACGTGCAGTCCGCGGTGATCACCAAGCTCGGCGGCTTCCCCGGCGTTTCCTGGGACTACGTCGCGCCGGATCTGCACGACAAGTACAAGGACCTCATCCCGGCCTCGATCCCGGTCTTCCCGGGCGGCGACTGGGAGAAGGCGATCAACGAAGGCTGGTACCGCAACGTCGCGCCGAACGTGGATCGCTCGAAGTGAGCCTTGCTGCCAGCGATATCGCCGGCACAACACAAGAACGCAGGAGGCCGATCGGCCTCCTGCTGGTCGCCATACCGGTGCTCCTGGTCGGGTGGATGGTCATCTATCCGATCATCTCGGCAGTCGTGACCACGCTCTGGCTGCCCGACGACAACGGCCACCATGCGCTGTCGCTGTCGACCTACCAGTTCTTCTTCACCGACTCCTATAGCCTCGCCAATCTGCACATCACGCTGTGGACCACGGCGCTCTCCGCAGTGTTCCTGCTCGTCGTCTGCCTGCCGATCGCGCTCTATCTGCGCTTCGCCAGCGGCAATCTTGCCGCCTATGTCCAGGGCCTGGCGATCTTTCCGCTGTTCGTGCCCTCGATCATCCTGAGCTACGCCTTCATCCGCGTGCTCGGACCGAACGGCATGGTCGATATCCTCCTCAATGCCGTCCATCTGCCCAAGATCCGCTCGCCCTACCTGACCTCGTGGGGACCGCTGATCGGCCTCGTCTGGGACCATATCCCGCTGACCGTGCTGATCCTGATCTCGGGTCTGGGCTCCGTCTCCAACCAGTCGATCGAAGCGGCGCGCGATGTCGGCGCCGGGCGATTCGCGGTGTTCTGGCACATCATCCTGCCGCGCATCGGCAATTCGATCCTGGTGGCGATCTCCTTCTCTGTGCTCGGCATCTTCTCGGCCTTCACCCTTCCCTACATCCTCGGTCCTGCCGCGCCCGAGATGATGGGGCCATTCATGCAGCGCACCTTCCGCGACCTCTACGACCCGACCAACGCCATCACCCAGGCGGTCATCTCCTTCTTCTTCTGCATCGTCTTCGGCCTGTTCTACGTGCGCTCGGTGGTCAAGAACCAGAGGGGGCGCTGATGGCCGAGCGCTTGTCACCCCAGCGGCGCATCGACTGGATCGGCATCGCCTTCGCGGTGGTGCTCTCCGCGATCATCATTTTCCCGCTGATCGTGGTCGGCACCTGGGCCTTCACCAACGTCTGGCGCTATCCAGCCATCATTCCGCAGCAGTTCGGCCTGCGCTTCTGGAACGCGGCGCTCGCCCGGCCGGACGTCTGGGGGGCGATCACCACCAGCATTTCGCTCGCCTGCGTGGTGACCGCCATATCGGCGGCCATCTGCCTGCCCGCCGCCTTCGCCTTCGCCCGCCTGCAGTTCCCCGGCCGCAGCCTGCTGTTCTTCTCCTTCCTCGCCGGCCAGGCCTTCCCCAAGTTCGGGCTGCTCGTCGCCATCGCCGGCATCTTCCTGTCGCTGCATCTCATCGGCACATTCTGGGGCGTGGTGCTTATCCAGCTGGTCGGCACGCTGCTGTTCATGATCTGGATCCCGGTCGCCGCCTTCCAGAGCGTCGACCGCCGCATGGAGGAGGCGGCGCGCGACGTCGGCGCCGGCCCGCTGCGCGTCTTCTGGTCGATCACCCTGCCGCAGGCGGCACCGACCATCGCCGCGGCGATTCTGCTCACCTTCGTCAACACCTTCTATGAGACGGAGGGCGCCTGGCTGATCGGTGCCCCGGCGATCCGCACCATGCCGGTGCTGATGATCTCATTCATCAACAATCAGCCGGTCATCCAGTATGGCGCCGTGCTCTCGGTGCTTCTCTGGATACCCTCCTTCTTCGCGCTGCTCTTCGCACGGCGTATCATCAGTTCGGGTTCATTCGCGCGGGGGTTCGGCGGGTAAGCAATGGCTGTTCTCGACATCAAAGGCGTCGCCAAGCGGTTTGGCGACGTGCATGCCGTCGAAGATTTCGACCTGACGGTCAGCGATGGCGAACTGGTTTGCCTGCTGGGCCCCTCGGGCTCCGGCAAGTCCACGCTGCTGCGCATGGTCGGCGGCTTCGAGCGCCCGACTGCCGGCAGCATTACCATCGACGGCGACGAGGTGATCCACCTGCCGCCCGAGCGCCGGCCGACCGGCATGGTGTTCCAGAGCCACGCGTTGTGGACGCACATGAACGTGTTCAAGAACATCGCCTTCGGCCTGAAGCTGCGCCGGCTGCCTGCCGACGAGGTGCACCGCCGCGTCGACGCGGTGCTCGAACTGGTCGGCCTCACCGGCTACGGCAAGCGCGGCACCAATCAGCTCTCCGGCGGACAGCAGCAGCGCGTGGCACTGGCACGTTCGCTGGTGCTCGAGCCGAAGATCCTGCTGCTCGACGAGCCCTTCGCCAGCCTCGACCAGCATCTGCGCGAGCGGCTGCGTGAGGAGGTGCGCGACATCCAGCAGCGCCTGAAGATCACCACGCTGTTCGTCACCCACGGCCAGGACGAGGCGCTGGCCATGGCCGACCGCATCGTCGTCATGCGCGATGGCCGCATCGAGCAGATCGCCGCTCCCGACATGCTCTACCGCGAGCCGGCGACACCCTTCGTCGCCGGCTTCATCGGCAAGATGAACCTGCTCGAAGGGACGGTCGCTGACGGCACCTTTTCCCATGCCGCCTTTGTCCTGCCGCTGCCCGTCGCCAGCGGCCCGGTGACCTTTGCGGTGCGCCCCGAGGCGCTGGGCATCGCCCCGGCGACCGGTTCCGGCTCCGCCAGGGTGCATCGCGTGACCGACTACGGGGCGCATGCCATCATCGATCTGGAACTGGCCGACGGCACGCGCCTCAAGGCACAGGTGTCCGAGGCGCGCGACTGGCGCGCCGAGCAGCCGGTCGATCTCAAGCCGCACGTCTTTGCCGCCTACCGCGGCAACCAGGCCATCTATCGGTCGAGCGGTTCATGAGCGATCCCGTCGGGATTACGCGCGCACGGACACCGGACCTATTTCAAATGGCACCGCGCCAGGCGGCGCGTTTCCGATCCGGTCTTCACCGCCAAACGTGTCCTCGAAGGCATGGCGCTCGGCGCCAGCGTCGAGGTCGATCTGGTC
The DNA here is from genome assembly GCA_963830205.1 of uncultured Alphaproteobacteria bacterium. GTDB lineage: Bacteria > Pseudomonadota > Alphaproteobacteria > Rhizobiales > Kaistiaceae > CAVSRC01. The sequence goes on along the minus strand of CAWHLP010000031.1, from coordinate 269,347 downwards.
GTTCACGGCGACCACGGCCTGGCTGTTCTGCACGACCACCTGGAGATTGCGCGCGAGACCACGGGCCACGGCAAAGCGCGCGACCATTCCGCCGCAACTCTGCGCAATCTTCATCTCCGCGGCAATGACGGCGCGCCGATTCCCGATCATGTGATGCTGCTGGAGGATCTCTGCGCCCTTCTCACCGAAACACCGCCGCATGCCGACGCCCTGCTGCAACTCGATTACAAGGAGAACCAGGGCCTCGATGCCGCGACCGTGGCGACCTTCGCCGCAAGCGTGGCGCCGGTGGCGCGCAACATGATCCTTTCCTCGGGCGAGGCGGACTCGGTGAAGCTGCTGACCGATGCGACGCCCGGCTTGCATGTCGGCTACGATCCCTGCCACGGCGAGGCGGTCGCCGCGCTGGAGAAGAGCGGCGATTTCGCCGGTTTCGTTGCCGAAGCACTCGCGGCCTCGCCCAGGGCCGAGATGATCTATCTCGCCTACCCGATCGTTCTCGCTGCGGCCGATGCGGGCTTCGACGTCGTTGCTGCGTTTCACGCCGCCGCCCGTCGCATCGACGCCTACACGATCAGGACCGCCGATGCGGCGATCCGGCCGCTCGTCGAGCGGCTTCTCGACGCGCGCGTCGACCAGATCACCACCGACGATCCGGAAGGGCTCGCCGCACTCCTTGAGGATTGCTGATGGCAGAAGACTACGCCGCTATCCTGGCCGAGATGGTCGCGGTCGCGCGGGACGCCGGTGCGCTCACGCTTGACCATTTCAGGCGCTTCCGCGATCTCGACATCGGCATCAAGGGGCCGGCCGACTTCGTCTCGGACGCTGACCGCGAGTCAGAGCAGTTGATCCGTAAGGCACTGTTCGCCCGCTGGCCGGACTGGAGCTTCACCGGCGAGGAATATCCGCCAGTTGATGGCGCCGACAAGGAGCATCGTTGGCTGGTCGATCCAATCGACGGCACCACCAATTTCATCAACGGGCAGCACTACACGATCTCGATTGCGCTCCGCCGTGGAAACCGGACGGTCTGTGGCGCGCTCTACAATCCCGTCGCCAACGAGATGTTCACCGCCATCCGTGGCGGCGGCGCTTTCCTTAATGGCGAGCGGCTGGAAGTCAGCCGGCGGGACGACATCGGCCTCATGGCCATCGGTACCAGCATTCCCACCAACAACCGCTTCACCTTCGACGGCTTTTATGAGCGGCTCGAGCAGATTCGCCTGCCCGTGGGCCATGTCACCACGATCGGCAGTTCGGCCAATTCCTGCGCCTTCGTCGCCTGCGGCCGGCTGACCGGCTATTTCGAGGAATCCGGCCTCGTCGACTGGGCGGTCGGCGTGCTGCTGGTCGAGGAGGCCGGCGGCGTCGTGACCGACTGGTGGGGTCGCGGCGCCGAGGTGTATGAGCGGACCGGGTGCATCATCGCCGCCAATCGCGCCACCCATGCCTATCTCATCGATAAGCTGAAGGACGCGCCCATCAAGAACCACAGACACCAGAAGGCGACCTGATATATGACCCAGCTTCGCGTTGGCATCATCGGCGGCGGCCTTGTCGCCCAAGTCGAGCATCTGCCCAACCTCATCGCCTTGCCGGATCTCTTCGATGTCGTCGGCGTCGCTGATCCCTCAAAGGTGGTCCGCACGCATCTCGCCGAGCGCTATGGCGTCACCGCCTACGCGACGGCAGACGCCCTTCTCGCCGAACCGCTCGACTGCGTCGTCATCGCGACACCCGACGCATACCACGCCGACCTCATTGTTGCGGCACTCGAGCGCGGCCTGCACGTCTTCTGCGAGAAGCCGCTGTGCTATTCGCGTGGCGGATGCCGAGCGCATCCGGGCATGGCGCGCGATCGCGCTGGGCGCATTGTCCAGGTCGGCTACATGAAGCGCTTCGACCCAGCCTATCGCGCACTCTGCGATCTGCTGGCCGCCCGATCCGGCCCGATGCGCGCCGTCACTGTCGACGTTGTCGATTCCGACGCCTGGGCCTATGTCGCCCATCGCGATCTCATCCAGCCGGACGACGTGGCGCCCGCGCTGATTGCTGAAGGCAGCGCGCGTCGTGCCGAGCAGGTCACCGCTGCTCTCGGGTTCACGCCGGAGCCGGCCGGCTTCAAGGGGTTTTCCGGCCCCTACTGCTCCAGCATCATCCACGACTTCAACCTGGTGCAGGGCCTGCTGGCGGCGATCGATACCCGCATCGACAAGCCCATCGGCGCCGCCTTCATCGACGGCGATGCTGGCGGCTTCCTGTCGGCCAAGCTGACACCCGGCGATTCGGTGGTCGCCATGACCTGGGTCGCCGCACCCAAGGTCGCCTATTACAGCGAGCGCATCAGCCTGGTGTTCGAGGACGCGGTCTACGAGCTGCGCTTCCCCTCGCCCTATCTCAACCACCAGCCGACCGAACTCATCGAGCGACGCTCTGACGGCCACCATCTCCGCGAGATCCGTCATCGGCCGTCCTATGCCGAGCCCTTCGTCGAGGAGATGAAAGCGTGGCATGCGGCCATCCTCTCCGGCGGCGTTGTCGTCAACACGGTCGAACAGGCCGAGACTGACATCCGCATGCTGGCGGATTTCGCCCGCCTCGCGCTGGGACGCTGATCACGCAGACTGCGCTGATGGACGAGGGATCGGAGTTGTCGCGCGCTTGGAGCGCCACTCTTTGGTCCACGCCAGCGCATCCAATTCGCGAGGGCCCCGCGGCCGCAATCCGGCCGAATGTTGCTTGTGCGCTAACCAAGCCGCGGACTTTGCGTTATGTTAGCCGGCAAAACAAAGCAACTGAGGTTTTGCCCAATGTTCCAGGCACTTCTTGAGCCGCATTTCCTGACAATCGCCGCCAATTTATCGGCGGCGTGGTTGGCCGGCGCCGCTATCGGACTGGAGCGGAGCTTCCACGGCCGGCCGGCCGGTTTTCGCACGCATGCCCTGGTCTGTCTTTCATCAGCCCTCCTTATGACGGTGTTCAATTTCCAGGAAGATTGGCTGGGTTCGATTCCCATCGAGACGATTCGAACCGACCCGACGCGGATGGCGCAGGGCATCATGACCGGCATCGGCTTCCTCGGCGCGGGTCTCATTTTCAAAGAGGGCCTGAACGTCCGCGGCCTGACGACTGCCGCTTCTATCTGGACCACCGCTGCAATAGGCATCCTTATTGGTGTCGGCATGCTTTTCCTGGCGGCGCTGGCGACCGCCATGATTCTTGGCACCCTCAGTGCCTTCCGCTGGATCGAGATGCGTATCCCAGCGCAGCTGTACGCGCAGCACATCATCCGCTTCCTTGCCGATCGCACCATGAACGAGACGGACCTGAGGACGATGCTGGTGCAGCACGGTTTTTCGGTCACCAACATGGCCTACCGGCTGGAGGAAGGTGGCGGCGTCTTCGAGTACCGGATGGTGCTGCGCACGCTGAAGAGGCGAGACTTTGAACGGCTCGCCATCGACCTGCGAAAGGTCGAGGGGGTTTTGGAATTCCGCATCCTCCCGAGTGTGGACTAGCTTTGCACCAGCGCCTGCCGCGCGCGCGAACCAGGTTCTCGACCTTGGCCGCGGTCTGACGATGCGTGCGCAGATGGGTACGCCGCGCAAGACGCTCCTCAATGACGCCAAGGAAGCGGCGGACTTGGCTCTCATGCCGTGGCGTGGAAATGGGACGCCAGAAAATTGACGCTGGACGGCGAACCGGCCCCTGTAGCTTCGGCGCGGCACCAGGCGATTAGCTCGACCACTCGCTCCTGAAATAGCGGCGCGGCCATTGGTGTCAACCTTGACTTTCCGCAATCGGCGTCCGTCCGGCCCGCCATCATTTGCGCCGCGAGGAGTTGGGCGCTCTAGCCCTTGAGTTGAGGCGCGGAGGATCCAGACGCTGCTCGCCGCGAAGGTGTTTTAGTCGTCGGTGCCGGCAAAACGACTATCGTGCACGCGAAGCGCTTTCAGCAACAATCCGATCAGCTGCCGGTAGTCTCTTGCCGAAAGGCCGCCAAGAAACGCCCGGCTGGCCGCGTTCAATTCACCATCGCTGGCGATCAACTGCCGCTGGCCTGCAGCCGTGAGGCCAACGCGGTGGCGGCGCGCGTCTTGGCGATCGACCCGTCTTTCGACCAGTCCCAGGGTTTCGAGATCGTTGATGATCTTCGTCACGTCGCTCTTGTCGAAACCGACGCATTCGGTGATGTCGCGCTGACTGCTCGACCCGAACTCGGCCAGCGTGGCCAAGACCGCATAGTGCGGCATGCGGATGCTCTTTCCCTGTTCTAGGCCGTACCGATACCCCTCTCGCGATAGCGCGAGCATCAGATACATCGGCAGGTCCTTCAGGCGCTGGGGTTGGCGACGCCTCTCGCCGACGGTCACGCTGCGCCCAGTCACGCGTGCACTCCACGGTCCAGCAACACGACCTCCTCTCGTTTCGCGGATACGGCCGCCACGACCCCGCGATAATCATCCAATGAAGCGCTGCGGCAAAGCAAAATGGTAGGCTTGCCCCCACCGAAAATAGTAGGTATGCTCCTACTATTATCAATCGGAAAACTGAAAATCATGAGCGCAACAGGGCGGGCATCTGGAAAAGTGATCATCGTAACCGGGGGGGCGCGCGGAATTGGAGCAGCGCACGTCCGGCGGCTGGAGGAAGAAGGCGCGCGGGTGGCGATCACGGATGTCCTCGAGGCAGAGGGACAGGCGCTCGCGGCCGAGTTCGACGGGGACGTGCTGTTTATCAAGCACGATGTGCGTAGTGCCGATCAATGGCGCGACGTCATCACTCAAACGGAGCGCCGGTTCGGTCCGGTCACGGCGCTCATCAACAATGCAGGAATCATCGACGGCGGGCCGATCGAGACATTCGGCGAAGCCGCGTATCGAGCCATCATCGATATCAATCAAGTCGGAACCTACCTGGGCATGCAGGCTGCCATCCCTTCGCTCCGGCGGGCCGGCGGCGGATCAATTGTCAACTGCTCAAGCATCCAGGGACTTGCCGGCGTACCGGGGCTAGCCGCGTACGTCGCGAGCAAATTCGCCATAACCGGGATGACCAAAGTCGCCGCGCTGGAACTGGCAAAAGACAATATTCGGGTGAACTCGATACACCCGGGGCTGATTGCTACCAGCATGACCGACGGCCTCTCGGCACCGGTAGACCAGCCTATCAGGCGTCTTGGAACCCCCGAAGAGGTGGCCAGCCTGGCCCTCTATCTGATTTCCGATGAGGCCTCGTTCTGTACAGGCTCTGAGTTCGTGGTCGATGGCGGCATATTGAACACCGCGTTGATCTTCGGCGACGGTTAATTGCCGTCAACGCTGACCGCAGCCTCGGTCTGCACCTGCGCTCGGCGCACCTAGTGCAGGGCGGCGGGAAGCTGTTGAAGTGGCCGTAGGTGGGCGCCGCGAGCTACTGCTGCGCGGCGAGCAGCTGCTGAAGGCGGCGGCGGAGCGCTTGTTCGTCGGGGGCGAAATCCTCGCCGATCCACCACGTCTCGACGGCGCGCAGGAGTTCGCCCACCGCCGGCCGCGGGAAACACCCGCGTCGACGACATCGCGGCCAGTGAGCGGAAACGCCGGCACGTGCCAGCGCGATGGGAGGTCGTAGAGATCGCGCCATGGCGCGGTCGCCTCGGCGTGCCACGCGCGGGGCGAGGGAATGTTGGAACCCAGCATCTCTCCACCGCCATGGCGCATTGAAATATTGCGAATTCGGGGCGTTTTGACGGCGATCCCGGGATTGCGCCCTGTCTCGGTTTCCGTTTTCCCCAAGCGCCGTTCTTCGCCGCGCGGGGCGCTGACCGCGTCAACTCCGCGCCCAAAATGCTTCGGGTACCATGGCAAGCGATCGGCCGCTCCTGGCAATCCCGGCCGGCTATGCCGCCTTCCGTCCCACGGCGGTCTCGATATTGCGCGCCGAGCGGCGCACCTCTTCGGCAAGCCGATCGGTCTCCGCGCGCGCCCTGGTCTCCGGCAGCACGATCGAGATGGTCGCCACGCACGCCCCGGTCTCGTCGCAGATGGGCGCGGCGATGCAGGCAACGGCGAATTCCGAGGCGCTCATCTGAACGGCCAGCCGCTCGTGGAACTCGCGGCCCGACAGCTCCGCAAGCCGGACCGGATCGATCTCGGCCTTGCCGGTGGTGGACGGCCGGGCGATCTGGCGGAAGATGCGGACGCGCTCGTGCTCGTCGAGATGGCCGAGCAGCAGGCGCCCCGACGCCGTCCAGTTGAGCGGAACGCGGGTGCCGACGTCGGAGGCGACGTTGAAATGGTCCTCGCCGCGCGACATGCCGATCACCGTCATCATGTCTTCGTCGCGAGCGCAGATCTGAATGGTCTCGCCCAGCCGCTCGGCCAGCGCCTCCATCTCGCGCTTGGCCTCGTTGAACACATTCATGTGGGAGCGGTAGGTCAGCCCGTAGCGCATCAGCCGCGGGCCAAGCCACACCGCGTTCTCGCCGGTGCGGGTCAGCATCGAGCGTTCGACCAGTTCGTCGACGATCTTGTAGATGGTCGAGGCCGGCGCGCCAGTCTTCTGCGCCAGGTCATAGGAGCTCATCGGCTGCTGGCGCTCGGTCAGGACGTCGAGGATCTGCAGCGCCCGGTCGATGGCGCCCACCCGCTTCCTGGTCTCGTCGGTCATCAGCCGCTCCTGTCGATGCTAACTCTATAACAATGGAATAGCGGGCTGGAGGTCAATCTTCCTGCCCGTGTCCGGCGCTAAACTTGACGCGGATCACCTATGCCGATACGCTGTTGTAGCATATAATGCATAGTAATGGAGGAATCCATGAAATTCAAGGCCCTCTTCAAGTCAACCCTGCTGGCCCCGCTCTTGGCGGCCAGCGCGCTTGCTGTGCAGGTGCCGGCGACGCTCGCCGCCGGCACGGTGAACGTGGCCATCGTCGGCGAGGCGGACACGCTTGACCCGATGGTCTCGACCAAGGACGTGGTCTCCATCGTCACCCAGCACATCGTCGAGACGCTCTACACGTTCGACGGCAACTGGGCGGTGGCGCCGCTTCTGGCCAAGGACATGCCGACCATCTCGGATGGCGGCAAGGTCTATGACATTCCGCTCAGGCAGGGGATCACCTTCCAGGACGGCTCGACGATGGATTCGGCCGATGTGGTCGCCTCGCTCGACCGCTGGCTGAAGGTGGCCAGCCGCGGCAAGACCGTTGCCGACAAGGTGCAGAGCATCGAAGCCACCGGCCCCTATGCGGTTCGCATCACCATGACGCAGCCTTATGCGCCGCTGATGTCGCTGCTCGCTTTCTCCAATTCCGCCGCGGCGATCTACCCGGAAGAGATCGTCAAGGGCGCCGGCGACACGCTCTCCAAGGTGGTCGGCACCGGCCCCTATGAAGTCGGCGCGCACGTCCCCGACCAGTATCTGCAGCTTGTCCGCTTCAAGGGCTTCGTGCCGCGCGACGATGCCGCCAGCGGCTGGGCCGGCAAACGCGGCCAGGTGCCGGACGAGATCCGCTTCATCCCGGTGCCGGACGCCAATACGCGCGTCGAAGGCCTGCTGTCGGGGCAGTTCGACTTTGCCGACGGCCTGCCGGCCGAGAGCTACGACCGCATCGCCAGTTCCGATGTCGCCAAGCCGCTGCTGCTGGCACCGTTCGGCTGGCCGGTGTGGGCGATCAACCACAAGGCGGGTCTCCTGACCAACCTCAAGATCCGTCAGGCGCTGCTCGCCGCCCTGCCGTTCGACGACATGCTCTATGCCGCCTTCGGCGACGACAAGTTCTTCAAGGTCGACGGGGCGATGTACCCGCAGGGCTGGTTCTGGAACACCGAGGCCGGCACCAACCTCTACAACCAGAATGACCCGAAGAAGGCAGGGGAGCTGCTCAAGGAAGCCGGCTATGACGGCACGCCCTTGCGCATCCTCACCTCGCGCCAGTACGAGTTCCACTACAAGATGGCCGAGGTGGCCAAGCAGGCGCTCGAGGCGGCCGGCTTCAAGGTGCAGATGGACGTGGTCGACTGGGCGACGCTCGGCCAGCGCCGCAACGATCCGGCGCTGTGGGACGTCTACATCACCCACTCGCCCTTCCTGCCAGAGCCGGCTTTGACCGACATGTGGTTCCCGAGCTCGCGCATCGGCTGGAACACGCCGGCGGAAGTCGCTCTGGCCGACCAGTTCGCCACCGAGACCGATCCGGCGAAGCGCAAGGAGATCTTCGCCAAGATGCAGACCGAGAATTTCGAGGACGTCGGCTTCATCAAGATCGGCAACTTCAATGCGCTCGAGGGTGCGTCCAAGAAGCTCAACGGTGTCACGCCGTCGCCCTGGCCGTTCTTCTGGAACGCCTCGAAGGAGTAGAACGGGTACGAAAGCATGTGACGGGGGCCGCTCCGGCGGGCCCCGTCGCGCGCGCCCCATGATCGCCTTGGGAGACAGCCGGCATGCGTCTCTACATCGTCAAGCGCCTCTTCGGCATGGTGGTCGTCGTCTTCCTGGTGCTGACCATCGCCTTCATCATCGTCCGCCTGGCTCCCGGCGACCCGGCGGCGCTGATGCTGGGACCGGATGCGACGCCGGCGGATGCCGCGGCGCTGCGCGCCCGCCTCGGCCTCGATCAGCCGATCATCATCCAGTACCTCGCCTTCATCGTTCACGCCGCCCAGGGCGATCTCGGCCAGTCGATCTTCTACCACCGTCCGGTTCTCGAGGTTCTTGCCGGCCGCGCCCAACCGACGGTCTTCCTGACGCTGTTCTCCCTTGCCATCGCGCTCGTCGTCGCGACGCCGATCGGCATCTATGCCGCCTATCGGCGCGGCTCGTGGCTCGACCAGAGCGCCATCAGTGTGGCGATGCTCGCCGCCTCGATCCCGAGTTTCTGGACGGGGCTGATGCTGCAGCGTTACCTGGCAACCGACCTCGGCTGGTTCCCGGCATCGGGCTTCGGCGGCCCGAACGCCAGCTTCTGGCAGCGCATGGGCTATCTCATCCTGCCCTCGATCGTGCTCGGCATCGTCAATTCCGCACTGATCCTCCGCTTCACCCGCGCCTCCATGCTCGACATCCTGGGCGAGGACTACATCCGCACCGCCCGCGCCAAGGGCATGAGCGAGGCGCGCGTGGTGCTGCGCCATGCGCTCAAGAATGCGGCGATCCCGATCATCACCGTGATCGGGCTCACCTTCGCACTTCTGATCTCGGGCGCGGTGGTCACCGAGCGGGTGTTCAACATCCCCGGCATGGGCAATCTGGTGGTCAGCGCGGTTCTCCGCCGCGACTATCCGATCATCCAGGGCGCGTTGATCGTCGTGGCGACGCTCTATGTGCTCATCAACCTGGCGACGGACCTCATCTACCTGATCGTCGACAAGCGGGTCAGGTACTAGGGAGCGGCCGGGCGCCATGACCACTGCATCAGACGCCTTCGCGGAACCGAAATTCCTTACCCTGCTGTTCTCCCGCCGGGCAGTCCTCATCGCGCTCCTGGTCTTCCTGGTCATCGTGGCGCTGTGCGTCTTCGCTCCGTTCGTCGCCTCCGCCGATCCGGCCAGGATGTCGGTGCGCGCCCGCCTGACCCCGCCCGGTGCAGCCTATCTGCTCGGGGCCGACGCCTTCGGGCGCGATGTCTTTTCGCGGCTGCTCTATGCCGGCCGCGTCTCGCTTTCGATCGGGCTCGGCGTCGCCGCAGTGGCTTCCGTCATCGGCATCACCATCGGACTGATCGCCGGATTCTTCCGTCGGCTCGACGCGCCCATGTCGCGGCTGATCGATGCGATGATGGCCTTTCCGGATATCCTGCTCGCCATCGCGCTGGTGTCGATTCTCGGCGGTTCGATGATCAACGTCATCGTCGCGCTGTCGATCGTCTATGCGCCGCGCATCGCCCGCATCGTGCGCGCCTCGACGCTGGTCATCCGCGAGCTGCCCTATGTCGAGGCGGCGGTCGCGCTCGGCTCGTCGACCTTCACCATCATGACCACACATGTGCTGCGCAACATCATGTCGCCGATCATCGTCCAGGCGACGTTCATCTTCGCCTACGCCATGCTGGCCGAATCCGGACTGTCCTTCCTCGGCGTCGGCATCGATCCCTCGACGCCGAGCTGGGGCACGATGATCAACGAAGGCCGGCAATACATCGATCAGGCCGCCTTCCTCATCGTCTTTCCGGGGCTGGCGATCTCGATTTCGGTGCTGGCGCTGCAACTCATCGGCGACGGGCTGCGCGATGCGCTCGACCCGCGCCTGGCCAAGGACCTCTGAGACATGTCCCTCAAGCTCACCAATTTCCGCGCCGCCGGCCTTGATGGCGCGCCCCAGTCGATAACGGTCGGCGACGACGGGCTGGTCGCCGTTGCCGATCTCCCCGGCGCCGAGGTCATCGACTGCAAGGGCGCCTATCTGTCGCCCGGCTGGTGCGACCTGCACGTCCATGTCTGGCATGGCGGCACCGACATTTCGGTGCGCGCCTCCGAGGCCGGCCGCGCTACCGGCGTCACCGCCATGGCCGATGCCGGGTCGGCCGGCGAGGCGGCGTTCCACGGCCTGCGCGAATACGTCATCGAGGCGCAGCAGGAGACCGTGCGCGCCTTCCTCAATATCGGCTCGATCGGCCTGGTTGCCTGCAACCGGGTGTCCGAGCTCATCGACCTCCGGTCGATCGATGTTGACCGCACGATCGAGGTCGCTGAGGAGAACCGCGACGTCATCTGCGGCATCAAGGTGCGCGCCAGCGGCGTCATCACCGACGCCTGGGGGATCACGCCGGCGAAGATCGCCAAGCGCGTCGCCGAGATCCTCAAGCTGCCGCTGATGGTCCATGTCGGCGAGCCGCCGCCGCTGCTCGACGAAGTATTCGACATCCTCGCCCCCGGCGACATCGTTACCCATTGCTTCAACGGCAAGAAGGCCGGCTCGATCCGCGACACCGAGATGCTGTTCGCGCAGGCGCGGCGCCTCGCCGATGCCGGCGTGCGCATGGACATCGGCCACGGCGCCGCGTCGTTCAGCTTCGATACCGCCCGCGCCGCCATCGGCGACGGGCTCCGGCCGTGGTCGATCTCCACCGACCTGCACCTGCACAACATCGGCGGTCCGGTCTACGACCTCGCCACCACCATGGCCAAGCTGATGGCCGTCGGCCTCACCTTCGACGAGGTGGTGACCGCAGTCACCGAGCGGCCGCGCTCGGTCCTCGGGCTCGGTGCGCTGAACGGGGCAAAGCCCGGAGAGAAGGCCGATTTCACCGTCTTCGACCTGGTCGATGTCGATATCGAGGCCGTCGACAGCCTGGGCGCACGGCTGACGCTCAAGCGGATGTTCGAACCGCGCCTGACGGTGATCGGCGCCTCGGCGATGGCGGCGGCGCGGAGGGGCCGGTGAGCCAGCCGGTGCTCGATGTCAGCAACCTCAGCGTCGCCTTCCGCTCGCGGCACACGGCGCTGGCGGCGGTGCGCGACGTCAGCTTCACCATCCATCCCGGCCGCACGCTGGCGGTGGTCGGCGAAAGCGGCTCGGGCAAGTCGGTCTCGGCGCTGGCGATCATGGGCCTGCTGCCGAAAAATGGTGTGGTCGCCGGCGGCGCCATCCGCTACCGCCCGTCGCGCGGCGAGACGACCGATTTGACGGCGTTGCCGGAAGCCGCCATGCGCGCGCTGCGCGGCGCCGAGATCGCCATGATCTTCCAGGAGCCGATGTCGTCGCTGAACCCGCTGTTCACGATCGGCGACCAGATCGGCGAGATGCTGCTCCTGCACAGCAGCCTCGATGCCGCGGCGCGCCGCAAGCGCGTGCTGGAGATGCTGGAGCTGGTCGAGATTCCGGCGGCGGCGTCGCGCATCGACAACTATCCGCACGAGCTTTCCGGCGGCATGCGCCAGCGGGCGATGATCGCGCTCGCGCTGGTGTGCAATCCGGCGCTGCTCATCGCCGACGAGCCGACGACGGCGCTCGACGTCACCATCCAGGCCCAGATTCTCGACCTGATGCGCCGGCTGCAGAAGGAGCTCGGCATGTCGATCCTGTTCGTCACCCACAACATGGGTGTGGTCGCCGAAATGGCCGACGACGTGGCGGTGATGTATGCCGGGGCGATCGTCGAGCAGGCCGGCGTCAGGGAGTTGTTCGCGCGGCCGAGCCATCCCTATACCCAGGGCCTGCTCAATTCGATCCCGAGGGCCGACCGTGGCGAGAGCGAGCGGATCGTGCCCATTCCCGGCACGGTGCCGCCGCTCCAGGCCATGCCGCCGGGCTGTGCCTTCGCGCCGCGCTGCGTGCGCGCCGACGCTGCGTGCAGGGAGCCGGTCGCGCTCGGCGATTTCGCCGCCAACCACCGGGTCGCCTGCTTCCATGCCGGGCAGGAGGTGGCCGCTGTCTGAGCCGTCTGATCCAGATCCGCCATCTTTCGAAGCGCTTCGTCACGCCGCGCGGCACCGTGCATGCGGTCAGCGACGCCAGCTTCGACATTCCGAGGGGGTCGATCACCGGCCTGGTCGGCGAGAGCGGCTCGGGCAAGACGACGCTGGGGCGCACGCTGCTCCGCCTGATCGAGCCGACGGAAGGGCAGACCATCTTCGACGGCCGCGATCTCAACACGCTCGATGCGGCCGGCCTGCGCGAGGCGCGCAAGCGCCTGCAGATCATCTTCCAGGACCCGATCTCGTCGCTCAATCCGCGCCTGCGCGTCGGCGACATCGTTGCCGAGGGGCTCCGCGCCCACCGCATCGGCACGTCGCGCTCGCGGCGCGACAAGGTCGCCGCCTTGCTCGAGGAGGTTGGCCTTCAGGCGGACCACATGGGCCGCTTCCCGCACGAGTTCTCGGGTGGCCAGCGCCAGCGCATCGGCATCGCCCGGGCGCTGGCGCTGGAGCCCGATTTCATCGTCGCCGACGAAAGCGTCTCGGCGCTCGACGTGTCGATCCAGGCGCAGGTGCTCAACCTGCTGCTCGACCTCCGCCAGCGGCGCAACCTCACCATGCTGTTCATCGCCCACGATCTGTCGGTGGTGGAATACCTGTGCGACCAGATCGTCGTCATGTATCTCGGCCGGGTGGTGGAGATCGGCCCGGCGCGGTCGCTCTATGCCGAATCGGCCCACCCCTATACGCGCGCCCTCCTGTCGGCGATCCCGCTGCCCGACCCGACGCTCGACCGCAAGCGCACGATCCTCAAGGGCGACATTCCAAGCCCGCTCGACCCGCCGTCGGGCTGCGTCTTCCGCACCCGATGCCCATACGCGGCCGATGTCTGTGCCGAAGGGGTTCCCGAACCCGTGCCGGCCGGCCCCGCCCACGTAGCCTATTGCAAGAGAACAGAAGACCTACATGCCCTTGCCTGACCTGAAACATCGCGATGCCGTCGCCAGGCGGCTCGCCCGCCTCGGCATCGAACTGCCCGCCGTCGCGCCGACGCCGATCGGCGCCTTCTGCAACGTCCGCCAGACCGGCCAGCTTGTCTTCGTCTCCGGCCAGGGGCCGGTGCAGGCCGATGGCACGCTGCTGCGCGGCAAGGTCGGCGCCGAGGTCAGCGCCGAGGTCGCCCGCGACCATGCCCAGCTGGTGGCGGTCAACATCCTGGCGACCTTGCGCGACCATCTCGGCGGGCTCGACCGCGTTGCCGGCGTGATCAAGCTGCTCGGACTGGTCAATGCGGCGCCCGACTTCGAGCGCCATCCCTTCGTCATCGACGGCGCCTCGCAGCTCTTTGCCGACCTCTTCGGGGCCGACGGCGTCCATGCCCGCTCGGCCGTCGGCGTCGCTTCGCTTCCCAACAACATCACCGTGGAGATCGAAGCTGTCTTCGAACTCCGAGATTGAGAAGAAACAAAATGACGACGAAACAGGACGAAACCGGAATGTGGGCGTGGCACGACGCCAATGGCTGCCGCCGCGTGATCAATGTCTCGGGCACCATGACCAGCCTGGGTGGCTCGATCGCCAGCGAGGAGGTGCGCCGGGCGACCGCGGCGGTCATGGGCGAGTTCGTCGACATGCACGAGCTGCAGGCGCGGGCGAGCGCCGCGATCGCCGATCTCACCGGCGCGGAGGCCGGCTGCATGACCGCCTCGGCCGGCGCCGGCATCACGCTCTCGGTCGCCGCCTGCATGACCGGCATCGATCCGGGCCGCATCGAGGCCCTGCCCAATGATCCCGGCGAGAAGGACGAGGTGGTCGTCCAGCTCGGCCACCTGTGCGGCTACGGTGCGCCGGTGTCCCAGGCGATTGAGCTCACCGGGGCGACGGTCCATCCGATCGGTCAGGCGACCCAGGCCGCCGACTACCAGCTTGAAAGCGGGTTGACCGAGAGGACCGCGGCGGCGCTCTACGTGGTCTCCCATCACGTGGTCGAATACGGCCAGATCCCGCTCCGCCGTTTCGCCCAGATCTGCCGGCGCGCCAATGTGCCGGTGATCGTCGATGCCGCATCGGAATACGATCTCACCGGCTTCCTCGCCGATGGCGCCAGCCTCGCGGTCTATTCCGGCCACAAGTTCCTGGGCGGGCCGACGTCGGGCATCATCGCCGGCAAGCGCGATCTGGTGCGCGCCGCCTACATGCAGAACATGGGCATCGGCCGCGGCATGAAGATCGGCAAGGAGAGCATTGCCGGCGCCATCGCCGCGCTCAGGCAATGGCAGAAGCGCGATCATGCCGGCATCCGCGCCGAGGAGCGGCGGGCACTGGAGCTGTGGGTGGCGGCGCTCAAGCCCATCGCCGGCATCAACCCGGTGATCGTGCCCGACCCGACCGGCAATCCGCTGGAGCGCCTCCAGGTCAATATCGATGCTGCCCGGCTTGGTGCCAGCCCTGCCACGGTCGCCCGCGCGCTTGGAGAGCAGGATCCCGCCATCATCGTGCGCAACCACGAGACGGAGCTCGGCTATTTCCAGCTCGACCCGTGCAATCTCAAGCCTGGTCAGGCGGAGATGGTTGCCGCGGCGCTGGCCAAGGTGTGCGGCAACGCGGCAAACATCGTCGCAAAGGACTCCGACGCCGACGCCGCCCGCAATGGCGGCGTCAACGCCTATCTCACCTGGCTGGGGAGATCGGCCTGAGCCGAGCTACCCGCCGTCCGGGTTCCGCGTTGCGGCGTAGTAGGGATCGAGGGCGCCGTCGATGGCCGCCAGACACAGAGCGCGCGGCGTCGGCGCGAGCCTGCCGGTGACGACCGCCGCATGGAGCCGGCCGAGATGCTGGCTGACCAGCGTCTCGGGAAGGTCGCCATCGCCGAGCCGCTCGAACAGGCGCTCGACCGCGGCGGCGGCGTTGGCCGCCGGCCAGTAATAGCGGATGCGGTCGCTGTAGCTGAAATGCCGTTGCAGGCGCTGCTCGTCGGCGCTGCCCGGATAGTGCGACTGCCAATGGCGCGGATCGTCGACCATCACCTGTTCCATGGTGCGCTCGACCGAATCAGCGAAGGGGGCGCCGGCAAGCTCCGCAGCAATGGCATCGAGCCCGTAGAAGGCTTCGCGCAGAGCAAACGTCAGGCCGGGACCGACCTTGAGGATGGCGAAGCCGTCGTCGACCAGCGCCGACAGCGCCGCTGCCGGCTGGTAGTCGGTCGAGTGGGCCTCGAAGACCAGCCCGGGCAGGCTTGCCAGCGACTGGCTGAGCGCGCGGGCGCGCTCGGGCCGGTAGATCGCCACATTGGCATTGCCGAACTCGACGCCCGGCTGGACGACGATGCCGATCACGCGCTCGAGCGCATCCTCGACGCCGTGTTCGGCAAAGGCGGCGCGATGGACGGCAAGGGTTCGCGCCGGCGCGGCCGGCTCGGTGATGGCGATCTCGCCCAGAACGTGCGTGGCGCCGCCCGGCGGCGGCACCTCGGTGCCGATGATGTAGACCGGGCGCGTGCCGGACGCGGCCGCCTGGTTCTCCGCGATCCATGCCAGGCGGGCGGCGCGGGTTGCGGTCAGATCGTCGGCGAGCGCCGCCGGCTCGCCGGCGCAGCCCATCGACGTGTCGAGGTGGATCTTCTCGAAGCCAGCGGCGACATAGGCCGCGACCATGGTCTCGGCGCGCCGCAAGGCCTCGTCGGCCGGCAGGCTCTTCCACGGATTGGGGCCGAGATGGTCGCCCCCCAGGATGAGCTGCGCGCGCGGAAACCCGACCTCAGCGGCGATGCCCTCGACAAAGCCTCGGAAATCGGCCGGGGTCATGCCGGTATAGCCGCCCTCGTGGTTGACCTGGTTGCAGGTCGCCTCGATGAGGACCGGCATCGCCTCGGCGAGGCCGCGCCTGAGGGCGGCCTCGATCACCAAAGGATGTGCCGAGCAGACCGAGGTAATGCCGCGCGGCAGCGTGGCCGTGCGCTTCCCCAGCATGAGCCCGAGGGCGTGGCGGCGGTTGTCCTGGCTGGTCGCGGTCATGGCAGCGTGACGACCTTGGTCAGGTGACGCGGCGCCGTGGTGTCGAGGTTGTGCGCCTGTGCCGTGCGCTCGCCGAGGAGCTGGAGCGCCGGCAGGACGGCGAGGCCGGCAAGCGCCGGGGCACAATCGACGGGGATGCTGACATCGCCCGGCCCGCCGAAGCCGAGCACCCGCGCGCCCTTTTGCTGAAGCTCGCCGACGAGGGCGGATTCGGTCGCCGGCTCGCTTTGGCTGTGCAGCATCACGGCGGCGGTGCGCTTGTCGACCAGGCTGATCGGCCCGTGGCGGTATTCGAGGGGATGAAAGGTCTGGGTGAAGACCTGGCTCATCTCCATCAGCTTGAGCGCGCCTTCGAGCGCGACGCCGTAGAGTGGGCCGGCGCCGAGATAGACGATGTGCGAGCGGCCGTCGATGAGCGGGACCATGCGGGCGTCGGCGTCTTCGAGGATCCGGCGCGCCGTGTCGATCAGCGACACCGGCACCTGATGGCCGAGGTCGACGATGCCAAGCAGCAGCATCAGGCTCGCCGAGGTGGTCATCACGATGCCTTCCAGGGGATGCGTCTCGGCGACCAGCAGGCGGTCGCAGTTCTTGGCGAACGAGCTTTCCGGTTCGACCGTGATGGCGG
The DNA here is from genome assembly GCA_963830205.1 of uncultured Alphaproteobacteria bacterium. GTDB lineage: Bacteria > Pseudomonadota > Alphaproteobacteria > Rhizobiales > Kaistiaceae > CAVSRC01. The sequence continues at coordinate 252,368 of CAWHLP010000031.1, read as the reverse complement.
TGAAGAAGGCGCCGGCTGCCCGGCTCGCCTTGGCGGCGGCGATCATCTCGCTTGTCTCGCCGCTGCGCGACAGCCCGATGACGTGGGCCTTCTGCCACTGCGGCCGGTAGAGCCCGGGGCGGTTCAGCCACTCGCCGCCGGGCACCGCGATCGCCGGCCGGCCGGCGCCGTTGCTGAGGGCGGCCAGCGACAGGGCAAGATTATAGGACGTGCCGCAGCCGATATAGACGTTGAAATCGGCCTCATGCGGCGGAGCGACCGGCGCCAGCGCCGCCTGCCAGTAGGCGAACTGCTCGAAGATGGTTTGTTCGGTCGCTCCCATGGGATTCTCCAGTTTCTACGACTGTTTTCACTTCACCGATCCGGCGAGCAGACCGCTGACCAGATAGCGATTGAGGAAGATGACGACCAGGGCGGGAATCACGATGGCGATCGAGCCGCTCGCCGTGATCAGGCCGTAGTCGATGAAGTTCTTGGTGGCGAACTCGGGGATGAGCACGGTCAGCGGCTTGGTCGCCGTCGGCGAGAAGATCAGCGGTACCAGGTATTGTCCCCACGAGCCGAGGAAGGTCAGGATCGCCGCCGCGGTCAGGCCGGGGCCGACCAGCGGCAGGACGATCTGGACGAAGGTGCGCAGGCGGCCGGCGCCGTCGAGCTGGGCGGCCTCCTCGAGCGCGATCGGCAGCTGCTCGTAGACGCTGCGCATCAGCCACAGGCAAAGCGGCAGGTAGGCGGAGACGTAGATCAGGGCCACGCCGACAAAGGTGTCGACCATGTGCAGCGCGATCATGATGCGATAGAGCGGGATCAGCACGGCGTAGCCGGGGATCGCCAGCGTCGCCACCACGGCGATGAAGATCGTCCGCCTGCCGGGGAAGCTGAGGCGGGTGAAGGCATAGGCGCCGAAGGCCGATATCGCCACGCACAGGATGGTCGCCAGCGTTGCCGCGATGACGCTGTTGAACATGGCGGCGCGGAACTGCGCCCACACCTCGACGCCGCCGATGCGGTCGATGTTGATGCCGAGCAGGCGCTCGATGTGGTCGAGGGTGAAGTGCTGCGGGAAGAAGTGGATGGGCCGCGCCGAGAAGTCCTTGGTCGGCGTCAGCGCGCTCGCCACCGTCCAGTAGATCGGGCCGAGCGACCACAGCAGCAGCACCGCCACACCGATCCACACCACAATACGATGTCCGATGGCGGGCTTCATGGTCAGTCGAACCGGGTGTTGCGGTAGACGCGGAGGACGAAGACCAGCGACATGAGCAGCGCGACGACGGTGATCACCAGCGACATCGCCATGCCGTAGGAGAAGTGCAGGTTCTGGAAGGTCTCCAGGTAGATCTGCACGAGGACCGGCCGCGTTTCCAGGCTCGACCCGGCCAGCACCCAGGCCTCGTCGAACAGGTTGAAGGCGTAGACGGTGGCGTTGGTCATCGACACCGCGATGGCGCTGCGCACCAGCGGCAGCGTGATCATCACGAACATCTGGCGTGCGCGACGCCCCGTCGATGCGCGCCGCCTCGTAGAGATGGTCGGGGATGCTCTGCATGGCGGCGAGCACGATGACCACGGTCAGCGGCATCATGCGCCAGACGTGGACCACGGTGACCGCGATGATGGCGCTGGTGCGCTCGTTGAACCAGACGTGGTTGTCGAAGGGCAGGCCGAAGGCGGTGAGGATGCCGTTGAGGAGGCCGGCGCCGGGCTGATAGATCCACAGCCAGATGACGGCGTTGACGACGCCGGGCAGCGCCCACGGCAGGATGACCGCGGCGAGCAGCCATTTGCGGCCGTATTTGACCTGGTTGATGAGCGTGGCGGCCAGCACGCCGAACACCGTTTCGGCGCTGACCGCCAGCACGACATAGGCAATGGTATTGGCCCAGGCTTTCCCGAACTGGGGATCCTGGAGCATGTAGGTGTAGTTCCTGAGCCCGATAAACGGCGTGCCGGGCTGCATCGGGTTGACCCGATGCAGGCTGTCCCAGACGGTCTCGGCCAGCGGGTAGAAGACCAGCGAGACCATGGTGATGAGGATCGGAGCAACCAGGAGAATGCCAAGCATGGCGTCGCCGTTGCCGGTGGCGCCACGCTTGTCTACAGCGCCTGTTGAGGCGGCTGCTGTCATTGAGCCATCGCCTGCTTGGTGGCTTCGGCGATGTTCTTCATCGCCTGGTCGACGGTGACCTCGCCCTTGGCGACGCTGTTGATGGCCGTGTTCACCGCGCTGGAGAACTGCGGATACCAGGTGGGCGTGCCTTGCGCGAACAGCGGCTCGACGTACTTGGACTCCTCGACCAGGGCATCACCGCTGATCAGCTTGCCCTGCTGGTTGAGAGCGGCCAGCGCCGAGGTGCGGGTCGGCAGGAAGCCGTTGGCATAGTTCTCCATCTGCCAATCTTTGCTGGTGAACCACTTGATGAACGCGAGCGCGGCTTCCTTGTGCTGCGACACCTTGGGGATCGCCAGGGCCTCGAGCAGGCCATAGCTGCGGGTCGTGCCGGAGACGGTCGGCACCAGGATCGCGTCGACCTTGCCGGCAACGTCGGACTGCTTGGGATCGTTCATCTGGCCGAGACGTCCGGGCTCACCCGAGATCATGATGCTGGTCACGCCCTTGGCGAACATGCCCTCGTTGATCTGGCTGTCCTTGAGGCCGGTCGAGGCCGGGTCGACCAGACCTTCCTTGAGCAGCATCAGCTCGAAGGCCATCGCCTTGTAGCCGGCCGAATCCGGCGACACGAACAGCGGATTGAAGTCCTTGTCGAAGAGGTCGCCGCCGAACGCCTTGGTGAGCAGGTACCAGCTCGTCGAAGCGCCTTCCGTCGGCGACAGCGGCAGTCCGATCGGATATTTGACGATGCCCTTTGCCTTGATCTGCTTGGCGTCGGCGACCAGTTCGTCGAGGGTCTTGGGCATTGCGGTGATGCCCGCGTCGGCAAAGTGCTGCTTGTTGACCAGCATGACGCGGAAGTCGTTGGAGTAGGGCACGCCGATCAGCTTGCCGTCGACGGTGAAGATCGACGAGCCCTTGATGTCATCGATGGTGGCGGCGTCGATCTTGTCGTTGAGCGGCTCATACCAGCCGGCGGCGCTGAACTGCCCGGTCCACGACCAGTCGAACTCGGTCACGTCGGCGGGCGAGGTGCCGGCGAGCAGCGCGGTCACCAGCTTGGGCCGGATGTCGTCCCAGGACAGGGTCTGGAGGTCGACCTTGATGCCGGTCGCCTTCTCGAAATCGGCCGCGATGTTAGCTGCCTGCGGCGACGGCATCAGGACGGTGATCGACTGGCCGGCATACGGCTTGGCGTCGTCGGCATGGGCCGGAACGACCGCGGCGAGGGCCGTTGCGGCGGCAGCGAGAAGAAATGTACGCATGTCCCTTGTCTCCTAGATCGTTGGTTCTTGTCGTTTGGCATTGGCCGTCGCGGCGTCTGTCGCGACAGCGAGGCGCTCGACGAAAGCCGCTTCGATCGGCCAGCCGAGAATCTTGGCGGCAGCCAGCAGGGCACCGCCAATCGGGGGAAGGCGCGGGGGAACCGGCGGTCTTCCGATCCGCTCGGTCACCGCGTCGAGAAGCATGCGGCTGGCGAAGGTGCCGCCGGCATAGGTCCAGTCGGCATCGGGGCTGCAATGCCGGGCGATGGTGGTGATGTGCCTGGCGAGTTCATCGGCCGCCCGGCCGATGAGGTCTCTCGCCACCGGGTCGCCGGCCTCAGCGACCTGGTTCACGACCACCGCCAGCGAAGCGACGCCGGCCCTTTGGTTGGCGAGGCCCTCGACCCAGCCCTCGAGCGCGTTGGCCGGCCGGGAGCGGTCGAGGCCGAGATAGGCGAAGGCCGCATCGACCAGGGCGGTCGGGGGCGCGCGCTTGTCGAGGCTCTGGCTGATCCGGCTGAGGGCGAGCCGGCCGATCCAGTGGCCGCTGCCTTCGTCGCCGATGACGTCGCCCCAGCCGCCGATGCGGGCGGAGGTGCCGGCGTCGTCGCGCGCCCAGGCCATCGAGCCGGTGCCGGAGAGGATGAGGATGCCCGGTCCGCCGGCGAAGGCGCCGATATGGGCGGCATCGACATCGTTGATGACCGTCTGCGGAATGCCAGGGAAGGCGCCGGCGATCGCCGCGCGCTGGCTCTGCGAAATGCGTTCGACCTCGCCGTGGGCGGGGAGGGCGGCGCCGACGGCGGCAAGGCCGGGCTCGTCCTTGAAATGGCCAAGCTGGGCGGCGAGCTCGTCCCGCCAGTTGCGGTTGTCCATGGGGTTGACGCCAGCGCCGCGCACGCTGCGCAGGATGCGGCCGCTCATGTCGGCGAGGGCGACGAGGACCTTGCTGCCCCCGCCGTCGATGCCGAGGATGAAAGCGTCGGCCACGGCTAGGCCTCGATCTCGACGATGGTGGTGGCGACGCCGGCCTCGGCAAGCTGGCTGCGCCAGCGGGGCGGCAGCCGGGAATCGGTGATGACCGAGGCGGACGAGGCCAGCGGCGCCACCTTGTAGGTCGCCATCGTGCCGAACTTGGAGGAATTGGCCAGGACGTAGCGCTCCGCCGAGCGCGCCAGCATGCGCTGGTTGAGGCTCGCCTCGGCGCTGTCGACGCTGTAGATGGCGTCGTCGGGGCCGATGGCGCTGGCGCCGAGAAACAGCTGATCGAACCAGATCGATTCCAGCATCGCCTCGGCCTGCGGACCGACCAGCGAGGCATTCTCGCTGCGCAGCTGGCCGCCGAGCAGCACCACCTCGAGATCGGCGATGTTGAGGAACTCCTGCGCCACCGCCAGCCCGTTGGTGAAGATGCGGAGCGGCAGGGGATTGATGCGGATGAGCCGCGCCAGCTGGAGCACGGTGGTGCCGGCATCGAGGAAGATCGAGGTGCGCGGCGCCAGCAGCGCATAGGCGGCGGTCGCGATGGCGCGCTTGGCCGAGATGTTGCGCTTGGTGCGCTCCTGGAAGGCAAGCTCGACCGAGGAGCCCGCGGCGATGCGCGCGCCACCGTGCACGCGGTCGATCGCACCGTCCCGTTCGAGGATGTGGAGGTCGCGACGGATCGTCGCCAGCGAGGCGCCGACCGAGTCGGCCAGCGACTGGATGGTCGAGAAGCCGTTGGCGTAGAGATGGCTGCGGATCGCGTCGAGACGTTCCGCCTTCACGCCCCCTGCGTGATCCATCGCCGGCTTCCCCCTCCGTGTCATGTGCGCATGACTTGCTCAGGATTCCATCCAATATGATCTATGTCAATCAGATTTTTGAGCGATATTGATCGTATTGAGCGGGCGAACGCCCGGCAGGCGGAAGCGCGGGTCACCCGGCACCCTCGGCAGCGATCATTGGGAACGGGGAGTTGAGACCGACCGGCAGCGTCGCCCGTTCCGGGCGGACGGGATCAGCCTGCCGCCAGGCGGTGCCAGGCTTCGGCGTAGGGCGCGAGGTCCATGGCGAGCGGGGCGACCCGCGGGCGCGGCCTTCGGCGGCAGCCGGGCCTCCGGCCCCTCGGCCAGCAGCAGGGCACCGTCGAGGGTGCCGGTCGCGTCCGGCTCGACCAGGAGCGGGCGCGGGATGCGCGCGGCCAGTGCCGCGAGGAACAGGCGGTTCTGGGCGAAGCGCCCTTCGACGATGACCGGGCCATCGGCGCCGGCGAGCGACAGGCAGGTCTCGGTGACCAGTGCCGCGTAGAGGCTGGCGGCAGCGGCGCGCTCGCCCGGCGTCAGCCCGTCCGGGTCGACGGTCCAGCGTCCCTGTGCCTTGCCGAAGGGCCCGGTGAGCGGCGCGAAGGTCGGCAGCGCCATGATCCCGTCAGCGACCACCCGCGCCACGTCCTGATCGCTTGGTTCGGCATCGCCGCCGGCAAGCAAGCCGAACTCGCGTCCGGCCATGAAGCGGGCCGAGGGCACCGGTCGGCCGTAGGCATCGACATTGGCGAGGCAGTCGCGGGCCGGGTCGAGGTGGGCGATGCTGCCACCGGGGGCGAGCACGATGGCCCAGGTGCCGGTCGACAGAACCGCGAAGGGGAGAGAGCGCGTCAGCAGGTGGGGGAGCAGGCTGGCATTGCTGTCGTGGATGCCGGCGACGACGCGGCACTCCGCGGCGAGGCCGGTGCGCCTGGCGACGTCCGGCGTGACGGTGCCGACCGTGTCCCAGGCCCTGACCAGTGGCGGGAACAGGCGGTCCCAGCCTTCGTTGGTCGCAAACTTGGAGAAGGTTCCAGCGTCCGGCGCCCACATGTCGGTATGACAGCCGAGCGAGGTCACCTCGGCGACCTTGCGGCCGGTCAGGCGCCACACCCAGTATTGCGGGTAGGGCAGGATCGCTTCGGTCTCGGCAAAGGCGCCGGCGAACGTACGGCTCAGCCAGAAGAGCTGGCGGCCGGCATTGAGGCCGTTGGGAAGGTCGGGCGAGAGCGTCTCGGAAAAATCCCCGCAGACCGCGCGATAGGCGTCGTGCACAGCTTCCGGCCCGTCGTGCTCATAGTCGAGGATGGGGAGGGCCAGGTGATCGCCGGTCACGAGCGCGAAGCAGGCGCCGTGGGTGGTCACCGAGATGGCTGCGATTTCGGCAAGGCGGGCGAATTCGGCAAGCCCGTCAAGGATCCAGTGCCACAGCGCGTCGACGTCGAAATGCGGGTAGGGCCCATCGGTTCGCACCGTGTTGGCCGTGGTGCGGACGGAGGCCACGGTGCGGGTCGCGGGATCGACCAGGACCAGCTTGGCGTTGGACTTGCCGATGTCGATGACGACAATGGCGTGCTGCTCGGCCATGTCGCCGTCAGTCCATGTGGAAGACGGTCACCAGGGGCAGCGAGACCGGCTCGTTGTCCGGCTTTGTCTCCATGATGTCGGCCATGTGGGCCCACCAACGCTGCATCACCGGGTGGTTGGGCAGATCATCCATGCGGTGGTCGTCGGTGCGCCACAGCACGCCGAACAGCGTGTTGGTCTCGCGGTCGAGATGGATGGAATAGTCGGAGACGCCGGCCCCCTTCAAGAGCGCCACAAGCTCGGGCCAGATTTCGTCGTGGCGGCGCTTGTATTCGGCCTCCATGCCGGGGTTGAGCTTCATCTTGAAGGCGTGTTTCTGCATCAGGCGTTCCTCTTCCGCCGGGCGATCTTGCCGCCGACGATCGGCAGCGCGATCGCCGCGATGAGCAGCGAGCCGATGAAGATCGACTGGACGATGCCCGGCACGTTGAGCAGGCCGAAGCCGAAGGTGACCAGCCCCATGACGAAGGCGGCGATGAAGACGCCGGGGATGGTGCCCGAGCCGCCGAGGATGTTGACGCCGCCGAGCACGACCATGGTGATCACCTCGAGCTCCCAGCCGGTAGCGATGGTCGGCCGCGTCGACGAGATGCGCGAGGTGAGCAGGATCGAGGCGATGCCGCTCATGGCGCCGGTGAGCACGAAGAGCAGGAAGCGGATGCGGTCGACGCGCACGCCGGAGAAGAGCGCCGCCATGGGATTGTTGCCGATGGCGTAGATGCGGCGGCCGAAGGCGGTGGCGTGCAGCGCGACGCCGAAGATGACGGCGAAGACCAGGAAGAGCACGAATTCGAAGGAGACCACCCACCAGACATAGCCCTGGCCGAAATAGGAGAAGCTCTCCGGGTAGTGGCGATAGACCTGGTCGCCGAGGACGACATAGGCGATGCCGCGGAAGAGGCTCATGGTGCCGATGGTGACGACGATCGAGGGGATGCGGAACCAGGTGACGACGAAGCCGTTGAAGGCGCCGGCGAGAACGCCGACGGCGATGCCGATGAGGATGATCAGCGGCGTCCCGGCGCCGGCCTCCGCCGCGGCCCCCATGGCGGTCGAGGAGAGCGCGATGATCGAGGCGACGGAGAGGTCGATCTCGCCGGCGATGATCAGCAATGCCATGGCGAAGGCGATGATCGCCTTCTCGGTGAAATTGAAGGTGGCGTCGGAGAGATTGTAGGGATTGAGGAAGTAGGGCGAGGCGTTCGCGTTGAAGACGAAGATGGCGGCGGCGACGGCGAAGAGGATCAGCTCCCACTGCTTCCACCAGCGGAAACCGCCGGCGAGCCGGTCGGGGATGACGTGCGGTGCGATGGTCTGCTCGGTCATCCCGCCACCGCCTCCTTGAGGATCAGGCGACCGGTCCGCCGCTCGCGGCCGGAATTGATGATGACGGCGCCGAGGATGGCGGCGCCGGAGATGGCGAGCTGCCAGAACGGCGAGACGTGGATCACCGGCAGGGCCTCGCTGACCACGCCGAGGAAGAGCGCGCCGAGGACGGCGCCGGGCACGGTGCCGATGCCGCCGGCGATCGACACGCCGCCGATGACGCAGGAGGCGATGACCTGGAGCTCGAAGCCGCCGGCGATGTCGACATAGGCGATGGTGAAGCGCGACGCCCACAGGTAGCCGCAGAAGCCGGAAATGGTGCCGGAGATGCAGAAGGCGATGAACTGGGTGAGGCCGACATTGATGCCGGTATAGACGGCGGCGATCGGGTTGCCGCCGGTGGCGTAGAAGGCGCGGCCGGTGCGCGTCACCCGCATGAAGAAGAGGAACACGATCACCAGGATGACGGCGAACCACGACATCACCGGCAGGCCGAACAATTCGGTGCGCGGCGCGGCGATGAAGGCGGGGCTCATCTGCCTGCCGACGATCGAGGTACCGCCGGAGGCGACGAAGGCAAGCCCGCGATAGATTGACAGCGTCCCCAGCGTGACCACGATCGGCGGAATGCCGACCAGCCACACCATGGCGCCGTTGAAGGCGCCGAGCCCGAGGCCGATGCCGGCGGCGAGCAGCATGAGCAGGGGAATCGGGACCTCGGGGTGGGTGGCATTGACCAGCGCGACCAGCACGCCGGTCAGCGCGATGTTGGCGCCGACCGACAGGTCGATGCACTTGGTCAGGATCACCGTCATCTGGCCGAGCACGACCATGATGAGGATGGCGGTGTCGTTGAACAGGCCGGCGAGGCTCTGCGGCTGGACGAAGGCCGGGGTGATGAAGCCGATGCCGACGATCATCCCGGCAACGATGATGGCAAGCAGGATGTCGCGACCGATGCGCATGTCAGGCGGCCTCGGCGACGTTGCCGGTGGCGGCGGCGACCAGCCTCTCGGCGGTGAGGTCCGGCCGGTCGAAGCGGGAAACGATGCGGCCCTGGCGCATGACCACGACGCGGTCGCTCATGCCGAGGATCTCGGGCAGTTCGGATGAGACCATGACGATGGCGACGCCTTGCGTGGTGAGCTGGCGCATGAAGGCGTGGACGGCGGCCTTGGAGCCGACGTCGATGCCCTTGGTCGGCTCGTCGAGGATGATGACGCGCGGGTTGGTGGCCAGCCACTTGCCGATCACCACCTTCTGCTGGTTGCCGCCCGACAGCGTGCCGACCTCCTGGCTGAGGCTCGAGGCGCGCACGTCGAGGCTGCTCGGCATAGTCGCGGGCAAGGTCGAACTCGCGGGCAAGGTCGAGGAAGCCGTTGCGGGTGAGGCGGCCGAGGGAGGGGAGCGTGATGTTGGCGAAGACGGGGAGCGCCAGCACCACGCCCTGGCGCTGGCGCTCCTCGGGCACGTAGACGACGCCGGTGGCGACCGCATCGGCCGGGCGGTGGACGGTGATCGGCTTGCCGGCGAGCGTCACCGTGCCGGCCGAGGGGTGGGTGACCCCGAAGATCGCCTGCATGACCTCGCTGCGGCCGGAGCCGACCAGGCCGTAGAAGCCGAGGATCTCGCCCTTGCGGACGTCGAAGTCGATGTCGGCGAATTCGGTCGGGTGGCAGAGGCCGGCGACCGAGAAGACCGTCTCGCCGGGGGTGGCCACCGGCTTCGGGAAGATCATGTCGACCGTCCGCCCGACCATCAGTGAGATGAGGTTGGCGGGGGTCGCCTCGGCGACCAGCCCTTCGCCGACCGAACGGCCGTCGCGCAGAACCGTGTAGCGGTCGGCGATCTGGAAGATCTCTTCGAACTTGTGGCTGATGAAGAGGATCGCCTTGCCCTCGCGCTTGAGCTTGGCGATGATCTGGTAGAGCTCCTCGACCTCCTTGTGGGAGAGCGAGGCGGTCGGCTCGTCCATGATGACGATCTTGGCGTCGACCGACAGCGCGCGGGCGATGGCGACCAGGTGCTTGCGGGCAATCGCCAGTTCGCGCAGCGGCACGTCGGGGTCGAGGTCGACCTCGATCTCCGCCAGGATCGCGCGCGTGCGCGCCCGCATGGCCTTCCAGTCGAGCCAGCCGAAGCGCCCGGTGATCGGATGACCGAGGAAGACGTTCTCGGTGACGGAGAGCTCGTCGAAGAGCACCGTCTCCTGGTGGGTGGCGGTGATGCCGCGGTGGAAGGCGGCTTCGGCGTTGGGGATGTCGACATTGGCGCCGTCGAGCAGGATGCGCCCGTCGTCGGGCGCATAGACGCCGGTGAGGATCTTGACCAGGGTCGACTTGCCGGCGCCATTCTCGCCGATGAGCGCCGTCACTTCCCCGGAGAAGAGCTGGAGGTTGATGCCGGCGAGCGCCTGTACGCCCGGAAAAGCCTTGGAGATCGCGAGGGTTTCAAGGACGGGGCGTGGAGGGGTCTCTGTCATGCGGAAATGTTCCGAACCGGCGCAAGTCTACGCGCGCCCAGGGCCTCTCGACAGGGGAGCCGTCGACGCAGCCGCCGGGGCGCCCGAAGGGCAAGGGCGGGAGGCGCGTTGCGCCTCCCGCGAGGTTCGAGAGAAGCCCTCAGTAGACCTTCGAGAACTCGTCGATGTTCTTGGCGTCGAAGACGAAGGGCGGGGCCATCGGGCCGGACAGGTCGTCGTCGAGCTTGACCTTGCCGAGCTTGCCCATCGACAGCTCGCCGCCGGCGACCGCCTTCTCCTTGCCGGTGGCAAGGTTGTAGGCGATCGTGGTCGCGGCATAGCCGAGGTCGATCGGGTTCCACAGGGCGAACTCGGGCGCGGCGCCCGACTTGACGTGGTTGATCATCTCGGAGGGCAGGCCGAGGCCGGTGACCAGCACCTTGCCGACCAGCTTGTTGTCCTCGACGTACTGCGCCGCGGCGGCGATGCCCACCGTGGTCGGGGCGATGATGACCTTGAGGGCGGGATCGCTGTCGATCAGGCCCTTGGCCTCGGTGTAGCTCTTGTCCTGCTTGTCGTCGCCGTAGACGACCTTGGTCAGGTTGATGTTCGGGAACTTGGCCGCGTCCGCCTTCATCACCTCGATCCAGGCATTCTGGTTGGTGGCGGTCGAGGTGGCCGAAAGGATGGCGACGTTGCCCTTGCTGCCGGCGAGCAGGTCGTCGGCCATCTTCAGGCACTGGTCGCCGATGAGCGCGGTGGCGGAAGCCAGCAGGTTCATCTGGCGGCCGGCCTTGGCCACGCCGGAATCGAAGGAGACGACGGTGATGCCGCGGTCCATGGCCTTCTTGAGGGCCGGCACCAGCGCGTCGGCGTCGTTGGCCGAGACGGCGATGGCGTTGACGCCCTGGGCGACCAGCGAATTGATGATGTCGATCTGGCCTTCCGGCGTCGCCTGGGTCGGGCCGGTGTAGATCACTTCGACATTGCCCAGCTCCTTGGCGGCTTCCTGGGCGCCCTTGTTGGCGGCATCGAAGAAGCCGTTGCCCAGGTTCTTGACCAGAAGAGCGATCTTCACGGTGTCGGCCGAAGCCGGCTGGACGGCAAAGGCAAGCGCCATCGCCGTGCCGATCACCAACGTTTTCAGAAGCTTCATTTCACGCATCCTCCCTTTGGATACCTTGCATTTGCCCTGAGGTGAATCGGCGCGCCTCATGCCGCCGACGATGACGCCTCACTGTCGCTCTCCTCCCGGGCGGCGACGATGAGACGGATTCCGGCCTGTTCGACGACCTTGGCGTCCCGGGTGGAGACGCCGTCGTCGGTGATCACGGTGTGGACGCGCTCGAGCGGGCACAGGATCAGGCTCGAGCGGTTGGCGAACTTGGACGAATCGACCAGCAGAACCAGCTCCTCGGCCTGGTTGAGCAGCTTCTGCTCGGCCTGGATGAGCAGCGGATCGCCCTCCATGACGCCGAGCGGGCCGATGCCGCGGGCGCTGGTGAACATGCGGCGCGCATAGAAGTTGCGCGTCACGTCGTTCTCGAAGGGGCTCAGGATGATGTTCTGCTCGCGGTAGATGGCGCCGCCGGGCAGCGTGATCGTGTTCCTGGAATTGCGCAGGAGGTGCTCGGCGATCGGGAACGAGTTGGTGAGGATCTGCATCCGCCGGCGGGCGAGGTGGAGGACCATCTGAAAGGTGGTGGTGCCGCCGTTGATGATGATCGAATCGCCCTCTTCGCACAGCGCCACCGCGGCCTGCGCGATGGCCCGCTTCTTGTCGACGTTGACCCCCTCGTTGACCGAGAAGGGCCGTCCGGCGATGCCGACCACCTGGGGCGGGTGCAGCGCCTCGGCGCCGCCGCGCACGCGGCGGATCTGGCCGGCGACGTGGAGCGCGCCGATGTCGCGGCGGATCGTCGCCTCCGAGGCGCCGGTCAGCGCGACCAGCTCGGAAACCGTGACGACCGGCTTCTCGCCGACTTCGCTGAGAATGATGCGATGGCGCTCGATTTCGTGCATTGCTCCTCCCGCTCAGACATCACCAAGGAATTCTCACAGTGTCAATCACAAACCGTCATTTTCGATAATATTGCGCCGCACCAAGCAGGTTTTGCGCTGCAATATGCTCGGTTGTGAGTAGTTTTGATTGACATTCGGCACCCTTCTGCGAAACCTTTCCCTGCCCCCGCTGCCACCGGCGGCCAACCTCTACTGTCAGCCAAGCAAGATGACCGCGCCAAACGACACCCCCCTTCTCGTCAGCCGTTGGGATGAACACGTCGCCGCCAGCCTGACGCCGCCGGAGCAGCTGCTCTACCGCTCCAACCTGCTCGGCGCGGACCTGCGCATCACCAATTTCGGCGGAGGCAACACCTCGGCCAAGCTGAAGGAGCGCGACCCGCTGACCGGCAAGGACGTCACCGTGCTGTGGGTCAAGGGGTCCGGCGGCGACCTCGGCTCGATCAAGCTCGATGGCTTCGCCACGCTCTATCAGGAGAAGCTCGACGGGCTGAAGGCGCTCTATCGCGGGCCGGCCCAGGAAGACGAGATGGTCGGCTACCTGCCCCACTGCACCTTCAACCTCAACCCGCGGGCGGCATCGATCGACACGCCGCTGCACGGCTTTCTGCCCTATGCCCAGGTCGACCACATGCATCCCGATGCGGTGATCGCCATCGCCGCCTCGAAGAACTCGCGGGCGCTCACCAAGGAGATCTACGGCGACTCGATCGGCTGGCTGCCATGGCGGCGGCCGGGCTTCGAGCTTGGCCTGATGCTGGAGAAGTTCGCCCGCGCCCATCCCGAGGCGGAGGGCGTCGTGCTCGAAAGCCACGGCCTGTTCACCTGGGGCGCTGACGGCCGCGCCTGCTACGAGACGACGATTGCCACCATCAACAAGGCGATCGCCTGGCTCGCCGAGAAGGAGGCCGGCGGGCCGGTCTTCGGTGGCGCCACGGTTACTGCCGAAGAGCCGGCCAAGCGCCGGGAGACCGCCAACCGGCTGATGGTCGCGATCCGCGGCGAGATCGGCAAGCAGGAGAGCAAGGTCGGCCACTTCGATGACAGTGCGGCGGTGCTCGAATTCGTCAATTCCAAGCGCCTGGCCGAACTGGCGGCGCTCGGCACCTCCTGTCCCGACCATTTTCTGAGGACCAAGATCCGCCCGCTGGTCGTCGACTATGCCGGCGACGCGGAGGCGACCCTTGTCGGCGTCGGGCCCGCCGTCGCGGCGTTTCGCGACGACTATGCCGGCTACTACGAGCGCTGCCGGCACGCCGACAGCCCGGCCATGCGCGACCCCAATCCGGTGGTCTATCTGGTGCCGCGGGTGGGCATGATCACCTTTGCCCGCGACAAGGCGACGGCGCGCATCGCCGGCGAGTTCTACCGCAACGCCATCAACGTCATGCGCGGCGCCTCGACCGTCGACACCTATGTCGGCCTGCCCGAGCAGGAAGCCTTCGACATCGAGTACTGGCTGCTCGAGGAGGCCAAGCTCAAGCGCATGCCGAAACCCAAGAGCCTCGCCGGCCGCATCGCACTGGTGACCGGCGGCGCCAACGGCATCGGCCGGGCGACCGCCGCCAAGCTGATGGCGGAAGGGGCCGTCGTCGCGCTCGCCGACATTGACGAGAAGGCGCTCGCCGAGACCACCGCCGCCTTCGCCAAGGCCTACGGCAAGGACAACGTCCGCGGCTTCGTCATGGATGTCACCGACGAGCAGGCGGTGGCCGATGCCTTCGCCGGGGCGGTCGCCGCCTATGGCGGCCTCGACATCCTGGTGTCCAATGCCGGCATCTCGTCGGCGGCGCCGTTCGAGGATACGACGCTGGCCATGTGGAACCGCAACATGGACATCCTGGCCAAGGGCTATTTCCTGGTCTCGCGCGAGGCCTTCCGCCTGATGAAGCGCCAGGGGCTCGGCGGCTCGATCGTCTTCGTGGCGTCCAAGAACGGACTGGCCGCTTCGGTCAATGCGTCGGCCTATTCGACCGCCAAGGCGGCGGAAATCCACCTCGCCCGCGGCCTGGCGCTGGAAGGTGCGCCGCTTGGCATCCGCGCCAATGTGGTCAACCCGGACGCAGTGCTGCGCGGCTCGACCATCTGGACCGGCGAATGGCGCGAGCAGCGCGCCGCTGCCTATCAGATCAGGCCGGACGAACTGGAGGAGCACTATCGCAAGCGCTCGATGCTGAAGCGCAGCGTGCTGCCCGAGGACGTGGCCGAGGCGATATACTTCCTCGCCTCGGACCTGTCGGCCAAATCGACCGGCAACATCATCAACGTGGACGCCGGCAACGCGCTGAGCTTCACGCGCTAAAAAAGAAGAGGAAACCCATGGCCAAGGGGCCGATCGATCAGGATCTGATCGCCAGGGAAAACAAGAAACGTCAGGCCGGACTGGACGCGGACTATGCGGCGCTCGGCGCCCAGCTTGCCCGCCGCGGCATCGACATCGACACGATCGCGAGCCCAGGTGGCGGCGTTCGCCGTGGCGATCCCGTCGTGGGGCGTCGGCACCGGCGGCACGCGCTTCGCCCGCTTCCCCGGGGTGGGCGAGCCACGCGACATCTTCGACAAGCTCGACGATTGCGCCGTCATCAACCAGCTGGCGCAGGCGACGCCGACCGTCTCGCTGCATATCCCGTGGGACAAGGTCAGGAACCTCAAGGGGCTGAAGCAGAAGGCCGAGAAGCTGGGCCTTGGCTTCGACGCCATGAACTCCAACACCTTCCAGGATTCGCCCGGCCAGAAGAAGAGCTACAAGTTCGGCAGCCTGAGCCATACCGACAAGGCGGTGCGCGACCAGGCGATCGCCCACAACATCGAGTGCATCGAGATCGGCGAGAAGCTGGGCTCGACGGCGCTGACGGTGTGGATCGGCGACGGCTCCAACTTCCCCGGCCAGAGCGATTTCACGCAAGCCTTCGCGCGCTACCTCGATTCGATGAAGCAAGTCTATGCGGCGCTGCCCGCCGGCTGGCGCATCTTCATCGAGCACAAGATCTACGAGCCGGCCTTCTACTCGACCGTCATCCAGGACTGGGGGTCGAGCTACCTGGCGGCGAGCGAGCTTGGGCCCAAGGCCTTCTGCCTGGTCGACCTCGGCCACCACGCGCCGACCGTCAACATCGAGATGATCGTCGCCCGACTGATCCATGCCGGCAAGCTCGCCGGCTTCCACTTCAACGATTCGAAGTACGGCGACGACGACCTCGATGCGGCCTCGATCAATCCCTACCAGCTCTTCCTGGTCTTCAACGAGCTGGTCGGCGCGGCCGCGCGCAAGGCCAAGGGCTTCAACCCGGCCTACATGATCGACCAGTCGCACAACGTCACCGACCCGATCGAGAGCCTGATCACCAGCGCGGTGGAGATCGTGCGCGCCTATGCCCAGGCGCTCATCGTCGACCGCGCGGCGCTCGCCGGCTATCAGGAAAGCAACGATGCGCTGATGGCGAACCAGACGCTGAAAGCGGCCTACACCACCGACGTCGCCCCGATCCTCGCCAAGGTGCGCGCCGACAAGGGCGGCGCCATCGATCCGGTCGCCGCCTACCGCGCGGCGAAGTATCGGGCGAAGGTGGCCAAGGAGCGCCCGGCGGTCAGCGGCGCCGGCGGCGGCATCGTGTAGGGCGGCAGGCCGGCGCGTGGGGTGTTCTCCTCCCCCTGAAAGGGGGAGGTCGGTTGGCGCAGCCAACCGGGTGGGGGTCGTGGGCAGGTCGATGCCGACCCCTCCCCGCCGCTGCGCGGCGACCCTCCCCTTTCAGGGGAGGGGAAAGCGCGACTGCGCAATCCTACGCACAATCGCTCAATAACAAGCGCCGGACCTGTAGCTCACGCGCTGCGCAGCAGGGTGGGCGCCGGGCGGGAGGGAAGATCGCCGAGCGTCCAGCCGGGGAGCGCCAGCGCCGAGGCGAGCGGCGTCACCTTGAAGCGCGCCGCCAGGTCTCTGAGGTTCTCCGTCGACATGGTCTGGCGGGCGCCGCCCATGGAGATGACGCGGACGAGGATGTCGGCGGCCTTTTCCGCCGTGTCGATCAGGCCGAAGGCCTCGTCGGGGGTCTCGCCGGTGCCGAAGATGCCGTGGTACTGCCACAGCACCAGCGCGTGCGTCTTCATCTCTTCGGCGGTCGCATCGCCGATCGCCGCGGTGCCGGGGACCATCCAGGCAATCGTGCCGACGCCCTCGGGAAAGACCACCAGGCATTCGGTGCTGGCTTCCCACAAGGCGCGCGTGACGTTGTCGGTGTTGAAGTCCAGCACATAGGAGAGCGCGATCAGGTTGGTGGCGTGGCAATGCACGATCGCCGCGCGCTTGCCCGGCGCCATGCGCTGGCGGACGACGTGGGACTTGAGGTGGGCCGAGAGTTCCGAGGTCGGCACCGCGCCGTCGCTGTAGCCCCAGCACACCGCCACCGCGCGGCCGCCGGTGAGCACGCGGATGACGCCGAGATTGGCTTCCGGGGCGAGCTGGACGTTGCGGAAGTATTTTCCCGAGCCGGTGACCAGGAAGTACTCGCCGGCGAGCTCGGGCAGCGGCTCCTCCAGCGGCAGCACGCGGTCCTCGTGCCACCCTGCCAGGAACGGCGCCACGTCTTGCTCGAGCAGGCGGAACGACACGTTGCCGCCGTTGCGCTCGTCCCAGCCTTTGAGCCAGGCGTCGGCGGTGATCTTCACCATGTCGGAGACGAACCAGGAGGCGGCGGTATTGGGGGAGGTCATGGTCTTCCTGCTGAAACTCTGAGCTGTTTCGATCAATAGCGATCAAAAACAGTCAAAACCATGCGCTAGGTCAAATGCGAAGCGCCACAACGCCGCATCGCGGCCCCGCGCGGAGGGCAGGGGCCGCCAGCATCGCGGCAATCTGTTCAGCGGCGCGGCCGTCGGCTACACAGGCTGCCTTCGAGCCATGGCAGCCCCTCTCCTCCTTCTCCAGGACGTCCACCTGACCTTCGGCGGCACGCCGCTGCTCGCCGGGGCGGAGCTATCCGTCGGCGCCGGCGAGCGGCTGTGCCTGGTTGGCCGCAACGGTACCGGCAAGTCGACACTTCTGAGGATCGCGGCCGGGCTGGTCGAGCCGGATGCCGGCACGCGCTTCCTCCAGCCCGGCACCACGGTCCGCTATCTGGCGCAGGAGCCGGATTTCTCCGGCTTCGCCAGCACGGAGGCCTTCGTCGCCGCCGGTCTCGGTCCGGGCGACGATCCCCATCGGGTGCGGGTGCTGCTCGAGCACTTCGATCTCCATGGTGGGGAAGCCCCCGGGCAACTCTCCGGCGGCGAAAGCCGGCGCGCGGCGCTTGCCCGCGTGCTCGCCCCCGATCCCGACATCCTGCTGCTCGACGAGCCCACCAACCACCTCGACGTGGTCGCCATCGAAGCGCTGGAACAGACGCTCGCCACGGCGCGCTCGGCGATCGTGATGATCAGCCACGATCGCCGCTTCCTCGCCGATCTCGGCCGCGCCACCGTCTGGCTCGACCGTGGCATCACGCGCCGGCTCGATCGCGGCTTCGCCGATTTCGAGGGCTGGCGCGACGCGATCCTGGAAGACGAGGAGCGCGACCGCCACAAGCTCGACCGCCAGATCGTCCGCGAGGAAGACTGGCTGCGCTACGGCGTCAGTGCCCGGCGCACCCGCAACCAGAGGCGCCTCGGCGCACTGCACACGCTCCGCCACGAGCGCATCGAGCGGCGGCGCAATGCGCCGCTGGGGGCGGTGACGCTCACCGTCCAGGACGCCGGGCAGTCCGGCAAGCTGGTGATCGAGGCGGACCGCATCGCCAAGAGCTATGGCGCGCGTGCGGTGGTGCGCGACCTGTCGCTCAAGGTCGAGCGCGGCGACCGGCTGGGCATCGTCGGCCCCAACGGGGTCGGCAAGACGACGCTCATCAACCTCATCACCGGCGCGCTGGCACCGGATTCCGGCACGGTGCGGCTCGGCGCCAACCTGGCGGTGGCGAGCCTCGACCAGACGCGCGAGAGCCTCGACCCGGAGGCGACCGTCGCCTCCGTCCTCACCGAAGGGCGCGGCGACACCGTGCAGATCAACGGTCAGGCGCGGCACGTCATCGGCTACATGAAGGACTTCCTGTTCCGCCCGGAACAGGCGCGCACGCCCCTGAAGGCGCTTTCCGGCGGCGAGCGCGGCCGGCTGATGCTCGCCCGCGCGCTCGCCAGGCCGTCAAACCTGCTGGTGCTCGACGAGCCGACCAACGATCTCGACCTCGAAACCCTCGACCTCTTGCAGGAGATGCTCGCCTCCTATCCGGGCACGGTGCTGCTGGTCAGCCACGATCGCGATTTCCTCGACCGGGTGGTGACCTCGGTGGTCGCCTCCGACGGCGACGGGAGCTGGATCGAATATGCCGGCGGCTATTCCGACATGGTCGCCCAGCGCGGCTCCGGCATCGGCCGGCGGGTGCCGGCGGCGCCCGAGCCGCTGCCGCAACGGCCGGCACGGCAGCCGGCGGAGCCGCGCCAGCCGGCACGGCGCAAGCTCAGCTTCGCCGATCAGCATGCGCTGAAGACGTTGCCGGGAACAATTGCGGCCCTGCACGGCGAGATTCGCCGGCTTGAGGGCATGCTCTCCGATCCGGGCCTCTACCGGCGCGACCCGAAGGCCTTCGGCGACGCCAGTGCGGCGCTAGAGACGGCCCGGGCGGAGATGGCGAAAGCCGAGGAAGCCTGGCTCACCGCCGAGCTCCGCCGCGAGGAGATCGAGGGAAGCTGAGGCGCCCGCCCGAGCAGGCGCGGGTGGGCCTCGCTTTGGCGCTATCGCTCAGGCCGGCCGGGCCAGCTCGATGCCGTTATCGGCGAGCAGCCGGTCGACGTCGATGACATCGCCTGTGGCGATGGAGGCGTTGGCGGCGATCCCGGTCAGGATCGACCAGGCGCCCATCACCTCGCTGGCGGCGCGGCCATATTTGTCGGGCGGCACGTTGGCCTTGTCGAAGAGGTGGCCGAGCATGACGCGGTCGCCGCCGCCATGCGCCCCTTCGCCGCGCCACACCTCGATTGGCTCTGGGTCGCTGCCGGCGAGGTGCAGTTCGGTCGCGATCGATTCGTGGCCGCCGGGCGTGCGCTTGCCGCCGAAGATGCCGTGCACCTCGACATGGCGGTGGGTCAGTTCGCCCTTGGTGCCGTGGAACTTGATCTCCAGCCCCTCCCACGGGGAATAGGCGGTGAGCGTGTAGTTCATGGTGGCGCCGCTGGCATAGGCCACCTGCACCTGCATGGTGTCCTCGATGGTGATGTCTCGGCGAAGACGCAGCGGTCGCGGTAGTAGCCGTCGAAGCTCTCGCCATCGAGATAGAGCTGCTTCAGCCCCTCGTGCTCCTCCATGACCAGCTTGTAGTCGCAGCGCGCCGCCGCCGGGCAGCCGTGGCAGCGCTCGCCGCGGTCGCTGAGGCCGAGAGCTATCGGCCATCTCCGGGCGGTAGAAGGCGCGCTTGCCGAAGGCGTGGACGGTCTTCGGGGTGGAGGCGATCCACCAATTGACCAGGTCGAAATGATGGGTCGCCTTGTGAACCAGCAGCCCGCCCGACCTGTCCTTGTAGCGATGCCAGCGGCGGAAATAGTCGGCGCCGTGGACGCGGTCGAGATACCAGCGGAAGTCGACCGCGGTGATCTCGCCGATCACGCCGGACATGAGGATGTCCTTCACCTGGGTGCGGTGCGGCGCGTAGCGGTAGTTGAAGCTGACGGTGATCGACTTGCCGGTCTTCTGCTTGGCTTCGAGCACATGGCGCAGGCGGCCGATGTCGATGGTCATCGGCTTCTCGGTGATGACGTCGCAGCCAAGCTCCATGGCGCGGGCGATGTAGCGGTCGTGGAGGTAGTCCGGCACCGTGATCACCACCACGTCGGGCTTTTCGGTCGCAATCATGCGATCGAAGTCGTCGGCGGCGTAGGCGGCCACCGGCTTGCCGGTGATCTGCCGGGTCTGGCCGGCGGAGAGCTCCAGGCGGTGCGGGTTGGAATCGCTTAAGGCCACGAGTTCGTTGGTGGCGGAGAAGGTCTCGATGATGGCGTCGCGGAACATCAGGTGACGCGAGCCGGTTCCAACAATGGCGTATTTCACTTCGATCAGGTTCCAGTCGATGCAGAATTCACGCGCCGTTGGCCGACGCCGGTCGGTGGCGGATGACGCGCTCGTTGGTGTCAAACAGGTGATAGGTGGCATCGGCGAAGGAGAGGCCGATGGGCTCGCCGGCGCGGACCGGCGCCTGGCCCTGGATCTCCACGGTGATCGCCTGCCCGCCGGCCAGATTGACGTAGACGAAGGTCTCGCCGCCGAGGTGCTCGGCGATCTGCACCTCGCCGGCAAGCATGGCCTGGTCGGGGGGAGCCACGGTGATGTTCTCCGGCCTGACGCCGAGCGTGATCTTGGCGCCGGCGGGGGGCGCCGTGTCGGTGACGGTCGTCGACAGGGCGAGCCCGCAGTCGAGGCGCACGTCCATCCTGCCGCCGCTGCGCGCCGGTAACGGCGCCGGACAGGAAGTTCATGCGCGGGCTGCCGATGAAGCCGGCGACGAAGAGGTTCTGCGGCTCGTTGTAGAGCTCGAGCGGCGTGCCGATCTGCTCGACCACACCGGCCTTGAGCACCACGATGCGGTCGGCCAGCGTCATCGCCTCGACCTGATCATGGGTGACGAAGATCATGGTGGTGCCGAGACGGCGGTGCAGCTTGTTGATCTCGACGCGCATCTGCATGCGCAATTCGGCGTCGAGGTTCGACAGCGGTTCGTCGAACAGGAAGATCTTGGGCTCGCGCACGATGGCGCGGCCGATGGCGACGCGCTGGCGCTGGCCGCCGGAAAGCTGGCCGGGCTTGCGATCGAGCAGCTCGCCGATCTGGAGGATCTCGGCGGCTTCGGCGACGCGCTGGGCGATCTCGGCCTTGGGCGCGCCCATGGTTTCCAGGCCGAAGGAGAGGTTCTTGCGCACCGACATGTGCGGATAGAGGGCGTAGGACTGGAAGACCATGGCCAGCCCGCGCTTGGCCGCCGGCACCTCGTTGACGATCTCGCCGTCGATCATCACGTCGCCGCCGGTGACCGCTTCCAGCCCGGCGATCATCCTGAGCAACGTGGACTTGCCGCAGCCCGACGGGCCGACGAAGACGACGAACTCGCCGGTGTCGATCGCCAGGTCGACGCCGTGGATGACCTCGACGGCGCCGAAGCGCTTGACGACGTTGTGCAGCTCGAGACCGGCCATCAGCCCTTCCTTCTCGCCATGGTCGCCAACCAGCCCTGGTAGAAGGGGTGGTCGCTGCCGATCGGCAGCCTGACGTCCGTGCCGCTGTGGACGGAGTAGTAGGCGGCGGTGAGCAGTTCGATCGACGGCCGCGCGTCGGCGATCGAGACGGGCAGCGGGCCGCCCTCGGTCAGCGCCTTGTGGAGGAGCAGGAACTGGCCGGTGTTGCGCTCAGGCAGAACCGGGACCTCCTTGATCGCCGCGTCGATCGCCTTCTGGCGGTCGGCATCGGCGGTGATGAAGGTCCACGGCGCGGTGCCGGCATTGTAGGGGCTGTGGTTGCTCTCAACCGTCAGCCCGTCGAAATAGAAGCGCAGCCGCGAGATCTCGGTCTGGGCGCCGACCGTGACCGAAAGAGTGACCAGCGATCCGTCGGCCATCTCGAGGGAAAGCGCAGCGCAGTCCTCGGTCTCGATCGGGTTCACCCGCGTGGTGGTGCGGGCGAAGACCGCGCTGATCGGGCCGATCAGGTAGGTCAGCATGTCGTGATTGTGGATGGCGTGGGTGGCGAGCGTCCCGCCCAGTTCGCTCGCCCAGCGGCCGCGCCAGGGATTGTCGTAATAGGCGGCGCCGCGCGCCCAGTGGGTCTCGACCGTGGCGGCGTAGGTCTTGCCGACAAAGCCCTTGTCGCGGAGATGCAGGAACTGGCGGATACCGTTGGCGAAGCGGTACTGGAAGATCGGCGAAACCTTCTTGCCGGATTTCTTCTCCGCTTCGGCCATCCGGTCGGCCTCGGCCAGCGAACTGACGAAGGGCTTCTCGACCACCACGTTGCGGCCAGCCGCAAGCGCCTGCATGGCCTGTTCGAAATGCAGGTTGGAGGGCGTCGTGATGTTGACGACGTCGAGGTCGCGGGAAAGCAGCTCCGCGAACGACGTGGTCGTATCGGCGATGCCGAATTCCGCCTTGGCCTTTTCGTTCTTGGCCGGGTCGACGTCGCAGAAGGCGACGACCTCGTAGAGATCGGGCAATTCGCGATAGGCGGCGATGTGACCGGCGCCAATGCCACCGCCGACCACGCCGACCTTGAGACGCTTGCTCATCGGGCGGCCTCCGGACGGGCGCCGCCGATGCGTTTGGCATTGGCCTGGGCGATCAGGGTCAGCTCGGTGGCGTAGAAGCAGTGCGCCTGCGGCATGGCGGTTTCGGTGCGATTGTTGACGTCGTCGCGCAGCTCCTCGCCGTAGCGGATCTTGGTCGTGGAGCAGTCGATGTACCTGACGCCGTCACGGTTGACGAGGAACAGGTGGTCCTCGCCGGGCCGGCCGTCGACATCGACATATTTGCGCAGTTCGATGGTGCCCTCGGTGCCGACCAGGAACAGGCGGCCGTCGCCCCAGTTGGGCAGCTTGTCGGGGGTGAACCAGTCGACGCGGATGTAGCCGGCGGCATGGTCGGAGGCCAGCACCATCTGGCCGAAGTCCTCGAGCTCGGGCGTCGCCGGATGGTCGAAATTGGCGATCTGGCTCGACAGCACCTCGGCCTTGGTGCTGCCGGTGAAGAACAGGAACTGCTCGACCTGATGCGAGCCGATGTCGCACAGGATGCCGCCATAGCGGGCGCGCTGGTAGAACCAGTCGGGCCGCCGGTAGTTGCCGACGCGGTGCGGCCCGAGGCCGACGGTCGAGACGACGCGGCCGATGGCGCCGGCCTTGACCAGGTTGGCGGCGGCGACGGTCGCCGGCTGGGTGTAGTGCTCGGAATAGCAGATCGAGAAGATGCGACCGGTCTCGGCCTGGGTGCGGCGCAGCTCGGCGAGCTGGTCGAGCGTGGTGGCGCCCGGCTTGTCGAGCATCACGTCCTTGCCGGCGCGCATGGCGCGCACCGCCATCGGGGCCCGATCGGAGAGGATGCCGGCGCCGACAACCAGCTTGACTTCCGGGTCGTCGAGGATGGCGCGCTCGTCGGCGACGCGCACCGCGTCGGGAAACGCCTTGGAGAAGTCGGCGGCGAGGTCGTCTTCCGGCGCATGGAACGCTTTCAGGCGGCAGCCGGCCTCCTGCATCACCTTGACCTGACCGTAGATGTGACCGTGGTTGATACCGATGACGGAGAACGCGAAACCGGAGGAAGCAGTCATGCTTGTGGGACCTCGAACGAAGACAGGGGATCAGGACTTGATCGCGCCGAGCGTGATGCCGCGAATGATAAGGCGCTGGAAGGAAAGGAAGACGAAGAAGACCGGGATGAGAGACAGGGTCGACATGGCGAACAGCTGGCCGAAGCGCGATTCGCCGGTGGCGTCGACGAAGGAGCGCAGCGCCAGCGGTACCGTGTAGTCGCGCATGTCGTTGAGATAGATGAGCGGCCCGAGGAAATCGTCATAGGTGAAGATGAAGGAGAAGATGGCGGCGGTGGCCAGCACCGGCGTCGACAGCGGCAGCATGATGCGCCAGTAGATGCGCCACGGTCCGCAGCCGTCCATGATCGCGGCCTCGTCGATTTCGCGCGGCAGGCCGCGGAAGAACTGCACCATCAGGAAGATGAAGAAGGCGTCGACCGCCAGGAACTTGGGCACGATCAGCGGCAGGAAGGTGTTCACCCAGCCGAGGTGCAGGAAGAGGATGTACTGCGGCACCAGGGTGACGTGATAGGGCAGCATCAGCGTGCCGAGCATCAAGGCAAACCAGAAGCGCTTGAGCCGGAATTCGAGACGGGCGAAGGCATAGGCGGTGACCGAACAGGCCAGCACATTGCCGAGCACGCTGAAGCCGGCGATGATCAGCGAGTTCTCGAAGAAGGTGGTGAAGCTGACGCCGAGCGCGGTCCACCCGCCGACGAAGTTGGTGAAGATCCAGTGCGTCGGAATGAGGCCGACGTTGGAGAAGATCTCGTCTTCCGGCTTGAACGAGCTGGAGAGCATCCACACCAGCGGATAGAGCATGACGACGGCCGCAAGCGCCATCAGCAGGTAGTGAAGGAAGCTGGCCAGCGCGCTCTTCGATTTGCCCCTGTCCATCAGCGACCCTCATCCTGATAGTAGACCCAGCGGCGCGAGGTGAGGAAGGCAACCGCGGTGAAGATGGCGATGATGAGGAGCAGCAACCAGGCGAGGGCCGAGGCATAGCCCATGCGGAAATAGGCGAAGGCCTGCTGGTAGAGATAGAGCGTGTAGAACAGCGTCGAATCGATCGGACCGCCGGTGCCGCTGGAGATGATGAAGGCCGGTGTGAACGCCTTGAAGGCGTCGATCGACTGCAGGATCAGGTTGAAGAAGATCACCGGGGTGAGCAGCGGCAGCGTGATCTTGAGGAACTGGCGGAACGGGCCGGCGCCGTCCATGGCGGCCGCCTCGTAGAGATCGACGGGAATCTGGCGAAGGCCGGCGAGGAAGATGATCATCGGCGAGCCGAATTGCCAGAGCGCCAGGGCGACCAGAGTCCACAAGGCGTAGCTCGGGTGGGTGATCCACGACGGTCCGCTGATGCCGAACAGCGCCAGGCCGTGATTGACCAGCCCCTGGTCGCCGAAGATCTGGCGCCAGAGGACGGCGATGGCGACCGAGGCGCCGAGCAGCGACGGCAGATAGAACACGGCGCGGAAGAAGGCGACGCCGCGGATGCCGCGGTCGAGCAGCATCGCCAGCAGCAGCGCCAGCACCAGGCGGCCCGGCACCGACCACAGCACATAGGAGAAGGTCACCCCGACCGCATCGCGCAGCTGGTCGTCCTCGAAGAAGGCGTAGTGATAGTTCTCGAGCCCGGCCCACACGGGCGGCTCCAGCAGGGAATAGTTGGTGAAGGAAAGCACCAGCGAGGCGACCGTCGGGCCCAGCGTCAGCCCGAAGAAGCCGATCAGCCATGGCGTCAGGAACAGGTAGCCGGGACCGTTGCGCTTGAGGGCGCGGACAACCCGTGCCGTGAAACGCCGTGACGCAGCATGGGCAGCGTCAGCGCGATCGGCGACGGTCGATGCTACCATGTCCCACCTCTGCCGGCCGGCGCGCGTTTTCACCCGCGCGCCGGCCGTGTCCCAATCAAGCCGACGCTAGCTGCGCTTGAGGATGTCGACGGCCTTGCTGACGAAGTCCTTGGCGGCGTCAGCAACGCCGACCTTGCCAAACGAGACCGCCTGCCAGGCCGGGATGATCTTCACGTCCACCTCGCCGGCGCCCTTCGGCGGAGCGGGGGGCAGCGGGCCGACATGGGTCCCGACGAGCTTCAGATAGGTCAGGATCTGCTGCTCGGTGGGCGACAGGCTGGGAGCGATATGCTCGATCACCTTCGAATCGCTCGACACGCCGCGCTCGATCTGCAGGATATCGGCCGCGTCGAGGTCGGTGATGACGAAGTTGATGAACTTCGCCGCGTCGTGCGGAAGGCTCGAGTTCGCCCGCTGCGACATGAACATGGACGGCTTCAGGTACTGGCCAGGCTTGAGGCCCGCCTGGTTGGGCACCATGGCCAGGTCTTCCTTGTCCTTGCTCAGCTTCTGGTGGGCGACGAGCTGGTTGGAGTTGGTGAAATCGAAGACCGCACGGCCGGTCGCGATCATGGTGGTCTCGAGCGGGCCATTCTTGTCCTGCGCCTGGACGTCGGGCGGTGGGGTCAACCCGTCCTTCTGCATCTCCATCCAGTAGTTCCAGTAGTCGCCGAGGTCGGTGGCGTCGAAGCCGAGCTGCCCGTCCTCGGTGTAGAGGTCCTTGTCGCGCTGGCGCAGGAAGCACTGCAGGATCGGCTCCTGCATGCCCATGTTGGAGCTGAAATAGACGCCGTCGGCCAGCTTGCCCTTGGCGTCCATGCCCATCTTGCGGAAATCGTCCCAGGTCCACTTGCTGCTGTCGGGCATGGTCAGGCCCGCGCCGTTCGCCTTGTCGATCGAGTAGATGAGGCAGATCGAGTTGGCGCCCATGGAGATGCCGTAGAGCTTGCCGTCGACCTTGCCGGCATCGAGAACGTTCTTGTCAAAATTCTCCATGTGCAGGTCGGTGCCGAGATACGGCGTCAGGTCTTCGAGCTGTCCGCGGCGCGCCCATTCGAAGATGTAGCGGTAGTCCATCTGGATGACGTCGGGCAGGTTGCCGCCGGCGGCCTGGGTGGCGAGCTTGGTCCAGTAGTCGTTCCAGCCGTAGGTCTCGGGGTCGACGGTGACGCCCGGATTCTTCTTCATGTAGAGGTCGACAACGGCGCGCGTTCGCTTGTCGCGATCGGGATTGCCCCACCAGATGTAGCGCAGGCGCGTGTCGGCGAAGGCGAGGCCGCCGGTCGAAGCGAGAACGGCGAGCGACGCGCCGGAGGCCATCAGCCCGCCGAAAGTGCGCCGCGTGATGCGGTTCGTCATGTCTTCCTCCCATGAAGTTGTTGCGTTTCAACGGCGTTGGTCCGCCCTCCCAAGCGGCCCGAGGGCGAAAAAGTAACCCGCTGGTTATTAGTCGGCAAGGCCACATTTGCGGCAGCGGAGTGTCGCGTCGCCACGCGCTGCATGCAGACGTCGCCGCGCGAGGGAACGAGTGGCGGCTTCAGCCGTTGGCCGGCCTTGGTGCAATTGACAGCGCGGCCGCGGCGATAGTAACTGTCCTGTTACTTATTAGGGAAGGCCACCGGCAGGGGAGGTGCGCATGGCCAGCCGACGTCTCGGCGTCATCATGCATGGTGTCACCGGGCGCATGGGGACCAACCAGCACCTGATACGCTCGATCATGGCGATCCGCGCCGACGGCGGCGTGGTGCTCGGCAATGGCGACCGGGTGATGCCCGATCCGATCCTGGTCGGGCGCAACGCCGACAAGCTGGCGGCGTTGGCCACCAGCCACGGCGTGGCGCGCTGGACCACCGATCTCGACGCGGCGCTCGCCAATAAGGACGATGCCGTCTTCTTCGATGCGGGAACCACGCAGATGCGCCCCGCGGTGCTGGCGCAGGCGATTCAAGCCGGCAAGCACGTCTATTGCGAGAAGCCGACGGCAACCAGCTTCGCCGAGGCGATCGGGGTCGCACAGCTTGCCGAGAAAGGTGGCGTCAAGAACGGCGTCGTCATGGACAAGCTGTTCCTGCCCGGCCTCAAGAAGCTCGCCATGCTGCGGAAATCCGGCTTCTTCGGGCGCATGCTCGCGGTCAGGAGCGAGTTCGGCTACTGGGTCTTCGAGGGCGACCTGCAGCCGATCCAGCGGCCCTCGTGGAACTACCGGGCCGAGGATGGCGGCGGCATCGTGCTCGACATGATGTGCCACTGGCGCTACGTGCTCGATCACGTCTTCGGCGCGGTGGAAAGCGTCTCCTGCCTGTCGACGACGCACATCCCGGAGCGCTGGGACGAGGCCGACAGGCCCTACAAGGCGACCGCCGACGACGCCGCCTTCGCCACCTTCGTGCTCGCCGGCGGGGTGATCGCCACCATCAACTTCTCCTGGGTGACGCGCGTCTATCGCGATGACCTGGTCACCTTCCAGGTCGACGGCACCCACGGCTCGGCGGTGGCCGGCCTGCATGCCTGCAAGGTGCAACCGCGCGTCGCCACGCCGCGGCCGGTGTGGAACCCGGACGAGGAGCGCACCCACGATTTCCGTGCCGACTGGCAGGAGGTGCCGGAGACGCAGCCCTATCCCAACGGCTTCCGCAGCCAGTGGGAGATGTTCATCCGCCATGTGGCCGAGGACGCGCCTTTCCCCTACACGCTCAGAGAAGGCGCCAAGGGGCTGCAACTGGTCGAAGCGGCTGAGAGGAGCGCCCGCGAACGGCGCTGGATCGACCTCGCCAAGGAGTAGCGTGACATGCGCGACCTTTCCGCCGACCGCGCGTTGAAACACTTCTCGCTCAACACCGGGACGGTGCGCAGCCAGGGCGATTTCCTCGCCATCCTGGAGGCGGCCAGGCGCCACGGCATCTCGCAGGTGTCGCCGTGGCGCGAGCAGGTGGCGGCGGTCGGGCTGGAGCGCGCCGCCAAGGCGCTCCGCGATGGCGGCTTCCGGCTGTCGGGCTATTGCCGCGGCGGGCTTTTTCCGACTGACGCGGCGCACAGACAGGCGGTCCACGACGACAACCGCCGTGCCGTCGATGAGGCGGTGGCGCTCGGCGCGCCCTGCCTGGTGATCGTCGCCGGTGGCCTGCCGCAGTTCACGCGCGAGGGGTCGGCGCCATCGAACGACATCGCCGCCGCGCGCGCCGCGATCCATGACGGCCTCGCCGAGATGCTCGAATACGCGGAGGCCGCCGGAATGCCGCTGGCGCTCGAACCGCTCCATCCGATGATGGCGGCGGAACGCTGCGCGGTGAACACGCTGCGCCAGGCGCTCGACCTCTGCGATGCGCTCGATCCCGGCCGCTCGCGCGGCCTCGGCGTCACGGTCGACGTCTATCACGTGTGGTGGGACTACGAGGTCCACGAGCAGATCGGGCGCATCGGCAGCGACCGCCTGCTTGCCTTCCACATCTGCGACTGGCTGGTGCCGACCACCGACAAGCTGAGCGGCCGCGGCATGATGGGCGACGGCATCATCGAGATCGCCAAACTGCGCGCCAGCGTCGAGGCGCTCGTGCCCGACATCGCCTGCGAGGTCGAGGTCCTGTCCACCGCCTGGGGGGCGCGGCCGATGGACGAGGTGATGGCGATCGCCATCGAGCGCTACCACACGGCAAGCTGAGCCGCCGTCAGGCGCCCGGGCGCAGATAGGCCATGATGACGTCGACGACGTGCTGGCCGCGGCGGTCGAGTTCCGCCGGCTTGGTGAGGTCGCGCTTGAAGATGGCCGACAGCGTCCAGCGGTTGGCGAGGTAGAAGAAGCCGAGCGCGGCGATGCTGATGTAGAGCTCGACCGGGTCGATGCCCGGGCGGAACTTGCCGGCCTTCACGCCCTCATCGAGCGTGTCGCGGATGAGAGCGATCATCGGCGAATGCAGGGCGATGATGCGCCGCGAGGCGCGGATGTACTTGCCGCGCATCAGGTTCTCGGTGTTGAGCAGGCTGAGGAATTCCGGGTGGGCGATGAAGTAGTCCCAGGTGAACGCCGTCAGCTGGCGCATGGCCTCCTCGGGGTCGCGGTCGGCGAGCTGGAGGGCCGCCTCCGCCGTGCGGATGCCGACATAGGTGTCCTCGAGGACCGCCTTGTAGAGTGCCTCCTTGTCGCCGAAGTAGTGGTAGAGCATGCGCTTGTTGATGCGGGCGCGGGCGGCGATATCGTCGACGCGGGCGCCGCCGAACCCCTTCTCCGCGAAGATTTCCATTGCTGCCGAGAGGATCGCGGCCTTGGTGCGCACGGGGTTGCGCGTCCCCGTTGTTGCGCTTTCTTTCGTCCGCGGCCTGGCCGCGGCCCGCTGCTTCGTCCCGTTCACTGAGCCGCCCAACATCGATGCGATATGTCGAAAACGACACGACCGGGGTTGCAAGTCAACCGCGCGGCAGTCGCACCTCGACCTTGCGGGGTGCGGCCGTTCTCTCCGTATTGGCGCGGCCGCGCGGTCTTGCGCAGTTCGGACGCAGCACGTCGCCTCGCCCATGTGCTATGGTCCTCCGCTGCGGGGCAGCGAGGCGACGCCGGTGGCTGACGACAACATCTCATACCTGTTCGATCTCGATGGGACGCTGGTCGACAGCGTCTACGAGCATGTGCTCGCTTGGCACGATGCGCTCGGCGAGGAAGGTATCGACCTTTCGGTCTGGCGCATCCATCGCCGCATCGGGATGTCCGGCGGCCTGTTCACCAACATGCTGCTGCGCGAAACGGGCCTGGCCATCGATCCGGCGCGCATCGATCGCCTGCGCCAGCGCCATGCCGAGGCCTATCGCCGGCGGTCGTCCGGCGTGCGCCCGCTGCCCGGCGCCAAGGAGCTGCTCGCCTATCTCAGCGACGCCGGGATCTCATGGGCGATCGCCACCAGCGGCCGCATGGAGACGGCGCGGCCGGTGCTCGAAACGCTCGGCATCGATTTCGCCACCACGGTGGTGATCACCCGCGACATGGTCAAGCACGCCAAGCCCGATCCAGACCTGTTCCTGGCGGCAGCCGCCGCGGTCGGCCGGCCGATCGAGCGTGCCTGCGTGGTCGGCGACAGCGTCTGGGACATGCTGGCTGCCCGACGTGCCGGTGCACTCGGCGTCGGCCTCCTGTCCGGCGGCTATGGCGAGGACGAGCTGGTCAAGGCCAGCGCTTATCGCGTCTACGAAGACCCTGCCGATCTGCTCAGGCATATCGACGAGGTCGGCGGGCGTCGCTGAGCGATTGGCAATTATCGACCGGTCTGCCGCGATTAAGCGCTTGACTACTGCGTTAGCTTGTCCAAATTAAAAAGAGCGGCGAGCGATCCGCGTTCGTCGCGTGAATCGTCAGACAGGAGGATGCACTGCATGTCTCCGCCGGGCTGTGACCGGCCCCGTTAAGGGGCCACGAATCCGAAAATCACATCGCTGACATACGGACGCTTTGCGTCTGATTGTTCGGTCGTGAACCGACAAAGCCTCACATGAGGAGCGGCCCCGCCTGACACATCACCGTGCGGCGGGGTCCGTTTGTGTCTGGCGCTTTGCGAGCGCTCCAGAGATGGGGCGACATATTGACCGCCCGCCGAGCGGCGTTCGCATCGCCGCACTCGGCGCTTTCCTCAGTGCATAAGCCGCTCCCATACCGTTGACCGGCCGCCTGCCAGCGCGCAACGTCGCCGGCAGGGGCAACCAAGCTTCCTCCGGGCGTAACTGGCGCCAGTTTTGCTAGGATTCCGGGCTCTGCCTGTGCGGGGGCGACGGCAGGCGCCGCCGGTGTGCGGAAAACAGCGACCCATGCCTTTTTGGAGGGATACATGCGCAATCTTCAAGCAGCGACTGAAACTTGCGATCTGAGGCCGATCGCCCGGCGGGCGTTCCTCGGGCTGGTCGCGGCCGGCGCCATCGCGGCAGCCGGACTGGCGTCGCACGATGCCTATGCCGCCGACAAGTTGAAGGTCGCCGCGATCTTCTCGACGCCGATCGAAGAACCCTGGGACAACCAGATCCATGTTGCGCTGCTCAAGGCGCAGAAGGAACTGGGCATCGAATACAAGTGGGCGGAGAGCGTTCCCTCCGCCGACTATCAGCGCGTCCTGCGCGAGTTTGCCCGCGGCGGCTACGGCCTGATCACCGGCGATGCCTTCGCGGCGGAAGACGTCGCCCGCCGGGTGGCCAAGGAATTCCCCAAGACCGCCTTCGTCTTCGGGTCGGGCCAGGGGCCGGCCGAGCCGAATTTCTCGGTCTACGACAACTGGATCCATGAGCCGGCCTATCTTTCGGGCATGATCGCCGGCAAGATGACCAAGTCGAACGTCATCGGCTCGGTCGCGGCGATGGACATCCCCGAGGTCGACCGCCTGGTCAACGCCTTCTGCCAGGGCGCCAAGGACGTCAATCCGGACGTCAAGTGCAAGGTGACCTTCATCGGCTCGTTCTTCGATCCGCCCAAGGCCAAGGAAGCCGCGCTGGCGCAGATCGCCGCCGGCGTCGACGCCATCTTCGCCGAGCGCTTCGGCGTCATCGAGGCGGCCAAGGAGAAGGGCATCATCGCCTTCTCCAACATGTCGGACCAGTCCGAACTCGCCCCCGACACGGTGGTCACCGGACCGGTGTGGGACATGTGGCCGACCATCCAGGCGGCGGTGAAGCAGGTCGAGGCCGGCGTCTACACGGCGCAGGACTACGGCACCTTCTCCTATATGGCCAAGGGCGGCGCGTCGCTGGCGCCACTGCATGGCTGGGAGCAGAAGCTGCCGCCCGACGTGCTGAAGCTGGTCATGGACAAGCAGCAGGCGATCCTCGACGGCGATTTCCGCGTGTCGGTCAACGAGGCAACGCCGGTCTCCGAATAGTCCGGTCGAACGGGGAGGGCGGCTCGGGGCCGCCTTCCCCATGAACTCCCGCGAGATGTTCGGAGGCATCGAATGAACCCGCCGCCGCTGGTCAGCATGCGCGGCATCTCGAAGAGCTTCGGTCCTGTGCAGGCCTGCGCGGCGGTCGATCTCACCGTGCATGCCGGCGACATCCTCGGTCTTCTGGGCGAGAACGGCGCCGGCAAGACCACGCTGATGAACATCCTCTTCGGCACCTATGCCGCCGACGAGGGCATCGTCGAAGTCGACGGCAAGCCGGCCTCGATCCGCTCGTCGCACGATGCCCTGAAGCTCGGTATCGGCATGGTCCACCAGCATTTCCATCTGGTGCCGCGCCACACGGTGCTGGAGAACCTGCTGGTCGGAAAGGCCGGGCCGGACGGGCGGCTGACCAGGCGCGTGGTCGTCGAACGTCTCGCCGCTGTGGGCCGCGACTTCCACATCCATCTCGATCCCGGCCGGCTGGTGAGCGAGCTTTCCATCGGCGAGCAACAGCGCGTCGAGATCGCCAAGGCGCTGGTGCGCGGTGCCCGCATCCTGGTCCTCGACGAGCCGACAGCGACGCTGACGCCGCAGGAGACGGAAGGGCTGTTCGCGGCGCTCCGCGCCATGACGGCGCGCGGCATGGGCGTCATCTTCATCTCGCACAAGCTGGCCGAGGTGATCGAGATCACCAACCGCATCACGGTCATGCGCCAGGGGCGGGTGGTGGCCGAGCGCGACAACGCGGAAGGCTTGTCCAAGGGCGAGCTGGCGCGGCTGATGTGCGGCCGCGAGCTGAGCCCGCCCGAGCGCCCGCCGCAGGCGGCCGGGGCGCCGCTCCTCAAGCTCTCCAACGTCTCGGCGCCGGGCCTCAAGCACGTTTCGTTGATGCTCTCGGCCGGCGAGATCGTCGGCATCGCCGGCGTCTCCGGCAACGGCCAGCGCGCGCTCGCCGATGTGGTCGCCGGCATTCTCGCCCCGACCGGCGGGTCGATCGAGCTTCACGGCGAAGTGGTGACCGGGCTGACGCCACGCTCGGTGCAGGCGCAGGGCATCGGGCGGGTGCCCGAGGACCGCATGGCCATCGGCATGATCGGCGCGCTGCCGCTGTCGGAAAGCATGGCCCTGCCCTGGGTCGGCGGGCCGCCCTTCTCCCGGCGCGGCATCCTCGACCGCACGGCGATCCGCAAGTTCGCCACGGACCAGATCGTTCGCTTCGACATCCGCACCTCCGGCCCCGATGCGCGCACCGGCACGCTGTCGGGCGGCAATTTGCAGAAGGCGCTGCTGGCGCGCGAGATCGCGCGCGAACCCAAGATCCTGCTCGCCGCCCAGCCGACGCGCGGCATCGATGTCGGCGCCACCGAGTTCATCCACGGCCAGTTCCTCGACCTGCGCGCCAGAGGCGGCGCGGTGCTCCTGATCAGCGAGGACCTCGAGGAGCTGTTCCAGCTCTCCGACCGCATCGCCGTCATGTATGGCGGGCGCATCGTCGCTGATGTGCCGGTGGAGGAGGCGACGGTCGAGCGCATCGGCCTCTACATGGCGGGCGTGGAGCACGCGGCGTGATGCGCTTGAGGCTCGAACGCCGGCACGAGACGCCGCTTGCCGTCCAGATCGCACTGCCGCTGGCCGCCGTCGTCGTGACGCTGACCCTGTGCAGCGTGCTGGTGTGGCTGGCGGGCGCCAGCATCCCGGAGGCCTATACCCAGCTCCTGCTCTCCAATTTCCAATCGACCTACGACATCCAGGACATGCTGGTGAAGGCGTCGCCCTTGCTCTTCACCGGCCTGGCGGTGGCCGTCGCCTTCCAGGCGAAGTTCTGGAACATCGGCGCCGAGGGCCAGTTGATGGCCGGCGCCATCGCCGCCTGCTGGGTCGGCGAGCGCGCCTGGCTGCCCGAGTTCAGCCTGGTGCCGCTGATGATCGTCGGTGCGGCGGTCTTCGGCGCCCTGTGGGCGCTGCTGCCGGCGCTGCTCAAGGTCAAGCTCAAGGTCGATGACGTCGTCTCGACGCTGCTCCTCAACTTCATCATGCTCTACGGCACCACGGCGCTGCTCGAAGGGCCGTGGCGCGACCCCAAGAGCGGCTATCCCAATGCGCCGTCGATCCGGGCGGCGGCGGAATTCCCCATCGTCTACGGCGACACCGTCCATCTCGGCATCCTGCTCGCGGCGATCGCAGCCATCGTCGTCTGGTGGATGCTCACCCGCACTACGCTCGGCTTCCGCATCCGCGCCGTCGGCCACAACCCGGCGGCCGCCAATTATGCCGGCATCCCGGTGGGCCGCGTCATCGTCATCGCTGCGCTCGTCTCCGGCGCGCTCGCTGGCCTGGCCGGCGCCGGCGAGGTCGGCGGCGTGCGCTATCAGGTCACCGCCGACCTCACCTCCGGCTACGGCTATGCCGGCATCGTCATTGCCACGCTGGCCGAACTCAATCCGCTCGGCGCGGTCCCGGCGGCGCTGTTCTTCGCCATGGTGTTCAACGGCGCCGGCACCATGTCGCGCAGCCTCGGCGTGCCGATCTATCTCGCCGATGTCATTCAGGGCACGGCGCTGATGACCATGGTCGCCATGCGCCTGTTCGCGACCTACCGGCTGAGGGTCACGCGCTATGCTTGAGACCGTCGCCCAGGTCCTTCAGGTGTCCTTCTTCGCGGCGATCATCCGCATCTCGACGCCGTTGTTGCTCGCCACCCTCGGCGAGGTCATCAACGAGCGCGCCGGCGTCCTCAATCTCGGCATCGAGGGCATCATGCTGCTCGGTGCCATGGTCGGCTTCTCCACCGCCTATTTCACCGGCAGCCTGTGGCTGGGGCTCGTCGCGGCCATCGCGATCGGCGCGCTCGCCGGTCTGGTCATGGCCCTGCTCACCGTCGTCTTCGGCGTCAGCCAGCACGTCTCGGGCATCGGCATGACCATGCTGGCGACCGGGCTCGCCTTCTATTTCTATCGCCTGATCTTCGGCCAGCCGGCCGTGCCGCCCAATATCGTCGCCTTCCAGCCGATTGATATTCCTGGGCTTTCTGCGATCCCCTTGATCGGGCCGGTGCTCTTCAGCCAGACGGTGGTGACCTACATCGCCTTCCTCGCCGTGCCGGTCGTGGCCTTCCTGCTCTATCGCACTGCGTGGGGTCTCGACCTCAGGACGGTCGGCGAGAACCCGCGCGCGGCGGATGCCGCCGGCATCAGCGTGTGGAGTGTGCGCACCCAGGCGCTCGCCATCGGTGGCGGCATGATGGGGCTCGCCGGCGCCTATCTCACCATGGCCCAGTTCAACGCCTTCACCTTCGGCGTCGTCTCCGGGCGCGGCTGGGTATCGATCGCGCTGGTCGTCTTCGGCCTGTGGAATCCGTGGCGCTGCGCCGGCGGTGCGCTGCTCTTCGCCGCGCTGGAGGCGCTGCAGCTTCGCCTGCAGGCGACCAACATCCTGCACCTGCCCTATCAGGTGTTCCTGATGCTGCCCTTCGTCTTCACCATCGTTGCGATGGCCTTCGTCTCACGCAGCGCGCTGGCGCCCGCCAGCCTGCTGATCCCGTTCCGCAAGGAGGAGCGCTGATGGCCGGTCCGTTCGATCTGATCGTCAGGAATGCGAGCCTGCCCGATGGCCGCACCGGCATCGACATCGCCTGTGCCGGCGGCAAGATCGTAGGCGTCGAGCGCGGCATTACCGGCGAGGCCGGCCGTGTCATCGACGCCGGCGGCCGGCTGGTGTCGCCGCCCTTCATCGACTGCCACTTCCACATGGATGCGACGCTGTCGCTGGGTCTGCCGCGGCTCAACCAGTCGGGCACGCTCTTGGAAGGCATTGCGCTGTGGGGCGAGCTCAAGCCGCTGCTGACGGTCGAGGCGGTCAAGGAGCGGGCGCTCCGTTATTGCGATCTCGCGGTGGCCCAGGGGCTGCTCGCCATCCGCAGCCATGTCGACGTCTGCGACGACCGGCTGCTCGCGGTCGATGCGCTGCTCGAGGTGAAGAAGGATGTCGCCCCCTATATCGACCTTCAGCTCGTCGCCTTCCCGCAGGACGGCTACTACCGCTCGCCCAATGCGGTGAAGAACCTCGAGCGGGCGCTGGACAAGGGCGTCGACGTGGTCGGCGGCATCCCCCATTTCGAGCGCACCATGGCCGATGGCGGGGCAAGCGTCACCGCGCTCTGCGAGATCGCGGCGAAGCGCGGCCTCATGGTCGACATGCATTGCGACGAGAGCGACGACCCGCTGTCGCGCCACATCGAGATGCTGACCGCCGAGACCAAGCGTCTCGGCCTTGCCGGCCGGGTGACCGGCTCGCACCTCACCTCCATGCATTCCATGGACAACTACTACGTCTCCAAGCTCCTGCCGCTGATGGCCGAGGCCGGCGTGCACGCGGTCGCCAACCCGCTCATCAACATCATGCTGCAGGGCCGCCACGACACCTACCCCAAGCGCCGCGGCCAGACGCGCGTGCCGGAGATGCGCGCCGCCGGCATCAACGTCGCCTTCGGCCAGGATTGCTGCATGGACCCCTGGTACTCGCTGGGTTCGGGCGACATGCTCGAGGTCGCCCATATGGGCCTGCATGTCGGCCAGCTTTCCAGCCGCGATGCCATGCGCTTCTGCTTCGACACGGTGACGGCCAACGCGGCCAAGGTGATGCAGCTCGACGGCTATGGCCTGGAGGTCGGCTGCAATGCCGACATGGTCGTGCTGCAGGCGGCCGATCCGATCGAGGCGATCCGCCTCAGGGCGCGGCGGCTGACGGTCGTGCGCCGCGGCAAAGTCATTTCCGAAATGCCCGCCCAGATTGCTGTTCTTAACCTTACCGGGCGTCCCGCCACCGTCGATCCGGCCGCCTACGCGCCGCCGCTGGGCTGACATTCGGCGGCAGCGGCGGGGCAGGTACTGCGCGGTCAAGATCAAGTTTATTGCTTGGCGCATGAGGCAAAAACCGTGGGATTCGCGGCTTAGAAAGTCAAATTGTAAGTAAATTTTCCCTTTGACGCGCAGTCGGCAAACCCTTCTCCCGCTAAATTTCCAAGAACCCAATTGAGTTATTGCCCGCCAAGACACGGAATCCGGGAAACTTAGCCTTTTTTTAGCAATTCTGCCGGCAGTCTCCAGGGCATGACCAGTCGGAAGCATGAGGCTTCTTGGAGAGACCGGACTTGGATCGGCAAGCGCTCTTGACCTTCGTGAGTGCCGGTCGCCGGCTGGCTTTGCCCATGGAGGCGGTGCGCCGCGTGGTGCCGCTGCCCCTGCTGGAGGCGCCCGTCGGCGCTCCCGCCTTCGTCGAGGGCTTCTTCGATTTCGGCGGTACGCCGGTGGCCGCGGTGCGTCTCGATCGCCTGCTCAACCTCGGCGAGGAACCGCTCGGCATCTATTCGCCGCTGCTCATCCTGCGCGGCCAGGACCCGCCGGTGGCGCTGCACGTCACCAGGGTCACCTCGATCCTCAAGCTGACCAGCCTCGACGTCCAGCCGATCGGGCGCGACGAGACCTTCAATGCCTGCGTCGTCGGACGGCTCAGCGAGCGCGGCGAAACCGTCTACGTGCTGTCGGAGAAGGAGCTGCTGCTGGCCGAGGAGCGGGCCACCATCGCGGCCCACCGGGCGATGCACAAGCGGCGGCTGGCGGCGCTCGCGCGGGGTCGAGGCGGAGGCGCTCGCCCATGCATCGTGACACCGCCGTGGTCGAACGCATCGATCCCGCTTCGGAGGAACTGAAGGCGCTGGTCGCCGCCGCGACCGGCAATTTCCGCCTGTCGGGCAAGAATTCGCCGGTCCTCGACAAGGTGCGCCATCGCCTGGCGCGCAACGGCCTGTCGTCGCTCAGCCAGTATCTCGACCTGTTGAGGCGCGGCGAGGTCGGCAAGCGCGAGCTCGACGACCTGATCGCCGAGCTGACGGTCGGCGAGACCTTCTTCTTCCGCCATCCCGACCACTTCGATGCGCTGCGCGATCACGTGCTGCCGGAGGTGCTCAAGCGCAACCAGGCCTCGCGCCAACTGCGCATCTGGAGCGCCGGCTGTTCCAACGGCGCCGAGGCCTATTCGATCGCGATCCTGGTGCATTCTGTCCTCGGCGAGCGCATCAAGGACTGGAACGTCAGCATCATCGGCTCGGACATCAACCGCGCCTTCCTGGCCGAAGCCGAGGCAGCGACCTATTCGGCCTGGACGCTACGCGGCATGCCGCACGAGCAGGCCTCGGCGTTCTTCGAGAAGTCCGGCCAGCAGTGGACGCTGCGCCAGCGCTACAAGGAGCACGTCCGCTTCGTCTATCACAACATCATCAACGAGGAGATGCCGTCGCTGCACAAGAACATCTTCGCGTTCGACATCGTCTTCTGCCGCAACGTGATGATCTACTTCGACAGCGACGTGAACCGCCGGCTGGCCGAGCGCATCCGCCAGGTGATGGTCGATGACGGTTGGCTGTTCGTCGGCTCCACCGACTTCAATCCGCACCTCGACGCCAATTTCGTCGTCGCCAAGCACGCCGACGCCATCCTCTACCGCAAGCAGCCGCCGGTGCAGCGGGCCGCCACGCGCAACGAACCGGAAAGCGACGTGGCGTCGCTGCCGGCGCCGGCCACCGTGCGGGCGCTGCCAGAGCGCCGGCAGCGTTCGGCGCGTCAGCCGAGCGCGCTCCAGCGCCGCGCCGCCGCCGCCGTGCCGATGCGCCCGCCGAGGCCGGCACCGGCGCCGGCCAGTGCCGACATCCAGGCCATCGTCGACCTCGCCAATGCCGGCGACTGGAAGAGGGCCGCCGAGCGCTGCACGGCGCTGCTCGCCGCAGACCCGGTCAACGCACCGGCCCACTACTATTATGCGCTGGTGCTGCAATCGACCGGCGCCCACGCCGAGGCGGAAAAGGCGCTGAGGCGCGCCATCTACCTCGACCGCGGCTTCGCGCTTGCCCACTACCAGCTCGGGCTGGCGCGCAAGGAAGCCCGCGATGTCGCCGGCTGCGTGCGGGCGCTGCGCAACACGCTCGATGCCCTCGACCAGGTCCCCGATGAGACGTCGATCAGCCCGTGCGGGCTGATCACGGCGCTCGATCTGCGCGAGCTGGCGTTGCAGCAACTCGAAATCCTGGACGTGCAGCCATGAAACACGCAAGCGCTTCGACTGGGACGCCATCCACGCCGAGCTTAACCGGCGCCTGGCGCATGTCGGACAGACGGTCGAGGACGACGACGAGCGCGTCCGCCAGCTGCTCCTGGCGCGCACCCGGGCGCTCGCCGCCACGGCGCGCAATCGCGACAGCGAGGCCGACCTCACCCGGCTTCTGGTCTTCCGCCTCGGCAACGAGCGCTACGGCCTGGTGCTCGATCACGCGCGCGAGGTGGTCAGCCTGTCGCGCGCGGCGACGATCCCCGGCGCCGGCCGTCGTCGGCATCGTCAACTGGCGCGGCGAG
This sequence comes from uncultured Alphaproteobacteria bacterium, assembly GCA_963830205.1. Lineage (GTDB taxonomy): Bacteria > Pseudomonadota > Alphaproteobacteria > Rhizobiales > Kaistiaceae > CAVSRC01. The sequence goes on along the minus strand of CAWHLP010000031.1, from coordinate 212,395 downwards.
TTCGCCGTCGTCTTCGATCTGGCGCCGATTCTCGGCCGGCCGGCGGGCGACGAGCAGCGCGGCCGCCAGGTGATCGTGCTGCGCGGCGGCGAGCAGATCTTCGCTCTGGCGGTCGATGCGGTGGAGGAGGTCGTGCGCGTCGACCTCAAGGCGCTGCAGCCGCCCGAACAGTTGAGGCCGAAGCAGGTGGCGCTGTTCCGCGGCGCCACGACGGCGGACGGCGTGATGGTTCTGGCAGAGGACGCGCTCAAGGCGCGGCTGACGGAGGAATTGCAGGCAGCGTGAGCGAACCCGACGGAGCTTGGACCGTGGGCGGATCGAACCTGGCGGAGTCGGCCAAGGCTTAAGCGGCCTTCGTCAGGCAGACTCCCGGCGATCGGAGGATGAGTAATGTTCGAGTACCTCAGGAACGTTAGGATCAAGACCATCAGCTACGGGCTGATCGTCTTCATGGTGGTCGCCGGCGGCATCGTCGCCTACGCGTCGTTCTCGACGCTGCGCGAGGTCGGTGACGCCAAGACCGCCTGGATCGATTACGACACCGGCGCGGCCCACAAGAGCCGCATCATGAGCGACATCCGCGATTCCTTCGGCTTCGGCGGCCTCATCCACAACTTCAAGAACACGGTCATCCGCCGCGATGCCGCCGACCTCGCCAAGGCCAAGGCAGAAGGCGCAGGAGGCGCTGGCCGGCCGTCGCCGAGTACCGCAAGCAGGACCTGACGCCGGAAGAGACCGCCGCGATCAATACCATCCAGCAGTCGGTGGAGGCCTACGCCTCGCCAGATCCCCGAGCTGCAGAAGTCTGATCGCGAGCGGCGCCACGGTCGAGGAGATCGATCACGCCGTCGCCGTCAACGACAATTCGGCGCTCGCCGCCTTCGACGCGATCGACGCGCTCGTTGCGCCAGGACCGCACCGACGCCGGCGACGCGGTCGACCAGTCGGTCGCCAAGTCGGAGACCTTCACCTACGTCACGCTGGTCATGGTCGCCGCCATGGTTCTGTCGCTGATCCTGGTCTTCCTGTGGTTCGCGCGCAGCCGCCTGATCGGCCCGCTCTACAAGCTGGTCGAGTTCGTCGGGCGCATCGGCCGCGGCGACCTCACCCAGCAGATCAGCGGTCTCGGCCGCGACGAGGTCGGCGGGCTCGGCGTGCAGCTCAACCAGATGGTCGCCAACCTCAAGGAGATCACCGTCCAGACGCGCGAGGCGGTCGCCAACCTCAATTCGGCCGCGACCGAGACGCTGGCCTCGACCAAGCAGCAGGCGGCCAGCGTCGAGCAGCAGTTCGCCGCCATCCAGGAGACCACCGCCACCCTCGACGAGATCAACCAGTCCGGCCAGCAGATGACGACGCGGGCGCGCGAGATCGCCGGCCAGGCCGACCAAGGCGGCCGACCGCAGCAAGGACGGCCTCAAGGCGATGGACGACATGGCCCAGGTCATGGACGCCATCGAGGAGCAGACCGAGTCGGTGGCCGAGCACATCGTCGCGCTCAGCGAGAAGACCCAGGCCATCGGCGACATCATCGCCTCGGTCAACGACATTGCCGAACGCTCGCAGCTCCTGGCGCTCAACGCGGCCATCGAGGCGGCGACCGCCGGCGAGGAAGGCCGCAGCTTCGCGGTCGTGGCCGAGGAGATGAAGACGCTCGCCGACCAGGCCAAGCAGGCGACCACCCAGGTGTCGTCGATCCTCGGCGAGATCCAGAAGGGCATCAATTCCTCGGTCATGTCGACGGAGGAATCGGTCAAGCGCGTCGCCAACGGCCGCGAGCAGACCGAGAGCGACGCTGAAGTCGATCACCGAGCTTGCCGACACGATCGAGGCCAGCGTGCGCGCCTTCGAGCAGATCGTCGCCTCGACCAACCAGCAGCGCGTCGGCCTCGAACAGGTGTCGGAGGCGTTGCAGCAGATCCGCGGCGGCAGCGAGCAGACCGCGGCCGGCACGCGGCAGATCGAGCAGGCGGTCGCCAACATCAATGCGCTCGGCAGCCAGCTCGGCCACACGATGGAAAGGTACGCCGTGTGACCGCACTGCAGGAAAAAGCTCCTCGACGTCTTCGAGATCGAGTATCGCGATCATCTCGAAGCCATCCGCCAGATGCTGGCGCGCGCCGCCGCAGCGGCCGGCGAGGGGCCCGGATTTCGATGTCCGCGAAGCGACGCGGCGTGCCCACAGCCTCAAGGGCGCGGCGCGGGCGGTCGGCCTCGGCGAGGTCGAGACGGCGGCGCACCGCCTGGAATCGGTGTTCATCCAGGTCGAGAAGGGCGAAAGCCGCGTTCGACCGCGATCTGCACCAGTTCATCGCCGATTCGCTCGACGACATCGAGGACAGCGTGGTGGCCGGGCAGGCCGCCGAAGCCGGCGCTCCGGCGCCCTCAGGCAACGGCGAAGCGCCGCCGACCCGACAGCGGCGGCCGATGCCGTCGACGGCGCCGACGGTCGCCGCCGGCGCCGGGCCGCCCGCCGCGACCGCTGGCTGAGCCGGCGCGCGGGCCGGTGCAGGCGGCGCACAGGATTCCTATGTGCGCGTCAATGCCGAGAGCCTCGACAAGCTGCTCAAGTCGGCGAGCGAGCTGCACGCCGACATGCTCCTGCAGAACCTGAGTTCGCAGGAGGTCAACCGCCTCGGCGAGGAGGTCGCGGCGCTGGAAGGCCAGTGGAACCGCACGTGGAAGCAGATCGAGACGATGCTGCGCCGCGGCGAGCGCGCCAACCTCGCCGATGTCCTGGCCAGCGGCGAGCATCTCGGCTCCGAGATCAAAGCGCGTGTCGCAAGCGCCTGCGCGCCGCCGCCCAGCGCCAGGTCAAGGGCGCGCGCTCGCTGCACCATCACCTCGACGATCTCGAGCGCCGCGTGCGCTCGGCGCGCACCATGCCGGCCGAAAGCGTCTTCGGCGCGTTCCGCAAGATGATCCGCGATCTCGCCGGCAGCGAAGGCAAGCAGGTCGAGGTGGTCGTCGAGGGGCTCGATTGCGAGGCCGACCGGCTCGTCCTGCAGCGGGTCAAGGACCCGGTCATGCACATCCTGCGCAATGCCGTCAGCCACGGCATCGAATCGCCGGAAGAGCGCGTCGAGCGCCGGCAAGCCGGCCAAGGGCCGCGTCGCGCTCAGCGTCTCCAACGATCACGATCGCCTGAAGATCGTGATCGAGGACGACGGCCGCGGCATCGATTTCCGCCGCGTCGCCGAGCAGGCCGTCGAGCTGCAGCCGGCTGACGCGCGAGGAGGCGGCGGTGGCCAGCCATGAGGCGCTGGTCCGCCTCGTCTTCGAGCCGGGCTTCTCGACCGCCGCCAGCGTCACCACGATATCCGGGCGCGGCGTCGGCCTGTCGGTGGCGCGCGAGACGGTGATCGCGCTGCAGGGCAGCTTCGACGTCGCGCAGCAAGCCCGGCGAGGGCACGCGCATCGAGCTGTCGCTGCCGGTCAGCGTCCTGTCGCGGCGCCTGCTGCTGGTCTCGTTCAAGGACCAGATCTACGCGCTGCCGACCGAGTCGGTCGCGCGCGTGCTGCGCGTCGGCCCCGACGATCTGGTCACCATCGAGGGCCGGCCGGCGGTGCGCCGCGCCGAATCGACGCTGCCGCTGGTGTCGATCGGCGAGATCCTCGGCCTCGGCGATCCGGTCGTCACCAGCGACGCCTCGGGCATCTACGTCGTCGTGGTGCGCGCCGGGGCCGCGGGCAGCGCCGGCTTCGCCACCCATCTCGGCATCGCCGTCGAAGGCTTCATCGGCGTCAACGATTTCGTCGTCAGGAACGTCGATGCCGGCCGAGAGCGACGGCCGCCTGTGGTCGGGGATCATCGGCACCGAGGACGGCTCGCCCTGCCTGGTGCTCAATCCGGCCGCCTTCATGCGCGCAGGAATTCGACAGCGCCGACATCGTCTTCCGCAGCGAGAAGCGCGAGGCCGACCGCGCCAAGGTCGTGCTGGTGGTCGACGATTCGATCACCACGCGAACGCTGGAGAAGAGCATTCTCGAGGCGCACGGCTACGAGGTGCGCCTCAGCGTCGACGGGCGCAACGCGCTCGCCGTGCTGCGCAGCGATCCGCCCGATATCGTCGTCTCCGATATCGAGATGCCGCATGTCGACGGCTTCGAGCTGGTGCGCGCGATGAAGAACGACAAGGCGCTCTCCGAGATCCCGGTCATCCTGGTCACCTCGCGCTCCGACGACGAGGACCGCGAGAAGGGCCTGCAGGCTCGGCGCCGACGCCTATGTCGTCAAGCAGAAGTTCGACCAGAACGAGTTGTTGCGGACCATCCGGCAGATCATCTGAGCGATGAAGAACATATACGGTCATGGTGGTCGAAGATTCGCCGGTCGCGCGCGAACTGATCGTCGACACGCTCAACTCGGATCCGCGCCTCAGCGTGGTCTGCGCCGTCGACAGCGGCGAGAAGGCGCTGCGCCTGGTGCCGCGCATCAAGCCCGACGTCATCTCGATGGACGTCCGCCTGCCCGGCATGAACGGCATCGAGGCGACGCGGCGGATCATGGAGGAGCCCCGACGCCGATCGTCGTCGTCGCCGCCGACCTCAGCCAGGAGACCGTCAACAACTCGATGGAGGCGATGCGCGCCGGCGCGCTGCCGGTCGTCGAGAAGCCGACCATCGACAGCGCCGAGGCCTATGCCGCCATGGCGCGCCAGCTGTGCAATCAGTTCGTCAATCTGAGCGCGGTCAAGGTCGTGCGCCAGCGCTTCAACAGCGCGCAGCGGCGGCCAGCGCGGAGCCGATGGTGCCGCTGCCGCGCCCGCCGATGCCGTACCGACCGGCGGCATCGACGTCGTCGGCATCGTCGCGTCGACCGGCGGACCGCCGGCCGTGGCCAACGTGCTGCAAGGGCTGGGAGCGGATTTCCCGGCTCCGATCCTGGTGGTGCAGCACATGGGCGCCGGCTTCCTCGAAGGCTATGCCAGCTGGCTCAACTCGGTCTGCGACGTCGACGTGGTGCTCGCCAAGGACGGCGACGAGCCGCTGCCGGGGCGCGTCTATGTCGGCCCCGGCCGTTATCATCTGACCTATCGCGGCCAGGTCGCCTGCACCTGGTCGCCGACTGGACGCGAGCGCGGCCACGTGCCGTCCGGCGACGAGCTGTTCAACTCGCTGGCCGCGAGCGTCGGCCCGCGCGGGCTCGGCGTGCTGCTCACCGGCATGGGTCAGGACGGGGCCGCCGGGCTGCTCGCCATGCGCCAGGCCGGCGCGCGCACCATCGGCCAGGACCGCGCCACCTCCGCCGTCTACGGCATGCCGGCGGCGGCGATGGCGATGGGCGCGGTGGACGAGGAACTGCCGCTGGGCACGATCGCGCCCCGGATCAGGCGCCTGGTCGAGGGCGCGCCAAGCCGGCGGCGCCCGCTCTCGGCAGAGTGAGGACGGCAGCGCCATGAACGAAATCGTCCGCTCCGATCGCTCGGTCCTGCTGATCGAGGATTCCGACACCCAGGCCTTGCTGGTCGAGGCGATGCTCGCCGACGCCGGCATGTCGGTGCACCGCGTGCCCACCGCCGAGGCGGGGCTCGAATATCTCCAGTCCAACCGGCCGTCCTGGCCGTGGTCGACTACCACCTGCCGGGAATGCAGGGCAACGAGTTCTGCCGCGCCATCCGCGACAACCGCGCGACCGAAACCATCCCGCTGCTCATCCTCACCGACGATACCCAGTCGGATGCCGAGAAATACGTGCTCGACTGCGGCGCCGACGACTACGTCGCCAAGTCGCGCGATTCCGACATCCTGCTGGCGCGCATCGACCTGCTCCTGCGCCGCGTGCAGAAGCGCTCCTCGGAGATCGACGAGATGTCGTTCTACACGCGCCCAGCACGTGCTCTTGGTTGACGACAGCCCGACCTATCTCGCCTTCCTCGAAGATGAACTCGGCCGCGACGGCTATCACCTGTTCCTCGCCAAGAGCGGCGAGGAGGCGGTGCAGGTCGCCCGGCAGAACCATATCGATTGCGCCGTGATCGACCTGGTCATGCCGGGCATGGACGGCATCGCGCTGTGCCGCGAACTGGTCAAGATGCGCAAGCCGGGGCGCTCGCTCCCGGTGCTCATCGTCACCGCCCAGGGCTCCAAGGAAAAGATGATGGAATCGCTCGAGGTCGGCGCCGACGACTATGTCGAGAAGTCCCACGATCCGACCGTGCTCAAGGCGCGGCTCCGCGCGCTGCTCCGCCGCAAGATGCTGCAGGACGAGCACCAGCGCATCCAGGACGAGATCCGCGACAAGGAACTGGAGCTCATCCGCGAGCGGGCGCACGGCGAGGCGCACGTCCGCGCCATCGTCGATAATGCCGCCAACGGCATCGTCACCATCGGTGACGACAAGCTGATCCGCACCTTCAACAAGGCCGCCGAGAGCATCTTCGGCCGCTCTGCCGAGGAGGTCGATCGGGCACGATGTCGCCATTCTGCTGCCCGAGCAGGGTTCGGCGGCGGGCGATCCCGTCGATCTCCGCGATCCGCGCTTCGTCGGCCGCGGTCAGCGCGAGACCACTGCTCGGCGTGCCGACGGCTCGCTCTTCCCGGCGGAGTTCTCGGTGAGCGAGTTCGCCACCGCGGACGAGCGCCTGTACATCGGCATCATCCGCGACGTCACCGAGCGCCATCGTGCCGAGGCGGCCCTGCGCGCCGCCGACGAGCAGATTCACCTGTTGCTCGATTCGGTCGGCGAGGGTGTCTACGGCGTTGACAGGGATGGCAGGATCACATTCGTCAACCGCTCCGCGCATGGAGATGCTCGATCGCGACGAGGGCGACCTGATCGGCCTCAGCTTCGACAGCGTCGCGCGCAACGGTCGCTCGGCGAGCGCGAAGCGGTCGTGCGTAGCGACGGCGAGGACAGGTGAAGTCGCAAGGACGGCATCGAGAGACGTCTTCTGCCGGCGCGATGGCAGCGAACTGCCGGTGCAGCTCACCAGCCGGCCGGTGCGCAAGGATGGCGAGCTGGTCGGCGCGGTGGTCAGCTTCCAGGACATGTCGCACAGCAAGGATCTCGAGGCGCGCCTGCGCCAGGCCCAGAAGATGGAGGCGATCGGCCGGCTCACCGGCGGCGTCGCCCACGACTTCAACAACCTGCTCACCGTCATCATGGGCAACCTGCAGCTGCTCGGCCGCACGCTCGGCGACAACGAGCGCCGCCGCTACCCGCATCGACAAGATCATGGCGGCCGCCAAGAGCGGCGCCGATCTCACCCGCCGGCTGCTGACCTTCTCGCGCCAGCAGGTGCTGGAGACAACGGCCGTCGACATCAACGAACTGGTCGCCGACCTCGGCGACATGCTGCGCCGGACGATGGGCGAGACCATCACCATCGCGACGGCGCTCAACGCCAGGCCGAGCCTCGGCCGCACCGACCGCAACCAGCTCGAGCACGCGCTGCTCAACCTCTGCGTCAACGCCCGCGACGCCATGAAGGGCGGCGGCCGGCTGACCATCGAGACGCGCTGCTCACCTTCGACGAGGCCTATGCGGCGACGCGCAACGAGGTGCGGTGCCGGGCCGCTACATCGAGATCGCCGTTTCCGACACTGGCACGCGGCATTGCGCCGGAGATCATGGACAAGATCTTCGAGCCGTTCTTCACCACCAAGCCCAAGGGCGAGGGGACCGGGCTCGGCCTCGGCCACGATCTTCGGCTTCATGAAGCAGTCGGGCGGGCACGTCAGCGTCTACAGCGAGGTCGGTCATGGCGCCACCTTCAAGCTGTACGTCGCCGAGGCCGAGTCGACGGACGCTGCGGCCGCCGAGGCAGATGGTCGCGACGGACGCACGCGGCCGCCGATGGCGCCGCGACGATCCTGGTGGTCGAGGACGAAGCCGGGGTCCGCGAGATCGCGGTGTCGATCCTCGCCGAGGCCGGCTACACCATCATCGAAGCGCACAACGGTCCGGCCGGGCGTGGCGGCGTTCGCCGAGCATCCCGAGATCGATCTGGTGTTCTCCGACGTCATCATGCCGGGCGGGATGACCGGACCGCAGATGGTCGAGGCCGATCCGCAAGCAGCGTCCCGAGATTCCGGTCCTGTTCGCCTCCGGCTACGCCGAGCAGGCGCTCAAGGACCGCGAAACGCTGATCCCGCAGTCGAAATTCATAGCCAAACCCTATGACGCGGCTGAGCTTCCTCGCCGTGTCGGTTCTCTGCTGGAGGCGAGACGGTGAGTCAAAAACCACAATCTGCTCGGTCGTCGACGACGAGCACGGCGGTCGCTGACCTCATCGCCGAGGTCGGCGAGTCGCTCGGCTTCACGGTGACGGTGGCCCACGACGGCTCCGCGTTCCACGACCTCTACCGGCGGAGCAATCCGTCAGTCATCTTCCTCGATCTGAAGCTGCCGGGCTATGACGGCATCGAGCTGCTGCGCTTCCTCGGCGAGGAGCAGTGTGACGCCACCATCTTCATCGCCAGCGGCCTCGACCCGCGCACGCTGGCCGCGGCCCATGCCGTCGGCAAGCAGCACAATCTCGACATGGGACGCGCCCTGGCGAAGCCGCTGATGCTCGACGACATCGAGTCGGCGCTCAAGTCGCACGTCAAGGCAGGCACGCGGGTGCGCGCGGAGGACGTGCGCCGGGCGCTGGCCAACGACGAATTGCGTGTCCACTTCCAGCCCAAGGTCGATCTGCTCGACACCGCCGGGACGCGCATGACCGGGGTCGAGGCGCTGGCGCGCTGGGCGGCGCCCGACGGCGGCTGGATCTTCCCGGACCAGTTCATCCCGGTGGCGCGCGAAGCGGGGCTGATGCGCGAACTCACCGATGTGGTCGCCGACAGGTCGTTTGCGGCCGCCAGCCGCTGGCGCAACCGGGGCCTCGATCTCGCCGTCAGCATCAACCTCGACACAACGACGCTGAACGATCGCCTGCTGCCCGACCATCTGGCGCAGCTCGCCGACAAGTACAACGTTCCGGCGGCGCGCGTCACGCTGGAGATCACCGAGTTGGCAGCCATGGCGGCTCCCGAGGCGACCATGGACATCCTGACGCGCTTCCGGCTCAAGGACTTCAACGTCTCGATCGACGATTTCGGCACCGGCTACTCCTCGCTGGTGCAGCTCTACCGGCTGCCCTTCAACGAGCTCAAGATCGACAAGTCGTTCGTCATGGACATCGGCGCTCAACGCCGAGGCCGACATCATCGTCGAGATCCTCGCTTTGCTCGGCAACAAGCTCGGCCTCAAGGTCTGCGCCGAGGGCATCGAGACCGGCGCCACGCTCAGGCACGTGCAGAAGATGCGGCTGCCACCTCGGCCAGGGCTACCTGTTCTCCAAACCGGTCGAGGCCGAGTTCATCGAGATCCTCGCCGAGCGGTGGGTGCAGGCGGGGCCGATCGGGCACTTCACCACGCTGAAGGCGGCCGGCTGAGCCAACCGGGGAACGCGGCGCCGGCGCGCCGGGGCGGATGAAATCCCGCCGCCGGGAGATGATCACCCGCGGCCACGCCGGCAGGGCGCGCGATCGCCTACCGGCACGGCATCGACGCCTGGCGCTCCGCCTCCGTTTCGCCTGAACCATGAAGGAATTGTAACCGGGGCTGACAGCCGGCTGAAAGCTGGTGGCTGGCAGAATGCGCCTCACGGTTGGGGGTCAAAAGGACCGTTTCGCCCCATTTTGCGTGAGCAGCAGCCCATGAAGAAGATCGCCCTCTCAGCCCTCGTGATCGCCGCCTCCGGCGCCTATGTGTGGAGCCAGGCCGGCACCGCCACCGACCCGCTTCTGGCCAGTGCCGACCTGCAGACCGGCAGCATCCAGCCGCAGACGCTGGTTTCGGCCGGCGGCGACACCAATGTGGCGCCGCGCGAGGTTCCCTTCGTCACGCCGGCGACGGCGGCGCCTGCCGCGCCCGCTCGGGCCCCGGCCTTTGCCGCCGCGGCGCCGTCCGCCGCCGCGCCATCGAACGCCGGACCGCTGCCGCCGCTGCCGGCCCCGGCCGATTCGTTCGGACCGGCGGCCGCCGACACGCCACCGCCCGCCGACGCCGCACCGGCTGCCACGCCGGCGCCGAGCGGCCCCTTCGCGGTCGCCGAGGCCCAGTCCCCCACGCCGGCCGATCCGGCGCCCGCTCCGGCCGATACGGCCGTCGCCAACATTCCTCTGCCGCGCCTGCGTCCGCCCTATCATCAGGACGTGGCAGCCGCGCCGACGCCCGCCCCGGCGTCGGCGCCCCTCTCCACGCCGGACCCGGCCGCCCCGGCCACGCCCGCGGTCCGCATCGCTTCCGCAACGACCGGCCTCAACGACGGCACCTATGCCGGTCCGGTGGTCAATGCCTATTACGGCCTCATGCAGATCGAGGCCGTGGTCAGCAACGGCCGCCTCAGCACCATCCACGTCCTGCAATACCCGAACGACCGGCGCACCTCGATCTTCATCAACCGCCAGGCGCTGCCGATGCTGCGCGACGAGGTGATCAGCGCGCAGAGCGCCCGTGTCGACATCGTCTCGGGCGCGACCTTGTCGAGCCGGGCGTTCATCCAGTCGCTGGGTGCGGCGCTCAACAAGGCCCATGCCTGAGCGGGCGCCGGCCATGCGTGTCACGCGGCTCCTGATGGGCATGCCGATCACGGTCGAGATCCTCGGCAGCGGCAACGATGCCGCTGCCATCGAGGCGGCCTTCGCCTATTTCGATCACGTCGACCGGCGCTTCTCGACCTACAAGGACGACAGCGAAATCTCGGCGATCAACCAGGGCCGCCTCGGCGAGAAGCACTACAGCGCCGAGATGCGCGAGGTGATGGCGCTGGCCGAGCGGACGCGGCGCGAGACCTACGGCTATTTCGACATCCGCACCCCGGCCGGCACGCTCGATCCCTCCGGCGTGGTCAAGGGCTGGGCGATCCGCAATGCGGCAGCACTGGTCGCCCGCTCCGGCGCGCGCGACTTCTACGTCGATGCCGGCGGCGACATCCAGTCGGCCGGCCACAACGGCGAGGGCAAGGAGTGGCGGGTCGGCATCCGCAACCCCTTCGACCAGGCCGAGATCATCAAGGTGGTCGAACCGCGCGGCAAGGGGGTGGCGACCTCCGGCACCTATGTGCGCGGCCAGCACATCTACGACCCGCACGACCGCGGCACGCCGATCGAGGAGATCGTCAGCCTCACCGTGATCGGCCCCGACGTTCTGGAGGCCGATCGCTTCGCCACCGCCGCCTTCGCCATGGGCCGCGACGGCATCGCCTTCGTCGAGCAGACGCCGGGTCTCGAAGGCTACCTTGTCGACCGCAACGGCCGGGCGACGTTCACCAGCGGATTTCAGGGTTATTGCGCACCATGACCAGGCTCCTCGACCGTTTCCTCGACCACACCACCATGTATCGGCTGGTGCTCTGGCACCTGATCGCGCTCCTCGGCTTCGCGCTCGCCTTCTCGTTCCTCGGCCTGGTGCCCTATGCCCCGGTGACGATCGTCTTCTCGACCGCGCTCATCCTGGCGGTGAGCTGGGCCACCAACGTCATCTTCGCGCGCGTCTTCAAGGTGCCGGCGAACAGCGAGTTGATCTACATCACCGCGCTCATCGTGGCGCTCATCATGAGCCCGGTCGGCATCACCAATTTCAGCGGCATCGGCGCGCTGGTCTTCGCCTCGGTGTGGGCGATGGCGTCCAAGTACATCTTCGCCGTCGGCCGCAAGCACGTCTTCAATCCGGCCGCCTTCGGCGCCCTGCTGCCGGCGGTGCTGCTCGGCCAGCCGGCCACCTGGTGGGTCGGCGGCAACCTGGCGCTGCTGCCGGTGGTGTTCATCGGCGGCGTGCTCATCGTGCGCAAGCTGCAGCGCCTCGACCTGATCCTGACCTTCATGGGCGTCGTCCTGGTGACGATCCTCGCCACCACGGCGCCGTCGCACTGGGTGATGGCGATCTCGGAGACGCTGAAATCCTCGCCGATCTTCTTCTTCGCCTTCGTCATGCTGACCGAGCCGCTGACCCAGCCGGCCCGCCGCATGCCGCGGCTCGTCTTCGCCGCGCTGGTCGGCTTCCTGTTCGCGCCCAACGTCCACATCGGCTCGTTCTATTTCACGCCCGAACTGGCTCTGGTCATCGGCAACGTCTTTGCCTGGGCGATCAGCCCCAAGGGGCGCTTCGTGCTGACGCTCGAGCGCATCGAGCGGGCGGCGGCCGACACCTACGACTTCGTCTTCTCGACGCCCCACCAGGTCGCCTTCCAGGCGGGCCAGTACCTGGAATGGACGCTGGGGCTCGACCACGGCGACAGCCGCGGCAACCGCCGCTACTTCACCGTCGCCTCGGCGCCGACCGAGGAAAACGTCCGCCTCGGGGTCAAGTTCTACCGCAAGCCCAGCGCCTTCAAGCGCGGCCTGAGCGACATGGTCCCCGGCGACACCATCCATGCCACCCAGATCGCCGGCAACTTCACCCTGCCGTCAGACCCGGACAAGAAGCTCGCCTTCCTCGCCGGCGGCATCGGCATCACGCCGTTCCGCTCGATGCTGCAATACCTCATCGACAAGGGCGAGGCCCGGCCGATCGTGGTGCTCTACGGCTGCGAGAAGCCCAAGACGACATCGCCTATGGCGACGTCCTCGACGCCGCCGAGGAGCGGCTCGGCATCCGCACCGTCTATGCCGTCGCCCGCGGTGCGCGGCGCGGGCAGTATCCCGGGCTATATCGATGCCCGCCTGGTCAAGTCGGCGATCCCCGACTGGCAGGAGCGCACCTTCTACATCTCCGGCCCGCAGGCGATGGTGAAGGCCCTGCGCCACACGCTCACCGGCATGGGCGTCCACCGCACGCGCATCAAGGTCGATTTCTTCCCCGGCTTCGCCTGACGGGCATTCGGCATTCGCGTCGGCATTCGATCGACTGCCTACTGCCGATTGCCCTCACACCCGCTTGAAGCGCGGCACGCCGCCCGCGATACTCGGCCGCTCTGCGGTGGGGGAAGGCGATGTTGTCCGTTCTGCGCGCGAGGTCCGGCTACGTGGCGCTGGTGCTGGCGATTCTCGCCGGGGCCACGCTGGTCCGCATTGCCGATCCGTTCTTCGTCCAGGCGCTGCGCCTGATTGCCTTCGATTCCTACCAGAAGCTCGGACCGGCCAGCTACGATCCCGACCTGCCGGTGAAGATCGTCGACGTGGACGAGGAATCGCTCTCCAGGATCGGCCAGTGGCCGTGGCCGCGCACGACCATGGCCAAGCTGCTCGATACGTTGGGCGCGGACGGCGCCGCGGTGGTCGCCTTCGACATCCTGTTCTCCGAGCCCGACCGCACCTCGCCGGAGCAGGCGCTGAAGCAGATGACGCCGGAGGAGGCCGCGGCGCTGGCGCCGCTGGTCAGCGGCAAGGAGAGCCACGACCAGACCTTCGCCGACGCCATCGGCAAGAATCCGACGATCCTGGCAACGGCGCTCACCGCGCGTCCGTCGCCGCCACCGCCGCTTAAGGCCGGCTTTGCGACGGTCGGCGACGATCCCAAGAACTTCGTCCCGGCCTTTGCCGGCGCCAACGTCAACCTCCCCATCCTCGATGAGGCCGCCACTGGCATCGGCTCGATCAACTGGATTCCCGACCGCGACCAGGTGGTGCGCCGGATTCCGCTGATCTACCGGGTCGGCGACCAGTATGTGCCGACGCTGACCACCGAGGCGCTGCGCGTCGCCTTTCAGGCCGGCTCCTACGTGCTCAAGGGCTCGAACGCCAGCGGTGAGACCGCCTACGGCCAGCAGACCGGCCTCAACCACATCCGCGTCGGGGCGATCGAGATTCCCACCGACGCCGATGGCGGCATCTGGATCCATTTCCGTCCGCACGACGCGCGCGTCTATGTCCCGGCCTGGAAGGTGCTCGCCGGCGAGGTCGATCCCGAAACCTTCGCCGGGCGCATCGTGCTGGTCGGCACCAGCGCGCCGGGGCTCATCGACCTCCGCGCCACGCCGCTGGATGCCGCCATTCCCGGCGTCGAGATCCACGCCCAGGCGATCGAGCAGATATTGCAGGGTTCGCAGACCGGCGCCTCGCTCAGCCGGCCGGACTATGCCGTGGCGGTCGAGATCGTGCTGACGCTGGTGCTCGGGCTGGCGCTTGCCTTTCTTATCCCCAGGGTTGCCGCGCTGGTCTCGGGCGTGGTCGGCGTGCTGGTGATGGGCTCGCTGCTGGTCGGCGGCTGGCTCGCCTTCGACAGGCTCGGCCTCCTGTTCGACCCGACCTATCCGGCGGCGACCGTGTTCCTGCTGGTCGCCGGGGCGTCGACCTACGTCTTCCGCCAGACCGAGAAGCAGCGTGGCGAGGTGCGCCGCGCCTTCAGCTACTACGTGTCGCCGACGGTGGTCAGCGAGATCATCGCCCACCCGGAGAAGCTCGAGCTCGGCGGCGCCGTGCGCGAACTGACCCTGCTCTTCTGCGACGTGCGCAACTTCACCTCGATCTCCGAGACGATGACGGCGCACGAGCTGACCACCTTCATCAACAACCTGCTGACGCCGCTCTCCGAGATCATCCTGGAGAACCGCGGCACCATCGACAAATACATGGGCGACGCCATCATGGCGTTCTGGAATGCGCCGCTCGACGATGCTGCCCATGCCGCCCATGCCTGCCAGTCGGCGATCGCCATGGTCCAGCGCATGAAGAACCTCAATGAGGAATGGCGCGCGGCGGCACAGGCTGCGGGCAGGCCCTACAAGGATGTCGCCATCGGCATCGGCATCAATTCGGGCGATTGCTGCGTCGGCAATCTCGGCTCGGTGCAGCGCTTCGACTATTCGGCCATCGGCGACGACGTCAACGTCGCCTCGCGCCTGGAGGGCCAGTCCAAGGTCTACGGCGTGCCGATCGTCATCGGCGAATCGTCCCACAACAGCATTCCCGATCTCAAGGCGATCGAGCTCGACATGATGCGGGTCAAGGGCAAGGTCCATCCGGCGCGCATCTACACGGCCTACGAGGCGCTCGACGGGCCGGAAGACGGCTACGAGCGGCTGCTGCCGCGCCACGCCGCCATGCTCGAGGCCTATCGCGGACGTGACTGGGACGGCGCCGAGACGGCGATCGCGCGCTGCGAGTCGGTCGGCGTCCAGCGGCTGGCGGCGCTTTATGGGCTCTATCGCGGCCGCATCGCCGAATGGCGGGCAACGCCGCCGCCGCCCGATTGGGACGGAACCTTCACCGCGACCTCGAAATAAAACGGCTTGTGACGGCGGTCACAGTCCTGCTAGTCCCCCCTGCCCTAAGATTGGGCAGCGGCAGGGCGTTGGGACAAGGGATTCATGGACCCGAAAATTGGGGCTGGCGCGATCGTCGCGGTCTTCCTGTGGCTTGAGATCAAGCATTTCATCTTCGACTACGTCGTGCAGACGCCCTACCAGTTCCGTAACAAGGGCACCTACGGGCACCCTGGCGGCATCCTGCATTCCGGCCTGCAGGCGCTGGGTACGATCCCGGCGTTCTTCATCCTGCCGCCCGGCTGGCTGATGGCTGTGATCATCGTCATTGGCGAGTTCATCATCCACTATCATGTGGACTGGTCGAAGGAGCAGTCGCTGAGGCGGATGAAGCTGACCACCACCGACGCCTGGTACTGGCGCATCTACGGGGTCGATCAGCTCGCCCATCAGCTCACCTATGTGGTCATCACGGCACTCGTCGCGGGCGTGATCTAGAGCCAGGGAAGCAAGGCTTTGCGCGTTCGTCGTAAGCACTTCGTTCACCAGACCCGGCGGTCGGCGGGGGCGTCCCGGCGGAGTCGCTTGCCGGCTCAGGCAGGCGCGATGCAGGCTGCGGCAGCCTTCAGCAAGGAGATGCGGTCCATGTCGTTGCGGTCACTCGGTTTGGCCATGCTGGGGTCGGTGGCCCTGGTAGGCCCGGCGGCGGCCATCGAGGCCAGCGGTCAGGCGGTCGCGGTCATTCGCGACACCACGGCAAGCGGTCCGGGGGGCAATCGCGCCCTCGCGACCCAGGGGCCGGTCTATGCCGGCGACGTCATCAAGACGAACCAGCGCGGCACCGCGCAGATCCTGTTTGCCGACAACACCAAGATGGTGGTCGGGCCCAATTCGCAGGTGACCGTCGACGCCTTCGTCTTCCAGGGGCCGTCCAAGGCCGGCACCTTTGCCATCAACGCGCTGCGCGGTTCGTTCCGCTTCATCACCGGCGTCAGCGCCAAGAACGCCTATTCGATCAACACGCCGTCGGCGACCATCGGCGTGCGCGGCACCGCCTTCGACGGCAGCGTCGCCAAGGACGGCACCACGACCATCGCCATGTGGCACGGCACGGTGCGCATCTGCGACAAGGGCAAGCCGCGCCGTCATTGCACGGACATCTCGGGGGCGTGCAGCGTCATCCAGCTCGATCCCGGTCAGGGCTTCAACTGGGTGAACGACGTCTACAAGCGCACCGACCTGGTCGACCGCTCGATCCCCTTCGCCTTCCGCCAGGCAGGGCTGGTGAGCGGCTTCCGCGTATCCTCGCGCGGCTGCGAGATCCACAACATCGATCCGGCGTACAACCCGGGACACGATGACGCGCCGGTGCACGATCAACCGCAGCCGCCTCCACCGCCTCCGCCTCCGCCGCCGCCTCCGCCGCCGACCAACTATCCCGGCGATAACCGGACTAATCTGGTACGGGTTCGCCGGCGGGCGTGGCTGCTATAAAGGCAGCGGCCCTGGGCCAGCCGGCCGGCCTTCACCGGACCGGCGCCGCGGCCGCGGGAGACGGTCCATGAAGCGCATACTCATCACCGGAGCGGCGGGACGGGTGGCAGGGGCGATCCGGCCGATCCTCGGCCAGAGCTATCATCTGCGCCTGTCGGACATGCTGCCGGTGGCGGACGCGGTCGCCGGCGAAGAGGTGGTTGCGGCCGACCTCGGCGACATGGCGGCGCTCAGCGCGCTTGTCGCCGGCGTCGACGGCATCATCCACCTCGGTGGCTTTTCGCTGGAGACCGGCTGGGAGACCATCCATGCCGCCAACATCGTCGGGGCCTACAACCTCTTCGAGGCGGCGCGGCTGGAGGGGGTGAAGCGCATCGTCTTCGCTTCGAGCGGCCATGCGGTCGGCTTCTACCCGCGGACCCAGACGATCGCCGCCGACGTCACCGTCAGGCCCGATTCGCGCTATGGCCTGAGCAAGGCCTTCGGCGAGGCGCTGGGCAGCCTCTATGCCTACAAATACGGGGCCGAGGTGCTGTCGATCCGCATCGGCACGGTCTCGGCGAAGCCGGCCAGCGACCGCCGGCTGGCGGCCATCTGGGTGAGCCCGCGCGACCTCTGCCAGCTCATCCGTATCGGCCTGGAGATGCCCGGACTCCGCCACGAGATCGTCTATGGCGTTTCGGCCAACCGGGCTGGCCCGTGGGACAATGCCAACGCCTTTCGGCTGGGCTACCGGCCCGAGGATCGCGCCGAGGACCACGACACCGGCGGGACCGAGGACGACGCCACCGGCAATCCTCAGGCGGACCTCAACCAGGGCGGGGTCTTCTGCATCGCGGAGGAGATCACCACGCCCGTCTAGGTCACAGACCCATAAATGGGATTCTCGAATCGGAGGAGTGCTGATTCAATTTCCGCAACAAAGGAGATTGGAATGGCACGCTTTGATTTGACGGATTTCGAGTGGTCGGTGATCCAGCCGTTGCTGCCCAACAAGCCCCGTGGCGTGCCGCGGGTGGATGACCGCCGGGTTCTCAACGGTATCTTTTGGCGGCTGCGGACAGGCGCCCCTTGGGCCGACATTCCCGAGCGCTACGGCCCGCACACGACCTGCGTCAACCGCTTCAACCGCTGGCGCAAGGCAGGGGTGTGGGATCGTCTTCTGGAAGCGGTGTCGAAGGCCTACGACGGCGACATCCAGATGATTGATTCCTCCAGCATCCGCGTGCATCAGCACGCCGCCAACACCCAAAAAAAGACGACCGATCCGGTTGCATGGGTCGCTCGCGCGGCGGCCTGACGACCAAGATTCACGCTCTGGTCGACGCCGAAGGCCTGCCCATTGCGCTCAAGCTCACCGAGGGCCAGGCCCATGACGGCAAGAGCGCCGCCGACATGCTCGAAGCGTTGACTGAGGGTCAGATCCTGCTGGCTGATCGCGCCTATGACAGCGACGCCTTGCGGCAAAGCCTGGCCGAACGCGGCGCCTGGGCGAACATCAAGCCCATGCCAAACCGCAAGAACATCCCCGCCTTCAGTTCCTTCCTCTATCGCTACAGAAACCTCGTCGAGCGCTTCTTCAACAAACTCAAACACTTCCGCGCCGTCGCCACCCGTTACGACAAAAATCCCGACAACTACCTCGCAGGCGTCAAGCTCGCCTCAGCCAGAATCTGGATGCGATCTAATGAGTCGATGGCCTAGAGCGTTTCTTGGTCAGATAGAATCGTTCCGACGGAGCGATTTTGCGGCAGGATCAAGCCGGCGGGCGACGGACGTCCCCGGGGTACGACCGAGACCGACGGCGCCGATCATGGCGCAAAAGCGCCCGTCCCTTCGGGCTTCCTAACCGGCGGACGCCCGACGCCGATCCCGGCTCGACCGATGCCCGGCATCGCCCTTCGCCGGTCTCGACGCCGGATCGCTTCGCCGGTCGAGAAACGGAACTGCTTCTATCTGACCAAGAAGCGCTCTGGGATGGGGCCGCAACTGCGCCCCGGCAGCCCGGCACGGGCCCGATGTGGCGAAATCGTGGCACACATTTCAATTGCGATGCAAAGGCCCGCGGGAATCCGTCACTTCTTCGCCAAGAGGGCAGCATTTTCAGTGGGTTGAAATGTGCGGGCGGCTTGCTAGGATGATGCTGTGGTGATTCGGGATATCTGGCGTTTTTGCCGATTCCGGGCTTGCCGCTGAAAGAACTGCAGAGATTGCCATTGATTTTGTGCTGCATGCCTTGTTTTGACGACGTACTGATTTGAGTAGGTTTTTTCACGCAAGCGTTTGGCATCGGCCTTTTGGTCGTGCAGAGTCCGTTTGAACCGAAGGGGTTTGGGTTCTTGACAAGGCCGCCGGGTCGCGCCGGCGGCTTTGTCGTTTTTGGACCGCCGGCGCCGGCTGTGGTTTCCTCTGCCGTGTCCTATGTTTACACTCGGTGGCGGCCCCAGCATTCCTCAGCGACGTTCCTCAGCATGCTCGCAGCAATCCGACAGTTTTTCGACCGCTTGACCGATGAAGGCGCTGCCTCCCGCCCGGAGGAAGACGAGGTGCGGCTGGCGGTCGCCGCGCTGCTCTATCATGTGGTCGCCGTCGACGGCGTGGTGTCGCCCGCCGAATCGACGACGCTGAGCGAACTGCTCACGGAGCGCTTCGGCCTCGACCCGGAACGCGCCCGCTCGCTGATCGCAGCCGCCGAGACCGCCGATGACGAGGCGGTCGACCTCTTCCACTTCACCAGCCTGCTCAAGCAGCGCCTCGACATCGCCGACCGCGAGCGCATCATCGAGATGATGTGGCGCCTGGTCTTCGCCGATGGCGGCATGCACGAGTTCGAGGAGAACGTCGTGTGGCGCGTCGCCGAGCTGTTGTCGGTGCCCTCGCAGGTGCGCATCCGCCTCAAGCAGGCGGTGCGCGACGGAGCTTGATGATGCCGCAGAGGCCGGTCCTGATCGTCCTCCACCAGGAACATTCCACCCCCGGGCGGATCGGCCACCGCCTGACCGAGCGCGGCTATGGGCTCGATATCCGCCGGCCGCGCTTCGGCGATGCGCTGCCGGCGACGCTTGCCGGACATGCCGGCGCCATCATCTTCGGCGGGCCGATGAGCGCCAACGATGCCGACGACTACGTCAAGACGGAGATCGACTGGCTCAAGGTGCCGCTCGCCGAGGGGGCGCCCTTCCTCGGCCTCTGCCTGGGGGCGCAGATGCTCGCCATCCATCTCGGCGCGGCGGTGGCTCCCCACGCCGACGGCCATATCGAGGTCGGCTGGTTCGGGCTGAAGCCGACCGAGGCCGGCCGGCGGCTCATCGCCTCCTGGCCGGACTGCGTCCACCAGTTCCACCGGGAGGGCTTCGGCCTGCCGGCGGGCGCGACGCTGCTGGCGGAAGGGGCCGCCGACACCTTCCCCAACCAGGCCTTCTCCTATGGCGAGGCCGCCTTCGCCATCCAGTTCCACATCGAGCTGACCACCGCCATGGTCGGGCGCTGGACCGGCAATATCGGCGAGCGCGCCAAGCTGCCCGGCGGCCAGACCGCCGACAAGCATTTCCAGGGCCGGGCGCTGCACGACTGGAAGACCCAGGCCTTCCTCGGCTCCTTCCTCGACCTGTGGCTGAAGCGCGACCGCCGCGCGCCGGCGGCGCTGGCCGAGGCGGCGGAGTGACCGGTTCTCGCAATCTGCAACGCTTTCTCGCAGTTTGCGAGGCACGGCCGGTTACCAGAACCTTAAGATAATCAATCAATTGCGATTCAAATTGGCGCCGACCACAAGGTCTGGCGGGCCGCCCTCTGGCAAGCCCCTTGCGAGTGGGATGGCACGCTGATTTCTGGTTGTGCGTAGTCAGCGAACAGACTGGGCGGGGGAGGGCGGAGGCCGTCGACCCCCGGCAAGCTCTTCCCCGTCCCGGTCCATTTTCCCGCGCAGGCCAACCCCGGCGCTGCGCCGGGTGAACGGTGGCCCGGAGCGGCGCGGCGGCTGCTCCGGGTCAGCTTTTTTCTGAGGACCTGCTCCTGCCGCGCCCGCCGAAAGCGAGTCGCGAACAACGCCTGTTCCTGAAGCCGGTGGAACTCGGGTAGAGTCCGGCCAGCACCGCTTACCGACGGGAACCATGGCAGCCGAAGCGCATCAAGCCGTGATGGAGGGCCTCGCCGGCCTATTGCCGCGGCTGTGGCGCTATGGGCTGGTGCTGTCGGGCAACCGCGACACGGCCGAGGAGCTGGTCCAGGCGACCTGCGTGCGCGCGCTGGAGCGCAGCGCCCAGTTCACGCCGGGCACGCGGCTCGACCGCTGGCTGATCGCCATCCTCCATTCGATCTGGCTCAACGACATCCGCGCCCGCAAGGTGCGCCAGGGCCGCGGTCTGGTGGACGCCGACACGGCCCTTATCTTCGACGGAATCCGCGAGATCGAGACGAATATTCTGGCGGCTCAGGTGTTAAGGCAGGTTCAGGATTTGCCGGAAGTGCAGCGCGAAACCGTCTACCTGGTCTATGTCGAAGGGTTGACCTACCGCGAGGCGGCCGACGCGCTCGGCATCCCGATCGGGACCGTCATGTCGCGCCTGGCCGGAGCGCGGGCAAAGCTCGCCGGTCTGGCGACGGACGCGCAGGAAGGCAGTGAGACGCATGGCCGATCTGGTCGATAGCCAGCCGAGCGACGACGCTCTCTTGACCGCCTATATCGACGGCGAGCTGCCCGTCGCGGCGCGCGCCGCATTGGAACGCCGGCTCGCCGGCGAGGCGGCGCTGGCTCACCGGCTGGCGGAGCTGAAGCGCGGCGGGCGCGATTTCGCCGGCGCCTTCGACCTGCTCATCACGGCTGCCCCGCACGAGCGCCTGTCCGCGATCCTGGCTGAGGCCAAGGAGCAGGTGCGGCCGGCGGTGCCGCAGCGCCGCTGGCGTCCGGCGGCGATCGCCGCGGCCGTTGGCGATCTTCGTTCTGGGTGCCGGTGCCGGCTACCTGGTGCCGCTCATGACCGGCCTGGTCCAGCCGGCGCAGGTGGCGGAGACGCCCAACTGGCGGCAGGCGGTGGCCGAATACATGGGGCTGATGACGCCGGAGACGCTGGCGATCGTCGCCGACAACCCGGCGGCGCTGGCCGGCGAGCTCCAGAAGGTCGGCGACAAGCTGTCGCTCGATCTCGCGCCCGACAGGCTGGTGCTGCCGGAGACCACGCTCAAGCGCGCCACGCTCTATACCTTCCAGGGCAAGCCGCTCGTCCAGCTCGCCTATCTGTCGCCGGCCGAGGGTGCGCTCGCCTTCTGCATCATCGCCAACGGCAAACCGGATGCGGCGGTCGCCACCGAGGAGCGCAACGGCTTCAACATCGTCTTCTGGAACCACAACGGCCTCGGCTACATGCTGATCGGCAAGGCCCCGCGCGCGACGCTGGAAACCCTCGCCGGCGACCTCAGGACGCAGGTTTCCTGACGTCGGCGCCGCCGGCGAGCGCCGCCACGCGATCGCTCAACGCGCCTGCGAGCGCTGCTACCTGCGGACCAAGGCCGCGCCAATCGTCCGCGACTTCCCCGAGATAGGCCCGTCGGGCGCGATCGAGCAGGCCTGCCGACGGGGTGGACAGGCGCGGCATCGCCCATGCGGCTGCAACATCCTTGGGGACGATCTCCCCGGTTTCCAGCGTGCACGCCATGCGCGCGAGCGTAAGGAGGACGTTGCGCTCGTCGCCGACGAGATCGGCGACCAGCCGTGGCAGGGCGTCTCCGATAGCGCGCCGCAGGACGTTGCGCGGAATCTCGGGCAGCATTTCGTGCGGTGGCGGACCGGCAAGCGTCACGGCAGCCTGCCGCACCTGCGCTATGACGATGACGAAGTCCGGGTTGGCCTCGGGCCGCGGCGCTGCGCCGGCCTCGAAGTCGGCGCGCAGCCATTCGCCGTAGTGGAACGCGCAGCGCGGCGGATAGGTCAGGACCGCAAGATCGGGCTTGTCGAAGACGACCAGTTCGAGCGGCCGCCGCGGATCGGCAGGCCCGGGCCGGCCGGACATGCGCAAGAGATCGGCCAGCAACTGCCGCCGTGCCGCCGCGCTCATCGGCGGGTCGACGACGAGCACGACGTCGACGTCGCTGTCGGGCCGCAATCCGCCGGCAACGGCCGAGCCGTGCAGCCATGCGGCGACCAGCGATGTGCCGAGGCGATCCCGTGCCGCGGCCAATGCGGCGAGCGCTTCGGCGGGAACGGCCGGCCGGTCGGGTTTCATGCGCGCCCTCGCTGACCCGATCGCCGGCTCATGCGTTCACATAAGTCGATGGTCCGCGCACGTTCTCGTCGATGGCGAGCTTCTGGCTGAGCGAGGGCATCGCCCGCTCGGCGCAGTCGGTGCGCGGGCAGGTGCGGCACGACACGCCGATCGGCGTCACCACCTGCGGGTCGGCGACATTGAGCCCGTCCGCATAGACGATTTCGGAGGCGTAACGAATATCGCAGCCGAGGCCGACGGAGCGCTGGCCGATGCGGTGGGGCAGGCCGCCGATGGCGGCGAAGCCGGCGGCGCGGCCGGCGGTGCGCGCCACGCAGAAGAAGGTGCCGCCGTCCGGCATGCGCGACACCTGCACGCGCAGCATGCCGGGTGTGGCGAAGGCATCGTAGACGTTCCAGCGTGGGCAGGCGGCGCCGAAGCGGGCGATGTGGATGCCGGAGGCCGAGAAGCGCTTGGAGATGTTGCCGGCGATGTCGACGCGGATGAAGTGGAAGGGGATGCCCTCGGCCCCCGGCCGGCGCAGCGTGGTGAGGCGGTGGCAGGCCTGCTCGAAGGACACGCCGAAGCGGCTCTTGAGGATCTCGATGTCGTAGCGGGTCGTCTTGGCCGCGTCGAGGAAGAGCTGGTAGGGCATCAGCACCGCGGCGGCGAAGTAGTTGGCGAGCGCCGAGCGCATCAGCGCTTCCGCCTGCTCGCTGCCGAAGCCGCCCTCGCCGACGATGCGGTCGAGAACGTCGTGGAAGCCGAGATAGGCGACCTGGTCGGCGATCTGGAAGATGCGGCTCGAGGGGTTGAGCATCTCGGAGATCTCGAGACGGCGTCCGAGCCGGTCGAAGGCGCGGTAGCGGCCGGGCATGGAATCGGCGCGGCGAATCTCGACGGTAACCGCATAGCGGTCGCGCAGCAGGTCGGCGAGGTCCTGGTGCAGGGTGTGGATCGACAGCTCGTTCTCCGCCCATAGCTGCTCCGCCGCCGCTTCCAGCTCGGGGAAGTAGTTCATGTGGCGCTGGATGAAGTCGGTCACCTCCTCCGAGGGGATGGCGACCGGCGAGGGGCCGTCGGTGGCGTCGTCGCCGGCGCCGCCGGGCTCGTCGAGCGGGCGGTGGCGGCGCCAGGCGTCGTAGATGTCGAGCACGGCGCGGCCGACCGCGGGCAACGTCGCGACCAGCTCCTGCACGTCGCTGGCCTTGACCTCGGCGTGCTCGAAGACCGGATCGGAGAAGGCCTCCATCAGTTGCAGCGACAGGCTCTGGTCGCTGTCGGCGGTGAAGTCCTTGAGGTCGATGTGGAACTTCTCGACCAGCTTGAGGAGCACGCGCACCGTCACCGGCCGCTGGTTGCTTTCCAGAAGCGTCAGATAGCTGGCCGAAAGCCCCAGTTCGCGGGCCATCTGGGCCTGGGTCAGGCGCTTCTCCTGCCTGAGGCGGCGGAGCCGGCCGCCAATGCGCATCGCCTTCATGGCTTCCCCTTACAACAGTTACAATCTTACAAACACGGTCTGTGTGCTTGTTGACAATGTTCAGGATTTCTCCGCAATTTCAGATATTTATTGACCGTACTCCTTTGTCAACGGAAATTGCGCCCCACGGCAAAGGGAGAGATCATCGTGACAAGCCTTACAGACCGCTTCGCGGGCATCCGCCGCGACTACTCAGAAGACGAGGTTCGCGAGCTGCAAGGCTCGGTCGTGGTCGAGCACACGCTCGCCCGCCTTGGGGCCGAGCGTCTCTGGCGCCTCCTGCACGAGCGGCCGTTCGTGCGCACGCTCGGCGCCCTCACCGGCAATCAGGCATTGCAGCAGGTCAAAGCCGGGCTGGAGGCGATCTACCTGTCCGGCTGGCAGGTGGCGGCCGACGCCAACAATGCCGGCGAGATGTATCCCGACCAATCGCTCTATCCGGCCTCGTCGGTGCCCGAGGTGGTCAGCCGCATCAACCGGACCTTCATGCGCGCCGACCAGATCGCGCGGCTCGAGGGCGACACCTCGACCTATTGGTTCGCGCCGATCGTTGCCGATGCGGAAGCCGGCTTCGGCGGGCCGCTCAACGCCTTCGAGCTGATGAAGGCGATGATCGAGGCGGGCGCCGCCGGCGTCCATTTCGAGGACCAGCTCGCCTCGGAGAAGAAGTGCGGCCATCTCGGCGGCAAGGTGCTGGTGCCCACCCAGAGCTTCATCCGCACGCTCAACGCGGCGCGCCTGGCGGCCGATGTCTCGGGCGTGCCGACCGTGCTCATCGCGCGCACCGACGCCCATTCGGCGACGCTGATCACCAGCGATTTCGATGAGCGCGACCTGCCGTGGCTGTCGGGCGAGCGCACCAGCGAGGGCTACTTCCGCCTCAAGCAGGGCGGCGACCATTCGGTTGCCCATGCGATCGCGCGGGGGCTCAGCTACGCCCCCTATGCCGACGTTCTGTGGTGGGAGACCGCGACGCCCGATCTCGGCGAGGCGCGCGAATTTGCCGCCGAGATCCACCGGCACTACCCGGGCAAGCTGCTCGCCTACAACTGCTCGCCCTCGTTCAACTGGCGCGCCAAGCTCGGCGACGGGGCCATTGCCGGCTTCCAGGAAGAGCTGGCGATGCTGGGCTACCGCTTCCAGTTCGTCACGCTGGCGGGCTTCCACGCCCTCAACCTCGGCATGTTCGAGCTGGCCAGCGCCTATCGCAGCCGCGGCATGGCGGCCTATTCGGAGCTGCAGCAGCGCGAGTTCGCCATGGAGGCTGAGGGCTTCACCGCCGTGCGCCACCAGCGCGAAGTCGGCACCGGCTACTTCGACGCTGTGGCCCTTGCCCTGTCGGGCGGCGCCTCGTCGACCGTGGCGATGGCCGGCTCGACCGAGGCCGAGCAGTTCGCGGACGGCGGACGCATCGCCAAGGCGGACGCGGCGTAGGCGGTTCGCCAGGCAAGGAGGTCGGACATGATCGAGGAATATTGGGTCGTCGGCGGCAGCTATCGCGATGCCGATTTCGCCGCGCTCAGCGACGGCACCGGCGAGGTCTATGGGCCCTTCGTCAGCTATGATGAGGCGCTCCGCTCATGGAACGCGCGCACCGAACGCTCGCGCGCCGAAGCCACCACGCGCTTCTCGGTCGTGGTCACCGCACCGCGCCGGTGATCACGACGCCCCGGCTGGGTTCCTTGGGAGGGGAGCCCTGCCATTTTCTGGCTCATGGTGAGGTGAGCGCCGAAGCGCGCCTCGAACCATGAGGCCATCCTTCGAGGGCCGCCGGCGGCGGCCACCTCAGGATGAGGCCGTCAGTCAGTTTACCCGTTGGCCGCCTGGAGCTGGGCGTCGATCGCCGCCTTGAGCTTGTCATAGGGTTGGGCGCCGACCATCATCTCCTTGCCGACCAGGAAGGAGGGCGTGCCGCCGACGCCCATGGAGTAGCCCTCGTTGGCATCGGCCTGCATGGCGTTGGTGAAGTCGGTCGCCTTGGCAGTCATCATGTCCTTGACCTTGGCGACGTCGATGCCGGGGATGGTGGCGGTCAGCGCCAGGATGTCGTCCTCGTTGCCCCAGCCGGCATTCTCGGTGTCCTGGTGGTCGAACATGGCCTTGTGCCAGTCGCGGAACTTGTCGGGCGCCACGGCCCACACGGCGCGCGCGGCGCGGCTGGCGACGTCTGAATCCGGCCCGAGGAAGGCGAAGTCCTTGAACACGATCTTCAGCTTGCCGGTATCGACGTAGTCCTTCTCGAGCTGCGGGAAGACGCTCTCTTCCTCTTGCTTGCAGTAGGGGCACTGGTAGTCGAACCAGTAGGCCATGACGACCGGGGCCTTGTCGTCGCCGATATAGGCGGCGCCGTCGAGCTTGACGTCGGCGATGTTGGCCGGCGGCGCCGGCGGCTGGGCGGGGCCGGCCGAATCGACCGGCGCCACGGCGGCCTGCTGCAGCGTCGCCTGACGGGTGGTCCAGACGATCGAGCCGGAGATCATCGCGCCGGCGATGATGATGGCAACCGGGATGAGGATGTCGCCGGGCGAGAGCTTGCGCATGCGGTCAAGAATCCTTGTGGCGTTGGATGAGGCGACTGGCCGCTCCGATTTCGGCAGTAATGGGGCGGCAGCCGGCCGACGGAACCTAGCCGGTTTCGCCGCCGTCGGGGATCAAATCCCCGTCACCATTGACCTATGTCAGCGCTGGGCGCGGCCGAGCACGTCCATGATCTCGGCGACCTTCCGGCGTTGGTCGTCCTTGTCGCCCGAGGCGATCGCCCCTTCGACGCAATGGGCGACGTGGTCGCGCAGGATCTCCTCCTCGGCCCGGCGCAGCGCGGTCCTGACCGCGGCGATCTGGGTGACGACGTCGATGCAGTAGCGGTCGTCGCGGATCATGCCGGCGATGCCGCGCACCTGTCCCTCGATGCGCCCGAGGCGCTTGAGGACGGCAGTCTTGGTTGGTTCGTGCATGCTTGACGTGATACCCTATGGGGGTATATGGGTCAAGCCCGTCCGATACCCCTCGGGGGTTCGCATCATCATCGCAGAGTCCACGCCATGTCCGACAGCCATCACCACGATCACGACCATCATCATCACGGCCACGGCGCCGCGGCGGCGGAACTGGTCAAGGACCCGGTGTGCGGCATGGACGTCGACCCGGCCACTGCCGAGCACAAGGCCGAGTACCAGGGCGAGACCTACTACTTCTGCTGCCCGCATTGCCGGGCGAAGTTCGTCGCCGACCCGGAAAGCTTCGTCGGCGCGGAGACCAAGGCGCACGCTCACGGCCATGATCAACACGGCCATGATCATGCCATGCACGGCCATGCTGCGGCGGCCGGCACGGGGAAAGCGAAGGACCCGGTGTGCGGCATGGATGTCGACCCGGCGACCGCCGAGCACAAGGCCGAGTACAAGGGCGAGACCTATTACTTCTGCTGCCCGCATTGCCGCGCCAAGTTCGTCGCCGACCCGGAAAGCTTCGTCGGCGCGGAGGCGAAGGCGCATGATCATGGTCGCCACGATCACGGCCATGACCACGCCATGCACGACCATGCTGCGGCGGCCGGCGCGGGAAAAGCGAAGGACCCGGTGTGCGGCATGGACGTCGACCCGGCGACCGCCGAGCACAAGGCCGACTACAAGGGCGAGACCTACTATTTCTGCGCCGCGCGCTGCCGCGAGAAATTCGTCGCCAATCCCCAGCGTTACCTGAACCCGGAAGAGCACCCGGCGGAGGCCGTGCCGGAGGGCACCGAATACACCTGCCCGATGCATCCGGAGATCCGCCAGATCGGCCCCGGCACCTGCCCGATCTGCGGCATGGGACTGGAGCCGACGGTGATGACCGCCGACACCGGCCCCAACCCCGAACTCGTCGACATGACCCGCCGCTTCTGGATCGGCCTGGCGCTGACCGTGCCGGTAGTGGTGCTGGAGATGGGCTCCCATCTCGGCCTCGGCCATCTCATCGATCCGCGCGTTTCGGCCTGGATCCAGCTTCTGCTGGCAACCCCGGTGGTGCTGTGGGCGGGCTGGCCGTTCTTCGTGCGCGGCGCCCAGTCGTGGCTGACGCGCAACCTCAACATGTTCACGCTGATCTCGATCGGCACCGGCGTCGCCTGGGTCTACAGCATCGTCGCCACGCTCACCCCCGGCGTCTTCCCGGCCGCCTTCCGCGCCCATGACGGCTCGGTCGCGGTCTATTTCGAGGCGGCGGCGGCGATCACCGTGCTGGTCCTGCTCGGCCAGGTGCTCGAGCTGCGTGCCCGCGAGCAGACCTCGGGCGCCATCAAGGCGCTGCTCGACCTCGCGCCCAAGACGGCGCGGCGCGTTGCCGCCGACGGCAGCGAGGCGGAGATCACGCTGGACCTGATCGGTGTCGGCGATCGCCTGCGCGTCCGCCCCGGCGAGAAGGTGCCGGTCGATGGCTCGGTGATCGAGGGGCAATCGGCGCTCGACGAATCGATGGTCACCGGCGAGTCCATGCCGGTCAATAAGCAGGTCGGCGACAGGCTGATCGGCGGCACCATCAACCGTTCCGGCGCGCTCATCATGGCGGCCGAGAAGATCGGCCGCGATACGCTGCTCGCCCGCATCGTGCAGATGGTCGCCGACGCCCAGCGCAGCCGCGCGCCGATCCAGCGTCTGGCCGACCAGGTCTCCGGCTGGTTCGTGCCGACCGTCATCCTGGTGGCGCTCATCGCCTTCGGGTCATGGGCGCTGTGGGGGCCGGAGCCGCGCTTCGCCTTCGGGCTGGTGGCGGCGGTGAGCGTGCTGATCATCGCCTGCCCGTGCGCACTGGGTCTCGCCACGCCGATGTCGATCATGGTCGGCGTCGGCCGCGGTGCGCGCGCCGGCGTGCTCATCAAGCATGCCTCGGCGCTGGAGCGCATGGAGAAGGTGGATACGCTGGTCGTCGACAAGACCGGCACGCTCACCGAGGGCAAGCCGTCGGTGACGGCGGTGGTGCCGGCCGAAGGCTATGACGAGGCGACGGTGCTCAAGTTCGCGGCCAGCGTCGAGAAGGCGAGCGAGCATCCGCTGGCCGAGGCCATCGTCGCGGCAGCGGCGGCGCGCGGCGTCGAGACCAAGAAGGTCATGGGCTTCGATGCGCCGGCGGGCAAGGGCGCCTTGGGCATGGTCGAGCGCAAGCGCGTCCATGTCGGCAATGCCGCCTTCCTTGCCGAAATGAAGATCGCGACCGAGCCGCTCGCGGCTGAAGCCGAGCGGCTGCGCCAGGATGGCGCCACCGCCGTCTTCGTCGCCGTCGATGGCAAGCCGGCGGCGGTCATCGGCATCGCCGATGCGGTCAAGCCGACGACGGCTGAAGCCATCGCCGGCCTCCACGCCGAGGGCATCCGCATCGTCATGCTGACCGGCGACAACCGCACCACCGCCGAGGCGGTGGCCAAGTCGCTGGGCATCGACGAGGTCGAGGCCGAGGTGCTGCCCGAGCGCAAGAGCGCCGTCGTCCAGCGCCTGCGCAGCGAGGGGCGGGTGGTGGCGATGGCCGGCGACGGCGTCAACGATGCGCCGGCGCTGGCCGCGGCCGATATCGGCATCGCCATGGGCTCGGGCACCGACGTCGCCATCGAGAGCGCCGGCATCACGCTGCTCAAGGGCGACCTCACGGGCATCCTCAAGGCGCGGCGCCTGAGCCAGGCGGTGATGCGCAACATCCGTCAGAACCTGCTCTTCGCCTTCATCTACAATTCGGCCGGCGTGCCGATCGCCGCCGGCGTGCTCTATCCCGCCTTCGGCATCCTCCTGTCGCCGGTCATCGGCGCTGCGGCGATGGCGCTGTCCTCGGTCAGCGTCATCTCCAACGCGCTCAGGCTCCGCCGCGTCAAGGTCGAGTAGGGGCGGCAAGCGGCGGGGAGAGGCGGGAGCTTGGGATTGCCTGGCGCTCCCGCCGTACCGCGCAAAGAGCCGTGCCTAACCCGACCACGGCTCGCCACGGACGCGCTCCAGGGTCACCGGCACCGGACGTCTGAGCGTGTTGGTGACGGTCGAGTGGGCCTCGGCGTAGCGGATGAGCTTGTCCAGCTCTTCCTCGGAGCAGTTGGCCTGGATGTCCAGCCGGACCAGGATCTGCTCGAAGCCCGGATTGACGGTCTCATCGAGGCCAAGCACGCCACGGACGTCGACCTCGCCGAGGATCTCCGTCGAGAGCCTGCGGATGACGATGCCGCGCGCCATCGCGTGCAGGACGATCGTCGTCGTGATGCAGCCGGCGAGCGCATGCAGGAGGGATTCACCGGGGTTTGCCCCCTGGTTCTTGCCGAGCAGCACGGGCGGCTCGTCGTGGACATACTCGAACGCCCTGGCTCGCGAAGTGTCTTCCCGTCCGGCGCCGTAGAAGCCCTGGATGGTGGAGCGATTCTCGGTGCCGTCGACCCACCGGTTGCGCACGCGGAACTCAAACCGCGCAAGCTCGGGGTCCGCCTTGACGGCAGCGATGGTGTCGAGGGCGGTCTGCACGTCGAGACCGTTGATCTTCGCCGGCGGGGTGGCTGTGGCTCGCATGTTCATTGCCAATTCTCCTTATTCGTCAAATTCTTGCACAATTGGCGGTTGCCGGCTGGAACGCTCGGTAACCGTTTGCGGGCGGAGATTTAGTTCTGGACATCGGGCGGGTTCAGATCGAATTTTCCAGCAAAAGGTCCTTTTGTGCCACATTCGGGGACGCCGATGGCGGAAGCCCTGTCCGAGACCACCGAGGCTCTGATCGTCGCCCTGCCTGAATCGGCAGGTTCCGCCATCTACGGGCTGGTCGACGTGTTCGCCTCGACCGGGACGCTGTGGCAGGAGCTGATCGGCGACAAACCGGGTGAGCGGCTGATCAGGCCCAGGATCGTCTCCGTCTCGGATGAGCCGTTCCTGTGCGGCAACGCCATTCCGGTACGCCCCGACCTCACGATCAGGAGCAGATCCGACGCAGGCATCGTCGTCGTGCCGGAGCTTTGGCTGGCGCCGGACGACGACCTCACGGGGCGCTACGAAGAGCTGAAGGACTGGTTGCGCGAGCGCCATCGCGCCGGCAGCACGATCTATTCAGCCTGCTCCGGCTCCGTGCTGCTGGCGGCGTCAGGATTGCTCAACGGCAAGGAGGCAACATCGCATTGGGGCTATGCGGACCTTTTTCGGCGGCGCTTTCCTGAGGTCCGATTCCTGCCCGAGCCGAATATCGTCTTTGCCGACCGGGCGGGCCGCATCGTTACCGCCGGCGGCGCAACGTCGTGGCATGACCTTGCCATCCACATCATCTCGCGGCACTGCAGTCCCGGAGAGGCGCTGCACATCGCAAAAGCTTACCTGCTGCAATGGCACGGCGATGGCCAGCTGCCCTATGCCGGCTTGGTCAGACGGCAGGCGCATGCCGACTCCACGGTGCGCCAGGCCGAGAACTGGCTGACGGAGCATTTCAGCGAGCCGCATGCCGTCGCCGCCGCCGTGGCGGCATGCGGCATCCCAGAGCGCAGCCTGAAACGCCGCTTCAAGGCGGCGACCGGGTCGACGGTCATCGACTACGTGCAGAATCTCCGGGTTGAGGCGGCAAAACGGCTTCTCGAATCCGGTGAACGGTCCTCGGACGAGATCGCCGCGACCGTCGGCTATGAGAACCCGGCGTTCTTCCGCAGGCTGTTCAAGCGCCTCACCGGGCTTACCGCGGGACAATACCGGCGCCTCTTCCAACCGATCGCTGAGGCGGCCGATATCCGCGAGGTCGCGCCGGCGCGGGCCGACAGGCCGTTGCCGCCGTAGCCCCGGCCCGGACTACCGCACGATGACGCAGCTGCACGGGGCGGCGTGGGCGACCTTGTGCGACACGCTGCCGAGCAGCAGACTTTCCAGCTCGCCGAGCCCGCGGCTTCCCATGACGATGGCGTCGACCTTGTCGTTGCGGGCAAGCTCAACGATCTGCTCGGCCGGGTCGCCCTCGATCAGGCGTGCGTCGACCGCGGCGATGCCGCGGTCGCGTGCGGCGATGCGGGCGTCCTCCACGATGAACTCGGCGGCGGAGCGCAGCAGCCGCGCTTCGGTCGCGCGGACGTGCTCGATGTCCGAGAACTGCTCGAGCCCCGGCGGTATCCGCTCGCTGCCGTGGCGCCGCTGGACGTGCAGAACTATCAATTGCGCCTTGCGGTCGGCGGCAAGCTCACAGGCAAAATCGAGCGCCTTGCGGGCGCTGTCCGATCCGTCGGTCGGGTGCAGGATCGTCTTGATATCCATTGTCCACCCTCGCATGCGTTACCATGTTGACTACAGCCACTTGGGCTTTGGAGCGCGCCGCTCGGCGGGGCCTCCCCAACGGGAGTCCAGGTCGTCCGGGCGGGGTCCTCCCAGCACCAATATGGTGATGGCCGGCTTGTTTTGCCGGCGAAAACGATGGGTGATCAGGATGGAAACCCCGGCGAAGATCGACTTTCAGGGCGCAACCTTGAACCAGCATGTTCAGCACTCGGTGGTGGCGCATATTGCCGCGCTTGAGAAGCGGTTCGGGCGGATCACCGCCTGCCGCATTGCCGTCACCGCGCCATCGGCGCATCATCGTACCGGTGGCCAGTATGAAGTGGCCATCCACTTGGCGCTGCCCGATGGCCGCGAGGTCGATATCGACCGCACGGCCCAGGAGGATGAGCGCTTTGCCGATCCCGCCTTCGCCATTAACGATGCCTTCAAGCGCGCGCGCCGCCGCCTGCAGGATCAGGTCGACCGCATGCGCGGGAGCTGAGGGGGCCGGTCGGCGATGACCAAGCGGCACCGCATCACGGACGACGACGGCCCGGCGGTCGATCTCACGATCTCGCCCGAGCGGGTCTGCTTCCTGGTCGTCAAGGCGCGGGAGTTCGACGCCAAGACCGCGGTCAGCGATCCCGATCCCGGCTCCAATCCCGCCGACGACATGGATGCCTCGGTGCTCGAGGACCACGAGGACGATCCGGTGGCCGAGGAGATGGTCTCGGCCATCCATGCGCTCGCCGAGGACGAGCAGGTCGAGCTGGTGGCGATCGCCTGGCTCGGCCGCGGCGACGGCACGGTGGACGACTGGGAAGCGCTCAAGGCCCAGGCGGAAGAGGCCCACAACCGCCGCACGGCGCGCTATCTGCTCGGCATGCCCCTGCTCGGCGACTATCTCGAGGAGGGCCTGGCCCTGCTTGGCCGCAGTTGCGAGGAATTCGAGATCGGCCGCCTGTAGGGCGTGGTCGGCGGCGGCCGGGACCGGCGCGCCCGCAAAGGGCGCCGGCCGGCTTGATTCATCGCAACGCCCGATACGCCCGCTCCTGTCATCACAGCCGAACGTCCATTCCTCCTGCCAGGGGATGTCGCGGCCGCCTGCCGCGGGCGTTCCGACGGGAATGACAGATGCAGGTCGATCCGCAGACCGGGGCCATCGCCTTTCTCACCGATCCTGCCACCCACGGGCTGGGCGCGGGGGCGGTCGAGGTCATCGAGACGCACATCTCGCTGGTGGTGCTCGCCGGGAAGCGGGCCTACAAGCTCAAGCGCGCGGTCAAGTTCAACTACGTCGATTTCTCGACAGCCGAGCTGCGCCTGGCCATGTGCGAGCATGAGGTGGAGCTCAACCGGCGCGCCGTTCCCAGACTCTACCTCGGCGTCAGGCACATCACGCGGGAGAGCGACGGCCGCCTCGCCTTCGACGGCGACGGGCCGCTGGTCGATGCGGTGGTCGAGATGGTGCGCTTCGACCAGGACGGCCTGTTCGACCGCATGGCGGTCGCCGGCGCGCTGACCCCGGCGCTCTTCGCCGAGCTCGCCGCGGTGGTCGCCCGCCTGCACGAGATGGCGCCGGCGGAGCTTGCCGGGGGCGGCGCCGACAACATGGCCGGCGTGCTCTCCATCAACGAGCACGCGCTGGCCGATGTCGCGCTCTTCCGCCCCGACAGCGTCACGCGCTTCGACCAGGCCTTTCGCGATGCGCTGGCATCGGCGGCGCCGCTGCTCGACCGCCGCCAGCGCCTCGGCAAGGTGCGCCATTGCCACGGCGACCTGCACCTCGGGAACATCTGCCTGTTCGAGGGCCGCCCGGCGCCGTTCGACTGCCTGGAATTCGACGACGCCATGGCGACGGTCGACGTGCTCTACGACCTCGCCTTCCTGCTCATGGACCTGTGGCACCGCGGCCTGAAGGCGGGCGCCAACCTGGTGCTCAACCGCTATCTCGACGCGCTCGACGAGAGCGACGGGCTGGTGCTGCTGCCGCTGATGATGGCGATCCGCGCCGCCGTGCGCGCCCATGTCAGCGCGACGCGGGCGGAGGAGCCGGCCGAGGCGGCCCATGCGCACGCGCTGCGCCGCGAGGCGCTCTCCTATTTCCACCTGGCGCAGGCCCTGCTCAAGCCGGTGCCGCCGCGCCTGGTGGCGATCGGCGGCTTCAGCGGCTCCGGCAAGTCGACCGTCGCCGCGGCGATCGCCGAGGCCATCGGGCCGCCGCCGGGCGCCCGCGTGCTGTCCAGCGACCGCATCCGCAAGCGCATGGGCGGCGTCGCGCCGACGACGCCGCTGCCGACCGCCGCCTATCGCCGCGAGGTGACGCAGGCGGTCTACGCCACGCTCGAGCGCGAGGCGGAATACCTGCTGGCGCTCGGCCATGGCGTTGTCCTCGACGCCACCTTCCGGCTGCCTGAGGAGCGTGCCCGCATCAAAGCGATGGCGACCGCCGTCGACGTGCCGTTCACCGGCATCTGGCTGGAGCTCAAGCCGGACAGGCTGATCGCGCGGGTGGAAGGACGCGGCGCCGATCCGTCGGACGCCAACGCCGAGACGATCCGCCACCAGGTCGATCAGTTCCGCGGCCCGGTGACGTGGACCAAGGTTGCCGCCGAGGGCAGCGTGGACGAGGTCGTCGCGCGGGTGCTGGCGCTCATCGGCGCCGGCTGATCAGGCCGGGAAGGCCGTGCGGATCGCGTCGAGGAGGGTGTTGCCGATCAGCGGCTTCTCGACGATCGACACGGAGGCGGTGGCGGCGCGCACGCGCAGATGTGGGCCGGGATTGGTGGTGATCAGGATCGCCGGCATGGTGACGCCGCGCTTGCGCAGCTCGTCGAGCAGGCGCAGGCCGTTGCCTTCGGGAAGGTTGTAGTCGAGGACCAGGCAGCCCCAGTTCCTGTGCCCGACGTCGGCGAGCAGGGCCTTGGCCGAAGAGTAGGTGTGGACGACGTAGCCATCGATCTCGAGGGAAAACTTGAGCGAGGCGAGAATCGCCGGGTCATCGTCGACGACGAACACCGGGCGTTCGATGGCCAGCACCGGCTGTGTCGGGGACCCGGCGTCCGGTTGTTGATCCGTAGTCATCGCCGACAAAAGCCACAAAAGCAGCCGATTTGCCTTGACGCAGGTCAACGGGTGAGGGGCGGCGCCGTCAACTGTCGGCGAGCAGCGCCATGCGGACCAGTTCCGACAGGCTGCGGGCCTGCATCTTGGTCATCAGGTTGGCCCTGTAGACCTCGACGGTGCGGGCGCTGATGCCGAGGTCGAAGGCGATCGTCTTGTTGGGGTGACCGGCGACCAGGCCGTTGAGCACCTGCTGCTCGCGCGGCGACAGCGAGGCGAGCCGCTCCTTGACCTCGGCCTTGCGCAGTTCCTGTTCGCTGTCTTCGCGGTTCTTGCTGAGCGCCATGCGCACGGCGGTCAGCAGCGCGTCGTCGTCGAACGGCTTTTCGAGGAAGTCGACGGCGCCGAGCTTCATCGCTTCGACGGCCAGCGGTACGTCGCCGTGGCCGGTCATGATGATCACCGGCAGGGCGGCGCCCTCCTCGTTGAGGCGGCGCAGCAGCTCCATGCCGTCGATCTCGGGCATGCGCACGTCGGTGATGATGCAGCCGGCGGTCACCTGCGGCAGCGCCTTGAGGAAGGCGACCGCGGATTCGTAGGTGTGCACCTCGATGTCGGCGGTGGACAGCAGGAAGGCCAGCGATTCGCGCGCGTCGTCGTCGTCGTCGATGACGTGTACGACGTTCTCATTCACCATCGACGATCTCCGCAAGCTTGCCGCTGGCCAGGGTAAACCGGAATGTCGTCCCCCCCGAGGGATTGGGTTCCGCCCAGATCTCCCCGCCGTGCGATTCGATGATGGTTCGCGAGATCGAGAGGCCGACGCCCATGCCGTGGCGCTTGGTGGTGATGAACGGCTGGAAAAGCTGCTTGGCTACCTCTTCGGCCAGTCCGGGGCCGGTGTCGGCAACGCTGACTTCGACCATATCATCCTCTGCTGCGGTGGTCGACAAGACCAGCTCGCGCTCGTCGACGTCGGCCATGGCTTCCAGCGCGTTGCGGATGAGGTTGAGCAGGACCTGCTGGATCTGCACCTTGTCGGCGAGCACTAGGTCGTGGCTGCGGTCGAACTCGAAGAGGACGCGCACGCCGTGCTCCTTGGCGCCGACCAGGGCGAGCGCGCTCGCCTCCTCGATCAGCCTGGCGATGCTCTCGACCCGCCGCTCGCTCTCGCCGCGGCTGACGAAATCGCGCATCCGGCGGATGATGTCGCCGGCGCGCAGCGCCTGCTCGGCCGCCTTGTCGAGGGCGTCGCGCAGGCGGCCCCAGCGCTCGTCGGCCTCATGGTCGATCAGCCGGCGGGTGCCCTTGATGTAGTTGGCGATCGCCGACAGCGGCTGGTTGAGCTCGTGGGCAAGCGTCGAGGCCATCTCGCCCATGGCGGTCAGGCGCGAGATGTGGATCAGCTCGGACTGAAGCTCCTGGAGGCGCGCCTCGGTCTCCTGGCGCTGGGAGAGGTCGCGCACGAAGCCGGTGAAATAGCGCTCCTCGCCGGGGCGCATCTCGCCGACGGCGAGCTCCATCGGGAAGGTCGAGCCGTCCTTGCGCACGCCGACGACGATGCGGCCGATGCCGATGATGTGCCGCTCGCCGGTGCGCTGGTAGCGGCTGAGGTAGCCGTCATGGGCCTCGCGATAGGGCGAGGGCATGAGCATGCTGACATTGTTGCCGATGGCCTCGGCCGCGCCATAGCCGAAGAGCTGCTCGGCGGCGGAAGAGAACGACTGCATGATGCCGTGCTCGTCGATGACGACCATGGCGTCGGGCACCGTGTCGAGGATCGATTGCAGGTGCGCCTCGCGGATCTCCAGATCGCGCTGGCGGGCGATCGATTGCAGGCGGCTGCGCTTCAGCCGCGTGCCGAACCACGACATGGCAACGCCGACCACGCCGAAGGCGACGGCGTCGACCAGGTTGGACGGGCCCACCAGCGAGGCGCCGCCCGATTCGACGATCGCCAGGATGAGGCTCACGACCGTGGCGGCAAGCCCCGGACCGAAGCCGCCGAGGCCGCCGGCCACCAGGACCGCCGGGACGAACAGGACCAACTGAAGGTTGCCGTGCAGGGGAGAATACAGCATCAGGCGGACGACCACCGTCAGCGCCAGGGCCGCGGCGGCCACGGCATAGTCGCGCACCAGCCCCCGGCGGAGCACCGCGAGGGCGCCGTCAACCTTGGGATTCTGCCGGCTTTCGGCGGTTGCTGCCATGCGTTCGGCTCGTCCTGAATAACTACAAACCAGCTACGTAATACCCCGTAGGGTGATTACCCGAGTTTTGCGGGCGCCCGCCGACTGTTAGCAAATCCGACCAGAAAGTCGAACCATGGAGCGGGTCATGCTGATGCACAAGTCTGGCGACATTGCCAACACCAAGCCGGTTGTGGCGATCCCCGCCGGAATGCCCGAGGTCAGCCCGCTCGCCGATACCTTCGCGGTCATGGGCGCTGCCATGCGATTCGAGCACAATTCCGAGATCTTCGGCGAGGGCGAACCGGCCGAGTACTTCTACAAGGTGGTCAAGGGTGCGGTCAGGACCTACAAGCTGCTCAACGACGGCCGCCGCCAGATCAGCGCCTTCCACCTGATCGGCGACATCTTCGGCCTGGAAGCCGGCCGCGAGCACCGTTTCACCGCCGATGCCATCGCCGATTCGATCGTCCTGGTCATCAAGCGTTCGGCTTTGATGGCGCTTGCCAGTCGCGACAGCGAGATCGCCAACTGCCTGTGGACGCAGGCCACCGGCGATCTGCTCAGGGCGCAGGACCACATGCTGCTCTTGGGACGCAAGAACGCCCATGAGCGCGTCGCCAGCTTCCTCCTGGAGATGGCCGAGCGCGGCTCCGGCCCGGAGAGCGTCGAACTGCCCATGTCGCGCCAGGATATCGCCGACTATCTCGGCCTCACCATCGAGACGGTGTCGCGCACGCTGACCCTGCTCGAGAGCGAGGCGGCCATCGAGCTGCCGACGTCGCGCCGCATCCTGCTGCGTGATCCGGCCGCGCTCCGCCGCCTTAACGCCTGAGGCGTCCTCAAGCATCGCCAGCCAAAGGCGGGCCGCCCAAAGAGGCGGCTCCGCCGGTCGGTGAAACCGGCCGTGACAGCGACCATATAGAGGTCAGGTGCTGTCAACGTGAGCCGAGGAGCCGATGTCCAGGATCGCGATTGCTGCGGACGACTGGGTGGTCGTCTGCGATGGCCGCAAGTGGTTGATTCTCCAGAACAAGGGTGACGCAACCCTGCCCAACTTGGTGACCCGTGAAGAGCGCACGGGCGTGAACCCGCCGACGCGCGAGCAAGGCAGCGACCGGCCTGGGCGGGCGCGTGCATCGGTCGGCAGCGCGCGCAGCGCCGTCGGCCAGACCGACTGGCACGACCA
Source organism: uncultured Alphaproteobacteria bacterium (assembly GCA_963830205.1). Taxonomy (GTDB): domain Bacteria; phylum Pseudomonadota; class Alphaproteobacteria; order Rhizobiales; family Kaistiaceae; genus CAVSRC01. The sequence goes on along the minus strand of CAWHLP010000031.1, from coordinate 173,430 downwards.
GGCCGAACATGATTTCCTGACTGCGCTTGCCCAGCGCCTCGACAAGGCGGCCCTTGCCGGCGAGGTCCGCGGCATCGTGCTGGTGGCGCCGCCAAGGGCGTTGGGCATGATCCGGCCGCAGCTTTCCGCTGCTGCGGCGAAGCTAGTACACGGCGAGGTCGATAAGGACTATGCCGGCATGCCTGTCGCCGAGATCGAGAAGCGGCTGGGCGGCTGAGACCGGCGAGACGGGACCGGCAGTCGCGGCGAAGCCCGAGTGAAGTGCGGCTTGTGACCCGCCGGTATTTCCAGTAAATTCGACAAATGCCGAATATGTCAAAAACATCTAGGAGGCGCGAGCTGAGCTTCATCGAGGACGTGGCTCGCCTCCTGGTGCCTTGGGGCGTGCCGCCGTTGGCCGCACGGCTTTACGGCTACCTGCTGCTCGGTTCTGGTCCGGCGAGCCTCGATCGGATCACTGCGGACCTGGGGGTCAGCAAGAGCAGCGCGAGCGTCGCCGCAAAGTTGCTGGTGAGCTACAGGCTGGCCCGTCGGCACCGCGAGGCCGGGACGAAGCGGGCGCTTTATGCAGTGGCGGAAGACTACGAAGCTATGATCGAACAGCAGAACCAGCTGCTCGCGGCGTTGGCGACGCTGCTGAAGGACGGGGCCGCGATTGCTGGTTCGAAGGAGGCAGGCGTGCATCTCGAGGAGATGGCGCGATTCTTCCGGCTCACGCGAAACGCGATGGATGACGCCATCGGACGCTGGAAAAGCCGGCGATCGGGTGGCAGATGATCCGGCCGGCCACCGCGCGGGCGGACGAACCGGTCTTCGCGGTCGCCGGCCTGACAAAGGTGTATCATACAGGCGACGTCGAGGTGAACGCGCTGCGCGGCATCGACCTCGCTCTCTACCCCGGCGAGCTGGCGGTCATGCTCGGCCCGTCGGGCAGCGGCAAGTCGACCCTGCTCAACATCCTCGGCGGCCTCGATACGGCGACGGCCGGGTCGGTCATGTTCCGCGGGCGCGAGCTGACCCATTTCTCCGACCGTGACCTCACCCTCTATCGGCGCAATTACGTCGGCTTCATCTTCCAGTTCTACAACCTGATCCCGAGCCTGACGGCGCGGGAGAACGTGGCGCTGGTGAGCGAGATCGCCCCCCATCCGATGAAGCCGGAGGAAGCGCTGGAGCTGGTCGGCCTCGGCAACCGCCTCGATCACTTCCCGGCGCAGCTTTCCGGCGGCGAGCAGCAGCGGGTGGCGATCGCCCGCGCCGTCGCCAAGCGGCCCGAGATCATGCTGTGCGACGAGCCCACCGGGGCGCTCGATTCGAAGACTGGCATCCTGGTGCTGGAGGCGCTCGCCTCGACCAACCGCGAGCTCGGCACCACCACCGCCATCATCACCCACAACGCCTCCATCGGCGGCATTGGCGACCGGGTGTTCCGCTTCACCGACGGCCAGATCTCCGGCATCGAGACCAATGAACACCGGCTCGACGCCAGCCAGATAAGCTGGTGATCGCGAATGCGCGCCCTCGACCGCAAGCTCATCCGCGATTTCCGCCGCCTGTGGGCGCAGTCGCTGGCGATCGCGCTGGTCATGGCCTGCGGCGTCGCCACCTTGATCCTGGCGGTCGGCGCCTATCGCTCGCTCAGCGAGACGCGCTCGGCCTATTACGAGCGCTACCGTTTCGGCGACGTCTTCGCCACGCTGGTGCGGGCGCCCAATGCGCTGGCCGGCTCGATCGCGGCCATTGATGGCGTCGCGGCGGTCGAGACGCGCATCGACAAGCGCGTGCTTCTCGATATCCCGGATATGCAGGAACCCGCCTCGGCGGTTGCCATCTCGATACCGGCGAGCGGTGACATCGCGGTCAACGCGCTGTTCCTGCGGCAAGGCCGCATGCCGTCGGCGGCGCGCGAAAACGAAGTGGTGATCAATTCCCGCTTCGCCGATGCGCATCGCTTTACCGTCGGATCGACGTTCAGGGCCGTCGTCAATGGCTCGCGGATCGATCTCACCGTCGTCGGCATCGTTCTGTCGCCGGAATATGTCTACGCGCTCGGCCCCGGCGACATGATGCCGGACAACCGCCGTTTCGGCGTCTTGTGGATGCCGGAACGCGTCCTGGCGCCGTTGTTCGACCTCGACGGGGCGTTCGATTCGGTCAGCCTGCGCCTGCTGCCGGGGGCCAGCGAGACCACGGTGATCGAGGATCTCGACCGCCTGTTGAAGCCCTATGGCGGCACCGGCGCCTATGCGCGCAAGGACCAGCTCTCCAACGCCTTCCTCGACAGCGAGCTGACCGGCCTGGACGCCATGGCGAAGGTCGTGCCGCCGATCTTCCTGGCTGTGTCGGCCTTCCTCATCAACATGATCCTGTCGCGGCTGATCTCGCTGGAGCGCGAGCAGATCGGTCTGTTGAAGGCGCTCGGCTATGGCCGCACGGCGGTTGCCTGGCACTACATGAAACTGGTTCTGGCGATCGCCGCGGTCGGCATCCTCATCGGCGCCGTCGTCGGCACGTGGGCGGGGCGCGGCCTGACCGAAATCTACGCCGCCTTCTACAGCTTCCCCTTCCTGATCTTTCAAGGCTCGCCGGACCTTTATCTGATCGCTGCCGGCATCTGCGTGGTGGCGGCCGTGGCTGGGGCGTTGCAGGCCATCCGCACTGTCTTCGCGCTGCCCGCCGCGGTGGCCATGCGCCCGCCGGCGCCGCAGGTCTACGGCCAGTCCTTCGGCGGCTTCTTTGCCCGCCTGCACATCTTCAACCAGCTGACCGCGATGGCCATTCGCCATGTCTGGCGCCATCCGGTGCGCTCGCTGCTCACCGCGGTGGGCATCGCCTTCTCAGTGGCGCTGGTCGAGGTCGGGCTCGGCACGATCGATTCGATCGACGGAATGATCGACGCGGTCTATTACCGCGCCGACCGCCAGGATGCGACGCTGACATTCGCCTCGCCACGCTCGCCGGAGGCGGTCACCGAGGTCGAAAAGCTGCCCGGCGTGATGACCGCCGAACCCTATCTGGTCGCGCCCGTGCGCATCAGCAACGGCCACTATTCGCGTCAACTGACGATCACCGGCAAGCCGCCCCACACCGACCTCAGTCGCGTGCTGGATGTCAACCTCAATCCGGTCGTGCTGCCGGAGACCGGGATCGCGCTTGGGGATCGCGTGGCCGAGATCCTTCACGTCGTCCCCGGCGATATCGTGCAGGTGGAGATGCTCGATGGCCTCCGGCGCACGGTCGAGGTGCCGGTCACCCAGGTGATCCAGAGCTACATCGGGTTGATGGTGTTCATGGATATCGACGCGCTCGCCCGCCTGAACGGCACCGGCCCGCGCGTCTCCGGTGTCTACGTCGGGCTCGACAGCACCCGGCTCGACGAGCTTTACCGGGCCGTGAAGCAGACGCCGCAGGTGAGCGGCGTCGGCCTGCAGGCGGCCTCGCGCCAGCAGTTCCAGGAGATCATGCGCGAGAACCTGGTGATTACCATCAGCGTCTATTTCACCATGGCGGTGATCATCGCGTTCGGGGTCGTCTACAACAGCGCCCGCATCCAGCTTTCCGAGCGGGCGCGCGAGCTTGCTTCGCTGAGGGTGCTCGGCTTCCGGCGGGCGGAAGTGTCGCGCGTGCTGCTCATCGAGATCTTCACGATCGTCGCTTTGGCCCAGCCCATCGGCTGGCTGGTCGGCACCGGTTTCGGCTGGCTCATCACGCAAGGGTTGGCCAGCGACATCTATCGGGTGCCGTTCATCATCGACCTGAGGACCTATGCCGTCGGTACGCTGGTGGTCGCCGCCGCTGCCCTGTTCTCGGCAGCGATCGTGCGCCGCCGCATCGATCGGTTCGACCTCATCCAGGTCCTCAAGACGCGGGAGTAGCTGAAACATGCTTGCCACCTGGATCAAGCGCATCCTGGGGATCTTCGCCATCGTGGCGGTGGTCGGGGTCATCGTCTATGCGCTCATCCCGGCGCCGGTCGGCGTCGATATCGCGGTCATCGACCGCGGCCCCCTGGAAGTGACGGTGGACGAGGAGGGCGTCGCCCAGATCCGCGACGTCTTCCGCGTCTCCGCTCCGATTGCCGGCAAGCTCAACCGCATCCCGGTCCATGTCGGCGACCAGGTGAGCCCGGATGGGGCGGCGGTCGCCGCCATCCAGCCGGCCGAGCCGTCGCTGCTCGACGTGCGCACCCAGCGCGAGCTGCAGGCGGCGGCCGGAGCGGCGCGGGCGGCGGTGGGTCTGGCGGAGGCGCAGGTGACCAGCGCCGAGGCGAGTGAGCGGCTGGCCAATTCCGACCTCGAGCGCGCCAAGCAGCTCGCCGAGAGTGGCGCGGTCTCGGCGCGGGCCTTGGAGAAGGCGGTGACCGACGTCGACACGGCGCACGCCGCCGTCGCCCAGGCCAAGGCCAATCTGGCGCTGCGCCAGAGCGAACTTGCCAGCGCCGAGGCGCAGCTCATCCAGCCGAGCGGGGCGGGCAGCGACAGCGGCAGTGCGGATTGCTGCGTGCCGGTGATGTCGCCGATCAACGGCGTCGTGCTCAAGCTTCTGGTGGAGAGCGCCCAGGTGGTCGCTGCCGGCACGCCGCTGATCGAGATCGGCGATCCCAAGGACATGGAGGTGGTGGTCCACCTGCTCTCCTCCGATGCGGTCGAGATCAAGCCCGGGGCGCCGGCAACGCTGACCGACTGGGGCGGCGACGGCGTGCTCAACGCCTATGTGCGGCGCATCGATCCGGCCGCCTATACCAAGGTCTCGGCGCTCGGCGTCGAGGAGCAGCGCGTCGACGCCACCCTCGACATCTCCGACCCCTATGAGAAATGGCAGGGCCTCGGCCATGAGTACCGGGTGATGGCCCATATCCGCACCTGGAAAGGCGGCGACGTGGTCAAGGTGCCGGTCGGCGCGCTCTTCCGCCGCGGTGCCGACTGGAACGTCTTCCGCATCGTCGACGGCAAGGCGGCGCTGACCCGCGTCCTTCTCGGCCACCGCAACACCCACGATGCCGAGGTGCTGGGGGGCCTGAACGCCGGCGACACGGTGGTCCTCCACCCCAGCGACCAGGTCAAGGACGGCGCCAAGGTCCAGCCGCGGCCCGACGAAAGCCAGTAAGCATTGACAGGTGTCAAGGCGGATTCCGGCGTTCCCGGCATAGATGTGGTCGTTCGCACAAGTGCTGGAGATGATGATGAGTATGGATTTCGCCCGCGAGGCGGATCTTGTCGTGCAGTCCTCGGGGGCGCTGACCAAGGGGATTCCGGATGCGATGGCCGGCTTCGCCGGGCTCGGCAAGGGCGCCTATGCCGACAAGGTGCTGAGCCGCAAGTTCAAGGAGCTGATCGCGCTGGCGCTCGGCGTGGCGGCGCGCTGCGATGGCTGCGTTGCCTACCATGCCAGGAAGGTGGCGGACCTCGGCGCGACCCGCGAGGAAGTCGTCGAAGTTCTCGGCGTCTGCGTCCAGATGGGTGGCGGGCCGTCGATGGTCTATGGCGGCGAGGCGCTCCGGGCCTACGACTACTTCATGGCCGAGAAGGCGACGAAGACCGCGGCCTGACGAATTTTCTCGCCCTTCGTGGCGACGAGAGCGCGGGCGGGCACGGCCGATCCTCCCTTCGGCCGTGCCCGACGGCTTTCATCCCCCGGCGGATGTGCTAGAGCCTGATTGGGCAAACACCGTCCGGGAGACTTCGCATCGTGTCGACCATCCGCATCGTGGCCGGCCCCTTCAGCTTCGAGGCGCGCTTCGAGGAAGAGGCGGCGCCGAAGACCTGCGCCAGGTTCCAGAGCCTGCTGCCATACAAGGAGCGCATCATCCACGTGCGCTGGAGCGGCGAGGGCTGCTGGATTCCGCTGGGTGACCTCGACCTCGGCCTCGGCTTCGAGAACCACACCAGCTACCCGGCGCCGGGCGAGATCATTCTCTACCCCGGCGGGGTGAGCGAGACCGAGATCCTGCTCGCCTATGGCGGCGTGCATTTCGCCAGCAAGGTCGGCCAACTGGCCGGTAACCATTTCCTCACCATCACCAAAGGCCGGGAAAACCTCAAGGCGCTGGGCAAGCTATGCCTGTGGGAAGGGGCGCAGGACATTCTGTTCGAGCCTCTGTAAGAGGTTGCTTGCGACATTGTGTAAATGCACGTAAATGCAACGGCGCCTCGACTTTACCGGAATCAGCCCCTAAATCGTGGGGGGCGGCCCGAGGGCAGTGATTCGGCCGTTTCCTTCATCTTTCGCGAATAGTCACTTGAGAGTTCGCAATGCGCCAGCAGGCGAAGCCTTTTACAGTTGAAATCAAGAAAAGCCGCAAATCCTCCACTGAACATCAGCCGCTGTTCGGCTTTCTCGAAGAGGCGGCGGCACGCGCCCCCGAGGTGCCGATCGCGCGGCTGTTCGAGCGTGCGCCCGAAAACGGGCACAACGGCTCCAACGGCCATGCCGACGTCAGGGCCGATATTGCCCGCGTATTCGGCACCGTCGAGGCTGAACGCCCGGCGAACCGCATCCTGCCTGACCTGACGGCCAAGCCTGTGGTTGCCGAAGCGGAGGAAGAGGCGCCGCGGCAGCGGCGGCCGCGCGTCGCCAAGACCAAGGCACCGCGCATCCCCAAGCCGAAGCCCCTGCCGGTCAAGCTGCGCGAGCCCGTGGCGCGCCAGGAACCGGTGGTAGCGGCGCCCGCACCAGTGCCAGCGCCGACGATCCGCGTCGCCCGCCGTCCCAAGGACGAGACGGGGCTGGCACGCGCCGAGCGCTGGAAGCGCCGCCTGCCGCGCTTCGCCCGCTAGGGCTTCATCCCTGCTAGGTTGAGCGCTGCCCGCCTGTGGTGTGGGGAGGGCAGGGGCTTGTGGCCGATATCATCGCCATCGACGACCCGGACGATCCGCGCGTCGCGGCCTATCGCGACGTGCGCGAGCGCGACCTCGTCGGGCGCAAGGGCCTGTTCGTCGCCGAGGGCGAGGTGGTGCTCAACCTGCTCTTCGGCGGCCGGTCGCGCCACCGGGCGCTGTCGCTGCTCATCGCGGAGAAGCGCGTTGCCGGCCTCGGCGATCTGCTGACCAAGGTGCCCGAGGGCGTGCCGGTCTATGCCGCGGCGCAACCGGTCATCGATGCGCTCACCGGCTTCCACATCCATCGCGGCATTCTGGCGATGGGCGAACGGGCGCCGATGCCGACGGCTGAAGCGCTGTTGTCCGGCCTCGGCCGGCGCGCGCTGGTGGTCGTGCTCTCGGCCATCGCCAATCACGACAATATGGGCGGCATCTGCCGCAACGCCGCCGCCTTCGGCGCCGACGCCGTCATCATCGACGGCGCCTGCTGCGATCCCTTCTATCGCAAGGCGATCCGCGTCTCGGTCGGCGCGGCGCTGACCCTGCCTTTCGCCCGGGTGGCGACCGCCGAAGCGGCGCTTGACCTCTTGTCCGCTCACAATTTCCAGACGCTGGCTCTGTCACCCGCGGGCAAGCTTGCGCTCGGCGAGGTCGAGCGGTCGACCGCGTCGCCGCGCTCTTCGGGGCGGAGGGGCCGGGCCTGCCGCAGGCCCTGCTCGATCGCGCCACAACGGTGCGCATCGCCATGGCGGGCGGCATGGATTCGCTCAACGTCGCCACCGCCAGCGGCATCGTCCTGCACCATCTGACCTCTGGCACGTCCTCATCCTTCGGAGCGGGCCTCGAAGGATGAGCGGCAGGCGCAGGCCTTACCCGAGTTCGAAGGTGGTGATCCCGAAGGTGCGCTCGAGCGCCAGTGCCGGCGCCGCCCCACGATACATGCGCGCCGTCTCGAAGACTGGCGCCAGCCCGTTCCGCTCGGCCAGCGCCACCGCCGCGCGGTTGGGCTCTGGCACGTCGAGGAAGATGGGCGCGCCGTAGAGCCGCCCGGTCAGCGCGGCGAACAGGCGCTCGGCGATGTCGGGCGTATCGGCGAAGAGCGGGCCGATCTTGTAGCCCGCGCGGCATGGACGCACTGAGCCGTAGCCGCAGATCGAATTGGCCTCGACGAAGGCGATCGTGCGCCGGCCCGGCGGTGTCAGCCAGGCGCGCAGGAAGGCCTCGCGTGGCCCCGGTTGCAGGCAGCGGTCATAGGCGACGATCGAGCCCGCCAGCCCCGTTGGACGGCTGGGCACGAGCTCGACGATGCGCATGTCGGCGATCTCGTGGGCGGTGGCGGTGCCGCCGAAGCGGATGTTGCGGTGGGCGAGCACGAAGCCGGAGCGGGCGTAGTTCGCCTGCTCAGCCACGACGCCGTCGAGGCCGACGGTGCGATCCCCCAGGCGCGCCATCCCCGCCTGCCACAGGGCGCGGCCGTGGCCCTGGCCGCGGAACTCCGGCCGGCAGATGTAGAGACCGAGGAAGCCGTAAGCATCGCCATAGGCGACCACCGAGATGCAGGCGACCGGCTCCTCGCCGATGAAGCCCATGAGGAAGCCTTGCGGATCGGCGGCGAAGAAGGCCTCGCCATCGTCGAGGCCGGGGTTCCAGCCCTCGGCCGCCGCCCAGTCGAGCGCCCGATCGAGGTCGGCGCGGCTCATCGGGCGGATGGCGAGCGCGTTCATCGGCCTCACCGCTTGAGGACGTCGGCGACGGTGGCGATGTGGCGGTGAAGCGTCTCGGTGAAGGCCGTCTGCCAGGTCTCGAAGCTGCCGTCGGCGGCCTCCGGCGGAAACAGCGTGGCGCGCGAGGAAGAGATCAGCCCGCCTTCGCGACCGGCCGGGCCGGGCTTGAGCGCTGCGGCGAACTGCCTGAGGTCGCCGCCCTGATAGCCGAAGCCGGGGATGAGGAAGAGCGCGTTGGGCAGGAGCGTGCGGATGTCCATCGCCTCCTGCGGATAGGTGGCGCCGACGACGACGCCGAGCGACGACCAGCCGCTCTCCGGCCCAATCAGCGTCTCGGCGATGGGGGCCAGCGCCAGCGCCACGCTGCCGTAGAGCGTGGTGTTGCCGATCTTGAGGTTCTGGAAATCGCCGGAGCCGGGATTGCTGGTCTTGGTGAGCACCAGGATGCCGCGGCCGTCGCTGCGGCAGAACTTGAGGTAAGGCTCCAGCGTGTCGACCCCCATGTAGGGATTGACGGTCATGCACTCGACCGGGTTGGGGCTGTCCGGCGCCAGATAGGCCTCGGCATAGGCCTCCGCCGTCGAGCCGATGTCGCCGCGCTTGGCGTCGAGGATGACGATGACGCCGCGGTCGTGGGCATAGGCGACGATGCGTTCCAGCATGGCGATGCCGGCCGAGCCGAAGCGCTCGTACATGGCGCTCTGCGGCTTGATGGCGGCGACGTCGGGCGCCGCGATGTCGATGACGGCGACCAGGAAGGCCTCGATCGCTGCCACCGTTTCGGGATCGCGCGCATCCATGCCGCCGCGGCGGAAGGCCGCCGGGATCATGGCGAGGTGCGGGTCGAGGCCGAGGCAGAAGCAATGGCCGAGCGCGCGGCTGCGGGCGATCACCGCGTCGCCGAAATGGAAGCCGGTTGCCTGGCCCGGCGCGCCGCCGCCGGTGGTCGATTTGGGTGCGTCCACAAGCCGATTCCTCGTTTGCCGCATGTTGCACGTCGCGCTCCGGCGATTCAATTGCGGTTGCGGCGGCCGGCCGGCTGGTGTGTATCTCAGGCCCTGATGGACCGAATCGCGATCACCCGCCCGGACGACTGGCACCTGCATGTGCGCGATGGCGCCATGCTCAAGGCGACGCTTCCCGCCAGCGCCGCCGTCTTCGGCCGCGCCATCATCATGCCCAACCTGGTGCCGCCGGTGCGGACGCTGGCCGATCTCCGCGCCTATCGCGCCCGCATTGTTGCCACGCTTCCCGCCGGCCATCCCTTCCGGCCGCTGATGACCCTCTATCTCACCGACGACACCGACCCGGCGGTGATCGCCGAGGGTGCGGCCTCTGGCGACCTGACGGCGGTCAAGCTCTATCCCGCCGGCGCCACCACCAATTCAGCGAGCGGCGTCACCGACATCGCCAAGGTGATGCGCGTTCTGGAGGCGATGCAGGCGGCCGACGTACCGCTGCTCGTCCATGGCGAGGTCACCGACCCGGACAGTCGACATCTTCGACCGTGAGGCGGTGTTCATCGAGCGGGTGCTCACTCCCCTGCGTGCGCGGCTGCCGGCCTTGCGCATCGTGCTGGAGCACGCCACCACGCAGGAGGCCGTGGACACGGTGCGCGCCGCCGACAGCCATCTCGCCGCCACCATCACGCCGCACCACCTGATGATCGATCGCAACGCGATCCTCGTCGGCGGCATCAAGCCGCATTTCTACTGCCTGCCGATCGCCAAGCGCGCCGCCGACCGGCAGGCGCTCCGCCAGGCGGCGGCTTCCGGTGACCGCCGCTTCTTCCTCGGCACCGATTCGGCGCCCCATGCGGTCGCGGCCAAGGAATGCGCCTGCGGCGCCGCCGGCATCTTCTCGGCGCCGGTGGCGCTCCCGGCGCTGGCCCAGGTCTTCGACGAGGAGGGCGCCCTCGACCGGCTGGAGGCCTTCGCCGCGCTCAACGGCGCCGCCTTCTATCGCCTGCCGCCGAATGATGACCGGGTGACCTTGCAACGCACGAAGCCGGCGGACGCGGGCTTCGTCGCGGTCGATGCGGCGGAAACGACGGTACGGGTCTTCCAGCCGCCGATGCCCGTCGGCTGGGCGGTGGTTGACGGGCTACGGGAGACGATATGACGAGTTTTGCGGACAAGGCGACGATCGCGGAGCTGACCGCGCGCATGCTGCTCGAGGTGAGGGCGGTGCATTTCCGCGCCGACGAGCCCTACAAGTTCACCTCCGGCCTGGCGAGCCCGGTCTATACCGACTGCCGCAAGCTCATCTCCTTCCCGCATGTGCGTTCGACGCTGATGGATTTCGCCGTGGCGACGATCCTCCGCGAGAGTCGGCTTCGCGGCAATCGATGCGGTCGCCGGCGGCGAGACGGCGGGCATCCCGTTTGCCGCCTGGATCGCCGAGCGCATGGCGCTCCCCATGCAGTACGTGCGCAAGAAGCCCAAGGGCTTCGGCCGCAACGCCCTCATCGAGGGCGACTTCCGCGAAGGCGCGCGCACGCTCCTGGTCGAGGACCTCGCCACCGACGGCGGCAGCAAGCTCAAGTTCGTCGAGGGCATGCGCCAGGCCGGCATGGTGGTCGACCACGCCTTCGTCGTCTTCTTCTACGACATCTTCCCGAACACGCGCGCGGCTCTCGGCGAGGCCGGCATCACGCTGCACTATCTCGCCACCTGGTGGGACGTGCTGAGGATCGCCCGCGCCGAAAAGACCTTTGACGCTGCCACGCTGGACGAGGTCGAAAAGTTCCTGCACGGCCCGGCGGAATGGTCCAAGGCCCACGGCGGCATCGTGCCGGAGTGAGCGCGCACCGGCCGGTTCTCTTGCAGAGAAGCTGCCCCGGTCTCCCCCTCTCCCTTTCGCCTTGAGGCCGCGGCAAGGCGACCCCCTCCCGGGCCTCCCCCTTTCAGGGGGAGGAGGGAAGTTCTTGCTGCGCTCGGCCCTTCATGGCCGCATCAGTCGGATGCAGCGCCGCAGGTCACGGGAAGTGCTGCCACATATGCTTCCTCCCCCTGAAAGGGGGAGGATAGGTGGGGGTCTGTTCTGACGACCGGTTGCGGCGCGCCTATTTCTTCGCCGCCTTCAGCGCCCTGGCCCTCTCGACCTGTTCGCGCCAGGGATATTTCGGCTGGTAGCCGAGAACCTCGCGCGCCTTGTCGATGGAGATCAGCGACTTGTTGGCGCTGATCGCGCGCTTGCGCCGGGTGCCGGGGAAGACCTCGTCGAGCAGCGCGTCGTTCGGCCGGCTCATCACCGAATTGGCGTTGGCGATGCCGAAGACGTGGGCACCCTTGAGCGTCGACTTCAGCGCCAGGTCGACCGCCTGGGCGCCGTCGCGGGCGTCGATATAGGTCCACAGGTTCCAGTGGCGGCTCCGCGGGTCGGCGTCGAAGTCGGGGAAGCGGGCATAGTCCTCCGGCTCCATCACGTTGGAGAACCTGCAGCCCGATGATCTTCATCTCCGGGTCCCAGCGGCAATACTGCTCGGCCATCTTCTCGGAGAGCAGCTTGGAGAGCGAATAGGCGGTCTCCGGCTGCTCGACCTCTTCGTCAACCGGCGCATAGACGGGCCCGTTGGCATAGGGAATGCCGTAGACCGTCTCGCTCGAGGCCCACACCACGTTGCGGATGCCGAGCTGCCGTGCCGCCTCGAAGATGTTGTAGGTGGACAGCATGTTGGTGGCGAAGGTGACGTGGTTGGTCGCCAGGCCCGGCGCCGGGATCGCCGCCAGGTGGACGACGCCGGTCACCGTCGCGACGCGCTCGTCGATCGCCGAAAGGGCGGCGACAGCGTCGCCGAAATCGGTCAGGTCGGCGCGCGAGAAGCGCACGTCGGTCGGCAACGGCGGATTGTGCCGGTCGGGCGGCGGCACCATGTCGATCGAGGTCACGTCATGGCCGTGATCCATCAGGTAGCGCACCACCGCGCGCCCCAGCTTGCCGCTGCCTCCGGTGACGATGATCATCGCCAGCTTCCCTCTGTTGTTGCCGGAAAAATCCCGATTACCCCTTTCGCCCGGGCAAGGCAAAGGCACCCTTGCCGCGGTCGGTCACGCCTCGCGCGCCGCCCCGCTTTGCGGCAGAGTGGCCGGCATGGGCAAGGGCACGGACAGCGATCCGCCGAGCCAGCGTGGGGGCGAGCGCTGGACGGACATGGCAGAGGTCGAGGTCGCCGCGGATGCCGCGCGCTGGCTGGCGCGGCAGGCGAGCGCGCCTTCGGAGATCGAGGCGCGCCGCCGGGCGCTCGACCTCATCGACCCGCGGCCGGGCGAGATCATCATCGATGTCGGCGCCGGCAGCGGCATCTTCACCCTCGAGATCGCGGCGCGGGTGGCGCCGGGCGGCCGGGTCTTCGCCGTCGATGCCTCGGGGGCGATGCTCGCCCATGCCCGTGCCGCCGCCGGCGCCGCCGGGTTCGGCGCCATGATCGATTGCCGCGTCGCCGACGGCCGCAAGCTGCCCTTCGGTCCGGCTGCCTTCGACGCCGCGGTGACCCACTGGGTGCTGGTCCATGTCGACCAGCCCGGCGTCGTCATCGACGAGATGCGGCGGGTGACGCGGCGCGGCGGACGGGTGATGTGCGTCGAGATGGACTTCGAGACGATGGTCGTCCACCCGGCGCCGGTGGGGCTCACCCGCCGCATCCTGCACCATTCGCAGAGCCGCCAGGTCGATGCCTGGTCCGGCCGGCGCCTGTCGCCGCTCTTCCGCGAGGCCGGCCTCAGCGACGTCACCGTCGAGCCGATCGTCGATGTGGACGAGGGCAAAGGCAACCGCGTCTGGCTCGACTACCTCATCGAGCGCGCGGGCATCGCGTGGAGCGGTGCGCTGATCACCGCCGAGGAGGCCGAGGCGTGGACCGCCGGCCTGGAGGAGGCGTTCGCCGCCGGCCGCTTCTTCTTCTCCGTCACCCAGTTCGCCGTCATCGGCCGGGTGGCGGAGTAGGCGCGGCAGCTCCGGGCTGTAGTCCGAAGACCTGCCGGATGGCGGCGATGGTCTGCCGGTGCAGGTCCTCCGCCTTGTCGATCTGCACGTGGTTGAGGTCCGGCCGGGTGACGGTGTCGATGGTTCCGGTGAAGCCCTTTCCCCCGACGACCTGGACGTCCCCGCCAATGGCGGAAGTCGAGCGATAGTTGATGACCCAGCGCACGTTGGGCGGGATGCGCGCCGAGGCGGTGGCGTCGTAGAAGACCAGCAGCGCGACTGGAATGTTGCGCTTGCCGAGCTCCATGGCCATCAGCAGCGTGGTGTTGGCGCCCCAGGAATGACCGACCAGCACGATCGGATAGGGGTGAGCCTTGTAGGCGCCGGCGATCGTGGCCGCATAGCCGCGCCAGTCGTCGAAGCGCTTGGCAATGGCGGCGATCCCGTTGGTATTCATCTCGGCGGCGAGCGCATCCATGCCGCTGGAGAAGATGCCGAGTGCTCCGCGCAGGACATAGACCGGCAGTTGCTGGACGGGCCTGCCGGCGGCGGCCCCCGGCGCGGGCACAGCAACAACGCCGAGCAGCAATGCCAGGAAGAGGACGGGAAGGAGCAGCCGGAAAGGCTTCGTGGCGTTCGCCATCTTGGTTGGCCCACGCTCTAGCAGGGATCGTCGCGCCCCTGTGGCGCGCCGCGTCCGTGCGTGAACCACACCATTCCTATTGGCTTCGCCGCTGCCGCACAAATGACAGGGAGTCGCGGGCGGTGTTCTAAATCACCAGCACGGCGCGGAAGTCGTTGACGTTGGTGAGCGTCGGCCCGGTCATCACCAGGTCGCCGAGGGCGTCGAACAACGACCAGCAGTCGTTGGCCGCAAGCGCCGCGCGCGCATCGAGGCCAAGCGCACGCGAACGGGCGAGCGTGTCCGGCATCACGACGGCGCCGGCATTGTCCTGGCTGCCGTCGATGCCGTCGGTATCGCCGGCGAGCGCGAAGATGCCCGGCGCCCCATTGAGCGCGATGGCGAGGCCGGCGAGGACCTCGGCATTGCGGCCGCCCTTGCCGCCCTTGCCGCGGACGGTGACCGTCGTCTCGCCGCCGGAGAGCAGCACCGCCGGCGGGGCTGATCGGCTGGCCGTGGCGGCTGACCGAGAGCGCGATGCCGGCGAGCACGCGGCCGAGCTCGCGCGCTTCGCCCTCCAGGGCGTCGCCGAGGATGAGCGGCGTCACCCCGGCGTCGCGGGCAACCGCCGCCGCCGCTTCGAGGCTGGCGAGCGGCGAGGCGATGATGGTGGTGCGGGCATGGTGCAGGCGCTCGTCGCCGGGCTTGGGGGTCTCGTCGATCGCTTCGGCCAGACGCGCGGCCACCGCCGGCGGCGGCGTGATGGCGTAGCGGGCGAGGATGGCGCGGGCGTCGGCGAAGGTGGAGGGATCGGCGACGGTCGGCCCGGAGGCAATGATCGAGAGGTCGTCGCCGGGCACGTCGGAGATGGCCAGCGCCACAAGCTCTGCCGGCCAGGCGGCGGCGGCGAGCCGACCGCCCTTGATCGCCGACAGGTGCTTGCGCACCGTGTTCATCGCGGCGATGTCGGCGCCGGAGGTGAGCAGAGCGCGGTTGACCGCCTGCTTGTCGGCAAGCGTGATCCCGGCGGCCGGCAGTGCCAGCAGGGCCGAGCCGCCGCCCGAGATCAGGCAGAGCACCAGGTCGTCGGGACCGGCGGAGGCGGCCAGTTCGAGGATGCGCAGCGCGGCGCGCTCGCCGCGCTGGTCGGGGACCGGGTGCGCCGCCTCGACGATTTCGATGCGCCGGCAGGGGACAGCATGGCCGTAGCGGGTGACGACCAGGCCGGAGAGCGGCCCGGACCAGTTGTCCTCGACGGCCCTGGCCATGGCGGCGGAGGCCTTGCCGGCGCCGAGCACGATGGTCTGCCCCTTGGGGGCCGGCGGCAGGTGCGGCGGCACGACGCGCGCCGGGGCGGCGGCGGCGATGGCTACATCGAACAGCGATCGCAGAAAAACCCGCTCCCCGCCCGGCGTCATGGCCCCTCCGGCAATGTCAGGTGATCTCCTTCAGCCACGGCGGATCGGCGCCGGCGCGCGACACGGTCACGGCGGCGGCCTTGGTGGCAAAGGTCAGCACGTCGGTCAGTTGCTCGCGGCCAAGCTTGGTGATCGCCGCCTTGGTCAGCAGGCCGAGGGCGTCGAGGCGGGCGAGGATGCCGGCGGTGAAGGTGTCGCCGGCGCCGACGGTGTCGACGACCTTGGTCGCGATACCGGGCACCGATACCGCGTGCTTCGCGGTGAGCGCGGTGGCGCCCTCGGCGCCGCGGGTCAGGATCACCATCCTGGCGCCGCGGTCGAGCCAGCGGCGGGCAAGCGCCTCGAAGCTGGTGCCGGGCGCGATCCAGTCGAGATCCTCGCCGCTCAGCCGGGCGATGTCGGCCATCGCCACCAGCCGGTCGAGGCGGGCGAGGTAGCCGTCGCGGTTGTGCACCAGCGTCGGGCGGATGTTGGGATCGAGCGAGATCACCCGGTCCTTCTGCTCGCGCTGCATGAGGGCCTCGAACGCCGAACCGCAGGGCTCGGCGGCGAGGCTGAAGGAGCCGAAATGGAGGGCGGCGACGGTCTTGGGGAAGGCCGGCAGGTCGGACTCGGTCAGCATGCGGCCGGCCGAATTCTCGTCGAAGAAGGCGTAGCGGGCGTCGCCCTTGTCGAGCTTGACGAAGGCCAGCGTGGTCGGCCGCTGGACGGTGGCGACGAAGGACAGGTCGACGCCGCTGGCCGTCAGCGCCTGCCGCAATATGTCGCCGAAGAAATCGGTGGATAGACCGCCGAAGAAGCCGCCCTTGGCGCCCAGCCGGGCGACGGCGATGGCCACGTTCATCGGCGATCCGCCGGCGGCCGGCTGGAACACCGGGTTGCCGTCCGCGCCGCTGCGCGGCAGGAAATCGATCAGGGCTTCACCGCAGCAAATGATCATCGACCTCAGACCCGACGTGCTCAGCCGGCTGGCAGGGTTTCCTTGAACAGGACCTCGCGGTCACGCGCGAAGTTGGCGAGCAGCGGCAGGCAGGCGCCGCCGATGGCGCGTGCGCCGCTGCCGATCGCGCCTTCGATCGCGGTCACCGGCGAAAGCCCCTGCCGGTCGAATTCCCCCAGCCGGGCGTTTACCGCCTCCACCATACGTCGGCGGATGGCGACGGGGAAAGCGCCATCGATGATGACGGCGGGGAAGTCCACCACGGAAATGGCGGCGACGATGGCAAAGGCGATGCCGGCCGCGGCCTCGTCGATCCAGGCGTCGAGCAGGCCGCCGAGTTCGCCCCAGTCGCCGGGCGAGCGCCACAGCAGGCCGGCATCGCGGCCGGAGGCGGTCAGCCGGCTGGCGAGGAGGTAGAGCGAGGCGGAGCGAATCAGCTGCTGGGTGATTGGCTGGCCGTTGCCGTCGCGGGTGGCGATGGGCATCGAGCCGAGGGCGCCGGCATTGCCGGTGCGGCCGGAAAACAGGTGGCCGTTGAGGACCACGCCGCCGCCGATGAACGAGCCGATGAACAGATAGAGGAAGTCGGGATGCTGCTCGCGGTTGCCGAAGGTCAGCTCGGCGGCGCAGGCGGCCGTGGCGTCGTTGTAGAAGTACACCGGCCACGGGCAGACGCGCTGGATGCCGTCCTTGAGGTCGAAGGTGCGCCACTGGTCGAGCACGGCGCGCGGCGCGCCGATCTGCGCTTCCCAGTTCCACAGCTCGAAGGGCGCGGCAATGCCGAGACCGGCGATGCGGCGGGTCTGTTCGGGGGTCAGCGTCTCGGACAGCTCGGCGATGCCCCTGGCGGCGAAGGCGACCACGGCATCCGGCGTCGGATAGCCGCCGCCGAGATGGGCGGTGTGGCGCACCGCGCCGAGGAAGTCGATGAGGACGAGATCGTTGACCCGGCGGCCGATCTTGAGGCCGAGCGAGAAGGCGCCCTCCGGATTGAGGGCGAAGGGCACCGACGGCTGGCCGACGCGGCCGCGCCGCGGGTTCTGCTTGGTCACCAGCCCGTCGGCCTCGAGCTGGCGCATGATGACGGCGATGGTCTGGGCCGACAGGCCGGTCTGGCGGGCGATCTCGGCCCGCGGCACGTTGCCGTAGCGGCGGATCAGCGAAAGGACCAGGCGCTCGTTGTAGAGGCGCACGCCGCTCTGGTTGGTGCCGCGGGCGAAATTCGAGGCGCGCGGGCGGGCCGCTTCCGCTGCGGCACTATCGCCGCCGGCCGCTGTCTCGCGACCGGGCGCACTGCCCGTCTGGTCTGCCGACGCCACGTTTCCCGTCCCTTTTCGGCCTTTTCCCGGCCGTTTCCTCGGGCACGCGCTGCGTACCGCCGATGACGATGCGGGTCACGAACGTCCTCTGTCAATAATTAAATCCGCTGGATTTATAATTGACAAATAGACGCGGTCGTTGTGTCGTTACCGGGTCAGCCGCGGTGGCCGGTCCGGGCGCGAGCCCGACGGGATGGAAGGCCGGTCAAGGCGGATGGACAGCATCTGGATGGCCGCCACGGCGGCGGCCGCAAAAAACACTTGGGAGGAAACGACGTGCACAAACATGTGAAACTGATCAGTGCCTGTGTCGCCGGCGCCATGGCTTTCGGCCTTGGCGCAGTATCGGCGCATGCGGGCGATCTCGTCGGTCTGATCACCAAGACCGAGGGCAACCCCTTCTTCGTCAAGATGCGCGAAGGCGCCCAGGCGAAGGCCAAGGAACTCGGCCTCACCCTGCAGACCTATGCCGGCAAGTATGACGGCGACAACGACACCCAGGTCGCCGCCATCGAATCGCTGATCGCGGCCGGCGCCAAGGGCTTCGCCATCGTGCCGAGCGATTCCTCGGCGATCGTGCCGACCATCAAGAAGGCGCGCGACGCGGGCCTCATGGTCATCGACCTCGACACGCCGCTCGACCCGATGGATGCGGCCGATGCGACGTTCGCGACCGACAACCGCAAGGCCGGCATGCTGATCGGCGAGTGGGCCAAGGGCACGCTCGGCGACAAGGCGGCCAGCGCCAAGATCGCCTTCCTCGACCTGGCCACCAACCAGCCGACGGTCGACTATCTGCGCGACCAGGGCTTCATGCAGGGCTTCGGCATCGACGTGAAGGACGCCAACCACTACGGCGACGAGACCGACCCGCGCATCTGCGGCCATGAGATGACCGGCGGCGCCGAGGACGGCGGCCGTACGGCGATGGAGAAGCTGCTGCAGAAGTGCCCGGACGTGAACCTGATGTACACGATCAACGAGCCGGCGGCGGCGGGCGGCTATGAGGCCATCAAGGCGGCCGGCAAGGAAGGCCAGATCCTGGTCGTGTCGATCGACGGCGGCTGCCCGGGCGTGAAGAACGTGCAGGCCGGCATCATCGGCGCCACCTCGCAGCAGTATCCGCTCAAGATGGCGGCGATGGCCCTCGAAGCGATCGCCACCGGCAAGCTGCCCGATGGCGTCGCCAAGGGCGGCTTCTTCGACACCGGTGCCCAGCTCGTCACCGACAAGCCAGTCAGCGGCGTTCCGTCGATCAGCATCGACGAAGGCCTGAAGCTCTGCTGGGGCTGATAGTTTTCAACTGCACTGAACCCACCTAGACTGTGAGCAAATCGGGGGAGCAACCGCAAAGGCTGCTCCCCCAAGCCGCGGGGCAACAGCGGCAGGGGAGGACCATGAGCGACAGCAGCAGCGGCCCGGTGTCGGCCGCCGAATACGAGAAGGTTCTGGCCGAGGCCGATGCCACCGCCGCCGCCTTCGAGATCGAACACCGCGGTCCGCTCAGGCGGCTCCAGGAATTCCTCCACGCCTATCCGACGGCCATCCCGTTCATCGTCCTCATCATCGGATTGGCGGTCTTCAGCGTCCTGGTCGGCGGCCGCTTTTTCGCGCCGTTCAACCTGTCGCTGATCCTCCAGCAGGTGACCATCATCGGCACGCTGGGCATCGCCCAGACGCTGATCATCCTCACCGCCGGCATCGACCTGTCGGTCGGCGTCATCATGATTCTCGCCTCGATCGTCATGGGCCGTCTGGCGGTGGTCAGCGGCGTGCCGGTCGTCATCGCCTTTCCGGTCGGGCTGCTGGTCGGGGCGCTGTGCGGCTACATCAACGGCGCGCTGGTCACCTATCTCAAGCTGCCGCCGTTCATCGTTACGCTCGGCACCTGGAGCATCTTCGGCGCGCTGATCCTGTTCTATTCGCAGAGCGCCACCATCCGCCAGCAGGACATCGCGACCGCGGCGCCGTTCCTGCAGGTCACTGGCAATTCGTTCAAGCTCGGCGGCGCGCCGATCACCTTCGGTTCGCTGCTCATGCTGCTGATAGCGGCGGTGGTCTGGTACATCCTCAACCGCACGGCCTTCGGCCGCCACGTCTACGCCACCGGCGACGATCCCAATTCCGCCCGTCTGGCCGGCATCAGCACGGTCCGCACGCTGCTCGCCGTCTATACGGTGGCCGGGTTCATCTGCGCGATTGCCGGCTGGATCATGATCGGGCGCATCGGCGCCGTCAGCCCGCTCGCCGGTGCCAATGCGAACCTCGATTCGATCACTGCCGTGGTGATCGGCGGCACCAGCCTGTTCGGTGGGCGCGGCTCGATCATCGGCACCCTCATCGGCGCGCTGATCGTCGGTGTCTTCCGCGATGGCCTGTCGCTCTACGGCCTCGACAACCTCTGGCAGGAATTCACCGTCGGCGTGCTGATCATCGTCGCGGTGACCATCGACCAGTGGGTGCGGAGGATCGCGTCATGAGCGCACAATCCGGCGAGCCCCTCCTGCAGGCGCGCGACATCGTCAAGCACTTCGGCCGCGTGGTCGCGCTCGACCATGCCGATTTCGACCTCAAGCCCAACGAGATTCTCGGCGTCATCGGCGATAACGGCGCCGGCAAGTCGACGCTGATCAAGATGCTCGCCGGCGCCCTTTTGCCGGACCAGGGCGAGATTCGCCTGGACGGCAATGTCGTCCATTTCCGCTCGCCCTTGGACGCCCGCGCCGCCGGCATCGAGACGGTCTATCAGGATCTCGCTTTGTCGCCGGCTCTGTCGATCGCCGACAACCTGTTCCTCGGCCGCGAGCGGCGCATGGGCGGCCCGCTTGGCATGTTCTTCCGCCTGCTCGACCGGTCGAGCATGCGCGACGAGGCGCGCAAGCACCTCAATGCGCTCGGCCTGCTCACCATCCAGAACATCAAGCAGCCGGTGGAGACGCTGTCCGGCGGCCAGCGCCAGGGCGTCGCCGTGGTGCGCGCCGCCGCTTTCGGCAGCCGCGTCATCATCATGGACGAGCCGACGGCGGCACTCGGCGTCAGGGAGTCGCGCAAGGTGCTCGAGCTGATGCTCGAGATCAAGCGGCGCGGCCTGCCGATCATCCTGATCAGCCACAACATGCCGCATGTCTTCGAGGTGGCCGATCGTGTCCATATCCACCGCCTCGGCCGGCGCATCGCGGTCATCGACCCGAAGAAATACTCGATGTCGGATGCGGTCGCGATCATGACCGGCGCCATGGTGCCGCCGCCGCCCGAGGAATGGGCCGCATAAGCGCGGCAGGAGGAAAAAAGTGGATCTCGGTCTCAATGGCAAGGTGGCGGTCATCACCGGCGCCAGCATCGGCATCGGCCTGGCGGTGGCGGAGGGTCTGGCGGCGGAAGGCGTGCACGTGGTGATGGCGGCGCGCGAGGAGGCGCGGCTCAAGAAGGAGGCGCGGCGCATCGCCAGGGAGTACGGCGTCAAGACGCTGGCGGTCGCCGGCGACGTTGCCACCGCCGAGGGCGCCGCGGCGCTCATCGCCGCCACGCGCCGCAAGTTCAAGGGCGCCGACATCCTCATCAACAATGCCGGCACCGGCTCCAACGAGACCATCATGGAGGCGCCGGACGACAAGTGGCAGTATTACTGGGACCTGCACGTCATGGCGGCAGTGCGCCTCGCGCGCGGCCTCTGCCCGCTGATGAAGGCGCGCGGCGGCGGCGTCGTCCTCAACAACGCCTCGATCTGCGCCGTGCAGCCGCTGTGGTACGAGCCGATCTACAACACCACCAAGGCGGCGCTGATGATGTTCTCCAAGACACTCGCCAGCGAGGTGATCAAGGACAACATCCGCGTCAACTGCATCAATCCCGGCCTGATCCAGACGCCCGACTGGGTGAAGACGGCGAAGCAGCTCACCGCCGACTCGGGCGGCGACTGGCAGGGCTATTTGCAGGGCGTTGCCGACGAGCACGCCACCATCCGGCGCTTCGCCTCGGCCGAGGAACTGGCCAACTTCTTCGTCTTCCTGTGCTCCGAGCGGGCGAGCTACAGCGTCGGCTCGACCTACTTCGTCGACGGCGGCATGCTGAAGACGGTCTAGCCGACAATCCACGCTGAATTCATGTCCGAATTGAGAGCCTGCCTCCTCTCCACCTCCCCCCTTGTGGGGGAGGGCGGATTTCCCCGGGTTGCGGCAGCAAACCGGCATTGGAAATCCGGGAGAGGGGTACACCGGCGCGGGAAGGCACAAGCGATGGTGGAGCGCGGCCGCGTCGGCGCGTGCAACTCGGCCGAGTCCCCGCGCACGCAGCGCGCGCCATCGCCTTCGTGCCCTCCCTCGCCGGCGTCACCCCTCACCCGGTTTGCCTAAACTCGGCTTCGCCTCGTTAACCGGCAACCCGCCCTCTCCCTCGAGGGAGAGGGGGTGACAACCGGCGGGCGCCGGGAATGCGTGTGTCCGGGATAGCCTTAGCAGCTGTCGTCGCGATGGCCGGCAACCACCTCGCGGCCGCTGAACTGCGTGCGCAGGCGCTGGTACAGGCTCCACAGGACGGGCGTCTGCTTGATCAGCCGCTTGAAACGGCGGAAGGCGCGGATCGCCAGAACCAGCCCCCAGCCCGTGAGCGAGCGCCCGGCGAGATAGTCGAACAGGCGGATCACCTCGTCGCCCCAGTCGAGCTTGTAGGGCTCGTCGCCGACGGTGAAGTCGAAGCGGCGATAGCCCTTCGCGATGGTGTCGCGGATGAGCTCGTGCAGGTGGACGGTGCCGGGGCCGTGGGCGGAGATCGGACCGCCGTCGTAGCTGGCCAGGATCAGGTAGAAGCAGCCGCCGAAATTGAGGCCGACGCTGGTGGCGACGATGTCGTCGCCGGCGGTGAGCCGGGCGATGTGGACGAGGTCGCCCGTCGCCGGCTCGGCGATGACGGCGCGGTAGAAGTCGCGATAGCCGGGCCGGTCGAAGAAGTTCTCGGCGCCCATGCGGGCGAGCGACTGCGCCTTCTGCGCCATCAGCACATCGAGCGTGCAGCGGCGCTCGGCCGTGTCGGTGAGGTCGGCGAAGGCGACGGCCCCGTGCTTCTCGATGGCGCGCACCTTCTTGCGCGCGGTCTTGCGCGTCGATGGCGAGCGCTTGGCGGCGTAGAAGGTCTCCCAATCGCCGGAAAGCGCGGTGGCGTGGGCGCCGCTCGGATGAAGGTCGGGATCGAGGGCCAGGAACGGGTCGCGCACCGCGCCGATGCGCTCCGGCATCCGCTGCAGGTCGACATAGTCGAAGCGGAAGCGCGGCTCGCCGGCGAGGCGGGCGAGGATGCTGCGCCACAGGCCGCGGAAGCGCTCGGCGTCGAGCCCGGCGGCGAAGTCGCGGGCAAGGATCGGCGCGTTGTAGTCGCAGACGTCCGAGGCAAGCCAGGTCAGCCGCTTGAGGCCGCGGGCGGTTTCGATGGCAAGCGCGAGCAGGAACAGCGGCGTGCCGTCGGCGGCTCTGCCGGTGACGATGACCGGCAGCGTGCCGGTCAGGGCACCGACATGGGTCTGCCAGGCGGAGACCCAGCCATAGGTCTGGAAGGCGGTGCAGTCGGCACTGGCCTCGAGCGCCCGCCAGGTCGCCGCGACCGCGGCGAGGTCGTCGTCGACGGTGATCGCCGGCGGCCATTCGGCCGTGAGCGGGGAGGGGCGCAGCTCGGTGGCGCGGGTCTCCGCCTCGGCGGGTGGCGACAGCGTGTCGGCGAGCGCGGTGAACTTTGCGCCGAGGTCGAGCAACGGATCGTTGGGGGTGAGGCTGATCTGCGACATCTGTTCTTATGCTTGTGAACCGCCGGCGGTCGCCGGAGCCGGGCCGGGAGAGCGGCCCTTGATGAGGGTGTGGGCGCGGCGTGCCATGCCGCGGCCGACATGGGCGGCAAAGCGCAGGCGGCGGCGCGCCTCCCAGGTGATGCCGGTGTTGATGGCAAGGTCGCGCACGCGGAAGGCGCGTTGCCGGCACTGGATCTCGTAGGCCGCCTTGATGGCGTCGGCGTAGAAGGCGGCGATCTTGTCGGCGCCCATGCCGGGGGTCGCCAGCCATTGCGGGATGTAGGTGTTGCACAGGCGTTCGGCGTCGGTGAACACCTTGCCGGTGCCGGTGCCGGCCGAGGGGCAGGAGGTCGAGTAGGCGTCGCCGATGGCAACGACGCCCGGCCTGTCGAGGCCGGTGGTGACGTAGAGGTCGGCGGGGCGGATCTTGACCGGGCCGGCGACGATGATCTCGCCGGTGAAGGCCTTGAGCCCGGGCAGCAAGGCGAACAGGGTCGCGGCCGGCGCATCGCGCATGGCCTTGAGCCACGGGTCGTTCATGTCGCGATAGACGAACAGGTTGGCGCGGGTCGTCCTTCCGGCGGGGAAGAGGGTGAGGTAGCTGGCGCGCGTGCGGGCGTCCTCGGGGACGTAGGTCAGCGCCGGGAAGTCGAAGGCCGGCCGGCCGGCCGGCGCCACGTCGAAGCCGATCGATATGGAATGGTTCGGCGAGATGTCGTGGCGGCCCATGCCGAAGTTCTTGCGCAGCGCCGCGTTGAGGCCGTTGGCGACGATGATCAGCCGGGCGGAGATGTTCTCGCCGGTCGCCAGCGTCACGGTCTGGCGGTCGTCGCTGACGGCGATCGACGCGGCCTTGCCGCGGATCACGGCGACCTGGGGCGGGATCGCGCCGCGCACGGCGTTGACCAGCCCGTCGTAGAGGATGCCGTATTGGCTGATCGGCTTGCGGTCGGTCAGCCGGCCGGCGCGCACGATCCAGTTCTCCCGGTAGGGGGACGCCACGGCGGCGACGACGTCGCCGAGCCCGGTCTTGGCGAGCAGGCCGATCTGCTCCCCGTCGAGCTTCTCGCAGCGGAAATCGGGCGGGTAGACATCGTGCGGGTCGATGAGCACGGCGTCGATCCCGGCCCGGCCGAGCATGGCGGCCGCGGTCGATCCGGCGAGCCCGCCTCCGATGATGGCAATGTCCGTGTGCCGCACGTCTGTCCTCACCGCCCCGACGTAATCGATGTGGCCCCGAATTCGATAACGGCGCGTAAAGGCGTCAGTGGTAAGTGAACTTTTTGCAGGATGCTTGGGAACTATTAACGCGGCTTAACCTTAATTGCGATGGATCGAGCCAGTATTTATAATTGATTAACCCTAACGTGGACGGTTTCTGTGTAGATGTTTACCTTGGGTTTGTTTTCATCCTTCAAGTGCTGTGCGAGTCACCTTATGGTTCGCCCGGCGCGCGGGGAGCGCTGGTCGGGGGTGGTCTTTCAGGCGGGGCGTCGTCGCAACGGCGATCGGCAGAAGTGGGCGAGGATCGGATGCGTTTCGAGCAGCGGCTGAGGGAGAGCGTGGGCCGGCACGGCGCTCTCGCCGCCGTCGTCACCCAGCGCGGCCGGCACAGCTATGCCGAGCTCGACCTCAAGTCGGAGCGTCTGGCGGCGGCCTTGCAGGCCGGTGGCGTCACGCGCGGCGCCCGCGTCGTCTTGTTCATGGAAGACGGCTGGGAAGCCGTGGTGTCGCTGTTCGCGGTGCTCAAGGCCGGCGGTGTTCTGATGCCGGTCGCCACGGCGGCGACGGCCAGCGAGTTTCACGCGATCCTGCACCAGGATCAGCCGGTTGCCGTCCTCACCCAGTCGCGCCTGGCGGCGATGGTCGCCGCGAGCATCGCGTCGGTGTGGTCGGTCCGGCTGATCGTGCTCGCCGGCGGCGATCGCGCCCGCTCCGGCGGCACCTGCATCTCCTTCGAGGAGGTCGTCGGTGGCATCGGCCGGGTGGCGCCCCTGGCGGACGCCGGCAACGACAGCGATCCCGCCGTGCTCATCGCCGGCGAGGCGCCGCTGACTCATCGCCAGCTTGGCGAGGATGCGGCCGGGGCTGCGATCAGCGGCGATGGCACGATGCTGCCAGCGCTTGCCGAGCGCGCTGGCCTCAGCCGGCTGCTGGCCGTGGTCGAAGCCGGTGGCACCATGATCGTGCGCTCGCCGTCGGTACGCGCCGACGATGCCGGACAGCGCATCGTCGACCTCAGGCCGGCGCCGCCGCCGTTTGGCATGTCGCGAAGATTCGATGCAGCGGTGGCGGGCGGTAGCGCCCGCTTTGCAGAGGTGAACAAGGCCGCCGGTTGACCGGCAAGGATGAGGAGCATGCCGTGCCTGACATGAAGAAGAGGGCCATCCGAGCCGGCCTCGAGACCCTTTATTTCACCGGCACGCACCGGCTCGCCCGGTCGTTCTTTGCCGGGCTCGGTGCCATCCTCACCCTGCACCGGGTGGTGCCGGCCCATGACGAGCCGTTCCAGCCGCACCGCGGTCTCGAAATCACGCCGGACTTCCTCGATGCGGTGTTGACCGCGCTCCGCCGGGCCGACGTCGACATCATCTCCATGGACGAGGTCTGGCAGCGGCTCACCGGCGCGCCGGGCGAGCGCCGCTTCGTCGCCATCACCTTCGACGACGGCTACCGTGACCTGCACCAATATGCCTGGCCGATCCTCAAGCGCCACGAGGTGCCGGTGACCCTCTATGTCGCCTCGGCCTTCGCCGAAGGCACCGGCGTGCTGTGGTGGGAGGTCACCGCCCAGGCGGTGGCACAGAACAGCGCCGTCGAGGTCGACATGGACGGCGAACTGCACCGTTTCGATTGCAGCACGCCCGAGGCCAAGGATGAGGCCCACGAGGCGATCTATCACTGGGTGCGCAGCAAGCCGAGCGAGGCGGACCAGGAAGCCGCGATCCATGCGATCGCGACGCGCAACGGCATCGATACCGCCGCCCAGTGCCGCCGCCTGTGCATGGGCTGGGAGGAGCTCGCCGAGCTCGCGCGCGATCCGCTGGTCACCATCGGCTCGCACACGGTGAGCCATCCGTTCCTGTCCAAATGCGATCGCGCCGCCGCGCGCGCCGAGATGAGCGATGCGCGCGCCATGATCGAGCAGAAGCTCGGCGTCAGGCCGGAGCATTTCGCCTATCCGGTCGGCGCCCCCGATGCCGCCGGCCCGCGCGAGTTCACCCTTGCCGCCGAGCTCGGCTACAAGACCGCTGTGACGACGCGGCCGGGCGTCATCTTCCCCGACCATGCCGACCACCTGACCGCGCTGCCGCGCATCTCGGTCAACGGCGAGTTCCAGCAGCTGCGCTTCCTCGACGTGCTCCTGTCGGGAACCGCGACGGCGCTGCTCAACGCCTTCCGCCGCGTCGACGCGGCGTGAGCTGCCGCGCCGATTTCGGCGTTGGTTGTGCTCCGGGCATCTGTTGGTTTGCCACCTCCCCCTTTGTGGGGGAGGTCGGATTTCCCCGGCCCGCTGTTGCGGGCCGGCCTTGGAAATCCGGGAGAGGGGTGCACCGGTGTGGTTTTGGCAAAGCGGTGGTGGAGCCGGCCGCGTCGGCGCATCAAGGCCGAATCTGCGCGGACGCAGCCCGCGCCATTGGCTTCGTGCCTTCCCTCAGCGGTGTCACCCTCACCCGGTTTGCCTAAACTCGGCTTCGCCTCGCTAAGGCAAACCGCCCTCTCCCTCGAGGGAGAGGGGGATTTGGCCTGGTCATGAACAACACCGACGCTAGAGCAGCCCGCGCTTGGCCAGGTTGCGCATCAGCGCGCCCGCGCCGAAGGTCCACGGCTCGGCCTGGTCGGTCAGCACCACCCGGTTCGACAGCGCGCCCAGCTTGCCACTGGCGATGGTGACGATGTCGCCGAGCTTGTGGGTGAAGCCCTGGCCGGGCTCGTCGCGGTCCTCGACCGGCGCGAACATGGTGCCGAGATAAAGCGCGACGCCGTCGGGATATTGATGGTGTCGGCCGATCGCCGAGGCCATCAGATCGGCCGGGTCGCGGCTGATCCGGCTCATGGCGCTCGCGCCCTCCAGGCGGAAGCCGTCGGCGCCGGTGACGCTCAGCTCCACCTCGGCATGGCGGATGTCGTCGAGCGAGAAGCCGTGGCCGAAGAGGCGGATGAACGGACCGATCGAGCCGCTGGCGTTGTTGTCCTTGGCCTTGCCGAGGAGCAGGGCGGAGCGGCCCTCGACGTCGCGCAGGTTGACGTCGTTGCCGAGCGCAGCGCCGACGATCGAGCCCGTCGATGATGCGACCAGCACCACCTCCGGCTCCGGATTGTTCCACGACGACATGGGATGGATGCCGACCTCGGCGAGATGGCCGACGGCGGCCATGGGCGGCGCCTTGGTGAAGATCTCGGCGTCCGGCCCGATGCCGACCTCGAGATATTGCGACCACATGCCCTTGTCGATGAGCAGGTCCTTGAGCGCCATCGCCTCGGGCGAGCCGGGCTTGAGGCGGGCAAGGTCGTGGCCGATCAGCCCGCCGATCTCGGCGCGCATCTCCGCCGCGCGTTCCGGCTCGCCGCGGGTGCGCTCTTCGATCACCCGCTCCAGCATCGACACGGCGAAGGTGACGCCGGCCGCCTTGATCGCCTGCAGGTCGACCGGCGCCAGCAGCCAGGGCCTCTCCGGGTCGCGCTTGTCGCGCGGCGTATTGGCGAGGATGTCGTCGAGGGTGCCGACCGGCTCGCCGGCGGCGTCGTGGGCCAGCCCTGCCGGTTCGGGCGCCTCGCACAGGTCGCGCATGGTCGGCGCCGCCGTCGAGATGTCGACGGCCTCGACGCCGCGCAGCGCCACCAGCGAGGGGCCGCCGAGGTCCGGCCGCCACACCCGGCCGACCAGGATCGCACGGTCGGCATCGTCGGGCAGGGCAAATGCGGCGCTGGTATTGAGATCCATGGGGCTCCCCTGTCTGGTGTTGCCGTTGGCACACAGGTCACCGGCAATTGTCCGCCGTTGCGACCGATCAAGTAAAATCGCCGGCCGATGCTGCTAGAATCTACGGGCGCGACTGAATCGCCCGAGGGGCTTTTAGCGCGTCTTCTGAAAAATTGGCATGGTCGATGGGGGTATCGGCCTATCTGACAAGAAGGGGCTGAGCATATGCAGCATGGAACCAAGCTTGGCGTCGCCATCCTGGCGGGTGCTGTGATGATGCCGCTGGCGGCGCTCGCTGCAGCACCGGACAACCTCGGCGACGCGGCCGTCGCGCCGAAGACGGCTCCGGCGCTGATTTCGCCGCTGGAATACCAACTGGGCACCGAGTTGGTCGTGCGTGACTGGGTGCTCTGCGTTTCCGAGACGGTTGCCGAAACCCTCGCCAAGGCCCGTGCGGTCGGCGTGGAGGAGGCGCTGGCGGCCTATAACGACCTCAGGGCGGCCAAGTCGTGTGGCCAGTTCGCGCAGTTGCGCGTCGTCCTGCACAAGTCCCTCTATGCCTCGGTGGCGGAGGACGATGCCCAGGTCTTCAGCGCGACCGTGAACATTGCGGGCCATTGGGCGAACGCCTTCGTCGTTGAGGGTGGCCTGCCGGCGGAACACTAGCCGGCATCCAATCCCGCGCCCGGGGTCGGCCGGATCGCCCCCCTCGTATGAGGGGAGGAGGCGGTCCGGCATTGCCCCTCAATGTCGATTCGGCCCTGTGATTATCGGTCGATAGGCGCACCGGCTTCAGTGCGACCTGCGGAATTGGCTCCTCTTTTCGGAGCGATCGGGCCTTTTTCCGATTGTGGCAAGCAGTTTGGAATTTCTCCACGGAAAGGCCGCAACTCGGCCCATCGATTGCCGATTTCCGGGCATGGACTGCCAACCGTTGGGGGCGAACGCAGCATTTGATGCTGCGTCCAACGAAAGAGGGAAATGATGAAGAAGCTGATGATTGCTGCCGGCGCAGCCAGCCTGCTCGCGATGTCGTCCTTGGCCGCTTTTGCCGACGAGGCCTCCGGCGCCATCACCGCCGTCGATCCGACGGCGATGACCGTCACCCTCGATGACGGCAACACCTACGGCCTGCCGGCCAGTGTCGATGCGGCCTCGCTGCAGGTCGGCGAGAAGGTGAAGATCGAGTTCAGCAAGGATGCCAGCGGCAAGATGACCGCCACGGCGGTGACGCCGGCCTCGTCCTGATCGTAGGCTTCCGAAGGTAAGCAGCGGCCGCGTCGTCAGGCGCGGCCGCCTGCATTTTGAGCAGGGCACGCTTTTCCGCCAACGATTGTGTCCGGGCGCCGCCATTCGGCCATCGAGGCGCCACGATTTTGCCGAGCAAACGCCCGGAATCGGGCGTGGATTCTGGCTCGCCCGTTCGGGCAACGCGCGACGTCGGATACGTCGTGTTTTTCTTCTCAGGAGAATAGGAATGAAGAAGTTGGTGATCGCCGCGGGCGCGGCGGTGCTTCTGGCTGTGTCGTCGCTTGCGGCGTTGGCCGACGAAGCGTCGGGGTCGATCACGAACATCGACGCCACGGCGATGACCGTCACCCTCGACGACGGCAACACCTACCTGTTGCCGGCGGATGTCGACGCGACCTCGTTGCAGGTCGGCGAGAAGGTGACCGTCGAGTTCAGCAAGGACGCCAATGGCAACATGGCGGCCACCGCTGTGACGGCGGCGCAGTAGCGGCCGCATGTAATTGGTGAGCGGCGGCCGCATCCCGGGCGCGGCCGCCGTTTCCCCGCTGGCGGGACGCCGGCGAAATTTGCAGGTGTCGGAAACAGCGTCGCCGCCGTAGGCTGTCCGCCCAAGGGGGCAGAGGGCGACGGACGATGGCGACACTCACCGGGTTGGCGCGGCGCCACCCGCTTCTTGGCTTCTTCGTTCTGGCCTACGGGTTGTCGTGGTGGCCGTGGCTCTGGTACCGGCTGGACCCGGGCACCATCGGCGGGCCGATCCTGCCGTTCGGGCCGCTCATGGCAGCGGCGGTCATGCTGGCGCTGACCGGTGGGTGGCCGGCGCTCCGCGACTGGCTCGGCAGGATCGCCGCGTGGCGGGTCAGCTTCCTGTGGTACGCGCTCGCCCTCCTGATGCCGGCCGCGATCACGGCGGTGGCGCTCGGGGTCAACCTGTTCCTCGGTGCCGAACTGCCGCCGGGCACCCAACTGCCGGGCTGGGGCGATCTCGCCGTCCGCTTCCTGGTCATGTTCGTCCTGATCGGGCTCGGCGAGGAGCCGGCCTGGCGCGGCTTCGCCCTGCCGCGGCTGATCGAAGGCCGCACGGTGCTTGCCGGCGCGATCATGCTGGGGCTGCTGCACGCCCTCTGGCACCTGCCGCTGCTCGGGGTGGAGTACGACTTCGCCAACCTGTGGCCGTGGCTGGCGGCGCTCGTCTCCGTATCGATCGTGCTCGCCTGGATGTGGCAGGCGACGCGCGGCAATCTGCTGCTGCCGGCGCTCACCCATGCCGCCGTCAACACCACCGCAATCCCATGGGGATGGTTCAGCGGCGCCGATCAGCTGCGTCTGTGG
Organism: uncultured Alphaproteobacteria bacterium; assembly: GCA_963830205.1. Classification (GTDB taxonomy): domain Bacteria; phylum Pseudomonadota; class Alphaproteobacteria; order Rhizobiales; family Kaistiaceae; genus CAVSRC01. The sequence continues at coordinate 142,386 of CAWHLP010000031.1, read as the reverse complement.
TGGATCTGGGCGGGGCTGTGGGTGGCGGTGGCGGCGATCGTCGTCACCACCTACGGCGCGGCGCTGTGGCAGCCCAAGCCGCGGGTGATGATGGGCTGAGGCACTGCGGCCCGGTTGCTGGCCGTCAGCCGCGCGGGCCGATGTGCAGTTCCTCGATGTCGTTCAGGAACATGACTTCGGGTGCCCCCTGGATGCCGGCCTCGGCCCACGCCTTGTGCAGCGCCTCGGAGGCGCCGAACTTCTTGGCTCCGGCCAGGTCCCTGGCGTTGTTGAGGATGACGACGACGTTGGGATCGCTGGCATCGCGATAGATACTGTGGCCGGTGAAGCCGTATTGCTCGCGCGTGCTTTCGTGGTGGTCGTAGACCTTCTTCCACTTGTCAAAATTGGCGACGCGGACCTTGACGAGCATGGTGGGCATGGTGGTTCTCCCGGATGGTGGTGATGTGAAAGCGTTGCTAAGTCGCCCGCGAAGCAGCTAGCCTCATCGGCCTCGCGGGGCGAATTCCCTTTTCCGGCACGGCGGCAGTGCAAAAATGCACAGCTTCGATTGGGATGACGTTCGGTACTTCCTGGCAGTCTGCCGCAGCGGAACCCTGGCGGGGGCAGCGCGTGCGCTCGGCGTCCGTCATTCGACGGTCAGCCGAAGGATCAGCGCGCTCGAGGAGGCGCTCGGCGTCACCCTCTTCATGCGCAGCGCCGACGGCTTCGTGATGACCGATGCCGGCTCGGCCATCATCCCCATGGCGGAAGAGGCGGAGCGGGCGCTCGTGGCCGTCGGGCGCCGCGTCGCCAGCAGCGCCGAGCGGATCGAGGGTGTCGTCCGCGTCTCGACCTCGGAGGCCTTTAGTGGGTTCCTGGTCCGCCGGCTGCCGAAGCTGCAGGAGCGCTATCCGGACCTGATCGTCGACGTGCTGAGCAGCAACCAGCGGGTCAACCTCGCGCGCGGCGAGGCGGAGCTGGCGCTGAGGTCAATGGTGACCGAGGAGCCGGATGTCATCTGCCGGCGGCTCTGCGATGTCGGCTGGTCGCTCTACGCCGCCGCGACCTATGTCGAGCGGGCCGGCGGGCTCGACGGCCTCAGTCTTGCCGGTCACGACGTGATCGGCTTCGACGCCATGCTCAAGAGCGCGCCCGGTGCCCTCTGGCTCGATCAGCACTGCGCCGGCGCCCGCGTCGTCCTGCGCTGCAACAGCCTCATTGCCGCGCTCAATGCCACCATCGTCGGGCTCGGGATCTGCTCGGTGCCCTGCTTCCTCGGCGATGCGGAGCCGACGCTGCGGCGGATGACCGATGCGGTCGTCGGCGCACGCGGCGTGTGGATGGTCTACCACCCGGACGTCGGCAAGGTCGTGCGCGTGCGTGCGGTGATCGACTTCATTGCCGAGATCATCGGCCGCGAGGCGGCGCAGTTGCGCGGCGAGAAGGTGCCTGCCGCCGCCAGCCCGCGAGCAGGCTCTGCCGCCGTCGCCGCCGGTCTTTCCCGACCGCGGCCACGGCGACGGAGCGGCTGGCGCGGAGGCTCAGGTGCGCTCGTAGACGCGCATGTCCTCCACGTCGGTGAGGAAGGCGATCTCCGGCGCTCCCTGGACGCCGGCCTCGGCCATGGCGTCGCGCAGTTCATGCGAGGCACCGTAGTTCTTGGCCTCGGCCATGTCGCCCACGTGGTTGACGATCACCACGATGTTGGGGTCGGTCTCGTCGCGATGGACCGAATGGCCGGTGAAGCCGTGCTTCTCGCGCAGGCCTTCGAAGCGGTCGAAGACCTTCTTCCACTTGTCGAAATTCGTGACGCGGTGTCTGACGAGCAGGGTAGCCATGCGGGGTTCCTCCTGGGGTGCCACGATGCGTGGCGTTGTCGCCATGAAGACGCTACCTTCCCGTGCGTGCCGCCGGAATTCTCGAAACCGGCGCAGCGCCGGTGCGGAAATGCATAGCCTCGACTGGAACGACCTGCGTTATTTCCTGGCGGTCAGCCGTGCCGGCACGCTGGCCGGGGCGGCGCGCGATCTTGCCGTCCGCCATTCGACCGTCGCCCGCCGGCTGGAAGCGTTGGAGGAGGCGCTGGCGGTCAGCCTGTTCACGCGCACGCCCGACGGCCTGGTGCTGACCGAGGCCGGCGCCGGCATCCTGCCGCAGGCGGAGGCGGCGGAGCGGGCGGCGCTCGCCATCGAGCGCCAGGCCGCCGGCGGCGACACGCGCATCGCCGGCACCGTCCGCCTGACCACGTCGGAGGGCTTCAGCGGATTCCTCGTGCGCCGGCTGGCCGCGCTCAACGAGCGCTATCCCGAGTTGATGGTCGAGGTGCTTTCCGGCAACCGCTTCTACGACCTCACCCGCGGCGAAGCCGACCTTGCCGTGCGCATCGGCGAGACCACGCAGCCCGATCTCATCTGCAAGCGCATCGGGCTGGCCGGCTGGTCGGTTTATGCCGCGGCCGCCTATCTCGCGCGGCGGGGCATGCCGGCCTCGCTCGATGATCTCCGCGGCCACGCCGTCATCGGCTTCGACGAGACCCTGGCCCAGGTTCCCGGCGCCTTGTGGCTCGACCGCCATGCCGCCGGCGCCGAGGTCGTCATGCGCGGCAACAGCATCTTTGCCGTGCTCAACGCCGCGATCGTTGGCATGGGCATCGCCGTCCTGCCGTGCTTCATGGCCGAGGCCGAGCCGAACCTCAGGCGCCTGAGCGCGGAGACGACGGGCAGCCGCGAGATCCGGCTGGTGTTCCACCCCGACGTGGCCAAGATCGCCCGGGTCAGGACGGTGATCGATTTCGTCACCGACGCCGTCGCCGGCGAGGTCACCCGGCTCCGCGGCGAGCGGACGCCGGCCGGCGGGTGACCGGTCCGTCACGTCCGGGTGAAACGGACCGGGAAGCCGTGCTGGACCGAGTTGCCGACGGCGGTGATGCGCTTCGCCTCGGCAATGAGGCCGTCGATGTCGGCGTCGGGTTCCTCCGCCGTCACGGCAATCTTCACCTCGGCGTTCTCGGCGATCAGCGGGTCGCCGCTGATCTCCACGGAGACGTCGACGGCGAGATGGCGGACGGCGATCCCCATCTTCTCGGCCGTGTATTGGAGGTCGTTGCACAGGCAACCGCCGATGGCGATGGCCAGAAGCTGGCCGCCGTTGAAGCCGAGGCCCATGCCGCCGGCGCGACCCTCGGGCCGGTCGATCACCACCGTGTGGCCGCCGGCCCGGCCGACGGCCGCCCGCGTATCCGGAATGGTGCGGAACGAGACGGTGAACGCCGCCATCCGGCGCCCTCACATCACCGCGCCGATCTGCCAGGGCACGAACTCGTTGTCGCCGTAGCCGAATTCCTCCGACTTCGACTTCTTGCCCGAGGCGACCGCGATCACCTCCTCGAAGATCTCGCGGCCCTTCTCCTCGATGGTGACGCCGTCGAGGATGTCGCCGCAGTTGATGTCCATGTCCTCGGTCTGGCGGTTATAGGTGTCGTTGTTGGTCGCCAGCTTGAGCGAGGGCGCCGGCTTGAAGCCGAAGGCCGAGCCGCGGCCGGTGGTGAAGGCGATGATGTTGCAGCCCGAGGCCACCTGGCCGGTGGCGCCGACGGGATCGTAGCCGGGCGAATCCATGAAGACGAAGCCGCGCGTGTCGATCGGCTCGGCATAGCGGTAGACGCCGCGCAGGGTGGTGGTGCCGCCCTTGGCGGCGGCGCCCAGCGACTTCTCGAGGATGGTGGTGAGTCCGCCGGCCTTGTTGCCGGGCGAGGGGTTGTTGTTCATCTCGCCGTGATTGCGGGCGGCGTAGTCCTCCCACCAGTGGATGATGTCGATGAGCTTCTCGCCGATCTCGCGGGTCGCCGCGCGGCGGGTGAGCAGGTGCTCGGCGCCATAGATCTCCGGCGTTTCGGCGAGCACCGCGGTGCCGCCCTGCTCGACCAGCAGGTCGGCGGCATAGCCCAGCGCCGGATTGGCGGTGATGCCGGAATAGCCGTCCGAGCCGCCGCATTGCAGCGCCAGCATGATCTCGGAGACCGGTACCTCCTGGCGCACCTGGGCGTTGGCGTCGGCGAGCATCTCCTTGATCATCGCCACGCCGCGCTCGACGGTCTTGCGGGTGCCGCCGGTGGCCTGGATGGTCATGGTGCGGAACATCTCGTTCTCTTTCAGGCCGTAGTCGTCTTCCAGGTCGGAGATCTGCATGACCTCGCAGCCGAGCCCGACCATCAGGACGCCGGCGAGGTTGGGGTGGTTGGCATAGCCCCACTCGGTGCGTTCCAGGACCTGGTAGCCTTCCGAGCCGCGCCCGGCCATGCCGCAGCCCCAGCCCATGACGAAGGGCACGACGCCGTCGATGTTGGGGAAATCCTCGAGGATGTGGTTGCGGTTGAAGGCATCGGCGATGATGCGTGCCACGGTGGCCGAGCAATTCACGCTGGTGAGCACGCCGATGTAGTTGCGCGTGCCGGCCTTGCCGTTCCTGCGGCGAAAACCCTGGAAGGTGCGGCGCTCGGCGAGCGGCAGCACGTGCTCGGGCCCCGCCGCCTCGGCGAAATGGTAGTCGCGGGCGAATTCGGCGACGCTGCAGTTGTGGGTGTGGATGTGCTCGCCCGGTGCGATCGGGTGGGTGGCGAAGCCGATGATCTGGCCGAACTTCTTGACCGGCTGCCCTTCCGCGATGCCGGCCGTCGCCATCTTGTGGCCCTTGGGCACGCGCGCCACCGCGGTGACCCCCTCGGCGACCGCGCCCGGCAGCACCGGGTCGATGGCCACCACCAGGTTGTCGGCCGGGTTGAGGCGGAAGACGCGCGGCGTCCTGGCACGCTCGGTGAGGCCTGCGGTGGGCGCGACGGTGCTATCGGATGGGCTCATGGCGGGTGGATCTCTTCAAGCGTTCGGTAGGAAGCGCGGGATATTATCGATTCAGAACATAGGGCGAAACCGGGCCGCTGTCCGCTCAGTTGGCGCGCCGGCGGCGGCTCGGCGTCGGGCGGGGGCCGGCCACGGCCGTCTCGGCGGTGGCGCAGGCCGCGATCGGCACGCCGGTGAGGATTTCCAGCGACGGCTCGAGGCCCTTTTCGCCGCCCTTCAGCCAGGCGATCTTGGCGCTGAGATAGGCCGTCATGCGGTCGAGCCGCGCCGCCTTGTCGGTAAGCTCGGCGAGCCGCTCCTCGAGGATGGCGATGTGGCGCGCCCGGTCGCGGCCGCTGCGGCGCAGCTCGTCGATCAGCCCGGCGATCTCGGAAAGCGTGAAGCCGAGCGACTGGGCGATGCGCACCAGCCGCGCCGTCGCCACATCCGCATCGGAGAATTCCTGGTAGCGGTTGGCGCCGCCGCGGCGGCCGGCCTCCGGCTGCAGGAGCCCGCGCTTGACGTAGAAGCGCACCGTGTCCGGCGACAGGTCGGCGGCACGGGCGAACGCGGAGATCAACATCGGCTTGACCATGGACTTTACTCCAGGGTTATACCAGCGCCGCTCGAACGATGAAAGAGGTGAATTCCATGAAGACGGCTTTGGTGACGGGCGCTTCGGCGGGCATCGGCGCGGCGATCGCTGAGCGCCTGCTCAAGGACGGCTATCGCGTCTATGCCGGGGCGCGCCGGGTGGAGCGCATGGCCGGGCTTGCCGAAGCCGGGGCGCGCCTGCTCGCCCTCGACGTCACCGACGATGCCTCGATGGTCGCGGCGATCACGACCGTGATGGCCGAGACCGGCCGCATCGACGTGCTCATCAACAATGCCGGCTACGGCTCCTATGGCTCGCTCGAAGAGGTGCCGCTCTCCGAAGGCCGCCGCCAGTTCGAGGTCAACCTCTTCGGCCTCGCCCGGCTGACCCAGCTCGTCCTGCCGGCGATGCGCGCTCAGAAGAGCGGCGCCATCGTCAATGTCAGCTCGATCGGCGGCAAGATCTACGAGCCCTTCGGTGCCTGGTACCACGCCAGCAAGTTCGCCGTGGAAGGTCTCAGCGACAGCCTCAGGCTGGAGCTGGAACCCTTCGGCATCCGCGTCATCGTCATCGAGCCCGGTGCGATCAGGAGCGAGTGGAGCGGGATCGCCCACGAGAACCTGCTGCAGTGGTCGGGCTCCGGTCCCTACAAGCCTTATGCCGAGGCGCATGCCCGCATGTTTGCCCGTGCCGATACGTCATCGTTAGTCGCGCCGCCGGAAGCGGTGGCGAAGATCGTTTCCCGTGCGCTGAGGGCGCGGCACCCACGCGCCCGCTATCCCGCCGCCGGCGGCGCCCTGCCCATCCTGCTCCTGCGCAAGCTCCTCCCCGACCGGCTGTTCGACCGGGCGCTCCGGCTGATGTTCCGCGTCGCCGGCTAGAGCGAGGCGTCCTGGATCTCCGCCCGCGTCGGGAAGCTCGGCTGGGCGCCCTCCCGGGTCACCGCCAGCGAGCCGGCGACGGCCGCGCGCGCCAGCGCCGTGCGGAAGCTGGCGCCTTCGTCGAGCCAGGCGGCAAGCACGCCGGCGAAGGTGTCGCCGGCTCCGGTGGTGTCGACCGGCGTCACTTTGAGCGCCGGCACGCGGATCACCTCCCTGCCGTCGGCGGCGACCGCACCGTCCGGCCCGAGGGTCGCGATCACGGCGCGGCCGAGCTTGCCCGCCAGCGCGGCGACGGTTTCCTCCGGACCGCCGCTGGCGACGGCCAAATGGGTGGCGAGGTCCGCCGCCTCGTGCTGGTTGACGACCACCATGTCGAAGGCCGCCAGCTCGTCGGGCGAAAGCGGCGCATAGGGGGCGAGCGAGAGGATGACGCGGGCGCCGGCGGCGCGCGCCGCGGCCGCGGCGACGTAGTTCTGGGCGAGCGGCACTTCCATCTGCAGGAGCAGCGTGTCGCCGGAACCGAAGGCGTCGGCGGGAATGGTCGCGGCGTCGGCATGGGCATTGGCGCCGGGCGACAGCGCGATGGTGTTCTCGCCGCCTTCGTCCACCGTGATGATGGCGACGCCGGTGGTGCCGGGGCGATGGGTGACGGCGGTGAGGTCGACGCCGCCGGCTTCCAGTTCCCTCAGCGCCGTCTGCGAGAAGGCATCGTTGCCGACCGCACCGACCATGCGCACCGCTGCTCCGGCGCGGCAGGCGGCGAGCGCCTGGTTGGCGCCCTTGCCGCCGGGGATGAGCTGATAGTCGGTGCCGTGGACCGTCTCCCCCGGCCGGGGAATGCGCTTCACGCGCGTGACCATGTCGACATTGATCGAGCCGAAGACGGTAATCATGGCCTAGCCTTGGTCTGTTCCCGCCAGAACGCGGCGGATGGCCTCGGCCGTCGTCGCCGGGCGGTCGTATTCGGGCGGCCGCAGCGTGCCGCCCATGAAGACATGGCCGCGGCGCGCCGTCATCGGGCTCGCCAGCGTCTCCATCGCGGCGAAATGGATCTCGCGCGGGTGGAGGTCCGCGACGATGCGGCCAACGTTTCGCTCGGTGATGCCACCGCCCGGCATGACGATGATGCGCTTGCCGGCCTGCTCCGTCAGTTCACGCAGCAGCGGCAGCCCTTCCAGCACCGTCTCCTCCTGGCCGGAGGTGAGCACGCGCTCGACGCCGAGGTCCACCAGCGTCTCCAGCGCGGCGCGGGGATCGGCGGTCATGTCGAAGGCGCGGTGGAAGGTGACGGCCAGCGGCCGTGCACGGTCGATCAGCCGGCGCGTCCGTTCCCTGTCGATGACGCCGTCGGCGGTGAGCAGGCCGAAGACGACGCCGTCGGCGCCCTCCGCCTTGGCCGCGTCGATGTCCGCCGCCATCACCGACATCTCGTCGTCATCGGCAACGAAATCGCCGCCGCGCGGGCGGATGATGACGTGCAGCCGGATGCCGGCAACGGCACGCGCGGCATGGATCATGCCGCGGCTCGGCGTGATGCCGCCTTCCAGGAGATCGGCGCAGAGCTCGACGCGGGCAGCACCGGCATCGCGGGCGGCGCGGACACCGGCGACCGAATCGACACAGATCTCGGCGAGCATGAAGCCTGGCTCAGCGCTCGGTGAAGGGAATGCCGCCCTTGGCCTTGTCCGTCTTGGGCGATTCGATGATCTGCACCGTCACCACGTCGGGCTTCACGCCGAAGCTCTCGACCATGGCGTCGGTGAGGCCCTTCATCAGCTTCTTCTTCTGTTCCGGCGTGCGCCCCTCGGCGCAGAAGACGTGGATTTCAGGCATGTCGCGACTCTCCGCTGATGTTTGGGGTCGCACTTTGCCCCAGGCGGTGGGAGCCCGGCAATCCCGCTTGCGCTGCGGCTTCTTCGCAAACGCACGCGCCGCCTGCCCACTCTTTTCGCAACTGCACAATCCGGCTAAACAAGAGGCACGAGCCTGTGTTTCATCAAGGGGGCGTCACGCGTGCCGATCAAGAAAATCCTCGTCGCCAACCGCTCGGAAATCGCCATCCGCGTGATGCGCGCCGCCAACGAGCTTGGCCGCCGCACGGTCGCCGTGTTCGCCGAGGAGGACAAGCTCGCTCTCCACCGCTTCAAGGCGGACGAGGCCTATCAGATCGGCCGCATGCCCGACGGCAAGGTGCTCGGGCCGATCGCCGCCTATCTGTCGATCCCGGAAATTATCCGGGTGGCCAGGGAATCGGGCGCGGACGCCATCCATCCGGGCTACGGCCTGCTCTCCGAGAGCCCGGAATTCGCCGATGCCTGCGCCGCGGCCGGGATCACCTTCATCGGTCCCTCGGCCGACACCATGCGGCTCCTCGGCGACAAGGTGTCGGCGCGCAACCTTGCCGTCTCGGTCGGCGTGCCGGTGATGCCGGCGAGCGAACCGCTGCCCGACGATATCGCTGAGGTGAAGAAGATCGCGGCCGGCATCGGCTATCCGCTGATGCTCAAGGCATCGTGGGGCGGCGGCGGACGCGGCATGCGCGTGATTGCCGACGAGGCGGCGCTGGCGCGCGATTTCAGCCCGGCGCGCCGCGAGGCCAAGGCCGCCTTCGGCAAGGACGACGTCTATCTGGAGAAACTGGTCGAGCGCGCCCGCCACGTCGAGGTGCAGATCCTCGCCGATGCCCACGGCTCCATCGTCCACCTGTTCGAGCGCGACTGCACCGTGCAGCGCCGCCACCAGAAGGTGGTCGAGCGGGCGCCGGCCCCCTATCTCGGCGACGACAAGCGCACCGAGCTCTGCGCCTACGCCATCAAGATCGCCCATGCCGCCAAGTACAAGGGCGCCGGCACGGTCGAGTTCCTCATGGATGCCGATACCGGCGCCATCTACTTCATCGAGGTCAATCCGCGCATCCAGGTCGAGCACACCGTCACCGAGGAGGTGACCGGCGTCGACATCGTCAAGGCGCAGATCCGCTTCGCCGAAGGCGCCGCCATCGGCGACAAGGAGCCGGGCTGCGTGCCGCGCCAGGGCGAGATCGCCCTCAACGGCCACGCCCTCCAGTGCCGCATCACCACCGAGGACCCGGAACAGAACTTCATCCCCGACTATGGCCGCATCACCGCCTATCGCGGCGCCACCGGCTTCGGCATCCGGCTCGATGGCGGCACCGCCTATTCCGGCGCGGTGATCACCCGCTTCTACGATCCGCTTCTGGAGAAGGTCACCGCCTGGGCGCCGTCGCCGGGCGAGGCGATCGCCCGCATGGACCGGGCGCTGAGGGAGTTCCGCATCCGCGGCGTGGCGACCAACCTGACGTTCCTGGAAAACGTCATCGGCCATCCCGCCTTCCGCGACGCCAGCTACACCACGCGCTTCATCGACGAGACGCCGGAGCTGTTCCATTCGGTGCGCCGGCGCGACCGTGCCACCAAGCTGCTGACCTACATCGCCGACGTCACCATCAACGGCCATCCCGACACCAAGAACCGGCCGGCGCCGTCCAAGGAGGCGCTGCTGGTTCCGGCGCCGTCCTTCGGCGTCGATCCGGCGCCCGGCACCAAGCAGCGCTTCGATGCCGAGGGGCCGGAAGCCTTCGCCAGGTGGATGCGTGCCGAAAGCCGCGCCCTGGTCACCGATACGACCATGCGCGATGCCCACCAGTCGCTGCTCGCCACCCGCATGCGCTCGCACGACCTCACCGAGATCGCGCCGGCCTATGCCCAGGCGCTGCCCGGCCTGCTCTCGCTTGAATGCTGGGGCGGCGCCACCTTCGATGTCGCCATGCGCTTCCTCGCCGAGGATCCGTGGGAGCGGCTTACCGACATCCGCGAGAAGACGCCGAACATCCTGTTGCAGATGCTGCTGCGCGGCTCCAATGCGGTCGGCTACGCCAATTATCCCGACAACGTGGTCAAGTTCTTCGTGCGCCAGGCGGCCGATGCCGGCGTCGACCTCTTCCGCGTGTTCGACTGCCTCAACTGGGTAGAGAACATGCGCGTCTCCATGGAGGCGGTCGTCGAGGCCGGCAAGCTGTGCGAAGGCGCCATGTGCTACACCGGCGACATCCTCGATGCCCGCCGCGCCAAGTACGACCTCAAATACTACGTCGGCCTCGCCCGCGAGCTGGAGAAGGCCGGCGCCCACATCATCGGCATCAAGGACATGGCCGGCCTGCTCAAGCCGGTCGCGGCACGGCAGCTGATCACCGCGCTCCGCCAGGAGACCGACCTGCCCATCCATCTCCACACCCACGACACCTCGGGCATCTCGGCATCCACGGTGCTGGCGGCGGTAGAGGCCGGCGTCGATGCCTTCGATGCGGCGATCGATTCGATGTCGGGGCTCACCTCGCAGCCCTGCCTCGGCTCTCTGGTCGAGGCGTTGCGCGGCACCTCGCGCGACACCGGCCTCGACCCGGACGCCATCCGCAAGATCTCGTTCTATTTCGAGAAGGTGCGCGGCCAGTATCTCGCCTTCGAGTCGGACCTGCGCTTCGGCGCTTCGGAGGTCTATCTGCACGAGATGCCCGGCGGCCAGTTCACCAACCTCAAGGAGCAGGCGCGCTCGCTCGGGCTGGAGGCGCGCTGGCACGAGGTGGCGCGCGCCTATGCCGACGTCAACATGCTGTTCGGCGACATCGTCAAGGTGACGCCGTCGTCCAAGGTGGTCGGCGACCTGGCGTTGATGATGGTTGCCGGCGATCTGACCCCGGCCGACGTCATCGACCCGGAGCGCGATATCGCCTTCCCCGGCTCGGTCGTGCAGATGATGCGCGGCGACCTCGGCCAGCCGCCGGGCGGCTGGCCGGAGGAACTGCAGAAGAAGGTGCTGAAGGGCGTCACCCCGATCACGGCCAGGCCGGGCTCGCTGCTGCCCGCCGCCGATCTCGATGCCGAGCGCAAGGAGGCGGAGCAGAAGTCGGGCGCGGCGGTCGACGACCGGGCGCTCGCCTCCTACCTGATGTACCCCAAGGTCTTCACCGATTTCGCCCATGCCGCCGAGCACTATGGCCCCGCCGGGGTGCTGCCGACGCCGGTGTTCTTCTACGGCCTGCCGGCCGGGGAGGAGGTCCCGATCGAGCTTGAGCGCGGCAAGACGCTGATCGTGCGCACCCAGGCCATCGGCGAGCCGGACGACGAAGGCAATGTCCGCGTCTTCTTCGAGCTCAACGGCCAGCCGCGCATGGTCAAGGTGCCCGACCGCTCGCACGGCGCCACCGGCGGCGGCGCCCGGCCGAAGGCCGAGGAGGGCAACCCGCTGCACGTTGCCGCGCCGATGCCGGGGGTGGTGTCGACGCTGGCCGTGCGCCCGGGCCAGAGCGTCCAGGCGGGCGACGTGCTGCTCTCCATCGAGGCGATGAAGATGGAGACGGCGCTGCATGCCGAGCGCGACGGCACCATCGCCGAGGTGCTCGTCCACGCCGGCGCCCAGATCGACGCCAAGGACCTGCTCATCGTGTTTGCGGGGTAGGCGGGTTCTTTTTTTGCCCGACTCCGGCCACACACTCCGTCATCCCCCAACTTGATCGGGGGATCGTTCTCCTCTGCCGCAGCGCCTATTGTTTGTGTCCGCAGCGTCGCCGCCTTCGCGATGGTGCGGTGCCTGGCAGACCGATCCCCCGGTCTCCGCTTCGCTTCGCCGGGGGATGACCGACAGGGGAATGAGGCTCGTGGAGCAGGGGGATGTTCTACGTCTACATCATGACCAACCGTGAACATGGGACGCTCTATGTCGGCGTGACTAGCGACATTGCGCGCCGCGCCTGGGAGCACCGCGAGGGCATCGTCGAAGGTTTCACCAAGAAATACGGGCTCAAGTACCTTGTCCATGTCGAGCAGTACGAGACGGCGACTGAAGCGATCCACCGCGAGAAGCGCCTGAAGCACTGGAACCGGGCATGGAAGGTGGCGCTGATCGAGGAATCGAATCCGAACTGGGAAGACCTCTATCCGCTGTTGGCGCATGGCGCCTGAGACGTTTCCTCTACCTTGCCTCTCCGTCATCCCCCGGCTTGACCGGGGGGTCGTCCTCTGCGGAAAAGGGCTTGTTGTCGGCTTGGGAGCCAACTCACAATAACGATGGCTGTGCCTCCGGGAGACCGATCCCCCAATCTCCACTTCGCTTCGCCGGGGGATGACGGAATGCCGGAGATCGGAGGTTGACCAGGGGGGGCGTTTCCCAGACGCCTGTGCTTCACCGCAGGCGGGGTCACCGGCGCGGCCATGCGGCCACGCGCCGCAATTGATCGTCCTGTTGTAAGAAATTAAACAGTACGAAATCTTACTAAGTGGCGTAGCCGGCAAACGCGCTGATGGCCTCAAAGCACCCGATCGAACGGCTGGATGCCAGCCTCGACCGCTTCATGCGGTACTTCCTGGTGCACATCAATCCGATCCTGCACCGCACCACCTATCGTGGCCGCTCCTATTCGGAATACGAGATCATCGTCGCCATGGCGGTTTCCGTCGTCGGCCCGCTCAGGCCGGTCGATCTCAACCGCGGCCTCAGGATAGAGAAGGGCACGCTGACCTCGGTGATCCGCCGGCTGGGCGGGCTCGGCCTGATGGCCAAGCGCGCCATCCCCGGCGACGAGCGCAGCTATCGCGTGGCGCTGACGCCGGCGGGCCGGCGGTTCATCCGGCACCTCAAGCGCCAGCGGCTCGGCGCCCTGCAGTCGCTGTTCGCGGGGATGGACGGTGAGGCGGTCGCCGCCGCCACCCGTGGCTTCGATCTCCTGGCCGGCTACCTGAAGAGCGTGGAGGAAGACCATGTTCGCCTGGATGAAGCGCGCGCCCGAGCGTGACTGGTACTGGGCGGCGACCCCCGAGGCGCGCAGAGAATACGACGCCTTCGGTCCATGGATCGATCCGGTGCGCAGCGAAGGCGACATGCCGCCGCGCTTCCGTGCCGCCTATGGCGCGCACCGCGATGCGCGCTTCCTGCTCAAGGTGCCGATCAAGGCCGACCGGGTGCAGGTGCGGCCGGGCTGGAACCTCTACCGCATGGTGGTCGCCGTCCACGACGACGGCGTGAGCCTTCTCACGCTCGCCGACGGCAGGATCGCCGAGCGCAGCGTCGCGTGGAGCGATATCGCCGCCATCCGCAGCGCCATCAACCTGCTGGCGGCGAACTGGTCGCTCATGCTCCGCGACGGCGATACCGTTACGGTCGATTACAACACGGTGTCGTCGCGGCGACTCGATGCGGTGACCGGCTTCATCCGGGACAGGCTGACGCCGGATGCCGAGCGGCCCAATACGGCGAGCGAAGGCGTCGCGCTGGCGGTCGCCGACCTGTTCTTCCAGAACATGCTGCGGGTGGTCCAGGGCAGCCTCCCGCGGCCGGTGATGCCGCTCCATTTCGAGCCGCGTGACCGCCCGTGCCGCAATCAGGCCAACCGCCGCCGCCTGTCGACCGGCGTGCTCATGCTGGATACCGGCGAGGAACTCGTCATCGTCGACCGCGGCGAGGAGACGCGGCGCTATCTCCATCCGACCTATGCGGCGCGCCTCACCTACGTTCCCTTCGCCAATCTGACCGGGTTTTCGCTGCAAGCCCCGTCGCCCGGGAGGGGCGCGCGCTTCCACAGGCTGCGGCTGGTCATCGACCGCCAGGTGATCGACCAGCCCTGCCTCGCCTCCCCGGACAGGGTGGTGGCAGCCCTTGCCGCACGCGGCGTGCCGCAAGCCGGCTGAACGGTTCAATCCGCTCCGGTCGCCACCGTCACCCGCAGCCGGTTGCCGGCCGGGTCGCTCGTCTCGAAGCCGCCGTCAATGGCGCTGACGTCGCCGAGGCGGGCGCGCATGGCGGAAAGCGCGTGCACGTCGGGCACGCTGATCCCGAACCAGCGCAGCCCGGCCGAACCCGGCGGCGCCTGCGGCGCGCCTTCGCCGGCCCAGGTGTTGAAGGCGAGCGCGTGCGGCTGGTAGCCGAGCGTCACGTCGCCCATGCGCACGCGCTTGGCCAGCATCTGGCGGGCGAAGCCGACGCCGTCGTCGGCATAGAAGGCCATCGCCTTGTCGATGTCGCCGACATGCAGATGGACGTGGCCAATGCGCGTGCCGGCCGGCAGCTTCTGGCTGAGCTCGTCCTCGCGCTTCAACTCGCCGAGCAGCGAATGAAGGTCTATTGCGTCGCGGCCGGAATGCCGGCGGCCGTCGGGGGTGAGCGCATAGAAGGTGTCGCCGTCGGTCTTGAAGGTGCCGCGCCACGGCGTCTCGAAGGTCATCTCGATGCCGTTGCCGTCAAGGTCCCAGAGGTAGACCGCCTCGGAGACGAGGTGGTCGGTGGGCGAATTGGGGATGCGCGCCGCCATCAGCCGGGCGGTGACGACGGCGAGGTCGCGCCGCGTCGGCACATGCAAAGCGACGTGGTAGAGCCCGCTGGTGTGCGCCACCACCGGGCGCTCGGCGCCGGGCTCGAGCACGATCAGCGTCTTGCCGCCGGCGCCAAGTGCGATGCCTTGCTCGTCGCGGCCGATCTCGCTCAGGCCCACCATGTCGCGCCAGATGATGAGCGCGCGCTCGGCGTCGGTGACGGCGATATGGACCGGGCCGAGCCGGGTGGTGGGGGGCAGGTTCATGGGTGCAAGCCTATCTGGGGCGCGAGCTACTTGCAGTAAAGCCCCTTGCTCGGGCCGGCGGTGCGCCGCTTGGCGCGGTCGAGGTGGAAGTGGGTGGCGTGGTAGGTGTCCGAGCCCGGTCCCAGCACCGTGGTGAAGGGGCCGCAGGCCGAGGTGCGCACCGCCCGCAGGAACGCGGCCCTGGCGCCGCCACCGTTCCAGCCGGTCTCGACCTCGATCCAGCCAATGCCGTCGACCTTGAAGGCCGAGATGTCGATGGCGTTGCCGCGGGCGTGCTCGCTGAGCTTGGCGTCGGCCAGGCTGTCGCGGTTGCGGCAGGCATAGGAGGCGGCGATCCTGAGGCCGGTCACCCGGCCGCCGAGCGTCTTCAGCGCGATCGGCTGCACCGTGCCGTCCATCCAGCCCGCCAGGTCCTCGGCCATGTCGCAGTTGAGCAGCGCCGCGGTCGAGAAGGCGACGGCACCGCCGTCGAACGCCTTGATGGAGACCGGCGCGGGGATGCCGCAGGCGCCCTCGCTCATCGGCGGCAGCGGCGTTGCCTCGACGCCGAGGCGGGCGATCATGGCGCCGCAGGTCGAGCCGGCGACGGGCGGCGGCGCCTTGAGCGGCGGGGCGCCGGTCGATCCCAGTGGGGTGGCCTCGATCCCGGTTGCCGGGGCGTAGCCCAGCGCCGGGCCGCCGGCATCGCCCGGCCGTAGCCGCGGCATCGGCACTGAGAGAAGGTCGGTGGCCGGCGGTGGTGCGGCCGCCGCTTCTGTTGGCGCCGGGGTCGGGGGCGGCGGTGGCGCGGCGGCCGTCTCGGGCGCCGGCACGCTCACCGCCTTCTTCACGGTCCTGGTTGTCCGCGAAGGCTGGCGGAGCGCGCGTTCCACGGCCTTGGCCGGCGGCCGGACCAGCCGTTCGAGAAGCTGCAACGGGTCCGCCAGCGGCGTTTCCGCCCATGCCGCGCCGGCGGCGGCGAGGCAGGCAAAGGCCAGCAGAAGCGCAGTGAAGCGTCGCAACGAGGTCGCCCTGTCTTGCAGCCTGGCGGCGCCCCTCCGGCGCCGGCCCCCGAGCCAAACAGCAGATTGCGACCTTTTTCAAGCGCGGCGGAGCGCTAGCGCCTCGCGGTACAGCGCCAGGGTGTCGTCGTCGAAGCAGCAGAAGATGACCTTGCGCAGCATTCCGGGCTCGTCCTCGAGGACGTCGAAGACCGTATCGACCGCGATCACCGCGGCGCGCTCGGCGGGAAAGCCGTAGAGGCCGGTGGAGATCGCCGGGAAGGCCATCGAGCTCAGCCCGTGCTCGCGGGCGAGCTCCAGCGAATGCCGGTAGCAGGCGGCGAGCAGCGCATCCTCGTTGGAGTGGCCGTCGCGCCAGACCGGGCCGACGGTGTGGATGACGTGCCTGGCCGGCAGCCGGTAGCCGCGCGTCATCTTGGCCTCGCCGGTGTCGCAGCCGCCCAGCGTGCGGCAGGCCTCGCGCAGCTCCGGCCCGGCGACACGGTGGATGGCACCGTCCACCCCGCCGCCGCCGAGCAACGACGGATTGGCGGCGTTGACGATGGCATCGACCTCCAGCGTGGTGATGTCGGCGCGGCGTACTTCCAGAAGAACCTTCGGCGTCGGTTCGCTCATGCCGCAGCCTCCCGCCCCTGCCGCCGGCAGGCGCTTTCGGGCATAGTCCGCCGCGGGGCCCGCCCAGGGGCGCATCGATTACGGGGAAGGACCATGGCACAGAGCATCGGCAACTACCTCATCGAGCGGCTTGCCGAGAACGGCGTCGGCCATGTCTTCGGCGTTCCCGGCGATTATGTGCTCACCTTCTTCAAGCAGATGGAAGAGAGCCGAATCAAGATCATCAACACCGCCGACGAGCAGGGCGCCGGCTTCGCCGCCGATGCCTATGCCCGCGTCACCGGCCTCGGCTGCGTGTGCATCACCTATTGCGTCGGCGGCCTCAAGATCGCCAACTCGACCGCCCAGGCCTTCGCCGAGCGCTCGCCGGTGGTGGTCATCAGCGGCGCCCCCGGCACCCACGAGCAGCGGCGCGCGCCGCTGCTCCACCACACGGTGCGCGGCTTCGACACGCAACTGCGCGTCTTCGAGCAGCTCACCGTCGCCCAGGCCGTGCTCGACGACCCGGCCACCGCCGCCTTCGAGATCGAGCGCGTGCTGGCCGCGGCGCGCCATCACAGCCGCCCGGTCTATATCGAGATCCCGCGCGACATGGCGCGCGCCGAGATCGGTCCGCTCAATCGCCATCTGCCGGCCGAGCCGGAGGGCGACCCGGAGGCGCTCGCGGTGGCGATCGCCGAGGCGGTCGAGCATATCGGCAAGGCCGAGCGGCCGGTGATTCTGGCCGGCGAGGAGCTGCACCGCTTCGGCCTCCAGGCGGAGCTTGTCCAGATCGTCCACAGGACCGGCGTGCCGGTCGCCGTCACCATCACCGGCAAGTCGGTGTTCCCCGAATCGGATCCCGCTTATCTGGGCATCTACGAGGGCGCCATGGGCCGCGATGCGGTGCGCGACTATGTCGAGAAGAGCGACTGCCTGGTGCTGCTCGGCGCCCAGCTCACCGACATGAACCTCGGCGTCTACACGGCGCGCATCGATCGGCGCTATTCGATCTATGCCGCCAGCGACCGCATCGCCATCGGCCATCACAGCTTCGACGGCGTCGCCATGGCCGATTTCGTCAAGGGCCTGGCCGCCCACCCGTGGCAGCCGCGCAGGGTGCCGCCTTACGAGCATCCCGAGCATCCGGGCCTGTTCAACCCGTCCGACAAGGGCATGACCGTCGAGGCGCTGTTCCGCCAGGTCAACGCCTTCCTCGAGGACGACATGGTGGTCATCGCCGATACCGGCGATGCACTGTTCGGGGCGGAGGACCTCTACATCCACAACTCGGTGCATTTCCTGGCGCCCGCCTATTACTGCTCGCTCGGCTTCTCGGTGCCGGCGGCGCTCGGCGTCAAGGCCGCCAGGCCCGACCTCAGGCCGCTGGTGCTGGTCGGCGACGGTGCCTTCCAGATGACCGGCATGGAGGTGGCGACGCTTGCCCGCTACGGCCAGAACCCGATCATCATCGTGCTCGACAACAGCGGCTACGGTACCGAGCGGCCGATGCTCGACGGCATCTACAACGACGTGGCGACATGGAACTTCGCCAGGATCCCGGAGGTGCTGGGGACCGGCCTCGGCATCAAGGTGACCACCGAAATCGAGATGGACGAGGCGCTGAAGCGCGCCCACGCCAACGCCGAGGGCGTGTCGATCATTCAGGTGATGCTCGACCGCAACGACCATTCGCCGGCGCTCCTGCGCCTGACCACGACGCTCGGCGAACGCGCCCGCGGCAAGGCCTGACAAAACGCCCGGCGGGGTGTGGCCTGCGTCACGGGCGGGCCTTCCTCTGGCGCCGCAAAAGCCCTAAATCACCTCTCCGGAAGTTTTCGGAAGCGGGGGCCTACAGGAGGAGTCACCATGCGGGTTTTCAAAGGTTTGCGTTCCGGTTTCATTGCTCTCACCGCGCTTGCCGGTGCCAGCCTGGTCGCGTCCGCGGCCTGGGCCGACAGCGGCTCGATGAGCATCAACATCGTCAAGGGCGGCTTCTTCATCGGCGCCTCGGCCGGCAGCGGAACGCTGACCTTCCACGGCCGCCACTACCCGCTCGATATCGGCGGCATCAGCGGTGGCCTGGTGTTCGGCGGCGCCAAGGTGAGTTTCTGGGGCACGGTCAGCCACATCAGCCGTCCGTCGGACGTCACCGGCATCTATGCCGCGGCGGGCGCCGGTGCGGCCGGCGTCAGGGGTAAGGGCGTCATCGTGCTCACCAACGAGAAGGGCGCGGTGCTCGAGCTGCATGGCAACCAGACCGGCCTGATGGTCAATGCCGATATTTCCGGCATGGGCATCACGGTGAAGTAGGCACGATCGCATTCAGCGCGGCGGCGGCCGTCCCGGCTGCCGTCGCGTCTTGTCCCCCTCGAGGCAGGCGAGGAAAGGCGCATGGCGTCCCCGAAATGGGCTTCCATGACCACGGCCCCGCGTGACGGCAGCCTGGTGCTGGTCCGCGTGCGCGCCAGCGAGCAGGGCCCGGCCGAGATCGACGCCGTGCGCTGGGCGGTTTCGGCGCGCTCCGGCGAGGAGGGCTGGGTCGCCAACGATTCCGATCCCTTTGCCCGCGTCGCCTATGGCGAAAGCGAGCTTGCCGGCTGGTCGCCGCTCCCCACCCAGCTCCCTTTGCTGCGCTCCCAGCGCCTTGCCGCTGGCGATCCGCCGCCGGCCTCCGCCACGCCCGACGAGGCGGACGGGGGAGGCATCTGAGCCAAGGCGCCGATGCAACGCGACACGTCGCGTGCGGGCTCGCTTGCCATAGAATTATATGGTAATAGACCCATATCATGGCGGGCGGCTCGAGCTTCGAATGGGACGATGCGAAGGATCGCATCAACCAGACCAAGCACGGAGTTGCCTTTGCCGAGGCGCAGCGTGCCTTCTTCGATCCGGATCGTGTGATCGCCGAGGACCTCGGCCACGGCAAAGGGGAGCAGCGCTATTTCTGCTTCGGCCGCGTCGGCGATGGGATCCTGACCGTGCGCTTCACGTGGCGGGCGGGCCGCGTCCGCATCTTCGGTGCCGGTTACTGGCGAAAGGGCAAGGCGATCTATGAGCAGCAGAACGGTCCGCTACACCAAGGGTGAGATCGGCGACGTGCGGGTGGTGGAGGATTTCCTGCCGTCGCCGGACGAACTCGTCATGGCCGACGAAACCGTCAAGGTCACGCTCAGCCTGACCCGGCGGAGCGTCGATTTCTTCAAGCGCGAGGCCACGAAGCGGCATGTGCCCTATCAGCGCATGATCCGCGCTCTGGTCGACGGCTATACCGAGCGACAATCCGGCAGGCACCGCCGACAGGGATGATGCCGTTCACGCTCCTTCCCACGGCACCACGGTGAGGCGCGGATAGAGCGCCTTGCGGCGTGCGGTCTTCATCACATAGTGCGCTTCGGGCCCGATCGCCCGCGGGTTGGGCCGGTGGATGAAGCCGAAGAGATCGTCGAAGCCACAGGGTGCATAGACCTCGAAGGCGCCGCCGCCGGTCGGATGGAGGCCGAACATGCTCGGCGTCTCGAGAAAGACGTCGATGCCGGCGCGGGCCGAGGTCAGCCGCGGATAGCCGCTGGTGCCGTTCTTCTCGTCGAACCAGAGATGGACGCGCGCCTGGTTGCGCAGCTCGATCTCGGCATCGAGGTCGGCGAAGGCTGCCGCTGCCCGCCTGATGACGCGGTCTTCCGCCTCCCACGACAGGTCGGGATCAAAGTAGAAGACGTCGTAGTCCTTGATGCCGGCGGTCGGCGGGCGCCCGTCGAGCGCGTTCCACACCGTCTGCATTACCGCCCCGGCGGTGAGCCAGCAGTCGGGGATGGCCAGCGCCGGCAGGCGGTCGATCAGCGCGGCCACCACCGGATTGGTCACTACCAGGGCGCGGAATCGCTCTTCCTGAGTCGGCATGGGCCGATGCTAGCAACGCGACGCCGAGGTGGCATGCCACCCCCCCCCCCCACAGGACCCATTGCGGAGCTGAGAGCGCTGCGGCAACGTCGTTTCGCTCAGCTTGGGGTGGCGTATGTCATTTCAGATCGAACCTCTCGGCGCAAAGCATCTCAACGGTGCCGCCGGTGTCATCGTAAGCGCCTACGCCCGGCCTCCCTGGAACGAGAGCTGGTCACACGAAGCCGCGATCGAGAACGTCACCTATGTGCTTGAAACACCGCGGTCGATTGCACTTGCGGCAGTTGACGGCGGCCAGGTGCTCGGGATCGCGCTGGGCACACGGCAGCGGCGCCATGCCGGACCGGTCATTCACCTCGATGAGCTTGCGGTGCTGCCGGAAGCGCAAGGTGCCGGAATAGGGACTGCGCTCCTTTCGGCAATTCTTGAAACGGCAAAGGCAGAAGGGTGCAGCGGTGTCTGGCTGGTCTCACAGCGGGAAGGTGCGCTGTCGAAGTTTTATCAGCGCTGTGGATTTGCCATTGGCCGTAACCTCGGGCTCTACTCCAAATCGACCTGACAACGCCCGGGTGGGGTCTGCATCTGCCCCGCCATCGGCATTCCGGCGCTCACGCGACGCTGAACACATCGCCGCGTCGAACTCGGCCCGCGCCCTGAACGCGGCGCTGGGCAGACGGATGCCGGCTGCGTCAAATCGACAGAATGCCGGCGGCGGCCCGATCCGGTCATCGCTCTGCGCGCAAAGGCGGCGGATCGGACAATTTTCCATGGTGTTCGTAAGGCTATTGCAACCGGATTGCGCCATCCTCTGGGCCCGTGTTCCTGGGGCAGGCGTGGCCGGATGCGATATCGTTCGACGGGCTATTTCTTCGTTCTCTGCGCAGCGTCTGTGCTCGGCATCGCCTTCGCGAGCAGCAATTTCTTCGTGATCTTGCTGGCGACGGTCCTGAGCGCTGGCATTCTCACCGTCGTTCTGCCGCTGGTGTCTGCTTATCTGTTCGCGCTCATACCGGCGATGCTGGCGCGGGAGGCCGGTCTCGGGCGCTGGATCGTCGCGGCGCTGGCCCTTGCCGGGGTTCTCGCCGTCGGCTTCGGCATTCCGCTGGCCGCGGGCCGGGCGGCCGACCAGGAGATCGCGCACATCCAGTCGGCGGATTTCGAAACGCCGGCGCTGCAGCGTCCGCGGACCATCGAGTTCGTGCATCCGTTGAAATCGGACGGCCGGCGCGCGCCGCTCGCCGCCGCGTCATGCGACAGGATCTGCCAGACGCTGCTCTTGAACGGCGAAGCCGATCAGGTGGTGATGACGACCACCATCGGCTGGGACGAGCAGTGATCGCCCGCGTAGCCTATACGGTCGAGGACCGTGCCGCCTGTCCGCCAGCCTTCGCCGATGCCCAGACGGCCCTGCTGGCGACGGTGACGGCGCTCGCCCAGGGTCATTGCATCGTGCCCGCGGTTGATAGCAAGGCGGTGACCGCGGTCAGCGTGCGCGACCGCATCCTCGAGCCGCTCAACCCAAGCTTCGATGCGGACGCGCGCGGCTTTGCCATCTGGGTTGCCGAGATCCGGCGCTTCCAGATCGTCAATTCCGCCGTCACGCCGCCGGTTCCCGTCTTCCGGCGAACCGAGGTCAAGGGACAGGTCATATCGATCCCGTTCGCGACCATGGCGCAGGGCGGTTTTCAGTTCAGGCCGATGACGGTCCGTCCCGTGCGCCATTGGGTCGTGTCGAAGCCGATCGCCCTCGAGGCCGAGCTCCGCCGGGCTCTCGGTTACGAGCTGGCGGCGATTGCCGGCTATCCGCCGCTCGACGGCCGCGCGATCGCCCAGATGGTTCTCGACCGGCCGGGCGCCATCCCGGTCGGGCCGGCGCTGGTGCCGTCGCTCGAAGCGGCCATGGGCGAGATCGGGAAGAAGGCGCGCCTCGACGCCGACGACATTGCCCTGGTCCGCCGGCTCGTCGACGACTACCGGATTCGCACCGGCGAGCCGTACGTGCCGGCCCTTGTTGATCACAAGGATGCGTTACGGCTTGTGCTGCCCGATCTGATTGCGCGGCTGGAAGACGCGACCGACGCGACGCATTGGAATATGGCGGGACGGCGAGCGGCCATGTTCCTGCCGCCGGCCGATTTCATCCCCTATCGCGATCGCCTGGAGGCCGTGGCCAAGCGCGGCGAGGCATGGGCCAAGCCGATCGTCCTCGGGCTCGAAAAGCTGCCGGACTAGCAAGGCCGGCCGCCGGTGCCGCTCACATCGCCGTCCAGCCGCCGTCGATGGAGATGAGCGAGCCGGTCATGTTCCGCGCCGCGTCGGAGCACAGGAACACGGCCAGCCCGCCGATCTCCTCCACCGTGACGAATTCCTTGGTCGGCTGGGCGGCGAGCATCACGTCCTTCTTCACCTGCTCGGCGGTCAGGTTGCGCGCCTTCATGGTGTCGGGGATCTGCCGCTCCGCCATCGGCGTCCACACATAGCCCGGGCAGATGGCGTTGACGGTGATGCCTGCCTGAGCCGTCTCCAGCGCCACCACCTTGGTCAGGCCGCCGATGCCGTGCTTGGCGGCGACATAGGCGGCCTTGTAGGGCGAGGCGTTGAGCGCGTGGGCGCTCGCCGTCATGATGATGCGGCCCCAGCCCTTGGCGCGCATCTTGGGCAGCGCCGCGCGGATCGCGTGGAAGGCCGAGGAGAGCACGATGGCGATGATCGCGTCCCACTTGTCGATCGGGAATTCGTCCACCGGCGCCACATGCTGGATGCCGGCATTGGGGCAGAGCACGTCGATGGCGCCGAACTCCTTTTCCGCGTCGGCGACCATGGCGGCGATCTCGTCCGGCCGGGTCATGTCGGCCGGCGAATAGCGCACCTCGATGCCGAAGGCATTGGCGAGCTCGTTGCGCAGCGTCTCGATCTCGGTCGGGTCGCCGAAGCCGTTCAGCACGATATTGGCGCCTTCCGCCGCAAAGGCCCTGGCGAGCCCCAGGCCGATGCCGGAGGTCGATCCGGTAATGAGCGCCGTCTTGCCCTTGAGCATGCTTCCTTCCCCTTCGTTCGGCCCCTGGACCCTCTATATTGCATTGCAGCATGGGCGGGAAGGATGCGCATCGGCGCCCGGCGGCCTATATGCAGGCCAAGGAAAGGCAGCCGCTTCGTCTTCACCCCCTGCCGGTGCTAGAGTTCTGACCCGAGATGATTGCGTTGAGCCCCGTCCTGGAACATCGCGAGCATGACCACGCGCGCTGCGCGGCCGAGGCGCTCGACCACGCCGAGGCGATCTGCGCGCGGGAGCGCTTGCGCTTCACGCCCCAGCGCCGGCAGGTGCTGAACGCTCTCCTGGAGAGCCACGTGCCGGCTTCCGCCTATGACGTGATCGACCGCATCGGCATTTCCGGCCACCGCCCGGCGCCGATCTCGGTCTACCGGGCGCTGGATTTCCTGGTCGAGCACAACCTCGCCCACCGCATCGAATCGAAGAACGCCTACGTCGCCTGCGACCGCGGCGATGATTGCACGCCGGGCGCCACGCTGTTCCTCATCTGCGACAAGTGCGGCGCCGCGGCGGAGGCCTCGTCGGAGGCGCTCGGCCGGCTGGTCAGGGCGGAGACCGCCGACCGCGGCTTCCTGCCCCGCCAGCAGGTGCTGGAAGTGCGCGGCCTCTGCGCCCGCTGCCGCGCCGCCGCTAAGGCATGAGCGGCGTGGTGCTCAGCGCCTGCAGTGGGGCTCCCATCCCTCCCCGCAAGGGGAGGGGGGACCATGCGAAGCCGAGAGGCGAAGCATGGTGGGTGGGGCAGCGATGCCATCATGGCCCCCCTCCTGTCCTCCCCCTTTCAGGGGGAGGGAGGGCAAGGTGTCCCGCTCTGCTCCTTCTCGGCGTCTCGTCTTGCATGAGCGCGCCTGAGTGGTGATAGAGGTTCGGCGTCCTCCTCCTCCCCCGGAAAGGGGGAGGTTGGGAGGGGGTCTTTTCTGTTCGACGGACTTGAGCAAGAGGCGAGGAGGGCCGGAGGCCCGACAGGGAATGCAAGAATGACCGACTACCTTTCGCAGCCGCTCCCGCGCCACGAGACCGTGCCCGTCATGGTCGGCACCGTTCCGGTCGGCGGCGGCGCGCCGATCGTCGTCCAGTCGATGACCAATACGGACACCGCCGACATCGAATCGACGGTCGCCCAGGTCGCGGCGCTGGCGCTCGCCGGCTCGGAGCTGGTGCGCATCACCGTCGACCGCGACGCGGCGGCGGCCGCCGTCCCCCACATCCGCGACAGGCTGGCCGCCCGCAACGTCCATGTGCCGCTCATCGGCGACTTCCACTATATCGGCCACAAGCTGCTGACCGATCATCCCGCCTGCGCCGAGGCGCTGGCGAAATACCGCATCAATCCCGGCAATGTCGGTTTCGGCGAGAAGCGCGACCGCCAGTTCGCCACCATGGTCGAGGTGGCGCTGAAATACGACAAGCCGGTCCGCATCGGCGTCAACTGGGGCTCGCTCGACCAGTCGCTGTTGACCCGCATGATGGACAAGAACGCCCAGTCGGCCCACCCGCTCTCCGCCGTCGAGGTCACCCGCCGGGCGATCATCGCCTCGGCGCTGCATCTCGGCCGAAGCGGCGGAGGCGATCGGCCTGCCCGCGTCCAAGATCATCCTCTCGGCCAAGGTCAGCCAGGTGCAGGACCTCGTCGCCGTCTACACGGCGCTGGCCGAGAAATCGAAATACGCCCTCCATCTCGGGCTGACCGAGGCGGGCATGGGCTCCAAGGGCATCGTCGCCTCGTCGGCGGCGATGGCGATCCTGCTCCAGCAGGGCATCGGCGACACCATCCGCGTTTCGCTCACGCCCGAGCCCGGCGGCGACCGCACCAAGGAAGTCACCGTCGCGCAGGAGCTGCTGCAGACCATGGGCTTCCGCGATTTCGTGCCGGTGGTCTCGGCCTGCCCCGGCTGCGGGCGCACCACCTCGACCGTCTTCCAGGAGCTCGCCCGGCGGATCGAGGACGATCTCCGCGCCGCCATGCCGGTGTGGCGGGCGAAATATCCCGGCATCGAGAGCCTCAAGGTCGCCGTCATGGGCTGCATCGTCAACGGCCCCGGCGAATCCAAGCACGCCGACATCGGCATCTCGCTGCCCGGCACCGGCGAGCAGCCGGCCGCCCCGGTGTTCATCGACGGCAAGAAGGCGGTGACGCTGCGCGGGGCGACGCTTGCCGAGGACTTCCGCAAGCTCTTGGACGACTATGTGGAGAAGCGATTCGGCGGGGCCGCCGGCTCGCGCCCGCCCGCGCAGGCGGCGGAATAGGGATAAGGTGCTATTCGAGCAGGGGTCGGCCGTCCTCCCCGGCAAGGGGGGAGGGCCGCAGGGGGTCAGGACCGCGAAAGCTGCCGCAGGCCCATCCCTTTTCGGGGTGAGTATGCCCTGACCCGACGGGGAGGGCGTCCGGTGCATGCGGGCCGGGCGGCAAGCCAGACAGTAAGGAGCCGAAATGCCAAGGAGCACGAGAAGCGATGCCGAGGCGCGCTTTGCCAAGGTGCAGGCGCGCCAGCGCGAGGCCGCCAAGGCGACCAGCGACGCCGAGAAGGAGGCCAAGCGGGTCGATGACAACACCGCCCGGCTGAAGGCGCTGCGCCTGGCGCGCGACGCCAAGCTGGCGGAGGAAGCCGTCGTCGCTGCCGAGGACAAGGCTGCCGCTGTCGCGGCCAAGGTCGCCGCCAAGGCGGACAAGGTCGCTGCCAAGGCGGACAAGGTCGCCGCCAAGGCGGCAAAGTCGGCGAAGACGCCGGCTCCCAGGGCCAGGGCGAAATAGCCGCCTACGGCTTCTGTGCTTCGCCACTCCGGCCCGGCACCTGCCCCTGGGTCAGGTTGGTGGTCAGCGCCGTCAGCCCGGCAATGCCGCCAAGCTGCATCGATTCGACCGCCGTGCTCGGCACGATGACGATGGTGGCATTGTCGCGCTTCAGCCCCTCGTAGAGCATGTTCATCGCACGCAGGTGGAAGGCGGTCGGGTTGTCGGCATAGGTCAGCGCCGCCTCGCCGAATTTCTCCGCCACCTGGCGTTCCGAATCGCCGAGGATGACGCGCGCCTGGCGCTCGCGCTCGGCCTGCGCCTGCATCGACATGGCGTCCTCCAGACCGGGCGGGATGAGCACGTCCTTGACCTCGACGGATTGCACCGTGATCCCCCACGGCTCGGTGCGCACGTCGATGATCTTCTGCAATTCCGCGCTGATCTTTTCGCGGCCCTCCAGCATGTCGGAGAGCATGGTCTTGCCGATGACGTCGCGCAGCGCCGTCTGCGCCGCCCAGTTGATGGCGCTGGTGTAATCGGCGACGTCGAGCGCCGCCTTCTTGGGGTCGACCACCTTCCAGAACAGCACCGCGTCGACGTCGACCGGCACGGTGTCCTTGGTCAGCGTCTTTTCCGCCTTGAAGGCGCTGGTGATGACGCGGGTGTCGATCCAGTAGGCGACGGCCTCGATGATCGGGATGATGAAGAACAGCCCCGGCCCTTCGAGCGCGCGGAAGCGGCCGAGTCTGAGCACCACCACCCGTTCCCACTGGTTGGCCACCTTGGTGGCATAGGAGGCGACATAGGCGATGAGGATGGTGACGATGGCGATGGCGACGCTGCCGCCGGTGCGGTCGGGTGCGTAGGCCGACCAGGCGATGAAGAGGCCGACGACGAGAATGACCACGAAGATCAGTGTCGGCAGGGCGTTGGATTTGCGCATGGCGGTTCTCCTTCCCGGGGCCTCATCCTGAGGTGGGCGCGTCAGCGCCCCTCGAAGGATGCGCGCGCCTGTACGGCTCACGCCGACACGCGCAACCGGGATTTTTGTGTCGCCCCTGGAGTCTCCGGCGACGCCGAGGACGCGTTCGCGTTGCCTCGATTGCCGGCTTGGGGAGACTGTTCCTTTGCCGGGCGGCTGGCAAGGGTAGGCGAGGGGGTGGGGCAAGGCGGGGCGTTGCCCCACACGCCCTCCCTCCCCCGCGTCAGCGCGGGGAGGGTGGCCGGCGATCGCCGGCCGGGTGGGGGGCTTGGTTGGCATTGCCACATTTTCAGAGGTCTCGGGGACGCAGGGCGTCGCCACAAACTCCCTCCCTCCCCCGCGACAGCGCGGGGAGGGTGGCCGGCGATAGCCGGCCGGGTGGGGGTGTTACTCCCGAAGTGCTGTCATGATCGCCTGCATCACGCCGTCCATGTTGCGATCAATGTCGGTGTTCCAGACGCGCAGCACGCGGAATCCGGCTGCCGAGAGCGCCGCGTCGCGTCTCTCATCGCGCCGGGCATGCTCGGGCGCCGCGTGCTGGCTGCCGTCGAGTTCGATGACGAGCCGCGACCCGTGGCAGGCAAAATCGACGATGTAGGTCTCGATCGGCGCCTGCCGGCGAAAGTGGTGGCCCTGGCACTTCAGCGCGCGCAGCCGCTGCCACAGGCGGACCTCCTGTGGTGTCATCGTCTTGCGCAGGTTCCGCGCCGTCTCGTTGGCCATCGCGGTGGCGCCCCCACCCACCACGCGTTCCGCGTGGTCCCCCCTCCCCGCGCTTCGCGGGGGAGGGAGGGTGCGCGTGGCGAGGCTCAGGTTAACACTGCGGGCCGCCGCGTTGCAGGCGTTTGGTTGGAGGCGCGGCACCGCCGCATACTCCCTCCCTCCCCCGCGAAGCGCGGGGGGGTGGCCGGCGACGCCGGCCGGGTGGGGGGCCGTGTCCCGGGCGCAGTGCGGCACGCCAAGAGGCGCGGAGCGGAACAACCTGGAATGAGAGCGTGATGCGCCGCAGACCCGGGACCTACGCGCTGACAGGGGAACGCAAGCCTCTCACTCCGTTCGTTCCCGCGAAGGCGGGAACCCAGGTCGGGCTTGCCGAGGGCTCCGTCATCCCCGGCGAGGCATCTGTTCCTCCGTCATCCTTCGGCGAGGCGAAGCCGAGACCGGAGGATCGCTTTCCGCAAACACCCGCCGCACTGCATCTGCCGAACCCGATCCTCCGCTTCCGCGGAAGATGACGTCCGTGGGGCGAGTCTCGCCTGGATGTCCGGTCGGGGCCGGGCATGAACGGCGTTTATTGCGAGACCATGCCCCGAACTCCCTCCCTCCCCCTAGCGGGGACGGTGGCCGGCGACAGCCGGCCGGGTGGGGGAAAGCCATTCTCCGAGCGCCGCGACGCAGTCGGCTTAGCCACTACCTAACTCTATATCGTGAATACGCGCCCATTCGCGCCAGTCCACTGCCTCGCTGTTTGTAACTTCGAGATGACCTTTGTGATTGTCGTTGAACAGAATCAGATTGATGCAGTCCCACCGAGCAGAAGGCACGAGTAGGCCGTCAGCCCCGATAAACGCCGCAGCTGCTCCAATCTCCTGTGTGCGCGTGTAAAAAGGCTGGTCGAACTGTGCCACGCCTACGCCGAGTTCAAGTAGGTTAGCTCGAACCAATCGAAGAGATTTGTTGGTGCGTACACGTATCTCGTGGAGCGCGACTGGCTTGGACGGAAGAGGTGTGAGCTGCCCCCAGTGATAGGTAATCTCTGCCAACGCTCCATCGCGAGCAAGGCTCGTATTCAATACAGCAATCTCACGGGCGGGGGCCCACCGGCCGCCGCTTGACGAGAAAGCAAGTGGATCTAGGCTCTGGCGGGTGGCTCGATAGACGGTCCCGTCGTATATTTCAGTAGGAAAAATAGAAAGGCGGTCGATCAAATCGATATCGTGACGCACCTTAACGGTCCTTCACGTTCAGATGTACACACCGTCTCGCAATTGGTCGATTACTGCAATGACATCGTCAACTTTTCCACCGCGAATGAGATCGGCCGGCATCTGCCCATTCAGGAGCTTCTGTCTAGAAAACAGCCATAGCCTTGCTTCTTGCGGGTCATAGAAATCCGAAAGCTGGTCGACGACAAATTCTAGTTCCAAAAGCAGTCTTTGCAGTTCAGGCTGCGGAAATGCCTTGCCTTGGTTCCAACGAGAAACCGTTTCCGGGCGCGCGCCAAGCACGTTTGCAATATCAATTGACTTCATTGCGCCCTTCTCTCGTAGTGACTCGATTTTGCGCGCAATCGCGTTAGTCGTATTCATTGGGATAGCTTTCTTTCTGGGGCATCCTCCTCGTTATCTGAGAGAGATGTGGGAATCACGCACTACCCTGGTTTCAGGCAATCGGGCGAATGATCGCCTGTTGCTCTTGGCTGCAAGTTCACCGAGTGCGACACGCAGCGCATCTAGCCTTTTTCGGTTTTCGCGGGTCTTCTTCGCCATTGTTGAATCCTCCCAATCGGCGGTCGCAGCTGCCAATGCTCGGTCTGTTGTTGGACGCAAGCGTTGATCAAGGAATTGTTGCGGTCGCAATGCCTCAGGCACCCGGCTCAGCCCGGAGATTTCCTCAATTCGTTGCACCAGGAAATGTCTTCCTGGATTTTCGAGCAGATCTCTAATACCGCGTGGGCAACAGGATGTGTCGCGACATCCAAATTGACTTCGCGCGCGGCTCGACGAATTCAGAAGGCTTTGGGCTTGGTCAACCGAGAGCATCAAATCAAGATCCGGAAAGTAGACACGGTGCGCCGGCGCAAACCCTTTTCCTTCGCGGGGATTCCGCCAGCTATTCGCGCTGAACCGTTCGCCAAGCGTTATGCCATGAGCAATCCCACTGACAGCGCCAAACGCCATCAGCGATAATCCGAATATCCCGCCCATGTGATCGGCGACAATGGGCACACCAAGTTCATGAAAATCGCTTGCGGCCTTAATGTAGTTGAGAGCTGCGGTCGGTGTACTTGTCGCGCCAAGGCCGTCCACCTTGAGCCAAACTGCTTCAATTGGCGCGGCTTCAAGTGCCTCGATTATTTTGCTCCTTTGTTCGGTGTCTCGCAGCGTCGAGTACGGAATGGCCAGAGAATAGATAATTGGCACGTTCTTCCCGCCAGTGGCATCTAGGCAGTTCCGCAAGCCTCGCGTTGACTGAATGTCGATGTGTAGCCAAGGATCGTCGGCAGATCGCAACAGATGGGTGGGGGCGAGTATTTCTGTGAAACGATATTTCAGGGCGAAGTTAGCGAGCGCCGCGAGCTTTTTGTCGGCCGAGGGGCTGACGAAGTCGGTCAATTGGTGCTGATGTCCAGCGCCCCATGGAAGCGACCCAAGTTCGTCGGTGTAGGAGCCTGTTAGCGCCGACTGCTGAGTATCGGGGTCAAGGATTGCATCGAGCTTATGATCTAGAACCTGCGCCAGAAGCTCACTGTGCCTCTTAATTCGAGTTGGTTCAAACACAACTCCGAAACAACCTGCTTTCCCGGTGGAGATGAGGTCCATCAATACGCGGTGATCGTTTCTTCCCGGTCTGAAGTAGAGGCCAAGCGGCGGCGAAGCCGGCCGTACGATCCTCGGAAAGGCATGAATCTCGCTCATGTTCCTAGATCCGGTTCATTGACATTTGCGTTGACATATATGTAGCGTATTCCGTAGCGATATTCAATGACAATCCGATTGCGCTAGATGCCCCCCATGCCCCACCCTTTCCACCTCGACCACCAAGCCATCGCCGTTCGCGACATGGACGCGAGCGTGCGCTTCTATCACGAGGTCCTCGGCCTGCCCGAGGTCGACAACCCCATGGGCAGGGGCTCGATCCGCTGGTTCGCGCTGGCGCCCGGCGTCAACCTGCATCTGGTCGGCGGCAACACGGCGCCGAAGGTCGAGCGCGGCATCGGCACCCATCTGGCGCTGTCGGCGGCGGATTTCGACGGCATGGTCGTGCGGCTGGAGGCGGCGGGCGTCGTCTTCGGCTCCATGCCCGGCCGTCCGCCGGACAGGGTGACCAAGCGGCCGGACGGCGTCCGCCAGTGCTTCGTTGAGGACCCCGACGGCTTCTGGATCGAGATCAACGACGCGCGCCCGCGCGGGTGAACGGCCGGAGCGGCGCGGCAGGCACCCTCCCTCCCACGCGGAACGCGGGGGAGGGGGGACCATGCGAAGCCGCAGGCGAAGCATGGTGGGTGGGGCACACAGCGCCGATGGCCACCCCACCCGTCCGCGCCTGCGGCGCGTCCACCCTCCCCTCGCGGGGAGGGAGGGGTATTCGCGGCAGCACGGCCCCGCGCAAATAAATCTGTCCCCGCCCTCCAGACCCCATGAGATGATCCCGGCATCTTCTCCCGCGAGGGGTCGTGTCGCGACCGAACCGTCACGGGGAGAGGAGCGGCGCCCGCTCCGCATGCCATCGGAGGCATGGGGATCGGGAGGCGCCCGCTACAGCTCGCCCGCCGGCACTACGACCGGCCGTGGTACTTGGAGCCACCTTAAGCCGGGTGGGTTCAGAACCGCGTCCCGCATGAAACGGCGCGGGGCCAGGCAGCGGGCCGGTGATGAACCGGCAGCGCACCGTTCACCCGGTGGAGTGCGAGCGCGGGTTGCCCAAAATCGCCGCGGCGGGCGCTCGGACGAGCGCCCTTTTTCGCGGAGTAACCGCACGGCGTTCGCCGGGCGCCCGCCACCCCCTCGCCAGCGAGGGGTGCGTCCTTCGGAAAGGTTCATGCCCCGGCGCTGAGATTGCGCGCGGGAACGGGAAGGTGTGCCACAAATTCTTGAACCCTCCCCTAGAGGGTCCCTGCAAGGGGGAGGTTGGGGGCCGTGCTTGCGGCGATGCTGGTGTCCGCCTACCCCCGCGCCGCGACGAAGCGGGCGGCCTCGCGCAGCATGTCCGCGCGGGACCCGAACGGGCGGAGGATGGTCAGCGCCTGGCTCACCGCCGCGTCGAGCAGCTTCATGGCGCCCTCGACGCCGTGGAGGGCGACCAGCGTCGCCTTGCCGCGCCCGGCGTCCTTGGCCGTCGCTTTGCCGGCGGCCTCGGCGGTGGCGGTGGCGTCGATGAGGTCGTCGGCGAGCTGGAAGGCGAGGCCGAGCGCGGCGCCGAAATCGGCCAGCCCCTGGCGCTCGGCCGCGCCGGCGCCGCCGAGGATGGCGCCGGCCTCCGCCGCGTAGCGGAACAGCGCCCCGGTCTTCATCGCCTGCATCAGGCGGATGTCGGCCTCGCCGCGCGCCGGCCCGCCGCCGGCGAGATCGAGCATCTGGCCGCCGGCCATGCCGCCCATGCCGGCCGCGGCGGCAAGGCCTGCCGCAAGCTCGGCGCGCACCGCCGGGTCGGGGTCGGTGGCCGGGTCGGCGATGATGGCGAAGGCGAGCGTCAGCAGCGCGTCGCCGGCGAGGATCGCCGTCGCCTCGTCGAAGGCCCGGTGCACGGTCGGCCGGCCACGCCTGAGGTCGTCGTCGTCCATGGCCGGCAGGTCGTCGTGGACGAGGCTGTAGCAGTGGACGCATTCGAGCGCCGCCGCCGCGCCCAGCGCGTCGGTGGTGGTGCGGCCGAAGAGGCGGGCCGATTCGATCAGGATGAACGGGCGCAGCCGCTTGCCCCCGCCGAGCGCGGCATGGCGCATGGCGGCAAGCAGCCGCGGAGGCCGCGCGATCTCGCCGGAAAGCGGCTCGTCGGAGAGCAGCTTCTCCAGCACTGCCTCGGTGGCGTCCTGCGCCGTCTTCAGCCGGGTTGCGAATTCGTCGCCCATGATGCCTCCGACTTGGCCCGGAAGTGGCGGGGGGTCAAGGCTCAAGCGGTGCAAATGGCGGTGCGGCCGATTGCACGCCGGCCGGGCGGCGGGCTATTCCGGACCGGTGGCGACCAAACGCAAGAAGACGGCGAAGAAGGCAGGGGCCAAGCGCAGCCTGTGGCGCCGCATTCCCTGGCGTGTGCTCGGCCTGGTCGTGTTGGGTCTCGTGCTCATCCCGATGGTGCTCACCCCGGTCTACCGGGTGGTCAACCCGGTCTCGACGCTGATGGTCTGGGAGCGCCTCACCGCCGGCCCCATCGAACGCGACTGGGTGCCCTTCGACGCCATGGCGAAGGCGATGGTGACCTCGGTCGTCGTCTCGGAGGACAGCCGCTATTGCAGCCACCGCGGGGTCGACTGGCAGGCGCTCGGCACCGTCATCGACACGGCCAGCGAGACCGGCCGGCCGCGGGGCGCCTCGACCATCGCCATGCAGACGGCGCGCAACCTGTTCCTGTGGACGTCGCGCTCCTATGTGCGCAAGGCGCTGGAGATCCCGCTGGCGCTCTACCTCGATTTCGTCCTCGGCAAGCGGCGGTTGATCGAGATCTACCTCAACATCGCCGAGTTCGGCCCCGGCGTGTTCGGGGTGGAAGCGGCGGCGAAGCACTATTTCGGCCGGCCCGCCAAGGCGTTGACCGCCGGCCAGGCGGCTCTGCTGGCGGCGACCCTGCCCAATCCGGCGGCCCGCGACCCGGCCCACCCCTCGGCCCTGCTCAAGGCGCTCGCCCGCACGGTTGCGGCCCGCGCCCGCATCGCCGGGCCCTATATCGTTTGCCTCTATCCCTGAGCCCCGCTATAAGGCGGCCCAATCTCTAGTTTCCCGAGGATTTCCCATGGCAGTTCCCAAGCGAAAAACGTCGCCGTCGAAGCGCGGCATGCGCCGCTCCGCCGACGCGCTCAAGAAGCCGACCTATGTCGAGGACAAGGATTCCGGCGAACTCCGCCGTCCGCACCACGTCGACCTGAAGTCGGGCATGTACCGCGGCCGCCAGGTCCTGGAGCCGAAGAGCGAGGCCTGAGCGCCGCGCTGTCGCATGACACGTACGATCGAGAGGCCGGCTTCAGCCGGCCTTTTTCGTCAGGCCGCCGCCAAGCCGCTGGTGTATGATCCCGCCCGAGCACGCCAACCGGGGGACGCCGTTCATGGCCTGGATCATCTTCGTCATTCCGTTCACCATCCTTCCGTGGATCGTCTTCAACATCGTCGGCCTGATCGGCGGTTTGGGGCCGTGGGGCACGGTCATCTTCGACCTGCCCATGATCTCCGGCCAGGCGTGGCAGCTCAGCTGGAGCGACCTGATGCTCGTCTTCGGCGTCGCATGCCTGTTCGGCGAGGTGCTCAAGTCGACCAACACCAGCTCCCGGGCGATCGTCAATCACATCCTGTCGACGCTGGTGTTCATCGCCTATCTGGTCGAGTTCATCGTGGTCGGCTTCGCCGCCCAGTCGGTGTTCTTCATCCTGATGATCCTGGCCCTGTTCGACGTGCTGTCAGGCCTCACCATCTCGATCAGCGCGGCACGCCGCGACCTTGCCGTCGGCCACGGCGAGGGCACCTGACGGTAACGGCCGGTTAACCGTTCGCCGGATTGCGCCGCAGGCGGCCGGCGCCGGCTGTTAGGCTCTTGGCGCTTCCTTAAGGCTCGCCCTGGCATTCTGCCGGCAGCGACGCGCATGGGTCGGCGTTCGCGCTGCCTTCAGAGGACGATTCGTGCCGCAAGCAGACGGGAAGGCCAGAGTGGTGGTATCGGCCGCGCCGGCACCTGCCGTTCGACGGGATGATGCGCCGCTCGATGCCGGCGCGATTCTCGCCGCAGTCGGCGGAGTAGCCTACGAGTGGACGATCACCGACGACCATATCCGCTGGGGCGTCGGCGCGGCTGAGGTGCTCGGCGTGCCGTCGGTCGAGCAAATCGCGACGGGACGCGATTTCGCCAGCCTGCTCGATCCGGCCAGCACGACCAGCCGCAACGACGCGATCCTCAATTCCAGCGCCGTCGACGATGGTACCGGCGTCTCCTACGAGGTCCAGTACACCCTGCTGCCGGACCGCGGGCTGGGGAACAAACGCCTGATCATCGAGGATGCCGGCCGCTGGTATGCCGGCGAAAATGGGCAGGTCAGCCACGCGCGCGGGGTGGTGCGGGTCATCAACGAGCGGGCCGAGCGCGAGGAGCGCCGCGCCTTCCTGACGCGCTACGACGATCTCACCGGCTTCTTCAACCGCAGCCACCTGCTCACCGTGCTGGGCGAGGGGATCGCCGAGGCCAAGCGGCTGAGAACCTCGATCGCCTTCCTGATCGTGGCCATCGACAATTTCCGGGCGATCAACGAGGCCTACGACTTCGATACGGCGGACCAGGTGTTCGCCGCCGTCGGCCGCCGCATCCGGGCGGAGCTGCGCGAAGGCGATGCCATCGGCCGCTATTCCGGCAACAAGCTCGGCATCGTCCTGATGAATTGCACCGAGGGCGACATGCATGCGGCGGCGGAGCGCTTCCATGCGGTCGTCCGTCGCGACATCATCACCACCGAGACGAGCGCCGTTGCGGTGACGGTATCGATCGGCGGCGTCAACCTGCCGCGCTACGGCCGTACCGTGCGCGAAGCCATGACGCGGGCGCAGGAGGGGCTGCACCAGGCGCGCAAGCGCGGCTACGGCCATTTCGTCGCCTATGCTCCCTCGCCCAGCCGCGACGCGCGCCAGCGGACCAACGCGGCGCTGTCGAGCGAACTGGTGGCGGCGCTGAACGCCAGGCGGCTCAAGCTGTCGTTCCAGCCGGTTGTCGACCTCGCCTCGCGGGCGGTGGTCTTCCACGAGGGCTTGCTCCGCCTCGAGCGGGAAGACGGTTCGATCGCCGTGGCCGAGGACTTCATCGAGCTGTGCGAGAGCCTCGGCCTCATCCGGCTGATCGATCACTACGTGCTGGGGCGCACGCTGGAGACGCTGGAGGCCGCGCCCGATGCGCGTATCTCGGTCAACATCTCGGCCGAGACGGTGGGTGATGCGGAGTGGCTGTCGCTGATTGCCGCCGCTGTCGCTCGCCGGCCGGACCTGTCGGGCCGCCTGATCGTCGAGATCACCGAGACGGCCGTGATCCGCAGCCTCGAGGAGGCGGCGAGCTTCGTCGCAACCCTGCATGACCTCGGCTGTCCGCTGGCGCTCGACGATTTCGGCGCCGGCTTCTCGTCGTTCCGCAGCCTGCGCGCGCTCAAGGCCGACATCATCAAGATCGCCGGCGTGTTCCTCAAGGACCTGCAGAACAATCACGATGATCAGGTGTTCATCACAGGGCTGGTCGCCATCGCGCGCCACTTCGACATGAAGGTCGTCGCCGAGTGGGTCGAGGACGAGGCGACCGCCGTGCTGCTCTCCCAGTTCGGGGTCGACATGATCCAGGGCAACCTGGTCGGGGCGGCGACGACGCAGTGGCCGTGGAACCCGCGGCGGACGGACAGGGAGATGCGCGCGGCCGGCTAGGCGGCGCGCGCCCCGGGGGCCGGGCCCTACTTGCTGGAAAGCTTGTCGAGGCGCTTCTGCATCTCGTCGAGCTGGCGGCGCAGGGCATCGATATCGCCGGAATCGCCCGCCGGCGGCTTGCTCTTTTCCTCCCCGCCACGCGCTGCCGGCGGCCGCTCGCCGGCGCCGAAGGGCAGGAACATGCGCATCGCCTGCTCGAACATCTCGGTGTTGCGGCGGACCTGGTCGCCGATGACGTCGAACGCCGCGTTGGGGCCGAAGGCCGAGCCCATCTGCTTGCGCAGCTTGTCCTGGTCGCGCACGAGCGAATCGATGGAGAAGTCGAGATAGGTCGGGATGAGATTCTGGATCGAGTCGCCGTAGAAGCGGATGAGCTGGCGCAGGAACGTGATGGGCAGCAGGTTCTGGCCCTTGTTCTCCTGCTCGAAGATGATCTGGGTGAGCACCGAGCGGGTGATGTCTTCCCCGGACTTGGCGTCGACCACGACGAAATCCTCGTCGTTCTTCAACATGGCGGCGAGGTCCTCGAGGGTCACGTAAGTCGAGGTGCCGGTGTTGTAGAGACGCCGGTTCGCGTATTTCTTGATGGTCGTCGGCGCCTTGTCTTTCGCCATGCGTTTCTTCTCGGGAGGAATCCTCTCCCGCTCCCCCAGCCGGTTGTGTGCGTCCCGCGTAAGGCTAACCCCGCCTACGATAGGGACTTTTTTGCAGTGCCGCCAATATATTGTGCAACGCCCCAAAAGTGTATTGCGGCGCAGCGTTAATGCCCCCGGCGATTGACAGGGGCTCCGGCGCCAGTCTGTAGTCATCGCAAGAAGCGACGGCCGCGGGCTTCGTGCTCGGCATGGCTCAAGCAGCGAAGCCCGGGGTGGCGAACAGCCAGGAGCACGGTCATGCCAAGCAAAGATATCGTCATCGCCGGTGCCACGCGCACGGCGGTCGGCGCCTTCAACGGCGCCTTCGCCACCGTGCCCGCCCATGTGCTCGGCCAGGCGGTGATCGTCGAGGCGCTGAGGCGCGCCGGCGTCCAGCCGGAGGAGGTGGACGAGGTGATCCTCGGCCAGATCCTCACCGCCGGACAGGGGCAGAACCCGGCTCGCCAGGCGTCGATCGGCGCCGGCCTCCCCAAGGAGACCACCGCCTGGGGCGTCAATCAGCTGTGCGGCTCGGGCCTCAGGGCGGTGGCGCTCGGCATGCAGCAGATCGCCACCGGCGATGCCGACATCATCGTCGCCGGCGGGCAGGAGTCGATGTCGATGGCGCCCCACTGCCAGCATCTGCGCGGCGGCGTGAAGAT
Source organism: uncultured Alphaproteobacteria bacterium (assembly GCA_963830205.1). Taxonomy (GTDB): domain Bacteria; phylum Pseudomonadota; class Alphaproteobacteria; order Rhizobiales; family Kaistiaceae; genus CAVSRC01. The sequence goes on along the minus strand of CAWHLP010000031.1, from coordinate 104,635 downwards.
GGGCGACTTCGGCATGGTCGATACCATGATCAAGGACGGCCTGTGGGACGCCTTCAACGGCTACCACATGGGCACGACCGCCGAGAACGTCGCCCGCGCGTTCCAGATCACCCGCGGCGAGCAGGATGCGTTCGCCGTCGCCTCGCAGAACAAGGCGGAGGCGGCCCAGACCTCCGGCCGCTTCACGGACGAGATCGTGCCGGTGACGCTCAAGACCCGCAAGGGCGACGTGGTGGTCGACAGGGACGAGTTCATCCGCGCCGGCACGACGCTGGATTCCGTCACCAAACTCAAGGCCGCCTTCCAGAAGGACGGCACGGTGACCGCCGGCAATGCCTCCGGCATCAATGACGGCGCCGCGGCAATGGTGGTGATGAGCGCCGAGAATGCCGAGCGGCGCGGGGTGACGCCGATGGCGCGCATCGTCTCGTGGGCGACCGCCGGCGTCGATCCCGCCGTCATGGGCACCGGGCCGATCCCGGCCTCGCGCAAGGCGCTCGAGAAGGCCGGCTGGAGCATCGGCGACCTCGACCTGATCGAGGCCAACGAGGCCTTCGCGGCGCAGGCCTGCGCCGTCAACAAGGACATGGGCTGGGACACCGCCAAGGTGAACGTCAACGGCGGCGCCATCGCCATCGGCCATCCCATCGGGGCGTCGGGCGCGCGCGTCCTGGTGACGCTGCTCCACGAGATGCACAAGCGCGACGCCAGGAAGGGGCTGGCGACGCTGTGTATCGGCGGCGGCATGGGCATCGCCATGTGCGTGGAACGCTAAGCCGCAGCAAGCCGCACGAAGACAACAAAGCAAGGGGAGGAAGGTCATGGCGAAGGTCGCCATCGTCACGGGAGGGACACGTGGCATCGGCGCGGCGATCGCCAGGAGCCTGATGGACAGCGGCCATACGGTCGCCGCCACCTATGCCGGCAATGACGAGGCCGCGGCGGCGTTCAAGGCCGAGACCGGCATCGCCGTCTACAAGTGGGACGTCAGCGACGTGGCGGCGTCGGCGGCCGGCGTGCGAGCGGTCGAGGCGGAGCTCGGCCCGGTCGCGGTGCTGGTCAACAATGCCGGCATCACCCGCGATGCCATGTTCCACAACATGAGCTGGGAGCAGTGGTCGGCGGTCATCCGCACCAACCTCGATTCGATGTTCGCCATGACCCGCCCGGTGATCGCCGGCATGCGCGAGCGCGGCGCCGGACGGATCATCTCGATCTCCTCGATCAACGGTCAGAAGGGGCAGCTCGGCCAGGCCAATTACGCCGCGTCGAAGGCCGGCATCATCGGCTTCACCAAGTCGCTGGCGCAGGAGAACGCGCGCAAGGGGATCACCGTCAACGCGGTCTGCCCGGGCTACATCGACACCGAGATGGTCGCCCACCTGTCCGAGAAGGTGGTGGAGGGGATCGTCCAGCAGATTCCCGTCGGCCGGCTCGGCAAGGCGCGGGAGATCGCCTCGCTGGTCGCCTATCTGGCTTCGGACGACGCCGCCTTCATCACCGGCGCGGTGTTCTCCGCCAATGGCGGGCAATACATCGCCAACGGCTGATCGGCAGGGGCCGGGGCCTCCGACTGGGCGGGTCGCGGGCCCTCCAGGGGAGCGGTCTATTGTCGCAGGCCCTGCGGGCCTTCGGCCAAGGTATTGTCCCTACAGCGAAAATCGAGATCGTCCAGGCGGTGGCCGGCTTGCGTTTTGATGAAGCTCACAGCGCTTTGCCGGCCCCGCTGTTGCATTGCGCTATTCCAATCGAGCGCAGAGGGGCAACGTAATGGGTGTCTTGGACCAGGTGAGCGCGGATGGCCTGCAGGCCGAGTTCGGTGGAGTCCTGGAGTCGACCACCACCCTGCGCAAAAACCAGGACAACCAGACCCTGCACGACCTGGCGCTCGGCCGCAGCGAGGGGGAGCTGTCGGGCGACGGCGCCCTGGTGGTCGATACCGGCCACCACACAGGCCGTTCGCCCAAGGACAAGTTCATCGTGCGCGAGGCGGCGACGGAAGCGACCGTGGCCTGGGAGAGCAACGGGGCGATCTCGCGGGAGGCGTTCGAGCGGTTGCGCGCCGATATCCTCGACTACGTGCGCGGCAAGGAGCTCTTCCTCCAGGATCTGGTGGCCGGCGCCGACCCTTGGCATCGCATCCGCGTCAAGGTCTTCACCGAACTCGCCTGGCATTCCCTGTTCATCCGCACGCTTCTGCGCCTGCCGGCCGGCCCGTCCTATGACCGCGGCGAGGACGACCTGACCATCATTTCGGTGCCCGGCTTCAAGGCCGACCCGGAGCGCTATGGCATCCGCACCCCGACGGTGATCGCCTGCGACTTCACCGGGCGGACGATCCTGATCGCCGGGACGAGCTATGCCGGCGAGATCAAGAAGGCGGTCTTCACCTTCCTCAACTACATCCTGCCCGAGCACGGCGTGCTGCCCATGCACTGCTCGGCCAATGTCGGGGAAAAGGGTGATGTCGCCATCTTCTTCGGGCTGTCGGGGACCGGCAAGACGACGCTGTCGGCGACCGCTGACCGGACGCTCGTCGGCGATGACGAGCACGGCTGGGGCAAGGCCGGCATCTTCAACTTCGAGGGCGGCTGCTACGCCAAGGTGATCGGCCTCTCGGCCGAAGACGAACCGCAGATCTACGCGGCCACCAATCGCCACGGAACGGTTCTCGAGAACGTCGTGCTGTCGCCCGAGACGCGCCAGCCGCAGTTCGCCGACATCAGCAAGACGGAGAACACGCGCGCCGCCTATCCGCTGTCGCATGTCCCCAACGCTTCGCCGACGGGGCAGGCGGGCCATCCCAGCCACATCGTCATGCTCACCGCCGATGCCTTCGGCGTGCTGCCGCCGATCGCACGGCTGAACGCCCGCCAGGCGGTCTACTACTTCCTCTCCGGCTTCACCGCCAAGGTGGCCGGAACCGAGAAGGGCATCAGCGAACCCGAGCCGACCTTCTCGGCCTGCTTCGGCGCGCCCTTCATGCCGCGCCGGCCGACCGAATACGGCCGCTTGCTGCTCGATCTCATTCGCGAGCACCGGCCGGACTGCTGGCTGGTCAATACCGGCTGGACGGGAGGGCCGTATGGCGTCGGCAAGCGCATGCCGATCAAGGTCACCCGCGCCCTGCTCGATGCGGCCCTCAACGGCGTGATCGTGACGGCGGCGCTCCGCCGTGACGAGCGTTTCGGCTTCGAGGTGCCCTGTTCCATCGACGGCATCCCGACCCACATCCTGACGCCGAAGTCGACGTGGTCGGATGCCGATGCCTACGACCGTGCAGCCGACAAGCTGGCGGTGATGTTCGAAGAGAACTTCCGGATGGTCGGGGCGGATATCGACCCCGCCGTGGCTGCCGCCGGCCCACGCCCGCGCGGCTGAACCAACCTGCCGCATGACCGGTTGGCGCTGGCGGAACCCGGCAGCGTCACCGTGCCGTCGTTGCCGGTAAGGGCAGGGCCTACTAGCCGCGCCGGTCGTCGTCGCGATTGCGGTTATAGGAGGCGACGATGCGCTGGATCTCGTCGCCGATGTCGCCGCTCTCTTCCGCCTCAACGTCCTCGGCCGGCGGTGTCGGTTCTGCCGGCGGCGGCTGGCGCTCGGGCTGGGCGCGGCGGGCGGCCGGCTGCCGGGCCCCGCGTTCCGGTGGCGCCTCCGCCGGTGCCTCGCGTTCCGGCGGTGCCGGGCGAGGCTTGGTCTTGTTGCCGCCGTCCTCGACCAGAACGTCCACGGCTTGGGCGATCGCCGCCAGGATCGACGATTCGATCCCGTCGTCGGCTTCCGCCGGGGGCGCCGCCGGCTCGGGTTGGTGGCGGCGGGCTGTCGGCGGCCTTGATCGGCGGCCGCGCCGACGGCTTCATCTTCGCCGAGGCGGCAATGCGTGCGGTGATCGTTGCCCTGAGGTCGGGGGAGCCGCTCGTCGGCTTGGCCGGCTCGGGCGGCGGCGCAGCCGCCCGCGTCGGCAGGATCGACGATTTGGGGCGCTCGGGCGGGCGCGGCGGCGCGGCCGGCTTCGCGGCCGCCGGCCGTTCGGGGTGGCGCGCGGGCGTGGGCTTGCGCACCGGCGGCTTGCTCTCGGCCTCGGGCTGCGCGGGGCGCGCCGGCTTGCTCGCGGCTGCCGGCTGCGGCTGCCGTGCCGGCTTCGCCGGCGCCACGGCTGGAGCGGCGATCCACGCGGCAAGCAGCGCCTCGCGGCCGGCGTCGAGCGTGATGCCGGCGTTGTCGATCAGGTAGCGCGCCTGCTCGCGGAACACCTCGGCGAGGCGTTCGGCGGTGTCGCTGGTCGAGAAGACGTGGCCCTTCAGCGCCAGCCCCTTGACCACGAACACCACCTGGCGCGCGGTGACGTTGCGTCCGGCGCCGCTCAGGCGCTCGGCGACGCTCTTGGCGGTATCGTTGAAATGGTAGCCGTGCTCTGTGACCTCGCTCGCCAGGGCGCGGAAGAGCTCGGCGAAGGTCTTGGGCGAGAACATCGGGATGTTGGTCGCCGTGTGGACCTCGCGGGCGAAGGTCTCGATGGCGTCGCGGTTGAAGGCGGACATGGGCACGACCGCCCGCGGCTGCGCCTTGCTTGCGGCGAGGAAGGCGGCGAATGCGCCCGCCGGGATCACCATGTCGGCGGCGGCGCGGTAGTCGGCAGCGGTCGCCTCGCCGGCATAGACGGCGACCCGGTGGCCGCGGTCGTGCAGGCGCTCGACCAGCGGGGTGAGATCGGGGGTAGCGGTGAGCAGGATGAACGTCACCGCGCCGTCGTCGTCGGCGGCCGCATCCATCGCATCGATGGCCAGGCAGAGATCGCGCCGGGCCGGGCCGTCGCAACTGACGATCTCGAAGCCGGCGCGCTCGAAGGCGGCGCGGGCCGCCTCGGCGCTGGCCGAGCCGACATAGCAGCGGCGCTCGCCGACGGGATCGAGCGTTTCCTCCGATTCGAGCAGTTCGCCGCTCTCGATGGCGCTCGACCAGTCGTCGATGCGCTCGGCGAGGCGCTCGTCCATGCCCTCGCCGCCGGACGCAGCAAGGCTCTCGCCCAGGCCCTCGAGATCAACGAGCAAGATGCTCTTCACCGGCTCACCCATGCCTCTCCTCTGCCGGTGCCATCGCTACTCTGTCAACAGCGGTTTCGTCCAGCCCGGAATAGATTATGCTCCGCCGCCGATCATGGTCCACAGAATAGCCCGAACGCGGCCATCCGGGATGGGAATCATGCGCCTCAGCGACTTCAGAATACTGACATTTGATTGTTACGGAACTCTGATTGACTGGGAGAGCGGCATGATCGCGGCGCTGAAGCCGCTGACCGACCGGGTGGCGAGGCCGCTCGGGCGGGACGAAATCCTTGCCGCCCATGCCCGCCACGAATCGGCCCAGCAGGTGCAGACCCCGGGCAAGCTCTACCGGGATTTGCTCGCCGTGGTCTACAAGCGGCTCGGCGAGGAATGGGGCGTGCCGCCCGCCTGGGAGGAATGCGTCGCCTATGGCCGCTCGGTCGGCGACTGGCCGGCCTTCCCCGATACGGTCGAGGCGCTCCGCTATCTCAAGCAGCACTACAAGCTGGTCATCCTGTCCAACGTCGACAATGACAGCTTCGCCCGCTCCAATGCCAGGCTCGGGGTCACCTTCGACGCGGTCATGACCGCCGAGGACATCGGCAGCTACAAGCCGGCGCTCGCCAACTTCGAATACATGATCGCCCGGCTCGGGGTCATGGGGCTCGACATGGACGACGTGCTGCACACCGCCGAGAGCCTGTTCCACGACCACGAGCCTGCCAACCGCATGGGCCTCAAGTCGTGCTGGATCCATCGCCGCCACGCCGCCGGTGGCTTCGGGGCGACCATGCAGCCCGAGGCGATGCCGCACACCGACTTCCGCTTCACCAGCATGGGCGAATTCGCCGAAGCCCACCGCCGCGAGCTGGCCGGCGGCTGAGAGCCCGCTCGTACCTGACCAGACATTCCACGCCAGCGCTAGACGCCCCCTCTCCCCTTGTGGGAGAGGGCTCTTTCGCTTGGCGAAGCAAAGCTGAGCCTAGCGAAAGAGGGTGAGGGGTGCGCCGATGAGGGAAGGCACGAAGCCGGATGGCGCGGGCTGCGTCCGCGCTGAACTCGGCTTTGCCTTCGCCGGTGCAGCCGGCTCCATCACCGCTTTACCAACACCGCGCTGGTGTCCCCCTCACCCGGATTTCCAAGGCCGGTTTGCTGACGCAAACCGGGGAAATCCGGCCTCCCCAACAAGGGGGGAGGTGGGGACATGATGGACGTCGTGCACGGATCGAATGCCGAAACAGCCTATCCGCCGGGCGCGAAGTCGGGCGGCGCCATCTCGAAGCCGGAGAAGACGAAGCCCGGCGCCACCGTGCAGCCGGCAAGCGACCAGGCACCGAGGCTGACGGCGCTCTGCCAGCAACGGCGCGGGACGACGACCTGCGGCACGTCGCCCTCGGCGATGGCGCCCGAGAGGCGATGGTGCGCCACGGCGCGGCCGTCGGCGGAGAGGCTGAGCTCAAGGGGCGCGCCGGCGTAGTGGTGCCAGACCTCGACCGCATCCACCCGGTGCCAGTGGGAGCGGTCGCCCGCCGCAAGCAGATAGTAGATGGCGGTCGAATGGCCGCGCCCGTCGCCGGGCTCCGCGTCGCGGAAGGTCTCGCGATACCAGCCGCCCTCCGGATGCGGCGCCAGGCCAAGCCGGTGCGCGACCTCCACCGCGGAGAGTTCGGCGAGGCTCACCGGAAGGCGTCCTTGCGCTTGCGGATTTCGGCGAAGACCTCCGCCGGTGTCGCCTGCTCCAGGCCGAGCTGCCTGCGGATGGCCGCATCGTCGACGCGGAAATAGGGGTTGGTCTTCTTCTCGAGCGCGATCGTTGTCGGCAGCGTCGCTTGGCCTGCGGCGCGGAGACCCTTCACCGCCGTCGTAGCGGGCGACGAGATCGGCATTGGCTGGATCGACGGTGAGGGCGAAGCGCGCATTGGTCTCGGTATATTCATGGCCGCAATAGACGCGGGTGTCGTCGGGCAGGGCACGAAGCTTCTCGAGCGAAGCGAACATCATCTCGGGCGTGCCCTCGAAGACGCGGCCGCAGCCCATGGCGAAGAGCGTGTCGCCGGTGAAGGCGACGCCTTCGCCGGGCAGCCAGTAGCTGATATGGCCAAGGGTGTGGCCGGGGGTGTCGATGACGCGCACCTCGGCGCTGCCGAAGGCGAAGCTGTCGCCGCCGCTGACGCGCCGGTCGATGCCGGGGATCTTGTCGGCCTCGGCCGCGGGCCCGAGGATCTCGCAGCCGGAATCGGCCTTCAGCCCGAGATGGCCTTCGACGTGGTCGCCGTGGTGGTGGGTGGTGAAGATGTGGGTCAGGCGCCAGCCCTTCTCCGTGAGCTTGTCGCGGATCGGTGCTTCCGCCGGCGTATCGATGGCCGCGGTGAGGCCCGCGGCCGGGTCGTGGACGAGCACGCCGAAGTTGTCGGAACGGCAGGTGAATTGCTCGATGATGAGCGCCATGGCGGCCTGCTTTCGGTTCTGGGGTGGCGGTAATCCTCACCTAGCATCGGTCGTCGCGCAGGGCTACCCGCCTCTGGTACGATAGGGCCCATGTATCTCGACGTGGTCGACCTCCGCGCCTTCTATGCCAGCCGCCTCGGCGTGGTGGCGCGCCGGCTGATCGGCCGGCGGCTGGCCAAGCGCTGGCCGACGCTTGCCGGCGAATGCGTGCTCGGCATGGGCTATGCCACGCCCTATCTGGAGGACCTTGCCGGCGACGCCGAGCGCGTGCTGGCGCTGATGCCGGCGGCCCAGGGGGTGGTGACCTGGCCGCTCGACGGGCCGAACCGGACGGCACTGGTCGAGGACGATGCGCTGCCGCTGCCCGATGCCTCGGTCGACCGGGTGCTCATCGTCCATTGCCTGGAGATGGCGGCCGACCCGCGCGACCAGTTGCGCGAGATCTGGCGCGTGCTGTCGCCCGGCGGCCGGGTCATGCTGGTGGTGCCCAACCGCAGCGGCGTCTGGGCGCGCACCGAGAAGACCCCCTTCGGCTACGGCCAGCCCTACGGCACCGGCCAGCTCACCAGCCTGCTGCGCGATGCGCAGCTCTCGCCGCTCGGCTGGTCGGAGGCGCTGGCCGTGCTGCCGCTGCCGGGGCCGTGGCTGCGCAGCGGCATGACCTGGGAGCGGGTCGGCCGTACCCTGTGGCCGGCCTTTGCCGGGGTGATCATCGTCGAGGCGACCAAGCAGCTCTACCAGGGCGTCGCCGCGCGCGAACGGCGCAGCCGGCTGAGGTCCGCTCTGCGCCCGGCCTGGATTCCGCCAGGCGCCGCCTCGCCGGCGCGATGACCAGGGACGGCGGCGGACACGGTCGCTGCCTTCGCCCTGCACGGCCGGGCTGAGACCCCCGGCGGCAGGCTTTCGCCCGGCGATATCGTCACCACCGGCACGATAACCCGCGCCTTTCCGGTCAGGCCCGGCGAGGTGTGGACAACCCAGGTGATCGGCCGCAAGCTGCCGGGCATGGTGCTTGCTTGTGTCTGATGTCACAGCGGGGGGTGGCAATCGGCGAACTTGCAGGTCATATTTCCGGCCTGTTTACCCGGTTGCGTCTTGCCGGACACAGATCGTCGAATTCAGGCGTCGGGCGGCTGAAACGCGGCCTTGGCGATGGTATGAAAGAACAGCGTCGCGGGCCCTGTGCCGATGTTTGCCGCGATAGGCGCAAACCCTACGGAACCTGAGGACAGCGGGATGATCGACACTTTCCATGCGATGGCGGCTCCACGGGCGAGCGGCTGGATCAAGCGCACAGGCGCCGCGGCGGCAATGTCGCTCGTCGGCACGCTCGCAATGGCCGGAGGCGATGTGGCCTATGCCGGCGGACCGTTCGCCGGCTTTGACGGGTCCTGGTCAGGCTCGGGCACTGTCAGTATGGACAGCGGCACCAAGGAGCGCATGCGCTGCACGGCGCAGTATCTGGTCAAGGACAGCGACAACAACCTGCAGCAGCACATCAGCTGCACCAGCCCCAGCTACGAGTTCAAGGTCAACACCTATGTCGACCACTCTGCCGGCTCGCTGTCGGGCTATTGGGAAGAGCTGAAGAACAACGTCAGGGGCACCGTCGCCGGCGGCGTCAACGGCGGCCGTGTGCATGTGTTGCTGAAAGGCTCAGCCTTCTCCGCGACCATGGATCTGGTCACGCGCGGCAGCAGCCAGTCGGTGACCATCGCGCCCGGCAAGGACACCAGCACCAACGTTCAGCGCGTCGCCATCACGCTGCGCCGGGCCGGCTGACGACGCAATTGCGTTTCTGGGCGCTATCGGGCGGGCCGCCGGCAAAGGCGGCCCGTCTGATTCAGCGGCTGAGCGGGAAGAGCGCCTGCTGGCCGGAGAGGTTCGGGAAGCACAGCGGCGCGCTGGCGCCGATGCGCTTGCCCCTGCGACCAAAGTACCATCGACTGCTCGACCTTGGCGTTGATCCTCGCGGCACAGCTCGGCGAAGTCGCGTCGACACCATGGCTGCCGCGGGTGGTCGTGGAGCTGTGCCGGAAAGTGGGTGATTAGCCGGCAGGCACACCAACAACTGTCAATGTTTTCTTTGATTTCAGCGGGTTCCTTGCCTATGAGTGTGCCGCGCCGGCCACCCCGGCCGGCGGCCAGCCAACCGCCAGCGGGAGCACCTTCCAATGAGCGCGCCGACAGCGCCGATGCCGCACCAGGGGGTGCTGGATATCGCGCCCTATGTCCCCGGCAAGTCCACGGCGACCGGCGGTCAGAAGCTCCACAAGCTGTCGTCGAACGAGACGCCGCTCGGCGCCAGCCCCGCTGCGATTGCCGCCTACAAGGCGGTCGCCGACCGGCTGGAGCACTATCCGGATGGCGCGGCGAGCGCGCTCCGCAACGCGATTGCGGCGGTCCACGGCCTCAACCCGGAGCGCATCATCTGCGGCGCCGGCTCGGATGAGGTGCTGCACCTCATCGCCAACGCCTATCTCGGCCCCGGCGACGAGGCGATCCACAGCGAGCACGGCTTCCTGGTCTACCCGATCGTCATCCGCGCCATGGGCGCCAGGCCGGTGGTGGCGCCGGAGAGGGATTTCACCGCCGACATCGACGCCATGCTGGCGCTGGTGAACGACAAGACGCGGGTGGTGTTCCTCGCCAACCCGAACAACCCGACCGGCACCTACCTGCCGTTCAGCGAGGTGCGCCGGCTGCATGCGGCGTTGCCGTCGCGCGTGCTCCTGGTGCTCGACGCGGCCTATGCCGAATACGTCCGCCGCAACGATTACGAGAGCGGCATCGAGCTTGCCGGCAGCGCGCCGAACGTGGTGATGACTCGAACCTTCTCGAAGATCTACGGGCTGGCGAGCCTCCGCATCGGCTGGTGCTACGGGCCGGCGCCGGTGATCGATGCGCTCAACCGCATCCGCGGGCCGTTCAACCTGTCGGCGGCGGCGATCGCGGCGGGGGCTGCGGCGCTCGGCGATGCGGCGCATGTCGCCCGCGCCGCCGAGCACAATGCGGTCTGGCTGCCCAGGCTCAGCGCGGCGCTCACCGGTCTTGGCCTCACCGTGACGCCGAGCGTCGGCAATTTCATCCTCATCCACTTCCCCGATGTGGCCGGCAAGCGGGCACCCGAGGCCGACGCCTGGCTGCTCGACCGCGGCATCGTGCTCCGCCGGGTGGAAAACTATGGCCTGCCCAATGCGCTGCGCATGACCATCGGCTCGGCGGAGGCCAATGAGGCAGTGATCGCGGCGCTCACGGAATTCTTGGCCATGAAGCCGGCGAGGCGGCCCTGATGTCGGTGGTTTGGGGGTTCCCTCCCCCCTTGCCGGGGAGGGACAGGGAGAGGGGTCAAGGCACGGCCTTCCCGATACCCCCCTCTGGCTTCGCCAACGATTTCGCGTGCGCGAAATCGGGCTCCGCCGTCTCCCCCGCAAGGGGGGAGAGGGCTCGCGGCGATTGGAAAGGGCCGCCGTCTCATGACTGAACCTGTCTTCCCGCGCCTGGCGCTGATCGGCATCGGCCTCATCGGTGCGTCGATCGCGCTTGCCGCGCGGCGGGGTGGTCTCGTGCGCGCCATCGCCATTTCGACGCGCAGCGCCGCGACTCTCAAGCGCGCCGAGGAACTCGGCCTCGGCGACAGCTATCACGCCGACCCGGCGGAAGCGGTGCGCGATGCCGATTGCGTCATCCTGTGCATTCCCGTCGGCGCCTATGCTGCCGTCACCAAGGCCATTGCCGGCGCGCTCAAGCCGGGCGCCATCGTCTCCGATGTCGGCTCGGTCAAGGCGTCGGTCATCGCCCAGGTGCAACCTCATCTGCCCAAGGGAGTTCATTTCGTGCCGGCGCATCCCGTCGCCGGCACGGAATATTCCGGGCCCGATGCCGGCTTCGCCGAACTCTTCGAGAACCGCTGGTGCATCCTGACGCCGACGCCGGACGCCGATCCGCAAGCCGTCGCGAAGACGCAGGATTTCTGGCGCGGCATGGGCTCCAATGTCGAGGTGATGGATGCCAGGCACCACGATCTGGTGCTCGCCATCACCAGCCATGTGCCGCACCTGATCGCCTACAACATCGTCGGCACCGCCGCCGATCTGGAGACGGTCACCCAGTCGGAGGTAATGAAGTTCTCGGCCGGCGGCTTCCGTGACTTCACCCGCATCGCCGCCTCCGACCCGACCATGTGGCGCGACGTCTTCCTCAACAATCGCGAAGCGGTGTTGGAGATGCTCGGCCGCTTCATGGAGGACCTGACCGCCGTGCAGCGGCTCATCCGCTACGGCGACGGCGACAGGCTGTTCGAGCTGTTCACGCGCACGCGCGCCATCCGTCGCGGCATCATCGCCGCCGGCCAGGAGACCGCCGCCCCCGACTTCGGCCGCCGCCACGGCAAGGACGAGGCGGAGTAGCTGCCCCGCCTCATGTGCGGGCCGCTGTGAGTCCCCACCTCCCCCCTTGAGGGTCCTTGTGGGGGAGGTCGGAATTCCCCGATTTGCGCCAGCAAATCGGTGTTGGAATTCCGGGAGAGGGGGACACCAGCGCGGTGACGGCAAAGCGGCCGTGGAGCCGGCTGCGCCGGCGCGGACTCAGACCAAGGCTAGTTGCCAATACCCCTCACCCTGTTTCTCTAGGTTCGCCCTTGCTCACCAAGAGAAACAGCCCTCTCCAACAAGGGGAGAGGGGACATTGCGCCGAGCGCGCCTTGCGCAGCGATTTCAGAAACGCATCTTCTCCCTCCCCTGAAAGGCAGGGCAATCGCATGTGGCACGGCGCACCACCTCTCCCCGGCGGGGAGAGGTCGGATCGGGCCGCGTCAGCGGGTCGATCCGGGTGAGGGGGAGCCGAGCTATCCGGATATGTGGGCGCCCCCTCACCCTCCGCGCCTAGGCTCGCTCTGCTCGCTAAGGCGCGGAGCCCTCTGGGCGAGGGGGCGGTGCCCATATGCGATCGCCCTCCCCTGAAAGGGGAGGGTCGGCGCGAAGCGCCGGGGAGGGGTCGCCATCGTGCGCCCCATGACCCCCACCCGGTTGGCTTCGCCAACCGACCTCCCCCTTTCAGGGGGAGGAGGATGCGATGTCGCGCCCCGACCCTAAAACTTGACCGGCGGCAACATGCCGACCGGCAGGATGCCGACCGAGACCAGGCCGTTGCGGATGACCACGGTCGTCTGGCGCGCCGGGCCGTCGGGCGTATCGACCGGCACCGTGAGCGCCGTCACCACGGCCAGGATCTTGCCGGCCTCCTTGGCGGCGCCTGGCTTGATCGCCTCGGCCAGGGCGACGAAGGCGTCCGGGTTGCGCAGGCGCACGTTGAGCTTGCCGGAGATGAGGCCGTTCGCAGCTATGGCCAGCTCGCCGTCGGCGTCGGCGACGGCCTCGCCGGCGGCAAAGCGCAGGCGGTCGATGCGGGCGGTGCCGCCGGCCTTGGCCCAGGCGCTGAGCGCCGCGCGTGGATCGGTGCCGAGCGAATTGCCGAAGTTGAGCGCAGTGATCAGGGCGTCGCCGTCGATCGACGGGATTTCCTGCCCGTTGGCGCGCACCACCTTCAAGGCATGGGCGGTGGCGGCAAAGCGGTAGGCGCCGCCGCCGGCCGGCGCGGCGCTCGCTTCGGCGAGGTCGGCGGTCACCGCCTTGACCGGCAAGGCGGGTCCGCCGGCGGAGGAGAAATCGAGGCCGTGGAAGGTGGCGGCAGCGCTCTTCAGGCCGCCGAGGCCGGCCGTGGCCGAGGTGCTGGCGGCGGACCATTGGGTGGTGATGGCGAGACCGGTCGGCGGCGCGTTGACGACGAAGGGGCTGGTCAGGTTCGCCTCGACGTAGCCCGGCCAGTAGAGCGGCGCGCTGACCTGCACGCCGCCCAGCGCCGCCGACAGGCGCTCGCCGGTCCCCTGGGGACCGTCGCCGTACTCGGCGCGGGTACAGCCGACATCGAGTCTCAGCGGAAACCCGCCAAGCGTCTCGCCGGCGCAGGCGAAGCGGCCGCCGGCCATCGGCCGCGTGGTGGCGCGGTCGATCGCGGCGCGGGCGATCTCCTGGGCGGCCCACCAGTAGCCGACCCAGAGCACCGGGATCAGCACCAGGATGCCGATGAGCCAGCCGCGCCAGGGGCTGCGCCGTTTCCTGTTCCTCATCCAAGCTCTCGCGATTGCAAGCGACAGGCGACCTTGCTAGAGCGCCCGCTTCTCTTCTGCGGGTGCGCTTCTCTCATGTCGGATTTCTGGGTTTTTGGCTATGGCTCGCTGATGTGGCGGCCGGGCTTCGACTATGTCGAACAGGCGACCGCCCGGCTCGATGGCCTGCATCGGGCGCTGTGCGTCTATTCCTGGGTCCACCGTGGCACGCGCGAGAAGCCGGGGCTGGTGCTCGGCCTCGACCGCGGCGGCTCGTGCCGCGGGGTCGCCTATCGCGTCGCGGGGAGAAACCGCGAATCGGTCATCGCCTATCTCACCGAGCGCGAACTGGTGACCGAGGTCTATCGCGCGGTGTGGCGGACGATCCGCTTTGCCGAGGGCGGCCATCCGCCGGTCAAGGCGCTGACCTATCTCGCCGACCGCGACCACGTCCAATATGCCGGGCGCCTGCCGCGCGAAAAGCTGCTGGCGATGGTGCGCGACGGCGCCGGGCGCTCCGGCGCCAACCGCGACTACGTCATCAACACGGCGGCGCACCTGAAGGCGCTCGGCCTCAATGACGCGGTGCTCGACTGGCTGGCGGCAGAACTCAAGGGCGCGGAGAGCTGAGACGGCCGGCGTCACGCCGCCATCTGGATGGGAAGCGAAGCCAGGTCGGCGACCACGGCGCGCCGCTCCGCCTCGGTCTGGGCGAGCAGATGGATGAGGCACAGGGTCTGCCGGCCGTCGCCCGGCGGCCAGCCCCGGTCGGCGCAGCCGAGCGCATCCACCGTCACCACCGCACGGGCGGAAAGCCGGCCGTCCGGCGCCGGTTCGGCGAGCATGGCCACGACGCTGCGGAAGTCCGCCAGCGCATCGCCGGCAACCGCCGTGAACAGGTAGCGCCGTCCCGAACGGCCGCGGAAATAATGGAAGCGGTCGCCGAGCCCCGCCTTTTGCGGGATCTCTGGCGGGCGATCCGAGAGGAGAGGTGGAGCCACGGCGACCATGAGAACAAACGTAGAACATTGTTGGCGTGAACGCAATCCATGCCATCCAATTCCGACAAAAAAGAGTCCTCATCCGGCGCTTCTTGTGAGCCGCGCCGCGGCTTCCGGGGAGAGCGGCGGTGCCGGACTGGCGCTCGCCGCCTCGCCCATCAGGCGGTCGGTGGCAGTCTCGACGGTTGATTCGAGGCGGCTGAGGAAGCTTCGCGAATCAAGGCCGGCCGGGATTGCCGGCAGGAATTCCAGGATGATCGTGCCGGGGTGGTGGTCGATCTGGCGCCGCGGCCAGTAGAGGCCGGAATTGAGCGCCGCCGGCACCACCGGCACGCCCAGCGTCTTGTAGAGGAGCGCAATGCCGGTCTGGTAGTCGGGCGGCGCGCCCGGCGCCCGGCGCGTGCCCTCCGGGAACATGATCACCTGGCGGCCCTTGGCGATCTCCTGGCGCGCGCGCTCGGCCAGTGCCCTCAGCGCCGCCGTCTTGCCCTTGCGGTCGAGGTGGATCATGCCAGCCTTCACCGTATAGGCGCCGAAGACCGGGATGCGGGCGAGCTCCTCCTTCATCACATAAGTCGGGTTGGTGAGGATCGGCACCAGCGCCAGCGTCTCCCAGGTGGACTGGTGCTTGCACGCGATGAGCGCGCCGCCCGCGGGCAGGTTGTCGAGGCCGCGGACCTCGTAGGTGGTGCCGGCGAGGACGCGCAGCAGCCACAGCATGCCGCGCGACCACAGGCGCACCACGTCCATCGACCTTTCCTGCGAGACGAAGAAGTAGAAGGGCAGCGTCGCCAGCGTCAGCCCGACGGTCCAGGCGTAGAAGGCGATGTTGAAGGCGAGCGAGCGGAGACGCAGCATCGGGCGACCTCGTCTGCCGGTTCAGCCGCTTGCCGCACCGGCCGCGGGCCCGGCGATCTTCACCCGGGCGGTGGCCAGCAGGTACTTGCCGTATTCGCGCAGCAGCAGGCCGAAGGCGGAGGTGTTGTTCCACCAGTCGTCGAGGTGCAGCTCGGGATTGCTCACCGGATAGGGGATCAGCCTGACCTTGGGCATGGCCTCGGCCAGCTCGGCCATCGAACGCGGCATGTGATAGTCGCTGGTGACGACGATCAGCGAGCTGTAGCCCTTGGCCTTCGCCCAGTCGCGCGTTTCCGCCGCGTTGCCGATGGTGTCGCGCGCGTCGCGGCCGAGATCGACGCAGCAGGCGAGCGCCACCTCGAGGTCCTTGTCGATGGTGCCGGCGAGCGCCTTGAGGTCGACCGACGGGTTGACGCCGGAGATGAGCAGCCGGCGGGCGCGGCCCTCGGCCAGCAGCCGCAAGGCGCCGTCGATGCGGGCGCTGCCGCCGGTCAATACGACGATCCCCTCGGCGTGCACGTCGGCCGGTGCGCGCGTGTCGGCAACCGACGAGGCAAACGCCACGAAGCCGGCGGCAAGGGCAATGCCGCCCAGTCCGGCAAGCAGGATGGCCACACGTGCCAGTCTCAAAGGTCGTCAACCCCGCATTGGCAAATGCCGCGAGGCGGGCGATCCGGAAGCGCTTGCCGGCCCGCCCGCGTGATTCGGCAGAACATGGCTCATTTGTCCGAAGCTTGCAGCGAAAAAAGGCAAGCGGCGGGCAGCTTCAATCGGCTTCGGCGAGATAGCGGTAGACGGTCAACCGCGAGGTGAGGGCGGTCATCACCGCCACCAGGAAGGCGATGCCGAGCGCGCCGAAATAGCCGATCGGGCCGACGGCGAAGCGCCCGAACAGGGCGGAGACCTGCTGGCCGTCGGCGCCGCTGATCGCCGGCACGACGACAAAGGAGAGGGTCGCGAAGAGGAAGGCGGCGGCGGCGGCGCCGGTCAGCCCGCCGCGCAGGCCGAGCAGCAGGAAGTGGCGCTGGAACTCGCGGGCGATGAAGCCGTCCTCGGCGCCGACGATGTGCAGCACCGAGACCACGCCGCTGTTGACCGCCATGGCGCCGCGGGTGGCGAAGATGACCGAGAGCACGGTCGCCACGAAGACCAGGCCAAGAATGGCAAGGCCGGCGAAGACGGTGACGCTGGCCATCGATTGCAGGCGCGAGGCCCAGCCGATGTGGTCGTCGAGGCTGGCGCCTTTGACCTGGGCCTTGAGGCGGGCGGAGAGCCCGGCGAGGTCGGCGGCGCCGGGCTTGGTCAGCTTGATGACGATGAGCCGCGGGATGGGCAGCTCCGACAGGTCGAGGCCGGAACCCAGCCACGGTTCGAGCAGGCGGGCGTTGGCGGCGTTGTCGAGCGTCTGGACGGAGGCGATGCCCGGCGTCTTGCGGGCGAGCGCGGCGGCAAGCGCGGTCTCGGTGGCGGTGTCGACGCCGTCGATCGGGCGGACCTGGATGGTGACCTCGCGCTCGACGTCGGCCTGCCAGTCGTGCGAGGCATCGCGCACCAGGGTCACCGCACCCAGCGTCAGGCAGGCGAGGAAGCTCATGATGGCGATGACGACGGTGAGCGCGTTGGCCGAGACCGTGTTTTCCGGCACGAGCTGGTTCGGCCGCTGGGTGGCCAGCCGCGCCTGGCGGCGCTGGGCGGCGGCCTGCAGCCTCTGAAGGCGCTCGGCGTCGTCGACGGCGTCAGTCATAGATGGTCAGCCGCCCTTCCTCGAGCACGAGCCGGCGCGAATCGAACTGGTTCATCAGGGCGATGTCGTGGGTGGCGATGACCACCGAGGTGCCGAGCCGGTTGAGCTCGACGAAAAGCCGCATCAGGCGCGCCGCCAGCGGCGGGTCGACGTTGCCGGTGGGCTCGTCGGCAAGCAGGATCTCGGGCCGCGTGATGAGCGCGCGGGCGATGGCGGCGCGCTGCTTCTCGCCGCCCGACAGGATCGGCGGCAGAGCGTGCATGCGGTCGCCGAGGCCGACCCAGCGCAGCAGTTCGACCACGTCGCCGCGATAGGCGGATTCCTCGCGGCCCAGGACGCGCAGCGGCAAGGCGACGTTCTCGAAGGTGGTCAGGTGGTCGAGCAGGCGGAAGTCCTGGAAGACGACGCCGATGCGCCGCCTGACCGCCGGCAGTTCGACGCGGCCGATGCTCGACGTATCGCGGCCGAAGAAGGAGAGCATGCCGCGGGTCGGCCTCAGCGCCAGGAAGAACAGCCGGATAAGGCTGGTCTTGCCGGCGCCGGAGGGGCCGGTCAGGAACTGGAACGATTTCGGCTCGATCTGGAAGGTCAGATCGCGCAGCACCTCCGGTCCCATGCCGTAGCGCAGTCCGACATTCTCGAAACGGATCACGTCGCTGTCCCGTCAATCCCCGGCGTCGGTGGCCTTATCCACTCTTGCAAAGGCCCTGTTAAGGCTTTGTCAACGAACAATCGAGCCGTCGCGGCAGTGCGCGCGCCAGCTTGGCGCCGCGCATGGTTTCCACGACGTTAACCAAATCGTCCTAGCGTACCCACGACAAACCATCGGCCTTGGGTCGTTTCATGGCAATTCTGTGTCCCTCCTGCGCTGCTCGCCAAACCATCAGCGAAGGTGAGATCGGCTACGGCCGCATGCTGCGCTGCACCTGGTGCGGCACCCGCTGGGTCGCCCGTCCACTGGTCGAGAACCCGTTCCGCCGGGCCGCACTGCCGGCCGCGCCTGAGGATGTCTCCGACGCCGTCGTCATCGAGCATACCGCTCCCGGCCGCAGCGATCACCCCGGTTCGGCGCGCCGCGAGCGCAGGCCGCCACCGCCGATGCCAGCCGATCGCCGCTGGCTGAAGGGGGTGAGCATCGCGCTCGCCGTCGGCGTGGTCTTCCTGGCGCTGCGCGTGCCGTTGGTCTCTGCCCTGCCGCAGAAGGGCCTCTCGGCCGAAACGCGTGAACTTGCCTTCCAGCAGGTGCACAGCGAGACGCTGGTCAAGAACGGCGTCAAGACGCTCCTGGTCGAGGGCGAGCTGGTCAACACCTCCGCCGGCGATGTCGCCGTTCCTGCCATCCGCGTGTCGCTGCGCTCCGCGTCGGGCGCCGAGGTCTATTCCTGGCTGGTCGAGCCGACCAAAGCGGGGTTGGCACCGGGCGGCTCGGTCGGCTTCCGCAGTGCGGTGTCGGCGCCGCCGGCAGAAGCCAGCCAGGTGACGCTCAGGCTGGCAGAGCGCGAGAACCAGATCATCGGGATGCGCTGACCATGCCGCGTGTCCGGGGGCGAACGATCCGCGTTCTCTTCGACGCGGCAACGATTGCGGCGCGCAATCGCGAGCTTGCCGAAGAGATCGCCAAGGCCGACTACCGCAACCTGCTGGTCATCTCCATCCTCAAGGGCAGCTTCGTCTTCGCCGCCGACCTCTTGCGCGCGCTGCACGATGCCGGCCTGTCGCCCGAGGTCGAGTTCATGTCGCTGTCGAGCTACGGCACCGGCACATCCTCGTCGGGCGAGGTGCGGCTGGTGCGCGACATCGAAAGCGACGTGGCCGGCCGCGATGTCCTGATCATCGACGATATCCTGGAATTGGGGCGCACCATCGCCTTTGCCCGCGACCTGATGGTCAAGCGCGGCGCGGCGCGTGCCGATGTCGCGGTGCTCCTGCAAAAGCCGGGCAAGCTCGCCCAGCCGCTGAGCGCCGAGCATGTCGGCTTCGTCTGTCCCGACCTGTTCGTGGTCGGCTACGGCATGGATGCCGCCCACGCCTTCCGCGAGCTGCCCTTCGTCGGCGTGATCGAGGAACGCAAGCCTAGAACTTCTCGAGCAGGCGCTCGAGGTAATCGCGTTCAAGCTCTGGCCGGAAGGCATCGCCGAGCCGCTTCCGGATCGCGTCGAGAATCTCGCGGGCGCGCTGGGTATCGATCTCGTCGGGAACCTTGACGGTCGTGCCGAGGTCGGGGCCGAGCGTGCTGCGCGGCCGGCCGAGCGGATCCTGATTGGCGAAGTTGTTGCCGCCGCGCAGGCCGCGACCCTGACCCTGGCCTTGCCCCTGACCCTGACGGTTGGCGAGCTGCTGGCTGAGCCCCTGGGCGCCCTGGCGCAGCGCGTCGAGCGCCTCGCTCTGGCTGCCCACCGCGTCGCCGGTCTGGCCCTGGCCGAGCTGGCCCTCGGCGCGGCCCATGGCCTTGCCGGCCTGGCCGAGCTTGCCGGTCGGGTCGAGGCCCATGCCCTGAAGCTGCTTCATCAGGTCGCCGAGGCCCTGTTCGAGCGCCTGCTGCTGCTGCTGAAGGTTCTTGAGCGCCTGGCGGAGCTGCTCTTCGGTCATCGGCTGGCCGCTGCCGTCGGGGTTCTGTCCCTGGTCGGCGCGGTAGGTGCGGTTCATCAGCTCTTCTTGGCGGCGGATCATGTCGCCAAGCTGGTTGAGGCTCTGCATCGCCTGGCTGTCCTGGCCGTTCATCTGCGGCTGGCCGGCCTGCAGGCTGTTGAGCATGTTCTGTAGTTCGGAAAGCATCTGGCGGGCGGCATCGCGCGCGCCGGTGCGCGCCAGGTTCTCGATCTGGTCGAGCATGCGCTGGAGATCCTGCGAGCGCAGGGTCTGGACGTTGGCGTTGGGCGGTAGCGTGTTGGCCTGCGGGTTCTTGCGCGCCTGTTCGGCAAGCTGCTGCAGGAACTGGTTCATCGCCTGCCGCAGGTTCTCGGTGAGCTTCTGGATCTGGGCGTCGGACGCGTTGTTCTCGAGCGCCTTCTGCAATGCATCCTGGGCGTCGCGCAGGCTCTGCGCGGCCAGCGACAGGTCGCCGTCCTCGATGCCGAGCGCGATCTGCCAGAGATAGTCGACCACGCCCCTCAACTCGTCGTCGCCGCGGGCATGCACCAGACGGAAATAGGCCGAGCGCAGCGCCAGGTAGGTGCTGACGCGGTCGATCTTGTCGGGCGCCACGGTGAGCGCGTCGAGGGCGTCGGCGACATTGGGCGCGGCGTTGGCGTCGAGTGCCAGGGTGGCGCGCTGCTCGACGACGGCACGGGCAAGCGGATTGGAGAACTGGCGCGCGGGCAGGGTGAATTCGACCGGGGCGCTCTTGCCCTCCTGCTTGGCGTCGTCGGTGGCGACCAGCGTCAGCTGCACCTTGGCGCCGGCCCAGGGATGGGAAGTGAGGTCGCGGATGGTGCGGCCGGTGCCGTTCTGCACCCGCATCTGCGGCAATGACAGGGGCAGCTCGGGCGCCTTGTAAAGCGGTCGCGCATTGCCGGTGGCCGGGTCGGTGAGCGGCGTGATGACGCCGCGCGCGGCGACGACGCCGTAGTCGTCCTGGAGCGTATAGTCGAGGGCGAGCGCGCCGCTTGCCTCGGCGCGCGGCTCGCCGACGAGCGCGATCTGCGGCGGGTTGTCGGGATCGACGGCGAAGGTCCAGCCGGTGATCTCATGGCCGGATTTCTCGATGGTGACGCTGCCGGCGCGGGTGAGGGTCACCTGATGCTCGAGCGGCGCTTCGGTGTCGGCGGCCGCCGACTTGGTGGCTGCTGTGGGCGCGACCGGGGTCGCCGCGCCGCCGTCCGAGGCCATCACCGCGAGGTCGTGGGTGCCGCCGGTGCGCACGGTCACGACGCTGCCGATCGGCACGGAATATCGGGTGCCCGGCGGCTTGGCGGCCTCGCCGGTGAGGAAGATCGGCGGGCGGCCGGTATAGGCCGGCGGCGTCACCCAGGCGTCGATACGGGCGATGGCCGCGGCGGTGCTCTCGCCGCCGCGGAAGGCTTCGCCGATGCGGGCGATGCGCTCCGGCCCGGCGACGACGAAGCCGACGACGAAGAGAAGCGCCACCAGGAAGCGCAGGGCATAGGGGTCATGCGCCGCCAGCCGGGGTGCCGGCAGACCGGCACGCAAGGCGTCGAGCGAGGCCAGCATGCGCCGGCGGTGGGCCTCCCACAGCGCCTGGCCGGTGGGATCGTCGGGGCGCGAGGCGAGGCGGTCGGTGAAGGCGGTGGCCGGGCGGTGCAGGGCGCCGGTCGCCTGCTCGACGCGGGCGAAGGCGGCGGCGCGCGAAGGCCAGGCGAAGCGCAGCGCCGCCCAGGCGAACCAGACGATGGCGGCGGCGAACAAAGCGAGGATGGCAAAGCGCACCGGGCTCGACGTGATGCGCCAGAGGCCGAACCAGGAAAGGGCTGCGAACAGGCCGGCGATCACCACAAACGGGGCGATCCGCGGCCACAGCTCTTCCCACACCAGGGCGGCGCGCGCGCGGCGGACGGCGCGGGCAATGCGCGTCTCGACCGTCTTCTGCAAAGTGTCGCCGCCGGGCCGCCGGCTCGCTTCCGTGCCGCTCATGCGTCTCCGCTCGGACCCCCCACGCGCTCAAAGCGTAGCATAAACTGTGCCCAAAGCGAGGCAGCCGGGCTTTCACGACTTCGGCATTGGTTCCTGGGTTGCGTTTCGGTTGTGGCCCCAACCCAATCTCCCCCTCCCCCCTTGCGGGGGAGGGCTGTTTTTCTTTGCGAGCAAGCGAGCTCAGAAACAGGGAGAGGGGGATAGCGATGGAGGAAGGCACGAAGCCAATGGCGCGCGCTGCGTGCGCGGGAACTCGGCCCTGCCTGCGCGCGCGGCCGGCTCCGCCGCCGCCCTGCCATCGCCGCACCGGTGACCCCCCCACCCGGATTTCCAAGGCCGGTTTGCGGGCGCAAACCGGGAAATCCGGCCTCCGCAAGGGGGGAGGTGGCGACACCATAGATGCTTGGCAGAAACCGAACGCCGATTCGGCCTACCCCAGCCAGGGGGCGACGCGGTCCATGCCGATCAGCTCGTCAAAGCTCTGGCGCGGGCGCACCACCGCCCAGTCGGCGCCGTTGACCATCACTTCGGCCGCCAGCGGGTGGGTGTTGTAGGTCGAACCCTGGACGGCGCCATAGGCGCCGGCGGTCATCACCGCCACCAGATCGCCGGATGTGAGCGGCGGCAGGCGGCGGTCGAGCGCCAGATAGTCGCCGGTCTCGCAGATGCCGCCGACCACGTCGGCGGTGATCTTCTCGGCGCCGGGCATCGGCTGCACGACCGGCCTGATGTCGTGATGGGCGTCGTAGAGCGTCGGGCGGATGAGATCGTTCATGCCGGCGTCGAGGATGACGAAGGTCTTGGCGGTGCCGCGCTTGATGTACTCGACCTTGGCGACGAGGATGCCGGCATTGCCGACGAAGACGCGGCCGGGCTCGAGCAGGATGCGGGCGCCGAGATTGCCGAGCCGGCGGCGGATGACCTCGGCATAGGCGGCCGGCGGCGGCGGGGCGGGATCGTCGAGGCGGTAGGGGATGCCAAGCCCACCGCCGCAATCGACGTGGTCGATGGCGTGACCGTCGGCGCGGAGATCGCGCACCAGGTCGCCCAGCCGCTCATAGGCGACGGCATAGGGCTCCATGTCGATGATCTGGCTGCCGATATGCACGTCGACGCCGCTCACCCGGATGCCGGGCAGCCTGGCGGCGAGCGCATAGGCGGCGCGGGCGTGCTCGTAGGGCACGCCGAACTTGTTCTCCGCCTTGCCGGTGGTGATCTTGGCGTGGGTGCGCGCATCGACGTCGGGATTGACCCGGATGGCGATGGCGACGGTGGCGCCCTTCGACGAAGCGATCGCCGAGATGCGCTCCAGCTCCGGCTCCGATTCGACGTTGAAACACAGGATGCCGGTGTCGACGGCAAGCGCGATCTCGCGCTCGCTCTTGGCGACGCCGGAAAAGACGATGGTGTCCGGTCTGGCGCCGGCAGCCAGCGCCCGGCGCAGCTCGCCCTCGGAGACCACGTCGAGCCCGGCCCCCTCTGCGACGAAGGTGCGAATCACCGACTGGTTGGAGTTCGCCTTCATGGCGTAGCAGATGAGCGTGTCGAGGTTGGCGAAGGCCTCGCGGAAGACGCGGATATGGCGCGTCAGCGTCGCCGTCGAATAGCAATAGAAGGGCGTCCCCACCTGGGCGGCAATCGCCGGCAGGGGCACATCCTCGGCGTGGAGCACGCCGGCACGGTATTCGAAGTGATTCACGGAAGAAAAACCCGCTAGAGGAGCCAGTCCAGGAAGAAAGGCTTGTCAGGTTTCTTCGGTGCGGGAGCGGGTTGGCCGGTCGTGTTCGCCTGGCCGGTGACGGCCGGGCCCGGCGGTGGATCGAGGTTTGCCTTGCGGCCGCAACCAGTCAGCCCGATGGCCAGCACGACCATGCCGGCAACGAGCACACGGGACATAATTCTGCGGTCGGCAGGCGCCACGGCCACCCCCAGCTTCACGACACCCCGGCCGCACCACGGCCCAAGGCGCGTCCATCATAGTCATTCCGGCGGCGCACGCCACCGTCAAGTTTGCCGCAAACGGCCTATTTCGCCGCTTCCTTGGCCAGCCGCTTGAGCCAGCGGCGGGCCTCGCGGCGGACGTTTTCGGGCGCGGTGCCGCCGAAGCTGCGGCGGCTCTTCACCGACTGGCGCACGGCGAGCACCGAATAGACGTCGCCGGTAATGCCGGGTTCGATAGCCTGGAGGGCGTCGAGCGGCAGGCGGTCGAGGGTGACGCCACGGCTTTCCGCCTCCGCCACGATGCGGCCGGTGACGTGGTGGGCGTCGCGGAAGGGCAGGCCCAGCGTGCGCACCAGCCAGTCGGCGAGGTCGGTGGCGGTGGCGAAGCCGGCACCGGCCGCCTTGCGCAGCACCGCCACGTCGGGCTCCATGTCGGCGACCATGCCGGTCATGGCGGCGATCGCCAGCTCGAGCGAAGCGAAGGCGTCGAAGAGCGGCTCCTTGTCCTCCTGCATGTCCTTGGCATAGGCCATCGGCAGGCCCTTGAGCACGACCAGGAGGCCGGTGAGCGCGCCGACGATGCGCCCGGTCTTGGCGCGCACCAGTTCGGCGGCGTCGGGGTTGCGCTTCTGCGGCATGATCGATGAGCCGGTGGTGAACTTGTCGGAGAGCTTGACGAAGCGGAAGCCGGCCGACGACCAGATGACGATCTCCTCGGCGAAGCGCGACAGGTGGACGGCGGCCAGAACTCGCGGCGGCCAGCGCCTCGACGGCGAAGTCGCGGTCGGAGACGGCATCAAGCGAATTGGCCGCCGGCCGGTCGAAGCCGAGCGCCGCCGCGGTCATCTGGCGGTCGATGGGAAAGGACGTGCCGGCGAGCGCCGCGGCGCCGAGCGGCGATTCGTTCAGCCGCCGGCGCGCGTCGGCGAAGCGGCCGCGGTCGCGCCCGAGCATCTCGACATAGGCCATCAGATGGTGGCCGAAGGTCACCGGCTGGGCCGATTGCAGATGGGTGAAGCCGGGCATCACGGTGGCGGCGTGGACAAGCGCCTTCTCGGCCAGCGCCTCCTGTAGCGCGGCAAGGCCGGCGTCGGTGCGGTCGATGGCGTCGCGCACCCACAGCCTGACGTCGGTCGCCACCTGGTCGTTGCGCGAGCGGGCCGTGTGCAGCCGGCCGGCGGCCGGGCCGATCAGCTCGGAAAGCCGCGCCTCGATGTTCAGATGGATGTCCTCGAGGGCCCGGGAAAAGGTGAACTCCCCTGCTTCGATTTCTCGCAGGATCGTGTCTAGACCCGTTACAATCTTTTCGGCATCGTCCGCCGCGATGATGCCCTGTTGGGCGAGCATGCTGGCGTGGGCCTGCGAGCCCCTGATGTCCTGGCGGAAGAGCTTGCGGTCGAAGTCGATCGAGGCGTTGATCTCTTCCATGACGGCATCGGGGCCTTCGGCAAAACGGCCGCCCCACATGCGGTTCTTCATGATCGAACTCCGGGAAACCTCGGGCCAATGACGGACGGACGGACGGCAAGGCGGCGCATTGCTCTATGGCTGGGGATGGCCGCCGTCGCCGGCATCCTGGCCGGCGCGGTCGCGGTATATGTCAGGGAGTCCGGCAATGGCAACGGCGCAAGCGCCGAAGCCAGCGCCGATTGCGCCGGCGCGGTGGCCACGGCGGCCCGGCTGGCACCGCTGGCCAAGGGCCAGGTCGCCGCCTTCCGCCCGGCCGACCAGCCGGATCTGGTGAGCGCGCTTGCCTTCCAGGCGCCCGACGGCAGCGATACCAGCCTCAAGGCGTTCGCCGGCAAGACGGTGCTGGTCAACCTGTGGGCGACCTGGTGCGTGCCCTGCCGGGCGGAGATGCCGGCCCTCGACCGGCTGGAAGGGGCGCTCGGCAGCGACCGCTTCTCGGTGGTCGCGGTCAATGTCGACCAGAACAATCCGGAACGCGCCCACGCCTTCCTCAAGGAGATCGGCGTGTCGAAGCTCGCCTTCTACGCCGATCCCTCCTACGCCATCTTCAGCGCGCTGAAGAAGCGCGGGCTGGCGCTCGGCCTGCCGACGACCATCCTGGTGGACGGCAAGGGTTGCCGCATCGGCGGCATCGAAGGCCCGGCCGAATGGGATTCAGAGGACGCCAAGGCGCTCATCACGGCGGCGATGGCGTCCGGCTAGGCCAAGGTTCAGGCGACCTGCTGCTTGACCAGAGCCGCCGGGGTCGGCTTGACCATTTCGATGTGCGACCCGCGGCCGTCGACCTCGACGCGGTTGCGGCCGTTGGACTTGGCGCGGTAGAGCGCCTCGTCGGCGGCCTTGAGCAGGGAATCG
This sequence comes from uncultured Alphaproteobacteria bacterium, assembly GCA_963830205.1. GTDB lineage: Bacteria > Pseudomonadota > Alphaproteobacteria > Rhizobiales > Kaistiaceae > CAVSRC01. Next base: position 78,577 of record CAWHLP010000031.1, on the reverse strand, counting down.
ACCGTCGAATCGGCGTCGGCGCGGGCGACGCCGGCAGAGAGCGTCGCCGAGAAGTCGCCGATGCCGACACAGGCGGACGTGAAGCCGACGCGGGTGCGCTCGGCGACCAGATAGGCGGCCTCCAGGCCGGCGCCGGGCAGCATGACCGCGAACTCCTCGCCGCCGATGCGGCCGATGAGGTCGCTGGCGCGCAGCATCCTGCGCGAGGTCTGGCCGAACATGCGCAGCACCTCGTCACCCGGGCCGTGGCCGTAGGTGTCGTTGATCGCCTTGAAGGAATCGAGGTCGAAGAGGATGACGCTGACCGACATGCCGGTCTCGCGGCGGGAGGCGAGGACGCGGGTGGCGTCCTCGTAGAAGGCGCGCCGAGTGGCAAGGCCGGTGAGGGCGTCGGTATTGGCTTCGGTCTTGTGCAGAAGCTCCTGCTTCTCGCGCGCCATCGCCACGGAGAAGATCGAGGTGCCGATGACGAAGGCGAGCGTCTCGAAGTGGACGAAGCCGAGCCAGCTGACCAGCGCCGTGCCGCCGACCGGGGTCAGTTCGCCGAGGGCCGCGCCGATGGCGCCGCCGGTGGCAAACATGCCGTGCAGGACGAGCAGGACGATCAGCGGCGCGCGGGCGGTCACGCGATCGTTGCGGCCGCGCCAGAATTCGATTGCCGCGGCGAAAAGGAACGTCGCGACGATGGTCAGGTTGATGGTGACGTAGAGGTCCACCGATTCGCGCACGGCGGGAATCATGAAGGCTGCAAGCCAGACGCCGACGCCGCTGCCGACCACGCCGATATCCACCGAACGGCCGTTGCAGGCCCGCGCCGAGGCCCACACCAGTGCCGGAGAGATGTTGAGCAGGGTGACCGCCATCAGGATCGACAGCATGGAGAGGCTGGGCGTTGCCACCAGCGGGATTGCCGCAGCCAGCGTCAGGTTGGCGCTGGCCCACCACAGCATCCCCTCGGGATCCTTGGTCTGCATCGCCGCGAAGATCAGGAAAAGGCCACTGATGGCCGAGACGAAGCTCCCGGCGACCATCAATGTCGGCAGATCCACATTCATTGCAGAGCCCCCAGTGAAGCGGATGGGACGGCGGCAAGCTGGCGCCCCGCACTCCCCCGTTGTTCAGTGACGATACCCGCCCGGCGCTGACGTCAGGTTAGTTCGGCCGATCGCAATTGCTGTGTCGATGAAAACGGCTTGTTAACGCCCCCGTCTCCGCGGTCGCCGTCAGGCGATGCGGATGACGGTGTCGGCTGCGTCCGCCGGGCGCGGCCGATCGGTCCGTTCCACCCGGTTCCGGCCGTTCGCCTTGGCGCGGTACGTGGCCTGGTCGGCGGCGTCGATGACGTCCTCGAAGGCCATGCCGGAGACCGCCTCGGCGACGCCGGCGCTGACCGTCGCGTTGAGCGGCTGACCGTTCACGAAACGGGACGATTCGGCGAAGGCGTGGCGAACGCGCTCGGCGATGACGAAGGCCGTCGCGATCGTGGTGCCGGGGAGGACGACGACGAACTCCTCGCCGCCGTAGCGGCCAAAGAGATCGGTGGGGCGCAGCAGGCCGCGCACGGTGTCGACGAAGCTGCGCAGGACATTGTCGCCGACGCGGTGGCCATGGCGGTCGTTGACCGCCTTGAAGTGATCGAGGTCGAACATGATGAGCGAGAACGGCATGGCGTCCTTGCGGCAGCGTTCGAAGATGCGCTGCGCGCTCTCCAGGAGGGCGCCGTGATTGGCGATGCCGGTCAGCGAGTCGCTGCGCGCGGCGCGCATGTATTCCTGGGTCTCGCGCTCCTTGCACAGCATCACCATGGCGATGGCCGAGGCCATGGCAAAGAAGATGCCTTCGAAGAAGATGGCGCCGAACCAGCTGTTGAGTGGGAGCGACGGTGGGAAGCGAGAGCCTGCCGGACAGCGACGTCATACACGCCGCCGGCATAGACGAAGGCGTGGATCAGCAGGAGGCCGATCAACGGCAGCCGCGCCGGCAGGCGCTCGCTGCGGCCGCGCCACAGCTCGAAGCCCGAAACCGATAGCCAGATCGTCCAGCCGGCGAAGCTGAAGGCTATGCCGTCGAGCAGCGTTCCGACGACAACATTGGCCGCCATCCACCCGAGCGCGACGGAGAGCGCCATGAGCACCGGCGTCGGGCGCCGGTCGAACGTGCGCATGCCGATCCAGATCAGGGGCAGTGCGGCGTCGCTGGTCAGCGAGCCGGAGACGATCAGGGGGACGATGTGGTTGGTGAGGCCGATCGTCAGCAGGGCAATGCCGGCCGCGCCCAGGATGTTGGCGGCGAACCACCACAGAAGCGCGGTCGCATCGCGCATCTGGGTCCACACGCCGAGAAGCACGATGCCGGCGAGGGCGGTCGTGATGCTGCCGGCCATCATCAGCGTTGGCGTGTCGAAATGCATGGCGGCGCAGCTTCCGTTCGGGTCTCCGATGCGCGCTCGTCCCGCGCACCAGCGGCCCGCCAGTGTGATCTGCGACCTTTACGAAGCCCTGAAGCGCCTTGTCGAAATTGCCGGGGGTGGCATTTACCCCTGGTTAACCACCGCCGGCGGCGTCAGCGCGTCGGCACCGGCGTCTCGCCGCGATAGTCGTAGAAGCCGCGCCGCGTCTTGCGGCCGAGCCAGCCGGCCTCGACGTATTTCACCAGCAGCGGGCAGGGGCGGTACTTCGAGTCCGCCAGGCCCTCGTGCAGCACCTGCATGATCGACAGGCAGGTGTCGAGGCCGATGAAGTCGGCGAGCTGCAGCGGCCCCATGGGGTGATGGGCGCCGAGCCGCATGGCGGTGTCGATCGCCTCGACCGTGCCGACGCCCTCGTGCAGGGTGTAGATCGCCTCGTTGATCATCGGCAGCAGGATGCGGTTGACGATGAAAGCGGGGAAATCCTCCGACAGGACGGAGGTCTTGCCGAGCTGCTTGACGAAGGCGGTGGTGGCCTCGAAGGTCGCGTCGGCGGTGGCGATGCCGCGGATCAGCTCGACCAGCTCCATCACCGGAACCGGGTTCATGAAGTGGACGCCGATGAACTGCTCCGGCCGGTCGGTGGCGGCGGCCAGCCGCGTGATCGAGATCGACGAGGTGTTGGTGGCGAGCAGCGCACCGGGTTTCAGCTCGCCCTTCAGGCGGCTGAAGATGTCGGTCTTGACGGCCTCGTTCTCGGTCGCCGCCTCGATCACCAGGTCGCAGTCGGCGAGGTCGGCGAAATTCTCGGCCGCGGCGATGCGCTTGAGGGCCGCCTGGCGGTCGCCCTCGCTGATCTTGGCGCCGCTCACCTGGCGGGCCATGTTGCCGTTGATGGTGGCAAGGCCGGACTTGATGCGGTCGGCCGAGACGTCGTTGAGCGCCACCTTGTAGCCGCTGAGCGCACAGACATGGGCAATGCCGCTGCCCATCTGCCCGGCGCCGATGATGCCGATCTTCTTGAGCGCAATCGTCATGGTCGAAGCACCTCCGGCCCAGCCGCCGCCGGCGATCCTATCACAGGGCCTTCTCCAGTTCGGGGAGTATCTGGAACACGTCGCCGACCAGGCCATAGTCGGCGACGGCAAAGATCGGTGCTTCCGGGTCCTTGTTGATGGCGACGATCACGCGCGCGTCCTTCATGCCGGCCAGGTGCTGGATGGCGCCGGAGATGCCGCAGGCGATGTAGAGGTCGGGTGCCACCACCTTGCCGGTCTGGCCGACCTGGAGGTCGTTGGAGGCGAAGCCGGCGTCGACCGCGGCGCGCGAGGCGCCGATGGCCGCGTTGAGCTTGTCGGCGAGCGGCTCAAGCATGGCGTGGAACTTCTCGGCCGACTGGAAGGCGCGGCCGCCGGCGACGATGACGCGGGCGGCGGTGAGGTCGGGGCGGCCGGAGCGGGTCAGCTCGGCGCCGACGAAGCGCGCCGGCGAGGGCAGGTCGGCGGGCACGGCGAGGCTCTCGACCGGCGCCGGAGCGCTGCCGGCGGCTGCCGCCGGGAAGGCCGAGGCGCGCACGGTGATCACCCGCTTGGCGTCGGCGGTCTTCACCGTCTCGATGGCGCTGCCGGCATAGATCGGCCGCTCGAAGGTGTCGGGCGCGACGACCCTGGTGATGTCCGAGATCTGCATCACGTCGAGGAGGGCGGCGACGCGGGGCATGACGTTCTTGCCCGCCGCCGTCGCCGGGGCAACCACCGCGTCATAGTCGGGGGCAAGCGAGAGGATGAGCGCGGCGAGCGGCTCGGCAAGCTGGTGGGCGAGGGCCTCGGCCTCGGCGAGGCGGACCTTGGCGACGCCGGCAAGGGTGGCCGCAGCGGCGGCGACGGCGGCGCAGCCGGAGCCTGCGACCAGCACATGGATCTCGCCGCCAAGCGCGCCGGCGGCGGAAAGCGCCCGGGCCGTTGCCTCGCCCAGGGTCGCGTTGTCGTGGTCGGCGATCAGCAGGGTGGTCATAGGACGCTTGCCTCGTTCTTCAGCTTGTCGACCAGTTCGGCAACGTCGGCGACCTTGACGCCGCTGCGCCGGGGCGGCGGCGGCGCGACGCCAAGCACGGTCAGGCGCGGCTTGAGGTCGACGCCGAGATCGGCCGCGCTCACCTCGGCGATCGGCTTCTTCTTGGCCCTCATGATGTTGGGGAGCGAGGCGTAGCGCGGCTCGTTCAGGCGGAGGTCGACGGTGATCACCGCCGGCAGCGGCAGGGAGAGCGTCTCCAGCCCGCCGTCGACCTCGCGGGTGGCGATGGCGCGGTCGCCGTCGAGCGCCACCTTGGAGACGAATGTCGCCTGCGGCCAGCCGGCGAGCGCCGCCAGCATCTGGCCGGTCTGGTTGGCGTCGTCGTCGATGGCCTGCTTGCCCATGATCACCAGGCCGGGTGCCTCCTGGGTGGCGACCGCCTTCAGCGCCTTGGCGACGCCGAGCGGTTCCACCCGCTCGTCCACCTTGACCAGGATGCCGCGGTCGGCGCCCATGGCGAGCCCCGAGCGGATGGTCTCGGCGGCGGCCGCCGGGCCGACGGAGACCACCACCACCTCTTGCGCCGCGCCGGCCTCCTTCAGCCTCAGCGCCTCTTCAAGCGCCACCTCGTCGAAGGGGTTCATGGCCATCTTGACGCCGTTCAGCTCAACGCCGCTGCCGTCCGCCTTGACGCGCACGTTGACGTTGGCATCGACGACCCGTTTGACGGCAACCAGGATCTTCATCGCCAGGGGCCTTTCGGTTCTTCGGTGGGCGGCGACCCTATGGGCCGCGCGGCAGAATCGTCAACCGACTGTTGGTCGAAGAGCGGCGTGTTGCGGCGGCGCATGACCAGTACCAGCAATGCGCCGCAGATGAGGCCGCCGAGATGGGCCCACCAGGCGGTGTTGCTGTCGCCGCCGCCGAAGAAGACGGCGAAGACCTGGAAGACGATCCAGAAGGAGAGCACGTAGACGGCGGAGAGCCTGAGCGGAATGCGGCCGAAGGCGAGCACCCACATCTTGGCCTTGGGATGCAGGATCAGATAGGCGCTGATGGTGCCGGCGATGGCGCCGGAGGCGCCGATGACCGGCCCGCCCATGTCGGGACTGGAGAGCACGAAGGCGTAGCCGGCGCCGGCGGCGCACAGCAGGTAGAAGATCAGGAAGCGGACGTGGCCGAGGGCATCCTCGACATTGTCGGCCAGCACCCACAGGAAGATCATGTTGCCGGCGAGATGCCAGAAATCGGCGTGCAGGAACGCATAGGTGATCAGCGTCGCCGCGTCGGGCAGCGACGAGCGCGAGACGTCGACGCCGCTGAACACGGCGGGGAACAGCCCGAAGGTGATCACCGAGGCATCGCTGGCCGAGCCCGCCGTGCCCGATTCCACCAGGAAGTAGACCACGATGTTGGTGACGATCAGGCCCCAAGCCACCCACGGCCGCCTGATGTTCCTGAGCGGATTGGTGTCGTAGATCGGAATGAAGGCCATGGCGTCAACGGTTCTCGCCGGGGACCCACAGGACGTCGCCGGCGCCGCCGTGATTGGCCAGGCGGGCGGCGACGAAGAAGAAGTCGGACAGGCGGTTCAAATAGCGCGTCACCTCGCCATTGACCGGCTCGCGGGCGCTGAGCGCCACCGCCAGGCGCTCGGCCCGCCGCGCCACGGTGCGGCAGAGGTGCAGTGCGGCGGCGGCCGCGGTGCCGCCGGGGAGCACGAAGGAGGTCAGCGGCGCGAGGCCGGCATTGAGCCCGTCGATCTCGCCTTCCAGCCGGGCGACCTGGGCGGCGACCACGCGCAGCCGCTCGCGGCCGGGCTTCTCCGGCGTGGCGAGATCGGCGCCGAGATCGAAGAGGTCGTTCTGGATGCGGCCGAGCATGGCATCGAGGCCGTCGGGCAGGCCGGCCTTTTCCAGGCGCGCCAGGCCGACATGGGCGTTGAGCTCGTCGATGGTGCCGATCGTCTCGAAGCGCAGGTCGGACTTCGGCCGCCGCTCGCCGGTGGCCAGCGCCGAGGTGCCGTCGTCGCCGGTCCGCGTGTAGATGCGGTTGATGAGGACCACGGGCGTCACCGCGAGGCGAAGTAGAGGGCGCCCATCATGATGATCAGGGCGGCGAATTGCAGGATCACCCGCCAGCGCATGAGGTTCTGGGAAGTCTTGGGCGAGCCGCCGCGGGCCATGTTGAAGAGCCCGGCGAACAGCACCAGGGCGACGACGACGATGGCGATCGGGGCGAGATAGGGAAGGAACGTTGCCATTGCGGGTCCGGTTGTCGGCAAGGCGCCAGAGTGTCCGGATCATATGGCACGAACGCCCCGCCACGGCTACCGGGACACGCCGTCGCCGGGCGCGGCCGTCTCCGCGGTCCGACGGCGCCGGGCGGCGTGCCCGCTTCCTCTTGTCTCACCGGCGGGTCCGGCGCATCGTCTGGCTACTGGGGCTGAGGCGACTCATGCACGGGCTGGACGGCAAACGGGTTCTGATCACCGGGGCGGCGACAGGAATCGGGCGCGCGGCGGCGCTGCGCTTTGCCGAAGAGGGCGCCAACGTCGCGGTCAATTTCCTCGGCGAGCGCGAGCCGGCGGAGGCGCTGGTCGAGGAGCTGGCGGAGGTCAATCCGGAGGGCGTCTACGTGCTGGCGCCGGCCGACGTGGCCGACGAGGACGAGGTCGATGCGCTGTTCGCCCGGGTGGTCGAGCTGCTCGGCGGCCTCGATGTCCTGGTCAACAATGCCGGCATCAAGCTCGACAGCGAGCCGCACGAGACCCACATCGCCGATTTCGACCGGGTGATGGCGGTCAACATGCGCGGCGCCTTCCTGTGCTCGCAGGCGGCCATCCAGCACTTCCTCGATGTCGCCCAGCCGGGGGTCATCATCTCCACCTCGTCGATCCACCAGGCGACGCCCTTCCCCGAGGCGATCGCCTATCAGATGTCCCAGGCGGCGCTCGGCGGCATGACGGCGACGCTGGCGCTGCGCTACGCCCGCGACGGCATCAGGGTTGTCGCCGTCGGGCCGGGTGCGGTGATGACGCCGATGAACGCCGCCTTCGAGATCGATCCGGCGGCGCTCAGCCGGGCCGAGGACATGATCCCCATGGGACGCGTGGCGCGGCCGGAGGAGATCGCCGGGGTGATCGTCTTCCTCGCCTCCGACGACGCCTCCTACGTCACCGGGCAGACCTGGTTCGTCGATGGCGGCTTCATGATCGCCAGGCCGGGGTAGCGAATGGCAAATGGTCAATGGTGTTGAACCATTCACCATTCACCAGCCTCACCGCTGCTGCAGCAGCACCTTGTCCATGATGCGGGTGGGCAGAACCCGCTTCAGCCAGGAGCCGACCAGCGTCGGGATGGTGACGCGGTAGCGCGCCCGCGGGTGCGGGTCTTCCAGCGCCTGGAAGAGCTTTTCGGCGACCGCCTCCGGTCCCCGCTTGAACCAGTTGGTGCGGTGGCCCATGGCATATTTCTTCAGTTCGCGGCCGTAGTCGCCGCGGAAGAAGGAATTGCGCACGTCGACGATCTCGATGAAATGGCTGCGGGCGTTTTCGAGCATGCGGGTGTGGATGGGCCCGGGCTGGAGGATGATCGCCTCGATGCCGGTTCCGTAAAGTTCCAGGCGCAGCGTGTCGGTCCAGCCCTCGACGGCGTGCTTGGTGGCGGCATAGGCGCCCATGAAGCGCGCCGAGACGAAGCCGAGCACCGACGAGCAGTTGACGATGCGGCCGTGCCCCTGCTTGCGCATGACCGGCAGGATCAGCCGGGTCAGTTCGTACCAGCCGAAGAAGTTGGTCTCGAACAGCTTGCGCACGTTGTCGGTCGGCACGTCCTCGAAGGCGCCGGGCTGGCTGTAGGCGCCGTTGTTGAACAGCGCGTCGAGCTTGCCGCCGGTGCGCTTCAGCACCTCCTCGACCCCCGCGGCGATGGAAGCGCTGTCGGCAAGGTCGAGGCGCAGCGTCTCCAGGCCCTCGCGGGCGAGGCGGTCGGCGTCGTCCTGCCGGCGGCAGGACGCGAAGACCCGCCAGCCGCCATGGTTCTTGAGGGCATGGGCACAGTGGTAGCCGATGCCGGATGAACAGCCGGTAATCAAAATGGTGCGCTGCGGCGCCTGCATCCTTGGCCCGGTCGTTGCAACCGCGACGTCGCCCGGCTGCAACGCGTCGCCAATAACGTCGCGGCGGCTCATATCCACCATGTGTCGTCCCCTAATGCATACGCCGCTAAGCCAACATGGCCGAGATTTCAGATAGGATGCAAGGGGCATTGAGTTCGGCAACCCGGAAGGTGGTTCGCTGCGGCAGTTCAGCCTCACCTGCCCTTGACCGCGACCCATGAATCCGGCCATTTCGCCGGTTTTCCTGGTGATTAACCAGAGAGGCAAAAACCACGCCGGAGGCGGCCCCATCGGGTGGGCGACCGGCAACCGGTGCCGCTGATCGGGCGGCCAAGACAGGAGCATGGGCCAAAACCATGGCACAGGCCGCACGGGGTCCCCTCGGCACCGCATGGGTAGTCGTCAGCGACGCCTTCGGCCATTTCCTGTGGGATGATGGCTGGGCCATGGCCAGCCACATCGCCCTGTCGGGGCTGATGGCGCTGTTTCCTTTCCTCATCTTCGTCGCCGCGCTGGCGGGTTTCGTCGGGGCCGAGGGGCTGTCGGTGCGGGTCGCCGATATCCTCTTCGCGGTGTGGCCGCAGGAGGTCGCCGGCCCGATCGCCGACGAGGTCCGGCGGGTGCTCGCCAGCGAGCATCGCGGCCTGGTGACCGTCTCCGCCGTGATCACCGTCTATCTCGCCTCGAACGGCATCGAGGCGGTGCGCACCGGCCTCAACCGCGCCTACCGGGTGGTCGATCGCCGTTCCATCTTCTTCCGCCGCGGGCAGAGCATCCTCATGGTGCTGGCGGGGGCGGCGACGAGCCTCGTGCTGGTGCTGCTGGCGGCGCTGGGCACGACCGCGCTCAACGATCTCATCGCCGCGGCGCCGCTGCTTCAGCCCCTGACCTCGCTGTCGGTGCTGGTGCGGGGGCTGATCGCCGGGGTGGTGCTGGTGGCGGCGCTGGGCGTGGCCCATGTCTGGCTGCCGGCCGGGCGGCCGCACTGGCCATACCTGTGGCCGGGCATCGCGCTGACGCTCGCCGGCTGGCTCGCCGCCGCCTGGGTGTTCCGCATCTACCTGGCAAGCTTCTCGAACATGGCGGCGACCTATGCCGGGCTCGCCGGCGTGTTCACTGCCGTCTTCTTCCTCTACATGGTGGCGGCCGCGCTGCTGTTCGGAGCGGAGTTCAATGCCGCCCTCAACCGCCTGCGCGAAGGGGCGATCGGCTGAGGCTCCGCATCAGGCGTGGCCGAGCACCGGCGCGGTGACCGCGGTCAAGGCGAGCACCGCCTCCATGGCGGCATGCAGCTCGCGCGGGCTGTAGGGCTTGACCACGATTCCGGCGAAGGCGGCGGTGCGGGCGCGGGGGGAGGCCACGCGGTCCTGGTCGTCGGTAACAGCGATGATCGGCAGAATGCCCTGGCCACCAAGCGTGCGGATGAGCTGGGCGGCGACGATGCCGTCCATGTCGGGAACGGCAAGATCGAGCAGGATGAGATCGATCGCCCGGTCGCGCTGGATGAGCGCCAGGGCGGCCTCGCCGCCCGCGGCGGTCAGCGGCTCGCAGCCGAACTGCGCGATGAGCACGGTGGCAATCATGGCGCCGGCCGGGCTGCCGCCGACAATGGCCACACGTGGCCGGCGGCCACCGACCGTCAGGTGAACGATGGGTTCGTCGTTCATGCCGCCCTCGCCAAACGCAACAAGACCGGGCAAGTATCCCGGGTTTTGCTTAACGAGCGCCTAAACTGGAATCGCTGTGAATCAGATCGCCACCATCGTGCTGCCCGTCTTCGGGCTGATCGGCATCGGCTACGTCGCCTCCTGGCTGAAGCTGCTGCCCGCGGGCAGCGACAAGGCGCTGGCCGATTTCTGCTTCGTCATCGCCCTTCCGCTGCTCATCTTCCGCATCATCGCCACGGCGGATTTCTCCGGCGGCTCGCCGCTGCTCCTGTGGCTCGCCTATTACGTCGGCTTCGCCGTGGCGTGGGTGGGCGGCACCCTGGTCGTCCGCCGCCTGTTCGGGCGCGATGCGCGCACCGGCGTGGTCGCCGGCGTCTCGGCGGCGTTTCCCAACACGCTGCTGCTCGCTTTGCCGCTGATCATCCTCGCTTATGGCGACCAGGGGGCGGCGGCGCTGGCGGTGCTGGTCACCATCAACCTGCCGGTGATGATGGCGGTCAGCGCCGTTCTCAACGAGCGGGCGCTGGTCGTCGACGGGGTGGCGACGCACAACGACACGCCGGCCGCCCTGCGCGCCGCGGCCATGGCGCTGGTCAAGAACCCGATCATCATCGGCATCGTTGCCGGCGTCGTCTGGCGCCTCACGGGGCTGCCGCTCGGCGGGCCGGCCGGCATCGTGGTGGACAAGCTCTCCGGCGTCGCCGGCACGGTGGCGCTGTTCACGGTGGGCATGACGCTCCGCCAATACGGCCTCTCCGGCAACGTCAAGCCGGCGCTCATCATCGCCGGCCTCAAGCTCGTCGTCATGCCGGCGATCATCTTCGCGGTGCTGGCGACGGTCGTCCATCTGCCGCCGGTGTGGGCCAAGGCGCTGGTCATCACCGCTGCCTGCCCGACCGGGGTCAATGCGTGGCTGGTGGCGGCCCGCTTCCGCACCGGCGAGGCGATCGCCTCGAACGTCATCACCATCGGCACCGCGGCGGCGGTGGTCACCGTCGCTTTCTGGCTGCACGCGGTCGAGTGGCTGTAGCCGCGGCCGTCAGTCCTCGGCGGCGAAATCGACCACGCAGGCCTTTTCCAGGTTGGGGTCGAGCCAGCGCGCGATGAAGGCCCGATGGGCCGGATGGGGCAGGTACTGGTCGCGCCCCTCGGGGCCGGCGAAGGTCACGATGAAGCAGTGGGTGAAACCTTCGTTGAGACCCTCGGGGCTGGAATTCCGTCCCCACTCGAAATCGGTGACGAAGGGCAGGCCGGCGCACAGCGCCCGGAAGGCGCCTTCGATGGCGGCCACCGTCTCGGCGGCGGCGGTCTCCTTGAATTTGAACAGAACGACGTGGCGGTAGACATTGACACGCTGGGCCATTCCCATTGATCTCCCTGAAGCCGGTTGGTGCACGAGCCTACCGGCAACAGCCGGAGAATCGCAGCGGCGCGATGGTCGCACGGCGAATTGTGGCCGCCGGGCATGCGGCAGATAGGCCTCTCGCCCAGCCGGGCCGGGAGGGGCCAGGATAGGCACGGCCGGCCTGGAACCCCCGCGCGAGACAGTGGGGATGGCCCCGGTGCTTCGGAGGAGACGATGGAAAACTTTGATTTCCGCAACCCGACCAAGATCATCTTTGGACGCGGAACCGAAAACCGGGTGGGCGCCGAGGCCGCGGTCTATGCCCGCAAGGTGCTGTTGCATTTCGGCGGGAACAGCGCCCGTACCTCGGGCCTGCTTGACCGGGTGACGGCGTCGCTCAAGGCGGCGGGCGTCGAGTGGGTGGAACTTGGCGGCGTCAAGCCCAATCCGCGCCTTGCCCTTGTCCATGAGGGCGTGCGGCTGTGCAAGGAGCACCAGCTCGGCCTGGTTCTGGCGGTCGGCGGCGGCAGCGTCATCGACTCGGCCAAGGCGATCGGCATGGGTGCGGTGATCGATGGCGACGTGTGGGACTTCTATGTCGGCAAGGGCCAACCGCAGACGACGCTACCGGTCGGTACGGTTCTGACGCTCGCGGCCGCCGGTTCGGAGGCCTCCGTCAGCAGCGTCATCACCAACGAGGACGGCTGGCTGAAGCGCGCCGTCGACACCGATGTCATCTATCCGAAGTTCTCGATCATGAATCCCGAACTGCTCTTCACCATGCCGGATTTCCAGGTTGCCTGCGGTGGCACCGACATCCTGTCGCATCTGATGGAGCGCTACTTCACCAACGTGCAGAACGTCGCCTTCACGGACCGTCTGCTGGAAGCGACGATGAAGACGATCATCGCCGCGGCGCCCAAGGTCATGGCCAATCGTCAGGATTACGATGCCTGGGCGGAGTTCATGTGGGCCGGCACCATCGCCCACAACAACCTGCTCAATACCGGCCGCGTCGGCGACTGGGGCTCGCACATGATCGAGCATGAGCTCTCCGGCATCTACGACGTGGCGCACGGCGCCGGCCTGGCGGTCGTCTTCCCGGCGTGGATGAAATACGTGCTGAAGCACGACGTGAACCGCTTCGTCCAATGGGCGGTCAGGGTGTGGAACGTCGAGCTCGACGTCTTCGATCCGGAGGCGACCGGGCGGGAAGGCATCGCCCGCATGGAGGCGTTCTTCCGGTCGCTCGGCCTCGCCACGACGCTGGAAGGCCTCGGCGTCACCGACGACCGCATCGCCGAGATGGCCGACAAGGGCACCGACGGCAACACCCACACGGTGGGCAACTTCGTCGAGCTCGACCGCAAGGACGTCGAGGCGGTCCTCCGCCTGGCCGCCTAAAGCCCGACCATCCGCCTGATGTCCTCGGGCGTCCGGCCGGCCGCCCTGAGGGTGGCAAGCGCCATGTCGCGGTCGGACTTGGAAAACTTGCGTCCCGCCGCGTCGGTGATCAGCCGGTGGTGGTGATAGCGCGGCGTCGGCAGGTCGAGCAGCCGCTGCAGCAGCACGTGCACCGAGGTGGCGGGTAGAGGTCGCGTCCGCGCACCACATGGGTGACGCCCTGGAGCGCGTCGTCGACGACGACGGCGATGTGGTACGAGGCCGGCCGGTCGCGCCCGACCAGCAGCACGTCGCCGAAGGCGCGTGGGCGCGGCTGCCACCGTCTGCTCCGCTGCGAAGCCGCTCTCCTGCCAGGAGAGATGACCGGCCCTGTCGGCGGCCTTGTCCATGTCGAGGCGGAGCGCGTGCGGCGCGCCGGCATCGATCAGCGCCCGCGCTTCCGCCGGATCGCGGTCGCGGTCGGCGGGCGGATAGAGCGGCGCCCCGTCGGGGTCGCGCGGCCATTCGGCGCCGGCCGTGGCGGCCGCGACTTCGCCGCGGCTCATGAAGGCCGGATAGACCAGCCCCATCGCCCTCAGCCGCTCGATCGCCGCCGCATAGTCGGCGAGGTGCTCGGACTGGCGGCGCACCGGCTCCTCCCACGAGAGCCCCAGCCAGCTGAGGTCGTCGAGGATCGCCGCTTCGTATTGCGGCCGGCAGCGGGTCGGGTCGGTGTCCTCGATCCTGAGCAGGAAGCGCCCGCCGGCTTCCCGGCAGCGGTCGAAGTCGGTCAGCGCCGAGAAGGCGTGGCCGAGATGCAGTGCACCGGTGGGCGAGGGCGCGAAGCGGAAAACGGGTTGCACGGGCTGCAGATTCGGCTTGATCGCTTATCGCCTCTCATTTAGCAGCCGCGGCAGCCCATGCGTACTATCGAAACCACCGACGACATCGCCCAAGGCCTCGCCTGGCTTGCCAAGGCCGACGCGCGGCTGACGCCGGTGATCCGCGCCGCCGGTCCGCTGGCGCCGCGGCGGCGGGCGCCGGGCTTTGCCGGGCTCGCCCGCGTCGTCGTCGGCCAGCAGGTGTCGGTGGCGAGCGCCGACGCCATCTGGCGGCGCTGCCTCGCCGCCTTTCCCGAGATGACGCCGGAGGCGATCGGCCGCGCGCGGCTGCCGCGCTTCCGCAAGGCCGGCCTGTCCTTGCCCAAGATCCGCACGCTCCGCGCCGTCGCCGCCGCCAGCCGTGATGGGCTCGACCTCGATGGGCTGGCCGTCCTGCCGGCCGAGGCCGCCCATGCCACGCTGACCGCGGTCAAGGGCATCGGCCCGTGGACGGCGGACATCTACCTGCTCTTCTGCCTCGGCCACCCGGACATCTTTCCGGCCGGCGACCTGGCGCTCAGGCTGGCGGTCGCCGATGCCTTCGGGCTGGAGTCACCGGTTGCGGTCGAAAACCTCGCCGCCTTGGCTGAGCGCTGGTCGCCGTGGCGGAGCGTCGCGGCCACCCTCTTCTGGGGCTATTACAGTGCCCGCAAGGGAACCGGTAAGCTCCCTCTCTAGACCTCCGCCGGTTGGCATCGGCGGGGCGATCCGGCAGTCTCGCCGCAAGGAAAGCAGAGCAAGCAGAGCAAGCATGACGACACTTGACGGGCCGCGCCTGCGACCGGCCTCCGGCGGACCGGCCACCAGCCTCGTGGTCTTCCTTCACGGCTACGGCGCCAACGGCAACGACCTCATCGACATCGGCCGCATGTGGGCGCCGGCCCTGCCCGAGACGGCCTTCGTCTCGCCGCATGCGCCGGAGCCCTGCGCCGAAATGCCGGTCGGCCGCCAGTGGTTCCCGCTCGCCCGCACCGACCCGCATCTGCTGCGTGGGCGCATTCGCGGGGCGGCGCCGGCGCTCGACGCCTTCCTCGATGCGGAGCTTGCCGCCCACGGGCTTGCCGACGACCGGCTGGTGCTGGTCGGCTTCAGCCAGGGCACCATGATGGCGCTCCATGTCGGCCCGCGCCGGGCGGCCCGCATCGCCGGCATCATCGGCTATTCCGGCCTGCTGGCCGGGCCGGAGGACCTGGCGACGGAGGCCCGCCACAAGCCGCCGGTGCTGCTCGTTCATGGCGCCGCCGATCCGGTCATCCCGGTCGTGGCGATCCAGGCCGCCGCAAATGCCCTCGGCGATGCCGGCTTCGCGGTCGAGTGGCACATCCGGCCACAGCTCCAGCACGGCATCGACCAGGAGGGGCTGGCTCTCGGCGCCGATTTCCTGCGCCGGGTGCTGGCGCCGGCGGCGTGACGGCGCGCGCGGAGCTTCGAGATCATCCGCGTCCGCGACGAGGCGGATGCGGAGGAGGTGCGCGCCTTCGCCCGGGCGCTGAGGGCATGGAACTACGAATTCATGCCGGACCTCACCGCCGTCATCGACGCCTATTTCACCTCGCACGATTTCGAGGGGCATCTGGAGCGGCTGCTCACCACCTGCAATCCGCCGGGCGGCGAATGCCTGCTGGCCCGGCTCGACGGCGAGCCGGTGGGTGCCGTCACCTTGCAGCGGCGAACGGCAAGCGAAGCCGAGCTCAACCGGCTCTTCGTCAGCGATGCCGCGCGCGGGCAGGGTGTCGGCCGCGCCCTGGTGGACGGCCCTCATCGAGCGTGCCAAGGCGCTCGGCTACCACAGCCTGTTCCTGAGCACGGTCCGTCGCTTCGCGCCGGCGCTTGGCCTCTACCGCGCGCTCGGCTTCGTCGAGGTTGCCGAGGAAGGCGACGCCGATCCCGCCATCCAGGTCGACATGCGGCTCGATCTGGATTGAGGGCAATCAGACCAATCGATTGATCGTCATCCTCCGGCGAGCGAAGCGAGACCGGAGGATCGCTCTCCTACGGGACAACGTCCGCCGTGTCTGCCGCAGCCGATCCTCCGGTCGAGCCGGAGGAAGACGGAGCGAGACGGCGGTTCAGCCAAACGTGCCGTTCAGGCCCGGTTCAGCCCGGCCATGCTTCTGTCCCCCTGCGGCTCGTGGCCGCAGATGACGGAAATTTTAGCCAGGCCAGCGGAGGGAAACCTTGATTGACCCGTGTCAATCCGAGGGCCTCCCCACCATGTAGAAGGCGCTATGCTGCAAAAAACGTCTGAAACGGCTGGCTCCTCGCCCGGCAGCGAGATCGGTGCGGTGTTGGCTGGCGGCCGCAAATCCGGCCGTCGCCGTCGTTTGCTGGCCATCGGCGTGGTCGTCGTGGTGGCGCTGGCGGGGTCGGCCATCTGGCTGACGTCGGGCTCCGGCGGGCCGTCGGTCACCTATACGGCGCAGCCGGTCACCCAGGGCGACCTCACCGTCGCGGTTACCGCTACCGGCACGGTCCAGCCGACCAATCAGGTCGCCATCTCAAGCGAGTTGTCCGGCACGGTCCGCTCCGTGCTGGCCGACTACAACGACACGGTGAAGAAGGGCGAGGTGCTGGCGAAGCTCGATACCGACGCGCTCAGCGCCAATCTGGCGCTCGCCCAGGCGACCCTTGCCGCGCGCCAGGCGGACGTGGCCCAGGCCCAGGCGACGGTCGCCGAGACGGACATCGGGCTGAAGCGCGCCGGCGATCTGGTGGCGCGCAACGTGTCCTCGCAGCAGACGCTCGATGCGGCCAAGGCCGACAGTGCCCGCGCCGAGGCGGGGCTGGCCGGTGCCAAGGCCAATGAGAAGATCGCCGAGGCCAGCCTGTCGATCGCCCAGACCAACTTCGCCAAGGCCGAGATCGTCTCGCCGATCGACGGCGTGGTGCTGTCGCGCGATGTCGAGCCGGGGCAGATCGTCGCCTCGTCGCTGTCGGCGCCCACCCTGTTCACGCTCGCCGAGGACCTCAGGAACATGCAGCTCGAGGTCGGCATCGACGAGGCCGACATGGGCCAGGTCAAGCGCGGCGACAAGGCCAGCTTCACCGTCGAGGCGTACCCGGGCAAGAGCTTCCCGGCGACCATCGAGCAGGTGCGCTTTTCGCCGCAGACGGTGGAAGGCGTCGTCACCTATACGGCGGTGCTCTCCGTCGACAATTCCGACCTGCTGCTCAGGCCCGGCATGACCGCCACCGCCGACATCACCGTCGAGACCGTCAAGGACGCCATCCAGGTGCCCAACGCCGCGCTGCGCTGGTCGCCGCCGGTGACGGCCGAACGCACCTCCGGCGGCGGTGCCGGGTTTGCTCGGCCTGCTGATGCCAAGCCGGCCGGGGCGGCCGCAGCCGCCGAACGGCACAAACGGCCGTGCCAAGGTCTGGGTCCTTCGCGACGGGGCGCCGGTCGGCGTGCCGGTCAAGATCGGCTCCTCCGACGGCACGCATACCGCAGTCACCGGCGACCTGACGGTCAAGGACAAGGTCATCGTCGGGTCGCGGACCGCATCCTAAGATGAACGCGCCGCTGATCGAGTTCCGCCAGGTCACCAAGGTCTATGGCACCGGCGACGCGCAAGTGTCCGCGCTCAAGGGCATCGACTTCGCCATCCCGCGCGGCGAATTCGTCGCCATCATGGGCCCCAGCGGCTCGGGCAAGTCGACCGCGATGAACATCCTCGGCTGCCTCGACCGGCCGACAGCGGGCACCTACGCCTTCGACGGCGTCAGCGTCGGCGACCTCGACGCCAGCCATCAGGCACGCATCCGCCGTCATTTCATCGGTTTCGTCTTCCAGGGTTTCAACCTGCTTGCGCGCACCTCGGCGATCGAGAACGTCGAATTGCCGCTCATCTATCGCGGCGTGGCGGCCGCCGAGCGGCGGCGTCTGGCGCTCGCCGCGCTCGCCAGGGTCGGCCTTGCCGACCGCGCCGGCCACGACCCCAACGAACTTTCCGGCGGCCAGCAGCAGCGCGTCGCCATCGCGCGGGCCATCGTCACCAGCCCGCAGGTCATCCTTGCCGACGAGCCGACCGGCAACCTCGACACGACGACCAGCCGCGACATCATGAACGTGCTCACCGCGCTCAACCGCGACGCCGGCATCACCATCGCCATGGTCACTCACGAGCCGGACATGGCGGCCTATGCCCATCGCGTGATTCATTTCCTCGACGGCGAGATCGCCCATGACGGGCCCTCGGCGGAGGCCGCCTGACATGTTCATCGAGACGCTCAAGCTGTCGCTGCGGACGATCATGCGCAACGCGCTGCGCTCGTTCCTCACCGTGCTCGGCATCATCATCGGCGTTGCCGCGGTCATCGCCATGGTGGCGCTCGGGCAGGGCACCACGGCGCAGGTCACCAGCAGCGTTGCCAAGCTCGGCTCGAACCTGTTGATGGTGCGCGCCGCCCGCGGCGGGCCGGGGCCGGACGTGGCCGGCGCGACGCCGAAGAGCTTCAGCCTGCGCGACGCCGATGCGATCTCCACCCAGGTGCAGGGCGTGCGCGTCGTGGCGCCGGCGGCCAGCACCCAGATGACCGCGGTCTACGGCAACCTCAACCACGCCATGGGCGTCACCGGCACCGACAATCGCTTCTTCGATGCGCGCGACTGGCCGGTGGTCGAGGGGCGCGAGTTCACCGATGCCGAGCTGCAGGCGGGCGTCGCTTCCTGCATCCTCGGCAGCTCGACGGTGACGGCGCTGTTCGGGCAGGGCGATCCGATCGGCGCCACCATCCGGCTCAAGCAGGTCGCCTGCAAGGTCATCGGCGTGCTCGAGACCAAGGGGGCTTCCGGCTTCGGCACCGACCAGGACGACATCGTCATCATGCCGTTGAAGACGGTCCAGCGCCGGATCATCGGCAATACCGATGTGCCGCTGATCTATGTCGCCGTCGCTGACGGCTACACGACCGCCGACGTCACCAACGGCATCGACGAACTGTTGCGCGAGCGGCGCCATATCGCGGTCGGCGAGCGCGACGATTTCAGCGTCTTCGACATGGCCCAGATCGCCAGCGTGCTCACCGGCATCACCGGCGTCCTTACCGGCCTGCTGGCGGCGGTTGCCGGCGTCAGCCTGCTGGTCGGCGGCATCGGCATCATGAACATCATGCTGGTCTCGGTGACCGAGCGCACGCGCGAGATCGGCATCCGTCTGGCCATCGGCGCCGAGGCCGGCCAGGTGTTGATGCAGTTCCTGGTCGAGGCGGTGGTGCTGTCGTTGTTCGGCGGCCTCGTCGGCATCCTCGTCGGCTTCGGCCTGTCGGCGGTGGCGGCCGGCTTCTTGCACGTGCCGCTGGTCGTCGACCCGAAGATCGTCGCTATCGCCTTCCTGTTCTCGGCGGCGGTCGGGGTCGTCTTCGGCTACTTCCCGGCGCGCCGTGCCGCCCGCCTCGACCCGATCGAGGCGCTCCGGCACGAATAGGCAAAGCCGGATCGGCATTTCCCCAAGCGCCTCCCCAATCTCCTCCTCCCCCTTGGTGGGGGAGGGCTTCCGGCCTTGGCTTCGCAGCGAGCGCAGTGAGCGAGAAGCTTAGGCCGGAAGGGAGAGGGGGGCACCGGTGCGGTTACAGCAAAGCGGCGATGGAGCCGGCCGCGCCGGCGAAGGCACAGACCGCGCGGGCGCGGCCCGCGCCACCGGCTCCGTGCCTTCCCGCATCGGTGTCACCCTCACCCGGTTCGCCTAATCTCGGCTTCGCCTCGTCAAGGCGAACCGCCCTCTCCCTTTCAGGGCGAGGGGGAGAGTGTGGTGGCGTCCGCTGATGCCGGTCCGGACCAGTGCGCCCCTCAGTGCAGGCTCGGCCCCTTGAGGAAGCGGTTGCGGTCGGCCGAGGTCACGGTGATGTCGAGCGGGCGGCCGTCGCGGTGGACGGTCAGCGGCA
The DNA here is from genome assembly GCA_963830205.1 of uncultured Alphaproteobacteria bacterium. Lineage (GTDB taxonomy): Bacteria > Pseudomonadota > Alphaproteobacteria > Rhizobiales > Kaistiaceae > CAVSRC01. The sequence continues at coordinate 58,879 of CAWHLP010000031.1, read as the reverse complement.
CCTGCACGCCGGCATGGCCGAGCGACCAGATCTTGCGGAACAGGCCGGCCAGCCCGGTGATGCGCATGCCGCCGACGGAGAGCACGATGTCGCCCTCGCGCAGCGCCCGGCCGGCGGGGCCCTTGCCCGAGACGCCGGCGATCACCACGCGGTCGTCGACCTCGGTGGCATAGAGGCCGAGCCATGGCCGCGGCGGCCGGTTGGGCTGGCCCATGGTCATCATGTCGTCGAAGATCGGCTTAAGCAGGTTGGTCGGCACATACATGTTGAGCGGCACGCCCTCGCCCTCGTCGGTGGCCTGTTCGAGCTGCAGCGAGCCGATGCCGATGAGCCGCCCGTCGCCGCCGATCAGGCCGGTGCCGCCCCAATAGGGGTGGGCCGGCGCGGTGAAGACCGCCTCGTCGAGCAGGTATTCCCAGTAGCCGGCGAATTCCTGGCGGGCGACCACCTTGGCGGCGAGCGAATGGATGGCGCCGCCGGCGCCGGCGGCGACCACCGCCGCGCCCGGCGCCGCATCGTTCGAATCGCCCAGGCTCAGCGCCGGCATGGCGAGGCGGCCCAGCGCCTGGACCAGGCCGAAGCCGGTCTCCTGGTCGTAGCCGATCGGGGTGCCGGCGACGGTGCGCCCGTCGTCGAGCGTCAGCCAGATCTCGCTCGCCTCGGTCACCAGGTAGCCGATGGTGAGGATGACGCCGTCATCGCGGATGATGACGCCGTTGCCGCTGCGCTCGGTGCCCAGCGTATCGGCGGTGAAGGCGTCGCCGGGGACGACGCAGCGAATGCCGACCACGGCCTTCAGCGCGGCTTCGAGGTCGAAGCCGTAGTCTTCGGCGTGCGGCGCCACTTCGGGGGGCACGCGCCAATCGAACGAAACCGCCATGGCGTTTCTCCTCGGGATGCCTCCTCCCTCAGTTATTCTATTTAGGCAATTCAGGCGGGGATGTGGAGGGGGTGGAGGGAATACGGTCAGCTGGCGCCGCGGAACAGTCGAGGATCATAGGTTGCGCGCAATGTGGAGACGATGCGCAGGCGCCGCGCATCGCGGTGCAGAGGATTGACCAGGAAGTTTGTCGATCTGGGCAGGATCACCGACGGGACCCTGCGGATTGCGGTGCCGGCGCCCTCCAGCCACTGATCGCCCAAGGAGCGCGTGAAGGTGACGTCCATGCGCCAGTCGGTGTTCGTGCGCGAGAGGTCGTCCTCGCCAAGCGGGGAAACGGCGATGTCGTCCGGAAGGTCGACTTCGAGGAGCTGATAGGTGGATGGCAGGTCGTCCGGATCGACTTCCGAACCCACCAGGTTCTCCAGGAGTGCCAGCGCCGGATGTTCGGCGAGGTAGACGATCGGATGTCCTAGCGTGTGCCAGCGGGCCGATGCCCTCCGGCCGCCTTCGCCGGAAAGATCGGCGTAATTCGAGATGCGCCAGATGAGCACGGCCTGACGCGCTCAGGCCACCATGCCGAAGTCAATGCGCTGCAGCATGTCTTCCACTATCCGCGCGCCCGCTTCGCTGCCCAGAAATGCCAGCGGCGCCGCGCCATTGAGCTGACGCTTGGGTTTCCTCAGCCACCGGTTGGCCTTGTCGGCGCTCCCGAAGACGCGGGTCGCGAGGCTCGCCACCCGTTCCAGGCGCAGCGCCTTGTCGGTTTCCTCGACCGACAGCGGCTCGTTTGCCGCCTGCCGGCGGGCCAGGGTACGCTTCGGCACGACCAGCGCATGAATCTCGGCCAGGGTGTAGCCCTGCTTCGCCAGCGTGGCGAGGGCGGCCGGGGTCGCGCGAATCACCGGCGCCTTGGGAAGCGTCGCGCCGGCAATTTCGCCAACAACCACCGCACCCATTTCCGCCGATCCGTGGTCAAAATGCCTTTGCGATGCCATCCTGGTGCCAAATGCCTCACTTCCCATCCAATATGGCAACGAGGACGGGATTTGTCGAGGCGCCGCCGCCCGATGTCGCTGCCCCATTGCCCGCCCCCTTCACATGGCTGTCACAGCCCGTATAGAGTATGCGCCGCACCGGAAGGCCTAACCTCCGGGCATTACGGATAGAATCGGGAAGGCGTCAGTGAATATCGCTGTCTCGCCGGGGTCCAATCCGGCGCTGGTCCTCAATGCTGACTATCGGCCGCTCAGCTACTACCCGCTGTCGCTGTGGTCCTGGCAGGATGCCATCAAGGCGGTGTTCCTCGACCGCGTGAACATCGTCTCGGAATACGAGACGGCGGTTCACAGCCCGTCCTTCTCGATGAAGCTGCCCTCGGTGGTGTCGCTGAAGACCTATGTCAGGCCGGCGCGCCACCCGGCGTTCACGCGGTTCAACGTGTTCCTGCGCGACCGCTTCGCCTGCCAGTATTGCGGTACGCGCGAGGATCTCACCTTCGACCACCTGATCCCAAGATCGCGCGGCGGCCAGACGACGTGGGACAACGTCGTCGCCGCCTGCTCGTCATGCAACTTGAGGAAGGGCGGGCTCTCCACCGGCGAAGCGCGCATGTGGCCGTCGCAGATGCCCTTCCAGCCCACCGTGGCGCAGCTCCACAACAACGGCCGCCACTTCCCGCCGAACTACCTCCACGAATCCTGGATGGACTACCTCTACTGGGACACCGAGCTGGAGCCATAGGCTTCGGGCGCCCGCGGGATTGTTCGCCGTCTTTGCATTCATGCGGCATGGCATGTTCTCGAACCTCCCGCTTGAGGGGAGGGGTGCGAGCCTTGCCTGGGGCCCGGCACGACCCCGGGGTGGGACCCGTCGCCGGCGATTGCTACACTGCCGGCCAAAGTCGCACACGACCCAAGGGGCAGATGGCATTCAAGCTGATCGAAGTGGCGACGCCGGAGGACCGGGTCCAGTCGATCCTCGCGATCGCCGAGGAACCAGGCGTCGACGACGTCCAGAAGGCGCCGCTCGATGACGGCCGCTGGCTGATTCGCCTGGTGGTCGGCGAGATCGACCGGCAGGGCCTGCTCGACCGGCTCCAGGCGGCGCTCGCCGAGTCGGAGAACTGGCGCATCACCATGCTGCCGGCCGATATGGTCATCCCGCGCGCGGAACCGGAGGAGGAGAAGAAGCCCGAGGAAGAGGCGGGTGGCCAGGAGGAGGAGGACGAGGACAAGAAGAGGGAGGAGCAGGCGCGTGCCTCGCGTGAGGAACTCTATCACCTGGTCGAAGGCGGCGTGCGCATGGACAGCAACTTCGTCCTCCTCGTCTTCCTTTCCACCGTGGTCGCCTCGGTCGGGCTGGAGCAGGACAGCGTCGCCATCCTGATCGGCGCCATGGTCATCGCGCCGTTGCTCGGGCCCAACGTCGCCTTCGCCTTCGGCGCGGCCATCGGCGACCGCGCGCTGATGCTCTCGGCCGGCAAGTCGGGCGTGCTCGGTGTCGTGTTGAGCATTGTGATCGCCGGCGTGCTGGCCTTCCTGATCGCACCCAACATCGCCAGCCACGAGCTGATGGCGCGGACCTCGGTGGATTATGCCGGCATCGCTCTGGCGCTCGCTTCCGGTGCCGCGGCGGCGCTCTCGGTCACCACCGGCCTGTCGGCGACGCTGGTCGGCGTCATGGTCGCCGTCGCCCTGCTGCCGCCGGCCGCCACGCTCGGCATCATGTTGGCGGCCGGCGAAATGAACCTCGCCATCGGCGCCGGCATGCTGCTCGTCGCCAATATCGCCTGCGTGAACCTGGCGGCGCAGGTCGTCTTTCTGGCCAAGGGCATCAAGCCGCGCACCTGGTCCGAGCAGAAGAGCGCGCGCCGCGCCGTCATGGTCAACATCGCGACCTGGATCGCGCTGATCGCCGTCCTGGTCGCGATCATCGCGCTGCGTCAGACGGCGCCGGGCTGAAGCTGGACGCCCGCCGGCCGGGGATAGATGGCCAACTTATTCCCCCTCTCCAAATCCATGAGATGATGCGTGCATCCTCGCTCGATGAGGGGCGCCGACCGGTGGCGACCTTAGGTGGAGCGGGGTGCGGTGCCCCCGCGGGCCGGATTCGCTTGTCCGGTTCTCGGGGCGATCCCGGCGGGACCGTCGGCACTACGACCGGCCGCCGAAAGGCTTGAACCCAGCGCAAATGCTGGGCGTAGAGCCCGCCGGGAAACGGAGCAGAAAATCACCGCGGCGGGCGTTCGGTGAGCGCCCCCAATTCTCGCGGAGTAACCGCACGGCATTCGCCGGGCGCCCGCCAACCCCTCATCGTGAGGGGAACGTTCTCTGAAAGGTTCATCCCTCGGTGCTTACCGCACGCGAGAACGAAGGTCCGTGTCCCGGGCGCGGCGCAGCACGACGTGGTGCGCTGCAGACGCGGGACCTACACGTCGCATGCACCCCGGAACTGCAGCGCACCGTTTCACGCCGCGCTGCGTCCGGGGAACGAGGTTCGTCGTCCTCGCGAAGGCCGGGGCCCAGTCATCACGGACGCTCGCGGCTCAATCACGAGCGCCGGTACGCTCCTACCGATACGTCGCGCCGAGATGGCTGACGGTGATGTCGGCGACGCCCGGCATGCGCCCGTCGAAGGAGCGGAAGGCGAGCGTGCGCCTCTCGCCCGGCAGCAGCAGGAAGCTGGCATCGTCGAAGGCACCGGCGAATTCGGACGCCTCCGGCCGAACGAAGAAGGCCGGCGCATCGGCGGACAGCCACGAAGGTTCCGGGCGCCGCGCCGGGCGCGAGCGTCACCGTGGCGTCGGGCAGGTCGAGGCGCTTGGGCTTGTCGGCCAGTACCACGAGCCGCATCAGCGGGTCGAAGTCGGCGGCGCCGGCCTTGCGTCCGTCGATGACGGAAGCGAAGCCGCCGGCTGGGATCGCCACCGCGGCGATCTCGACGGCGCGGTCGGCCGCCACTTCGGCCGAAAACGTCTTTTCGTCCAGTATCTTGCCGTCGCGGTCGATGGTGCGGAGGCGCACGTCGATGGCGGCCGGCGCCAGGCTGTCGTTCAGCCCCGAGATCCTCAGCCGGCCGCCGTCCATGCGCGCCGCCAGTGCCAGCGGGGCGAAGAAGCGGCGGGCGTGATAGTGCAGGCTTTTCCAGCCGATGGCGTAGTCGAGGCTCGACCACGACACCGACGGCCACACGTCGTTGAGCTGCCAGTAGATGGTGCCCATGGTGTGTGGCTTGAGGCTCCGCCAGAAGCGCACGGCGGTCTCGATCGCCAGCGCCTGCTGGAGCTGGCTCAGATAGACGAAGCTCTCGAAGCTCGTCGGCATGCGGAAATAGCGCGTCATCGTCTCGACGATGCGGCCGTTGCCGGCGGGGTCGCGCTGGTGCCATTCCATCACCGGCGACATGGCGTTCCATTCGCTCGCCTCGGCGAAGCCGCGGATGTCGTGCATGGTCGGGAAGGACTGGAAGCCGAACTCGGAGCAGAAGCGCGGTCTGACGTCGTAATAGTGCTCGAAGTCGCGGTTCTCGTGCCAGACCGACCAGAAGTGCATGTCGCCCGAGGAGTCGTCGTGCCAGGCGTCGCCATAATCGAGCTTGCCGGAGCAGGGCGAGGACGGCCAGAAGGTGCGGCTCGGGTCGCTGTCGATCACCGCCTGTTCGATGACGCGGTTGAGCCGGTCGTAATTGACCAGGTAACGGTCACGGTTCTTCTTCGACAGCTCGTACCAGTTGAGCGAGCCGATCACCTCGTTGTCGCCGCACCAGATGGCGATCGAGGCGTGGGAGGCGAGCCGCTTCACCTGATAGCGCACCTCGGCGTCGACCTGGGAGAGGAACTCAGGCGTCGAAGGATATTGCGAGCAGGCGAACATCATGTCCTGCCAGACCATGAGGCCGAGCTGGTCGCAGAGTTCGTAGAAGGCGTCGAACTCGTAGAAGCCGCCGCCCCACACCCGGATCATGTTCATGTTGGCGGCGACCGCCTCGCCGAGCAGGCGCGCCATGCGCTCGCGGGTGATGCGGGCTGGGCAGCGCGTCGGCGGGGATCCAGTTGGCGCCCTTGGCGAAGATCGCCACGCCGTTCACCTCGAAGGTCATCGAGGTGCCGGCTTCGTCCGGCTGGTTGATGAGGCGAAGCTTGCGCAGGCCGACGCGCCTCGACGTGCGGTCGCCCGGAATCTCGACGACGGCCTCGTAAAGCGGCTGGTCGCCATAGCCCGCCGGCCACCACAGAAGCGGCTTGGCGATGGTCAGGCTGAGATCGATGCTGCCGCCGCGCTCGCGCGTCACCATGGCCTCGCCCTCGACTTCCCTGTCGTCGAAGGTGAAGACGACGGGCACCGCGCCATCCGTCAGCGCCACCAGCTCGACATGGGCGGTCACCGTCACGCTGCCGTCGGCGTGGTGGTCCTGGCGGATGACGGCGTGCTCGATGCGCGCCCCGTCAAGCAAGCGCAACGTCGGCTCGGCATAGATGCCGAGCACCATCAGGCAGGGCCCCCAGTCCCAGCCGCCATGGCACTGCGCCTTGCGCAGCATGTTGAGGGCGTCGACCCGGTTGTTCTTGGTGCGCGGGATGGGGAAGGGCTGCCGTGCCGCCAGCGCCGATGCTTCTTTCGTCGCAGACTTGAAGCGGATGGCGATCTCGTTCTCGCCCGGGCGCACCACGCCGGAGAGGTCGATGCGATGGCGGATGAAGCTCGATTCGAGGTGGGCGACCGCCCGGCCGTTGACGACCACCTCGGCGACGGTGTCGACGAATTCGAGGTCGAGCACCGGCCACTTGCCGGCAAGCGCATCGGCGGGGACGTCGAAGCTGCGGCGGATCTCCCATTCGGCTTCGTGCACCCACTGCACGTGCGCTTCGCTGGTGCCGATCATCGGGTCGGGAATGCGCCCGGCGGCGATCAGCGCCGAATGGATGTCGCCGGGGATCGGGCAGGGCGCAACCGCGACGCCGTCGGCATCATGGAGGGTCCACGGACCGCTGAGCGGAATGTCTGTCATGGGGGTGCAATCGCGATGGGGGTTCCGCGCGATGATACTGGAATTGCCCGCTGCCCACTACCGGGCGGCGCTGCCGGCGGCAGCCCATCCGGGGGGTTAATCGAATCTTCGCCACGTGCCCCCGAATGGCCGGCCGAGACGATGGGTGCGTGCCGCCATCAGGGCCGGGAGAGTGCAGCAGGCATGCTCGCCACGGCTGTATTTCAACTATGGCGTGAATTCCGGAGCTTATCTATCCGGAATTCTGTTGAGATTATTTCCGTTTTCCGCGCGTTCGTCGTCATTGCTTGAAGGGTTTTTTTAGAGAAATCAGCGAGGATTGGCCGGTCACTGTAGTGTCAGGCCAAGGCCCAGCATGTTTTCAGCCGCCAGGCAAACCACCGCGCGTGAGCGGAATGACCTACCGGCGGAGATCTATATCCCGCTGGTCGACGCGCTCTATTCGGACGCCAAATCCCTGTTCATCGGCTCCGTGGTGGTGTCGCTGGCCGCCGTGCTGACGGCGTGGAAGACCAGCGAGCCGTTTCTCGATTTCTTCTCGGTCGCCTTCATGCTGGTCACCACGATCCGCGCGATCGACATGCGCGGCTACTGGCGGGCGCGGCCGCGCCTGACCACCGTCCAGCCGGTGCGCCGCTGGGAACACCGCTACACCATCGGCGCGGCGGTCTTCGCTACGCTTCTCGGCGGCTGGGCCTTCGCCACCTTCCTTCTCACCGACGACCCGTACAGTCGGCTGCTCAGCTTCGTCGTGGTCATGGGCTACATGGTCGGCACGCCGGGCCGCAACTTCGCCAGCAGTTGGCTGGTGACGGTCCAGCTCATCGGCGAAGGTGTGCCGCTGATCGCAGCGCTGGTCTTTGTCGGCGGCTTCTACTACGTCGCCTTTGCGCTCTTCCTGGTGCCGTTCTTCGTGGCGCTGCGCTTCATTTCGGACCGGCTGCGCAACACGCTGCTCGATGCGGTCATCACCGGCCGCGATCTGGCGCTCCTCGCCGGGCGCTTCGACACCGCGCTCAACAACATGCCGTCGGGCCTGTGCATGTTCGACGCGGACCACCGCGTCGCCGTGGTCAACAACCGGCTGATTGATCTGTTCGATCTTCCGGCGCTGGATCGCAAGGGCGAGACCGCGCGCGACCTGGTGCGCGATTGCGTCGCCGCCGGCACCATCCTGCGCTCGGAGAGCGATCGCTTCGCCAACGATCTCGAGCAGCGCCTGGGCGGTGCCAACAAGACCAGCTTCACGATCCAGAAGCAGGACGGGCGGACGCTGAGCCTCACCTTCCAGCCGATGGAGAAGGGCGGCTCGGTCGCCCTGGTCGAGGACATCACCGAACGCCGCGAGGCGGAAGCGCGCATCCGCCACCTCGCCCGCTACGATTCCCTCACCGGCCTGCCCAACCGCATGCACCTGCGCGAGCGCATGGAGGCGACGCTGGCGGCCGCCAATGCGACGCCGTCGGCCATCCTCTTTGTCGACCTCGACCAGTTCAAGCAGGTCAATGACACGCTCGGCCATCCGCGCGGCGACCTGCTGCTCAGGGCGGTCGCCGACCGCCTGAAGCGCCTGGTTCGCGACAGCGATGTGGTCGCCCGCTTCGGCGGCGACGAGTTCGTCGTCGTGCAGACCCCGATCTCCGGGCCGGAAGAGGCCGCCACCCTGGCGCGCCGCATCGTTGCGGCGCTGTCGGAGACCTACGAGATCGACGGCCATCAGGTGGTCATCGGCGCCAGCATCGGCATCGCACTGGCGCCGCGCGACGCCACCGGCGCCGACCACCTGCTCAAGAACGCCGACATGGCGCTGTACTGGTCAAAGGCGGAGCAGCGCGGCACCTGGCGCTTCTTCGAGCCGGGAATGGACGTGCGCGCACAAGAGCGGCGCGGCCTCGAACTCGACCTGCGCGCCGCGCTCGCCAACGGCTCCTTCGAGATCTACTACCAGCCGCTCTTCGACCTGAAGAAGATGAAGATCACCACCTGCGAGGCGCTGCTGCGCTGGCAGCACCCGCTGCGCGGCATGATCTCGCCGGCCGAATTCATCCCGGTGGCCGAGGAGATGGGGCTGATCGTCGAGATCGGCAACTGGGTGCTGCACCAGGCGTGCAAGACCTGTGCGACGTGGCCGGGCGAGGTGCGCGTCGCCGTCAACCTGTCGGCCAATCAGTTCCGCCGCGGTGACGTGACCGGCACGGTCCGCGAGGTGCTCGCCGCCACCGGGCTCGATCCCAACCGCCTCGAGATCGAGATCACCGAATCCGTGCTGTTCCAGGACACCCGCGCCACGCGGCTGATCCTGCGCCAGCTGCGCGAGCTCGGCGTGCGCCTCTCGCTCGACGATTTCGGCACTGGCTATTCGAGCCTCAGCTACCTGCACGGGCTGCCCCTCAACAAGGTGAAGATCGACCGCCTGTTCCTGGAAGACCTGGAAGTCGGCACTCGGGCGCTGATCCTGCTGCGCGGCGTGGCGCGGCTTTCCGCCGAACTCGGCCTGACGGTGACGGTGGAAGGCGTCGAGACAGAGGAACAGCTCGCCATCGTCGCCGCCGAGGAGTGCATCAACGAGGTGCAGGGCTTCCTGTTCAGCGTCCCCATCCCCGAGCGGCAGATCTACGACATGCTGCAGGCGACCAATGTCGCCCCGCTCGAAGGACCGGCTGCGGCCAAGTCACGAACGGCCCTGATCCACAAGGTCGGCTGACTACCCCCTCATTTGGGGGGGTCTCCGAGCCGCCGGACCAAGTCATCACCGAGAATTCTGCCTAGTTTTCGTCCACGGCGGCACGTTGTCGCGCCAGGCGTTAACCTTAACGCTAATTGAATGGCCAATTTTGAGGCTTTCTTAACGTTAATCCTTTCACTTTGATTAATGCTTTACTAAATTCTCCGGTGTGGCGGGTGCGGACTCCGCCACTCACTGGAGGCAGTTATGGGTGCGTTGGCGTTAGCCAGTCCCGGCGGCAGTTTTGTCGACCGTGGACTGGAGTTATTGGAGAAAGTCGAATACCGCCGGGCGGAAACCGAGGAAGAACGCGAAGAGCTTTTCCGGTTCCGGTATCAGTGCTACCTGGACGAGGGGGCCATCCTCCCCAATCCCGAAGAGAAGTTCACCGACCATTTCGACGAGCTGGGCAACACCTGGCTGATCGGCGTCTATCTGGACGGGCGCATCGTGGCATCGAAGCGCATCAGCGTGGCCACGTCGGAATTCCCCGATCTGCCGGCGATGTGGTCCTTCCGCGAGGAGGTGCAGCCGCTGCTCGACGCCGGCCAGGTGGTGATCGACCCGACACGCCTGACCGTCGACAGGAACGTCTCGCGTGAGTATCCACACCTGCCCTACATGGCGGCGCGCATCGGCTGGATGGCCGGCGAGTATTTCCAGGCCGACACCATCCTGGCGACCCTGCGCAGCGAGCACTACGCTTTCTACCGGCGGGTGTTCAATGCCAAGGTGATCTGCGAGCCGCGCTTCTACCCGACGCTGATCAAGCCGCTCGGGCTGGTGTCGCTCGACTATTTCGTCGAACGCGACCGGGTCAACGCCCGCTATCCGTTCTTCCGCTCGACGACCGTGGAGCGGCAAGATGATGTTCGAGCGCCTGCAGCAGGTGCCGAGCGTGCCCGAGCGCGTGGCGTCGCTGAGGGCCAAGCCGGCCGACAAGGTCGCGGTCAACGCGCCTGCCGGCGCCAACGATCAGGCGGCGCTGGCGAGCTAGCCTCGCGCCGTTCCCATCGGCCTATAAAAGGCGCCGTCCGGGGCATTGCCACGGGCGGCGCCTTGTCGTCTACTGCGTCTGTTTCCGACCAACCCTTCTTGGGCTGCCGTTCTGCTGCCGGGCGTGCGCATCTGTCGCCGATGGCCGCACGGCGCTGCCAGCGTCAACGGGATACAGACGATGGAATACACAAGGCTCGGCTCGACCGGCGTCACCGTCTCGCGCATCTGCCTGGGCATGATGACCTATGGCGCAAAAAGCGGTCGCGAATGGGCGCTGGAGGACGAGGAGGCGCGGCCGTTCGTCAAACGGGCCTTCGACCTCGGCTTCACCTTCTTCGACACCGCCGACGTCTATTCCAACGGCGTCAGCGAGGAGATCACCGGCCGGGCGCTCAAGGATTTCGGCCCGGCGCGCGACAGCTACGTGCTGGCCACCAAGGTCTACGGCGCCATGGGCGACAGTCCCAACCAGAAGGGGCTGTCGCGCAAGCACATCATGGCGGCGATCGACGCCTCGCTCACCCGCCTCGGCATGGACTATGTCGACCTCTACCAGATCCATCGCTTCGACCCGCAGACGCCGATGGAGGAGACGCTGGAGGCGCTCACCGACGTGGTGAAGGCGGGCAAGGCGCTCTATATCGGCGCCTCGTCCATGTTCGCCTGGCAGTTCGCCCAGATGCTGGCGATCTCCGACCGCCTCGGCTACAGCCGCTTCGTCACCATGCAGAACCACTACAACCTGCTCTACCGCGAGGAGGAGCGCGAGATGATCCCGCTCTGCCGCAAGGAGGGCGTCGGCCTCATCCCGTGGAGCCCGCTTGGGCGCGGCCTGTTGACCCGGTCGAATGCGGACATGGACGCCACGGTGCGCGCCAAGACCGACACCTACAGCAAAGGGCTCTACGACCGCGGCGAGGCCGACCGGGCGATCATCGATGCGGTGGGTGTGGTGGCAAAGAAGCGCGGCGTGCCCAATGCCCAGGTGGCGCTGGCCTGGATGCTGTCGCGCCCGGGCGTCACCGCGCCGATCATCGGCGCCAGCAAGATGAGCCACCTCGACGACGCGGTGGCGGCGCTCGACATCAAGCTCGATGACGACGAACTGAAGACGCTGGAAGCGCCCTATCGCCCGCGAACGATCCGCGGTCACGGCTGAGCCGCCGGGGGCAGAATGGCGCGCCGCATCATCATCGACACCGATCCCGGGCAGGATGACGCCGTCGCCATCCTGCTCGCTCTCGCCTCGCCGGAAGATGTCGAGGTGCTGGGCATCGTCGCCGTCGCCGGCAACGTGCCGCTGGCGCTGACCGAGAAGAATGCCCGGCGCATTGTCGAGCTTGCCGGCCGCACGGATGTTCCCGTCCATGCCGGCTGCGTGCGGCCGATGGTGCGGCCGCTGCGCACTGCCGAGCACGTGCACGGGCTGACCGGGCTCGACGGTTATGCGCTGCCTGAGCCGACCATACCCTTGGCCGAGAAGCACGGCGTCGATTTCATCGTCGACACCGTGATGGCGGTGCCCGAGGGCGAGATCACGCTGTGCACGCTGGGGCCGCTCACCAATGTCGCCATGGCGCTGGTCAGGGAGCCGGCGATCGCCAGGCGTCTCCGCCAGATCGTGATGATGGGTGGCGCCTATTTCGAGGTCGGCAACATCACGCCGACGGCCGAATTCAACATCTATGTCGATCCGCAGGCGGCCGACGTGGTGTTCCGCAGCGGCATTCCGCTGACCGTGGCGCCGCTCGACCTGACCCATCGGATGCTGACCACCGAAAGGCGGCGGCAGGCCTTCGCGGCAATAGGCAACCGAACCGGTGAGGTCGTCGCCGGCCTGTTGTCGTTTTCGGAGCGTTTCGACCTCACCAAATACGGCAGCATCGGCGCCCCCCTGCACGACCCCTGCGTCATCGCCTGGTTGATCCGGCCGGAGCTGTTCGAGGGCCGCGAGATCAATGTCAGCATCGAGACAACGAGCGAGCTGACCATGGGCATGACGGTAGCGGACTGGTGGCGGGTGACCGACCGGCCGGCCAATGCGCTGTTCCTGCGCGATGGTGACGCCGACGGCTACTACGCGCTGTTGACGGAGCGCCTGGCCCGCCTGCCGTGACCATAGCCCTGCCGGAATCCAGCCTGCCATGATCAAGGGCGTTCTGTTCGGCTTTCTCGCCTATGCGCTGTTCTCTTGCGCCGACGCTTGCGTCAAGGGGCTTGGCGCCACACTGCCGATCTTCGAAATCTCGTTCTTCATTACGCTGGCCTCATTCTCGACCTTTGGTTTCGCCCGGTCGAAGTCGGAGCGCTGGCGCGAGACCTTCCGTCTCAACCGCCCGCGTCTCGTCTTCCTGCGCGCCTTCAGCGGCGTGACAGCCGGCATCTTCGGTGTCTACGCCTTCACCACCATCCCCTTTGCCGAAGCCTATTCGGTCCTCTTCCTGATGCCGCTGTTCGCCACCATGCTGTCGATCCCGGTGCTCGGCGAGAAGATCGGCTGGCGCCGGTGGCTGGCGGTGGCGACCGGCTTCGTGGGCGTGCTGCTGGTGGTGCGGCCGGGCTTCCACCAACTCCAACTCGGTCACCTGTCGGCGGTGGCGGCCGCGATCTTCGCATCCATCTCCATGATCACGTTGCGCAAGCTTGGGCCGACCGAAAAGCGCATCAGTCTCCTGGCCGTTCTCTATCTGACTGCGCTGGTGGTGAACGGCATTCTGATGATCCACCAGTTCCGGGTACCGACCCATCTGGACGTAGCGCTGATCATTCTGGCCGGCATCGTCGGGGGCTTCGGGCAGATCGTGATGTTGGCGGCGATCCGGCTGACGCCGACCAACCGGGTTGCGCCAACCCAGTACAGCCAGATCATCTGGGCAATCCTCGTCGGCGCCGTGTTCTTCAGCGAGTTTCCCGACGGCATCGCCGTCGTCGGCATGGCGCTCGTGATGCTTTCGGGGCTGTTCACCTTCCTGCGCGAGGAGCAGTTGCGTGGCTGGTCCCGCCGCACCATCCTGATGCGCAACCGGCCATAGGGCAGGGCGCTCAGGCCGGTCGTTCCCCGGACGCGGTGCAGCGTGCTAACGCTGCGCGGCAGATCCGGGGCCTATGTGTGTCGGTCCCGGTTCGGCAGCGCAGCACTTCGCGCCGCGTTGCGCCCGGGACACAGGTGGGCGGCCGGGCGCATGCGGCTTGACGGCACGGCCGCTGGCGCCAGTTATGGGGCTTCGGCCGCGAGCCAGGGATGGAAGGGGCAACACATGGTGACGCGAGGGTTTTTCGGGCACCGCCCGAGCGAGGACGAGGCCAAGCGCCTGCCGCCGGGCCAGTATCTGGAAAAGGGCTTCCCGGTGCTCTCCGCCGGGCCGACGCCGATCGTCAAGCCGGAGGCGTGGACCTTCACCGTCAAGGTCGGCCCGAAGCCGGTGAAGCGCTGGAGCTTCGAGGAATTCCAGGCCTTGCCGATGACTGACCTCAAACGCGACATCCACTGCGTCACCAAGTGGTCGAAGTTCGACACTGAATGGCGGGGTGTGATGTTCGACGACATCCTTGCCGCCGCCGGCCTCGAAACCCCGCCGACCGACTATGTGCTGGCCCATTCCCACGACGGCTACACCACCAACGTGCCGGTCAAGGATCTTGTCGACGGCAAGGCGATGGTGGCGTTGAGCTATGCCGGCTACCCGATCACCTCCGATCACGGCGGCCCGGCGCGGCTGCTGGTGCCGCACCTCTATTTCTGGAAGTCGGCCAAGTGGCTGAATGCGCTGCAATTCACCGAAAAGGACGAAGCGGGGTTCTGGGAGCTGCGCGGCTATCATATATACGGTGATCCTTGGCGCGAGCAGCGCTTCACGGGCGACTGACGGGCTTTCCATGAATCAGGCAGTCATGCCGGGACGACACCTCGCCTGGCAGGAGGCGACGGTGGTGGCGATCCGGCCGCTGACCCCGCGCGTCAAGAGCTTCCTCTTGCAGGTTCCCGGCTGGCGCGGGTTCCGTGCCGGGCAGCATGTCGACGTGCGGTTGACGGCGCCCGACGGCTACCAGGCCGAGCGCAGCTATTCGATCGGCTCGGCGCCGGGAGACGCCGAGCTTGAGTTGATCGTCGAACGCCTCGACGATGGCGAGGTCTCGCCCTTCTTCCACGAGATCGTGGCTCCCGGCGACGCGGTCGAACTGCGTGGGCCCATCGGCGGCCATTTCACCTGGGAGCGCACGGATGGCGGGCCGCTGCTCCTGGTCGGCGGCGGCTCGGGCGTGGTGCCGCTTCTCTCCATGCTGCGCCATCGCGCCGGCGTCGCGCCGGAGGTGCCGGCGGCGCTGATCTATTCGGCGCGGGCGCGCGAGGAGCTGATCGATGCCGACGAACTGCTCCGGCGGGCGGAGAGCGAGACGAATTTCCGCCTGTTCGTGACGCTGACTCGCGAAGACCCGGTGGAGCGACCGTTCCGCATGGGGCGCGTCAGCGCCGAACTGGTGGCCGAGGCACTGGCCGGCTTCGCCGCCATGCCGGCCCACAGCTATGTCTGCGGCTCGACTCCCTTCGTCGATTCGGCCACGCGCCTGCTGCTCGACATGAACGTGCCGTTCCCGTCGATCAGGACGGAACGCTATGGCGGCGACCCGGCCCGCCAAGACGCCTCCGGCCCGCCAGGGCCATAGTCAATTCGGAAGGTTCAGCCGGTGGCCCGCCTATTTGGCGGCGGCCTCGACCCGGGCGAAGAACGCGCCGTAGAGGCCGGCTGCCGCCAGCACGAACGAGACGACCGAATTCCACCCGGCGAAGGACAGGCCGAACATGCGCCAGGTCACCTGGGTGCACGAGACGACCTGGATCTTCGAAATCTGGTCGAGGAGGTCGCCGGTGGTCGCGGTGGTGGGGCCGCCGCTGCTGCATTCGGTGGGGCCGGGCCACCAGCCGTACTCGGCGCCGGTGTGATAGACGGCAAGATAGGTGCCCCAGGCGAAGACCAGCCCGGCGAGCAGCAGTGCCCCGCGCGTCAGCCAGGCCGGACCGCCGAACCAGGCCGAGCCGAAGGCGATCAGCGCCAGCGGTATGCCGACATAATAGGGCACCCGCTCCTGGTAGCAGAGCTCGCAGGGGATGTAGCCACCGATGACCTGGAAGCCCCATGCGCCGACGATAGTCGCCAGCGCCAGCAGGAAAACGAAGGCTGCGGTGAGGTCGGGGCGGCGGAGGAGGGACGCGTACATGGCTGTCCAGGTGAAATAGCGGACCGCGAGGAAACCGGCAAGCAGGAGCACCCGGAAAACGGTGAAAACATGGCCAGGCGGTCCGGCGACATGGCGTTTGACCGCCACCCGGTCGTTCCGTATATCCGGGCGCGGGCCCCTGTGGCGGAACTGGCAGACGCGACAGACTCAAAATCTGTTGCCCGAAAGGGCGTACCCGTTCGACCCGGGTCAGGGGCACCAATTTCCAGAGTCGAAACAATAGTTTGCAGAGAGTGCCCGCTTGAAGGGCGGCTCGCGGGACTGCGGGCGCGGGGCGTTTGGCACGGGGATGGGGGTTCCAGGGCCGCTGGACGATCGTCCGGCGGCCCTGCGCATTTCGGTCAGGCGAATTCGGCGCCGATCACAATGCGAGCGCCCGCTGCAGGCCAGCCAACGAACGGGCCGTGCCTTCCTCGCCGTCATAACGCGGATCTTCGTGCTCGATCGAAATCACGTCATCGTAGCCGACGGCCTGCAGCGCCTTGATGAGCGTCGCCCAGGCGGCGGCATCGCGGCCTTCGCCGCAGGAGGCGAAGTGCCACGGCGCCTTCGACGGGTCGGACGGCGGCGCGTGATGCAGCACGCCCTGCCGGCGGATGCGATCGGGATAGAGCAGCGTGTCCTTGCCGTGCGAATAGCCGATGCGGTCGCCGAACTCCTCGATCACGGTGATGGGATCGATGCCCTGCCACCAGAAATGGCTGGGGTCCATGTTGAGGCCGACGTTGCGGCCGACATAGGGCACCAGTTCGGCGAAGCTGGCCGCGGTGAAGACGGTGACGCCGGGATGCAGCTCCAGGCAGACCATCACCTCGGGGGCGATCTTGGCCAGCTTCTGGCTGGTTTCCTTCCAGAACGGGCCGACTTCGTTCTTCATCTGCCAGTCGAAGATGCGTTCGTCGTCGGCGGACGTCGCCCAGCACGGGAAGACGCCGAGGCCGCCGCCGCCAGGGCCGGCCGGGCAGCCGCTCATGGTGATGACACGCTTGACGCCCAGCGCTACGGCCAGATCGACCGCGGCGTCGAAGCGCGCCTGCGCGTCCTTGCGCTTGGCGGGATCGGGATGGAGCAGGTTGCCGGCAGCGTTCACCGCCGCCAGGCGGATGCCGAACTCGCGCAGTTCACCGGCGAGCTTGTCGCGCTCGGCCTTGGTGCCGACGGTGGCGATGTCGAGGTGTGGCCGCGGCCATGGGCCCCAGGCGCCGACACCCAGTTCGATGTTGCTGACGCCGCGCTCGGCACACCACTGGAAAAGCTGCCTCCGGTTCAGCTTGGGGAGTGAGTCGGAATACACACCGATCTTCATTTTGCTGCTGCCTTTCGGAATGCTGAAGTGAGAAGCTCGACGTCGCGACGAGCTTCAGCGATCGTCGATTGCACGGGCGATTGCTGCGTTGCGGCTGCGTGGAAAGCGCGCAGCTCTTCGCGGAACGCTTCCTCGTAGCTGACGCGGTATTCGCTCGTCTCGAGCTCGTAGGGGGCCGCACTGCCTTTGCGGCGCACGGTGAGCCGGGTCAGGAAGTGGCGGAGATACGGCGACGGGAAGGTCAGTTCGATGATGCGATCCGTGCAGTAGACCGTCACCCTCTCCGTGTAGTCTGGAACGCCCGGCAGGTTGACGTGCGTCATGCTCACGCGGCCACCGCCGGGAAGCGTGAAGGCGAGCTGGACGCCGCGGCCTTCGTCGAAGATGGCGCCGTGGGCGGCTTCGGCCGGCAATTCAGCACCCATATGGCTCAACATGCCGTGGACGACGCCGACGTCATGGACCAGCGAGGAGAGGAAGCCGCCGGAGAGCGCGCGCGCCTCGACGTCGCTCAGTTCTCGCCGTCCGGATTCGCGAAGCTGTTCGGTGTTCTTGCGCTTGAAGTCGGCGCGCAGGGCGTCCGGGACATCGTCGGCGACCATCATCGGCAGGTGGCCGACGAACGGCCCCTGGTCGGGATCGTTGACCTCGACCGAGATCAGCTTCACGTCTTCGATCTTCGCAGGCAGGAAGTCGAGCGCCCGCCTGACTGACGGGTCGAAGCGCTTCATGTAGGCGACTTCGACCACGCGGCCGGAGCGCTCTTGCGCCGCGGCAATCCGATTGCATTCGGCGACGGTCAACGCCAGCGGCTTTTCGCACATCACGTGCAGCCCTGCCTCGAGCGCGGCGACGGCAAGCTCGCCGTGGAACGGATCGGGCGCGGCGATCACCACCGCGTCGAGCTTGGCGGAGAGGATGCCCGCGAGGTCCGGGGCGACCTTTTCAAGGCCGTAGCGCTTGCCGACCGCGTCACGCACGGTCGGCGAGGCGTCGGCCAGCGCCACGAAGGCGAACCGATCCTGTTCTTCCCAAAGGTAGAAGGCGTGTTCGGCCTGGCCGACCAGACCGGCTCCTACCAACCCGGTGCGTAGCTGCACTATCGTGTCTCCTTCTTGAAATCTTGAGTCCGCAACAGATGCTTCTTCTTCCCGATTGGCGGCAACGCGCGCGATTCATCGGCGCCGCTGGGGCTGCCAGCCGGGACACAAATCTCCACCGCGGAGTGCCTTGGGCGTTGCGCCCCGCGGCCGTCATACCAATCCAGCGCCTGAACAATAACAGGCCGTGGGGCCTCACAAAGGTCCACTACGGCGCAATTCGAGGGAACCACGTAGCCGCCTAACCGCGATCCTCTGGGGAGCCGATATCTTCGAACACCGCCTTCAGCGTGAGGATAGCGCTGCGCGCCTGGCGTTCGTTCAGGGCGGCGTATCCCAGGAGAAGGCCATGCTCCGGTTCGACGTGATGATAGTTGATTGAGATCGGCTGAACGTCGAGGCCGCGGTTCAAGGCGGCTCGAGCGATCTTCCTGTCGTCGAGCGGTGTGACGAATTGGGCGAATATCTGCATGCCAGAATCGTTTTCGACGACCGACAACCATTCCGACAGATGACGCCGACACAGCTTCACGAGATCCTTCTGCCGGCGCGCGTACAGACGACGCGTCCGTCTGAGGTGCGCAGCGAAGTATCCTTGCTCCATGAAGTCTGCGACGGTTGCCTGCAGCAACAACGGTGCGAACTGACCAGTGACGCTGACGGCCCGGCTCATGGCTTCGGCCAGATCGACAGGGACGACCATGAAACCGAGCCGGAGTGAGGCGAGGAGCGTTTTGCCGAACGTGCCGATGTAGATGACGCGATCGGCAACGTCCAGGCCACGCAAGGCGGGAATGGGTCGACCGGTGAACCGATACTCGCCGTCGTAATCGTCTTCGACGATCCAGGCCCCATGCGCCTCGGCAATCGCGAGAAGCTGCTGACGTTGCTCCATGCGCATGACCGTGCCGAACGGCCATTGGCAGGACGGGGTCACGTAGATGAGGCGAGGGGAGGGCAGCGCGGGGTCGGTAAGCCGCCAGCCGCGCCGGCTGACCCTGAGAGGGGCGATCTTGGCGCTGGCGCCCAGAAATGCGTTGTGAGCCCCCATATAGCCGGGCTCTTCGATCCACACGGGATCGTTTTCGTCGATCAGGACTCGGGACAGCAGGTCGAGGGCGGCCTGAGCGCCGGTGACGATGATGATCTGCTCCGGTCGGCACCCGATCCCGCGTGCGACGCCGAGATAGCTGGCGAGCGCACGCCGCAGTCTGATGTGGCCGGCGAACGATTCGTAGCCGAGCAAATCGTCGTCGCGCTTGCGTGCATTGCGCACGATCAGGCGCGACCAAAGCTTGAAGGGAAAATATTCGATGTCGGGGAATGCCGGTTGCAGGTTCGTCGTGTTTGGCGGCCGCCGCGGCTGGGATTGGTTCGCAATGACGCTGCCGCGCCTGGAAAGCTTCAACGCTGAATGCAGTCTTGGATGCGAAGCAGGGCCGCCAGGCGGTTGCAGGCGCGCGGCGACGTGCGTCCCCAAGCCGGCCTGTGTCTCGATATAGCCCTCGGCGAGGAGCTGATCGTAGGCAGCGATGACCGTGTTGCGGCTGATCTGCAGCTGATCCGCCAGAGCACGGGTCGAAGGCAGGCGGCCGTTGGGTGGCAACCTGCCCTGCAGGATGTACTGCCGCAGGGCGTCATAGAGCTGACGGTGAAGCTGGACCGGCGACGTTCTGTCCACGCTCAGCACGTCAAGCGGAGAGATGAGGGCGGTCACAAATTGGTACCCCAAAACAACTGAAACCAGGGCGGAAGTTGCATACCATACGACCCGGTGCTGCACTCGGGAACTGCGCCTCTGATCGGCCCTTTCAGATGTCGGTTGGGTTGGACATTTTCGCACACGGAGCGCGATCGCCATTGACGTCGGGGGGCAAGTGGTATTCTGTTGCTCATATTGGAACGTTCCAGAAGCGGATTCTGGCACGAATTCGGCAGTGAAAGGGGCGACGTCTTTCCGAGCGGCCGTGTGGGGTGATGGAGGAGAACGTGTGCCGTCCTTCTTGATCGGCGCGCCCTGCTTGCCGTCATCCACGGGCCAGGAGCCCGGATTGCAGAAGCCGGAGAAATGCGAGAGGCGTCCGCAGGACAGAAACGCGAGATGAACAGCGGCGGCACTGCATCGCAAGACTTGCCCACTGTCTCATGAACATCAACACGAGCACTCGGTGACAAACATGTCGGTTCGCATTGGCATCAACCCCATCGGCTGGACGAACGATGATCTGCCCTCGCTGGGCGGCGATACTCCGCTGGAGACTTGTCTGTCCGAAACGCGGCTAGCTGGGTTTTCCGGCACCGAGATGGGCGGCAAGTTTCCGAAGACGTCCAAGGAGCTCGGGCCGTTGCTCAAGAGCTTCGGGCTGGTTTTCGTTTCGGGATGGTACGATGGCCGCATCCACGAGCGCGACATCGACGCAGAGTGGGACGCGATCCTGCCGCACATGACGTTGCTACGCGATCTCGGCTGCCGGCATGTCGTCTATGCGGATACATCCGGCCGTTCCGAGGGTGATTTGTTCGCGCCGATCTCTCGGCGGCCCAGGCTGAAGGACAACGAATGGGCCGGCTACGGCAAACGGATCACGGCGTTGGCCGAGCGTATGGCCGATTTCGGCGTCCGTATGGCCTTCCATCACCACATGGGAACGATCGTCGAAAGCGATGCCGAGGTCGATCGCCTGATGGCGGTGACCGGGCCGGCCGTGGGGCTGCTCTATGATACCGGCCATTGCGTGTTCTCCGGCGGCGACCCGATCGCCATGCTGAAGCGGCACGTCGCGCGTGTCGTGCATGTGCACTGCAAGGATGTGCGCGGGGACCTGGTCGAGAAAGCGCGTTCGACCGACAACAGCTTCATGCAAGCTGTGCTCGATGGCGTGTTCACCGTGCCGGGAGATGGTTTTGTCGACTTCCCAACCGTGCTCTCCATACTGCACGATGCCGGCTACGAAGGGTGGCTTGTGAGCGAAGCGGAGCAAGATCCCGCCAAGGCGCACCCGTTGACCTATGCGCGGATGGGATTCTCCAACCTCGCGCGCATGGCACTGATGGCAGGCTTCACCATCGCACCATAGTCAGTAGCCAATTTGGCGCAGCGCGCCGACCTGAAACGCATTGGGGTCGGCGCGCTGTGATCGCTCGATAGGGTATTCATGTGGCTCCGCTCGAGGGCACTGAGGCTGCGAAGCTTCAGCGCCTCGCGGGAGAGCGGTCCTTCTTCAGGTGCGCGTGTGGTCCTCGATCGTGGCCTACAACCCAGTCCGCTGCACGCCCCCCGAAGTCGCTCAGACAGCAACCATGCATTGCTTCGGCGGTTTGGAAGTGTTCGGGCTTCCGTTGCTACCCAATGCCGCAACATGCGCGCGGACGCGCTCACTCCGATGATAGCGTCGGGACAGATCCGGATCTCGTGCGAGAGCCAGAGACGCGCTCGGTGTTCTCGCCCACAACCAGTTGCCGGCCGTCGATCTGACCGCCGCCCCCTTGGCTCGACGCCCGCCGCGCTTGCGCCGCATGAAAGAGCCTCCGGAACCGGGCCTCTGACTGCTTCTCTTGCGGCCAGTCCTGGCGACCTGCGAGAAAAGTTGAAGAGGGGGAATTGACAGCGAGTGAATCCGGCTGTTGTATGGTTGGAACGTTCCAATCGTGGGGAGGACGGTAGCCTTGTCGCTAACGCAGCATCGGCCGTCGGAATGGTAACGTTGTTCGACGTAGCCCGGGTCGCGGGTGTCTCGAAGTCGACGGTGTCGAACGTTGTCCGGGGCAACATTGCGGTCGCCAAGGAAACGCGCGACCGGGTCGAGCGCGCCATTAGCGACGTCGGCTACCATCCCAACGTCATTGCGCGGTCGCTGAAGCAGAGAACCAGCGCGGCGATAGGTATTTTAGTTCCAGACTTGAACAATCCTTTCCACGCACAGCTGGCTACCGGCGTGGAGCGCATGGCGAACGAGCACGGTTACGCCACCCTCATCACCCGCACCGGTTGCGTTCCGGCCACGGAAGAAGAGGCCGGACACGCATTCATTTCGCGTCGGGTGGATGGCGTCATCATGGGCGGCATCTCGGTGGGGTCCGCCCTGCCCGGGGTGCTGTTGGACCAAGGGATACCAGTGGTCGTTGCCTCTTTCGGCGAAGCGGACGACCCACGCCTCGGCGTCATCGACCAGGACGATCCCGCGGCCATGGAGGAGATCGTCGATCACCTCTACAAGCTCGGGCATCGCCGCATGGCGTTCGTGTCGCTGGACCATCTCGAGCAGTCGGGCGAGAGGCGCCGCATCGGCTTCGAAGATGCACTCGCTCGGCGCGGACTTGCCCCGGTCGCTCTCGAGGACGCCGCCACGGCTGCGGTCGCCCACAACGACAACATCGCGATCGAAACGATCGACTTGCTCGAACGGATGGGTCAGCGCGTGCCGGAGGACGTCTCGATAGTCGGCTATGACGACGTTCCGCTTGCTGCCCACAGTCGTGTGCGGCTGACGACCGTGAGGTCCGACCCGGTCGCGATGGGTCGTCGTGCAGCGGAACTGCTCATCGACGCCATTCACGAGGGGCGCCACGTCTCCCGCCGCGAAATCCAGAGGAACCGGCTAGTTATCCGAAGCACCACTTGCGAGCAGCTGCCATGAGCGCCGTCGCCTTTCAGTCCATAGAGAAGCGCTTTGGAACGTTCCGAGCGCTGCATACGCTCGACCTCGAGGTTCCGGACCACAATTTCTTGGCCCTGCTGGGACCGTCGGGCTGCGGCAAGACGACCGCGCTGCGCGTGCTCGCCGGTTTGGAGCAGCCGACCAGTGGACGCGTGCTCATCGGCGAACGCGATGTCACGCGCCTGCAGCCGCGCGATCGCGACATTGCGATGGTCTTCCAGAGCTATGCGCTCTATCCGCAGATGACCGTCGCGGAGAACATCGGCTATCCGCTGCGCATTCGCAAAGTCCCGCCGGCCGAGCGCATGCGGCGCGTGACCGAGGTCGCGAGCGCGCTCGAGGTCGATGCGCTCCTTGACCGCCGTCCGCGGCAACTGTCGGGTGGACAGCGCCAGCGCGTTGCTCTGGCGCGTGCGATCACACGCAACCCGGCGGCGTTCCTCATGGACGAGCCGCTGTCGAACCTCGACGCGCGGCTTCGTCTGACGATGCGAGGCGAAATCAAGCGGCTGTGCCAGAGGCTGGGCTCCACGACGATCTACGTCACCCACGATCAGGCCGAGGCGCTGACCATGGCTGACCTCGTCGCCGTCATGCGCAATGGCGAACTGCAACAATTGGCGCCGCCGCACGAAGTCTACGACCGGCCGGCAAACGTATTCGTGGCGACCTTTGTCGGCAGTCCGCCGATGAACAAGATCGGCGTCGTGGTCGATGGTGACGGGCTGCGCGTTGCCGGCGCGCCATTGGCACTTGACGAGAGCCGGTTTGCGGCCTGTCGGGAGGCGGGGGTCGAGTTTCTCGGCATCCGCCCTGAGGACGTGAGCCTTTGCGCGCCAGGAGAGCCAGGTTCGCTCAACGCGGAAGTCTATGTCGTCGAACCGATGGGAAACGAGACGCTGGTCGATGTGGTGGCGGCCGGCGAACACATTTCGCTGCGGGCACCCAGGGGCTTGGTTGTTCGCGGAGGTGCGTCGGTCGGCGTGCGTTTCGATCCCGGCAATGCGTGCTTCTTCGACGCATCCGGTTCAACGGTGGTGCATCGCGCACCCAGCAAGGGAGAGCTGCAATGAGTGAGAAACGGCAAGACAGGTGGAATGTCAGCCGCCGCCGGCTCCTGCAGGGAGGAGCTGGATTGGCAATGGCAACCGCTTTCGGAGGCTTGTCGCAACCGGCACGCGCTGCCGGCGGCAAGCTGATCATCGGCGCATTCGCCGACGGAGGACTGACGCCGCTCAAGGAGAAGATCCTTCCGCTGGCAGAAGCCGAACTCGGTATCAAGATCGAGTTTCTCGAGGATGAATACGGCGTCACGCTGGAGAAATGGTTCGCCGATGCGAACAACGGGGCGGGGCAGTATGACCTCTATCTGCTCGACGATCCTTGGGTGCCGCAGTTCGGCGCCGCCAACGTGCTGGAGGACCTCGGCGCCGGCGGGATCGACGGAACCAACCCGGACTGGATCGGTCCCTTCATCGACATGGGCTTCTGGCCGCCGCGCCAGGGACCACGGGTAAGGGGGTTCGAGACGGCGACACCGACGCTGATAACGGTTCCCTTCGTCGGTGACTTGCAGACGCTGACCTATCGCAACGACGTCTACACTGACGGCGCTCCGAAGACCTGGGACGAAGTGATCGCGATCGGCAAGAAGGGCGTCGCCGACGGCAAGATCAAATACCCGGTCGTCTTCCGCGGGGTCACCGGCAACTCGATCTGCAACAGCTGGTTCCCCGTGTTCGAGTCCTATGGTGGCGACTTCTTCGACGACAAGTGGAACGTCATCTTCAACTCGGACAAGGGCAAGGCGGCGACCGAGTTCTTCATCACCACGATGAAGCAGAACGCTCCTCCTGGCGTGGTCGAGTTCGACTCCGACCAGGAAGGCGCTGCCATACTCGGTGGCGATGTCGGTGCGATCATCCAGTACTCCGGCAACGCCTTGAAGGCCGACGATCCGGCAGAATCGAAGGTGGTGGGCAAACTCGATTTCGGCGTCGTGCCCAAGGTGGAGAAGGCGATCGCCCAGATCGGCATCTTCATTGCCGGCGTTCCGAAATCGGCGCCCAACAAGGCGAACGCCATCAACTTCCTCAAGTGGTACATGAGCCCGGCGGTACAGGCCAAGTTGGCAGAGGCCGGTTCGATCCCCGTCACCCGCAGCGGTTTCGCTGTGTCGGATCCGGGCAACCGGCTGATCCCGGTGGCCCTTGAGCAGGTCGATGCCGGCGCCCTGCCGCGTCCGCGCATGCCCGACTGGGCGAAGGTCGAGGAACTGCTCGGCATCGAGCTCAACAAGGCACTGCAGGCCGGCTCCGGCGGCGGCGAGGCACTTGATGCCGCGGCCGCCCAGGTTACCGCCTTCCTGAAGCAGATGGGCTACTACGGTTGACCACAACCATACATTCTCTTCGCCGCGAGCGGTGGAGCGGGGCAGGGCTTGATCAAGCCCTGCCTTACCTCCTGCTCGCGCCAAGCGTGCTGATTGCTCTGGCCGTCCTGGTCTATCCGCTGTTGGATGGATTGCGCGCCAGCACCAAATTCTATCGCTTCGGCAGTCCGCTGCGCGAGGTCGGGCTGCACAACTACATTCAGCTGTGGAGCGACCCGCATTTTGTCAACGCGCTGTTGGTGACGGTGCGTTTCGTCACGCTGTCGGTGGCGCTGGAAGCCGTCATCGGCTTGGCGCTGGCGCTGTTCTGCCTGAATGAATTCCGCGGGATTCGACTGCTGCGGACGATCCTCATCGTTCCCATGGTGATCACGCCGGTGGTCGTCGGCATCGTCTTCCGCCTGATCTATGCCAGCGACGCTGGCATGTTTACCGCCGTCTCGCAGGCGCTCGGCGGGCAGCCGGTGCAGATCCTCGGCGATCCGCTCAGCGCATTCTTGGGGCTGGTGGCGCTCGACGTCTGGGAGTGGACGCCGCTGATGTTCCTCATCCTGCTCGCCGGGCTGCAGTCTATGCCGGTCGAACCGTTCGAGGCTGCCCGCGTCGACGGCGCCGGACACTGGCGCGTCTTCATCGATCACACGCTGCCCATGATGCGCCCGGTGATCGCGGTTGCCGTGGTGTTGCGCACGATCGAGGCGTTCGGCACTTTCGACCAGGTGTTCGTGCTGACCCGCGGCGGCCCCGGCGAAGCGACGACGTTGCTTTCGATCTATGGCTACAACACGGCCTTCAAGTTCCAGCAGACGGGCTACGCCGCGGCGCTGTTCGCGACCATGGGACTGATCGTGCTGGCCTTCGCGATTGTCGCCGTGCGCCTCATCCGCAGGAGTGAGGGACAATGATCACGCGCATCGCCAAGGGCATCACCGTCGTTGTCGTCCTGGTGATCGTCTTGCTGCCGATCTACTGGATGGTCTCCTCGTCGCTGAAATCGAACAAGGAGATCACCCAGGAAGCGACGCTCTATCCGCACGAGGTGACCTTCGCCAACTACGGCCGTCTGTTTTCGGAGAAGGAGTTTGGCGCCTATCTGACCAACTCGATCGTGGTGACGACGGTCTCCGTCGCGCTGGCGCTGGCGGCCGGGTCGCTCGGCGCCTACACGATTGCGCGTTTCCGCCTGCGCTTCCATCTGGAGAAGTATGTCGGCCTGTCGCTGCTGACGCTGCGCATCGTGCCGCCGGTGGTGATCCTCATCCCGATCTATCTGCTCATGCTGCGTCTCAACCTGCTCGACACCTGGCTGGGGATGATCATCACCTACACCGCGCTCAACGTGACCTACTGCGTGTGGATGATGGAGAGTTTCTTCCGCGAGATTCCGGTCGACCTGGAGGAATCGGCGATGGTCGACGGCGATTCGCGCTTCACCGCCTTCCGCCGTATCACCCTGCCGCTGGCGGCACCCGGCCTGGTCGCCACGGCCATCTTCTCGGTGATCATCACCTTTAACGAATTCGTCTTCGCTCTCGTGCTGACCGCGACGCCGCGGGCAATGACCATGCCGCGCGGCACGGCCACGCTCATCGGCCGCATTAACACCGATTGGGCGTCGATGTCGGCTGCCGGCGTCCTTGGAGCGCTGCCGATCGTCATCTTCGCATTGCTGGTTCAACGCAACCTCGTGCGCGGCCTCACCCTCGGTGCCGTCAAATGACGCCGCACCGGCAATTGCGCGGCTATCCCATCCGGCTTAACGCGATCCACAAGGCGGGATATGTCTGCAGGCGGTTGGGAACGGGTATGCCAATGCCCAAATGGGATTTGCCTGGCGCTCGCAGGCGGCTCTCGTGGGCCAGACAAGGGAGAATCCGATGAACATGGAAGTCCTCAAGCACCAGCTCGGCACCGTGCAAAAGCTGAAGTACCTGGTCGACAACGAATGGCGGGCGTCAAAGACGGGCAAATACATGCCGGTCATGGACCCGTCCACCGGCCGCCTCATCGCCGAGGCGCCCTGCTGCACGCAGGACGAGGTGGATAGCGCGGTAGCGGCCGCCGCCGCCGCTTTCCCGGCATGGCGCGACACGCCGATCCCCACGCGCATCCAGCTGATGTTCCGCTTCAAGGAATTGCTCGACGCCAACCTCGACGAACTGACCGAACTGGTCGCCACGGAAAACGGCAAGGTGCTCTCGGAAGCCCGCGGCGATGTGCTGAAAGCCATCGAGGTGGTCGAGTGCGCCTGCGCCACCCACTATCTGATGCAGGGCGACACCACCATGAACGTCTCCACCGGCTATGACACGGTATCCTACCGTGAGCCGCTCGGCGTCTTCGCCGCGATCGCGCCCTACAATTTCCCGGCGATGATCCCAATGGGCTGGATGATCCCTTTCGCCATCACTACCGGCAACACGGTCGTGCTGAAGGCGGCCTCCATGGTGCCGCAGACCGCGTCGCGCATGCTCGAGCTGCTCATCGAAGCCGGTATGCCCAAGGGCGTCGTCAACATGGTGACCTGCTCGCGCGTCGAGGCCGAAACGCTGCTGACCCATCCGGCGATCCGCGGCGTCACCTTCGTCGGTTCGACCGCGGTCGGTCGGCACATCTACGAGACGGCCGCTGCCGCCGGCAAGCGCGTACAGGCGCTGACGGAGGCCAAGAACCATGCCCTGGTGCTCGAGGATTGCGTGCTTGAGCGCAGCGTGCGGGGCATCGTCAACTCGACCTACGGCTGCGCCGGTCAGCGCTGCATGGCGCTGCCGGTGGTCTGCGTGCAGGAGAGTATCGCCGACGAATTTGTGGCGCTCCTCAAGAAGTTCGCCCAGGAGCTCAAGATTGGCCCGGCCTATCTGCCCGAGTCGCAGCTTGGGCCGGTGGTCTCGGCAGCCCAGAAGGCGTCGATCGAAAAGGCCATCCAGCACGGGGTCGACGAAGGCGCGACGCTGGTTCTCGACGGTCGCGGGGTGAAAGTGCCCGGCTACGAAGACGGATTCTTCATCGGCCCGACCATCTTCGACAACGTCAAGCCCGGCATGCATGTCGGTGACGAGGAGATCTTCGGGCCAGTCACCTCGGTCAAGCGCATCAAGGACTTCGAGGATGGCCTCGCCATCGCGAACGCCAGCCGCTTCGCCAACGGCTCGTGCATCTACACCACCTCCGGGCGCCATGCCCGCGAGTTCGCCCGGCGCACGGACGGCGGCATGGTCGGCATCAATGTCGGCATCCCGGTGCCGTTCTCGATCTTCCCGTTCTCAGGTCACAAACAGTCCTTTTTCGGCGACCTGCACACCATGGGCAAGGACGGTGTTGCCTTCTTCACCGAGACCAAGTCAGTGACCTCGGTGTGGTTCTCCGAGGAGGACGCCAAGAAGCGCGTCAGCACCTGGGACGGTACGCTCACCCGCAATTGATCTTTGCTCCGACGGCCCGGAGACCCTGTCTCCGGGCCGATTGGTTGTTTGGCGCGAGCGCATTCGTTCCGGGAAACGGCGTCCTTGGCGCCAAATCGGCGGCCATCTCTGGAGGCTGGGGCCGCGGACCTCGCGTCGTTAAGGGCCGTCCGGCCGTCAGTCGCTATTTGCGCGTCTGCCGTTTCGGCCAGTGCGACCACAGGAACCAGGCGACTGCCGCGAGAAAGGCAACGACGATCGCCACGTCGAAATTGTGGAAGATGCCGCGCAGCGTCGGGCTGCTGTTCCAATGGTCGCCGAGAACGTAACCGACATAGGCAAGACCGAAGCACCACGGCCAGGAGCCGACGAAGGTGTAGACCTGGAAGCGCAGCATGGGCATGCGTGCCAGCCCGGCCGGGAAGGCGATGAAGGTGCGCACCACCGGTAGCAGCCGGCCGATGAAGACGGTGGCGCCGCCATAGCGGGCGAAGAAACGCTCGGCATGGTCCAGGTCGGCGGGGCGGATCAGCACATAGGGACCCCAGCGCTCGATCACGCTGCGGCCACCATAGGCGGCCACGTAGTAGGCGATGGTCGAGCCAATGTTGCAGCCGATCGCCCCCATGGTCGCAGCCCAGAACAGGCTGAAGCGGCCGGTGGAGGCGAGGTAGCCGGCAAAGGGCATGATGATCTCTGACGGCAGGGGAATGCAGGCCGATTCGATCGCCATCAGCGCGGCGACCCCGAGATAGCCGCCGGCCGAGATGACGGCGACGACGAAGCCAGCAATGGAGGTGATCAGCTGTTCGAGCATGGGGCTTGGTTCACGGTCATCGGCGTTGCAAGGGGCGGGGGCGATCGTTCTGGCTGGTCAGTCCACGGCAAAGCCGCCGTCGACGGGCAGGCTGATGCCGTTCAGCGAAGAGGCCGCATTGACGATGGCGCCGCCGAGGCCGAGAGCGATGCGGTTGCGGGCATATTCCTGCGAGACGATCAGCGGCGCCCGCGTGTTGACGGCGTGGACGAGGTCGAAATCCTCGATACGCGTGTCGAGGAACGGGGCGAGGATGGTGATCCCGGCATTGTTGACCAGCAGGTCGACGATCGTCCGGCAGCCGATCTCGCCGGCAAGCGATTCGAGATCCTGTGTCGAGCGGCCGAGGGCCACAACCTCGGCGCTGCGGGCCGCAAGCAGGGTGGCGATGGCCCTGCCGATGCCCTTGCCTGCCCCCGTCACCAGGACCGATCTGCCTGCCAAGTCCATCCGCCCCTCCCGCCCTAAATCGACCGCACAAGCCATGCCGCCGGCGGCCCGACCACGGCCTCGCGCACGGGCTATTCCGCCGGCACGGCCGCCGCTTCGCTGGTCGCCGCCTCGGCCGCCTGCATATGCCGCTCGAATTGCAGGTGATAGAGGCGGGCATAGTGCTTGCCTAGCGTCAGCAGCTCGCTGTGGCGACCCTGCTCGACGATCTTCCCGTCGACCATGACGCAGATCTTGTCGGCGCCAAGCACGGTGGACAGGCGGTGGGCGATGACGATGGTCGTGCGGCCCTCGCGCAGGCGCTCGAAGGCGAGCTGCACGTGATGTTCGGATTCGGTGTCGAGCGCCGAGGTCGCCTCGTCGAGCAGGATGATGCGGGCGTCGCGCAGCATGGCGCGGGCAATGGCGATGCGCTGGCGCTGGCCGCCGGAGAGCTGCATGGCATTGTCGCCGAGCCGGGTGTCGTAGCCGTTGACGGTCGCCAGGATGAAATCGTGCGCCATGGCGCTCTCGGCGGCGCGCTCGACCTCGGCGTCGCTGGCGTCGGGCCGGCCGAAGCGGATGTTCTCGCGAATGGTGTCGTGGAACAGGACGATGTCCTGGCTGACCAGCGCCAGGTGGTCGCGCAGGCTGGTGAGCTTGACCTTGGCGACATCCTGCCCGTCGACCAGCACGCGGCCGCCACCGACGTCGAAGAACCGTTCGATGAGCGAGATCACCGTGCTCTTGCCGGCGCCGGAGGGGCCGACCAGCGCCGTCGTGCGGCCGCCGTTGGCGACGAAATCGAGGCTCCGGAACAGCTTGGCGCCGCCCCCATAGGCAAAGTCGACACGATCGAAGGCGACCTCGCCCTTGCTGATGACAAGCTCGGGTCCGTCCTGGTTGGTGTCGATGGTCGGCGGGGTGTCGAGGAGCTCGTACATCAGGCGTACGCCGACGAGTCCGGCCTCGAGCGAAATCTGCATGCGGGCCAGGCGCTTGGCCGGCTCATAGGCGAGCGCAATCGCCGCGATGAAGGACATCAGCGCGCCCGGCTGCACGCCGAAATAGATGGTCTGGTAGCCGGCCCACAGAACGATCATGGCGATGGCAAAGCCGCCGAGCACTTCCATCAGCGGGCTGGTGCGGGCGCTGATCTGGACGATCTTGTCGGCGCGGGCCTGGACGTCGGCGATCGAGACGGCCATGCGCTTGCGCATGACGCCTTCGAGATTGAAGGCCTTGACGATGCGGATGCCGGTTGCGGTCTCCTGCATGTCTGAGACGACCTGCGACAGCGAGAAGAACTGGGCGCGGGCGACGCCGCGCACGCGCTTGATCAGCTTGTTGACGCCGAAGATGGAGATCGGCCCGACCACCAGGATGATCATCGACATCAGCGGGCTCTGGATGAACATGACGATGATGAGGCCGAGCAGCGACAGGAAATCGCGGCCGGCGGAGTTGATCACCGTATCGAGGACCTGGCGCGCCGCCGTGGCGTTGTGGGACATGCGCGTGACCAGGTCGCTGGCCGGGGTGCGATTGTAGAAATCGACGCCGAGATTGAGCATGTGGTCGAACAGGCGGCTCTGCACGCGCGCCACCACGGCGTTGCCGATGCGGCCGAGCGTGACCGAACTGGCATAGAGGCTGTAGCCGCGGATGAAGCCGTTGGTGACGATGACCGCGGTCAACACCCACAGCATGGTGGCGTCGCGGTCGAAGAACACCTTGTTGATGATGTCCTTGATCAGCCAGGCGTTGAGCGCGGTGGTTCCGGCAATCACCAGGCTGAGGGTGATGGCCCAGGCATAGCGCCCGGCGAACTCGCGGCCGGTTTCCCTGAGCAGCCGGTTGATCAGGCCGAGTGAGCCGTCACGGGCAATTTTCGGCAGTTTCAGGCCAGAGGCCATCATCCGTTCCCTGATTTTTCGCAATTTGCGGCGCACTCTAGTCCGAACAAGGTCGCCATTGCGACCCCGAAAACCCGCGCCTCAGGCCGGCATGGCCGTCTCGACCAGCCGCGCCCAGAAGGAGCAGCCGAGCGGGATGATCTCGTCGTTGAAATCGTAGCTGGCGTTGTGCAGCCCGGCGCTGTCGCCATTGCCGATGAAGACGTAGGCGCCGGGGAGCTGCTCGAGCATGTAGGCGAAATCCTCGCCGGCGAGCATCGGCTGGGCGTCGGTGGCGACATTGGCGCTGCCGGCCACCTGGGCGGCGATGCCGGCGGCGAAGTCGACGGCCGCCGGGTTGTTGCGGGTGATCGGATAGTTGCGGTCGTAGTAGAGGCTGATGCTAGCACCGTATGCCGCGGCGATAGCATTGGCGATCTCGTGGATGCGCCGCTCGGCGAGGTCGCGCACGGCGCTCGACAGGCAGCGCACGGTCCCGGCGACCTCGGCGGTCTCGGGAATGACGTTGTAGGCGGTGCCGGCGTGGAAGCGGGTCACCGACACGACGGCGGCTTCGAGCGGGTCGACATTGCGCGAGACGATGGTCTGCAGCGCGTTGACCAGCGCGGCGCCGACGACGATGGGATCGATGGTCGTGTGCGGGCGAGCGGCGTGGCCGTCGCGGCCGGTGATGGTGATGGTGAATTCGTCGGTCGAGGCCATGATCGGACCGGGGCGCGTGGCGAACCTGCCGATGGGGAGGCCGGGCAGGTTGTGCATGCCGTAGACCTCCTGGATGGCCCAGCGCTCCTTGAGGCCGTCCTCGATCATCGCCTTGCCGCCGCCACCGCCTTCCTCGGCTGGCTGGAAGATCACGATCGCCGTGCCGTCGAAGTTGCGCGTCTCGGCGAGATAGCGCGCGGCGCCGAGCAGCATGGCGGTGTGGCCGTCGTGGCCGCAGGCATGCATCATGCCGGGCACGGCGGAGGCGTAGGGCTTGCCGGTCTTCTCGGCGATGGGGAGCGCGTCCATGTCGGCGCGCAGGCCGATCACCCTGCCGCTTGCCGTCTTGCGGCCGCGGATGACGCCGACGACGCCGGTGCGGCCGATGCCGGTCGTCACCTCGTCGACGCCGAATTCGCGCAGACGGTCGGCCACCGTCGCAGCCGTCCGGTGGACGTCGTAGAGCAGCTCCGGGTGCTCGTGGAGATCGTGGCGCCAGGCGACGATATCCGCTTGAAAATCGGCGAAACGGTTGACGATCGGCATTCCGGAACTCCTTGGGCGGCCCGGACTATAGACTGATTGTGCAGTGCAGCGCGAGGGGCGCCGGCTCAGGCGGCCGGGGCGGTCGCGGCGAGCCCGCCGGCCTTCTCGATGAAGGCGACCACCGTGTCGAGCCCGGTCAGGTCGCGCATGTTGGTGAAGACGAAGGGCCGGCTGGGCCGCATCTTCCTGGCGTCGCGGTCCATGACCTCGAGCGAGGCGCCGACCATCGGGGCGAGGTCGATCTTGTTGATGACCAGGAGGTCGGAACGGGTGATGCCGGGGCCGCCCTTGCGCGGGATCTTGTCGCCGGCGGCGACATCGATGACGTAGATGGTGATGTCGGCGAGTTCCGGGGAGAAGGTGGCGGCGAGGTTGTCGCCGCCCGATTCGATCAGCACCACGTCGAGGGCCGGGAAGCGGGCGTTGAGCTCGGCAACCGCGGCGAGGTTGATCGAGGCGTCCTCGCGGATGGCGGTGTGCGGGCAGCCGCCGGTCTCGACGCCGAGGATGCGGTCGGGCGACAGCGCGCCGGAGCGGGTCAGGAACTCGGCGTCTTCCTTGGTGTAGATGTCGTTGGTGATCGCGGCGACATCGTAGCGGTCGCGCAGGCGCTTGCAGAGCGCATCCATGAGCGCGGTCTTGCCGGAGCCGACCGGCCCGCCGACGCCGACCCGGAGCGGCCCGTTGGGGGAAGTCATGAGCGGAACAACCTCGTGTACTGGGTTTCATGGCGCATGGAGGCGATGTCGGCCCTGAGCGCCGCCCCGCCGAGATCGTCGAGGGACGCGGTCGCGGTCTCCGCCATGACCGCTTCGATGACGGCGCCAAGCGCCGCGACGACGCGCAGGCCCTCGGTCTGGCCGATGGGGATGGCGCGCACGCCGGCCGAAACGACGTTGGCGACGAAGCCGTGGAGCATGGCGGCAAGCGCCGGCTCGGCAGCAATGCCGTGGGCGGCGGCGGCGAGCGCGACGGCGACGGGATAGGGCAGGGCGTCTTCGGCCGGCAGGGCCGCGGCGAGGGCAGCAAGCCGCTCGTTGGGCCAGGCCGCAAGGACGGCGGCAAGGAAGGCGCGGCCCTGGGCGGTCGTCTCCAGATGCCGCTCGCGCGAAGGCTGGAAGGCGGCACCGAGCGCGGCAAGCGCGCTCAGGCGGCCGGCATCGCCAGCCTCGGCGGCGCGCCACGCCTCGCGAAACAGGATCGCGTCGTTGCGGCCGGTGCCATGGCGGAGAATGTCGGTGAGCCAGGCGGTGAGCGTGGCGCCGTCGCTGACGCTGGCGTCCTCGATCGCCCATTCCAGCCCGTGGCTGTAGGAGTAGCTCCCCACCGGGAAGGCAGGCGACAGCCAGGCGAGCAGCTTGCGCAGGGCGTCCGGGGGCAAAGCTGGAGGGATTTCCCTCCCCTGCAAGGGGAGGGTCGGTCGCGCAGCGACCGGGGAGGGGTCGTGTGCGGTGGTGTTGACCCCCTCCGACCGGGCTTCGCTTACAGCTTCGCCCGGCCACCTCCCCCTTTCAGGGGGAGGGGAAGATAGGCTGGCCACGGCCGCGTCCTCAGCCATCCAGCCGGTCGTCGTGCTCGAGGCGGCCGACGGCATCGTCATGATCGTGGTCGTGATCGTGGTGGCCGTGGGCGTAGGCGCCGCCTTCGGGATCGAAGGGCGCCGTGATGGGCGTCACCGTGGCGTCGAGGTGGGCGACCATCTCCTCAATGACGGGATCGCGGCGAATGCGCACACGGTCGCCGAGGAGCTGGGTAGGCAGATGGCGGTTGCCGAGGTGCCAGGCGACGCGGAGCAGCCCAGTGTGCGTCCCGGCGGTGATCTCGACCAGCGGCTCGGGTGCAGCATCCACGACAATGACACGGCCATCCTCGAGCACCAGCCCATCGCCGTCCCGGAGCGGCACGGCCTGGGCGAGATCGAGCAGGAATTCCAGCCCGTCGGTCGCGGTCATCGCCATGCGCCGGCGGTGCCGCTGGTCATAATCCAGGATGATGCGGTCGGCAGGTTCCTCCGACCATTGCCCGGCAGGGTGGATGTGGGTCGCACGGATCATCGGCTGATCCTCTGGCTAATCGCGTCCAGCCGCGATACCACCGGCAGGTCCCGGCGGCAAACGGCAAAGGCCATGCACGGCATACTCTTCGACAAGGACGGCACGCTGCTCGATTTCGAGGCGACGTGGCTGCCGCTGCTCAAGATGGTGGCGCGCGACCTCGCCCATGGCGATGACGAGGTGGCCGAGGCGATGCTGGTCAAGGGCGGTCTCGACCGCGAAACCCAGCGTTTCCGGGCGGGATCGACCATTGCCGCGGGGACCTCGGTGGACGTGGCGCGGCTGTGGTATCCGACGCTTGACGGCGATGCGCTGGGAACCATCGTGGCGCGCATCGACGACGGCTTCCGGGCCGGCGGGCTTGCCCATTCGGTGGCGCTGCCCGGCGTGGCCGAGACGCTGGCGGCGCTCAGCGCCGAGGGGCACATCCTGGGAGTGGCCACCAATGACGGCACGGCCATCGCGGCGGAAGCGCTCGAAGCCATCGGCCTCGGCCGGTTCTTCGCCCATGTGCTGGGCTACGACGCGGTCACCAATCCCAAGCCGGCGCCGGACATGGTGCATGCCTTTGCCGAGCTGACCGGTCTCACGCCTGCCGACATCGTCATGGTCGGCGACAATGCCCACGATCTGGTGATGGCGCGCACCGCCGGGGCCGGTGCTGCGGTCGGCGTGCTCTCCGGCAACAGCGCGGCGGCCGACCTGACGCCATTTGCCGATGTGATCCTCGAGTCGATCCGCGACCTGCCGGACTGGCTCGCTGCGAATTGCTAGGACCATCATCAGAGGTCGCGCGAGGCGACTTCGCGCTGGACGGCGAAGCCGAGGTTGGTGAAGAAGGCACGGGCGCGGTCGTTGAAGCTCCAGAAATCAACGCCGATCCGCGTGGCGCCGCGCTCCTTCAGGATCGCCACGATTTCATCAACCAGTGCCTTGCCGAGGCCTTTGCCCCGGTGCTCCGGAGCGACGGAGACGTGGTTGATATATCCGGCATGTGCGGCTTGAGCGTAGAACGACTTGACCGGCAGGTGCTCATGGCACCAGACATAGCCGACGGCTTCACCCGCGACGTCCGCGACAAGGACGAGATTGCTGCCCTTGGCCAGGACGTCGGCGAAGAACTTGGCGGTCGAATCCGGCGCGAGCGTTGCCCGAAAGATCTCCGGATGGGCTGCGGCGTGGACGTCCTGCACATGCTGCATCAGCCGGCAAAGCAGCGGAATGTCGGCATCGGTGGCCGGCCGGACGTCAAAACAGAAAATACCTCTGCGCCATGGGCAGCGTCTCGGCCGGCGGGCAGGTCAACAGCTCGCCGTCGGCACGCACCTCATAGGTCTCCGGATCGACCTCGATCTTGGGCAGCGTGGCGTTGTGGATCATCGAGTGCTTGGTGAGGCCACGGGTGTTGTGGACGGGGAGCATCAGGCGATCGCTGCCGAGCGTCTTGCCGATGTCGAGCGCCAGCGCAGCGCGGCTGACGAAGGTGACGGAGGAGGCGGTCATCGCCTTGCCGAAGGCGCCGAACATCGGCCGGTAGTGGACCGGCTGCGGCGTCGGGATCGAGGCATTGGGGTCGCCCATGGGGGCGGCGGCGATGGTGCCGAGCTTGATGACGAGGTCGGGCTTGACCCCGAAGAAGGCCGGCGACCACAGCACCAGGTCGGCGAGCTTGCCGATCTCGATCGAGCCCACCCATTCGTCGATGCCGTGGGTGATGGCCGGGTTGATGGTGACCTTGGCGAGGTAGCGCTTGACCCGGAAATTGTCGTTCTGCCCGGTCTCCTCGGAGAGCCGGCCGCGCTGCACCTTCATCTTGTGGGCGGTCTGGAAGGTGCGGATGATCACCTCGCCGACGCGGCCCATGGCCTGGCTGTCGGAGGCGATCATGGAGAAGGCGCCCATGTCGTGGAGGATGTCCTCGGCGGCGATGGTTTCCTTGCGGATGCGGCTCTCGGCGAAGGCGACGTCCTCGGGAATGGAGCCGTCGAGGTGGTGGCAGACCATGAGCATGTCGAGATGCTCGTCGAGCGTGTTGACCGTGTAGGGCCGCGTCGGGTTGGTCGAGGAGGGCAGCACGTTGGGTTGGCCGCACACCTTGATGATGTCCGGGGCGTGGCCGCCGCCGGCGCCTTCGGTGTGATAGGCGTGGATGGTGCGGCCCTTGAAGGCGGCGATGGTGTTCTCGACGAAGCCCGATTCGTTGAGCGTGTCGGTGTGGATCATCACCTGAACGTCGAAGGCCTCGGCGACGGTGAGGCAGTTGTCGATTGCCCCCGGCGTGGTGCCCCAGTCCTCGTGCAGCTTGAGCCCCATGGCGCCGGCGGTGACCTGCTCCTCCAGCCCGTCGGGCAGCGAGGCGTTGCCCTTGCCGGTGAAGCCGAGGTTCATGGCGAAGCCATCGGCGGCCTGGATCATGCGGGCGAGGTGCCAGGGGCCGGGCGTGCAGGTGGTGGCGTTGGTGCCGGTCGCAGGTCCCGTGCCGCCGCCGATCATGGTGGTGACGCCGGAATAGAGCGCCTCGTCGATCTGCTGCGGGGCGATGAAATGGATGTGGGCGTCGAGCGCTCCGGCGGTGAGGATCTTGCCCTCGCCGGCGATCGCCTCGGTCGACGGGCCGATGACGATGTCGACGCCGGGCTGGACGTCGGGATTGCCGGCCTTGCCGATGCCGGCGATCTTGCCGTCCTTGATGCCGACGTCGGCCTTGACGATGCCCCAGTGGTCGACGATCAGCGCATTGGTGATGACGGTGTCGACGGCGCCCTCGCCGCGCGAGAACTGCGACTGGCCCATGCCGTCGCGGATGACCTTGCCGCCGCCGAACTTCACCTCCTCGCCATAGGTGGTGAAATCCTTCTCCACCTCGATGACCAGATCGGTATCGGCGAGGCGGACCTTGTCGCCGGTGGTCGGACCGAACATATCGGCATAGGCGTCGCGGGAAATCTTGTAGGGCACGGCTCAGTCTCTCCTGCGGCAGGCGGGGAAACGGGCGGGACGGGCACAACGAACCCGGCGCAGGCTTCCGCGGGATGCGCTATGATTGGTGGAACGATGAAGCGAATGAAGGGATGCACCATGACCAGATTGCGCACGGTGCTGGCGGCTCTCGGCCTGATCGGGGCTCTCAGCCTGCTCGCGGTGCTGCCGGCCCAGGCGGGCGCGGGCAACGAGCGGGCGATCCGCGATCTGAGGACGCTCAGATATGTCGACCGGCTGGTGGTCATCGACGTCGGCGCCCAGCACGACCGCTGGATTTATGCCAAGCGGGCGCAGGTAAGCCGGCTGCCGCTGACGCCGCTGCAGGTCGCGATCGTGAACAATCGGCCGCTGGTCGAAGCGATCAACCACCGGGTATGGAGCTTCGACCTGAAGTCGGTCTATGCCGCGCTCATCGAGGGCAACACGGTCTATCTCTACCTGGACGAGCCGCCGCCCTACTGAGGTCCGCCCGGCTGGGGTCGCGGTGCGGCTCACAGCTTGCCCATGACCTTCTGGTTGAAGCCGAAGA
Organism: uncultured Alphaproteobacteria bacterium; assembly: GCA_963830205.1. Classification (GTDB taxonomy): domain Bacteria; phylum Pseudomonadota; class Alphaproteobacteria; order Rhizobiales; family Kaistiaceae; genus CAVSRC01. The sequence goes on along the minus strand of CAWHLP010000031.1, from coordinate 20,196 downwards.
CCAGACGCTCGCCACGGTAGGGGACGAGCGTCACGGTGCGCGTCTGGCCGGGCTCGAAGCGCACGGCGGTGCCGGCGGGGATATCGAGCCGAAACCCGCGCGCCTTGGCGCGGTCGAAGGCGAGCGCCTCGTTGGTTTCGTAGAAGTGATAGTGCGAGCCGACCTGGATCGGCCGGTCGCCGGTATTGGCGACTTCGAGGGTGACCGTCGGCTGGCCGGCGTTCAGCTCGATCTCGCCTTCGGCGGGGATGATTTCACCGGGGATCATTTGGTCGCTTCTCCTATGCGGCCCGCCGGCTGAGGCAATCACTTCCCTGCCGCAGGACGCGCTCTGTGGACGGCGGATATTTGGCGAGCCGGGATGCCGGGCGGACCGGCCGGCGCACCAGCTCGCCGGTGCAATTGGGGCAGACGCCGCCGAAGACATGCTCGGCGCAATCTGCGCAGAAGGTGCACTCAAAGGTGCAGATCATGGCGTCCCTGGCATCGGGCGGAAGGTCGCGGTCGCAGCACTCGCAGTTCGGGCGAAGGGCGAGCATGGGTGCGTCTCCTAGCGGATCGGGTTGTGGACGGTGACCAGCTTGGTGCCGTCGGGGAAGGTCGCCTCGACCTGGACGTCGTGGATCATCTCGGCGATGCCGTCCATCACCTGGGCGCGGCCGACGACATGGGCGCCGGCCTCCATCAGGTCGGCGACCGGACGGCCGTCGCGGGCGCCCTCGACGACGAAATCGGTGATCAGCGCCACCGCCTCGGGATGGTTGAGCTTGACCCCCCGCTCCAGCCGGCGGCGCGCCACAGTGGCGGCCATGGCGATGAGCAGCTTGTCCTTCTCACGCGGCGTCAGGTTCATGGGTGTTGTGTCCTCAGCAATTCCAAACACGCGGCATCGGGCGACCGCTGAGCGTCTCGATCAGGCGGGTGACGTCGGTGCGCAACGCCTGCCCGTTAGTTGCGACCAGGCGGGCGACGAGCATGCCGTTCCAGGCGCTCACCCCTGCCTCACCGGCACTGTCTAGCAAAGCCGCACGGGCGCGGTCGATGGCGCTTTCCGCCTCCGGGGCGACCAGGACGACGGTGGCGAGCGCCCGGGCGCCGGCGCCGGTGGCGGCGCCGGAGAGCGTCAGCGTGGTGTCGCCGTCGAGGCGGAGGCCATCGGCGAAGACCAGGCGGCCGCCGCGCCGGATGCGCCAGGAATCGCGGACGGTGACGTCGCGCGTCGCCTCGCCCATGGCGGCGCGGCCAAGGACGATCGATTCGACGGCAAGCAGACGCCCCGACGGGGCGACATCGGCGGCAAGGGTGCGGGTCAGCGACGACCGGTCGAAGAGGATGGTCTCCTGCGGCAGCCAGTCGAGGGCACCGCCGTCCGCTATCGTGAGCACGGTTTCGACCGAAGCGTCGCCGGCGCTGCGGCGATAGATGCGCTCGGCCGCCTGGCCGGTGACGGTGGCGCTCGCCCCAGGGCCGACGCTGACCGACCAGGAGAAGCGATCGCCGCCGGTGATGCCGCCGGCCGTGTTGACGAGGACGGCGGTGAACGGGTCGCCGGCGGGGGAGCGGGGAAAGCGGAGCTTGGCCGAACCGGACTGGTAGTTCTCGGTGAGCCGGGTGCGGCCGTCTTCGGCACTGACCGCCAGGCGCGCGGTGCCGCGGGCCCGCTCCATCGCCACGGCCGCGCCCGGCCTTACGGCCGGGCTGATGGCGATGGCTGGCTCAAGAACGGTCATAAGCGGATCATTCGCGAGGGCGGGGTGGGTTGCAAGCCTTGGCACTTCCTGGGGTGGCCTGGTGCAAACTTGGCGCCAGTTCTGAGCCGCCTTGCCGCCGACAGATTTCCTTTGTACGGCCGGCTCTTGCCGTTTTTCCCGGCAATCGACCGCGAAAAAGGCATTGCGGACGCTTTGCCAAGTGACGGCGAAATCGGCTAGGACGGAGCGGGACGATCGCTATTGCTTGCGGCCGTGGGCCGCCCAGACAATCGAGGCCAGAGGCGTTGCGTCTGACGATCCGTTTGCTTGCCCTCATCTTCGTGCTGGTCGCCGGGCCGGTCAGCGCCGCCGACGGACCGGCCTATATCCTGGTCGACGTGAGGAGCGGCGCGGTGCTCGATTCGCGCGCCTCCGACCACCTCTGGCAGCCGGCATCGCTGACCAAGCTGATGACCGCCTACCTGACCTTCAAGGCGCTGAGTGATGGCCGGCTGACACCGACCTCGCCGGTCAGGATCTCAGCCAACGCGCTGGCGCAGCAGCCGGCGAAGATGGGCTTCAAAGTCGGCACCATCGTCAATGTCGACAATGCGCTGAAGATGATGCTGGTGAAATCGGCCAACGACATCGCCATGGCGCTGGCCGAAACGATCGGCGGCAGCGAGAGCGGCTTCGTCGCCATGATGAACGCTGAGGCGCGGCAGCTCGGCATGGTGTCGACCCACTACGACAACCCCAACGGCCTGCCGGACAGCGGGCAGATCACCACGGCGCGCGACATGGCGGTGCTGGCGCGGGCGCTGTGGAACGACTTTCCGGACCGGCGCGCGCTGTTCGGCATCCCGGCGATCCGCGCCGGCAAGCACATCCTGCGCTCCGAGAACGTGCTGCTCGAACGCTATCACGGCGCCAACGGCATGAAGACCGGCTTCGTCTGCGCCTCGGGCTACAATATCGTCGGCACCGCCAGCCGGTCCGGCCGCCAGATGCTGGTCGTGGTGCTGGGAGCGAAATCCTCCAAGAACCGCGCCGAAACGGCCGCCATCCTGCTCAACCGCGGCTTCGGCAACTATTACGGCGGGGCGCACGCGCTGCTGGCGAGCTTCGAGACGACGCCCGGAACCGGCCCGGTGGCCAACATGCACGATCAGGTGTGCACCTTCGCCGGCGGCGCGGTGGAACAGGACGACCCGCTGCTCGCCAGCGTCGGGACGGGCACGGCGCTCGATCCCCGTTTCCAGCTGATGGCGCCGGTACAGGTCTATACCGGGCGGGCAGACGTTGCCGGCGGCGCGCCGGTGGCGGCCCCCGCCGGGGTCGTGCCGGCAGTGCCGGCCGCCAAGGCCAAGGTGCCGCTGCCGCGCCTCAGGCCGAACTCGGCGGCTGAGGCCGTCGCACCCGCCTATGCCGAGGTAGCGCCGCCCTCGCCGACGGCGATCGTCATCAACCCGCCGCTCGACCTGACGCACATGCAGTGAGGCCGGTGGCATGGCCGCCCGTCCACGCAAGCCGCTGATCCCGTTCACCGTCGTTGCCGGGCCCTTAAGCGCCGGCAAGACGACGCTGATCAACCGGGCGCTGCGGTCCCCGGCTTTCGCCAATACGGCGGTGATCCTCAACGAGTTCGGCGCGGTCAGCCTCGAGAACGCGCTCATCGAGCGCGCCGAGGACGAAATCGTGTCGCTCGGCGGCGGCTGCGTCTGCTGCGCCGTGCGCGGCCAACTGGTCGATGCGCTGGAGACGCTGCTGCGCGGCCTCGACAATGGCCGCATCGCGGCGTTGAACCGGGTGATCGTCGAGGCCAATGCCGAGGCCGACCCGTCGGCGATCTTCGCCGGCGTTGGTATGCATCCCTATCTGCCGCTGCGCTTCCGGCCGGATGGCATCGTCGGGATCGTCGCCGCCGACGATGTCGTGGCGCTCGCCCCCCATACGGCGCGGCAACTGGCGATGGCCGACGTCATCGCGGTATCGAAGGCGGAAGGCCGGCTCGCCGACAGCGCCGGCATGCTGGCGCGGCTCAATCCGATCGCCGCCATTGTCGATGCCGGCTCGGCCGAGCCGATGGTGCTTACCGGCCATGGCCCCTTCGATCCGGCCACGACCGACATCGAACGCTGGCTCGGGCCTGCCGGCGCCGTTGGCGGGGCGCATGCCCTCAACGTCTTCACCGTCGCGCGCCAGCGGCCGATTCCGCTTGCCGCGCTCGACCGTTTCCTCGACCACCTGGCCGCCTTGCCGGGGGCCGATCTCATCCGCGTGCGCGGCGTGGTGGCTGTCGAAGGCGGCGAAAGCGCCGTGGTGGAGGGGATGGGCGCCTTCTTCCTGCCGCCACGACTCATTCCCGCGCCAGCGGGCGGCGGCGCGACCCGCTTCTCGGTGACCGCCGGCGGGCTCGACCGGCAGGGCTTCGAGGCCCACCTCGACGCCTTCCTCAACGAGGCGCGGATCGACACGCCCGACCGTGCGGCGGTGATCGACAATCCCCTCAGGATCACCGGTTTCTCGGCCCGTTCCGGGCGCTGAGGCGGCTCAGGCCCAGCCGCGCAGGCGGTAATAGACCATGCCGATCATCTCCTTGAGGATGGAGCTGGTCTCGGCCAGCGCGTCGGCGCTCGGCAGGAAATCGAGCACATCGTCATAGAGCGGCCAGTGACCCGCCACGTCGGCCGGCGCGGCGGTCACTGCGACGCCGGCCTTGCGGAAGGTCGCCATGGCGCGGCGCATGTGGTCGGCGGAGGTGACCAGCAGCACCGAGTGCCACCCCTTGTCGCTGAGGATCGCCGCCGAGAAGACGGCGTTCTCGCGGGTATTGCGGCTTTTCGTTTCGAGGATGACGGCTTCAGCCGGCACGCCGAGCTCGGCGAGAAGCCCGCCGATCCACTGGGCCTCGGGCGCAAGGATGGTGTGCCAGGGCAGGTTGCCGGCGCTGACGACGATGTGCGCCGCCCTGCCGGCGCGGTAGAGGCGGGCCGCCTCGAACAGGCGGTCCGCGCCGGCGGTGAGGTCGGGGGCGATGCGCGGTGGCAGCGGCTGATCGACGAAACCGCCGAGGAGAACGATGGCGTCGGCTTGAGGCAAGTCGGCTTCGGCGACGGGCGGATAGGCAGCCTCCCAGCGGAGCGCCAAGAGGTTGGCGGTGACCGGCATCGACGGCAGCCAGAGCAGCGCGACGGCCAGAAGCAGCGCGGCCCGCGCGGCGCGGCGGAAGCGGCCGAAGGCAAGCGCGAAGATGGCGAGCAGGATCGCCAGCCCGAGCGGATAGAGGACGATCGGCAGCAGCTTGGACAGAAAAAGACTCATGCTTCACTGTAACGTATTGTTAACCTTTATGAAATTCTCAGTTTTCCTTCAATTGTCGGTACATAACTTGGGTCGTATGCGTTTACGGATGGCGCGGCAGACCGGCCGGGACGGCAGCGTGCTGTCGCAGATGCGGAGAAACAGGTTGCACGTTTCGTTCGTCGACGCCGTCGGGCGGATACCGGCAGACCGCCTGCGCGCCCTCCTCGCGCAACCGGCGGAGACGCTGGATTCCATCTTCACCGGCAGCGACGACCGCTCGGTATCGCAGCGCATCGCGCTCATTGCCTTCGGGACGCGCATCATCAGCGCAGCCATCGCCTATTTCAGCCAGGTGATCATGGCCCGCTGGATGGCCGAGTTCCAGTATGGCGTGTTCGTCGTCGTCTGGGTCGGCTCGGTCATCATGGGCGGGCTCGCCTGCCTTGGCGTGCAGATCGCGGTGCTGCGCTTCGTGCCGGAATACCGGGAGCGGCGCGAATTGGACCTGCTGCGCGGCGTGGTCGTCGGCAGCCGCGTGCAGGGCCTGGCCACCTCGACCTTCTTCGCCCTCACCGGCCTTGCCGGCCTCTACCTCTTCGGCGACCAGATCTCCGGCGTCTACCTGGTGCCGCTCTATCTCGGCGCGGTGACGCTGCCGATGCTGGCGCTGGGCGAAATCCAGGAGGGGCTGGCACGCTCCTTCAACTGGGCGCACCTGTCGCTGTGGCCGACCTATATCGTGCGGCCGCTCCTGATCCTCATCTTCATGGGCGGCGGCCTGTGGTTCGGGGCCAAGCCGAGCGCGGTGACGGCGATGGCGGCCGTGGTCGCGGCCACCTATGTCACGGCCATCGGCCAGTTCTTCAGGCTGCAAGGCGAGATCAAGAGGACGGTGCCGCGCGGACCGCGGCGCTATCTACCGCTCCTGTGGCTCACCGTCGCCCTGCCGATCTTCGTGGTCGAGGGCTTCTTCAACCTGCTCACCAACATCGACATCCTCGTCGTCGGCCGGCTGATGCAGCCCGAGCAGGTCGCCATCTACTTCGCCGCGGTCAAGACGATGGCGCTGGTCCATTTCGTCTACTTCTCGGTGACGGCGGGTAGTGCCCAGCGCTTCTCGCAATACTACGCCGCCGGCGACGATGTCCGCCTGTCCGCCTTCGTGCGCGACACGCTGCACTGGACCTTCTGGCCGTCGCTGGCGATGGTGGCCGTGCTCATTCTTGTCGGGCGCTGGCTGCTGGCGATGTTCGGCCCGAGCTTCGTCGAGGGATACCCGGTCCTCTTCATCCTGTCGGCTGGCCTGCTGCTGCGCGCCTCGATCGGACCGGCCGAGTCGCTGCTCATCATGGCGGGCCAACAAGGCATCACTGCCGTCGTCTATGCGTCGGCCTTCTTCCTCAACGTATCGCTGAACTTCGCCCTGATCCCGCATCTCGGCATCAACGGCGCCGCGACGGCGACCGCGATCGCGCTGGGCGCCGAGACACTGGTCCTCTGGGTGGTGGTGCTCGGCCGCCTGTCGATCAACTGCTCCATCCTGGCGATGCACAAGCCGCCGCCGGGCGCGGTCGAGGCCGGCTGATCGTGGCCGCGGCCGGACTTGCCGACGCTGGGGCGGGGGCGCACCGCAGCGGCGAAACGGGCGTCGGCGTCGTCGCGGCCAGCGACATCGCGTCGATCGCCGAGGCGTGGGCGACGCTCGCCGGCCGTTCGGCAAGCGCCAACCTGTTCTTCCACCCGGAATTCTGCATCCCCGCGATTGCCCACCTCGGCGGCAGCAGCGTCGCCGTGGCGGTCGTCGGCGCCGCCTCGTCCGGCGCCCTTGCCGGGCTGGCGCCGTTCACGCGGACGCGCCTCGGCCGGATTGCCCCGGCCGTCCGCGTGTGGACCCACAAATATGCGCCCTTTGGCGAGCCGCTGGTGGATGGCGAGGATTTCGCCGGGACGCTGGCGCGGCTGGTCGAAGGACTGGCGCCGGAGGCGTCCGGGCTCAGCCTGATCCTGCCGGACATCAACACGGACGGTGCGGTCGCCGAGGCGATTCGGACGATCGCCTTCAGGAGTGGCCGGCCGCTGGCGCTGCTCGGCGAGCACCGCCGGGCGATGCTGGCACGCAGCCCGGCGATTGCCGATCTCAGAGCCGGGCTGGCGCACAGCCGGCGCAAGGAACTCGGCCGCCAGCTCCGCCGCCTCGGCGATATCGGGCCGCTGACCTTCGTCAGCGATGTCGAGCCGGATTGTGTGCGCGCCCGCTTCGAGGAGTTCCTGGCGCTGGAATTGTCGGGCTGGAAAGGCTCTCGGGGAACGGCGCTCGCCTCATCGGCGGTCACTGTGGCGTTTGCGCGCGAAGCCCTGTTCGATCTCGCCGCGGCGGGCAAGGTGCGCATCGATTCGCTCAGGGTCGGTCCCCACCCGATGGCGATCGTGGTCAGCCTGATCGCCGGGCCGGCGGCCTATACCTGGAAGACGGCCTATGACGAGGCCTATGCGAAATTCTCGCCGGGCGTGCAGCTCATGCTGGAGGCGCCGGTGCACCTGTTCCGCGACCCGGCGGTGATGCTGGTCGATTCGTGCGCCACCCCCGATCACCCGATGGTCGACCGGCTGTGGCCGGAACGACGGGGGATGGCCACCTTCGTCCTCGGGCCGCCCGGCGGCGGCACGCTCCATGCGATCGGCCTGGCGGCGGCGCGGGCGGAACTGGTGGCACGCGCCAATGTCCGCCAGTTGCGGGATCGTCTCGGCTAGGCTTTAGCGACCCATGATCACGATGCCTGGCCCCGGTCCGGGACCCGGCCCGTAGCCGCCCGCCGGCGGAACGAAGCGCTCGCCCAGCTCCAGCGACCAGTAGGTGTGATAGCGGCCGCCGGGCTGGACGGCGACGGCGATGCCCATCAGCGACACGTTGGGCAGCAGCATGTTGGCGTTGTGGCCCGGCGACTTGCGCCAGGCCGAGAACACCTCGGCCAGCGATTTCTGCCCGGCAGCGACGTTCTCGGCGGCCATGGAGGCCTGGAAGCCGCCGCGGGCGATGCGCTCGGCGAAGCTGCCCTCGCCGGGGAGCGTATGGCTCATGCGGTCCATGGAGGCCATGCGCTGGGCGTGCTCGGCGGCAAGCTTCATCAGCGTCGGGTCGAGCCTCAGCGGCTTGAGGCCGTGGTCGACGCGATATTGCGAGATGAGGCGGGCCGCCGCCTCGGCGTCGACGGTGCCGGGCTGGGCCGCCTCCGGCCGCTCGAGCATGGTGCCCAAGGCGCCGGAGATGCCGCCGCCGCAGGAAGCGAGGAAAACCGGCAACAGGGCCGACAGGACGATGAGGGCGCGACGCATGGGTCCATCCGTCTCGACACAGACTGCGGCGGTAATGCGACGGAATGGGGCCCGAGGGCAAGCCTCGCGGCAAACACCCCCCTTCCTTCGCGCCGGCGACTGGGCTACTGCCTGACCGCATGACCCCGCTTGTCGCCAAGATCATCTTCCTGCTCGGCATCGTCGGCTGGTACGTCATCCGCTACCCGGCCCAGCGGCGGGCGCGGAAGCAGGGCGTCGCCCGCTCGGTCGGCGGCATGCGCGACCGCACGCTGCTCGTCATCGCGGCGCTGGCCCAATTCCTCATCCCCGGCATCTATGCCCTGACCGGCTGGCCGGCCTTTGCCGATTACGGCTTCTATCCGGTCGTCGCCTGGCTCGGGGTGCTGGCGATCCTGGCCTCGCTGGTGCTCTTCCGCGTCACCCATAAGCAGCTCGGCCGCATGTGGTCGGTGACGCTGGAAATGCGCGCGGAGCACAAGCTCGTCACCAGCGGCCTCTACGCCTATGTCCGCCACCCGATGTATTCGTCCTTCGCGCTGTTCGCGCTGGCGCAGTGCCTGCTCCTGCAGAACTGGATCGCGGGACCGATCGGCCTCATCGGTTTCGGCGTCCTGTTCTTCATGCGGGTGCCGCATGAAGAACAGGTGATGGCGGAGACCTTCGGCGACGAGTATCGGAGCTACATGCGGCGCACCAAGCGGATAATTCCGTGGATTTATTAGGAAGTGCTGTGGCCTGTGGCTGAGCAGCACTTGCCCGGTGCGCCTTGCCTTGTATCGTGGGCCGGTGGGCGCATCGTATTGAAGGGGTGGGATATGCCGGGAATCGGAGTGAAGGGCCGCGGGTGGGGCCGTGCCGTGGTGCTGGCCGTGGTGCTCGGCCTTGCTGCCGTCATCGTGCGGCCGGTCGAATCGCTGGCGGCCGGCGAGGTCCAGATGGTGGCCGCCAAGGCGCAGCCACGCGGCAGCGTCTATCTGTTCCTCGGGCTGTTCAACATCTTCTCCACCGGGCTCGACACGCTCTCCGCCGAGCTGAAGGCCAAGGGCGTACCCAACACCGCCATGAACTACGTCGGCTGGACAGGCCCGGCGGCGGACATCACGACGCGCTACGCCAAGGACAAGGCGCGCACCCGGCCGATCGTGCTCATCGGCCATTCCTTCGGTGCCGATGCCGCCATCAGCATGGCGGCGGACCTCAACAAGAAGAATATCCCGGTCGATCTCATCGTCATCTTCGACGCGACCGCCCGCCAGCCGGTGCCGGCCAATGTGCGCCACCTGATCAACTTCTACGGGGCGACCGACGGCATCGGAAAGAGGCTCTCGGGAGGCAAGGGCTTCCACGGCAAGCTCGAGAACATCAATGTCGACCAGCAGAGCAACGCCATCGGCCATCTCGACATCGAGAAGCAGGCTGCCTTCCACAAGCGCGTCATCGCCGAGGTGCTGGCCCTCTACGGCCGCAGGGCACAACTGAGCAGCAACTGACCGGGGGGGCGCCTGGCGCCCGCTAGCTTCGCCCTGAGGCGCGGCGGAGCCGCGTGTCGGCAAGCGCGAAGAGCTGGTCGGTGGCGATGGCGAGCAGGCCGACCACGACCGCGCCCTGGATGACGTAGGCGGTGTTGGAGCCGGACAGGCCCTCGATGATCGGCGAGCCGAGGCTGAGGGCGCCGACGGTCGAGCCGATCGCCGCGGTGCCGATGTTGATGATCACCGAGGTGCGCACGCCGGCGAGGATGACCGGCGCGGCGAGCGGCAGTTCCACCCACATAAGCTTCTGGCGGGGCGTCAGCCCCATGCCCTCTGCGGCACCGAGCGCCGCCGGCGAGACGCCGCCGAGGCCCGCGATGGTGTTGTCGACCACCGGCAGGATGCCATAGGCGATGAGCGCGACGATGGTGGGCGCGGCACCATAGCCGGCGAGCGGCACGGCGACGGCGAGCACCGCCGCCGGCGGGAAGGTCTGGCCGATGGCGGTGATGGTGTCGAGTATGCCGGCAAATTCGCGCCCGCTGCGGCGGGTGACGAAGACCCCGGCGGCGATCCCGGCGACGACTACGGGAACGGTGGCGGCGAGAACCAGGCCGATGTGCCAGAGGGTGAGGGTGAGGAAGCTGGCGCGGGTGTAGATCGGCCGCTCCAGCATCGGAAACCAGGCGTGGAACAGCGGGCGCAGCGCCGGCATGCCGAAGACCAGCGCCAGCAGCAGCAGGGTCGGCAGGAGGGTCAGCGCCGTGCGGCCGGATTGCCCGGCGCTCGGCAGGGCTACGGTGCCGTTCACCGCTCGCTCCTGAGGAGGTCGGCGAGGCCAATCGTGCCCTGCGTCCGGCCGTCCTTGTCGACCACGGGAAGCGCGTTGCGGCCGTTGCCGAGCATGCGGGCGAGCGCCATGTCGAGGTGTTCGTCGCCGCTGATCGGTGGGCCTTCGGCGCTGGTGCCGCGGCTGAGCCAGTCGCGTACGCGGCGCACCTTGAGCAGGCGCAGGCTCGCCGCTTCGCCGCCGACCAGCGCGTGGACGAAATCGTTGGCCGGACGCGCCAGAACCTCCTCGGGCGTGGCGTCCTGCACCACCTTGCCCTCGCTGAAGACGACGATGCGCTGGCCGAGGCGCACCGCCTCGTCGATGTCGTGGGTGACCATGAGGATGGTCTTGCCGGTCGCCGCATGGATGCGGATCATCTCGGTCTGCAACGTGTCGCGCGTCACCGCATCGAGGGCGCCGAAGGGCTCGTCCATCAAAAGAATGTTGGGATCGGCCGCAAGGGCGCGGGCGAGGCCGACGCGCTGTTGCTGACCACCGGAGAGTTGATGCGGGCGACGGTCACGGAACGTGGCCGGATCGAGCTCGACCAGGGTCATCAGTTCGTCGATGCGGTCATCGATGCGGCCTTTCGGCCAGCCGAGCAGGCGGGGAACGGTGGCGATGTTGTCCCCGACGCTCCAGTGGGGAAACAGCCCGATCGACTGGATGACGTAGCCGAGGCGGCGGCGGAGCGCGACCGGATCGAGCGTGGCGATGTCGTCGTCATCGATGCGGATCACCCCGGAGTCGGGAATCGTCAGCCGGTTGACGAGGCGCAGCGCCGTCGACTTGCCGGCGCCCGAGGGGCCGACCAGCATGCAGAATTCGTGGCTGGCGACGGTGAAGGAGACATCGTCGAGGGCGGCATGGCCGTGAAAGGTCTTGGTGATCTTCTCGAAGGAAATCATGAGGTTACGAGCCTGGTCGCGGCGAGCGTCAAGAAGCGGAGGAGGATGTCGGCGGCGAGCGCCAGGAGGATGGCGGAGAGCGCGCCCAAGAGCACGAGGTCGGTCGCGGTCTGGCCGAGGCCGATGAAGACGAAGCTGCCGAAGCCGCCGGCGCCGATGAGGGCGGCGACCACGGTGAGGCCGATGAGCTGGACGGTGACGATGCGCAGCCCCGCCAGCAGCACCGGCAGGCCGAGCGGGATCGACACCCAGAACATCACCTGGGCCGGCGTCATGCCCATGCCGCGGGCGGTGTCGATGGCCGATGTCGGCACGCTCTTGAGCCCGGCCTCGGTGTTGCGGGCGATCGGCAGCAGCCCATAGAGGGTGAGGGCGATGAGCGCCGGGGTGAAGCCGATGCCGCGCACGCCGATCGTGCGCAGGAACGGCAGCCAGTCGGAGAGCATGGTGAGCGGCCCGATCAGCAGGCCGAAGAGGGCGATCGAGGGGATCGTCTGGATGAGGTTCAAGACCGAGAAGATGCGGCCCGAACGCTCCGGGCCGGTGCTCGCCAGGATGCCGAGCGGCACGCCGATGACAAGCGCCAGCGCCAGCGCCGAAAGCACCAGGACGATATGTCGGACCAGTGCCAGATTGTATTCCTCGCGACGGATCGACCATTCGTGAGCCAGCGACAGGTCGTTGAACCAGCCGCCCATGGCCAGCGCCGCAAGAATCGCGACGACGCCGAAGCCGACCAGGATGTGCAGCCAGAGGACCGTGCGAAAGCGCCTGAGGCTCTCGGCCACGGCGAGCGCGGAGGCGACCAGGACGACCCAGAAGGCGCCACCCAGCGAGACGCGTGCCGCGCTGCTGGTCGCTACGGCAATGAGATGGGTCGCAGCGACGCCGGCAGCGGCAAAATCGGCAAGGAACAGGATCACGGCGCCGACGAGTGTGACCGCCTCGCCGACCGCGCGCGGCCGCCACAGGGCGCCGGCGACCATCAGCGCGAAGCCCGCCGCCATTGCCGCCGCCCATTGCGGCGCTTCGGCGTTCCACAGCATGATCGCCTTCGGCGTCAGGATGCGGTTGGGCGAAAAGCCGACGAAGCCCAGCGCGAGGACGCCGGCGAGCGCCGCCGCGACAAGGAAAAAGGTGACCTTGTTGAAGGCCACCTCTTGCCTTTCGTCGCGTGCATTCGCTCCGTTCGCCGGGCCGGCCCGGTCGCTGTCGGTCGCGGCTATTTGAGGAACCCCTTCTCGGTCAGGTAGTCGGCGGCGACCTTCTTGGCGTCCTCGCCGTCGACCGCAATCTTGGCGTTCAGGGTCTGCAAGGTCTCCAGCGTCAGCGATTGGAAGACCGGGTCGAGCAGGTCCTTGATCTGCGGATACTTGTCGAGGGTCGCCTGGCGGACGGTGGGAGCCGGCTCATAGACCGGCTGGACGCCCTTGGTGTCGGTCATCACGACCAGGCCGAGGGCGGCGAGCTGGCCGTCGGTGCCGTAGGCCATGGCGGCGTTGACGCCCGAGGTCTGCTCGGCCGCCGCCTTCTCGGTGGCGGCGGTGTCGCCGCCGGAGAAGACGAGGAGCTGGTCGGCGGTGAGCTTGAAGCCGTAGGCGTCCTGGAAGGCAGGCAGCGCCGCCGGGCTCTCGACGAATTCGGCGGAACCAGCAAGCTTCACCGTGGCGCCGCCGGCGACCCACTTGCCGAAGTCGTCCATGGTCTTGAGGTTGTCCTTATCGGCGAGGTCCTTGCGCACGGCGATCGCCCAGGTGTTGTTGGCGGGCGCCGGCTGCGAGCCAGACGATCTTGTTGGCCTTGTCGAGCTCCTTGGCCTTCTCGTAGCCGGCCTGAGCGTTCTTCCACGCCGGGTCGTCGGAGACGTTGAAGAAGAAGCCGGCGTTGCCGGTGTATTCCGGATAAATGTCGACCTCGCCGGAAAGCAGGGCGGTGCGCACGATCTTGGTGGGACCGAGCTGGACCTTGTTCTCGGTCGGGATGCCGGCATGATCGAGCACCGCCAAGATCATGTTGCCGAGAAGGCCGCCCTCGGTATCGATCTTGGAGGCAACGACGACGGTGTCGCCGGCGGCAAACGCCGGCCCGGCGACGAGGCTGAGGCCCAAGGCGGCCGCAGCAATCTTCAATGCGAGTTTCATGGAACAACCCCTCCGTTTGGCGGCGCGGCGCGGGGCAACAATGCACCCGCCGGAGCCGCAGCTATCGTCAGCAATTCGTTTGCTGGTCGGTATCCGCCGACCTGTTTCAAACTCAGGCAATCGGGCCGCGCGGCGCCTGCAACTGTCGCGCGGTACATAGGTCCGGCCGCGATCACGTCAAAGACATACCAACGTGTTGGCCGGCGTGATGGGCGAACACCGGGGGGCGGCCGAATTGCGGCCTGCCCCGGCCTTTTCGGGAGCTACGGGTGTTGCTTTCGGTCCTCCGCTGCGTGCCTGACTGGAGCACGTGAGAGCAATCCCGGTCGGAAACCCCATGTGGGCCCCGCGGGAAGCAACTTTTCGGGCTCATTCCCGGCGTGAACGGCCGTCGAAGTTGCGACAAGCGCCAGGTCCCGAACAAGCGACGGCGAGGCCCAGAATACGGATCGGACATCCAATGTCAAAAACGGCGCGGCTTTCGGCGGTTTGCTGCTGACAGATTTGGGCCTGGAGTGTCTCTGCGGACCTTTCGAGCGCGGTGTCCCGATGTTCCGTTCGTCCCCGCGGAGAGGCGGGGACCCAGGGCGGAATCACCTTGTGGCACGTCTCACTGGATGCCCGATCGGGGTCGGGCATGAACGGAGTGTGTGGCGATGCCGCGGCTCAATCGGTTGCTATTTCGATCGCCCGGCATACGGCCGCGGTAACCTCCGCCGTGGTCGCGCGTGCCGCCGAGATCGGGCGTGCGCGGGCCAGAGCCGGTGACCGCCTCGATGGCCGCCATCAGGCGGCGGGCGGCGGCGGCTTCGCCCAGGTGCTCCAGCATCATCACGCCCGACCAGAAGGTGGCGATGGGATTGGCCCGGCCGGTGCCGACCAGATCGAAGGCGGAGCCGTGGATCGGCTCGAACATGGAGGGGCTGGCGCGCTCGGGATTGAGATTGGCGGTCGGCGCGATGCCGACGCTGCCGGCGAGTGCCGCGGCAAGGTCGGAGAGGATGTCGGCGTGGAGGTTGGTGGCGACGATGGTGTCGAGGCTTTCGCGGCCGGTTGACCATGCGCATGGTCATGGCGTCGACCAGCTCGCGGTCGACGGCCACGTCCGGATAGTCGCGGGCGACCGCGAAGAAGACCTCGTCCCACAGCACCATGCCGAAGCGCTGGGCATTGGACTTGGTGACAAGGGTGAGGTGCTTGTCAGGGCGAGAGCGGGCGAGCGCGAAAGCGAAGCGATGGATGCGCTCGACGCCGGCGCGCGTGAACACGGACACTTCGGTGGCGACCTCATGGGGGCTGCCGCGATGGCTGCGCCCGCCCTGGCCGGAATATTCGCCCTCCGAGTTCTCGCGCACGATCACCCAGTCGAGCCCCTCGGCGTTGCGGAGCGGGCTCTCGATGCCGGGAAGGACGCGGGTGGGGCGGACGTTGGCGTACTGGTCGAGGCCCTGGCAGATGGCAAGCCTGAGGCCCCACAGGGACACGTGGTCGGGCACCTCGCGGCTGCCGACGGCGCCGAAGAGGATGGCATCGTGGGCGCGGAGCGTGTCGAGGGCATCGTCGGGCAGGTAGCGGCCCTGCTTCAGATAGCGCTGCGAGTTCCAGTCGAGCGCCGTCCAGGCGAGGCTGAAGCTGCCGGTGACGGCGGCCAGCCGGTCGAGCACCTCGATCGTCGCGGTAACGACCTCGGGGCCGATGCCATCGCCGCCGATGGCGGCGATACGATACTGGCTGGTGGGTGGGGAGGTCATGGGCGTTCCGAAAATCGCCTTTGATTACAATATGATGACTGATCAGGCGCGCGCCGATACCTTGTCGCGCAGCACCCGGTTGGGCGAGGCGCGGCCGGCCTCCTCCTCGGCGATGTTGGCCATGGTGGTCTCGGCGATGGCGGTCAGCGCCTCCTCGGTGAAGAAGGCCTGATGGCCGGTGATCAGCACGTTGGGGAAGGTGAGCAGGCGCTGGAACACGTCATCCTGGATGATCTCGTTGGAGAGATCCTCGAAGAAGAGGTCGGCCTCCTGCTCGTAGACGTCGAGGGCGACGCCGCCGATGTGGCCGGATTTGAGGCCGGCGATCACCGCCTCGGCGTCGATCAGCGCGCCGCGGCTGGTGTTGATGAGGATGACGCCCTGCTTGGTGCGGGCGACCGCCGCCGCGTCGATGAGGTGATGGGTCTCGGGGGTGAGCGGGCAATGCAGCGAGATGATGCAGGAACGCGCGATCAGTTCGTCGACGCTGACATAGGTGACGCCCATCTGCTTCAGCTCTTCCAATTCGTAGCGGTCGGCGGCGAGCACCTCGCAGTCGAAGCCGAGGCGGAAGATGCGCGCCACCAGGGCGCCGATGCGGCCGGTGCCGACGATGCCGACGGTGCGGGCGTGAATATCGTGGCCGATCAGGCCCTCGAGGGCGAAATTGTTGTCACGCACGCGCACCCAGGCGCGATGGATGCGCCGGTCGAGCGCCAGCAGCAGGCCGATGGTGAACTCGGCAACGGCGTGGGGCGAATAGGCCGGCACACGGACGACGGCGATGCCGAGGCGCTCGGCCGTTTCGAGGTCGACATTGTTGAAGCCGGCGGCGCGCAGCGCGATGAGGTGCGTGCCGCCGGCGGCGAGCTTCTCCAGCACTTCGGCATCGAGCGTGTCGTTGACGAAGACGCAGACCGCCGGGAAGCCTTCCGCCAGGCGCGCGGTCGAACGGTCGAGGCGCGGTTCGAGATAATCGAGCGTGTGGCCGGCCTTGGCGGCGGCGGCGCCGAGGAAGGTGCGGTCGTAGGGCTTGGTGCTGAAGACGGCAATGCGCATGGGTCCTGGCTCCGCTGATGGGCGATGGGCCTTGGGGCAGCGCACCATAGACCAAGAACACGCGAATGGGCGGGCGGGCGCAACCGTACCGGATTTGCCGTCGACCGGCTCGCGGCGATATGGATTTCTGCCCGGGATAGCGGTGCGCGAACAGAGGTCAGGTGCAATGCTGGTTGAGGATCTGGATACGCCGTCGGCGGTGGTCGATCTCGACGTCATGGAGGCGAACCTCAAGCGCTGCCAAGCTTATTTCGACCATCACAATCTGGAGCTGAGGCCGCACATCAAGACCCACAAGATCCCCGAATTCGCCCATCTCCAGCTCAAGCTCGGGGCCAAGGGCATCACCTGCCAGAAGCTCGGCGAGGCCGAGGTGATGGCCGATGCCGGCATCAGCGACATTCTGGTGACCTACAACATCATCGGCCAGGCCAAGCTCGATCGCCTGGTGGCCCTGGCGCGGCGCGCCGACATCAAGGTGGTGGCCGATTCGGCCGAGGTGGTGGACGGGCTGGCGGCGACCATGTCGCATGCGGGGCTCATCCTGCCGGTGCTGGTCGAGTGCGACACCGGCGCGCATCGCTGCGGTGTGGCGACACCGGCGGACGCGCTGGCGCTCGCCCGGATCATCGACCGCGCCCCGGGGCTGACCTTTCGCGGGCTGATGACCTACCCGCCGCGGAACGCCACCGACGAGGTCCAGGCGTGGCTGGCGGAAGCGGTCGATCTCGCCGGCCGGGCCGGGCTCGCGGTCGCGGTGGTCAGCAACGGCGGCACGCCCGACCTCTACCGCGCCCACGAGGTGACGGCCGCCACCGAACACCGGCCGGGAACCTACATCTACAGCGACCGCTCGCAGGTGGAGGGCTTCGGCTTCGGGACCTGGGAGGACTGCGCGTTCACCATCCGCGCCACGGTGGTGTCGCGTCCGGCGGCGGATCGCTGCATCATCGATGCCGGGTCGAAGAGCCTGTCATCCGATCTGATGGGCCTGGCGCACCACTACGGCCGCATCGTCGAGCACCCGGACTGGGAGATCCTGAGCCTCAGCGAGGAGCACGGCCATGTCCACGTGCCGGCGGGCGCGGCGGCGCCGCGGGTCGGCGAGCGGGTCGCCGTCATCCCCAACCATGTCTGCGTGGTGACCAACCTGCACGACCGGATCTATGCCGTCCGGCAGGGGAGGGTGGAGAGCTTCTACGCGGTGTCGGCGCGCGGCCGGGTGCGGTGAAATCCGGCCGGCGCGGCCGGCCGCGCGGCGCGACGGTTCAGGCGGTCGCTGCCTTCTGGCGGCGCTTGCCCGGGCGGGCACGCTCCTCGCGCTGGCGGAGGAATTCGCGGACGTCGCCGAGCGAATCGGTGAGCAGGGCTTCCATGCGCTCGCGCGCCAGTTCCGGGTTTCGGTCGCGGATCGCCTCGAACACGGCGCCGTGCTGCTCGAGGCGATTGTCACGGATGCGGGCCGCGCCCTCCCAACTCAGCCGGAAGGTCGAGAACAGCGAGGCGTAGATCAGGCTGCCGAAGGCGCCCAGGAAATGGTTGCCGTTGGCGTTCAAGATGCCGAGGTGGAAGCGC
The DNA here is from genome assembly GCA_963830205.1 of uncultured Alphaproteobacteria bacterium. Classification (GTDB taxonomy): domain Bacteria; phylum Pseudomonadota; class Alphaproteobacteria; order Rhizobiales; family Kaistiaceae; genus CAVSRC01. The sequence continues at coordinate 2,146 of CAWHLP010000031.1, read as the reverse complement.
AAATCGGCGCTGATCAGGTCGCCGGCGCCGTCCTTGAAGCGCACCATGTCGGCAAAGGCCGAGCCCATCGATTCGATCGTCGCCGGCGAGGCGGAGGTGGCGGCCAGCGCCGCCGCCGCCGGTTCGATCATGTGGCGCAGCGTGTAGAGTTCGGAGATGAACTCCTCGTTGGGCACGGCCTCCAGGTGCCAGGTGAGCACCTCGGGGTCGAGCATGTTCCAGTCGCTCTTGGCGCGGACGCGGGTGCCGATCTTGGGGCGCGGCAGGATCAGCCCCTTGGCGGCGAGCACGCTGTAGGCCTCGCGCAGGGCGGTGCGCGACACCGCGAAGCGGGCGCGCATCTCGGACTCGTTGGGGAGCAGCGTGCCTGGCGGGAAGATGCCGGCGACGATCTCGCAGCCAAGCTTGTGGGCGATGTAGGCGTAGACGTTGCGCTCGACGAAGCCGCTGCCCGGCGCGCGCTCCGAGGATGCCTCGGGGTGCACGGGCTTCAGCTTGGCGATGAGACGGGCATGTCGGCTCGACTGCGGCATGGCGCCCCCTACATCTTCACGCCGTCCGCCGCAAGCTGAACGAGCCGACGAGCGAACGCTGCATGACGATGAACAGGAACAGTAGCACGCCGTTGGTGATCATGATCCAGGCGCCATTGAGCGAGCCGTTGAAATTGATCAGTGTCGCGATGAGCCCCTGAATCATGCCGCCGAACAGGGTGCCGGCAACCATGCCGACGCCTCCGGTCAGCAGGGTTCCGCCGAGCACCACGGAGGCGATGGCGTTGAGCTCGTTGCCGGTTCCCGCCAGCGGGTAGCCGGCCGCGGTGTAGAGCGCGTAGATGACGCCGCCGAGTGCGCTGTAGAAGCCGCCGAGCGCGTAGATCATGATGGTGGTCTTGCGGATCGGCACGCCCATCAGGATCGCCGAGGTGCGGTCACCACCGATGGCATAGACATTGGTGCCGAAGCGCGTGAAGTGAGCAATGACGATGGCCACCGCGAGAACCACGAGCATGACGATGGCGGAACTGGCCAGGAAGCCACCGCCCGGTAACGGGATGTTCCAGCCGGCGAATTGGCTGACGAAGGGATTGCGGATCGGGATGGAGTCCAGTGTCACCATGAAGCAGGCACCGCGCAGCATGAACAGGCCGGCCAGAGTAATGATGAAGGGCTGGATCTCGCAGAAGTCGATGATGAAGCCGAGGAAGCCGCCGAACAGGATGCCAAAGGCCAGCAACAGCGCGGCGGATGCGAGCGGGTGCCAGCCCATGGTGTCGAGGCTGGCCATGCACACGCCGACAAAGCCGATCATCGAGCCGACCGAGAGGTCGATGCCGCCGGAGATGATGACGAAGGTGGTGCCGATCGCCGCGGTGATGATGAAGGCGTTGTCGGCGAGGATGTGGCCGATCACCAGGAACGAAAAGAAGTATTTGTAGAGGAGGCCGCCGGTGACGAACAGCGCCGCGAAGACGACGATCGTTGCCGTCAGGGGCAGATAGCGCTCCCTCATGACGATTTCCTCCGACGGAAGAGCAGGACTACGGCGGCGCGGAAGTTGTTCGACTGCAGCAGGAGCACGAACAGCACGACGACCGCCTTGACCAATAGGTTGTATTCGGGCGGCAAGCCGCTCATCAGGATCGAGGTGACCAGCGCCTGGATGATGAGCACGCCGATGAGCGTCATGCCGAGATAGATACGTCCGCCCATCAGCGAGCCGCCGCCGATGACCACCGCCAGGATGGCGTCCAACTCGCTGAACAGCGCGACGCTGACCGGGTCGGACGTATGGGTGTCAGCCGTCATGATGACGCCTGCCCAGGCCGCGCAGAAGCCGGAGATCAGATAGGCGGAATATTTGACCAGACGCGCGTTGATGCCGGCGAGGTCCGCCGCGGCAGAGTTGGCGCCGACCGATTCGAGGAACATGCCGAGGGCCGTCCTGCGAAGCAGCAACCACAGGACGACGAAGATCGCTACGCCGATATACAACCGGGTCGGGATCAGACCGATGCTGCCGACGCTCATGCCTTGCAGCAACGGGCTCTCGAAGCTCGGATTGGTCCCGCCGTAAATCAGATTGATCATCAGGCCGATACCGCGACCCGAGACCATCAGGATCAGCGTGGCAATGATCGGCTGGA
>CAWHLP010000030.1:0-69905 GCA_963830205.1 uncultured Alphaproteobacteria bacterium | reverse complement strand
CGCCAGAGGAACGGGCGCTGCTGAGGACGCGGTTGCTTAAGAGCACGGAAGAAGGCGGCGTGAGCGCCGGGCATATCATGGTTGCACCGTCATCGACAAAACGTACCGCGCCCGCTGGCACGACGGCGGCCGCCAATGACGATGGTCTATCTCAAGTCCGAGGCTGGGGGCCGGCTTTCGAGTCCGAGCACATGGGTTCGGCCAGGGAGTATCTTGAAGCCCGTGGCGCGACGCTGGACGCCTTTTCGCGGCAGGCGGCAAGGTGGTTGCCGACGCGAGCCGCATTGACCCGATCTACCCGCGTGAACCGGCAGTGGTGTGGTGGTTCACCGATCCTGATGGCAATCCCTACGAATATGATGCCGATGGTCAACGCCGCCGCTTCCACCGTGTTCGCCTACTGGGACGCACAAATGCGTTCAGGCAGCCTCGCGGCAGCGGGACGCACGTCTACTTCGTTCAGCATCCCAATATCCCCTGGCCGGAAGTACGCGGCGACCGGGCTACGGCCTGATCATCAGTGAAGGTGAGACGCGGGCGCTTGCCGGAGCGGAGCGTGATCTGCCGGTGCTGTCGGTCACGGGCGTGGACTGCTGGCAGGTTGGCGGTGAACTGCACCCTGACCTCGCCGGGTTCAACTGGCGCGACCGCGTGGTCTATCTGGCCTTCAACTCCGATGCGTCTCGCAACGAACGTGTCCAAAATAACCTCTACCGGCTTGCCGCAGCGCTGCGACAACGTGGCGCCGATGTTTACCAGATACGCCTGCCGTCCGCGCCAGATGGCAGCAAGCAGGGCCTTGATGACTACCTTGCGCAATCGGTGTGGAGAAGTTCCACCAGCTGCGGAATTCGCCCGAGACGGTGCCTATCGTGCCGGCGGATGCAGATTTCTTTCGCGTGGACACCGGCGGCAGCGAAGAACACACGGTTGCCGAGTTGCTCAACCGCGACGTTGCGCCGGTCCAGGAGCTGATCCCCGGCTTGATCGAGCGCGGCATCCCGAACTTCATCGCGGGGCCTGGCGGGGTTCACAAGTCACGCCTGGCGCTCCAGTGGGGCCTTGCCTCAACGTTCAGCACGTCAGTGTGGGTATGGCGCGACGCTGCTCGACCTGAAGGCTCCGAAAGCCACGCTGGTGTACTGCTCAGCTGAGGACGACGCCGATGAACTTGCGCGACGAGCACAGGCAATGTCGCGTGTCCTGAAACTCAAGCGCCCGGATCAGGGACGAATTCTTTTCCGCAGGGGAATGGACTCGGCTCTTGTCGTGATGAAGGAAAGCGGCGGCGTGGAGATTCGCCCCTTCTATCACGAGCTTCTGTGCACGTCTGCAATCCATTCCCGGCCACAAGGTTGTCATTCTCGACAGCGCCTACGATTTCGTCCGGTTCGCCGGCCGCGCCAAGATCGACGAAGACAGTGTCAACTTTTTCATCAAGGTTGTATTGCAGCGCCTGTGTGATGACGGCGATTGCACGCTCATCATCCCTTGGCATCCCTCGCAGGCGGGTAGTGAGCGCGACAACATGGATGGGTGGTCCGTCGCCTGGCACAACGCGCCACGGCGGCGGCTAGCATTGAAGGCCACGAAAAACTCATCCGACATCTATGAGCTGACTGTCAGCAAACATAACCACACGCCGCCGGGGCAATCGCTGAAGCTGCAATTCCACGAAGGCGCCCTGTTGCCGGTCGACGCCATACCCGACGATGGGAAAAGGGCTGCGCTGCGTCGTTGCGTGGTTCAGGAAGCAATCTGCGGCGCAAGGCCGGTGTGCCATTCACGCTGCAACGGCGAATCCCCAAGGCCGTGCTCGACACTATCACAGCGGCGAGTGGGGTGGAGGCAAACAACACGCTTGTTCATGACGAGCTAGACGCGGCTGCCCGCGATGGACAGCTCCGCTACGTCACGGGTACCGGCAAAATGCGGGCCGGCTATTTTCCGCCTGACGAAGATCGGGCGTTAGCGCTGGCGCGGCGCGACAACCGGCGAAAAGGGGGCGGCCATGGCTGAGACCACGGGGTGGACAGAATGCAATACATCGCAAAATGCATTGCACGGAAACCCGGGCTGAAAACCGCCTGAAAACTGATTTGAAAACCCTGCGAAAAGCGCCTGAAATCCGGGGTAAGGCAACCCCCCCCTATACCCCCTACGCCTTGGCGGCGCCCAAAGGGTCGCCTTCGGCATCTCGGTCATGTTCTTCGACCCACCTATCAGTGCTTATCGTGAGCGTGCCATGAACCACCCGCCGACCATCGCCGGTTTGTCCGCCCCGCAGGAGGCGGCTTTCGTCACCGCCCTTTTCGAGTTGGGCGGCCCGCAGCATGCCGCCGCTGCTGCGTTGCGCGCCGGCTATGCCGATAACGAGACAGAGGCCGAACGGGTGGCCGTCCATCTGCTTGCGTCGCCCCGAATCAGTTCCGCCATCGCCGGCGAAACCAAGGCGCGCTTCGAGGCCGCCTCTGCGACGGCTTTCCGCACCCTTGTCGACATCTGTGCCAATGGTCGCTCCGAGTCAGCGCGCATCAGCGCCGCGCAGGAAATCCTGAACCGGGGGATAGGACCGATTCCCAGTCGGTCGCTCTCAGTCACTGCGAGCACGACGGTAGATGAAATTGTGTTGATGTTGAGCGCAAGCGAGAAGGCAACAGCCGTGCGCAATGAAAACGACCGCGTGCAAGTCGAAAAGGCATTGGCACTAGACGGTGAGTGACGCTAGGCACACCGCGCGACCTGTTTGGCAGTATCGGCTTGATAGCGGCACGTTCATGGCCAGTGAGTTCGTAGCGCATGATTAAGTTCTCGCTCTTGGGGCAAAGCGGGACATGCACCAAGAGGCTAAGTCTGCGGTTTCGAACGTGAGTGACCCAAAGCCGGTTTATACAGGTGGGACAATCGTCAGGTTGTCGGCGTCAGGCGCGGGCTAAAGGATTCTTGACACGAACATGGAGCTCGCGGCAGCCACGACGTCGATCCAACCGATGATCATGATGGCGACCAGATTCTTTCTGCTACTTTTCGTGCTGTATTCTTTGCCTCAGCACGTCGTTGGCGTGCTGCTCAAACACGGCGGGGAGCTCGTCCGTCAGAATGTCGGCCCAGCCAGAGCGGATCATCACGGTCCTTCAACAAATAGGTATCGGCTCCATCAAGGATGGCCGTGAGCGACTCCATCGCTTGTTGTAACCTGCAGTTCTGAACGCATCCAGCAGCGCCCTCAGGCTGGCTTCCTTCCGATGGCGTTCGAGCGCCAGCAATGCCGCATGCCTGACCTCGCTCGCACTGTCGTGGTCAGCAAGCTCGGCGAGGGCGTCGGCAACAATAGGGACCGGCACCCAGCCAGCCAATTCGGCAGCAGCTTTCCGCTCGGAAACGATACCCTTCATGCGCTTGGCAAGCAGTTGCGAAACGATCGCGGGATCAAGCCGCCGCAGGGCGCGCCCGGCGGCACCCCGCAAGGAATCCCGTTCAGTCGGGACCGCCGCCCTGATCAGCTTTTCAGCTGCTGCCTCCGGTACGAGGCGAGTGAGCAGCCGGCATAGCTCACGCTCGATCTTCGGGTGGGATTGAAAAGCCAATTCAATTGCATCGACGGCGTGCGCAATGTCGAATTTCGCGAGACCTTCGATTGCGCGCAGCGGTTCTGTCACGACGAAAGAGCGGCCGGCAAACGCCTTGTCCAGAATTTGATCCCGCAGTGCCGGGTCGCCGGCTTCGGCTGCGATGTCATAAGGCGCATCGCCAAAATGGCGGCTGCGATGACAGGCTGCCACTGCAGCCGCCACGGCCTGCGCCTGCGTCGCCGGACGTCCGTACAGCACGCGGATTACGAAGGCCTCATAGTCCGCCCGCGAAGCCGTATCCGGACTTTGCAGCCATTCCAGAAGCAGGTCCGTGCCGCGGTCGCCAAGGCTCGCAAGGGCGTTGAGACCCCATCGCGCATTCTCCCTTGTTTGGGCGACAAGAAAAGTTAGTTGCGCGAATTCCTCTGACCCGTCGCCAAGTTCGTGGAGCGCAATGCAGGCATATCCCGCCACGCTACTCGCGGGATCAGCCTTCGTCAGCACTTCGCGCACGGCAGGTATAAATCCGCATTGCCGCTTAGCCAAGCGATGGCTAGGGCAACGCGCAGCTCGTCCTCGGGTGCCGCCTCATTCGTCAATGTAGAGATAGCTCTCTCTGTGAGCGTAGTTGGCATCGGCCCTTGATGCGCCCGAAGACTGGCAAGATCGATCGGGACTTCGGGGACTCCGCTTTCGACAAGGACGTCGACAAGGATGCTCACAGCAACACGCGTACGGGCCGACGCGCTGGTGGTGTTGGTCAAGAAGGGCCTGGAGCACTTCGTGAAAACATTCGCCGACAAGGTCATCGGCGCGCTCGCACTCGGATTGCTGGGGCTGCTTGGGCGGTTGACAGGGTTTTGGTAGGGCAGTTCGCCGACGCCCCAAGCGCCAAGGCAGCTTCCGGTTGCGTTTCACAGCACCTGGGAGGAAAAGTAAGAAAAAGGGAAGGAAGCGCAGACGTTGTCACTGTGCGGTTTCCGACCCGAGGAGGGGCGATGACCGCTGTGGCATTGCGCGTTGTCGATGTCGAACTGATCCAGTCAGACATCGAATTTGGCGACGATTTTGAGCTCCGCGATGAGCTTGTGAGTGATCTGATCGAGCGTGTTGGTCGCGCATCGGTGGATGACCGCGACGCACTGGACGGATTTCGACCAGACGCAGATGAGGACCAAGCCCGCGTGATTGCGGCCGGCGGCAACGCCATTCGCGTCATCGCACCGGCTGGCTCAGGCAAGACGCAGACGATGGTCAACCGCTTGCTGGCGCAGGCAGGGAACGGCGTTCGCCCAGAACGCATGTTAGTCCTCACATTCGACAACGCGGCCGTCCAGTCCCTCAAGGCCAAGCTCGTAACAACGCTTGAGGCCCACAGCGTCGAACCAAATCGGTTCCGAGTCTCGACACTGAACTCCTTCGGGTACGGCGTTTTGCGTCAGACGTTCCCCAACGAGCACAAGCCCATCCTCGACCGACAACGGGCATGGGCCTTGGTGCGTGAAGTTCGTCAGGGCCTTCGCAGCAAGGATGCCGAACGTGCGGCCGCTTTGCCGGACAACCTCGACAACCGGTTCTACCTCGACTTCTTTGCCTTTCTGAAGAACCAAGCCTTCGATCCTCGCCAGTTTGCGGCGCAGGAGTTGGTAGACTTCATCCTGAAGGCGCGCCAAGCCGAACCGTTCTTTCAGCCGACATTCGACCAACCGAGGATCAAGTTCATCATCCAGGCGATCCTGTGGCTGTTTCGAAGCTTTGAGGCCGTGTATCAGCGCGAAGGGCGGATCGATTTTGACGATCAGAAGCTGCGCGCCCTCATGTGTCTCAGAGCGGCCCCGCGCGCGCTCGAAGCGATCCAGTCACAATTCACAGAGATCATTGTTGACGAGTTCCAGGACATCAATCGACTGGACTTTGAGCTCATCGCCGACATCGCGAAGCAAGCCACCCTCGTTGTTTGCGGCGACGACGATCAGGCCATCTATGGCTTTCGCGGCTGTACGCCGGACTACATCATCAATCTCCCAGATCGCCTTCAGCGGCCCGTCGATGCATATGAGCTGCGCGTGAACTACAGATGCCCGCCAAACATCGTGGAGAAGGCGGACAGGCTCATTCGACACAATACGAATCGGGTCATCAAGAATCCCGTCGCGTTCTCCAAAGAGCCGGCGTCTATCAAAGTCGTTCAGTCAAATTCTTCGGCCATCGAAGCGCGGCTGATCATTGGCTTCATCTCGAAGGTCAAAACCAAAAATCCCGCCCTCCGATTTTCCGATTTTGCCGTGCTCTATCGGACGAACGCGCAGAGCCTGCCGCTTCAAATCCATTTCATCCTCAACAACATTCCGTACTTCGTCAGAGAGGAAGACAACATTCTGACGAACGAGATTTTGGAACGGCTGCTCGCAGTCCTGCGGATCAAGCTTTCTTTGGCTGACGGCGGAGAAGTCTCCGCAGATGATGCGGTGCTAGCGGTCAAGGCGTACTTCCGAAACGTTCCGGATCGGGTTGTCCCAAAGCTTCATGCTTTCTTTGCGCGGGAACCCGATTTCATGATGGCCGCAACCTCACCGGCGCTGCCAGCGATCTTCCGAAATGCCGGCAACAGCAATTTCGGACGCGCGATGGCGGATGTTATCGCGGCGATGCGGGACATGGCTTTCTCGCCTTCCTGTTGGCAAGCGTTCTTGAGGAAGCGTTGGCGACTGCGGAAGCGGAGAAGGAACCGTGAACCATCTCGAACAACTCGTGGCCGAATGGCTTCAGTACCGCGGATATTTCGTCCGCGTGTCGGTTCCGGTTGGTCCCCGCCCCGCTGGCGGCTTCGAGGGCGAGTTGGATGTCGTCGCTTGGCACCCCGGAAACGGACACCTCACACATGTTGAGTGCTCGCTGGATGCTTGGCCGTGGCGCAAGAGGCAGGAGAAGTTCGGCCTAAAGTTCGAGCGTGGTCGCAAGTACGTGCGGCAAATCTTCGAAGGCGTGTCACTGCCTGAGACACTTGATCAGATCGTCGTGCTGCAATTTGCCGGCAGCAATGCGGTTCGGGATGTCGGTGGTGGGCGACTGGTGACTGTGAAGGAATTCATGCAGGAGATTTTCGAAGGCCTGCGCGGCACATCACCCGCGAGTGGCGCAGTACCATCGACGCTGCCTCTGCTGCGAACGATGCAATTGGCCGCGCAGGCTGACCGATCTGCTTCGACCGATTATCGGGTGGTGCCGATATCAAAGTGATTCAAGTTGGCGGCTCCCGATGCGCCAACACCCGCGCCTTGTGACAAAGCAAAATCCTCGCCTTCGAGCGGCCGACGCTGTGCGCCTGTCTTGGTGTCGGGAAAATCCGCGCCGCCTTCGATGATCCAGGCGGGACGCATAGCCAACGTCTCGCTACGCCGCAGGCCGCTCAATGCCATCAGCCGGATCGCCGCAAGCGCGGTGGTATTCTCGGCTGAAGCGCGCATGGCCTCGCCGAGCTGTCGGTACTGATCAAGCGTTAGCCGCATTGAGCGGCGCTCATTCGGTAGCTTGCGGGCGCCCTTCGCCGGATTGCCAGCAATCACGCCGAGCCGCGCCGCGTGTTCAAAGATGGCGCGCACCATTGCCAGCGTGCGGCCGGCAACACCGCTCCCGCCTGTCGCCAACCCGCCAAGCGGGCGCTTCTGGCCGGGCTTCAATGCTACCGCTGTCTTGCCGGTGGCGATTTGTGCCTGCATGCCTTCGATATCGCGGACGGTCAGGCTTTGCACCGGCCGCTTGCCGAGCAACGGCTTTACGTGGCGCTCAATACGCGTCTTGTCGGTGGAAATGGTCAGCGGCTTGATGGGCTTGCCGCGACGGCCAAGAATGCGACCGGCTTCCGCTTCGCGCACATACCAATCGCAGACTTCGCCAACCGTGATCCCGGCTTGTCGGCTAGCTCTGCGCCTCGCCGACCGGATCGCCGCCACCAGCGGCCTTGCCAAGCGTCTTGCGAGCCTTCCCGCGCGCTTCGTCGGTGGTGACGGTGCCGTAGCGGCCGACGGTGCTTTGCCGCAGCGTGCCCGTTCTGCCGCCACCAGCGCGATAGCGGGCGATGAACACCTTGACGCCGGACGGCTCTACGCGAAGGCCGAAACCCGGCAACTCGGTGTCCCAGACAATGTAGCGCGCTATGGCAGGCTTCGCCGCGTCCACCGTGCGCTTTGTCAGCTTCGCGCGCCTGCCTTTTCTGGTCGCCATTTGCCGCCCTCCAATCCACGGTCATCACCCGGTCATCACTGAATTAGAAAACCGCAGCACACCGTGCCCAAATCAGGACTAAGGAAATGTAAGGCTTTTGGAGCGGTGGGTAAAGCGTGGGGCAGGCCATAACACGCCAAAATAAACTTACCTTAGCATTCGCAATGCGGAGGTCAGGGGTTCGATCCCCCTCGGCTCCACCAGACCTGCATCCCCCGACCTTCATCATCGCCATTGGCGCGCTGGAAAGTGCGGCGGGTCTCACTTCTTCAGCGAGGTGCGGTAGTCGTGAACCTCCGCCGGCGTCATGGGTTTGGCGCGCCGGGCGGCAACATCGGAGGGGGTGACGTCGGCGAAGCCGGCGGGCCGCAAGGAATCGTTGCCGAAGCTGGAGCGGATGTATTTGATGACCGCGGCGATCTCGTCGTCGCTGAGGAAGTCGAAGGACGGCATGGCGCCGTCTATGTGATCGCCCTTGACGTCGACCGGGCCTTCCAGGCCGTTCAAGGCGACCACCGCCGGGAAATCGGGCGCCAGGAACAGGTCCGGGTTGCCGGCGAAGGCCGGGAACTCGCCGGGCTTGCCGGCGCCGTCGGGCTGATGGCAGGCGATGCAGGTGTCCTCGTAGACCTTGGCGCCGTCGGCGGCGGCCACGGCCGCACCGCCACCACCACCACCGCTGCCGCCGCCACCCGCGGGCGGCGGCTTGGGGCCGAGATAGGTGCCGAGATAATCGAGGATCTGGGCGCGCTGGTCGGCGCTGATCCTGAGGCCGAAGCCCTTCATGTTGTCGAGCACGGCATCCCAGGCGCCGCGGCGGATGCCGGCCGAATCGAGCACCGATTGCAGGTCGTGGCAGGTCTGGCAGTGGCCGTAGATGAGCTCGCGGCCGGGGCCCTCGGGGAGATTGAAGCGCTCGGCGGCGGAGGCGGCTGCGGGTGTCAGCGCCAGGGCCAAGACAAACAGGGGGACAGTCGCCGGTCGCACAGCGCGCTCGCTCCGTTGATGGCGTTGATGCTTACGGGTGGAGGGGGCGCCGCCGGTCAGCGGCGCCCGCCCCGGTTCAGATGGAAAGCTCGACGCGATCGACGCCGTTCCATTCGTAGCCGCGGGGGTTCCAGCGGGTGAGACCGTCCATCGGCTGGGTGCGGCCAAGCGCGTCGGTGGCACGGCACATCAGCACGTTGCTGCCGGCGGCCAGCGTCGCCTTCATCGACCAGTGGTACCAGGCCCACGGGCTCTCCGGCGCCTTGATGTCGGCGGCAGCCCAGGTCTTGCCGCCGTCGGCGGAGACCTCGACGCTGGTGATCGCCGCCTCGCCGTCGTTGAAGGCGACGCCGGTGATCTCCACCTCGCCGGCCTTGGCGCCGTCCTCGGGCAGCGGCGAGAAGATCACGCTCTTGATCTTGTGACCGTAGGTCGGGACGCTGTTGTAGACGGTGTAGTCGTTGGCCTCGAACTCACCCGGCTGGACCGGCATGTTGGGCATGCGGTAGCCGACCGACTGGAAGGCCGAGGGCGATTCGGCGGCGGCGTAGAGCAGAACGGTCAGCATCTTGACGTTCATGTTGCCGTAGTAACCGGGGATGATCAGGCGCACCGGCCCGCCATTGGTGGCCGGGATCGGCTCGCCGTTCATCTTCAGCGCCAGGATGGCGTGATCGAGCGCGCTGTCGGCGAGGTGATAGCTCTTGGCGAAGTCGGAGCCTTCCGGCGTCGCCGGCTGGTCCCAGCCTTCCGCCGTCAGCCAATGGGCGTCTGCGCTCGGCACCAGCTTGAGGTCGTCGAGCAGCGGGCGCAGCGGCGTGCCTTCCCACACGACATTGCCCATGCCGCCGTTGTGCCACTGGCCGCCGGCGACCTTCTCCTTGGCGGCATAGTAAGCGCGGCCGTTGCCGGCGCACTGGAGCACAGAGACGCGTGTCTCCTGCGGCCGCGCGGCGAGGTCGGCGATGGTGAGCGTGCGCGGCCGCTCGACCAGGCCGTCGACGCGGATGGTCCAGTTCTTGACCATGTCGGCGGGCGGCGGCGAGGTGGTGGCGTACCAGGCGGCATCGCCGGCATGGGGAAAGTGGAAGCGGTTGAACAGGATCTCCTTGGGTGTGTGCTCGTATTTGCGCAGCATGGCGAGCGGCGTCTCCATGACGCCGAGGTCGGCATTGTGGACGATCAGGCCGGAGGCCTTGCCGGCGATGATCTGGGCCGAATCGGGCGTATCGGCGAGAGCGGTGCGCACCAGTGCGGGCGAGGCGGCGAGCGCCACGCCGGCAACGCCGGCGAGCCTGCCGAACTGGCGGCGCGACAGCCGCGACGTGTTCAACGAATTGTCCATGGTTTCCCTCCCCTTAGCCGCCCGGATCGAGGCAAAGCCACATCACTGCGGCAAGCGCACCCGGTGCGTGCTGGACCGAGAGAAAACGGATGGGAGGGCGGGATTATTCCCTCAGCCGGCAAACTTTATGCGTGGCAGGTGGCGCTGATGCGCTTGTTGGCGGCCAATTGCTGCCGCGCGGCGGCGTCGAGCGGGGCGCGGGCACGGGTGGCCTCCTCGACCTTGTCGGCGATCAGCGCCAGGCGGTTCTGGTCCATGCCGACGGCGAACAGCAGGTAGCCGAGATCGCCGACGCGCCAGCCATAGGCGCGCTCCTTGCCGGCGACGACGCTGACGCGGCTCTTCGGCATGCGGCTGTCGGCGAAGACGAACATGCTGAGATGGCAGCCGTGGTTGCCGCGATAGCCGACCTGGAGGAGGCGTCCATCGGGCCCGTCGGCGATGGTGACCAGGCCGATGGCAAGCTCGGTGCTCTCCAGGTCGGGGACCACCGGCACCTGGCCGAACCTGGTCAGCGCCGCCAGCAGCACGGCCGGCGGGGCGTCCGCCTGTCCACGCGCATCGGCGCTCAGCCATTCTCCGTGCAGGCTGCGCGCGGTGGCGAGAAGCTCGGAGGGCAGCACCGGCGACTGCATGGTTGCCGCCGCCACCCACAGGGCGGCGCCGATGAGCATGGCGGCGGCGATGCACGCCGCCATGGCCGCCGGCCAGATGCGCCGCGGCTTGGGCAGGCGGTCGGCGAGGCCGGCCGGCGCCTCGGGAGCGGCGGCGTGGGTGACCCCCTTCAACTGATAGAGCAGGGCGATCTGCCCGGCGACGCCGGCATCGGCGCCGGCCGCATCGGCCACGGCAGCCGCAGCGGCGGGGTCGAGCTCGCCGTCGACATAGGCGTTGAGGGTCGTCCAGTCAGGCATGCGCATGGTCATCGTCTCTGCCCGCGGGCACGGGCAAGCGGGGTTACGTTCTCCCTCTGCATCACTGCGAGAAGGGCTTTGCGGGCGCGGGCGAGGCGGCTCATGATCGTTCCTTCCGCCACGCCGAGGACGCTGGCGGCCTCGCCATAGGAGAGGCCGACGAAATCGATGAGGGCGATAATCTCGCGCTGCGCCGCCGTCAACCGGGCGACGGCAATGCGCACGGTCACAACGTCGATGATGCGCCGATCGCCGCGCCAGCCGCATTCGGCGTCGTCGGCATGGGTGTCAATGGTCGGGTCGAGCCCGACCTCGCGGCCGGACTTGCGATAGTTGTCGATGAAGGCGTTGCGCAGGATGCGGTAGAGCCAGGCGCGCCGCGCCGGCTCGTCGGTCGGCCGCTGCTTGGCGGCGAGCGCCCGCACCACGCATTCCTGCACCAGATCGCTCGAGACGTCGCGATCCTGGGTCAGCGCAAAGGCGAACCCGTAAAGGCGGTTGAGATGGGGCTCGATCCACTCACGCAAGGCGCGTCCTGCCTCCCTGTCCCCGAGCAGCGCCAAAGCAGCCTGACCGCGTTCCTCCCCGCGGCCGACATATTCAGTTTAGTATAACTCCAAACAGAGGGCCAGACGCACAATTGGAGGGAACGCGGAGCGTGACGCCCGCCCCGGGCGCGGCGTTCTTCGGCGCGCTCAGCGGCGCTCGCGATGGCCGCCGCGAAGGCGGCATGTGACAAGGAGAGGATGGCGGCGCCGTACCCACTGCGATAGCATTTGCGGCAAAAGACACCCTCGGCAGGACGGTGTCGGCGACTATGAGAGGGCGGCCGACGTGAAGAAGATCCTGAATGCGCCGGCGGGCTACGTCGACGAGATGCTCGAAGGCCTTATCGCGGCCCATCCCGAGGTCTATGCCCGTCCGGAACCGCGCGTGATCGCGCGGGCGGGCGGGGCCATCGCCGGCAAGGTCGGCATCGTCAGCGGCGGCGGCTCCGGGCACCTGCCGGTGTTCACCGGCTATGTCGGCAAGGGCCTCATCGACGCCTGCACCATCGGCAACGTCTTTGCCTCGCCCTCGGCCGAGCAGATGGCGGCGGCCATGCGCCACGCCCATGGCGGCGCCGGGATCCTGCGCCTCTACGGCAACTATGGCGGCGACGCCATGAACTTCGACATGGCCGGCGAAATGGTCGAGATGGAGGACGACATCCGCTCGACGACCGTGCGGCTTGCCGACGACATCGCCTCGGCGCCGCCGGACGAGGCCGACAAGCGCCGCGGCGTCGCCGGCATGATCTACGCCTTCAAGATCGCCGGCGCGCTCGCCGAGGAGATGGCCGACCTTGATGCGGTCACGGCGATCGCGCAGAAGGCGGCCGATTCGTGCCGCTCGATCGGCATGGCGCTCACCCCCTGCACCGTGCCGGAGGCCGGCCGGCCGACCTTCGAGATCGCCGAGGACGAAATGGAAATGGGCATGGGCATCCACGGCGAGCCGGGCATCTGGCGCGACCACCTGCGCCCGGCCGACGCGATCACCGACGAGATGATCGACCGCATCTTCGCCGACCTTGCGCCAGCGCAAGGCGACCGCTGGTCCATCCTGGTCAATTCGCTGGGCGCGACGCCGCTCGAAGAGCTCTACATCATGTACCGGCGGGCGGCGCAGCGCTTCGCCGATCGCGGCGTGACGATCGTCATGCCGCTGGTCGGCCGCTACGCCACATCGATGGAGATGTCGGGTGCCTCGATCACCGTCTGCCGGCTCGACGGCGAACTCGAGCGCCTGCTCAAGGCGCCATGCCACTGCGCCTTCTGGACGGTGAACTGACCGGGGCCGCCATGGGTTTCACCACAGCCGATCTCAAGGCCGCTGCCGGCGCCGCCGGCAAGGCGGCGGTCGCGGCGCGCGATGAACTGAACGCGCAGGATGGCAAGCTCGGCGACGGCGATCTCGGCATCACGGTCGCCAACGGCTTTGCCGCCATCGCCGAGGAGGCGGCCTCCCTGCCTGACGATCTCGGCCAGGCGTTCCTCGGCTGCTCCAAGGCGTTCCAGCGGGTGTCGTCGTCCTCGTTCGGCACGCTGGTGGCGACCGCGCTGATGAGCGCCGCCAAGGCAACCAAGGGGCGCACCGAGGCCGAGTGGTCGGAGGTCTCCCCGATCGTCGCCGCCGCCCGCGACGCCATGCTCAGCCGCGGCCACGGGGCGCTCGGCGCCAAGAGCGTGCTCGACAGCTTCGATGCGATCGCCAAGGCGACGGCGGGCCTCGCCGAGCCGGCGGCGATCCTGGCCGCGGCGAAGGGCGCCGCCACGCAAGCGCTCGACCAGTTCCGCGACCAGCCGAACCAGCTCGGCCGCGCCCGCATGTTCGGCGACAAGAGCCGCGGCATCGACGATCCCGGCATGCTGGCAATCTGCCGGCTGCTCGAGGGACTCAACCAGAAAGCGTGAGGCCGGAGGGCACTGGGACACATTGACATGTCGGACCATTCCGTCTGAACGATAGGCATGCGCCCACCGCAGCACATTCGCGCCACCGTGGCGACATCAGGACCCTCCCAACCATGAACAACAAAAGCCTCGACACCAAACTCGCCCGCATTCGCGACGGCAGCTACGCCCCCACCGATTTCATCATCGCCGACGCCAAGGATGCCGATATCGGCTTCGGCACGGCCGCCCCCGGACCGGACCGCGCCAGGCCCGGCCACCTCGCCACGCGCGCGGTCTATCTGGAGAGGATGCGCGCGATGACCCGCTCGGGGCTGGTCGACATCATGCTGATGTCGGCCTCCACCGGCGAATTGCTGTCGGAGGAGGGGCTGTTCAAGGACAGCCCGGTGACCCCGGCCATCCGCCTCAACGATACCACCGACATCTGGTCGGCGCGCGGTGGCCGCTACACCGAGGAGCAGTCGCGCTATCACCGCACGGCGCGCATCGACCAGGCGCGCAAACATGTCGACCTTGGCCTCTATTCGATCACCTTCTCCAACGAAGTCGACATCGACGCACTCAATGCCGAGGCCTATTCGGACTTCCGCGTCGAGGCGGCCGAGCATGGCATGCGGCACTTCCTCGAAGTGTTCAACCCGGCCTTCGACATCCACCTCAAGGACGGCGCCGACCTCGGTCACTTCATCAACGACAACATCGTGCGCGTGCTCGCCGGGGTGATGAGCGCGGATTTCCCGCTTTTCCTCAAGCAGCAGTACAACGGCCCGCGTGCCATGGAGGAACTCGCCTCCTACGATCCCGGCCGTCTCATCCCGGGCGTGCTGGGCGGCGCCAAGGGCACGACGCGCGACACCTTCGAGCTGGTCGCCAAGGCGGCGAAATACGGCGCGCGGGTCGCCCTCTTCGGCCGCAAGATCAACCTTGCCGAGGAGCCGCTCGAACTCGTCCGCCTGATGCGGGCGGTGGTCGAGGGCAAGGTCAAGGCAGAGGAGGCGGTGCGCGCCTATCACGACGCGCTGGCCAAGAAGAAGGTCACGCCCGATCGTCCGCTGGGCGAGGACATCCTGATCACCGATGCGGTGCTGAAGGCCTGACGGAAGGTCGTGCGATGTCTCCGCCCGATGGCGCTTGCCCCGGCCCAGGCGGGGTGTGACGGCCGATGTCCGACGGCTCCGAACCGCCCATCCTGATCGGCATCGACGTCGGCACCCAGTCGGTGCGGGCGCTTGCCTTCGATGCGCGCGGCAACCAGGTGGCGCAGGCGCGCCGGCCGACGCCGGAGATGCACATCGCTCCGGATCGTTGCGAATACGACCCGGAGGCGCTGTTCGACGCGGTGCGTGCGTGCCTCGGCGAGGTCGCCGGCACGCTCGCCGGAAAGCCGGTCGCCGGCATTGCCGTCGCCAGCATCGGCGAGAGCTGCGTGCTTATCGACGCGGCGGGCAAGGCGCTGGCGCCGTCGATCGTCTGGCACGATACGCGCACCGAAGGAGAGGCCGAGGAACTGCGCCGGAGCGTCGGGGTCGAGCGGATATTCGCGATCACCGGCTTGCAGCTCGACCACATCTTCACGCTCAACAAGCTGATGTGGATGCGCGCGCACTGGCCGGAGGCGGTGCGGCGCACGCACAAGATCCTGATGATCGCCGACTGGATCGCCTTCCGCCTGTCGGGCGTGGCGGCGACCGACTTCACGCTCGCCTCGCGCACGCTCTATCTCGATCTCGCCAAGCGGCGCTGGTCTGACGAGCTGCTGGCCCAGGCCGGCTTCGACAGCACGGCGTTGCCGCCGCTCACCGCCAGCGGCACGGCGCTGGGGCCGGTCCGCGCCGACATCCTGGCCGAAACCGGCATCGCCGGCACGCCGGTGGTCGGCGTCGGCGCCCACGATCACATCTGCGGCGGCATCGCCGTCGGCCTGGCGCAGCAGGGGACCATCATCAACAGCATCGGCACCGCCGAAGCCCTGATCCTGGCCGCGGCGCGGCCCTCGTTCGATCCGAAGCTGCCCAAGGTGAACCTGTTCCAGGGCGCCTTCGCGACGCATCACGCGCTCTATTACCTCGGCGCCAGCGTTGCCTATACCGGCAGCGCCATCGAGTGGTTCCGCGGCCTCATCGGCCAGCCGCCGCACGAGACGCTGATCGGGGAGGGGCGGGCGGTCCCGCCCGGCAGCGAGGGCATCCTGTTCGTGCCGCACATGGTCGGCGCCACCTCGTCCGACCCCGAGCATCCGGTGCGCGGCGCCTTCATCGGGCTGACCACCAATGCCACGCGCGGAACGCTTTATCGCGCGGTGCTCGAGGGGCTTGCCATGCGCACGGCCTTCATCGTCGATGCCATTGCCGGCCTGAGCGGGATTCCGGCGCCCGAACGGATACGCCTGATCGGCGGCGGCTCGCGCAACCCGCTGCTGGTCGCCATCAAGGCGAGCGCCTTCGGGCGGCCGGTGACGGTGGTCGATGCCTCCGAGGCGACGGCGCTCGGCGCCGCCCTGCTCGGCGGCATTGCCGCCGGGCTGTGGCCGAACCTCGAGGTGGCGCTCGCCGCGCTCGATCGCCGCGAACATGTGGTCGAGCCGGAGGCCAATCTTGTCCGGCTTTACCAGGACGTGCGACGATCGGCCTTCGACCGGATGCAGTCGATCCTGTGGCCGGTCGACTCTGAATTGACGCGGATTGCCGAACAGGCGGCGCGGCCCGCGAACACCGACCAGGTAGCCCCGGAACCGAGGCCGTCGCCGGACGGCCGGCACCTCACGAGTTGAGACACATGCCCCAGAACGCAAACGCACAGAAATGGGTCACGCTGACCGGCCATCGCACCTGGCTGCTTGCCCGCGCCAACGATCTCATCGATTTCTACCAAGGCGAGAGCATCGATCCGGCCGGCGGCTTCCGCGATCTCGACGACCAGGGGCGGCCGTTCAAGAGCCCGGCGGAGGCGCCCTATTCGCGCCAGGTGCAGGCGGTGAGCCGCATGGTCCACTGCTATTCCATCGCCCGCCTGATGGGGCGGCCGGGCGCCGAGGCGATCATCGACCACGGCATGGAGTCGCTGTGGAACGACCATCGCGACCAGAAGAGCGGCGGCTACTTCTGGGCGGTCGACCATGACGGCCCCACCGACGACAGCAAGCAGGCCTATGGCCATGCCTTCGTGCTGCTGGCGGCGTCGAGCGCCAAGGCTGCCGGCCATCCGGATGCCGACCGGCTGCTCGCCGACGTGACCGAGGTCATCAACCAGCGCTTCTGGGAGGAACGCCACGGGGCGGTGGCGGAGGAGTTCACCCGCGACTGGCAGCCGAAGAGCACTTATCGCGGCCAGAACTGCAACATGCACCTGACCGAATCGCTGATGGAAGCCTTCGAGGTGACCGGCGACCGCTCCTATCTCGACAAGGCCGAGCGCATCGCCGACCTCATCATCCGCCGGGCGGCGGCCGCCAATGGCTGGCACCTGCCGGAGCACTTCACCGAGGACTGGAAGGTCGACAACGACTATATCGGCGACCCCATGTTCCGGCCGCCGGGCACCACGCCCGGCCATTCGCTGGAATGGGCGCGCCTGGCTTTGCAGCTGTGGGAGCTCGGCGGGCGCCGTCTCGACTGGGTGCCCGAGGCGTCCCGCTCGCTGTTCAAGCGGGCGGTGACCGACGGCTGGGACCACAAGCTCGGCGGGTTCTACTACACCCTCGACAACGACCAGCGTCCGCTGGTGCGCGACCGCTACTGGTGGCCGTGCACCGAAGGCATCGGCGCCGCTGCCTTCCTCAACGCCATCGATGGCGACGCCTTCTACGAGGAATGGTATCGCCGCATCTGGGACTGGTGCGCCACGCACATGATCGACCGGACGACCGGCAGCTGGCGGCCGCAGCTCGACGATGCCCTCGTCCCCAACACGAACCCGTTCTTCGGCCGGCCGGACATCTACCACGCCCTCCAGGCCTGCCTGATTCCCCTGCTGCCAACCAGCGGTAGTCATCGTTGCGCGGCCTGGCAACCGGCGCAAGGCTGTAAAATCCACGGTTTTGGGTGGTGCGGTTGACAGCGCCACCCGTCTCGGCTTCAATCCAAAACGTTTTGGAAACCGGCTTCCTGGGGAGGAGACGCCGGAATGGCCATCAGACGCCAAACCCGCCTGCGCGAACTGGCCAGCGACCTCGGCGTGTCGATCACGACCGTGTCGCGGGCCTTGGCCGGCTATTCGGATGTCAGCGCGGCAACGCGGGCACGGGTGATCGCCGCGGCGGAAGCGCGCGGTTATGTCCCGAGCCGGGTCGGGCGGATGCTGGTTTCGGGGCGGACCGACTTCATCGGCATGGTGCTGCCGGTGCGCGACGGCCACCTGATGGACTCCTTCCTCGGCGAATTCGTCGCCGGCCTGAGCGAGGGCCTGACCGCCCGCGGCCGCGACCTGTTCATCGCCACCGCCACGGAGCCGAACAGCCCCGCCGACATCGTGCGCCACATCGTCGACAGCGACCGCGCCGACGCCATCGTCCTCAACCGCACCGAGATCGACGACAGCCGCGTGCATGTGCTGACCGGCCGCCAGTTCCCCTTCGTCACCCACGGGCGCCTGCTCAGCGGCAGCAACGACTTCGCCTGGTTCGACACGGACGGCGAGGCCGCCTTCGCCGACGCCGCGCGCATGCTCATCAGCCTCGGCCACCGGCGCTTCGGGCTCTTGACCATCAACGAGCCCTTCACCTTCGCCCATCTCAGGCGGCGCGGGCTGGAGGCGGCGCTGGCCGAAGCGGGCTTGAGCCTTGCCGATGCGGCCGTGCGCACGGTGCCGATGGTCGATGGGGCGGCTGCCGAGGCGGCCGCCGGCGCGCTGCTGTCATCCGACGAGCGGCCGACCGCCATCTTCGGCGTGACCGACAACCAGGCGATCGCGGTGCTCAAGGCTGCCGCCGCCAGCGCGATCAAAGTGCCGGCCGAGCTCTCGGTGATCGGCTTCGACGACCTGCCGATCGCCGCCTACGCCCAGCCGGCGCTCTCCACCTTCGACCAGCACACGCGCGAGAGCGCCGCCACCATCGCCGGCATGGTGACCGACATGCTCGACAAGGGCCCGGAGTCGGTGACCTCGCGCCTGATCAAGCCTGAATTCGCGGCCCGGGCCAGCCACGGCCCGGCGCCGCGATGACCTGAAGGGAAGAAACGCACGCCTAACAGACGTCAGACCCAAGGGAGGAAGACAATGAGCAGCAAACGACTACTCGGACTGGCCACGGCCGCCTTGTTCGTGGCCGGGGCCTCGGCAACCGCAGCCTTCGCTGCCCCCGTCCTGTTCTGGTCGGACCAGGGCACGCCGGTCGAGGAGCAGCAGGCGATCCGCGACACCGTCCTCAAGGGCTTCAGCGGCGAAGTCGACTTCCAGCCGCAGGATCCGGGTCCCTTCGTCACCCGCATCCAGGCCGAAGCCCAGGCGGGCAAGGGCTCGATCGACGTGATCGGTGGCCTGCATGGCGACTTTGCCGGCTTCCCGGACGCGGTGGCGGACGTTTCCGATCTCGCCGCCTCGCTGTCGGGCGTCGGCGTCAACCAGACCTATCTCGGCCTCGGCAAGCTCTCCACCAACGAGCAGAAATACATCCCGTGGATGCAGGCGACCTACATCATGGCCGCCAACAAGAAGGCGCTGGAGTACCTGCCGGCGGGCGCCGACATCAATGCGCTGACCTATGACCAGCTCATTGAATGGGCGAAGACCATGGCCGAGAAGACCGGCTCGCCGAAATTCGGCCTGCCGGCCGGGCCCAAGGGCCTCATCCACCGCTTCGTGCAGGGCTACCTCTACCCCTCGTTCACCTCCTCCGAGGTGACCAAGTTCCGTTCGCCGGAAGCGGTCGCCATGTGGGAGAAGATGAAGGAGCTGTGGAAGTACACCAGCCCCGCCTCGACCAGCTACGGCTTCATGCAGGAGCAGCTCTTGTCCGGCGAAGTGTGGGTGGCGTGGGACCACACGGCGCGTCTGGCCGATGCCTTCAACCAGAAGCCGGATGACTTCGTCGCCTTCCCGGCGCCAGCCGGTCCCGCCGGCCGCGGCTTCATGCCGGTGGTCGCCGGTCTCGGCATCTCCAAGACCGCGCCTGACATGGCCGGGGCCAAGGCTCTCATCACCTACATGATGCAGCCTGCGACCCAGATCGCCACGCTCAAGGCCATCGGCTTCTTCCCGGTGGTCAAGGCGGAACTTCCCGCCGACATGCCGAACTCGGTCAAGGCGGAAGGTGCGGCGGTCGCCGCGCAGTCCGGCTCCAAGGACGCCAATCCCGGCCTGCTTCCGGTCGGCCTCGGCTCCGCCGGCGGCAAGTTCAACAAGGTCTACACGGACACCTTCCAGCAGATCCTGTTGGCGAATGCCGACATCAAGAGCGTGCTCCAGCAGGAAGGCGACGTGCTTGCCGGCATCATGAAGGAGGCGAATGCGCCATGCTGGGCGCCTGACAAGCCGTCGACCGGCGCCTGCCCGGTCGACTAGGGTTCCTCCCGGCCGCCGGCGGCGTTCCTTCGGGGGCGTCGCCGGCGGAATGCGGGGCCGGCCATGCAATCGCGCGCGCTGCCTTATCTGCTTCTGCTTCCCGCGACGCTGTTTCTCGCGGCGTTCTTCGTATGGCCGTTCATCCAGGTGGCGATCGAGGCGTTCACGTCGAACGGTTCGTTCACCCTCGACCATTTCCACACCATGGCGAGCGACTGGAAGTTCTATCCGGCGCTGCAGAATACGCTCCTGCTGGCGGCCATCATCGTGCCGCTGCAGATCGCGCTGGCGCTCTCCATGGCCTCGCTGGTCACCCGCATGGGGGCAGGGCGCGACGTCATCCTCTACATCTGGACGATCCCGCTCGGCATCTCCGATCTCGCCGCCGGCCTGGTCTGGCTCGCCATCCTGGAGAAGAACGGGTTCTTGAACAGCGCATTGCAGAGCCTCGGCTTCATCGCCGAGCCGGTCACCTGGCTCGGCTATCAGGACAAGGTGACGCTGTTCGTCGCCGTCATCCTCGCCGAGTTGTGGCGCTCGACCGCCATCGTCATGGTGATCCTGGTGGCGGGCATGGGGCTGATCCCGCGCGAATATTACGAGGCGGCGGAGGTCTTCGGCGCCGGCCCGTGGAAGCGCTTCGTCAAGGTGACGCTGCCGCTGTTGAAGCCCAGCCTGCAAACGGCGCTGATCCTGAGGACCATCCTCGCCTTCGAGGTCTTCGCCGTGGTGGCGGCGCTGGCCGGCACCAACCTGCCCATCCTCATGGGCCAGACCTATGAATGGCAGTTCGCGCTGCAGGACCGCAACGTCGCCGCGGCGCTTGCCTTCGTCACCCTGGTGATCTCGGTCAGCTTCACCATTTTCTATCTGGTGGCGCTGCGCACGCGCGACGAGGCCCGCCCATGACCGCCGCGGCCGACATCGCGCCGGTGGCGAAGGAGCGCACCGTCAGCCTCGGCCGCTGGCTGATGGTCGCGGCGATCGTGTTCCTCTGCCTGTGGGTGCTGGTGCCGATCTATCTGATCCTGGTCAACGCGCTCTCCTCACCCGACCAGGTGAACGGCTGGCCGAAGCAGTTCTATCCGACCTTCGATCTCGGCAGCCTCTCGTTCTTCATCCAATTCCAGGGCGTCGCCTGGGCGCTGTTCAATTCGCTGGTGGTGGCGCTCTTGACCACGGCGCTCGCCATCGGCCTCGGCGCGCCGGCCGGCTACGCGCTCGCCCGCTTCCGCTTCCCCGGCAAGGAGCCGTTCCGCCTGCTGGTGCTGATGACGCGCGCCTTCCCGCTGCCGCTGCTGGCCCTGCCGCTGGCGGTTCTGTTCATCCGCACCGGCCTCGACGACAGCCAGATCGGCCTGGCGCTGGTCCACACCACGCTGGCGCTGCCCTTCTCCATCCTCATCACCTTCTCGCTGTTCATGGGCATCCCCTTCGAGCTCGAGGAGGCGGCCTTCACGCTCGGCTGCACGCGTTTCCAGGCCTTCCGCAAGGTGGTCATGCCGCTGGCGCTGCCGGGCATCGCGGCTTCGGGCGTGTTCGCCTTCGTCACCTCATGGAACGAGGTCTTCGCCGCGGCGGTGCTCACCATCCGCAACCGCACGCTGACCGCCTTCCTGCTCACCAGCCTCGACTATTCGCCCCTGCCGCTGAAATTCGCCGGCGGCGCGGCGCTGGTCCTGCCGGCGCTGATCTTCCTCTTCCTCGTGCGCAAGTACCTGTTCGCCCTGTGGGGCATCGCCAACCGCTAGAGAGACCTCCATGGCCGCGATCGAGATCAGGGATGTCGCCAAGCGCTTCGGCGCCTTCACCGCGCTGGTCGATATCGACCTCGACGTCGCCGACCGCGAGTTCCTGGTGCTGCTCGGCGCCTCGGGCTGCGGCAAGACCACGCTGCTCAGGCTGATCGCCGGGCTCGACAGGGCGAGCGGCGGCGAGATCCGCATCGGCGGAAAACGGGTCAACGACCTGCCGCCGAGGGCGCGCGGCATCGCCATGGTGTTCCAGAACTATGCCGTCTTCCCGCACTTGACCGTCTTCGAGAACATCGCCTTCGGCCTGCGCATGAAGAAGCTGCCCGAGGCCGACATCGAGACCAAGGTGAAGCGCTCGGCGGAGCTGATGCACATCGAGCAGCTCTTGAAGCGCTATTCCGGCCAGCTCTCCGGCGGCCAGCGCCAGCGCGTCGCGGTCGCCCGGGCGCTTGCCATGGAGCCGGAGGTGCTGCTCATGGACGAGCCGCTCTCCAACCTCGATGCCCTGCTCCGCCTGGAAATGCGCACCGAGCTCAAGGGCGTCCTCCAGGAGAGCCGCACCACCACCATCTACGTCACCCACGACCAGGTCGAGGCGATGAGCCTCGGCGACCGCATCGCCGTCATGCATGGCGGCCACATCGTCCAGGCGGCAACGCCCATCGACGTCTACCGCGACCCGGCCGATGCCTTCGTCGGCGGCTTCATCGGCAGCCCACCGATGAACTTCCTGCCGGCGACACGCGCCGACGGACGCTGGCGCGTCGCCGGCACCGAGATCGATGGGCCTCAGGCCGGCGGGCGCCTGCAATACGGCATCAGGCCTGAGGACGTCGCCGTCGCCGAAACCGGCCTGCAAGGCACGGTGCGCGTCGTCGAGCCGCTCGGCGCCCACCAGCTCGTCACCATGACCGTCGCCGACACGCTGTTCCGCGCCGTCCTCGACAGCGACCTCCCCGTCAAGCCCGGCCAGAGCCTCACCCTGCAGCCGCGGCCCGACCGGGCACGCTGGTTCGACGCCACGACCGGCGCGGCCATCGATCACAGGACCATGAGCACAGCCAGCCAGCCATGAGCATCGAACCGCGAGACAAGGCCCTCTTCGCCAGCGCCGCCGCCATCCTCCGCGACAACGACCGCGGCGCCTATACCGTCCCCACCAAGGGGCTCTATCCGTTCCAGTGGAACTGGGATTCCTGCCTGACCGCGCTCGGCCAGCGCCATTTCGACGAGGCGCGGGCGTGGACCGAGATCGCCACCCTCACCGCCCACCAATGGCCGGACGGCATGGTGCCGCACATCGTCTTCCACGAGATCGACGAGGGCTATTTCCCCGGTCCCGACACCTGGGGCACCAACCGGCCGACGCCGACCTCGGGCATTACCCAGCCGCCGGTGCTGGGCTTCGTCATCGAGCGTCTCTACGCGCAAGCGAAGGACAAGGACCTTGCCCGCCGCATGGCGCTGGAGATCGCCCCCAAGGCCGATGCCTGGCATCGCTGGTTCTATGCCAACCGCGACCCGGAGGAGAGCGGGCTGGTCGCCATCCTGCATCCCTGGGAGGCCGGCCGCGACAACTCGATCGACTGGGACGAGCCGCTGGCGCGGGTGCCGACCGAGGGGGTGGCGCCCTATCGCCGGCGCGATACCCAGCACGTCACCGCCGCCGAGCGCCCGACGCAGGCGCAGTACGACCGCTACATGTGGCTGGTGACGCGCTTCCGCGAGCTTGGCTGGGACAACAGCAAGCTCCACGCCGCTTCGCCGTTCCAGGTGGTCGACCCCGGCTTCAACGCCATCCTGATCCGCTCCGACGAGGCGCTGGCGCGGCTCTCCGAGGCGGTCGGACTTGCCGAAATCGCCGCTGCCGCGCGTGCCCGCGTGGCGGCGTCGCGCCAGGCGTTCGCCGCCCTGTGGAGCGACGCCGCCGGCCAGTTCCTGTGCTTCGACCGGGTCGCCGGCAGGCTCGTCGACAGCCGATCGGTCGGCGGCCTGCTGCCGCTCTTCGCCGGCCTCGGCGACACCCACCGCATGATCGCGACCATCCAGCGCTGGCGCGAGCGCACCGCTTTCGGCGTCGCCTCGCACGACCCGGCCGATCAGCGCTTCGAGGCGCGGCGCTACTGGCGCGGTCCGGTCTGGCTGATCGTCAACTACATGCTTGCCGACGGCTTGCGTGCCAGCGGCCAGGAGGCGGCGGCCGCGGCGATCGCTGCCGACAGCCTCGGCCTCATCCACAAAAGCGGCTTTGCCGAATACTACGATGCGCGCGACGGCTCGGCCTGCGGCGGCAGCCATTTCACCTGGACGGCGGCGATGGTCATCGAGCTGATCGCGCAAGCGACCGCCGACTGAGGCCGGCGATGCGCATCCTCGGCTGCGGGGCTCACCCCGATGACATCGACATCTTCTTCTTCGGCACGCTGGCCGCGGCCCAAGCAGGCGGGGCCGAGGTCGGCTGCCTGATCGCCACCGACGGGGCGGCAGGCGGCGTGGCGCCCGGCGCCGCGCTGGCCCGTGAGCGGCGCGCCGAGGCGATCGCCGCTGCCGCCGGCCTCGGCGTCACGCCGGTCTTCCTCGACCGGCCGGACGGCGCCCTTGCCGGAGACGGCGAGGCTGCGGCGCTGCTGGAGGCGGCGATCCAGCGTTTCGCCCCCGACCTCGTCATCACCCACGCGCCCGAGGACTACCACCCGGACCACCGGGCGCTGTCGCGGCTGGTGCTGGACGCGGCCCGCTTCCGCGCGCCGGTGCTCTACGCCGACACGCTCATGGGCAACGGCTTCGTGCCGACGCTCTATGTCGACATAAGCGCGCATGTCGACGCCAAGCGCGCTGCCATCCGCGCCCACCAGTCGCAGCGGCCGGAGCGCTTCGTCAGTGCGTGCGAGACCTGGAATCGTTTCCGCGCGCTCCAGTGCAACGCGCCGGAGGGCTATGCCGAGGCCTTCCGCTTCGAGCCCTGCTATCCCTTTGCCGACGTGCGGGACCTGCTGCCGCCGCCGCCGGCCGTGTCGCCGCTCGGACGATACGGGCGATAGGCGACCGACAGGTCAGCGGGCGAGCCAGCCGCCATCGACGTTGAAGATGGCGCCGTGGACGTAGCGGGCGGCGGGCGAGGCCAGGAACACCGCGGCCCCGGCAATGTCCTCCGGGTCGGCCCAGCGCGCGGCCGGGATGCGCTCGAGGATCGCCTTCGAGCGCACCGGGTCGGCCCTGCAGCGGTGCCGTGTTGTTGGTGGCGACGTAGCCGGGGGCGATGGCGTTGACGTTGATCCCCTTGGCCGCCCATTCGTTGCACAGGAGCTTGGTCAGGCCGGCGACGCCGCTCTTCGAGGCGGTGTAGGAGGGAATGCGGATGCCGCCCTGGAAGGAGAGCATGGAAGCGATGTTGATGATCGCGCCAGGGCCGCCGCGCTTGAGGAGGGCGCGGGCGAAGGCCTGGGACAGGAAGAAGACGACCTTCAGGTTGATGTCCATCACCTGATCCCAGTCGGCCTCGGTGAACTCGAGGACGTCGGCGCGGCGGATGATGCCGGCGCAGTTGACCAGGATGTCGATGTCGCCGGCCTTGGCCATCAACTCGTCGATGGCACCGCGTTTGGTCAGGTCGAGGGCGACCTGGCTGGCCGCACCGCCTGACGCGGTGATGCGGGCGACGGTTTCGTCCGAGGCGACGATGTCGGCGCAGACGATTCCGGCGCCGGCCTCGGCCATGGCGACGGCGATCGCTTGGCCGATGCCGGTCGAGGCACCGGTGATCAGTGCGCGGCGCCCGGTGAGGGTGAAATCGAGGCTCATCGCAAGTCCTCCATCTTCACCGGATCCATGTCGGTGAAGCCGACATTGTCGCCGGCCATGGCCCAGATGAAGCTGTAGGCGGCGGTACCGGAGCCGCAGTGGATCGACCACGGCGGCGAGACGACGGCTTCCTCGTTGGCCATCACCAGATGGCGGGTCTCGTTGGGCTCGCCCATCATGTGGAAGACGCGCTGCGTCTCGCTCATGGCGTAGTAGAGGTAGACCTCGGAGCGGCGGTCATGCAGGTGGGCGGGCATGGTGTTCCAGGTCGAGCCCGGCGCCAGCGTGGTGATCCCCATGACGATCTGGCAGGTCGGCATGATGCCGGGATGCACGTATTGGCGCAGGATGCGCTTGTTGGCGTCCTCGGCGCTGCCGAGGTCGAGCCGGGTCGCCTCGTCGGGGCGGACGATGCGGCTGGGATAGGCCTGGTGGGCCGGCGCCGAGATCAGATAGAAGCGGCCCTTGCCCGACAGGGTGACCGGGCCGGAGCCCATCGACAGATAGACCATGTCGCCGTTGGTAAGGGCGTATTCGACGCCGCTGGCGGCGACCGTCCCGGGCTCGCCGATATTGACCACCACCATCTCGCGCCGTTCGAGCAGGGTTGACGTGCCGGTGTTCTGGACGGCGTCGAGCACCAGTTGGCCGCCATTGGGCACGACGCCGCCGACGATCATGCGGTCGTAGTGGGTGTAGACGAGCTTGACGGCGCCGGGCTGGAACAGGCCGGACATGTGGAAGTGGGCGCGCAAGGCCTTGGTATCGAGAGCGCGCACGCTCTCTGGATCCATGGCGTGGCGGATGTCTACGGGAGTCATGGCGAAGCCTTTACGTGTCGAGAAAATCGTCGCGTCGCGGCGTGAAGCTGTCGACCAGGCGGCCGGGCGCGAGGCAGACGCAGCCGTGCTCGGCGTTGGGCGGGACGATGAAGCAGTCGCCGGGGCCGACCTCGAAGGTCTCGCCGGCGACGGTGAAGGAGAAGCGGCCGGACTCGACCAGCGTCGCCTGGATGTGCGGATGGTGATGCAGAGCGCCGCGGGCACCGGCGGCGAAGTCGTTGGCGACCACCATGAGCTCGGGGCTCTCGGCGAGAACCTGGCGGGTCACGCCGGGGGCCGCGGCGACGGGGGGAAAGGATCGGACGGACTGTGTCATGACGGACAAGCTCAGCGAGCGAACAGGGAGGGCAGCCACAGCGACGCGGCCGGGATGTAGGTGACGATCATCAGGGCGACGAAGGCGGCGAAATAGAACGGCCAGATCGAGCGCACCGCGTCCTGAATCGGAATCTTGCCGACGGCGCAGCCGACGAAGAGCACGGTGCCGACCGGCGGCGTGCACAGGCCGATGCCGAGGTTGAGGATGAGGATGACGCCGAACTGCACCGGGTCGATGCCGAAGGCTTGCGCCACCGGCAGGAAGATCGGCGTGCAGATGACGATCAACGGCGCCATGTCCATGAAGGTGCCGAGGATCAAGAGCACCACGTTGATCAGCATCAGGATGACCAACGGGTTCTTCGAGAATGTCTGGAGCATGCCGATCAGGGCCGCCGGCACATGGAGGTAGGCGAGCAGCCAGCCGAAGGCGTTGGCGCTGCCGATGACCAGAAGCACCATGGCGGTGGTGCGCACCGCACCGAGGGTCGCGTCGACAAAGGCCTTGAAGCTCAGCGTGCGGTAGACAAGCGTGGTCACCAGGATGGCGTAGACGACGGCGATGTTGGAGCTCTCGGTCGCGGTGAAGATGCCCGAGCGGACGCCGCCGAAGATGATGCCGATGAGCAGAAGGCCGGGGACGGCGTTGACGAAGATGCGGCCGAGGGCGTTGACGCCGGGAAAATCCTCGGTGGGATAGCCGCGACGCACCGCGACGAAATAGGCCGCGATCATCAGCGAGACGGCGAGGATGAATCCCGGAATGATGCCGGCGGTGAACAGGTCGGCGATGGAAATCTTGCCGCCGCCGGCGATCGAATAGATGATCATGTTCTGCGACGGCGGGATGAGCAGGGCGATGAGCGCGGCGGTGACGGTGATGTTGACCGAATAGTCGGCGCCGTAACCACGGGCGCGCATCTGCGGGATCATGATGCCGCCGACCGCCGAGGCATCGGCGGCGGCCGATCCGGAAACACCGCCGAACATCACGCTGGTCAGGATGTTGACCTGGCCGAGGCCGCCCTTGAAGTGGCCGACCAGGGCGCCGGCGAGCGCAACCAGGCGGCGGGCGATATCGCCGCGCACCATGAGGTCGCCCGAATAGATGAAGAAGGGGATGGCCATCAGGGAGAAGATTTCAACGCCGGAATTGATGCGCTGAAAGACGATCACCGGCGGTAGGCCGAGATAGAGCACGGTGGCGAAGCTGGCGATGCCGAGGCAGAAGGCGACCGGCGTGCCGATGACCAGCAGGAAGGCGAAGCTGCCGAAGAGGACCCAGAGTACCATGGCTCAGTGCTCCGGGGGCGGCGCGACTTCGGCGAAGCGCGCGGTGTGGAGGCCAGCAAAGCGCCGCAGGATGCGCTCGATCGAAAACAGCATGGCGAAGACGCCGCCGGCGACGATCGGCGCGTATTCGAAGGCGCCGGAGATGCCGAGAGAAGGCAGGTTGTTCTGCGCCGTCTTGAGCAGGAGCTGCATGCCGAACCAGATCATGCCGAAGCCGAATGCGGTGACGGCGATGTCGGACATGGTGTGCAAGTAGGGCTTTATGCGATCGGGAACGATCAGCAGGAAGATGTCGAAGGACAGGTGGTTGCCTTCGCGGATGCCGACGGCGGCGCCGAGGAAGATGAACCAGCCCATGATCATGATCGAAATCGGCTCGGAGCCGACGAAGCCGGAATTGAACACGTAACGCAGGAAGACCTGGACGGCGATCGTTGCGGTCATGCCGACCAGGCAGATGCCCGACAACCACAGCAGGAGATTCGCCAGAAGGCCGGTGAAGCCGGCCGCTGCTTTCATCAAGTTCCGCAAAATCGTCCTCCCCGGGGAAGAGAATGACACGCGGGGGAAGAGGCCTTCCCCCGCGTGCGTATTTGGTCAGTCGGTGGCCTGGATGCGGGCGACCAGATCCTTGAGCTTGGCGTCGGTCACGAACTTGTCATAGACCGGCTTCATCGCGGCGATGAACGGGGCCTTGTCGATGTTGGTGACGATCTCGTTGCCATTGGCGCGGATCTTGTCCTCGGAGACCTTCTCCTGGGCGAACCACAGCTTGCGCATCACCGGCACGCTGTCCTTGGCCGCCTGACGGATGAGCGCCTGGTCGTCAGCCGACAGCTTTTCCCAGGACTTCTTCGACATCACCAGCACTTCCGGAACGATCAGATGCTCGTCGAGGGTGTAGTACTTGGCGACTTCGTAGTGGCCCGAGGTGTCATAGGACGGCCAGTTGTTCTCGGCGCCGTCGATGACGCCGGTCTGGATGGCCGAATAGACCTCGCCGTAAGGCATCGGCACGGCATTGGCGCCGAGCGCCTGGACCATCGACACGAAGATGTCGGACTGCATGACGCGGAACTTGAGGCCCTTGAGGTCGGCCATCGTGTTGATGGCACGCTTGGAATTGTAGAAGGAGCGCGAGCCGCCGTCGTAGAAGGCCAGGCCGACCAGGTCGTGGGCGGTGAAGGCGTCGAGGATCTCCTGACCGATCGCGCCGTCCATGACGTGATGCATGTGCTCGACCGACTTGAAGATGTACGGCAGCGAGGGAACCTGGGTCTCGGGAATGATGTCGTTGAACGGTCCGAGGCTGACGCGGTTCATGTCGATGACGCCGAACTGCGTCTGCTCGATGGTGTCCTTTTCCTCGCCGAGCTGCGAGCCGAAGTAGACGTCGAGGCACAGGCGGCCGCCGGTCTTGTCCTTGATGACCTGGCCGATGTACTTGACGGCCTCAACCGTCGGATAGCCGTCAGGATGGGTGTCGGATGACCTGAGGGTCACATCGCACGCCATGCTGGAGCCAGTGAGGGCGACGCTCATCACGAGCGCGCCGAGAGCAGTCTTGATCAAACTCATGTCTGTTTTTCCTCCGAGTTTGGCTCGCTCAGAGCCGGTAGGCTTGTTTCACAAGCCGGTAGGCGAGGTCTTGCGCGACCTCAAAGGCCTCGTCTTCTGCTAGTCGCCCCGTAGCGACGAGTTCGGCGAGGAAGGCGGCGTCGACCCGGCGCGACACGTCGTGGCGGGCCGGGATCGAGGTAAAGGCGCGAGTGTCGTCGTTGAAGCCGACGGTGTTGTAGAAGCCGGCGGTCTCGGTGGTCAGCTCGCGATAGCGGCGCATGCCCTCGGCGCTGTCGTAGAACCACCAGGCCGGGCCTAAGCGCAGGATGGGATAGACGCCGGCGAGCGGCGCCAGCTCGCGGCTGTAGACCGTCTCGTCGAGGGTGAACAGCACCACGGTGAGGTCGGGCTCCTCGCCCAGCGCCTCGAGCAGCGGGCGCAGCGCGCGCACATAGCCGGTCGGCTGCGGAATGTCGTAGCCCTTGTCGCGGCCGAAGCGGGCGAGGATCTGGCCGGAATGGTTGCGCAGCGAGCCGGCGTGGATCTGGACGACGAGCTGGTCGTCGAGGCTCATGCGGACCATCTCGGTCAGCATCTGGCCGCGGAAGGCATCGGCTTCCTGCGGCGTGATGCGGCCGGAAAGCGCCTTGTCGAACAGCGCCGCCGCTTCCAACTGCGGCAGGTTCTCGGTGCGCGCCGTGGGGTGGCCGTGGTCGGTCGAGGTGCAGCCATAGGACTTGAAGAAGGCGCGGCGGATGCGATGGGCCTCGAGATAGCCGGTCCAGGTGGTGGCGTTGGTGCCGGCGATCTCGCCGAGCCGCTCGACATTGTCGCGGAAGCCGGCGAACTCCGGGTCAACCACGGCGTCGGGCCGGTAGGCGGTGATCACCCGGCCCTTCCAGCCGGATTGGCGGATCATCTCGTGCCAGCGCAGGTCGTCGAGCGGGCTGTCGGTGGTGGCGATGACCTCGATGCCGAAGCGCTCGAACAAGGCGCGCGGCCGGAAGGCCGGCTCGGCCAGGCGCGCGGCGATCTGGTCGTAGATCTCGTCGGCGGTCTCGGCGGACAGGCGCTTGTCGATGCCGAACACCTCGGCGAAGGAATGGTCCAGCCAGATGCGGCTCGGTGTCGCGCGGAAGAGGTGGTAGTTCGCGGCAAATCGACGCCAGATCTTGCGCGGGTCGCCTTCGACCGGCCCGCCGTCGACGCGGGGGACGCCCAGGTCGGCGAGCGGGATGCCCTGGGAATGCAGCATCCGGAAGACGTAGTGGTCGGGGACGACGAAGAGCTGGGCGGGATCGGGGAAAGGCTGGTCTTCGGCGAACCAGCGCGGGTCGGTGTGGCCGTGGGGACTGACGATCGGGAGCGTGGCGACCGAGCGATGCAGCTCACGCGCAAGCGTGCGCGTGGCCGGATCTGGTGGAAAGAACCGGTCTGGATTGAGCAACCCCACGGCGAATTCTCCCTCTCAGCCCCCCTGGAGGGTCCCCGTCCCACTCGGCCAGGGGCTTTATCATCCTACGAAAAACTAATATGCTAGTAGACAACATGAGTCAAGAAAACGGCATATCGATGCTTCAGCTCCCGGCGATCGAAGCCAGGCGGGTGCCATCGGTCGCCGACCTGGTTTTCGACGAGCTCTACCAGCGGGTCATCACGCTGGATCTGCCGCCGGGCGCCAGGCTCTCCGAGGTCGACGTGGCGCGCCGCATGGTGGTGTCGCGCCAGCCGGTGCGCGACGCCTTCTACCGGCTGTCGCGCCTGGGCTTCCTGACCATCCGGCCGCAGCGGGCGACGATCGTGGCGCCGATCTCGGAGCGTGCCGTCATGCAGGCCCGCTTCATCCGCACCGCGATCGAACTGGAGACCGTGCAGGCGGCGGCGCGGTCGCTCAACGCCCGCCAGCTCCAGCGCCTGCAGGCGCTGGTCCGGCGCCAGGAAGCGGCGGTGGAGGCCGGCGACAAGGTCCGCTTCCACACGCTCGACGACGAGTTCCACCGCATGATCTGCGATTCCACCGGGCTTTCCTTCGCCTGGACGGTGATCAAGGAGCACAAGGCGCACATGGACCGGGTGCGCTATCTGAGCCTGTCCTTCGGGGCGCAGAGCGCGCTTGACGACCACAAGGCGATCCTGGCTGCGCTGCAGGCGCACGATCCGGCAAAGGCAGTCGAGACCATGCGCGACCACCTGTCGCGCATCGGCGGGATCATCACCACCATCCGCACCGACCACGACCTGTATTTCGCCGCGGAAGAGGGCTGAGCCCGGGAGCGGCGCTTCAGCGTTCGGCGCGGAGCACCGCGAACAGCCACCAGCCGAGCCCGACGGCCACGGCGCCGGCTCCCAAAATGCCGAGAAGATCGAAGGCCATGCCGGAGGCGGCCGCGAGGTTGCCGGAAAAGGCGAAGCCGGCACCGACATAGACCGCGACCCAGACCGCCTCGCCGATGAGGCCCCACAGGGTGAAGCGCAGCCAGGGCAGGCCGGCGGCGCCGGCGGCAAGGTTCACGTAGGGGCCGAGGGCCGAGATCAGCCATCGCGACAGGAACACGGCGATGCCGCCGCGGGTGGCGATGAGGGCGGTGGCCCTGGCGATCGGTTCGGCGCGCGACCCGAGCCGCCCGATGAGGTGCGACCCGCCCCAGCGGCCGCCGAAATAGCCGGCCTGGTCGCCGATCAGCGCCCCGGCCAGGGCAGCCCCGGTGCTGCCGGAGAGCGAGAGGTCGCCGGAGGCGACGAAGCCGCCGGCGGCGATCATCAGGATCGAGGCGGGAATCGGCAGCGCCAGGCACGAGGAGAACGTCGCCATCGCCAGAAGCGCCAAGCCATATTGCGGGACGAGCCCGAGGAGCCAATCGGTCACGGCGTCTTGTTTCCGTTCCCGCTCTCTTCGGCCTGGAGCCTGGCGATGGCGGCCTCGACGGCGGCGATGATCTGGTCGACGGGCACGCCGCGCTCGGTGGCGATCTCGCCCAGCGTCAGCGGCGCGCCGGTCGGCGGCGGCAATCCCGCCAGTTCGTCGATGGCGCGGGGATCGAGATGCCAGCTATGGGCGACGTAGCCCACCGTCATCCAGGCCGCGACCGGCTGGTTGTGGTGGGTCGTCCAATAGGCGACGCGATAGGTGAAGCGGCCGGCGAAGACCAATGCGACCAGCGTGAAGAGGACGAACGCCGAGACGAGAATCGGATGACGGCGGAAGGCTGCGTTCAATGGCCTTGTCCTGTCTGTGTCTGGCGGAGCGCCGGACGGTGGCGCGGCCGGGCGCATGCCTGACTATAGCGGGAGCGGCCGGCCCTGCATGCAGATGCGGGCGGCCGGTAGTGTCCTTTGTTGCCACGCGCCGGCACGCCCCGCCCGACGCCGCCGGGCGCTTCAAGGCGCGCTTTCTGTCATGTGCGAAAGTCACGCGAAGGAGCGCGGCGGCCGCGTGACTTTCGCGCGCGGAGCCCGCGAAGTGTTGTACGCTTCGCGCATGGCCGGTGTATCTATTTGTATTTATTCAAATATATCGACCGGCTCGAAGCGCGCGTTCCTTGGCACAATCGTTGCTGCCAGCCCCCGGCAACCGCAACAGGCTCTGGCGGAGAACGCTGTCGACGAGGGCGTCGGCACCAGAAGGAGGGGATCAGATGAAGTCACGCAGACTGCTTGCTGTCGCCGCGGCGCTTGTCGTTGCGGTGCCGGTTTACGCCAATGCCGCATCGGAAATCCGCATCGGCTTCTCGGCCGATGCCCTGACTCTCGATCCGGCCAACCATCGCGACCGCATCACCGAGACGATCATCCGCGCCATGTACGATGGTGTGCTCACCCGTGATGCGAACATGAAGGTCGTGCCGCAGCTGGTGGAATCGTACAAGCAGACGGCGCCGACCGAGTGGACGTTCGTGCTGCGCCCGAACGTCAAGTTTCACGATGGCTCGGTGATGACCGCGGACGATATCGTCTTCACGTTCGAACGGCTGATCAAGGAAGGGGCCATGTGCGGCCAGACCAGCCCGCGCAAGGGCCTGCTTGGGCCGCTGCAGTCGGTCGAGAAGGTCGACGACAAGACGGTGGTGTTCAAGCTCTCGGCGCCGTGGCCGATTTTGCCGGCCGAGCTTCCGTTCCAGGAAGTGGTCAACAAGGCCTGGGTGGAGAAGGTAGGCTGCGACGCGGTCGCCACCGCGGAAGACGGCACCGGCCCTTTCACCCTCGGGCAGTGGAACAAGGGTGAATCACTCGTCCTGAACAAGTTCGCCGATTACTACGGCGGCTCGACCGACATTCCGCCGGTCGGTCCGGCCAAGGTCGACCGGGTGATCTACAAGATCATCCCCGACACCGCCTCGCGGGTCGCGGCGCTGCTCGCCGGCGATGTCGACATCGTCAACGAACTGCCCGCCTATGCCATGCAACAGGTCGAGGCCAATCCGCAGACCAAGGTGATGAAGGTCAACGGCACGCGCACCTTCTTCGTTGCGCTCGACAACACCGATGGCGCCTTCAAGGACGTGCGGGTCCGCCAGGCGGCCAACTACGCGCTCGACAAGAAGCTGATCATCGACAAGATCCTCAACGGCACCGCGACGCCGCTGAACGGCGTGCTCAGCCCGCAATCCTTCGGCTTCAATCCCGATCTGCCGGCCTATGACTACAGCCCGGACAAGGCTAAGCAGCTTCTCGCCGACGCGGGCTATCCCAATGGCCTCGACGTCACGCTCGACACGCAAGGCTCGTTCAAGGACACGGCCGAGGCGATCGGCTCAATGCTCACCGAGGTCGGCATCCGCACCAAGGTCGTCGTCAGCGAAACCCAGCAGCTCACTGCCAAGTGGCTGGGTGCCAACGCCCACCGCGGCGACATGTGGTTGACCTCGTGGGGCGCCGGCGATCTCGACCCGGTCGGCATCATGGAACCGACGCTGGTCAGCAAGGGCCGCGGCAATTCCGCCGACTACAGCAATGCCGACGTCGACAGCCTGCTCAAGGCGGCCGACACCGAGGCGGACACGGCCAAGCGCGCCGAGGAGTACCAGAAGGCCCAGGTGATCGTGAACAAGGAAGCGCCGTGGATCTTCTTGTGGCTGCCGCAGGATATCTACGGCGTCAGCGCGCGGCTCAAGGGCTGGCAGCCGAGTGCCGACGGTCGTATTAATCTTCAGGACGCCTACGTCGAATAGACGGGCGGCACGCAACGACGGGGAGCGGCGGCGCACTGGCGCCGCTCCCGCCTCCAAAATGCGTTTTGTATGCGGGCTTTCTGTCGGTGACGGCGCCACATCACCTGCCGGAGCCGGACGCGACCCCCGGCGAGTTTGGAGAGGCCCCGATGGTCAGGCGGGCGAACCGCGAACGTTACGCGCTGATGTCCGGCAAAGATTGACCGATGACGGCGGCGCGCCCAGTCACGACGCATCTGCCAGATTGTGCCGCCGGCTGTGGCCGGCTGAGTCGGGGAGGCTGAGCGGATGCTCGCCAACCTCGCCAAGCGCTTCTTCCAGCTCATTCCCGTCCTCGTCGGCGTCAGCATCATCGTCTTCCTGATGATGACCCTGATCCCGGGTGATCCCGTCCGCATCATGATCGGCGACCAGCCGATCACCGCGGCAGACGAAGCACTGCTGCGCCACGACATGGGCCTCGACCGGCCGCCGGTCGAGCGCTACGTCCTGTTCATCGGCCATGCGCTCACCGGCAATTTCGGCCGCAGTTTCTTCCAGCACCGCCCGGTGATCGACGTCATCGGCGAGCGGCTGCCCGCCACCATCGAACTGACCCTGGTGGCGCTGATCGTCGCGGTTATCGTCGGCGTCGTGCTCGGCGTCGTGGCGGCGGTCAAGAAGAACACCATCATCGATCGTTTGGCGACGGTCGGCTCCCTGTTCGGCGTGTCGCTGCCCGGCTTCTGGTTCGGCATCCTGCTCATCATGCTGTTCGCGGTGACGCTTGCGGGTGCTGCCGGTCTCCGGTCGCATGGGGTTCGACTACGAGGTGCCGCAGGTCACTCACTTCATGCTGATCGACACCCTCATCAGCGGCCAGCTTGGCGCCTTCAAGGACGCGCTCGCCCACATCATCCTGCCGGCGATCACGCTCGGCCTGCCGATGGCGGCAATCCTGATGCGTGTCACGCGCTCGTCGATGCTCGAGGTCCTGCGCCACGACTACATGGTGTTCGCCGAAGCCAAGGGCCTCGGGCGCTGGCGCATCCTCACCCGGCACGCCCTCAAGAACGCGCTGATTCCCGACCGTCACCGTCGCCGCCCTGGAGACCGGCGCCCTGCTCGGCGGCAACATGATCGTCGAGACGGTGTTCGGCTGGCCGGGGCTCGGGCGGCTGGTGGTGGAGAGCATCTTCATGCGCGACTACCCGCTGGTCCAGACGGCGGTGCTCCTCTACGCGGTGACCTACGTGCTGCTCAATTTCGTCGCCGATGTGCTCTATACCGTGCTCAATCCGAAGGTGCGCCTGTGACCGTGAGCGAAGGCACCATCCTCGAAACGGAACGCGCCGACCGGGCGGAAAGTCCCTTCGCGCGCCGGCTGCGGGTCTTCCTCGCCAACCGCACGGCAGTGTTCGCGGCGCTGGTCATCGTCGCCTTCGTGCTGATGGCGATCTTCGCCCCGCTGCTGGCACCGCACGACCCGAACAAGACCAACCTCTTCCAGCGGCTGCAGCCGCCGGTGTGGCAGTCGGGCGGCAGCTGGGCCTGTACGCTCGGCTGCGATTCGCTCGGCCGCGACATCCTTTCGCGCATCATCTACGGATCGCGCGTGTCGATCACGGTGGGCGCCGCCGTGGTCCTCATCGCCACCACCTTCGGCCTGCTGATGGGGCTGGCCGCGGGCTATTTCCGCGGCTGGGTCGACATCGTCATCTCGCGCGTTGCCGATGTCCTGCTCGGCTTTCCCTATCTCATCTTCGCGCTTGGCCTGATGGCCATGATGGGGCCGGGGCTGGCCAACGTCATCCTGGCGCTGACGCTCAAGGAATGGGTGATCCCGGCGCGCGTGGTGCGCGGCGAGACGCTTGCCGCCCGCGAAATGGACTATGTCGATGCTGCCCGCGCCATCGGCGCGTCGTCGCGCCACATCATGCTGCGCGAGATCCTGCCCAACATCCTGTCGCCGGTGATCGTGGTGTCGACCATCCGCATGGCGGTGGTCATCCTGCTGGTCGCCAGCCTCTCCTTCCTCGGCCTCGGCGTGCAGCCACCGACCGCCTCCTGGGGCGGCATGGTCGCCGACGGGCGCGCCTTCATCCTGCAGGCGTGGTGGGTGTCGACCTTTCCCGGCCTTGCCATCCTGATGCTGGTGCTCGCCATCAACGTCACCAGCCAGGGCCTGCGCGATGCCTTCGACCCGAGGTTCGCCGAATGACGGTCGCCGACGCACCGGAGGTCCTGCTCAGCATCCGCGGCCTGAGGACGGCGTTCGACACCAGCGGCGGCCTGGTGCGCGCCGTCGATGGTGTCGATCTCGACGTCCTGCCCGGCGAAAGCCTCGGCGTCGTCGGCGAATCCGGCTCCGGCAAGAGCGTCACCTTCGCCTCCGTCCTCGGGCTGGTGCGCCGGCCGGGACGCATCGAGGCCGGTTCCATCACGTTCGGCGGCCGCGACCTCATCCTGCTCGACCGCGACCAGATGCGCCGCATCCGCGGGCGCGAGATCGCCATGACCATGCAGGACGCGCTGACCGCGCTCAATCCGGCGCTGACGGTGCGCGAGCAGATCGCCGAAGTGCTCGATGCCCACGACGAAGACCTGCCGCCGCGGGGCCGGGCGCGGCGCGCCGCCATCCGCGAGCGCTCCATCGAAATGCTGCGGCTCGTGGGAATTCCATCGGCGAC
The DNA here is from genome assembly GCA_963830205.1 of uncultured Alphaproteobacteria bacterium. GTDB lineage: Bacteria > Pseudomonadota > Alphaproteobacteria > Rhizobiales > Kaistiaceae > CAVSRC01. Next base: position 32,501 of record CAWHLP010000030.1, on the reverse strand, counting down.
CGAGCGGCTCGGCGACTATCCGCACCAGTTCTCCGGCGGCATGCGCCAGCGCATCATGATCGCCATCGCGCTCGCCTGCAAACCGCGGCTGCTGATCGCCGACGAGCCGACCACGGCGCTTGACGTCACCATCCAAGCGCAGGTGCTGGAACTGATCGCCGACATCCAGCAGCGGCTCGGCATGAGCGTCGTCCTGGTCACCCACGATCTCGGCGTGGTCGCCGAATTCTGCCATCGCGTCGCGGTCATGTATGCCGGCCAGATCGTCGAGCAGGGTGTCACCGCCGAGGTGATCGGCAACCCGCGCCATCCCTATACTCGCGGTCTGCTCAACTCGATCCCGCGGCTGTCCCAGCGCGGCCACCGCATCCAGGCGATCGAGGGCCACATGCCCGATCTGGTCGACATGCCGCCGCGCTGCCGCTTCTTCACCCGCTGTCCCGACCGGCAGAAGGAATGCCAGGTCGTCGTCGACATGCGGCATCATTCCGACGGCCGCGACGTGCGCTGCCTGCTCGCCAAGGAGCCCGGGTGATGGCGGACGTCCTGCTCGAAGCGCGCGACATCATCAAGCACTATGGCCGTGCCGGCGGGCTGTTCTCGCGCCTGACCAGCCGCGGCTCCAGCGTTGTGCGCGCGCTCAACGGCGTGTCGCTGTCGATCGGCCGCGGCGAGACGGTGGGCCTGATCGGCGAGAGCGGCTGCGGCAAGTCGACCCTCGGCCGCACGCTGCTCCGCCTGCACGAACCGACCAGCGGCACGGTCCGCTTCGACGGCGTCGATATCACCGCGCTGGCGCCGGAGGCGATGCGGGCCATGCGCGAGCACATGCAGATCGTCTTCCAGGACCCTTATGCCTCGCTCAACCCCCGCCACACGGTCGAGGAGATCGTCGGCCTGCCGCTCAAGCTGCGCGGCAAGGCGGCCTCGAAGCAGGACCTGCGCGACCGGGTCGCCGAGATGCTGCAGAACGTCGGCCTCAAGACCGCGTTCATGCAGCGCTATCCGCACCAGTTTTCCGGCGGTCAGCGCCAGCGTATCGGCATTGCGCGCGCCCTCATCCTGAGGCCGCAGTTCATCGTCTGCGACGAGCCGGTCTCGGCGCTCGATGTTTCCATCCAGGCGCAGATCATCCAGCTCCTCGGCGACCTCAAGCGCGAGATGGGCCTGACCTATCTGTTCGTCTCGCACGACATTTCGGTGATCGCCTATGTCAGCGACCGCATCGCGGTCATGTATCTCGGCAAGATCGTCGAGCTCGGCTCGGTCGACAATGTGCTCGAACGGCCGAGCCACCCTTACACCAAGGCGTTGCTCTCGGCGGTGCCGCAGGTCGACAATCCCGGGCACCACAAGCGCATCCAGCTCACCGGCGACCTGCCGTCGCCGATCAACATGCCGAGCGGGTGCCCGTTCCATACCCGTTGCCCGATCGCCCAGCACATCTGCCGGACGACCGAGCCGCCGGTGAGGACGGTCAATCCCGGCCACACCGCATCCTGTCACTTCAGCGAAGACATGGCCGCAGAGGAAGCCGCATGAATCCCGTTCACCTCACCGGCAACCCCAAGGAACGCGGCAGGGTGCAGGCCTTGGCCGAGCCGGAAATGGTCGCCGCCGTCCGCGCCGCCGTCGATCTGCGCATGGGCCGGGCCGCTGCGGCCGGGCATCTCGACCGCCGCGCCGAAGACTGGCTCGGCGCGGCGCGCGCGGTCTGCACCGAGCGCGTGCCTGAGTCCCTGGACGAGCTGGCAGGGATAGCCGAGGGCTTCGGACTCTCGCCGGATACGGTCTTCACCTATCACCATCTCGGTATCCTCGCCGATCTCGCCGAGAGCCCTGCGCCGCATGCCGACGGCTGCTCGGCCTGGGCGGTGGCGGATGGTCCGGACGGGCCGCTCCTCACCAAGAACCGCGACTACCACGGCGAGCACGCCGCCTTGCAGCGGGTGTTCGTGAGCACCGATGCAAGCTGGGGCGGGCGGCGCGTGATGGGCGTCGGCAGCCTCGGCAGCCCGGCGGCCTATTCGAGCGGTATGAATTCCGACGGCCTGGCGATCGCCGACACCCAGATCGGCACCACCGACCACCGCCCCGGCATCCTGCGCTACTTCGCCATGACCAAGCTGCTCAGCGATTGCGCCGACGTCACCGCCGCGCTGGCGCTGATCAGGGCCCTGCCGCATGCCGGCGGCGGCACGCTGGTCATGGCCGACCGTTCCGGCATGGTCGCGGCCGTCGAGTTCGGCGCATCGCGGCTCGGCATCGAGACGGGCGGCGCGGTCGTCACCCGCACCAACCACTTCATCTCGCCGGAACTCGCCCACGCCACGCTCGGCGGCGACGGCAAGCAGGTCGCCAGCACCCATGCCCGCCTGAAATTCCTGGAGACCACCCTCAGGGGCCGCGCTTGGTCGGTCGCGGATGCCGAGGTGCTGATGGGCACCGACGATGGCGGCGACGCGGCGCTCTGCCGCCAGGGCCTCGACGGCGATGCCCTGACGATCTCCACCGCTGTCTTCTCTTGCGCGCGCCGGGAGCTGCATTTCGCCAACCAATCGCCCTGCCGCGGCGAATTCCGCAAATTCACGCTTGCCGGGTGACCGCGCCATGATGTCGGCTGTAGGGTGAGCCATGGCGCGCTATCAGGGCGAGATCATCGGCGAGCATCCAGCGATCGAGGACGTGCGTCGGATGGTGCGCAAGGTGGCGGCAAGCCCCGCCCGCTGCGTCCTGATCTACGGCGAGACGGGCACCGGCAAGGGGCTGGTGGCGCGCATGTTGCACGACCGGTCGAGCCGCGCCCAGAAGGCATTCGTCGACATCAACTGCGCGGCGATTCCCTCCTCGCTGGTCGAATCGGAGCTGTTCGGGCACGAGCGCGGCGCCTTCACCGGCGCGGCGATCCGGAAGACCGGTCTGATCGAAGCCGCCAACGGCGGCACGGTCTTCCTTGACGAGATCCACGAGACCGAGGCGACGGTGCAGACCAAGCTGTTGAGCCTCATCGACACGCAGACCTTCCGGCGCATCGGCGCCACCGAGGCGACCAATGTCGACGTCAGGTTCATCGGCGCCGCCAACAAGATCCTGCTGTCCGAGGTCAAGGCGGGCCGCTTTCGCGAGGACCTCTACTATCGGCTGCAGATCGTCGGCATCAACCTGCCGCCGCTGCGCGACCGCGGCGACGACATCCTGCTGCTCACCGATCACTTCATCCGCGTGATGAACCTGCGCTACGACCGCACGATCAGCGGTCTCAGTCCGGAGACCGAGGCGATCTTCCGCGAATACCGTTGGCCGGGGAATGTCCGCGAGCTGGAGAACCTGCTTGAGCGCTTCTTCATCCTCGAGGACGAGAACGTCATCCGGCCGCATCACCTGCCGCCGCGCATCGAGAGGACCATCGGCGAATACCGGGCCCTGAAGGCGGCATCGCCGGAGGCGCCGGCTGCCGCCACTGCCGCAAGCGCCCTTGCCGAGATGCCTCCCGGCGCAACGTTCCACGAGGCGACGCAGGCCTTCCAGCGTCAGCTCGTCGAGCGTGCGCTGGCCCAGAACGGCGGCAGCATCGCGGCCACCGCGCAGAGCCTTGGGATTTCCCGGCATGCGCTGCGCCACCAGATGGCCAAGCTCCGCTTCCGCTAGAGCCCGTTCGCGCCGCCATCGCACCATGCTGCGTGCGTTCCACGCATGGCCGCCCCGGCGGATTGGTTCCGTTGAAAATTATCTTGAATAATCAATGCGTTGTTTGGCCGTTGGCACTGGCACAAAACGTGCTGAAAGCCGCCCCAACAGCCAAGAACGTGCGGAGCCGCCTGAAGCATGCCGTCCTCCCTCAAGGTCCTCTGTCCAAACGGCGCGCTTGGCTTCGCCCCGCTGAAGCCTGGGAGCTTCTGGCGCGCGGTCGAGGCAGGGGCGGACGTGATCGCGGCGGATTCGGGGAGCGACGACATCGGCCCGGTGCCGCTGGCGACCGATACCTCGTCGAGCCCCAGGGTGTGGCAGGAGCAGGACCTGGAGCAGATGCTCTTGGCCTCGCGCCGCCTCGACGTGCCGATGATCATCGGCTCGGCCGGCGACACCGGCACCAACAGCCGCGTCGACATGTATGTCGAGATCATCCGCGCGCTGCAGAAGAAGCATGGGCTCAGCCCGTTCAAGCTCGGCTGGTTCTATTCCGATGTCGACAAGGAGTGGCTGCGCGGCCGCATGCGCGCCGGCTCTAGGGTTCTCGGCCTCGATGGCCGGCCTGAGCTGACGGAAGCGGAACTCGACGCCACCGACCACATCGTCGCCATGGCGGGGGTGCATCCCTACCGGGCGCTGCTCGAACAGGGCTGCGACGTGATCATCGGCGGGCGCTCGTCGGACAGCGCCATCTTCGCCGCCGCGGCGCTGCACCGGGGCTTTGCCGAGCCTGAGTCCTACTACCTGGGCAAGGTGCTGGAATGCGCCTCCTTCTGCGCCGAGCCATACGGCGCCAAGGAGACGGTGATGGGCGAGATCAGCGCCGGCCAGGTCGAGGTGACGGCGATGCACCCGGACCAGCGCTGCACGGTGGCCTCGGTTGCCGGCCATGCCATGTACGAGCGCTCCAATCCGTTCAGCGAGTACGTCGCCGGCGGCATGCTCGACATGACCCACTGCCGCTACGAACAGGTTGCGGAGAAGACGACGCGGGTGACCGGGATGGCGTTTGTCCCGGCGGAGGAGTTCCGGGTGAAGCTGGAAGGGGCGGGCAAGGTCGGCGAGCGGTTCGTCGGCATGGCCGGGATCCGCGACCCCTACACCATCGCCAATGTCGACAAGGTGATCGAATGGGCGAAGGAGCAGGCGCGCGAGCGCTTCGGGGATGAGGGCTGGGAGCTCTATTACAACGTCTTCGGACGGGACGGGGTGATGGGGGCGATGGAGCCCCTGCGCGACCATCCGGGGCACGAGCTGTGCGTTGTGGTGCAGGGGGTGGCGGCGACCCGCGAGATGGCCGAGGAGGTGACGATGATCGGCACGCGGCAGCTGTTCTATGCTCGCCTTGCCGAGGTCAAAGGCACCGCCGGCGGCGTCTCCTTCCCGCTCGATGAAGCCCTCCCCGCCAGCCCCGCCTGCATATGGACGATCCATCACACCCTAGCGGTGAGCGATCCGCTCCTGCTCTTCCCTACCCACGCCGAAGCCATCGGCTGACGAGAGAAAGATCGATGCCGAGCAAACGCCTTTCCGAACTGGCCAAGACGATCCGCAGCAAGAATGCGGGCACCGACAAGATCACCTTCGACGTGATCTTCCGCGAACGCGCCGTCTACGAGCACGTCAAGCGCAGCGGCGTGCTCACCCGCGAGACAATGGCGAAGCTCTACCGGATCGCCCCCGAGCGCATCACCGATTTCGTCGAATACGATCCGGCCTATGCGATCAAGTTCACCATCCTGCGCGACCGCCCGAGCGGCAGCCCCGGTGACCCGGACATCTTCGGCGCCCAGCAATATGCGCCGCTGCTCGACATCGAAGTGCCGACGGGCGGTTGACGCGCACGCGAAACCACAGCCAGGAACCCAACACCCTCCATGAACATCGTCAACACGGAGAGCGTCGCGGCCGAACAGCGACGCCCGGGGAGAGACGCCGAAGTGTCTGAGACCATCAAGATCATCTGTCCCAACGGCCATCTCGGCTTTTCGCCGCTGAAGCCTGGGAGCTTCTGGCGCGCGGTCGAGGCAGGGGCGGACGTGATCGCGGCGGATTCGGGGAGCGACGACATCGGCCCGGTGCCGCTGGCGACCGATACCTCGTCGAGCCCCAGGGTGTGGCAGGAGCAGGACCTGGAGCAGATGCTCTTGGCCTCGCGCCGCCTCGACGTGCCGATGATCATCGGCTCGGCCGGCGACACCGGCACCAACAGCCGCGTCGACATGTATGTCGAGATCATCCGCGCGCTGCAGAAGAAGCATGGGCTCAGCCCGTTCAAGCTCGGCTGGTTCTATTCCGATGTCGACAAGGAGTGGCTGCGCGGCCGCATGCGCGCCGGCTCCAGGGTTCTCGGCCTCGATGCGCGGCCTGAGCTGACGGAAGCGGAACTCGACGCCACCGACCACATCGTCGCCATGGCGGGGGTGCACCCCTACCGGGCGCTGCTCGAACAGGGCTGCGACGTGATCATCGGCGGGCGCTCGTCGGACAGCGCCATCTTCGCCGCCGCGGCGCTGCACCGGGGCTTTGCCGAGCCTGAGTCCTACTACCTGGGCAAGGTGCTGGAATGCGCCTCCTTCTGCGCCGAGCCATACGGCGCCAAGGAGACGGTGATGGGCGAGATCAGCGCCGGCCAGGTCGAGGTGACGGCGATGCACCCGGACCAGCGCTGCACGGTGGCCTCGGTTGCCGGCCATGCCATGTACGAGCGCTCCAATCCGTTCAGCGAGTACGTCGCCGGCGGCATGCTCGACATGACCCACTGCCGCTACGAACAGGTTGCGGAGAAGACGACGCGGGTGACCGGGATGGCGTTTGTCCCGGCGGAGGAGTTCCGGGTGAAGCTGGAAGGGGCGGGCAAGGTCGGCGAGCGGTTCGTCGGCATGGCCGGGATCCGCGACCCCTACACCATCGCCAATGTCGACAAGGTGATCGAATGGGCGAAGGAGCAGGCGCGCGAGCGCTTCGGGGATGAGGGCTGGGAGCTCTATTACAACGTCTTCGGACGGGACGGGGTGATGGGGGCGATGGAGCCCCTGCGCGACCATCCGGGGCACGAGCTTTGCGTTGTGGTGCAGGGGGTGGCGGCCACCCGCGAGATGGCCGAGGAGGTGACGATGATCGGCACGCGGCAGCTGTTCTATGCTCGCCTTGCCGAGGTCAAAGGCACCGCCGGCGGCGTCTCCTTCCCGCTCGACGAGGCTCTCCCCGCCAGCCCCGCCTGCATATGGACGATCAACCACACGGTTGCCCTCGACGACCCGCTGCAGCTCTTCCCGCTGCACAGTGAGACGGTCGGCTGAGCGCATCGCCCTTGGCGTGCCCGATGGCCAATCCGCTGCGGGATCGTTCCTATCGCGCGGCGGCGACGCCATCGCCGCGCTGGTTCCATCGCCGACAGCCTGTCACCGCCGGGCGCGGCGCTCCTTGAGCACGGCCTCGCTGTCGTGTTGCGGGATATCGCCGATTTCGGCCATCTTGGCGTCGAGATCGCGGACCATCTGCGCGAAGACGCCCGCATAGGCCGGATCGTCGGCGACGTTGAAGAGCTCGAGCGGGTCGGCCTCGCAATCGAACAGCTCCCATTCGGGCGGCTCGTCGCCTTCCGTCGTGCCCGGCTGGCCGAGGGCGGAATTATACCAGTAGATCAGCTTGTACTTCTGGTTCCTGAGGCCGTAATGCGCCCAGGCGTAATGGTTCTCGTCCTTGTGCATCCAGTAGCGGTGATAGGCGCTCGTCTGCCAGTCGGCCGGAAGCGTGTTCTCCAGCAGCGGACGCAGCGAGTGGCCTTGCATGTATGAGGGGACCGGCGCCCCGGCATAATCGAGAAACGTCGGCGCGAAATCGACGTTGGTGGCGATGGCGTCGGACACCGAACCGGGCTTGATCGCCGCCGGGTAGCGGATGACGAACGGCATCTGCAGCGATTCCTCGTACATGAAGCGCTTGTCGAACCAGCCGTGCTCGCCGAGGAAGAAGCCCTGGTCCGAGGTGTAGATGACGATGGTGTTGTCGCTGAGGCCCGCCTGGTCGAGCCAGTCGAGCAGGCGGCCGACGTTCTCGTCGATCGAGGCGACCGTGCGCAGGTAGCGCTTGATGTAGCGCTGGTACTTGAAGGCGGCGAGTTGGCTCTCCGTCTCGAAGGTGTAGTGCTCGCCGGTCAGTTGATCGATCAGGACGAGATCGCGCACGTCCTCAGGCTCGGGCACCTTGCGCTCCGGTTGGCCGGGCACCGCCAGTTCGCCCACCTCGCTGCCGCCCTCGGGCTGCACCAGGCCGAGGTCCTTGTAGGTCATGTCCGAGCGGATGCGCATGCGCGCCGCGGCGGCCGCGCGGGCCCGGTTCTTGTAGTCGTCGTCGAAGGTGTCCGGCATCTTGACGTCTTCGTTGGCGTAGAGGCCGCGGTATTTCGGGTGCGGCTCGAAGCTGCGATGCGGCGCTTTGTTGTGGCACATCAGGAAGAAGGGCCGGTCCTGGTGCGCGCCGTTCCAGCCAGTCGATGCACTTGTCGGTGATGATCTCGGTGGCGTAGCCGGGCTCGACCTTGTCGCCGTCCTTGTCGATCATCACCGGATCGAAATAGTCGCCCTGGCCAGGCAGCACCGACCAATCATCGAAGCCGGTCGGCTCGTGGGCCTTGCCTTCGCCGAGATGCCACTTGCCGAAGAGGGCCGTCTGGTAGCCCGCCTGGCGCAGGTGCTTGGCGACGTTCGGCCAGCGACTGTCGATGTGGGTGGCGAGCGTGGTGACGCCGTTCACGTGGTTGTAGGTGCCCGTCAGGATCGCGGCGCGGCTCGGCGTGCAGATCGAATTGGTGACGTAGCAGTGGTTCAGCCGCATGCCCTCGGCGGCGATGCGGTCGATGTTGGGCGTCAGGTTGAGGCCGTAGCCATAGGCCGAAATCGCCTTGGCGGCGTGGTCGTCGGACATGATGAAAAGGATGTTGGGTCGCATGCGCCCTCCCTGGAGGCGACGGAGGCTTCGGCCTTCGCTTGACGGTTTCTCATATTTGAGAATACAATTCCCAAAGGTGAGAGACAAGATGCCTGTTGTCGGAAGTGCCTCACGCATGCTGGCGGTGATGAAGGCCCTGTCGGTCGATGCCGACGAGGGCCTGACGACGCAGGCCGTCATCGAGCGGTCGGGCCTGCCGGCCTCCACGGTCTACCGGCTGCTGACCGAGCTGGAGGAGAACGGGCTGGTCTACCGGTTGGTCGACCGCCGGGTGCGCGCCAACTTCACCTTCGAGCGGCGGCTGTCGTTCGACACCATCTCGCCGGCGCGGCTGACGGCGGCCTGCACCTGGGTCAGCGACGCGCTGCAGACCGCCTCCGAGATCATCGTGCTGCAAGGGCAGAATCTCGTCTGGCACCAGGTTGAGCAGCATCCGGCCCAGGCCATCCGGCTGAGGGCGCATCCCGGATTCGTGCGCGGCACCTATGAACTCGACTCGATCACGCGGCTGGCGCTCGCCCACTGCTCCATCCACCTGATCGAACGGTACTGGGACAAGTCCGCCTTCTTCGAACCGGGCGTTGCCGGCTCCAGGGTGGACTGGGCGAGCGTTCGCGCTCTGCTTGAGTCCGTCGAGCGCGACGGCATGCAGTTCGATCTGCAGGGCAACGCCAAGGGCATCCGCCGGTTCTGCGTGGCGGTGCGTGACGGACAGCGGATCGCCTGCCTGCTGACGGTCGCCGAAGCCGCGACGCCGCTGCGCGACGAAGCGGCGCACATCGAACGCATCCGCCAGGTTCTGACAGAGCAGCGCGACACGATTAAATCGGCGGGGCCCGCCGTGCCGGTTCAGCCGCAGGAGGTGGGAGCAGCCTAACCAAAACCTGAAAATACTAGGGAGGAACCAATGAAACTGATACTGCTCGGCTCGGCCATCTTTGGCCTGGCGGTTGCCGGCATGGGCATTGCCCCGGCGGCTGCCGAAGACGTCGTCCTGTCGATTGGCGCACGCGGCTACGGCCCGAGCGTCGAGGCCAATCTCGCCGACTTCAAGAAGGCCAACCCCGACATCAACGTCGAATGGAACAAGGTCTCGGACGTCCCCAACGATTCGCGCAAGCTCTACGTCACGTCGCTGTCGGCCAAGAGCCCGACGCCGGATGTCTTCGCCATCGACGTGATCTGGGCCGGCGAGTTTGCCCAGCGCGGCTGGCTGGCTGACCTCAACGGCCTGCTCGGGGCGGATACGCTGGGGACACTCAACCAGTCGCTGCTCAGCGCCGCCCAGATCGACGGCAAGACCTTCGCCGTGCCGCTCTATGTCGACGGCACGCACCTGTTCTACCGGACGGACCTGCTCAAGAAATACAATCTCGAGGTGCCCAAGACCTGGGAAGAGCTGATCGCCGATTCCAAGACGATCATGGACGGCGAGAAGAATCCCCAGTTCTACGGTTTCGTCTCCATGTGGGCGAAGATCGAAGGCCTGTTCATGAACTGGCTGTCGTTCACCAATGCCAATGGCGGCGGCTTCTACGACGCCAGCGGCAAGGTCGCCGTCAACTCGCCGGCCAACATCGCGGCGACGCAGACCATGGTCGACATGATCTACAAGGATGAGATCGCGCCCAACTCGATCCTCGACATGAAGCCGGACGATGCCCGCACGCTCTTCCAGCAGGGCCGTGCCGCCTTCCTGATGGTGCAGGACTTCGTCTACGCGCCGCTCAGCGCCGATGACAGCCCGGTCAAGGGCAAGTTCGACTTCACCCGCAACCCGTACTTCGCCGCCCATCCCGAAGGCCATTCGACCGCCATGGGCGGCTGGTTCCTGGGCGTCAACCCGAACTCCGAGCACAAGGAAGCCGCGGCGAAGCTGGTCAAGTTCTTCACCGGCTACGACCAGGAGCTCAGGGCTGCCGTCGACCAGAACCGCGCGCCGACCGTTCCCAAGGTCTATGACGACCCGGCGATGAGCAAGGCTCCGGTGCTGGCCAAGCTCGGCAAGGACTTCGACGTCGGCGTCGTGCGGCCGTCGGCGACCACCGGCAGCAATTACCCGAAGGTCTCCGACATCATGCAGCTGGAGGTCACTGCCGCCCTGCACCAGCAGAAGAGCGTCGCGGACGCGCTCAACGACGCGCAGAAACAGATCGAGGCGCTGCTGGCCCAGTAGGCCGCGCCCTCGCACGGCTCCGGCGGCTATCCCGTCCGCCGGAGCCCCCTTCTTCTTCGGATGCCGCACACGTGCACACGGCCAGCGCTCTCGACCGACGCAGACACTTCACCGGCTACGGCTTCGTCACGCCGACCGTGCTGGTGGTCGTCGGCATCCTGGTCTACCCGGTCATTCAGTCCTTCATCCTGAGCGTCGGGCAGTCGAGCATCGACGGCTCGGGCGGCTACCAGTTCGTCGGGCTCAAGCACTATATCGACCTGCTCCACACCGGCCGCTTCTGGAACGCTCTTGCCGTCACGCTGACCTTCACCGGCCTGTCGGTGCCCTTCGAACTGGTGCTCGGCATCGGCCTGGCGCTGCTGATGAACGAGCATTTCCACGGCAAGGGGCTGGCCCGCCTGGCGGTGCTGTTTCCGTGGGCGCTGCCCACCGCGCTCAACGCGCTCATCTGGCGCTGGATGTACAATTCCGACTACGGCCTGTTCAATTCCGTGGTCCTGCAGGCGGGGCTTGTCCATCGCCCGATCAACTGGCTGGGCGATAACACGCTGGCCATGGTCTCGATGGTCATCGTCGCGGTGTGGAAGACCAGCTCGTTCATGGCGCTGATCATCCTCGCCGGCCTCCAGGCGATCCCGCGCGAGCTCTACGAAGCCGGCCGCATGGACGGCATGAACCGCTGGCAGGAATTCCGCGAGGTCACGCTTCCTCTCCTGCGCGGGTCGATCCTGGTGGCGCTGGTGCTGCGCTCGATGGATGCCCTGAGGACCTTCGAGCTGCCGTTCAACCTGACCGACGGCGGGCCGGTGACGGCGACGGAGAGCCTGTCGCTCTATGCCTACAAGGTCATCTTCTCCTTCATCGACTTCAATTTCGGCGCCGCCGTGGTCATCGTGCAGTTCCTGGTGATCTTCGCCATGAGCCTGATCTACATCGCCACCCTGAGGGCGCGGGACTAGTCCGATGCACAGGCGCGCCGGCATCGCCCTCTACACGCTGGTCACCCTCTCGGTGGTCATCTCCTTCCTGCCGATCGTCTGGCTGATCCTGACGTCGCTGAAGACTTCGGCCGGCATCTACGCCTGGCCGCCGCAGTACTGGCCGAACCCCTTCACGCTCGAGAACTACGTCAAGATCCTGACCGATTCGCCGGAGATGCTGCGCTACGTCGCCAACAGCTTCATCGTCGGCTTCGGCTGCACGGCGATCACGCTCTCGGTCGGCGGGCTGGCGGGCTATGCCCTGTCGCGCCTCAGGCTCAGGTTTGCCGGTGCGCTGATGGTGGCGATCCTGGCGGTCTCGATGTTCCCGCCGGTCTCGCTGCTGCCGGCCCTGTTCCAGACCTTCCTCAACGCCGGCCTGCTCAACACCTACCAGGGCCTGATCCTCGCCCATACCGGCCTGTTCCTGCCCTTCACGGTGTGGATGCTGGCGAGCTATTTCGCGACGCTGCCGATCGAGATCGAGGAAGCCGCCAAGATGGACGGCATGGGCTATCTCAGGATCTTCCTGACCGTGGTCATCCCGCTGTCCTGGCCGGGATTCGTGGCGACCGGGCTCATCGTCTTCATCTTCTCGTGGAACGAGTTTCCGCTGGCGCTGGTGCTGATGACCCAGAACGCCATGCGCACCGCCCCGGTCGGCATCTCGCTCTATCCCGGCGAGTACGCCTTCCCGTGGGAGACGATCTCGACCGCGACGGTGATCGCCATCGTTCCGATCCTGGTCATCACCGCGATCTTCCAGAAGCAGATCGTCGGCGGGCTTACCGCCGGCGCCGGAAAGTAGGCAAGTCCATGGCCGAGGTCACGCTCAAGCGCGTCAGCAAGTCGTTCGGCCAGATGCCGGCGGTCAGGGACTTCGACCTGGAAGTCCGCGACGGCGAATTCCTCGTGCTGCTCGGGCCGTCCGGTTGCGGCAAGTCGACGACGCTGAGGATGATCGCCGGGCTGGAGAGCATCACCTCGGGCGACCTCGTGATCGGCGGCAAGCGGATGAACGAGGTCGAGCCCAAGGACCGCGGCGTCGCCATGGTCTTCCAGAACTACGCGCTCTATCCGCACAAGACCGTCTTCGACAACATGGCGATGGCGCTCAAGCTGCAGAAGGTGCCGAGGGCCGAGATCGAGAAGCGGGTCGGCGATGTCGCCGAGATGCTCGGCCTCACCGACTATCTCGGCCGCAAGCCGGCCGCCTTGTCGGGCGGCCAGCGCCAGCGGGTGGCGATCGGCCGGGCCATCGTGCGCACGCCCGAGGTGTTCCTGTTCGATGAGCCGCTGTCGAACCTCGATGCGAAACTCCGCGTGCGCATGCGCATGGAGCTGGAGGAGCTGCACCGGCGTCTCGGGGTCACCGCCATCTACGTCACCCACGACCAGATCGAGGCGATGACGCTGGCCGACCGCATCGTCGTGATGAACGCCGGCCTGATCGCCCAGGTCGGCACGCCGCGCGAGGTCTACGAGAAGCCGGCCAACGAATTCGTCGCCGGCTTCATCGGCAGCCCGGCGATGAATTTCATCCCGCTCAGCCGGGCAAGCTCCGGCGCCTGGCAGGCGGACGAGGGGACGCTGTCGTTCGACCATCTGCCCTTCGCTACCGGCAACCGCCAGCGGCTGACCCTCGGCATCCGCCCGGAACACCTGGCCATCGCCCCGGCCGCGAGCTCCGCCCCCTACGCCTTCGCCGCGGGGGTGAAGCTCGCCGAGCTGCACGGCGCCGATGCGCTCCTCAACCTGGCCGTGGCGGGCGTGGCGATGCTGGCGCGCGTCGGCGGCGCCAACCACCCGAGCGAAGGGCAGGCGCTGACGGTGGTGATCCCGCCCGATCTCATGCATGCCTTCGACGCCGACACCGGCGAGGCGCTGCCGCGGGGATGAGCGCCCACGGGGCTTGAGAATACTTTCGATTTTTTTCATTTTGGCCCATAACCATGGGCGGCCGCAGCGCGCAGCCGCGTCCAGCCGCTTGCCACGATCACGGGCAGTGGTTGCTGATCGGCGCGTAGTGTAAGCCGGCGGCCGGCAGGTTCGGGGTGCCTCTGGTCTTCGGAACCGTGGCATATCGAAGGTTGTGGTAAGAAAAGACATGCGGAGCACAAGCGAATCAGCGCGCCGCCGAAACGGCAGGACGCCGCCGAGCACGCTGGCGGCAGCCAAGCGCAATCGCGGCGGCAATCTGCTGGCCGAAACGCGCCGCAGGCGCATCCTCGACTGGCTGCAGGAGGAAGGCAGCGCCCGCGTCAGCGCGCTCGCCGAAGCCTTCAGCGTCTCCGAACCGACCATCCGGCAGGACCTCGAACGCCTCGAGCAGGAGGGCTTCATCGTGCGCGAGCACGGCGGCGCCTTCCTCGCCACCATGCCGCAGCAGGTGCAGGCGCTGGCTTTGCACCACCTGGTCAACATGGACACCAAGCGCGCCATCGGCCGGGTCGCCGCGGCGCTGGTCAGCGACGGCGAGACGATCATTCTCGATGCCGGCTCGACGACGACGGAAGTGGCGCGCAACCTGATGAAACGGCAGGACCTGCACGTCATCACCAACGCCCTCAACATCGCGCTGATCATGGGCGCCAACCCGTCCTGCACGGTGCATATGCCGGGCGGCCAGTTCAAGGCGCCGACGCTGTCGCTCTCCGGCGAGAAGTCGGTCGACTATTTCGAGAACATCTTCGCCGAGAAGCTGTTCCTGGCCACCGCCGGTGCCTCGCTGGATGCCGGCCTGACCTTCCCCGCCTTCGCCGACCTCTACGTCAAGCGTGCCATGATCAAGGCGGCGCGCGACATCATCCTGGTGGCCGATTCGACCAAGATCGGCCGCGTGTCCTTCGCGGTGCTCGGGCCGCTGTCGCTGGTCAACCGGCTCATCACCGACGCCGGCATCCGCGACGAGGACCGCAGCGCCATCGAAAAGATGGGGATCGAAATCCTCATCGCCGAATAGGCACGGGCGAACGGCCTCGGCAGCGCGCCGCGCGAAGCGCGGCCGGCCGGCGCCCCATGCGGCCCACCAAATCCGCTCTCGACAGACAGCCGCATGCTCCACCGCGCAGGCCGGGCCGGCGCCGGCGGGGCGCAGCCCGGTCTATGTTTGGTTGCGCAAAACGAAAATAATCGTAGCTAAAACAAAAAAATCTTGGACAACTCGTGTCGGAATGATAAGTGAACAGGTGCGCAAAAAAGCGGGCTCGTAGCGCCGGGCCACAGAGGTTCTTTGGGAGGAACAACATGCACTTGCTCAGCAAGGTCGCGACCGCGGCCGTAATTGCATTTGCGGTATCGGCGGTTCCGGCAATGGCCGCGGGCAACGGCAAGCTGATCGCCATCATCACCCCGTCACACGACAACCCGTTCTTCGCCACCGAGGCCACCGCGGCCGAGGCCAAGGCGAAGGAGCTCGGCTACGACACGCTGGTGCTCGTCCACGACGACGATGCCAACAAGCAGAACGAGCTGTTCGACACGGCGATCGCCCGCAAGGCTGCGGCGATCATCCTCGACAACGCCGGGGCGGACGCCTCGATCGCGGCCGTCCAGAAGGCCAAGGACGCCGGCATTCCGTCGTTCCTCATCGACCGTGAGATCAACAAGACCGGTGTCGCCGTCGCGCAGATCGTCTCGAACAACTACCAGGGTGCCACGCTCGGCGCCCAGGAGTTCGTCAAGCTGATGGGCGAGAAGGGCAACTTCGCCGAACTGGTCGGCAAGGAGTCCGACACCAATGCCGGCATCCGCTCGAAGGGCTATCACGACATCGTCGACCAGTACCCGGATCTGAAGATGGTGGCGCGGCAGAGCGCCAACTGGGACCAGACCGAGGCTTATTCGAAGATGGAGTCGATCCTTCAGGCCAACCCGGACATCAAGGGCGTCATCTCCGGCAACGACACCATGGCGATGGGCGCTTCGGCTGCGCTGGTCGCGGCTGGCCGCAAGGACGTGATCGTCGTCGGCTTCGACGGCAGCAACGACGTGCGTGACCAGATCATCGCCGGCAACATCGCCGCCACCGTCCTGCAGCCGGCCTTCGAGATCGCCCAGCTGGCCGTCGTCCAGGCCGATGAGTACCTGGCCAACGGCAAGGCATCTCAGCCCGAGAAGCAGTCGATCGACTGCGTCCTGATCAACAAGGACAACGCTGCCAAGCTCAACAACTTCACGCTTGCGAAGTAGTTGAAGCAGCCTAGAGGATTCCACGCGCCCGTCTGGGCGCGTGGAATCCGGTCAGGCCAGATGACGGCGGACGGCCGTCTGGGGCAGGGGCATCGGCAGGTGTCATGAGGCTACGTCTCGTTTCGGTCGTCGCGATCCTGGCGGTTGCCCTGTCAGGCGTGGCCGGCTGCAAGATCAAATACGACAGCGACAAGAGCGCCGACGGCGCCAACGGCGGCGAGTTCAACGCCCAGAGCTACGTCGAGACGATCTGGGACGCGAAGGTGATGCCGCTGATGGCGACGGCGCCCGTCGACATCGCCACCGTGCTCGCCGCCATCGCCAAGGATCCCGATGCGGCCGGCAAGCAGTACGGCCACCGCGCCGGCGAAGGCCAGCCGTGGACCTTCCTGGTCAAGGGCGAGGGCGCGGTCACCGCCGTCGACGTCGCCTCGCGGCACGGCACCGCCACCTTGGAGGTCATGGTCGACAACAAGCCGACCCCGGTCATCCTGCAGATCGGCCCGGTCATCTTCGGCACCGCGCTGAGGGACGCCCTGCCGTTCATCGCCTTCGGCGACTTCGTCAACCAGATCGACTACGCCTCGGTCTCGCGCGCTTTGAACGACAAGGCGACGCAGGGCTTCGCCAAGGAGATGGATGGCGCCGAGGGCAAGGTGATCACCTTCGCCGGCGCGGCGACGGCGCCGTCCGGCGGCACGCCGCTGACGATCACGCCGGTGCAGCTCGCCGTCGGGGCAGCACCGCAATGACCGCCGCCCAGCCCGCCGGGACCATCGTCATGCGGGCCGAGCAGGTCAGCAAGGTCTACCCTGGCACCGTCGCCCTCGACCGGGTCGATTTCAGCATCCGCGCCGGCGCCGTCAATGCGCTGGTCGGCGAAAACGGCGCCGGCAAGTCGACCCTGATGAAGATCATCGCCGGTGTCGAACAGCCGACCGCCGGGCGCATCCTGCTCGATGGCGTGCCGGTCAGCGTCCGTTCGGTGCGCGATGCCACGCGCCACGGCATCGGCATCGTCTTCCAGGAGCTCAACCTCTGTCCCAACCTGTCGGTGGCTGAGAACCTGCTCTTGGCCGACGCCCCGACCCGCTTCGGCATCGACATCGACCGGGCCCGGCAGGCCAGGATCGCGCGCGAGCTGCTTGCCCGTCTCGATCATCCCATCGACCCGTGGCGGCTAGTCGACGACCTCAGGATCGGCGAGCAGCAGATCGTCGAGATCGCCAAGGCGCTGGCCGCCGAGGTGCGCGTGCTGATCATGGACGAGCCGAGTTCGGCGCTGAGCAGCACCGAGGTCGAGACGCTGTTCCGCGTCATCAGCGACCTCAAGCAGCGCGGGGTGGCCATCGTCTACATCTCGCACCGCCTCGAAGAGATCATGCGCATCGGCGACTATGTCACGGTGCTCCGCGACGGCCACCTCCAGGCCGAGGCGAAGGTTGCCGATATCGATGTCCCGTGGATCATCGGCCAGATGGTCGGGCCGATCGAGACGGCGCCGGCAACCGATCACGTCGTGGCTGGCGAGCCGCTGCTCGTCGTCGACGACCTGGTGCTGCCGCGCCCGGGCGGCGGCTTCGTCCTCGACCATGTGTCGCTGTCGGTCAGTGCCGGCGAGATCGTGGCGATCTACGGCCTGCTGGGGGCGGGGCGCTCGGAGCTGTTCGAGTGCCTGATCGGCGCCAACCACGCCGTCTCCGGCGGTATCAGGCTGGGCGATGCCGACATCACCGGCGCGAGCATTGCCGACCGCATCGGTCGCGGCCTGGTGCTGGTGCCGGAAGACCGCCAGCGCGATGGCATTATCGCCCTTCTGCCGGTGAGCCAGAACCTCAGCATGGCGAGCATCTCCCGTTTCGTGCGCTGGTGGGTCATCGACCGCGCCGGCGAGGCGGCGGCCGTCGACCGTTCGATCCACGATCTCGCCATCAAGGTGTCCTCGCCGAGCGTGCCGGTGTCGGCGCTGTCCGGCGGCAACCAGCAGAAGGTGGTGATCGGCAAGAGCCTCTTGACCGAGCCGCGCGTCATCATGTTCGACGAGCCGACCCGCGGCATCGATGTCGGCGCCAAGGCCGAGGTCTTCCGCACCATGGGGGCGCTCGCCCAGCAGGGCATCGGCGTCATCTATGCGACCTCCGACATCAAGGAGGTGATGAGCGCCGCCGACCGCATTCTCGTCATGTCGGCCGGCAGGATCACCGGCGATTTCCGGCGGACCGAAACCAACGAAGCGGCAGTGGTCGCAGCCTCGACCGAGGGCCTGCGCCACCTGACTGCGGCAAACAGGAAGCAAGCATCGTGACCGCGCCCGACACAGCCGTGTCCCCTCCCGCCCAGTCGCGTCACCGGCAGCATGCCTTCATGCTGCTCATCATGCGGCTGCGCACGCTCATCGCGCTCGCCGTCGTCTTCGCCTATTTCAGCGTCACCGCGCCGAACTTCCTCGACATCGAGACGCTGCTGATCGTCACCAAGCATGTCGCCATCTACGCCATCCTCGGCATCGGCCAGACGTTCGTCATCCTGACCGCCGGCATCGACCTTTCGGTGGGCTCCATCGTCGGCGTCTCCGGCATGGTCGCCGGCGCCATGCTGACCCACGGCATCCACATCGGCTGGTTCGGCTTCACCATCTATCCGAGCGCCTTCGAGACGGCGCTGATCGCGCTCGCCGTCGGCGTCGGCGTCGGCCTGATCAGCGGCCTGTTGATCACGCAGCTCGGCGTCGCCCCGTTCATCGCCACCCTCGGCACGCTCTACATCGCCCGCGGCGCCGCCCTGCTCATCTCCAACGGCCGCACCTTCCCCAACCTCATCGGCACGCCCGACCTCGGCAATCAGGGCTTCCCGATCCTCGGCGCCGGCGAGTTCCTGCACATTCCCTTGTCGATCTACGCCATGGTCGTGTTCGCGCTGGTCGCCGCCTACATCGCCGCGCGGACGCCCTTCGGCCGTTATGTCTATGCGGTCGGCGGCAACGAACGTGCCGCGGCGCTCTCCGGCATCCGCGTCAACCTGGTCAAGATCGCCGTCTACATGATCTCGGGCTTCTGCGCCGCCTTCGCCGGCCTGGTGATCGCTTCCGAGCTGGTCGCCTCGCACCCGGCCGCCGGTGAAACCTTCGAGCTCAACGCCATCGCCGCCGCCGTGCTCGGCGGCACCAGCCTGATGGGCGGCCGCGGCACCATCTGGGGCACCGTGATCGGCGCCTTCGTCATCGGCGTGCTCGGCGACGGCATGGTCATGCTCGGCGTCAGCTCGTTCTGGCAGATGGTCATCAAGGGCCTGGTGATCATCGCCGCGGTCGTCCTCGACCAGATCCAGCAGCGCATGCACCACCGGCTCGCCCTCCAGGCGCAGACCTGAGACGATGACCAGCGGCAACACCATTCGACACAGCCAGCGCAGCGGTCGGCCCGAAGCCGATGGCCGCTGGCAAGCAAGGAGGGTCGATCGATGACCTCGCCATTCGGCAAACCCCTGACCTTCGGCGTGATCGTCGGCAGTCGCGCCTTCTTCAACCCGACCGTCGCGGTGGCAGCGCGCGGCGAGGTGCTGGCGCAGCTCGCCAAGCTGAAGATCGAGGCGCTCATCCTGCCCGCCGGCGAGACCGAGAACGGCGCCGTGCAGTCGCGCCAGGATGCCCAGCGCTATGCCAACTTCTTCCGCCAGCACCGCGAAGAGATCGACGGGCTGGTGGTGCTGCTGCCCAACTTCGGCGATGAGATCGCCGTCGTCGAGACGCTGCGCGGCGCCGACCTGGGCGTGCCGGTGCTCATCCAGGCGAGCAACGACGAGAACGACAAGGTCGACGTCCAGCACCGCCGCGACGCCTTCTGCGGCAAGCTGTCGGTGACCAACAACCTCTACCAGTACGGCATCCCGTTCACCGACACGACCAGCCATACGGTCGATGTCGGCGGCGCCGAATTCGCCGGGGACCTCGAGCGCTTCGCGCGCATCTGCCGCACGGTGCGCGGGCTCAAGCACGCCCGCATCGGCGCCATCGGCGCGCGCACCGCGCCGTTCCAGACCATGCGCTTCAGCGAGAAGCTGTTGCAGCTTTCCGGCCTGACTGTGGTCACCGTCGACCTGTCGGAGATCGTCGGCGCCGCCGCCGCCCTCAAGGACGATGCCCCCGAGGTCAAGGCGATGCTGGAAGAGATCGCCGCCTACGGCAAGATCCCGGCGCACATCAAGCAGGAGAACATCGTCAAGCAGGCGAAGTGGACCGTCAGCGTCAACCGCTGGATCGCCGAGAACGAGTGCGATGCCAGTGCCATCCAGTGCTGGCGCAGCCTGCAGGACAATTTCGGCTGCGCCACCTGCGTCACCATGAGCATGATGGGCGAGAAGCTGATGCCGAGCGCCTGCGAGGTCGACGTCATGGGGGCGGTGTCGATGTACGCGCTGGCGCTGGCCTCGGGGGCGCCGCCGGCGATCCTCGACTGGAACAACAACTACGCCAACGAGGCCGACAAGTGCGTGTGCACGCACTGCGCCAACTACCCGAAGAGCTTCTTCGGCGTGGAACCGGAGATCTCCGAGCTCGACATCCTCGGCACCGTCGTGCCCCACGAGCGCTGCTTCGGCGCGCTCAAGGGCAAGGTCAAGGCCGGCCCGATGACCTTCTTCCGCGTCTCCTCGGACGATCGCCAGGGAACGCTCAAGACCTATGTCGGCGAGGGCGACTTCACCGACGATCCCTACGCCATGGATGGCGGCATCGCCGTGACCCAGGTGGCGCGCCTGAGGCCGCTGCTCGGCTTCATCGCCCAGAACGGCTTCGAGCACCACGTCGCCATGGTGCGCGGCCACCACGCCGCGGTCATCAACGAGGCGGTCGTGCGCTACCTCGACTGGCCGACCTACTACCACCAGGCCGCACCGGCATACGGCGGCCATCTCCATCCCGCATTCCGGATGTGACCATGGCGAGCCGCCTGCCCGACGTGACTGAGATGCCCGCGGCCGCCAATCCGCGGCTGGCGCTGATACGCGAGAAGGCGCTGAGCATCCGCCGCCGCGCGCTGACCATGGTGTTCGAGGCTGGGCTTGGCCATCCGGGCGGCGACATGTCGGTCACCGACATCCTGGCGACCCTCTATTTCGGCGTTCTGCGCACCGATCCGCAGGCGCCGCGCGCCGCCGGCCGTGACCGCTTCATCCTCAGCAAGGGCCACTGCACCGGGGCGCTCTACGCCACCCTGGCGGAAGCCGGCTTCATCCCGATCGACATGCTGTCGACCTACATGAAGCCGCAGTCGTTCCTCAACGGCCACCCCAACCGCAACTACGTTCCCGGCATCGAGGCCAATACCGGGCCGCTCGGCCACGGCCTGCCGATCGCCACCGGCATCGCCATCGCCGGCCAGATCGACGGCGCCGGCTTCCGCACCTTCGTCGTCACCGGCGACGGCGAGCTTCAGGAAGGCAGCAACTGGGAGGCGGCAATGACCGCCGGCCATCGCAAGCTCGCCAACCTCACCCTGGTCATCGACCGCAACCGCCTGCAGCAGGGCGCCGCGGTGGCCGAGACCAACGATCTGGAGCCGCTGGCGGACAAATGGCGCGCCTTCGGCTGGGACGTGGTCGAGGTCGACGGCCACGATCACGCGGCGCTGCTGGGGGCCTGCACGCATGATCCGGCGCGCCTCAAGCCGCTCTGCGTCATCGCGCACACGATCAAGGGACGCGGGGTCTCCTTCATGGAGAACCAGGTGTCGTGGCATCACGGCGTGCTCAGCCGGACGCAGTACGAGCAAGCGATGAACGAGTTGCAACAGGCATGAGCGCACCCGAGACAATCGCCAAGGACCGGTTCGACTGCCGCGATGCCTTCGCCGCGGCGCTGGAGGACGTCGCCGCGCGCGACCAGCGCATCGTCATCGTGGTCAATGACAGCGTCGGTTCGTCGAAGCTTGTCGGTTTCAAGAAGCGCTTTCCCGAGCGCACGGTGAATGTCGGCATCGCCGAGCAGGACATGGTCGGCGTCGGCGCCGGTCTCGCCAATGGCGGCAAGATCCCCTTCGTCAGCGCCGCGGCATGCTTCCTCACCGCGCGGGCGATGGAGCAGATCAAGGTCGACGTCGCCTATTCCAATACCAACGTGAAGCTGGTCGGCCAGTCGCCGGGCGTTGGCTATGGCGAGCTCGGCGCGACGCACCATTCGATCGAAGACATGGCGTGGCTGCGCCTGCTGCCCAATCTTGCCATCGTCGTGCCGTCCGACCCGTGGGAAACGGCGCGTGCCGTGGAAGCCGCGGCGAGCACCGAGGGGCCGGTGTTCATCCGCGTCAGCCGCATGCCGGTGCCGCAGTTGCCGCGTCCGGCGACCGCCGAATTCCGCATCGGCCGTGCCGAGGTGCTGCGCCAGGGCGAGGATGCCGTCGTCATCGCCAACGGCGTCGTGGTGCACCGCGCGCTGGCCGCTGCCGACGCTCTTGCCGCCGCCGGGCTGTCGGTGCGCGTCGTCAACATGTCGTCGATCGCGCCGCTCGATGTCGATGCCATCCGGGCGGCTGCCGAAATCGGTGCGATCGTGACGGCGGAGGAACATTCGGTGCGCGGTGGTCTCGGCGGCGCGGTTGCCGAGATCCTCGCCACCCACCGCCCGGCGCACTTGCGCATCCTCGGCTTCCCCGGCTTCATGCCGACCGGCTCGGCCGAATATCTCCTCGAGACATACGGCCTCTCTGCGGACGGCATTGCCGCCGCCGTCCGCGAGGTCATTGCCGCCCGGGATGGCTAGATGGCCCGCCATGTTCTCGCGCTCGACCAGGGGACGACCAACAGCAAGGCGCTGCTGATCGACGAAACGGGCGCCGTCATCGCCTCGGCGGCCGTGCCGGTGCCGGTCAGCTATCCGCAGCCGGGTTGGGTCGAGCAGTCGCCGGATGATCTCTGGCTGACGCTGGTCCAGGCCACGGGCGGCTGCCTCGATCAGGCGGGCGCGGGCGTTGAGATCGCCGCGATCGGCCTATCCAACCAGCGCGAGTCGGTCCTCATGTGGGACCGCGAGACTGGCGAGCCGATCGGGCCCTGCGTGACGTGGCAGTGCCGCCGTTCGGCCGAGCGCATCGACAATCTGCGGACGCCGGCGGTGGAAGCCATGGTGGCTGCAAAGACCGGCCTCGCGCTCAACCCGATGTTTCCGGCGGCCAAGATCGGTTGGCTGCTGGAACAATACCCGGCGGCACGGGCGCGCGCGGCGGCCGGGCGATTGTGCGCCGGCACGGTCGATTCCTGGCTGCTGTTCAAGCTCACCGGCGGTGCGGTCCACGCCACCGACTTCGGCAACGCCTCGCGCACGCAGCTTTTCGATATCGCCGCAGGGGCGTGGGATGAGGACCTGTGCCGGCTGTTCGGCGTGCCCCCCGCCATCCTGCCGAAGCCGATGAGTTCCGATGCGCGCTTCGGCCTGACCTCCACGGCGGGTAGCCTGCCGGCGGGCGTGCCCATCCACGCCATCATGGGCGATTCCCATGCCGCGCTCTTCGGCCACGCCATTCGCACCCCCGGCGAGGTCAAGGCGACCTACGGCACCGGCTCCTCGCTGATGACCGTGACTGAAACGCCGGTACTCTCCAAAAGCGGCCTGTCGACGACCATCGCCTGGCGCCGTGGCGCCCGCACGACCTACGCGCTTGAGGGCAACATCTCGGTTTCCGCCCAGGCGGCAGCGTGGATGGTGTCCTTCCTCGGTCTTGCCGACGTCGCCGCGCTGACCGCGCTTGCCGAGACCGCCGAGAGCGACGGCGGCGTGGTCGTGGTTCCCGCCTTCGCCGGCCTCGGCGCCCCCCATTGGAATGACCGCGCCCGCGCGGCCATTTCCGGCCTGTCCCTCGCAACCTCCCGGGCCGAGGTCGCCCGTGCCACGCTGGAAGCGATCGCACTGCAGATCCGCGACGTCTTCGCTGCGATGGAGAGCGACCTCGGCCACCGTCTCGACCGGCTGTCGGTGGATGGTGGCGCTACCCACAACGACACGCTCATGCAGATGCAGTCCGATGTCCTCGGCCGCCCGGTGCGCCGCCACGAGATCGCCGAGCTCAGCGCCGCCGGCGCCGGCATCATGGCGGGCGTGGCGTGCGGCCTGTGGACGGAAGAGCAAGGGGCTGGCGATCCTCTCGCCGCATGGGCGCGTCTACGAGCCCAGCGTCTCCGCAGGGGCCCGCGAGGCGATCGTCAGGCGCTGGCAGCAGGCCGTGCGGGCCGTTGCCGATGGGACGGATGGTTGATCGGGCCGGCCCCGAGGGCGCGAATCGCGCGCCGCGGGTCTCAGTCGCTCAGTCTGATCGACGCTTCAGGCCGCACTTTGCTGAGCTTTGGCGACCCGTTTGGTGTGGGCGATGAACGCCTTGGCGCCGGTCGTCTTGTTGAGGAGGTCGCGCGCCTCGTCATTGTCGTCGCCGATGGGCGTCAGCGCCTCGTCCATGTAGGCCAGCGACCGTTGTTTGCCGGCAATGGCAAAGCGCATGGCGAGCAGCGATACGATGGTCCAGACCAGGACGGTGGTCTTGGCGACGGTGTCGAGCCCGTAACGCGCCCAGAACGTCCAGCGCGCCTCCACGGGCAGGCCGGGACGGCGCTCCGACCGTGACTTGAGGCGCAGCATGCCGGCCTGGAGCGGATGGACGTTTTCGAGCCGCACGGCCGTGGCGAAGCCGACGAGAACCTTGACGAGGCTGGTGAGCGGCACGCCGGTGGCGGCGGCCCGGCGGATCAATGTCCGCATGTGCGCCGGCGTATAGTACAGCGACCAGGCTTCGCGGTAGATCGCCTCCCACGCTTCGCGCGCCATCTTCGGGTGCGCGGTGCAGACGTGCTCGACGTCGTAATTGTTGAGGTCGGGGTCCATGGCGACACCCTGCTTCCACAGGACCCGATGATCCTCCGAGCCGGGCAGCGGCGTCAGGCAGAAGAACTCCAGCACATCGACCGGCAGCTCGCGCTTGATGATGCCGATGTCGCGCCGGATGCTGTCCATCGTGTCGCAGGGAAAGCCGAGGATATATCCCGCCAGCGTGATGATGCCCTGGCTCTTCCACGCCAGCAGCATCTTGCGGTATTCGGTGATCTTGTTCTGGCGCTTCTTCGCCGCCGCCAGGTTGTCGGGGTTGATGTTCTCAAGCCCGATGAAGACGCGGGTGACGCCGGCGCGCTTGGCCTTCTCGATGAAGCCCGGGATTTTGTGGCAGAGGGTGTCGACCTGGATCATCAGGCCGAGCGGAATGCCGGCGTCCTCGCGCAGCTGGATCAGGCGATCGAAGATCTCTTCCCATCGCCGGTTGCGCGCGAAGTTGTCGTCGGTGATGAAGAACTTGCTGATCCCCTGCGCCCAGTTGAGGCGGACGAGCTGTTCGACGTCGTCGGCGGAGCGGTAGCGCGACTTGCGGCCCTGGACGTTGATGATGGTGCAGAACGAGCACTCGTAGGGGCAGCCGCGCCCGGCGTCGAAGCTGGTCGAAAGACCGAGCGTGCGCGAGACGTATTGCTTGGGCAGGAAAGGCGGTGGCGTGCTCTCCAGTCCGGGCAGGTCGGCGAGGAAATCGTAGACCGGAGCGAGCGAACCAGCGGCGGCGTCGCGCAGCACCAGGTCGAACCGGTTTTCGGCTTCGCCGGCGAACATGGCGATGCCCAGGTCGCGGCATTCGTCGAGGCCGACGGCATGTCCGTCGAGCATCGACAGACAGCCGGAGACGTGGAAGCCGCCCATGGCGACCGGCACGCCTGCCTGGCGAAACGGCCGGGCAACATCGAGCGCACGCGGATATTCGTTGGACTGCACGCCGACAAGCGCGACCAGGCCGAAGCCGCCGTGCTGGCGAAAGCGGGCGAGGAGCTGCGCCGTGTCGATGCGCGTCGTCGTCTCGTCGATGACCGCGATGTCGATGGCGACGTCCGGCCCGAGCACCTTGCGTTCGGCGCAATCGGCGGCGATGCCGTAGACCGCGGCGAGCGAGTTCGACGGGATGATGCCGCGCCACCAACGGATGACGTAGCCGTCGTCATCGTAGTGCGACGGCTTGATCAGGACGAGCTGGAACCGCCTCTGATCCGGCGGGCTCGCAGTCACCGTTGGCTGGTCGTGCATCGCCCGTCCCGCCGCGGCGATCAACGACGGCCTATTGCGCCGCGCGCCGGAACCTTGCGAACCGGCATGGGCAGCAAGCCCTCGCGCTGAGCCGCCTTGCGGGCCTGCTTGCGCGCCCGGCGAATGGCCTCGCCCTTCTCGCGCGCCCGCTTCTCGGACGGCTTCTCGTAGGAGTTCTTGCGCTTCAATTCGCGGAAGAACCCCTCGCGCTGGAGCTTCTTCTTGAGAATCTTCAGTGCCTGATCGACATTATTGTCACGCACGAATACCTGCACGGGTTCCCCTTTTCGGATCAAGTGACTTCGGTTGCGGTCTTCTTCTTGCGGAGCCGCCACAGCTGGAAGCCGTGGGCGCGGATCTCGCGTTCGATCTGGTGTCGCGGAAGCCCGTGCGGCAAGGCCTGGGTGGCCGATACGACGCCGGTCACGCCCCATGGCGCGAACTTCGGCGGCAGCGTGTGGCCGTCCGACTCGCCGGCAAAGGCATGCAGCTCGGCCTTCGCTCCAGATTGGAAAATGAACATCTTCATTGTTTGGTCTCCGGGCCGGCGCGCGGTCGCCGGCCGGTTGGCGAATTACGCATCGTCCTCTGGTGATGCCGCTTCCGGCACTGGCGGCAGCGAGGCGTCAGGCTCCGGCTCGGCCTTGCGGCGCGCAGCGTCCTCTTCGCGCCGGCGAAGCTTCTCGTCCTTCTTCTGCTGCTTTGCCCTGGCGCGCTCGCCACGCGCCTGTCGATAGTTGGGCTTGAACGGCATCAGCGGGTCTCCGCAGCGTCAGATGATTGGCGATTCGAAAAAGCCCGGCGCCGATGCCGGGCCCCCGAATCGGTTATGCCGGCACCGGCGGTCAGGCTTCCTGGAGCTTTGCCGCCGCGGTCTTGCCGCGGTCGGTGACGATCTCGAAGCTGACCTTCTGTCCCTCGCGCAGAGTGCTCATCCCGGCACGCTCGACCTCGGAAATGTGGACGAACACGTCCTTCGATCCATCGTCCGGGGTGATGAAGCCGAAACCGCGCTGCGTACTGAAGAATTTCACGGTGCCCTTGTACATGCGACTGTCTTTCTGCGCTGGCGCATAGCAAATCGTTGCGCTCGACATGGTTTTGCCGGTCGCCCGCCCGAGTTTTGCGTTGTCTTGAGAAAAAGCCCGATCGCAGGCGGCTGCAGCAAGGCAGTGCAAATCTGGAGTTCTACATATAAACTATTCCGAGCCAAACGCAATGGCGGGCGCCCGGAAACGAGAACGTCCGGCGCCATCGCTTCTCTTGACGATCGGCCACAAATCCGGGCTGACATGGAGCTTCGCAGCCACCCCTCGACCGCGTTGTCGCGTGAGCGGACCGATCAATTTAGTCCGACACGGCCACTTCGATGGCGTTGGCGATCGAGAGCAATCGATCGTCGTGTCCGAGCGACCCCATGATTTGCAGACCGACCGGTAGCCCGTCGGCAAGCCCCGCGGGCAGGCTGACGGCAGGATGACCGGTGAAGTTGCCAAGCCCGCTTGACAGCATTTCACCATCATCACCTTCTTCGATTGCCGGATCGGTGAAGGGCGCGACGAACGGCACGCTCGGACTGATCAACGCATCAACGCAGCTGAAAATGCCCTCGATCTCGTCGCGCATCTCGGAGCGGAACTGCTGGGCCGCGATATAGTCGACGGCACGGATTTCGACGCCGGACTCGATCTCAGCCAGCGTGCCGGGTGCATAGCCGCCGGGGTTGGCTTTTCTCAACGCGGCGTGGATGAGCGTCGCCTCGGGCCGCAATATGATGCCGAGCGCCGGGTTCGCTTCGGCGAGCCGGGGAATTTCGACGTCGACGATGGTTGCGCCGGCACCAGCGAGCCCATCGAGTGCCGTGTCGATCGCCTGACGCACGCCCGCGGTGACTTCATGCGAGGCGAAGTGGTGTGCGATCTTGCCCAAGCGCAGCCCGGCGAGGCCGATCGGATGCAAAGGCACATCGGTGCCGGACAGAACGGCAAGTGCCAGCGCAGCATCGGCGACGGTAAGGGTCAATGGCCCTGCATGGTCAAGGCTCTGGGATAGGGGAAAGACGCCGTCGAGCGAAACCAGCCCGAAGCTCGGTTTGAGCCCGACAATGCCGCAATAAGCCGCCGGGATGCGAATGGAGCCGCCGGTATCGGTGCCGATGGCCAGCGGCACGATGCCAGCTGCGACGGCCGCTGCCGAGCCGCCGCTCGATCCGCCCGACGTGCGGGTCGGGTCGTGCGGGTTGTTGGTCTGGCCGATCTCCGGATGGGCGATGCCATAGGCATATTCGAGCAGGTTGGTCTTGCCGATGACGATGGCACCGGCCTCGCGCAGCCGGCACACGAGCTCCGCGTCGTGGGTGGCGAGCTTTGGTTGCAGAACCTTCGAGCCGTAGCCGGTGGGAGCGCCCTCGACCTCGATCAGGTCCTTGATGGCGACGGGGATGCCGTGCAGCGGCCCTCTGTCGCGACCGGACGCAAGCTCGGCTCCGCGACGGTCGGCATCGGCGAGAGCACTGTCGCCCATGACATGGGCGAAGGCGTTGAGCCGTGGCTCCCACTCTGCCAGCCGCGCAAGCGACCGCTCGACGGCCTGACGCGGGCTCAGCGCGCCACTGCGAAACAGTCGCCCAAGCTCGGCAATGCCGGGACCGGCGACAATCATGTTGCCATAGCCAGCCGCTGGAACAGCCGGGACCAGGCCGTCATGCCGAGACGAAAACTCGACAGGCGCAGGAATTCGTTGGGCGCGTGATAGTCCTCGTCGGAGGTCGAGAACGAGAAGAAGATCGTGCCAGTGCCCAGGTGCCTTTCGAAGACGCCCGGAATCGGAATGGTGGCACCCATGGCGACGCGCAGCGGTTTCTGCCCCAACAGTTCCGCCAGGATGTCCTCGGCGATCCTGAGGCCGGTGAGGTCGGGGTCGAGCGCGAAGGCGCTCATGCCTGGCCCGTGCCGGAGGATTTCAAGACGGTAGCCGCTCGGCGTCTGCTTCTTGAGATGGTCGGATATGGCGGCGATGACGGCCTCGGGATCTTGCCCGCGCACCAGCCGGCAGGTGATCTTGGCCGAGGCGGTTGCCGGGATGACGGTCTTGGTGCCAGCTCCGGCATAGCCGCCGGAGATGCCGTTGAACTCAAGCGTCGGGATGAGCCATTGCCGCGTCAGAAGTTCGACGCCGCTCGGCAGCGGCTCGGGGCGGGCGGCGCCAATGCTATCGAAATAGGCACCGGCATCGAAGTTCACTGCCTCGATGGCGGCAAGAATGGCCGGATCGGACGGCAGGATGCCGTCGGCGAAGCCGGGGACGATCACCTTTCCATCGGTGTCGTGCAGGCTGGCCAACATCCGGGTCAGCGCCCGCACCGGATTGGGCGCGCTGCCGCCGTGCCGCCCGGAATGCAAGTCCTTTCCGGCACCGTGCAGCACCACGTCGAGCGCGACCAGCCCGCGCCCGGCTACCGTTACCGACGGCAGATCGGCGCGCCACATGGCACCGTCGGCCGAAACCACCAGGTCGCAGGCGAGACGCTCCTTCATCTCGATCACGGCCGGTTCGAAATGCGGGCTGCCCGATTCCTCCTCTCCCTCGATGAGGAACTTGACGTTGAGCGGCAATCCGCCGGCGACATCGGCATAGGCGCGCGCCACCAGCATCGGGATCAGCAGTGGCCCCTTGTCGTCGGAGACGCCACGCGCATAGAGCCGGTCGTCACGAACCGTTGGCTCGAAGGGCGGGCTCAGCCACTTGTCGAGCGGGTCCGGCGGCTGCACATCGTAATGGCCGTAGATCAGGATGGTCGGAGCACCGGGAACAGGGGGACTGCGGGCGAAGATGAGCGGGTGTCCTTCGGTCTCGATAATCTCGACCTCGGCGAACCCGGAGCGCTTCAGCGCCGCGGCCATGAAATCGGCCGCCGCAAGAATGCCGCCCTTGTAGGCGGGATCGGTCGAAACGCTCTGCAACCGGCAGAGCGCTTCGAGTTCAGAGATGGCCTCGTCGACGTGGTCGGCGAGGTAGGCCTCGACCGCGACGCTCACTTGCCGCCGTCCACGCTCAGCACTTGTCCGGTGATCCACGCCGCCTGTTCGGAAGCAAAGAACATCACGGCATTGGCGATGTCGTCGGGCGTGCCGAGATGGCGCATGGCGATGTTGCGGAGCAGGTCCTCCTGCCCGTCGGCGCCCATCGCCTGCCATTGCTTCTCGGTGGTCGGGTTGGAACGCACGAAGCCCGGCGCGATGTTGTTGACGGTGATGCCGAACGGCCCGAGTTCGTGCGCCAGTTGCCGAGTCAGTCCGATCTGGCCGGCCTTGGCGCTGGCATAGGCCTGGATGCCGGTCAGGCGAAATGCCCGAGCCCGCGCCAGAGGAGATGTTGACAACGCGTCCCCATTTCCTCGCCTTCATGCCGGGCGCCACCGCCTGGGTCATGTAGAAGGCGCCCGACAGATTGACGTCGAAGATCGTCTGCCAGTCGGCGGCACTGATCTCCTCGATCGGCCGGCCGACCTGGCCGCGCACGCCGCCGGCGTTGTTGACGAGGATGTCGATGGTCGCGTCCGGCCACCGCCTTTTGCACGGCTTCGCGGTCGCCGACATCGAGAAGGAAGGTTTCAAGCCGTGCATCGAGCCGCGCCGTTTCGGCGAGCCCGGCCTCGTTGACGTCGCAAGCGTAGACCTTGGCGCCGTTCGCCGCGAAGGCGAGGGCGATGGCGCGGCCGAAGCCGTGCGCGGCGCCGGTGACCAGCACCGTCTTTCCGGCAAACTCGATGTTCATTTCCTCAAACCTCTACCGAAGCCGCATTGCCGAGTTCACGCATGTTGTCGGCGGAAAAGCTGCGGGCGCCGGTTTCCATTTCGATGATCATGTCGATCAGGCGAGCCGTCAGCGGTGTCGGAACGCCGAGGCGTTTGCCGGTGTCGACGATTGGTCCGAGCTGATCCCTGACCTCGGTCTTGCGCTTGCGCACGGCGAGGTCACGCCAGATCCCCGAATGCGACTTGGCCGAACGGCGGTTGAACGCCACGAGTTCATCGAGGCTTTTCTCGATAAGCGCCTGCGGCGCGCCGGGCGCGAAGGCCGCCGGATCGAAGCCGTTGAACCCTTCGGTGGTGATGCCGTTGGCCTTGGCCACAGCGCCGACCTCCTGGCCGAGCGCGGTCAGGACCGGGCGGAATTCGGGATTGGCGTAGCAGTCGGCAATGCCGTCATTGGTCAGTGCCGTGGCGAACAGTTGCGCGCCATAGACGAGCTTGCCCCAGAGATAGCCCCAGATGTTGTCGGTAAGGATGGCGTTGGGCTCGAACTCCCGCACCAGTTCGTGCAGGGCAATGAGCCGCTGGCTCAGTGCGCCGTCGAGCTCGCCGACCACGAAGGCCCCGCGCCCGGAATATTGCACGATGCCAGGCTCGAGATAGTCGGCACCGAAATTGACGAAGCAGCCGATGGTACGTTCGCGGCCGACGATCTTCTCGATCACCAGTTCGTTGAGCCCGTTCTGGGCCGAGACGACGTAGCCGTCCGCCGCCAGGTGTGGCGCGAGGGCCCTGGTCGCCGCCTCGGTGTGCAGGGCCTTGACGCACAGGAACACGCGGTCGAACTGGCCGGTGACCTCCTCCGGCAGGAAGGCCGGCGCCTTGACCACCATCTGAACGATCGGGCCGACGATTTCGAGACCGTTGGCGTTGATGGCTGCGACGTGCTCGGGAACGGTGTCGACGAATACGACCTTGTGGCCGAGGCGCACTAGATGGGCACCGAACGAGGCGCCGATGGCTCCGGCGCCCCAGATCAGGATCGGTGCGCTCATGCCCAGGCCCCTTCGATCAGCGCGCGGGTCTCGGCCACGGCGATGTCCCAGATCGCCTGCATCTCGGCGTCGGAGCGCTGGTAATAGCCGCCGAAATTGCCGTCGCCGAGAAGCTTGCGCACGCCGGCCGGATCGAGCACGCGCATGTAGGCGAGGTCGATCATCGGCTTGCGCTCCGTCGGCATCGCGACCCCGGGCAGCCGGGTCCAGGCGAAGTTCTCCATCCACGAGGCATGCGAGGCGACGGGGTCGATCTCCTGCACCTTGGCGAAGGTCTTGGGGGCGTTCCACCAGTTGTGGAACTTGACCGCACGCCGGGATGGTCGGCCATCCACTCGATGGCGAGGGAACCGGCCGGCGCGTTGCCGCCATGGCCGTTGCACAGAAGAATGCGGTTGAAGCCCTGGCGCGCCATCACGTCGAGGATGTCGCGCACCACGCTGACATAGGTATTCACCCTCAGGCTGATCGAGCCGGGATAAGCGAGGAAATAGGGGGTGATGCCGTAAGGCACGACCGGAAACACCGGAATGCCGAGCGGCTCGGCGGCATCGATCGCCACCTTTTCGGCGAGGATCGAATCGACCGACAGGGACAGGC
>CAWHLP010000029.1:0-33628 GCA_963830205.1 uncultured Alphaproteobacteria bacterium | reverse complement strand
GGTCGTCGATCACTTCCTGGGCGGCATCGTTGACGACGGCGCCGCCCGTGACGGTCGACCATGGGTCGTTCTGGCTGCCACTGGCCTTGATCTGGCCCGACACGCGGTGGACACGGGTGCCAGTGCTGTTGAACACGTCGACGACGTACATGACCTGTGCGTTGCTGTAGTCGCCGACCGCAGACAGATAGGCCTTGAGCCGATAATCAGGCGGCGAATCGGTGCCATCGATGATCTTCAACTGGCGGGTCGGCGCCAGCGACTTCAGCGAATCCTCGAAAGCGTAGATCATCTCGCCCGGCGCGTTGGTGATCGGTTCGAGCGTGAAGGTGACGACGCTGGCGACCGGGTTGGGCTTGCTCAGCGTCTTCAGGGTGCTCGGCGCCAGCACCGGCGGCCCGCTGCCCAGGCGCGGCCCCTCGACCGGCGCGCAGGCGGCGACCAGGGCCGCAACGACACCGAGCGCTGCGAGCCGCAGAACCGTCCCGAACCGTCCTGCCATCAAAGGGGACCTCTCGCTGCCGTCGTCGGTTGTTTAGCCACAAATCCGCCTCGCGTCCACAAGCGCCAGGGCACCATCCGGAGCAGGCAAATCCGTGTCGCGCGACCGGCCCGTTGAGGGCTCCTTAACCCTGATCCGGCAAGGTCGGCGGTGGGCACGACATCGACGCGTTTGGGGTAGCGATATGCAGATGCGACTGCCTTGGTGGACCGGGACCAGGGCCTTGCGATTTCTCTCCCGACTTCTTGCGCTCTCCGGCATCGGCCTCATTCTGGTCACAGCCGACGCGACCGTGCTGTCGACGCCGCTCCATGCCGGCACCGCCATCGGCAAGAGCGGCCTCCAGGTGCCACGCTTCGTCAGCCTCAAGGCGGGCAGGGTCAACGTTCGGGTTGGCCCCGGCGAGGACTACAAGATCGCCTGGGTGTTCACCCGCACCAGCCTGCCGGTGGAAGTCATCCAGGAATACGACACCTGGCGGCGCATCCGCGATTCCGACGGCGCCGTCGGCTGGGTGTTCAACAGCCTGTTGTCGGGCAAGCGCACGGCCGTGGTGACGCCCTGGACCAAGGCCGATGCGCAGCCGATCCATGCCAACCCCGCGGCCGACGCGGCGATCACCGCCTATCTCGAGCCGGGCGTCATGGGCACCATCGATCGCTGCCGCGACGGCTGGTGCCGCATCAGCGGCAAGGGTTTCGACGGGTGGATCGAGCAGGATCGCCTGTGGGGCGTCTACCCCAACGAGGACGTCGACTAGCCCTATCCGGCTGCTCTAGCATCCGGTGATGATCTACTGCATCGGCCTCACCGTTCGCTACGAAGCGGCGCTCGCCGGTCCGTCGGCCCCGGTCAAGCGCGGCAGCGGCGCCGATTATGCCGGCGGCTGGGTGTGGGAGACGGTCGCAGGGGCCGAGCGCTTCATCGCCATGAACGGGCTCACCGCGACCCACACGGTCTATGGGCTCGCCGCCGACTGGCAGCGCGACACCGAGGCCATCGCCGGGGAGCCCTACCGGCGCCTGACGCGCGACGCCGAGGTCGTCCGCGTTCCCAAACCGTGACCAGATGTGAAGTGCAGAGACCCGGCGCGCTCAACCCCGGCGCGCCGGGCCTCTTCTTACCCGGGCGCCGTCAAACGCCGTCGTCGCGACGACCGCGCCGGCAGACGGCTTGGCAAGATGGCAGGGCTCCAATGGCCCCCTGCCCTCCCTAAAAAAGCCCTGCCCCCTCTGCTCGGCAACAGGCGCCCCAGGCAGCCGGCGGCCCTTCCGGGGCTGCAAAACAGCAGCCCGGCAATACGGGAACCGACGGCAAAGCTCGTTGTGAAAGTATTGTCGGTGCGGCACAGAGCGGCAGATAACTTCTCCGGCCTCAGCCCAGTGGCCAAGGCGGGTTCTGCCAGCCCGTACGCAATACACCAGTCCATACCGGACCCTAGGCGGTCCGCCGCAGGCTCAGTGCATCCGAGATCGGGGCGCTTGTCAACAGTCCCGTCCCCAGCCGCCGGAAGGCCCGGCGGCGGCGGTCAGTCGAGACGGCGCAACCGCACCACCACGTCCACCCGGCTGACAGCGTAGCCCGGCGGGGGTTCCGGCACGCGGCCAACACCAATGGTTCCCGGCGGAATGTCGAGCACCTCGTTATCGTCTTCGACAAAGAAATGGTGGTGGTCGGAGATGTTGGTGTCGAAATACGTCCGCGACCCATCGACCGCCACCGCGCGGAGCAGGCCGGTACCGGTGAACTGATGGAGGGTGTTGTAGATCGTCGCCAGTGATACCGGGATGCGGGCGAGAAGGGCTTCCTGCTGCAAGGTTTCCGCCGAAAGATGGCGGTGTCCCTTGCCAAACAGAAGCTCAGCCAAAGCCAGCCGCTGCCGCGTCGGGCGGAGGCCAGCCTGCCGCAACATGGTACGAATCCTGGGGCGGCTCAGAACCGTCCCTTCGTGCCCGTCATGCGTATGCTCGTGGGCGTTCATTTTTCCCAATCGGCGCCTGCCGATTCCTACCTGTGCATCAAGATGGAGTTAATATAAGTCGTTCCTGGCAATGCCGCAACGCGACCCCCCCGCGGCAGATCGTCAAGTCGCCGCCGGCGAGCCCAAGTGCGTTCCAGCGCTTTCTAGCGGCCCGGGTGATGCTATGTTAAGACAACAGCATGTTCCGGCGCAGGCCAGCGGCCGGAAAATGCGGCCAATGACAAGACGGACAAACCATGACGTCAGCAATGCCTGCAACCACCGACGACCGCCCGTCGAGCTTTGACTACGAGGATCTGCTCGCCTGCGGCCGCGGAGAGCTCTTCGGACCGGGCAATGCCCAATTGCCGCTCCCTCCCATGCTCATGTTCGACCGCATCACCGCCATCAGCGAGCAGGGCGGCGCGCACGGCAAGGGGCACGTGCGTGCCGAGCTGGACGTGAAGCCCGACCTCTGGTTCTTCGGGTGCCATTTCAAGGGCGATCCGGTCATGCCCGGCTGCCTCGGCCTCGACGCGCTATGGCAGATGCTGGGCTTCTTCCTCGGCTGGCTCGGTCAGCCCGGCCGCGGCCGGGCCCTGTCGCTGGGCGAATTGAAGTTCTCGGGCATGGTGCTGCCGACCGTCCGGCTGGTCGAATAC
The DNA here is from genome assembly GCA_963830205.1 of uncultured Alphaproteobacteria bacterium. Taxonomy (GTDB): domain Bacteria; phylum Pseudomonadota; class Alphaproteobacteria; order Rhizobiales; family Kaistiaceae; genus CAVSRC01. Next base: position 30,504 of record CAWHLP010000029.1, on the reverse strand, counting down.
GGCATCGAGATCAAGCGCGTGCTGCGCTCCAAGCTGGTGCTCGGCGTCGCCGACGGCTGGCTGAAGGTGGACGGAAACCCCATCTACCAAGCCAAGGACCTCAAGGTCGGCCTCTTCCAGAGCGAGGCGCAGCCCGCGGTCGGCTAGAGCCGCCAGGCGCCACGGCCGCGCGGCCGTTGCCGCGCTGCACCTGCCGCGCCGGTGGTCAACGCAACGAGGAAAGCCGTTATGAAACGTGTCGTCGTCACGGGCATGGGCATCGTTTCCCCGATCGGGAACTCGACCCAGGAGGTGGTGGCCAGCCTGCATGAAGCGAAATCGGGGATTTCGCTCGCCCAGGAATATGCCGATCTCGGCTTCCGCTGCCACGTGTACGGTGCGCCGAGCCTCGATCCCGCCCAGATGCTCGACCGCCGGGCGATGCGCTTCCACGGCAGGGGCACGGCCTGGAACCATGTCGCCATGGACCAGGCGATCCTCGATTCCGGACTGACGCCGGACGAAGTCTCGCATGAGCGCACCGGCATGGTGATGGGCTCGGGCGGTCCCTCGACGCGGGCGATCGTGGAGACCGCCGACATCACGCGCAACAAGGGACCCAAGCGGGTCGGCCCCTTCGTGGTGCCCAAGGCGATGTCGTCGACCGCCTCGGCGACCCTGTCCACCTGGTTCAAGATCAAGGGCCTCAGCTACTCGATCTCGTCGGCCTGCTCGACCTCCTCGCACTGCATCGGCAACGGCACCGAGCTCATCCAGATGGGCAAGCAGGACATCGTGTTTGCCGGCGGCTGCGAGGACCTCGACTGGACGATGACGGTGATGTTCGACGCCATGGGGGCGCTGTCGAGCCACTACAACGGCACCCCGGACGTCGCCTCGCGCCCCTACGACAAGAACCGCGACGGCTTCGTCATCGCCGGCGGCGCCGGGGTGGTGGTGCTGGAGGAGCTGGAGCACGCCAAGGCGCGCGGCGCGCGCATCTATGGCGAAGTGGTCGGCTACGGCGCCACCTCGGACGGCTACGACATGGTGCAGCCCTCGGGCGAGGGCGCCGTGCGCTGCATGAAGCTGGCGCTGGCGACCGTCGGCGAGAAGATCGACTACATCAACCCCCACGCCACCTCGACGCCGGCCGGCGACGGCCCGGAGATCATCGCCATTCGCGAGGTGTTCGGCGGCGCCGACAAGAGCCCGCCGATCGCGGCGACCAAGGCGCTGACTGGCCATTCGCTGGGCGCCACCGGCGTGCAGGAGGCGATCTATTCGCTGCTCATGATGAACAACGGCTTCATCTGCGAATCGGCCCACATCGACGAGATCGATCCGGCTTTCGCCGACATGCCCATCGTCCGCAAGCGCGTGGACAATGCCGAGATCAACACCGTGCTGTCCAATTCCTTCGGTTTCGGCGGCACCAACGCGACACTCGCTTTGCAGCGCTACAACGGCTGATCAAGGCCCGAACGGCAGGGGAAATGCGGATGGCGACCGGGGTGATGAGCGGCAAGCGCGGCCTGGTGATGGGCGTGGCCAACAATCACTCGATCGCCTGGGGCATCGCCAAGCGGCTGGCCGAGCACGGCGCCGAGGTCGCCTTCACCTACCAGACGCCGGCGCTGGGCAAGCGCGTGCTGCCGCTGGCCAAGTCGCTCGGCTCCGACTTCGTCATCCCCTGCGACGTCGGGCTGGCGCCTGACGCCCACGAGCCCAATTCGCTCGACGGGATGTTCGCGGCGCTGGCCAACCGCTGGCCGGCCATCGACTTCCTGGTCCACGCCATCGCCTACTCGGACAAGCACGAGCTGCGCGGCCGCTATGCCGACACCAGCCGTACCAACTTCGTCAACACCATGCTGGTGTCGTGCTTCTCGTTCACCGAGGTGGCCAAGCGCGCCGCCGCCATGATGAACCCGGGCGGCGCCATGGTGACGCTGACCTTCAACGGCTCGACCCGGGTGATGCCCAACTACAACGTCATGGGGGTCGCCAAGGCGGCGCTCGAGGCTTCGGTGCGCTACCTCGCCGTCGACTTCGGGCCGAGCGCCATCCGCGTCAACGCCATCTCCGCCGGCCCGGTGCGGACGCTGGCCGGCGCCGGCATCACCGACGCGCGCATCATGTTCAACCACCAGAAGAACAACGCGCCGCTGCGCCGCAACGTCGGCATCGAGGAGATCGGCAATACCGCCGTCTATCTGCTCTCGGACCTGTCCTCGGCGGTGACCGGCGAAATCCATTTCGTCGATTCCGGCTACAGCATCATGGCCATGCCGCGGCTCGACGCGCTGAAGGAAGCCGACACCGGCGAGAACGGCGAAGAGACCGCCACCGAAGCGGCGGAATAGGGCGCCAAGCGGCCGGCGCGCCCAGCTTCCTTTTTTGACGCAGTTCCGGACGGAAAAGTGGTGTCCGCTTTTCCTGGGAATTGCTCTACAGCGTCTTCTGCATCAGCACGAGATCGAGCCAGCGGCCGAACTTGAAGCCGACCTCGCTCATGCGGCCGGTCTCGACGAAGCCGAGGCGCGCGTGCAGCTTGAGCGAGGCTTCGTTGTCCGCGGCGATGCCGCCGATCATGACGTGCTTGCCCATGGTCCGCGCCCGCTCCTCCAGGGAAGCCAACAGCGCCGAGGCGATGCCGCGCCGGCGCACGCCCTCGGCGACATAGACCGAATGTTCGACCGTGAAGCGGTAGCCCTCGAAGGGGCGGAAATCGCCGAAGGACCCGTAGCCGACGGTGAGCCCGTCCTCCTCGGCGACCAGGACCGGGTAGCCCTGCGCCGTGCGGGCATGGAACCAGGCCCGGCGATTGGCGAGATCGACCGGCTGGTCGTTCCAGATGGCGGTCGTCCGGGCGACGGCGTCGTTGTAGATCGCCAGGATCGCGTCGAGGTCGGGTTCGGTCGCCGGGCGGATGATCGCGGTCATGGGAAGCGCTTGCGCAGGATCGTTGCGAGGGGAATATCCTGCGCTTCACGGGAAGACAACCGCCGCCACCCGGCCGCCGCCCAGAGAGGCCGGACTCTTGGCTTCCGGCGCATGCGCCTTCCTGCTAAGAGCCCGCTCCATGACCGCAATTCCGCAGAGCAACATCCGCAACTTCGCCATCATCGCCCATATCGACCACGGCAAGTCGACGCTCGCCGACCGGCTGATCCAGATGACCGGGGGCCTGACCCAGCGGGAAATGAAGGCGCAGGTGCTCGATTCCATGGACATCGAGCGCGAGCGCGGCATCACCATCAAGGCGCAGACCGTGCGCCTCAACTATCACGCCAAGGACGGCAAGGACTACATCCTCAACCTGATCGACACCCCCGGCCACGTCGATTTCGCCTATGAGGTCAACCGGTCGCTGGCCGCCTGCGAGGGCTCGCTGCTGGTCGTCGACGCCTCGCAAGGCGTCGAGGCGCAGACGCTCGCCAATGTCTATCAGGCGATCGACAACGACCACGAGATCCTGCCGGTCCTCAACAAGGTCGATCTGCCGGCGGCCGAGCCGGATCGCGTCAAACAACAGATCGAGGACGTGATCGGCATCGATGCGTCCCATGCGCTGCCGATTTCCGCCAAGACCGGCGAGGGCGTCGACGCGGTGCTCGAAGCCATCGTCACCCAGCTGCCACCGCCCACCGGCGATGCCGACGCGCCGCTGAAGGCGCTGCTGGTCGACTCCTGGTACGACGCCTATCTCGGCGTCGTCGTGCTGGTGCGCATCATCGACGGACACCTGAAGAAGGGCATGAAGATCCGCATGATGCGGACCGCTGCCGTGCACGAAGTGGACACCGTCGGCATCTTCACGCCCAAGCTGGTGAACTGGGGCAGCTCGGCCCCGGCGAGCTCGGCTTCTTCACCGGCTCGATCAAGGAGGTCGCCGATACCGCGGTGGGCGACACCATCACCGAAGACCGGCGGCCGACCGGCGCGGCCCTCCCCGGCTTCCGCCCGGCGGTGCCCGTGGTGTTCTGCGGCATCTTCCCGGTCGATGCGGCGGATTTCGAGAACTTGCGCGCGGCGATCGGCAAGCTTCGCCTCAACGACGCCGCCTTCACCTCCGAGACCGAGAGCTCGGCCGCGCTCGGCTTCGGCTTCCGCTGCGGCTTCCTCGGCCTCTTGCACCTGGAGATCGTGCAGGAGCGGCTGACGCGCGAGTTCGACCTCGACCTCATCGCCACGGCGCCGTCGGTGGTCTATCGCATCGAGCTCACCGACGGGTCGAAGCTCGAGCTGCACAACCCCGCCGACATGCCGGACCCGGTGCGCATCCGCGAGATCTCGGAGCCATGGCTGCGGGCCACCATCCTCACGCCCGACGACTATCTCGGCGCCATCCTCAAGCTCTGCCAGGAGCGCCGCGGCGTCCAGGTCGACCTCTCCTATGCCGGCAACCGCGCCATGGTGCAGTACGACCTGCCGCTCAACGAGGTGGTCTTCGACTTCTACGACCGGCTGAAATCCCTGTCGAAGGGCTACGCTTCGTTCGACTACCACCTGACCGACTACAAGCCGGGCGACCTGGTCAAGATGCAGATCCTGGTGAACGGCGAGCCGGTCGACGCGCTCTCCGTCATGGTCCACCGCTCCAATGCCGAGCGGCGCGGGCGGGCCATGTGCGAGAAGCTCAAGGACCTCATCCCGCAGCACATGTTCCAGATCCCCATCCAGGCGGCGATCGGCGGACGCATCATCGCGCGCGAGACCATCCGGGCGCTGCGCAAGGACGTGCTCGCCAAGTGCTACGGCGGCGACGTGACACGTAAGCGGAAGCTTCTGGAGAAGCAGAAAGAGGGCAAGAAGAAGATGCGCCAGTTCGGCAAGGTCGACATCCCGCAGGAGGCCTTCATCGCCGCGCTGAAGATGGAGGATTAGGGGCTGGCTGACCGGGTCGTATTTCACCCTCATGCACTGAGACAGGCAGCGATCCGCGGGGCCGAAGAAAGCGAGATCGTAGCCACGGTGTTGTTGGGCGAGCGTTTCCCGGCCAAGTTCGGACGGACCGGATTCAGGCGGAATTTCCCCTTCGCTGGCCTCTGGCGTGGCCGTCGCTATGATACAAAGCAGATTGAAGCATTTGCCGTCTTCGAGAACGAGGCTTGGCTTGTGATCACGGTGCTGGTGAAGTTCTTCTAGGGGTGCTCACGCAATGAAGCTGACCTACGACAAGGATCACAATATTGCTTACCTGCGGTTCCGACCGGCGGGGGGGCAGGTCGACACCATCCGGGTCAGCGATGAAATGAACATCGACATCGCGCCCGACGGATCGGTTTATGGGATCGAGTTCCTCAACGCCAACGAGCAGCTCCGCGCTGCCGACGACGGACGCATTGTGTTCGTCGATCCGGTCAGTGGTGAGGAACGTAGCCTCAAGGTGGCGTAGGAAGACCTTCATCGCCGCGCTGAAGATGGAGGATTAGGCCGGTCGAAACCCTCAAGGCGCGGGCGCGGGCGACCCCTGACGAGCTTGCGCAGGTCGTGACAGTGGCATTATCCGAATGCGCAGGGCGCGAACTCTTCTGATCCCGCCGCCCATCTCGCGGCTAATCTTCTGTTGGCGACGTGGACCGTTGCCTTCCTCCAGGCTCACCGGGTTTTTCGACAGAGGCAGGACGCAGAGGAAGCGAGCGCCGTCTTTCTCGCCATCGTCGACAAGGGAACCGCGGGCGTGAAGGCCGCCATGGCCGGCACGCCTTACGCCTGAGCTCTGCCGCCTTTCATTGAGCAACCGGCGAGCCCGCAGTGTGGCCGCTGCCTGTCGGGCGTCCTGCAGCGCAGCCGGCACCGGCCTCGCAATCCGGCATAGGCGGGGTGGCCCCGCCTCAAGCCACCGCCCGCTCGTCCTGCATCAGCGCTGCGACGATCTCGGCGTTCGGCCGCGCCTTGGAGAACAGATAGCCCTGGCCCTCGTCGCAGCCCTCGTCCCTGAGGCGCTCCATGTCGCTGACGGTCTCGATGCCTTCCGCCGTGATGGTGATGCCGAGGCTGGCGCCCAGGCCGATGATCGCCTTGACGATCGCCTGGGAGTCGGCGTTGGCGCCCATGTCCTGCACGAAGGAACGGTCGATCTTGATCTTGTCGAAGGGGAAGGAGCGCAGGTAGCTCAGCGAGGAATAGCCGGTGCCGAAATCGTCCATCGAGATGTTGATGCCGAGCGCCCTGAGCGCATGCAGCGTGGTCAGCACCAGGCCGGAGCGGTCGAGCAGCAACGTCTCGGTGATCTCCAGCTCCAGCCGGGCGGGCGCCAGGCCCGAGGCTTCGAGCGCTTCGGAGACGACCGCCAGCAGATTGCCGCTGCGGAACTGGAGCGGCGACAGGTTGACCGCGACCTTGATCGGCTCCGGCCAGCGCGCGGCGTCGGCACAGGCCTGCTTGAGCACGAAGGCGCCGAGCTGACCGATGAGGCCGGTCTCCTCGGCAAGCGCCACGAACTCGGCCGGCGAAACCATGCCGCGCTCGGGATGGCGCCAGCGCACCAGCGCCTCGCAGCCGGTGACGGCGCCGGTGGCAAGCTGGACGAGCGGCTGGTAGTGCACCTGGAGGGCGCCCGCCTGCAGCGCGGCGCGCAGATCGAGCTCCAGCCGCCGGTGCTCGCGGGCGCGGGCATCCATCTCAGCCTCGAAGAAGCGGACGGTGTTCTTGCCGTCACCCTTGGCGCGGTAGAGGGCCATGTCGGCGTTCTTGAGAAGCTGGTCGGCCTCAACGCCATCGCCGGGCGCAATGGCGACCCCGATGCTGGCGCCGGCGGTGATGACGTTGCCGTCGAGGTCGAAGGGCTCGGCGAGCATGGCGAGTATGCGGCCGGCGAGGCTGGCGACCTCGGCGGTGTTGGTGATGTCGGCCTGGAGTATGGCGAACTCGTCGCCGCCGAGGCGCGCCACCACGTCCTCCTGGCGCACCGTGTCGCGCAGCCGCTCGGCAACCGCCTGGAGCAGCAGGTCGCCGACCGGATGGCCGAGGGAATCGTTGACCGTCTTGAAGTTGTCGATGTCGATGCAGTGGACCGCGAGCCCGCAGCCGTTGCGCCTGAGCCGCGACAGCATCTGTTCCATGCGCTCGCGCAGCAGCACCCGGTTGGGCAGCTCGGTCAGCGCGTCATGGTGCGCCATGAAGGCGATGCGCGCCTCGGCCCGCTTGCGCTCGGTGATGTCGACCACCGCCATCAGCACCGCCGGAACGCGCTCGTAGGTCAGCCGGCAGGCGAAGACCGCCACGTCGATGATGCCGCCGTCGGCCTTGCGGTGCCGCCAGGTGCGGCCGGCCTGCCGGTCTTCCGGCGCGTCGGCGATATCGGCGAGGTCGTAGCGCTCGGCCGGGTCGTGGATGTCGGCGAGCGTTGCCGCGGTCAGCGTGGCGCGGTCGTGGCCGTAGTGGACGATGGCGGCGTCGTTGGCCGCCAGGATGCGCTCGCCCTCGACCGCGCAGACGAACATCGGCAGCGGGTTGGAATCGAACAGCAGGCGGAACGATGCCTCGCGCTGCTTCATCTCGGTGATGTCGACGCGCAGCCCGATGGTGCCGCCGTCACTGGTGCGGCGCTCCTCGATCAGCACGACGCGGCCATCGGAGAGCACCTGCTCGTGCGGCGGGCCAGGGTTCAGCATCTTGGCGAGCCGCTCGGCGATCCACGCCTCCTCGCGGCCGTAGGACTCCGGATAATCGCCGCGCTCAACACCGATGCGCAGCGTGTCCTCGAGCCTGACGCCGACCTCGAAGAGATCGGCGCTGCGCTTGTAGATGTCGGCGTATTGCTGGTTCCACAGGATGTAGCGGCCGTCGGAATCGAGGAAGACGATGCCCTCGGGCAGGATGTCGATGGCCTCGCGCAGGCGGCGCTCGGCTGCCTGCGCGTCGCGTATCGCCCGGTCGCTTGATTCACCCGCCCCGCTGTCGCCGCACGTCATTGGATCGCCCCATCAATGCTCATGTGGCCCAGTGGTAGCGCGTCAGCGTTAAGGGCGAATAAGCGGCCGGGTCGACTGCAGTCGATGCGCGCCCACCGATGCTGGCGTTGCTTGCCCTCGACTTAGGCAAACCGCGCCCCAATGCCGAAGCGGCATGCAGGGCGGCGGGCGAAACCATCGCGAGCCTCGCGAGAAACGACAGGGATTTGCGTGGCCGTGCATACAGAGCCGGCGCTTGCACGAATTGGCGCCATCTCTCACGATGGTTAAACGGCGATTGCCATTCTGCCGGCGAGCAACAACGGTGGCCGGCTTTCGCTTTGGCTTCGTCCGGTGTCTGATGGCGGCATGACGCTCCCGAACGATCTTCCGACTTCTCCCGAAGGCTGGGCCTTCTTCCTCGACTTCGACGGCACGCTCGCCGACATCGCTCCGACGCCGGAGTTGGTGGTGGTTCCGCCTGAGCTTCCCGACCTGCTGGTGCGCCTGTCCAAGCGCGCCGGCGGCGCGCTGGCGCTGGTCTCGGGACGCCCGCTGGAATCACTCGACCAGTTCCTGGCGCCGCTGCGGCTGCCCTCGGCCGGCATCCACGGCGCCGAGCTGCGCTTTGCCGACGGCAGGGTGGAGATGGCCGCTGCGCCGCAGATCGAAGCGGTGCGCGGGCGCCTCAGCGCACTTGGCGTGAGCCATGGGCTGCTGGTCGAGGAGAAGAGCGTTTCAGTCACCGTCCACTACCGCACCCAGCCGGGCCTTCGGCCGGTGCTGGAGGCGGAGATGCGCGCGATCATCGCCGGCAATCCGGATCTTGTCCTGCAGCCGGGCAAGATGATGCTCGAAGTCCACCCCGCCGGTGCGAGCAAAGGGCGGGCGCTGGCGCGCTTCATGGAAGTGGCGCCCTTCGCCGGGCGACGGCCGCTGGCGGTGGGCGACGATCTCACCGACGAGCAGATGTTCCGGACGGCCGTAGACATGGGCGGACTGGCGGTCCGCGTCGGCAGCGAGGAGCGCGAAACCGCGGCAACGATCCGCCTCCATGACACGCAGACGGTGCGTTCGTGGTTGTCAAACCTGGCCGCAAACCCCACATAACAGGTATACATTTAGCGTTTTGGCCGGTGGTTTTGCGACCCTTTGGGCCGCATGGCATTGGGCCTGCGTCTGTTCAGCGTATCGGTAGGCAACCAACTGCCGTCTTGCGCGTTGAATTGCGCGTCCTCGCGTCGCATGAAGAACGGGGAGATCAAGAGATTTTCGCGAGAACCCGGGGAACGAGATGAACCGCTTGGTCGTGGTTTCCAACCGTGTACCGCCGCCGAGCGGCACCGGAGCAGAGGCCGGTGGGCTGGCCGTGGCGCTCAGGGTGGTGCTGCGCGAGCGCGGCGGGCTGTGGCTCGGCTGGTCGGGAGAGACCGCCGAGGAGGAAGATTCCGACAGGGTCAAGGTCCATTTCCGTGACGAGGGCAACATCCTGTTCGCGCTCGTCGACCTGACGCGGCGCGATCTCGACGAGTACTACAACGGCTTCGCCAACCGTGCCCTGTGGCCGCTCCTGCACTACCGGCTCGACCTTGCCGATTTCGACCGGCAGGACCTGTCGGGCTACATGCGCGTCAACGCCTTCTTCGCCAAGGTGCTGGCCGAGCGGCTGGAGCCGACCGACACCATCTGGGTGCAGGACTATCACCTGATCCCGCTCGCCGCCGAGCTGCGCGCCCGCGGCGCCAAGAACCGCATCGGGTTTTTCCTGCACATCCCATGGCCGCCGCCAGACGTGTGGTACGCCATGCCGGCGCACCACCGGCTGCTGGAAGCCTTCACCGCCTACGACCTGATCGGCTTCCAGACCGTCTGGGACGCCGAGAATTTCGCTTTGTGCCTCAAGCGCGAAGGACTGGCCGAGGAGATCGCACCCGGCCGCTTCCGTGCCGGCACGCGCGAATTCACCATCGGCGCCTTCCCCATCGGCATCGAGACCCGGGAGTTTGCCGAGGCCGCCCGCAGCGCCGGGACCAATGCGCTGGTCAAGCGCATGGTCACCAGCCTCGACGACCGTGCGCTGATCATCGGCGTCGACCGCCTGGACTATTCCAAGGGCATCGACCACCGCATGCTCGCCTATGAGCGCTTTCTCAAGAACAACCCGGCCTACCACAACAAGGTGACCTACCTGCAGATCACGCCCAAGTCGCGTTCGGACGTTCCCGAATATGCCACGATGCAGGCCGAGGTCGCCGGCACGGCGGGCCGCATCAACGGCGCCTTCGGCCATCTCGACTGGACACCGATCCGCTACATCAACCGCACCATCAAGCGGCCGACGCTGGCCGGCCTCTATCGCATGAGCGACGTCGGGCTGGTGACGCCGCTGCGCGACGGCATGAACCTGGTCGCCAAGGAATTCGTTGCGGCGCAGGACGGCGACGATCCCGGCGTGCTGGTGCTGTCGCGCTTCGCCGGGGCGGCGCCGGAGCTTTCCGGCGCGCTCATCGTCAACCCCTACGACCTGGAAAGCACCGGCAACGCCATCGCGCGGGCGCTCTCCATGCCGCTCGCCGACCGTGTCGCGCGCTGGCGCGACATGTTCGACCGGCTGATGAAGAACGACGTGTCGACCTGGGCCGACAACTTCCTCGAAGCGCTCGAAGGGAAGCCCGAGGACGCAACGCTCAAGGTGGCGAGCTAGGGCCCGCGCGCGACAGGCGAATCGCGCTCTTTCAGCCATTCCTCAGCCGCAGCGATCTCGGCGAGCCCGAAGACGCGCAGCCGCGCTGGCATGAGGCCGTTCATGGCGAGCACCGCGCGCTGATAGGGTCCGTCATTGGCGACGAAGGCGATCCTGTCGAAATGGTTGAAGTGGCGCGTGCCGAAGACGGCATCGTCATAGAGACCGCCGCGGTCGTAACCGGCAAAGTCGGCGCCGGCGACATAGAGCAGCCGCACGCGCCCGGCGCTCTCCACCGCACCCGCGATGGATGGTTCCAGGACCAGGCTGCGGTCGTTCGCCGTGACTTCACCGCTCGCCACCACGCCGACGCAGCCCGCCGGCAGATCGTCGATCCGCATGAACATCGTAGTCCCTCCTCGAATGCTTGCCCTGAGGCATTCGATAGCGGAGGCATGCGATGGATTGTTGGCTGCGCCGTGATGATTTTGTGGCCGAGAGGTTAACGCGTCAGGCCGTCAGCCACGCTTTCGCCTCATCCATGTCAGCGACCGGGAAGGCGCGCACCTCGGCCGGCATCATCAAGCCGAACCCTTCGATCATGGCGCGGTAGCCGGCATGGTCCGAAACCAAGGCGATCTTCTCGAAATCGAAGAAGTGGCGGAAGCCGAAGGTCGCGTCGTCGACCATGGCGCCCATCTCGAATCCCTCGAACTCGGGCCCGAGCAGATAGAGGAAGCGCAGCTTGCCGCCTTCCTTGATGCGCGCCTCCAGTTCGGGCACCAGGACCTTGCCGTAATCGTCGGCGGAGATCTTGCCGACGGCCGCATAGCCGATCACGCCCGGCGGCAGGTTGAACATCGGTCGCAGCATCTTGGGCCTCCTTGTCTTGGGCCGTCTTCGCGGCCGCCTACGGGATCAATACCGCCGCGCCGACCAGGCGCCCGTCGCGCAGGGCGGCAAGCGCCGCGTTCGCCTCTTCCAGCGGATAGGGCGTGACGCTCGTCCTGATCGGCGCCTCGGCGGCGATTTCCATGAACTCCTCGCCGTCGGCGCGGGTCAGGTTGGCGACCGAGCGCACCACCCGCTCGCCCCACAGGATGTCATAAGGGAAGGACGGGATGTCGCTCATGTGGATGCCGGCGGCGACGACGATGCCGCCCTTGCGCACGGCCCGCAAGCCCGCCGGGACCAGCGCGCCGACCGGCGCAAAGAGGATCGCCGCATCGAGCTCCTCGGGCGGCGCCTCGTCCGAGCTGCCGGCCCACACGGCGCCGAGCGTCTTGGCGAAATCCTGTGCCTTGCTGTCGCCGGGGCGGGTGAAGGCATAGACCCGCTTGCCCTGGTGGATGGCGACCTGCGCGATGATGTGGGCGGCGGCGCCGAAGCCGTAGAGCCCGAGCGCCTTGCCGCTGCCGGCCATGCGGTGGGCGCGATGGCCGATCAGGCCGGCGCAGAGCAGTGGCGCGGCTTCGGCATCGCCGTATTTCTCCGGCAGGTGGAAGCAGTAGCGCCGGTCGGCGACGACATATTCGGCATAGCCGCCGTCGATGTCGCAGCCGGTGAAATGGGCCGTGTCGCAGAGGTTCTCCATGCCCGACAGGCAATAATGGCAGTGGCCGCAGGTCCAGCCGAGCCAGGGCACGCCAATGCGCTCGCCGAGCTTGAGGTCGCCGACGCCCGCGCCGAGGGCGGCGACGCGGCCGACGATCTCGTGCCCGGGCACGATCGGATAGCGTGCCTGCGGCAATTCGCCATCGGCAACATGCAGGTCGGTGCGGCACACGCCGCAGGCCAGGACCCGGATCAGCACCTGGCCAGGGCCGGCTTCCGGCTCAGGCCGGTCGACCAGCCTGAGCGGTTGGCCCGGTGCATCGAGAAGCATCGCACGCATGGCAAAAGATATTGGCCAGCGGCGCCCTGCTATCAAGCCCACAAAATCAAAGGCCGGCCGCCTGGAGGCGACCGGCCCTTGCGTGTCGGAGGCAATCGATCAAGGGGGGGAAGGAGCAGATCGACTGCTTCGGCGCAATGCTCGCGAAGCTTTTATCGCGCGGCCCGAACGCTGCCGCTTTGATACAGCGCAAAAGTCGGCGATCCTTCGGTTTGTGGTGGCGACAAACCTGCGATATAGTTTGAGACCAAACGATATCGCCTCACACGGATGGGCTCACAGGTGGCGGAACAGGAAACGGACAAGGCGGTGGGCGACGGCGGCACGGCAGGCCCGGCCGCCCGGCGCAAGCCGCGTTCGCGGCGAAAGTCCGGCGACCCGGCCACCGCCACCAGGACGGCCAATGCCGACAGCATCCGCCTCGGCGCCCTCGGCACCTATATCGGCTTCCACCTGCGCATGGCCCAGGATGCCTCGTTCCGCGCCTTCGCCCGGCATACCGGCATGCGCGACCTCAAGCCCGGCCGCTTCGCGGCCATGACGGTCATCGCCAACAATCCCGGCATCACCCAGGCGGACCTCGGCCGCGCCATCGCGCGCGACAAATCGTCGGTGACGCCGCTGATTCAGGAGCTCGAGCGGCGCGGACTGGTCAAGCGCCAGCCTTCGCCCGGCGACCGCCGCAGCATGGCGCTGACGCTCACCGCGACCGGCGCCGAGACGCTGCACCGCCTGACGGCCCATGCGGCCGAGCACGACCGCAAGCTCGACGAGATCGTCGGCGCGCACAAGCCTGAGTTCATAGACCTGCTGAAGAAGATCGCCGACGGCCTGGCATAGGCGACAGCCGTCCCGCGGGGAGAGAAACGTTACCATGGTCACGGCAGGCATGGCGCTCATCGACGCGCTGGCGGAGGCCGGTGTGTCGCATATCTTCGCGAACTTCGGCAGCGACCATCCGGCGCTGATCGAAGCCATCGCCGAAGCGCGGGCGACCGGGCGCGCCATACCGACGGTCATCACCTGCCCCAACGAGATGGTGGCGCTCTCCTGCGCCCACGGCTTCGCCCAGGTCAGCGGGCGGGCGCAGGCGGTCATCGTTCATGTCGATTGCGGCACCCAGGCGCTGGCCGGCGCCCTGCACAATGCGGCGCGCTGCCGCGTGCCCGTCTTCATCTTCGCCGGCCTGTCGCCGGCGACCCAGGAAGGCGAGGCGACGGGCAGCCGCAACGAATTCATCCACTGGCTGCAGGATGTTCCCGACCAGCGCGGGATCGTGCGCCAGTACGTCAAATACGAGAACGAGATCCGCAGCCCGGCCAATATCAAGCAGATCGTCCACCGCGCGCTGCAGATCGCGACAAGCGAACCCAAGGGCCCGGTCTATCTCACGGCGACGCGCGAGGTGCTGGAGGGCGAGGCGCCGGCAGGGCCGACCGACCGCGCCCGCTGGCAGCCGGCCGGCAGAACGGCGCTGCCGGCGGATGCGGTGGCAATGCTGGTGGAAAAGCTCGCCAAGGCCCACCGGCCTCTGGTGGTGACCACCTATCTCGGGCGCCAGCCGGCGGCCGTCGACGAACTCCAGCGCCTGTGCACCCGCCTTGGCATCGGCGTGCTGGAATCGGTGCCGAGCACCATGAACTTCCCGCCCTCCGACCCCATGCACCAGGGCAGCCAATGGAACCAGCCGGTGCAGAACGTCGCGCTTGGCGAGGCGGACGTGGTGCTGGTCATCGACAGCGACGTGCCGTGGGTGCCGACGGTCAACCGGCCGGCGGCCACTGCCGAGATCTTCCACATCGATACCGACCCGCTGAAGCCGTCGATGCCGCTCTGGTACATCGGCGCGCATGGCAGTTTCGCGGTCGACGCCCTGACGGCGCTCCGGCAGATGAACGCCCTGCTCGACGGCAGCGCGATCGATCGCGAGGCGGCCGAGGCCCGCCGCCGCCACTATGCCCGCCGCCACGCGACGCTCGCCGCCGGGCGGATCAGCCGCAGCCGCGGCGCCGAAGGGGCGATCACGCCTGAATTCCTCACCGCCGCCCTCCGCAACCATGTCGGCGAGGACGCCATCATCCTCAACGAGGGCATCACCAACTACGACGTCATCTTCGACCAGATGGCGCGGGTGAAGCCCGGGACGATCTTCGCCAGCGGCGGCTCGTCGCTGGGCTGGCACGGCGGCGCCGCCATCGGCGCCAAGCTGGCGGCGCCGGAGCGCACCGTGGTGGCGCTCACCGGCGACGGCTCCTACCTGTTCTCGGTGCCCTCGACGGTGCACTGGATGGCGCGGCGCTATCGCACGCCGTTCCTGACGGTCGTCTACAACAACCGCGGCTGGCGGGCGCCGAAGCTCTCGGCGCTGGCCGTCCACCCCGATGGCTATGCGAGCCGCGCCGCCGATCTCGACGTCGACTTCGATCCCGTCCCCGATTATGGCGGGATTGCCGCTGCGGCCGGCGGCGCCTTTGCCCGCAAGGTGCAGCGGCCGGACGAGGTGGACGAGGCGATCGCCGAAGCGCTGGACGTCATGCGCGTCCACAAGCGCGCGGCGGTCCTCGATGTGGTGTTGCCGCATGTCTAGCGGCGGCGCCGGCCAGCGGCCGGCAGATTCGGGATTTGGGCCGTCAACGTCATTGACAGCCGCATATCTGTTGCGGAAAGTGATCGAATATCGAACATGTGTTCGTTAATCGAACATCTCATGTGCTTTGCCCTCGGGAGACGGGCAAGGCGGGCATGAGGGCAAAAGGGGGGCATAGGCGGGCATTCGCGTCCGTCAACCGGCTGAGTGGAGCGGCCCGAACTGGGCCTTGTTTGGGAGGAAGCCAATGATCGATCGCAGGAAGTTTCTGGCCGGGGCCGCAACCGCGGCTGTGGCCTCGCCGTTCGTGCTGCGCCGTGCCTGGGCGGCCAATCCGGAATTCACGTTGAGGCTACACCATCTGCTGGGGCCGAAGTCGCCGGCGCAGGTGATGATGCTGCAGCCCTTCGCCGACCGCATCTTCAAGGACTCGGACGGCCGGGTGAAAATCGACATCTATCCTTCGATGTCGCTGGGCGGCGCCCCGCCGCAGCTCGTCCGCCAGGTCGCCGACGGCGTCGTCGACATCATCTGGACGGTCAACGGCTACACGCCCGGCCTCTTCCCGCGCTGCGAAGTGTTCGAGCTGCCCGGCATCTTCACCGGCGACATCTCGGCGACCAACCTGGCCATGCACGACATGTTCGACCAGTACCTGGCCGAGGAGTTCAAGAACGTCCACGTCCTGTGGCTGCACGTCCACGCCGGCCAGGCGATCCAGATGGCCGACAAGCTCGTGCGCAAGCCCGAGGACTTCGCCGGTCTCAAGATCCGCGTGCCCGGCCCGACCGGCACCGACGTCATCAAGACGCTCGGCGCCACCCCGGTCGACATGCCGGTGCCGAGCCTGCCGCAGGCGCTGACCACCCACGTCGTCGACGGTGCGCTGATCCCCTGGGAAATCGCTCCGGCGCTCAAGCTTCAGGACGTCACCAAGTACGACATCGAAGGCCAGAACAAGTGGCGCCTGGGCACCACCACCTTCCAGGTGGCGATGAATCAGAACAGCTACGGCAAGCTGCCCGACGACCTCAAGAAGGTGTTCGATGTGGCCGCCACCGACATGTGGACCAAGGAAGTCGGCGACATCTGGCGCAAGGACGACGACGGCGCCATCAAGATCCTGACCGACGCCGGCAACGAATATGTCGAGCTGACCGCGGCGGAGACCGACGCCTTCAAGACGGCGCTGGCCCCGGTGGTCGACCACTGGGTGGCGCAGCGCCAGGGCCAGATCGACGCCAAGGCGCTGGTTGACGCGGCCAAGGCGGCCATCGCAAAACACAGCGCATGAGCTTCGTTCATCACGAAGACAAGGGCGGGGCCTCGGGGCCCCGCCCGCATGCGCCATGGCAACCCGGCTGGCTTCGGCTGCTCGCGGCCGTCATCCGGTGGTGGGCGCTGGTCGGCGGGGTCATCCTTGCCGCCATCATGCTGATGACGGCGGGAAGCGCGCTCTCCAGCCTGTTCTTCAACAAGCCGTTTGAAGGCGACTATGAGGTGACGCAGCACTTCGTCGCCATCGCCGTGTTCTCGTTCCTGCCCTACTGCCAGCTGACCGGCGCCAACGTCACCGTCGACATCTTCACCGAGGGCGCCAGCGAACGCGCCAAGGCGGCCATGCTCGCCTTTTCCTCGCTGTTTGCCATCGTCTTCTCCGCCATGATGCTGCGCCAGATGTCGCTCGGCTTTGCCTCCTACGTAGAATATCCGGAGACCACGGCGGCCCTGCACATTCCGCTGTGGACGGCCTTTCCGCCGGCGCTCTTCTCGCTGGCGCTGCTGCTCATCGCCGCCGTCATCACGCTGATCCAGGGCGTGCGCGGCTTCCTCCATCCGGCGGTGACCGCCTAGCGGCGGCGAGGGGGAGGAGATGGAGGCCAGCTTCCTGATCGGTCTTGCCGGGCTGATCGCGCTGCTCGCGCTGATCGTCGTGCGCGTGCCGATCGCCTACACCATGATCCTGGTCGGTGCCGTCGGCGCGGCAATCGAGTCCGGGCCGGACGTCGTCCTCTACCAGCTCAAGGACCTCGCCTACTCGCAGTTCTCCAACTACGACCTGTCGGTGCTGCCCATGTTCATCCTCATGGGGAGCTTAGCGGCGCGCGTCGGCCTCAGCCGCGACCTCTTCCGCGGTGCCGACGCCTGGTTCGGCCGTTTCCGCGGCGGCGTCGCCATGGCGGCGGTCGCCGCCTGCGGCGGCTTCGGCGCGGTGTGTGGCTCCTCCACGGCGACCGCCTCGACCATGGGCATCGTCGCCCTGCCCGAGCTCAGGCGCTACAATTACGCACCGTCGCTGGCCACCGGCACCATCGCCGCCGGCGGCACGCTCGGCATCCTGATCCCGCCCTCGGTCGTACTCATCGTCTACGCCATCATCGTCGAGACCAACATCGTCACCCTGTTCGAGGCGGCGCTGCTGCCCGGCCTGCTCGCCGTGGCGATGTTCCTGATCACGGTGGCGATCTATGTCCGCCTGTTCCCCAACTCCGGACCGCAGGGCGCGGTGGCCTCGCGTGACGAGTTCATCTCGGCGACGCTGGCCATGGTGCCGATCCTGGTGATCTTCGTCATCGTCATCGGCGGCATCTATGGCGGGCTCTACAATCCGACGCCGGCCGGCGCCATCGGCGTCTTCCTGGTCGCCCTCTACGGGCTCGGCCGGCGGCGGCTGACCCGCCGCGGCGCCATCGAGGCGCTGCTCGAGACGGCGCGCACCACCGGCATGATCTATCTGATCCTGCTCGGCGCGGCGCTGCTCTCCATCTTCATGGCGCGCGCCGGGGTTCCCCAGGCGGCGGCCGCAGTGCTGCAGAACAGCGGCTTGCCGCCGCTGATGATCATGGTGATCATCATCCTGATCTTCATCGTGCTCGGCATGCTGATGGACAGCCTGTCCATGATCATCCTTGCCATCCCGTTCTTCTGGCCGATGGTCTCGGGCCTCGACTTCGGCCTGCCGGTCGACGACGTGAAGATCTGGTTCGGCATCATCGCGCTGGTTGTCGTCGAGCTCGGCCTGATCACGCCGCCGGTGGGCCTGAACGTCTTCATCATCAATTCGCTGGCGCCCGACGTGCCCATGCGCGAGACCTTCAAGGGCGTCATCCCCTTCTTCCTGTCGGAGATCGTCCGGGTGGCGCTGCTCGTCCTGTTTCCGGCGATCTCGCTTACCCTGCCGCATTTGCTGCGGTGAATGGTGAATGGTGGGCAGCGGCAAACCCAGACGGGCCGCAGCGCGAACCGTGGTCGCCCTCTTCAGCACGCGTCACGCGCTGACAACCATTCGCCATTCGCCATTCGCCATTCACCATTGACCACCTCGTTGACTCCGGCGACTCCCGTTCGCCGAAAATGGCCGCATAACGAACACATGTTCGGTTATCGAACATTGTTCGTCGCAGCTCGCGCATGAAATAGTTTGAAGCCAAACAAAAAGCTCGACGGGAGGCGATCCTGTCCGGCACATTTCGAGCACGCTGGCGGCGGTCCGGGAGGGACGACTTCAGTCGCCGACAGCGCCAAGGGAGGAGAGACGCGATGAAGAGACTTGCAGGCATGCTTGCAGCCGGCGTGGTCGCCGGGCTGCTCATCGGCGGTGGCGCGCAGGCCCAGGACAAGATCAAGATCGGCTACGCCGTCTCGATGTCCGGTCCCAACGCCGCTGGCGCCGCCATCACCACGATCCCCAACTACAAGCTCTGGTTCCACGACATCGAGGCCGCCGGCGGCATCAAGCTCGGCGACAAGCGGGTGCCGGTCGAGGTCGTCGCCTATGACGACCAGTCCAGCAACGAAGAGCTGATCAAGGCGGTCGAGCGCCTGGTCAACCAGGACAAGGTCGACATCCTGCTGTCGCCTTGGGGCACCGGCATGAACCTCGCCGTCGGCCCGACCTTCGCCAAGTACGGCTATCCGCAGCTGGCGGCGACCGCAGCGACCGACCACGCCTATGAGATGGCCAAGCGCTGGCCGAATTCGTTCTGGATGCTCGGCACCTCCACCATGGGTGCCAATTCGCTGGTCGAGGTCCTCGACAAGCTGCACAACGCCGGCAAGATCAACGACAAGGTCGCCATGGTCAGCGTCGCCGATGCCTTCGGCATCGAGCTGGCCAACGCCTCCCGTCCAGTGCTCGCCAAGGCCGGCTTCAACCTGGTGATGGACGAGAGCTATCCCATCACCACCCAGGACTTCTCGCAGCTGATCAACCAGGCCAAGGGTTCGGGCGCCGACACCTTCGTCGCCTTCTCCTATCCGCCGGACACCTTCGGCCTGTCGGGCACGGCGGTGGCGCTGCAATACAACCCGCCGGCCTTCTACACCGCCGTCGGCACCGCCTTCCCGGTCTATCGCGACCAGATCATGAAGGGCAATGAAGAGGGCGTGCTCGGCATCGGCGGGGTCAATCCCGACGATCCCAAGTACCAGGAATACGCCAAGCGCCACATGGAAGTGACCGGCCAGCAGCCGGACCGCTGGGCGAGCCCGGTGACCTATGCCAGCCTGCAGATGCTGCAGCAGGCGATCGAGCGCGTCGGCAAGATCGACCGGCCGGCGATCATCAAGGAGCTGCAGACCGGGACGTTCGACACGGTAGCCGGCACGATCAAGCTCGACCACAACGTCAACACCCAGGTGTGGTGGGCCGGCCAGTGGCAGAACGGCGAGTTCTACGGCCTGGCGCCGGCCTCGATGGGGCCAACCCACGAGCCGATGGCGCCCAAGCCGGCGTGGAAGGCCGCGCAGTAAAGGCCTGACGGCTGATGTCGCTTGGCCAGACCGATCGATCCGCGCCCGTCCCTCCCCCCTTGCGGGGGAGGGCTTCGCGCCTTGGCGAGCTGAGCGAGCCTAGGCGCGAGCGGAGAGGGGTACAAACGCCATGATCGCCGTCGACATCATCGTCTCCGGATTCATCCTCGGAGGCATGTACGCGATGGTCGCACTGGGGCTCACGCTCCAGTACGGCGTCGCGCGCATCATGAACCTTGCCTACGGCGAATTCCTTCTTGCCGGCTCGTTCGCGGCCTGGTGGCTCTACGCCGCCCATGCGGTGAGCCCACTGGTCGGGCTCATCGTCATCGTGCCCATCGCCTTCGTGGCGAACTGGCTGGTCTATGAGCTGCTGCTCATGCCGCTGGTGCGCCGGGCCAAGCACCGCGAGCAGCTCGAGGCCGATTTCGATCCTGTTCACCTTCGGCCTGCTCTTCGTTCTGCAGGGCATTGGCCTCGCCGTCTTCGGCAACCAGCTCTACAGTTACGCCTATCTCTCCATTCCCGCCGACGTCTTCGGCCTGACGGTGCCGTTGAACCGGCTGGTCGCCGCCGCCTTCGCCCTGGTGATCGGCATCGGCCTCTACGTCGCCCTCACCCACACCCGCTTCGGCAGCGCCGTCAGGGCCGTCGCGGTCGATCCACGTTCGGCGCGGCTGGTCGCCATCGACGTCACCCGCGTCTCCGGCCTCGCCTTTGCCGCCGGCGGGGCGCTGTCCGCGGCGGGCGGCGGCTCTGGTGTCGATGTTCCTCACCTTCTCGGTCTCCGGCGGCGTCATCTTCACCATGAAGGCGCTGGTCGTGGTCATCCTCGGCGGCGCCGGTAACCTGCTCGGCACGCTGGTTGCCGGCCTGATCCTCGGCCTCGCCGAGATCGCGGTGGCGCGGCTGGTCGACCCCGGGCTGACGCTTGCCGCCAACTTCGCCATCTTCCTCGCCGTGCTGCTCATCCGGCCGACAGGGCTGTTCGGACATTCGGCGTGAACGGGAAGCGACTCTGGCAGGTGCCGGCCCTGATCGTCGCGGTCGCCGCGCTGGCGGCCTTCCCGCTCGTCGGCAACGGCTACTACCTGTCCTTCGGCATCAACCTGATGCAGTACGTGCTGCTGGCGACGGCGTGGACGCTGTTTTCCGGACCGACGCGCTACATCTCGCTGGCCACCGCCGCCTTCTTCGGCATCGGCGCCTACACCATGGCGGTGCTCTCCGATTCCCTGCCGCTTGCCATCGTCATCGCCATCGCGGCGCTTGCCGGCGTCGCCGTGGCGCTCATCGTCGGCCTGTCGACGCTCCGCCTGCGCGGCATCTTCTTCGTCATCTTCACCTTCGGCCTGTCCGAGCTTATCCGCCAGGTGGTCGCCTGGTACGAGATCAAGGTCTCGCACACGGTCGGCCGCTACATCTTCCTCGACATCGGCCAGGAGCAGATCTTCTGGGAGCTTCTGGGGCTCACCGTCCTGGTCTTCCTGGTCGGCTGGCTGGTCGGCCGCTCGCGCCTGGGGCTGGCCTTGAACGTCATCGGCAATGACGAGACCGTCGCCCGCCACGTCGCCATCAATACGACCGCCGCCAAGCTGGTGCTGTTCGCCGTCAGCGCCGCCTTCATGAGCATGACCGGCGCGGTCATGGCGCCGCGCTACACCTATATCGATCCGGCGCTCGCCTTTGGCCCGATGCTGTCCTTCCAGGTGGTCATCATGGCGCTGCTCGGGGGCACCGGACGCCTCTACGGGCCGCTCTTCGGCGTGGTCCCGCTGTCCATCCTGCTGGAGACGATCGCCGTCAATTTCCCCAACCATTTCAACATCGTGTTGGGCGTGGTCTTCATCGTCATCGTCTATTTCCTGCCCAACGGCGTCATCGGTCTTGCCGACCGTTGGAGGGGGGAGGCCTGCGGGCGCTGGTGCCTATCCGTAGCGCCATGCGCCCGCAGGCGACGAACAAGGGGGCGCTGCTCGAGGTCGAGCAGCTCACCAAGACCTTCGGCGGCCTCATCGCCGTCAGCAATCTCACCATGAGCGTCGCGGAGGGCGAGATCGTCGGCCTCATCGGACCGAACGGCTCCGGCAAGACGACGGCGCTCAACCTGATCTCCGGCGCGCTCAGGCCCGACGGCGGCGAGATCCGCCTCAACGGCCACGTCATTTCCGGCCTGCCGGCCAACGCCATCGCCCGCCTCGGCATCGCCCGCACCTTCCAGCTCGTGCGCGTGCTGGAAGACATGAGCTGCCGCGACAACGTCATTGCCGGCCTCGCCTTCCGCCACAATCCGCTGTGGGGACAGGCGGCGCGCAAGCGCGCCGAGGCGCTGCTCGACCGCGTCGGGCTGGGCAAGCGCGCCGAGGTGCCCGCCGGGCAGCTCACCTACATCGACCAGAAGCGGTTGGAGCTCGCCCGGGCGCTCGCCCTCGACCCGCAGGTGCTGCTCCTCGACGAGTGGCTGGCGGGCCTCAACCCGCGCGAACTCCAGATCGGCGTCGAGCTCATCCGCTCGCTGCGCGAGGAAGGGCTGACCATCATCCTGGTCGAGCACGTCATGGACGCCATTCGCTCGCTCTGTGACCGCTGCGTGGTGATGAATGCCGGCCAGAAGCTCGCCGACGGCACGCCCCAGCATGTGCTGTCCGACCGCGACGTGATCGCCGCCTACATCGGAGATGCCGTTGCTTAGGGTCTCCAACGCCGCCGCCGCCTACGGCAAGCACATGGCCCTTGCCGACGTCGACATCGAGATCGACGGCGGCGAGATCGTGGTCATTCTCGGCGCCAACGGCGCCGGCAAGAGCACGCTGCTCAGGGTCATTGCCGGCCTGGTGCCGCTGCTTCCCGGCGGCACGGTGACGCTCGGCAGCCGCGAGCTTGGCCTCATGCCGCCGCACGAGATCGTCGAGGCCGGCATCGCGCTGGTGCCGGAGGGACGCGGCATCTTCGCCGACCTGACCGTGCGCGAGAACCTTGAGCTCGGCGCCTATGCCCGCCGCGCCCGCCACAGCGCCAAGCGCAACCTGGAGCGCGTGCTGGAGCTTTTCCCGCGCCTCAAGGAACGCTTCGCCCAGCCGGCGCGCACCATGAGCGGCGGCGAGCAGCAGATGGTGGCGATCGGCCGCGCCATGATGTCGGCACCCGAGTTCCTGCTGCTCGACGAACCCTCGCTCGGCCTGTCGCCGCTGCTGGCGCACGAGCTGTTCGAATCGCTCGCCCAAGTGCGCAAGAGCGGCGTCGGCATCCTGCTGGTCGAGCAGAACGCCAAGCAGAGCCTGCGCATTGCCGACCGCGGCTATCTGATCGAGACTGGCCGCATTGTCGGCCACGGCATCGCCAGCGATCTCTCCGCCGATCCGGCGGTGCGCGAAGCCTATCTCGGCGTCGGCGGCATTCACGAGCCGATGCTGATCGAAGACGCAGACCATCGCCTGCCGCCGCCGTCTGACAATGGCGGCGAGCAAGAAGGAATCGAGGCGACGACCATAGCGCCCGCAAGGGTAACGATGTCGGCCCCGCCGGTGGCTCTGCCGCCGTCACGGGGGACAAGAATGGAGGGGAATCCCATGTTTCAGACCAAACTGATCATTGCCGACCGCGAGGTCGCCGCCGGCGGCGAGCGTACCTTCGACCGTATCGACCCGGTCACCGGCCAGGTCGCCACGCGCGCCGCAGCGGCCTCCGTCGCCGACGCCACCCATGCCGCCGATGCCGCCGCCGCGGCGTTTCCCGAATGGTCGGCGATGAATGCCGGCGACCGCCGCCGCATCCTGATGAAGGCCGCCGACATCCTGCAGGGGAAGGCCGAGGATTTCGCCGCCGCCGTGGTCGCCGAGACCGGCAGCCCGGCGCACTGGTCGCACTTCAACGTGGCGCTTGCCGCCGACATGATCCGCGAAGCCGCCGTCGATGACCACCCAGATCACCGGCGAGGTCATCCCCTCCAACCGGCCGGGCACGATGGCCTTCGCCATCCGCCAGGCGGTCGGCGTGATCCTCGCGATCGCGCCGTGGAACGCGCCGATCATCCTCGGGGTGCGCTCGGTGGCGATGCCGCTCGCCTGCGGCAACACCGTCGTCTTCAAGTCGTCCGAGCGCTGCCCGCGCACCCATGCCCTGATCGTCGAGGCCTTCCGCGAGGCGGGCCTGCCCAAGGGCGCCATCAACCTGGTCTCGAACGCTCCCGCCGACGCCGCCCAGGTGGTCGAGGCGCTGATCGCCCACCCCCAGGTGCGGCGCATCAACTTCACCGGCGCCACCCGCATCGGCCGCATCATCGCCGAGACCGCCGGGCGCTACCTCAAGCCGGTGCTGCTCGAGCTCGGCGGCAAGGCGCCGCTCATCATCCTCGACGACGCCGACATCGACGAGGCGGTCAACGCCGCCGCCTTCGGCGCCTTCGCCAATGCCGGCCAGATCTGCATGTCGACGGAGAAGATCGTCGTCGACAACCGCGTCGCCGACACCTTCCTCGCCAAGTTCGCCGCCAAGGCGGCGGCGCTGCCGGCCGGCGACCCGCGCGGCCACGTCGTGCTCGGCTCGTGCATCACGGCGGAAGCCGCGGCGCGCGTCGGCGACCTCATCAAGGACGCGGTGGCCAAGGGCGCCAAGGTGCTCTCCGGCGGGCCCAGCACCACGGCGATCATGCAGGCGACGGTGGTCGACGGGGTCACCCCGGCCATGCGCCTCTACGAGGAGGAGTCGTTCGGCCCGGTGGTCAGCGTCATCCGCGTCAACGGCGACGAGGAGGCGATCAGGGTGGCCAACGACACCGAATACGGCCTCTCCGCCGCGGTCTACTCCAAGGACATCGCGCGGGCGCTCAAGGTCGCCAAGCGCATCGAATTGGGCATCTGCCACATCAACGGCCCGACCGTGCACGACGAGGCGCAGATGCCCTTCGGCGGCACCAAGGCGAGCGGCTACGGCCGCTTCGGCGGCAAGGCGGCCATCGACGAGTTCACCGAGCTGCGCTGGATCACGATCCAGACCGAGCCGATGCACTACCCGTTCTGACCGCCATGCGCACCCAGGTCGGCATCATCGGAGCAGGCCCGGCGGGCCTGTTCCTCTCCCACCTCCTGGCCGCGGCCGGGATCGAGTCGATCATCATCGAGAACCGCAGCCGCGACTACGTCGAGAACCGCGTGCGTGCCGGCGTGCTCGAACAGGGCGCCGTCGACATGCTCAACGCCGCCGGCCTGGGGACGCGCATGCGGGCGGAGGGGCAGGTCCACGCCGGCATCGAGCTGCGCTTCCAGGGCCGCGGCCACCGCATCGACTTCCCCTCGCTGACCGGTGGACAGCAGATCACCGTCTATGGCCAGCAGGAGGCGGTGAAGGACATGATCGCGGCGCGGCTTGCCGCCGGCGGGACGATCCATTTCGAGGTGAGCGACGTCGCGGTCCACGATCTGGAGAGCGACAGCCCGCGCATCACCTGCCTCCGCGACGGGCAGCAGGAGGAGATCCGCTGCGACTTCATCGCCGGTTGCGACGGCTTCCACGGCATCACGCGGCCGTCGGTGCCCGACGGCGTGCTCGCCTTCTTCGACCGCATCTATCCCTTCGCCTGGCTCGGCATCCTGTCGGAATCGGAGCAGGCCTCGCCCGAGCTGATCTACACCCATACCGACGAGGGCTTTGCGCTGCTGTCGACGCGGGCGCCGACGCTGCAACGCTATTACCTCCAGGTCGCGCCCGACGAGGACATCGAGGCATGGTCCGACGCGCGCATCTGGGAGACGCTTGAGAAGCGCACGGCGCTCAGCGACGGCGGCTTCAGCATCCCGGAAGGACCGATCCTGCAGAAGGGCATCACGCCGATGCGCTCGTTCGTCACCGAGCCGATGCAGTTCGGGCGGCTGTATCTGGCCGGCGACTTCGGCGCACATCGTGCCGCCGACCGGCGCCAAGGGCATGAACCTGGCGATGGCCGACGTGCGCTACCTGCATGAGGCGCTGACCGCCTTCTACGCCCACGGCGACGAGGCGCTGCTCGCCGCCTATTCGGCACGCTGCCTGCGCCGGGTGTGGAAGGCGCAGCGCTTCTCCTGGTGGATGACGACGCTGCTGCACACCGACCACGACGGCCTCGCCTTCGACCGCCGCCGGCAGGTGGCCGAGCTCGACTACGTCACCAGCTCAAAGGCCGCCATGACCGCCCTTGCCGAAAACTATGTCGGACTGCCATTCGATCCGCCACCGGTGGCCTGACCGGCTTGCAGCCGGAAGGGAAACATGACGGCCCCTGTGACCGCGTTCGCTTGCCGGGTGCCGCGCGGACGCCATAATCGGCCGGGACAAGGGGCAGGGTTAGCTCTCCGCTAACGCCTTGCGTCGATCCTGCGGACGAGATGCCGATGCGCGCCGTAACCCTCAGCCTGTTGCTTGCCGCAGCCGCCGTGACGCTCACGGCGGCGCATGCAGCGACGCTTTCCGCCAGCACGCCGGCCAAGGTGCTGTTCAGCAAGGCCGAGGTGCCGACGCCCGATGCCCCGCGGCCGGTCGGCTCCTACGCCGATGGCTGCATGGCCGGCGGCGAGGCGCTGCCCATCGACGGGCCGCACTGGCAGGTGATGCGCCTGTCGCGCAACCGCAACTGGGGCCAGCCGGAGCTCGTCCAGTTCATCGAGAAATTCTCGGCCGATGCCGCGCGGGAGGGCTGGCCCGGCCTGCTCATCGGCGACATGTCGCAGCCGCGCGGCGGGCCGATGATCAGCGGCCATGCCAGCCACCAGATCGGCCTCGACGTCGACATCTGGCTGACGCCGATGCCCGACCACGTGATGACCCCCAAGGAGCGCGAGACCAAGGCGGCCCAGTCGCTCCTGGTCAGGGGCAAGCGCCTCACGCTGGATACGCACAAATGGTCGGACGTCGACTTGCAGCTCTACAAGCAGGCGGCATCCTATCCCGAGGTGGTGCGCATCTTCGCCAGCCCGGCGATCAAGCAGCAGCTGTGCGAGACCGCCGGCACGGACCGCGCCTGGCTGAGGAAAATCCGCCCGTGGTACGGCCACGACGACCACATGCACATCCGCCTCGCCTGCCCGCCGGGCATTTCGGGCTGCGTCGACCAGCAGCCCCCGCCGGCCGGTGACGGCTGCGGCGCCGAACTCGCCTCGTGGTTCAAGCCGCCCCCGCCGCCGCCCAAGCACCCGACGAAGCCGAAGCCGCCGCCGCCCGAAAAGACCCTTGCCGACCTGCCGGCGGCCTGTGCCCAGATCCTGAGCGAGGGCCCCGGCGGCGTGGCGCTGACGGCGGGCATCCCGGTGCCGGCGCCGCGCCCTGCGGTGCTGGATACGACCACTGGCGACTAGAGCGTGGGCTGGCCAGCCGCAGCCAGCAAGACACAAGGGACCGAGGAGGAGCCACCATGAAGGCGATCGTGGTGACCAACCAAGCTGCCGGGACGGCCGGGATGACGCTGGTGGAGCGGCCCGAGCCACAGCCAGCGATTAACGACGTCGTTGTTGAAGTTCATGCGTCGGGGTTCGTCCCGACCGAGCTGACCTGGCCCTCGACCTGGACCGATCGCGTCGACCGTCGGCGGACGCCATCAATCCCCGGGCACGAGTTCGCCGGTATAGTCACTGCCCTCGGGTACGGCACGACAGGGCTGTCGGTGGGCCAGCGGGTTTTTGGCCTCACGGACTGGTATCGCGACGGCACCCTGGCCGAGTATGTGGCAGTCGAAGCGCGCAACCTTGCGCCGCTGCCGGGCGACGCCGACTTCACGGTCGGCGCAAGCCTGCCAATCTCGGGCCTGACCGCGTGGCAGGGGCTGTTCGAGCACGGGCGCCTTCGGGCAGGACAGAGCGCCGTCGTTCACGGAGCGGCAGGCGCGGTCGGGTCGATGGTGACGCAGCTTGCACGCGAGGCCGGCGCTTACGTCATCGGCAGCGGACGCGCGGCCGACCGTCAGAAGGCGCTCGACTTCGGCGCGCAGGAGTTCGTCGACCTCGAGACCGATATCCTTGAGGAGGTCGGCGAAGTCGATCTGGTCTTCGACGTCATCGGCGGCGACATCGGGAAGCGGTCGGCGGGCCTGGTTCGAGCCGGAGGAACACTGGTGTCCATTGTCGGGTTGCCCGGGGGGCGGCCGGTCAACGGCGTGGCGGTCGACTTCGTCGTCGAGTCCGATCGTGCCCAGCTGAACGAGGTCGTCCAGCGCGTGCGGGACGGACGGCTGCGAACAAACATCGGCACCGTCGCGACCCTCGATGACGCAGTCGCCGCCTTCAACCCGGCCGAGCGACGCACAGGCAAGACCATCATCCGCGTCCGCGAGGGGTAGAGACGGCCGCGACGCTCAATGCGTGTACGACCGAGGCCTTTGCCTTTTTCGGCGGGAAGTTGCGTCAGGTGAGGCGCAGGCTGCGCACGAAGGCGCCGGGCGGATCGCCATAGACCGCCTCGCCGATCTCGAAGGCCTCCGCCTCGAGCTGGCGCCGCCGGTCGGCGATCAGCCCCAGTTGCGCCATCAGTGCCAGGTCGCCGGTCGGCGACAGGGCCAGCCGTTCGGCGAGCACCGCATGGTCATGGTCTAGGCCGAGCAGGTTCGCCAGCCGGTTGAGCACCGGCTCGAGCCCCTGCCCCTTGCGGCTGATGCGCTTCTCGGCCAGCGCCACAAGGTGCCAGAGGTCCTTCACGTTCTTGCGCCAATTGTGCAGCTCGGGCGTCGCCAGGCTCAAATGCGCCCGGCGCATCCACCGGCGCCCGCGGCGATAGGCCCGCTCCAAGCCGTGCTCGAGCAGCACCTTGCCGTCGAAAGGCTCGCTCTCGAGCGCCGTCACATCGGCCGCCAGCGAGAGCCAGCAGCCGATCGATCTCGGCGAGCGGCGTCCTTTCCTGGTGGGCGCGGGCGGCTTCCTGGTCGAGGGTGGCCACGACGCGATCGAAGCCAAGTTCGGCGGCGCGCGGTGCCGCCGCGGCAAGCTCGCGGGCGCTGGCAGCGGCAACGTCGGCGTCGCGGGCGCCGGCGAGCATCCGGGCGATGACGGTGAGCGACTGGCGCGCCACCCGGGCGCCTTCGCTGGGTGCCCCTTCGAACACGCGCAGCAGCGTGCGCACCCGCTTCAGGCGCTGGCGGACGCTGTGGACGCGCTCAGCCCGCGCCTCGCTGCCGGTCAGCTCGCGCCGCGCCGCGGTGAGATCGTCTTCGGCCAGGCGCAGAAGCGCTGCCACGATGGCTTCCTGCTTTCCGATGGTGTCCGGCACGTAGCGTCCTTCTGCCGGCGGCGCATTATGCACAGGAGCATCCATCGGTCGAGCCGCCCTCAGGTGGTCAATGTGACGCGACCCCAAGACCCACCGGGCAGGACACGCCGGTGCCGCCGAGGCCGCAATAACCGCCCGGATTCTTGGCCAGATACTGCTGGTGATAGTCCTCGGCGAAATAGAAGGCCGGCCGCTCGGCGATCTCGGTGGTCACCGGGCCGTAGCCCTTGGCCTTGAGCGCCTTGCCATAGGCGTCCTTCAACTCGGTCGCGATTTGGCGCTGGTCGGCATCGGCGACGTAGATCGCCGAGCGATATTGCGTTCCGATGTCGTTGCCCTGGCGCATGCCCTGGGTGGGGTCGTGGGCCTCGAAGAAGGCGCTGACCAGCGCCGCGTAGCTGACCACGGCCGGGTCGAACACCACTTGGACCACCTCGGTGTGGCCGGTGCGGCCGGTGCACACCTCCTGATAGGTCGGGTTGGGCGTATAGCCGCCGGCATAGCCGACGGCGGTGACCCAGACGCCGGGGATCTTCCAGAAGGCGCGCTCGGCCCCCCAGAAGCAGCCGAGGCCGAAGAGCGCCACCTGGCTGCCCTCTGGATAGGGTCCCTTGAGCGGGCGGTGATTGACGAAATGGGTGTCAGCGGTCGGGATCGGCGCGTCGCGGCCGGGGAGCGCCTCCGCCTTCTCAGGCATGGACGTCTTGTTGCGGCCCATCAGGTCGAGGATGTTCATGGCAGGTCCTCCTTGCCGGCCGAGGGCCGGAGCTGGTGGTTGGTCGCCCGATTGGTTCAGCCGTAGGCGGCTTTGCGCCGCCGCTTGCGGCCGAGATAGGTGAGCAGGAAGCCGATCCCTCCGAGGATCGCCCAGGTGGGCAGCAGCAGGAACCACTGGATCACCGGATCCCACAGCCAGTGGCCGACATAGGCCTCGATGTCACGCTGGACGAACTGCTGCACCGCCATCAGCGACGCCTGGTTGAGGCTGTGCCAAGCATAGCCGAAGGACGTGACCGTCAGGCTCGAGGCGGCAATGCTTTTGGTCGCATCAACCACCAGCGCAACCAGAGCACCGGCAATCAGCCACAGGCCGACGAAACGCGAGAAAAATCCGATCATGCCGCCGGCCGCCTTCAGAGAACGGCGCCTGCTCAAGACGACGCCGTGAGATAGTCACGCCAATTGACGCCTGCAACCGTTAGCGAGGTCAACTCCCGGCGACAAGGGCGTGATCGCGGCAAGCCGCCCCGGTTGCCCAGCCGACGCGGCGCCGCGGCGGCTGCGGGCTCCGGTCGCGAACCGCAATTGTCCGGCGTCAGACGCCTTGCACGGCGGTTTTCGGCGACTATAGTGCGCGCGCAGAGCCGACAGGCGCCCTACCTGGCGCCCTCCCGGAGGGGTGGCCGAGTGGCTGAAGGCGCACGCTTGGAAAGCGTGTTTGCGGGAAACCGTAACGGGGGTTCGAATCCCCCTCCCTCCGCCA
>CAWHLP010000028.1:0-71628 GCA_963830205.1 uncultured Alphaproteobacteria bacterium | reverse complement strand
CCCGGCCACCACCACCACTCATAAACTTGGTTTTCCGCCAATAGACTCTTTTTAAAACAGGTATAATGGCAGGTTCTCAAGTTTCTGACCCTGCAGGGTCTAGGAAACTTGAAAAACCAAGACTTTGAGGAACAGGCGCCCCGCAAAATGGCGGGAAAGCAAGACTATGAGTGGTGTTGGTGGCCGGGGTGCCTAGGGCTGTGCCTGCAAGGCGGAACGCGGCTGCCGGGCACCAATAGACCGGTGGCGCCCCGACATGCCCCACACGCCGGGTACCGTCACGATGTCGCCTCCGGCGGGTCGCCATCGGGGAGCGCCGCCGTCCAGACGCCACCCATCTCCTGCGGTCGCACATTCACCACGCCCATGGCCTTTCGGATGCGCGTCAGCGTCGCCTCGCCTATGCCGCGGTCGGTGGCCTCCTGCTTCAACTGACCGACCTCGACCGCGCCGCTGGCCAATCGCTCTCTCAGCCAGTCAACGACGGCATCATCGGGCGGTGACGATTTGGTAGGCGCGCTGCTGGCCGTCGCCGGCTGCCCGGCGTCTTCGAACACATCTTTGCCGCTGCCTAGCGACCAAACGATATCGCGACCCTTGCCGGACGATTCGATCAGCGCCTCTTTCTTCAGGCGGTCGCGGGCGCGGCGCCACGACCAGTCTGCAATGCCCGCGTCCTGCCGTACGCGATCGAGATGGTCGGCCGGCTTCGGCTTCCCATCCCAGAGGGCCTTGAGGATTAGCGCCATGGCGGTGGCTGATTTTTCATCGGATGGCGGCCGCGCCATCTCGCGCGCCAGTTCCAACACCTCATCGGGCCGGCGATGGTCCTCAGCGACCCACCGAATCTTGCTGACGGCGATGATGCCGAGCTCGTCTATGCTGCCATCTGGCAGGCGCTTGCGCATACGGGCCTCGGCCGGAACGATTTCATAACTGAAGCCCCATGGCTCCTCGCGCAGAAGGTTGGTGGTCTCGCGCAGAAACAGCCGCGCGGGTCGCGGATTGCCGTCTTCATCGGGTGTCGGATCATCCATGGCGATGAACACGTTGCGCACGGCATTCGCGATGCCGCTGCTGCCGGCATGCTGGTCTATGGCGCTGCCGCTGGCGTCCTTTCGCGGATGACCGATATAGAGCCCGGCCACCTTCTTCCGCGCGAACAGCTCTCGTGCCGGAGTCAACGCCGCCCGGACCTGGCCGCTGTCGTTGCTGTCGCCGACGCCAAGGTAGGCGCTGATCGGATTGATGAAGACGGCGCCGACCGGCGCGAGCTTCTCATCAACTGCGAAACTCTCCAAGCATGGACTCAAGCGATTGCAGGTCTTCCACAAGGCTGAAGCCTTTTTGCTCATCGCCCTTGGATGGGATGATACGGATGTTCTTCATGTCCGCGCCCATGGCAACCAAACGCGGGCCGAGCTTCTTTCTCGGGTC
The DNA here is from genome assembly GCA_963830205.1 of uncultured Alphaproteobacteria bacterium. Lineage (GTDB taxonomy): Bacteria > Pseudomonadota > Alphaproteobacteria > Rhizobiales > Kaistiaceae > CAVSRC01. The sequence goes on along the minus strand of CAWHLP010000028.1, from coordinate 70,191 downwards.
ATCTTCGCAGCTACAAAATGACGACCGACCGCGGCTCGTGCTTCGTGCCGGATGGCTCCCACGGTAGGGCCGCACCGCTACTGATGCGCGCCGCGATGTCCTCGGAAAGCTGGCTCTTACCCTTGCCCTTGCGGCCGAACAGAAGCGTTTCGCTGCCGACCGCGAGAACCGGGAAAGCCACCCATTCTTCATCCTCGCCGACGATATCCTCGCCGGCGATGACGTTGAGTACCTCGACTTTCCTGCGGCCGGCTGGTTTCGAACGCAAACTCATGGCCGCCTCCCCAGCGCCTGCCGAGCGGCAGCCACGTCATAATCATGGTCGATGGGGATTATTTGGCTGAGATCGCGTTCCCTCCAGCGATGCGGCTTCTGACGGTCAAAGATGTCACTCTGCCGGGCAACCGCTTCGCTGAGGTCCACATCCGGCGGGTTGGCGATTTTGTGAATCTCGATCGCGTGGCGGAAGGCATCAACGAATAGCGCACCGTCCGCCGGTCTCTTTTGGGAGACGTGGATGACCCAATCACTGATTGCCGGATCGAGGTAGCTGCGCTCGTTGAGGCGCCACTTCTCAATGCGATAGTCCCAATGGTCTTCGAGTGAACTCGATACCGTAGGTGGTCACCGCCCACTGGGCATTCTCGTAGAGGCGCTTACTGGTTTGCATGGTCGCCTCCCTCGCGGTTGGCGGCAAACTTGGCATCGAGCCAAGACTGCAATTCGGACGCGCGCCACACCGGGCAGCGCGGCGTCAGGTATGCGGGCTTCGGGAAATCGGGCTGGTGCCGCAGCTCATCAGGGCCGATCTTGCCGGCGAGATAGATGGAGGGCTTTTTCATGCCGCCCTCCCACGCTTGCGGTACTCGGCGGTCCGCTGGTGCGCGCGCTCGGTCAGCCATGCCAGAACGTCGGCCCGGCGATAGCGGACGACCTTGGGCGACAGCTTGAGGAAGCGGGGGCCGTAGCCCTTGTGCCGGCCGATTTCGAGCCATTGAACGGAAACGCCCAACCACTCGGCTGTGTCGGAAGTTGAAAGCAGGGCGTCGGGGTCGGCTGTGTCCTGCTCAACGATGGCGGCGGCCCGCCGGTCTATGTGATGCGCCATGTGCTCGTACTCCACTTTTCGGAGCGAGCATTGGGCAGGCATAAGAATGGCCTCCCAACGCTCGCCGGCGTTGAAAGGGAGACCTTCGTTTTGGCCCGAGCCTTAGACTTGTCGGGCCGGGGAGGTGATCCCCACGCGGTCAGGGTGCCGGGGACCGAACCGGCATTAGGTCATCGCACACGGGTTGCGTCGCCTACGCGCTGCCGTCAACCCTGAAAACGGCAGACCCCAACGGGGCCGCTGCTTGGCGCTGGAGTACAGCGCCTTGCTTGCTATGGTAATTAATTACGGGTCTTTGCCCCGACAAGGGGCTATTTTTATTGACAACACAATGCTCTTAAGCCGGTCAGCAACCCGTTGTGCCGGATCCCTGAGCTGCTCGGTGGTCAACTGAATATACCCAGCAGTCACATCACCGGTTCCGAGGCTGTGGTTCACGAGCGCCTTGAGGCTCCACGGCGTGATGTCGGTCGAGGCGGCGACCGAAATGAACGTGCGGCGCAGGTCGTGCGCTGAGACATGGATGCCGGTGGACTTGGCTACCTCGGCCAGGAAGAATTTCGGTTCGGCGATGTGCCCTGACCGACCTGTGCTCGGGAACACGTAGCCGCTGTCACCCAGCTCCCGCCGCGACGATAATAAGTCAAACACCACGTCGCTCATGGGGAGGTCGAGCTTGCGCCCGGCCTTCGTGTGCGCCGCCGGCACGCGGATCACCTTGTCGGTGAGGTCAATATCGGACCACGTCAGCGTCGCGGCCTCGGTGCGGCGGAGGCCGGTGAACAAGAGCAGGACGAGGTAGTCCGAGGCTACCTTGTTCGGCAGCCCCCGCACGGCCTTATAGAAGGCCGGCAGCTTGTCCGCTGGCACGATGGTTTCCCGGCGCGGCTGGGGATACCAGCGGCCTCCGAGGCGGACCGGGTTTTGTGGAAGGTCGGGATCGTTCTTTGCGGCCCAATTCCAAAGCACACAAGAGTGCGCATGACGCTGTTGGCGGTGGCCGTGCCGGCCTCAGTGGCCAACGCCTCGTGCCGTTCCTCGACATCGTGATGGGTTATGTCGGCCAAGGGGCGGTTGGCCCAGGCGGCGAGGTAGCGCTCGACAGCGGAGCGGTATGCACGCACGGTTGGCTTGCGCAGGTTGTTGACGCCGGCTGCAAAGTCCGCGTCGGTCGCGGCGTGCTTTGCCCGTAGGTACGCCTCGAGCACTTGCCGAAGCGTGCCGACCTTTGCACGGTGTTTCGGATCAATGCCGCGATAGAAGTCCGCCAGCTTGTCCTTGGCCTGCGTCAGTGCCTCGTCGAAGGACAGCACGTTGGTCTGCGCCACCGTCACCCGTCGCGCCCGACCGCCCGGCAAGTCACGCTGCACAATATAAGTCTTGGTGCCCTTGGTGCCTGACACCAACACGCCGAAGCCCTTGTGCTCGGTGTCCCAATAGATGGTTTGCTTGCCGCTCGGGTCGGGTGAGCGGAGGCGGTCAACAGCGGTCTTCGTAAGCTTGAGGCGTGGCATGTCAGCGGGTCCCCGAATAAGGGAATTTAGGGTGGTTTTGCCGCCCTACAGCGTTTTAGAACCGCGCTACGTTAGCGGGTGTTGGCCAATAAATAAAGGAAAACTGCCATTGTTGTACTAGACTAAAAAGGTCTGATGGCCTACTACGGCTAACTCTTAATCAGCGGGTCCACGGTTGAGTCCGTGTACACCCACCAAATTCTCTGGATTTTCCAATACTTGTGATTGCGCTCTGTTGTCTCGATGGAACGCGTGCGAGCGGTGTCCGCGTAGTGTCCGAACAATCGCCCCTACCAGATGCGCCGATGCGGGAGGTGCAAGGCATCGTGGCTGTGGCACCGATGCAGCATTTCAATAGGGCACTTCTGATTGCATGTGTCGGCTGGTTGAACCTATTTTGGTGGGGGAGTGATTTCATTGTCCTTTTTCGACGAGCCAATTCTAATTTGCCCGTATGTGTGCTCCGTCACCATGCCTTGGATGACGAGGGGAGCGGCGGATGTTCCGCCTGTTGAGGGGCGGCGCGAATTGAAGCTGAAAACGCCGGTCCCGAAGCCCCGAAAGCGCCGCCGTCAGGCCGCGCGAGAAAGTCTGGTTTTCGGCGATGAGCCCGGGCGTTCCAGCGAAGGGCAGGAATACAATCAATCAGTTCAGGTCTCATCGTCTTCCTCCTGACTGGAAGCGATGAGCCGCAAATCCTCCTCTACACAATCAGCTCAATCGGGCCCATAGGCGCTGATCGCGGACAAAAGCCGGCGATCTACTGCACCTTTCCCCGGGCCGCCACCTTGTAGAGATTCTCCAAACTCCCCTGCCGGACGCCATATATCTTGTCGTGCAGGTTGGTCACCGCGCAGGCATGGTTGGGAATGACGGTGACGCGCTCGCCGATCTTCGGCGGCGTCGCGCCGGGCGGGACGTGTACATGGCCGTGTTCTTCGCTGAGCCCGGCAAGCTGCCAGTCGGGGTGCTCGACGATATGGCCGAAATCCTCAAATCCCATCGGATCGGATGAAAAGCTCTTCGAGCCAGCGTCGATGATGCAGCGATCCGGTGCGGCGTGCGACACCACCGTCGCGTGAATGCGCAGCGCGCAATCGTCCCAGGTTCCCAAGCCGTGCGCTTCGACGAAGAAGCGGTCGCTATAGATGTAGGTCCCGGGCCGGTGCTCGGTCGCCGCCGGGCACCTCGTCGACGTGGTAGAGGCCCGGCGTTCCGCCATTGCTGACGACGGCGACGTCAAGCCCGCCGCGCGTGCACAGATCGACCGCTTCCGCCAGCCAGGCCTGCACCTTTGCCCGCGCCTCGCTGCCTTTGGGCGGGTAGGTCATCAGGCCTCGGAATGCCAGCCCCGGCGCACGGTCGATCGCCTGCGCCAGGGAGAGCGCCCCGGCCGGCGTGGTCAGGCCGCAGCGCTGCACGCCGGTGTCGCATTCGACAAGCACCGGCAGCGTCAGCCCGGCGCGCGACATGGCCGCAGACAGGCCTTCCACCGTGTTGGTGGAATCCGCCACCACCTTGATATCGGCGCGACGGGCGAGCGCGACGAGGCGGTCGAGCTTCACAGCGCCGACGATGTTGTAGGTGAGCAGGATGTCTTCAATTCCCGCCTCGACCATCACCTCGGCTTCGCCGATCTTCTGGCAGTTGATGCCCTTGGCGCCGAGCTTCACCTGGAGATGGGCGAACTCAGGGATCTTGTGCGTCTTGATGTGCGGACGCAGCGCCCGCCCGTGCTCGTCGAGATAGGACTGGCAGCGGCGGAGATTGTTCTCCATGACATCGAGATCGACCACCGCACACGGTGTGTCCAGCTCTTCACTCAGCATTGTGAATCTACGCTCCGTTTCAGCACCGGACGCCGCGGCCGTCGGCCGGACCTAGCCATGCTGCTGCGACACCCGCGACAGGAAGGCGCGCAGCCGCTCGTTGTCCTGCTCGCGGAACACCGTCTCCGGCGTTCCCTCAACCGCGACCTTTCCTTGGTCGATGAAGATGATCCGGCTGCTCGCCTCGCGGGCGAAGGCCATCTCGTGGGTGACCATGATCATGGTCATGCCATCCTTGGCGAGGCTGCGGACCACCGCAAGCACTTCGCCGACGAGCTCGGGATCGAGCGCCGAGGTGATCTCGTCGAGGAGCAGCACCTTCGGGCCCATCGCGACGGCGCGCGCGATGCCGACGCGCTGCTGCTGGCCGCCGGAGAGCTGCGACGGCAGGCTGTCGGCCCTGTCGCCGAGGCCGACGCGCTCGAGCCAATGGACCGCCATGTCGCGAGCCTCGGCCTTCTTCATGCCACGCACCTTGCGCAGCCCGAGCATGATGTTCTCGGCCGCGGTCAGATGCGGGAACAGAAAGAAGAGCTGGAACACCATGCCGGTCTCGGCGCGCAGCTTGGCCAGTTCGCTTTCGCCGCGCGGCCGCCGCTTGGCGCCGTTCGTGCCGTCACCATTGTCGCGGAATCCGACCTCGACGCCGTCGATCTCCACCGAGCCTTCGACATAGGTCTCAAGCGCGTTGATGCAGCGCAGCAGCGTTGTCTTGCCGCTGCCCGATGGGCCGATGATCGAGACGACGTCGCCGCGCCGGACCTCGAGGTCGACGCCATCGAGCACGGAGACGTCACCGAAGCTCTTCTTGAGGCCGCGGATACGGACCAGCGGCAGGTCGGTGCCTGCGCTTGCGTTCGTGGCGGGGCTAGTCGCGGATGTAGGCAAAACGTGCCTCCAGATTTCGGCTCAAGGAGGAAAGGGAGTAGTTGATGGCGAAATAGATCAGCGCGCCGAGGATGTAGAGCGGCATCGGCTCATAGGTCCGGCCGATCACCTGCTGGACGGCGAGCATCAGATCGACGATGCCGACCAACGACAGCAGCGCCGTGCCCTTGACCGCATCGGTCACGCTGTTGATCCACGGTGGCAGAAAGCGCCGCACGGCCTGGGGAAAGACCACGTAGACGAGCCGCTGCGCAAACGTCAGGCCGATGGATTTTCCGGCTTCCATCTGGCCGTGGTGGATCGATTGCAGCGAGCCACGGGTGATCTCGATCACCTGGGCTGTCGAGAACAGCACCAATGCCAGCGTGCCGGCGGAAAAGCTGTTGATCTTCAGGCCGGCCACCGGCACGCCGTAATAGACGAAGAAGATGAGGACGAGAACCGGGATGCCGCGGATGACGTCGGAGAAGATGCGCACCAGGATGCGTATCGGCCACGGTCCATAGGTGACCGCGACGCCCATGCCCACGCCCATGCTGAGCGAGGTGATGACGACGATCAGCGACACCTCGATGGTGACCAACAGGCCCGTCCAGATCGACGGCAGCGAATTGACGATGGCCATCAACATGGTGACTACCTTATGGCGAAGCGGCGCTCGAGCTGCCGCAGGGCCGTGAGAATGACGTAGCCGGTGACCAGATACATGGGCGTCACGATTGCGTAGACCTCGATGATACGGAAGGTGTTGAAGTTGATCCACTGTGCGCCGTAGGTCAGCTCCGGCACGGCCAGGACCGACGCCACCGAAGTGTCCTTGAACAGCGACACGAAGGTGTTGCTGAGCGACGGCAGCACGATGCGGAACATGGTTGGCAGCCGCACGTAGATCAGCCTCTGGAACGGCGTCAGGCCGATCGCCTTGCCGGCGTCGATGAGGCCGCGCGGAACGGCCGCCAGGCCGGCGCGGAAGATCTCGACCAGATAGGCGGCGGAATAGCCCGACAGCGTCGCGACGAACGAAGTGACTGCGTCGTACTGCAGGTCGACGATGGTCGGAATGCCGTAATAGACGAGGTAGACGAGGAGAAGTAAGCGGAACGTTGCGGATGAATTCGACATACGAGGCCGACGACGACCCGCGTGACGCGGCCACCCCATTCAAAGAGCAGCGCCAGGGACAATCCGCAGACTATGCCGATGGCGATGGAAACAACCGCCAACTCGAGGCTCAGCAGAAGGCCCCAGTCGAGCTTGTCGAAGTACTTCCAGATCAGCCCGAAATTAAGGTGATACATCCTCGCGTCGATCTCCGATCGAGGAGCGGTGCGGCAGTCGCCGCACCGCTCTCTTAGCTGGGATTGCGCCTAGATGTAAGGGAAGCCCGGCTTGCGCTCGGGCACATCCTGGCCGAAGTACTTCTTGAACGCCGGGTCATAGAGTTCGTTCTCGTGCCCGAACATGGCGCAGGTGAAGCACTGGTCGACAAAGGTCAGCCAGTCGAGATCGCCCTGCGGCAAGGCCGCGCCGTACAGCATGGTGCGCCACCACTTGCCGGCGTCGGCGTACTTGTCCGGCGTGCGCGCAACCATCCAGCGCACTGTCGACAGGTCGACCGCCGCGGCATCGACGCGATGCGATTCCAGCGCCTGGATGACGTTGGCCTGGGTGTCGAGCTGCGACACGGTCGCGTCCGGCAGGACTTCGTGGATGCTTTCTTCGGCACCCACGTTCTGCAGGATCGAGACGCGGGCCGACGTTCCCATCGTCTTGAGTTGGTCGTAGTTCTTGCCGTCGGCTCCCGGCAGGGTGAGCAGCGCTGTGCCTTCCACGTAGTACGGCCGGCTGAAATTGACCAGCTGCGCCCGGTTCGACGAAATCGTCATGAACTGGATCGTGATGTCGACCTTGTCGGTCGTGATGTTTGGAATGCGCGCCGCGGGATCCTGCCGGACGAACTCGATCTTGGTCTCGTCGGCGAAGAGCCCCTTGGCCAGGATCTGGCCCATGGTGATGTCCATGCCGACGAGATTGCCGGCATCGTCCTCGAAGTGCCACGGCGCATTGGTCGACCCGGTGCCGACAATGAGGTGGCCGCGATCGAGAACTTTGCGCAGCTGGCTGTTGGGGTCAGCGGCAGCGTAAGCCTTCTGGGCATCCGGGATGGCCGTGGCCCCGGCCAGCAGCGCCCCACCGGCAAGGCCAAGAGCGCCAACTTTCAGGAAGTTGCGACGTTCGGTCTGGTCTGTCATTTCCGTTCTCCCAAGTTCCCCGTTTGCGAAGGGCCTGTCCGATCACCCTTCGATGAGCCGGCTCGCACCGACGTCATTGGTTGCATCTCACTCCGGCCACCGCGCCAGATAGGCGGCACCGCGGTTGCGGCGCGCGTCCAGCGGGGTGGCAATGATTTCGTTCGATTCACCAGCCCGCTGCAGTTCCTCGACGAGCCGGCGGGCAACGACCTTCTCCTCGCCGGGATGGATGTTGCAGGGGTCCATGAAGAAGTGGCCCTTCTCGAGCTGGTGGTCGCGCACGATCACCGGCGGATTGCCATTCGCCAAGGCGTCGCACAGGTCCCAGGCCGTGATGTGCGCTTCGACCGGTGATACCGAGACCCTGAGCCGGTCGAGCGGATTGTCCGTCGGGTCCGGTACGATGACCGCGGTGATGCCCGGCTTATCGGCGAGCGTTTCCTGCCAGAGCTTCAGATAGCCGGTCTCACGCTCGCGAATGCCGGCGTGATCGCGCTTCTCCCAGGCTTCGAGGGCGGCGATCGTGCCAACGATGCCTTCCTTGCCGACCTTCATGCCGCGGCCGATGCCGTGGTTCTGCATGAATGCGGCGCGAACCAGCTCGGTGCTGCCGGCGACGATGCCCGCGGTCGGGCCACCCAGAAACTTGTGCGAGGAATACAGGGCGATATCGGCGCCGCGGGCGAGGAATCCCTTGAGATCGTATTCGGAGGCGGCATCGACGATCACCGGCACGCCGTAAGCGTGGCACACCTCGGCGAATTCCTCGAGCGGGATGAGGCCGTAATCGACGACGTGGTGCGAAACCACATAGACCGCCGCCGCCGTCTTTTCGTTGATCGCCCCTTCCAACTGGTAGCGCCGCGCGTAGGTCGCCTGACCGACCGGGACGACCTTGGCACCAGCGAGGCGGATCGCCTGCTCGACCGGCGCGCCATAGCCCGCCATATGGCCGATCATGATCGGGACCTCGTTCTTGAGGTTCGCCGTATCGGGCAGCCGCTCGACCGCGGCCGGATTGGCGCCGGTCATCGCGCCGGCGACCGCGATGGAAATTCCGGCCGAGCAGGACGCCGTGACGAATCCCGCCTCGGCGCCACATAGCCGCGCGATGACGGCGCTGGCGCGCTTCTGCAGTTCATCGATCTCGACGAATTCCGGCAGAACCGCCGCGATCGCCGCGACCGCTTCGGGGACCACGATCGAGGCGCCCAGCGCCGTCATCGTGCCCGATACGTTGATCACCGGTCTGACACCCAGTTGCTGGCGAATATCCGAGATCGTCATGCTGTAGCTCTCCCAACGGAGCGATAGATGGAACCTTCCACATTTGTGGAATTTGTGAGATTATTGAGGAACAAACCAACGCAAGCGAGACCCCCACGATGGAACATGAAGGTCGCCACCGATGGCGAGCGCATTGGTACCCGCCGTCAAGGCGGCGGCGGAGCGGATCGAGAGGGCGATTGGCGCGCGCTAGCATGCCTTCATTCCTTGATCGCCACGACCGCCTCGATCTCGACGGTTATGTTCCTGGGAAGCGACCCGAGCCCGACGGCCGAGCGCGCGTGATGACCGGCATCGCCGAAGATTTCGACGAAAAGGTCCGAGCAGCCGTCGATCACCAGCGGATGGTCGGTGAAGTCCGGCGCGGCATTGACCATGCCGAGCAGCTTGATCACGCGCTTCACCCTGCCGAGATCGCCAAGTGCGTAATGCAGAACCGCGAGCAAATTTATGCCGACCAGGCGCGCATCTGCATAAGCTTCCTTGACGGTGACGCCGGCACCCACCTTGCCGGTGCTCAGTTCACCGCTCTCCGTCTGCGGTCCTTGGCCGGACAAGAAGAGTAGATTGCCTTCCTGCGCATGCGTCACGAAGTTGGCGACGGGCCGCGGCGGAGGGGGCAGCACAATGCCCGCACCCTTAAGTCGGTCATAAACGGCGCCCGTAACACTCAACACCGCCAGACTTCCATTACTATGTAACATAATAAATAACCATAGAATGCTATTGGCGGTTTGGCTCCCTGTCAAATTGGTTTCCAACCACCAACGGACTGCGCACTCTCGGTCGCGCCGTTTTTGGCTCACCTGTTACTCGGTGTGCAATTTTGGGTCTGAACTCAATTCTGATGCAGACGGATCGTGTGCTTGCGCTGGTTTCCACCGGAGAATCAATGCGATGGCTCAGCGGGTCGCAGAGCTCGTTCCGGTGGCCTTCAATGTCGAGCGTACGGCGGTCGAGCCCGACCGGGTTGTCAGCTGGGTAAGGGCGAAGGTGGACGATTGCGCTTGCCCGGACTGCGGCAACTGATCGCGCCGGGCTTATCGCCGCTATCGGCGCCGCCCCGCGGACCTGCCGCTCGGTGGCCGCGATTTGTGAGACAGACGGCTGGTGGATTTGCCCACGAAGAAGGATACACCATGAAGGGACGCAGACGGTTCACGGCCGAGTGGCTGTGGCGATCGCCCAAATACGAGTGCGTCTTCCTCCATGCCTTCGAGACGGGTAGCGAGGCAAGAGCCGGGATCGCCGCTGGGTCGGCTACCACAACACCTCGCGCCTGCACGCGTCGTTCGGCGGCCGGACGCCCGATGAGGTCTATGCTATCCACAGCAAGCAGGAGAAACCGGCGGCGTAATCAAACCCAAAATCCACCCTAGCCAAGCCGCCAACCTGTCTCATCAGGCGGGTCCACCTCTCTGGATCACCTCGCGGGGCAGGGGGCCTGGATATGTATGATTGGATGAGCAATGCTTCTTGATCATTTGCCCCGTGCAGGATTTGCGAGGTTGCCTACTCCGCTCGAAGAGGCGCCTCGCCTCTCGAAATACCTTGATGGCCCATCGATTGCGATAAAGCGCGATGACCTGGCCGGGCTTTCGATCGGCGGCAACAAAGCTCGTATTTTCGATCTTTCAATGGGCGAGGTGCTCGCGCGCGGATGTGATGCCGTCATCGCGTCGGCCGGAGTTCAGTCGAACAAGCTGCGCGAAATGACGGCTGCCGCCAACCTGCTGGGCCTAAAGAGCGTGATCGTGCTGACGGGCAGCAAGGGAAACGAACGACCCGTCGGGAACGTCCTTCTATTTAGGCTGCTGGGAGCCGAAGTCCGTTACTTCGAGTCGTCGGACCCGTTCAATCCGAAGCTCATAGATTACCTTTACGAAATCCGCGATGAACTCACGGCCCAAGGGTACAATCCGTACGTCGTTCACAGGACGCTGAAATCTGGCACGCTTGGATCTGCCGCCTACGTCGGGGCGGCCGAGGAGATTCACGAGCAATTGAAGGGCCGTTCCAATTACCCGCGGCATCTCTACATGGTCCTGGATGCCGGCATCACTTTGAGCGGCTTGGCTCTTGGCTTGAAACATCTGGGAAGCCCTATGCGCGTTACCGGCGTCTCCGTGGTTTCGAAGGCTGCGGATGTCATTCCAGAGGTGCTGCGATACGGCCGCGAAGTGCAGCAACTCCTTGGGATCGATACCGAATTGACCGCTGACGATTTCGATGTTTTGGATCAATTTCGGGGAACGTCGAAAACCGATTTTCCTCCGGCCGTCCGCGAAGCTATCGAATTGACCGCTCGTACGGAATTGGTGTTTCTCGATCCTGTGTACACGGCTAAAGCCATGGCCGGGCTTATTGATCAGATTCGAAAAGGTCGTCTTGCAGCCGACGATCGCGTCGTATTTTTCCATTCGGGAGGGCTCCCCGGATTGTTCGCCTATGGCGAGAAGCTCATGGCTTCGTAATCCCGAATGGTCCGGTTCCCGAAAAGCCGGACCGGTTTTGACGTCGATCAGGTCGCCGAAACGCTTGGCGGTTACACCCACCAAATAAATCAATCCGTTAGCGCCGTTCTTTGGCTGCCGTGAGGTTGGCGGGCTTCACCCTGGCAGCCGACCGCGGCAGCCGCGATCGCTCGGTATCAGGTCGACTGCCGGCGCTCGTCGTGCTCCCGCGGGGCGTCAGTAGAGGCCGGCGAGGCGGGCACGCTGGCCGACCAGCGCCAGCACCATGTCGATGGCCGGGGTCGGCACCCGGGTGAGCCTGCCCAGCTCCTGCACGGCCGTAACCAGCGCGTCGATCTCCATCGGCCGGCCGCGCTCGAGGTCCTGCAGCATGGAGGTCTTGTGGGCGCCGACCTCCTCGGCGCCGGCGATGCGCCGGTCGACGTCGATGGGCAGGCGAACGGCGAGCGCGGTGGCGATGGTCTCCGCCTCGACCATCATCTGCCGGGCGACCGCGCGGGTGCCGGGATCGCGCGCAATCTCGTCCAGCGTCGCGCCGGTCAACGCCGAGATCGGATTGAACGACAGGTTGCCCCACAGCTTGACCCAGATGTCGGTGCGGATGGCCGGCCGCACGGCGGCCCTCAGGCCCGCGGCGACTAGCACGCGGGACAGCGTCGTGACGCGCTCGCTCTTCTCGCCGGATGGTTCGCCAAGCGGCAGACGGTCACCCTCGACATGATGGATGACGCCGGGCGCGCTGATCTCGGCGGCCGGGTAGACGACGCAGCCGACGGCGCGCTCCGGCCCGATCGCGTCCCAGATGCGGCCGCCGGGATCGACCGCCGCGATGCGGTGGCCGTCGAAAGGGCCGCCGTGCCTGTAGAAGTACCACCAGGGAATGCCGTTCTGCGCCGTGACCACGGCGGTGTCGGGGCCGAGCAGGGGCCTCAGGCCGTCGAGGACGCCCGGAACCGAATGCGCCTTCAGCGCCAGGAAGACGTAGTCCTGCTGCGGCAGCTCGGCGGGACGGTCGGTGGCGACCACCTTGACCGTCGTCTCGGCGCCCGCTTCGACGAGTGTCAGGCCACGCGCCTGCATCGCCTGGAGGTGGGGGCCGCGTGCCACCAGGCTGACCTCCGCCTCGCCCTTGGCCGCGAGCTTGGCGCCGACATAGCCGCCGATGGCGCCGGCGCCGAAGACGCAGATCCTCATGCGGTGAGGCCGAGTTTCTCGGCGAGCCCGATGCGCTGCAGCTTGCCGGTGGCGCCCTTGGGGATTTCCGCCAGGAACAGGATCTTGCGCGGCACCTTGAAGTCGGCGAGGCGGGCGGCGCAGAACTCGCGCAGGTCGCGCTCGCTGGCGGTTTGGCCCTCGCGCAGCACGACGGCGGCGGCGACGTCCTCGCCGAGCTTGGCGTGCGGCATGGCGAAGGTCACCACCTGGGCGACGGCGGGATGGTCCATGATCACCTCGTCGACCTCGCGCGGCGAGATCTTCTCGCCGCCGCGGTTGATGATCTCCTTGAGCCGCCCGGTGATGCGGAAATAGCCGTCCTCGTCGAGGGTGCCCTGGTCGCCGGTGTGGAACCAGCCGAAGGCGAAGGCCTCGGCATTGGCCTTGGGGTTCTTCTCGTAGCCGGCGGTAACGTTGTCGCCGCGGATGCAGATCTCGCCGACCTCGCCGGGGCCGCAGATGCCGCCGGCCGGCGAGAGGATCGCCATCTCGGGACCGGCGGCCATGCCGACGCTGCCCGGCTTGCGGGCCGCCGGAGGCAGCGGGTTCGAGGCCATCTGGTGGGTGGCTTCGGTCATGCCGTAGGACTCGATCACGGGCGCGCGGAAGACCTGTTCCAATTCGGTCATCACCTGCGGCGGCAGGGAGGACGACGAGGAACGGATGAAGCGCAGCGCCGCGCGAGCGATGCTCTCCGGATTGCGCGCGGCGCGCGCCAGGATCGCCTGATGCATGGTGGGCACCGCCGTGTACCAGGTGGGCTTGGCCTCATCGAGCCATTGGAAGAACTTGAGGGCGTTGAAGCCCGGCGTGCAGACGACCGAGGCGCCGGCCGAGAGCGAGGCGGTGACCGCGGCAATCAGCCCGTGGATGTGGAAGAGCGGCATGATGTTGAGGCAGCGGTCGGCGGGCGTCAGGCTGAGCGTCTCGCGGATGTTGCGCGCCGAGGCCGCGACATTGGCGCCGGAGAGCGGCACGATCTTGGGCCGCGAGGTGGTGCCCGAGGTGTGCAGCACCAGCGCGATGTCGCCAAGCGCTGCCGGACCGGGATTGGCGGCGGTGCCGTGCGCTGCGGTGTCGAGCTTGAAGGAGCCGGCGGGCGCACCCGCCGGAACCTCCAGGCGGACAACCGGAATCCTCAGGCGCTCGGCGACTGCCTCGGCGGCAGCATTGCCGGTAGCGTCGAGCACCAGCGCCTTGGCGTCGAGATCGCTGAGGTAGAACTCGAACTCCTCGGCCCGATAGGCCGGGTTGAGCGGCGCGGTCGTCGCGCCGGCGGCGATTGCCACGAAGGCTGCCGCCATCTCCGGTCCGTTGGGCAGCACGATGCCGACGCGGTCGCCGCGGCCGATGCCCATGCCGTTCAGCGCCGACGTCGTCTCGCGCGCCAGGCGCATGAGCCCGTCGAAGGTGAGGGCGGTCCGCTCGGGCGCGCCGATGGCCGGCGCATCCGGCGCACCGCTGTTGAGAATGTCGAGCATGTTTGCCTCCTTGTGGACCCTTACGCGCCTGTCTCTGTCGTGTTGCCTGCGCCGGCGCAATTGAATGTGGCGCCACGGATGACCGATGTTTGCCTGTGGCTCAAGCCGATCGCATGACAGGCGCCGCTCAGGCAAGCGCCAGTCCCCCGTCGACATGGATGGCCTGGCCGGTGATCTGCGCCGCACCGGGCGAGAGCAGGAAGGCGACGGTCGCCGCGATGTCGGCGGGCTCGGTCAGGCGGCCGGTGGGGGTGATGGCGACCGCGGTCTTGAGCGATTCGGTCGAGGCGGCGAGGTGGCCGCCGCCTTCCTTGCGGGTGAAGCCGGGGACGATGATGTTGACGGTGACGCCGGCGGGCGCCAGCTCGACGGCGAGCGCCTTGGCCAGCGCCTCGAGCGCGGCCTTGGCAGCCGAGGTGCCGGGGAAGAGCAGGCCGGCGGTGCCGAAGAGATGGGCGACGAAAGAGCTGATCGCGACGACCCGCCCCGACTGGGAGGCACGGAGGTCGGGCAGGGCGGCGGCGACCAGGCGCAGGAAGGCCAGCGGCATCGAGGCGAAGGAGGCGGCCACCGCCTCCGGCGAGAGCGAGGAGAAGTCCGAACGGAAGGCCTGGCCGGCATTGCTGACGATCTGGTCGACCGGCCCAAGCTCGTTGCGCGCTTGAGCGACGAGCGCCGGAGCGACCTCGGGGTCGGCGAGGTCGCCGAGGAAGGTGGCGACCCGCGCCCCGCTCGCGCGACAGGCTGCGGCGACCGTCGCGAGGCCGGCCTCGTTCTTGCGCGTATGGAGGAGGAGGGCGGTGTCGGATGCGGCCAGCAGGCGCGCGGTGCTGGCGCCGATGCCGCTGGCGGCCCCGGTAATGACGACGACGCGGCTCTGACTGGCCTTGTCCACCAACGCCTCCCAACCTTGCCGTTTCCTGCAACGGCTGCCGCCCGCCGCACAATGCCGGAGGCATTCGCACCGGCGGGCGACGTCGATTTAATCAGTATACGTCCTTTTCCTTGACATAGAAGTTTGGCTCAATGCAAATCTGCCATGTCGGTATCGCGTGGCTCCAGGGTCAGCGCATGGACATCATCATCGTCGGCGGAGGAATTGGCGGGCTGACGCTCGCCCTCATGCTGCACCGCAGGGGCCTCCCCGTGCGGGTCTATGAGAGCGCCTCCGAGATCAGGCCGATCGGCGTCGGCATCAGCATCCTGCCGCACGCCAGCCGGGAGCTCAGCGAGCTGGGGCTGGAGAAGGCGCTGGCCGCGGTCGGCGTGACGGCGCAGGAATCGTGCTTCTTCAACCGCTTCGGCCAGTTCATCTACAAGGAGCCGGTGGGAACCTACGCCGGCTATCCGTGGCCGCAGTTCCAGATCCACCGCGGCGACCTGCAGCAGGTCATCTACCAGGCATTCGTCCGCGAAGCGGGCGCCGACCGTGTCGTCACCGGGCATCGCTGCGTCGGCGTCGAGCAAAGCGAGGAGAGGGCGGTCGCCGTGTTCGATCGCGGCGGCGAGACGGTGCGTGTTGCGGGGGCGGCGGTCATCGGTTGCGACGGCATCCATTCGGTCGTCCGCCGCGAGCTCCACCCAAACGACGGTGGCCCGATCTATTCCGGGCGTCAACATGTGGCGCGGCGTGGCGCGCTGGCGGCCCTATCTCACCGGCGCCAGCTACATGCGCGCCGGCTGGCTGACCCACGGCAAGATGGTCATCTACCCGATCCGCAACAACATCGACGGCGCCGGCAACCAGCTCATCAACTGGGTGGCCGAGATCGAGACCCCGCACCATGACCGCCAGGACTGGAACAAGCAGGGGCGGCTCGAGGACTTCATCGATGCCTTCGCCGACTGGCACTTCGATTTCCTCGACGTGCCGGCGATGATCCGTGCTTCCGAGGCGATCCTCGAATATCCGATGGTCGACAAGGACCCGCTCGACCGCTGGAGTTTTCACCGCGTGACGCTGCTTGGCGACGCCGCCCACCCGATGTATCCGCGCGGCTCGAACGGCGCCGGGCAGGCGATCCTCGACGCGCGGGCGCTTGCCGATGCGCTCGCCGACCATCGCGACAGCGTGCCCACGGCGCTCGCGGCCTACCAGGACAAGCGCCTTGCGGCGACCGCGGCGGTGGTGCGCACCAACCGAACGACGCCGCCCGACGCCATCCTCCGCGAGGTGTTCCTGCGCAGCGGCGACAAGCCGTTCGCGCGCATCGAGGACATCATCGATCCGGCCGAGCTGGCGGCGATCAGCAACAGCTACAAGAAGGTCGCCGGCTACGACAAGCAGAGCCTGGCCGCCAAGGGCTGAGCGACGCTCAAAAGGCGTCGCCTTGGCGGGAAGGCAGCGCCTGCTGGAAGGCCGGCAGCGCGGCCGCCCGTTCGGCGATGGCGACGGAGAGCGGAAAGGCGCTGAGGTCGCAGTTGAACCGGCGGGCATTGGCGACCTGCGGCACCAGGCAGACGTCCGCCATGGTGATCGCGTCGCCGAGGCAGTAGCGGCCGTGGCGGGCGGCCTTGGCCAGCGTCGCCTCGAAGGAGCGGAAGCCCTCGGCGATCCAGTGCGCATACCAGAGGTTGGTATCGTCCTCGCTGCGCTGCCACTCGGCTTTCAGCCACTTCAGAACGCGCACATTGTTGAGCGGATGGATGTCGCAGCCGACGATGTCGCAGAGGCTGCGCACATAGGCGCGTTCGCCGATGTCGGCGGGCAGCAGCGGCGGCTCCGGGTAGCGCTCCTCAAGATATTCCAGGATGGCGAGGCTCTGCGCGATGGTCACCTCATCGTCGACCAGCGTCGGCACCAGGCCCTGGGGATTCACGTCGAAATAGTCCGGCGTGCGGTGCTCCATGGCGGGCAGGCTGACATAGCGCGGCTCCCACGCCAGTCCCTTGAACGCCAGCGCGATACGCACGCGGTAGGACGTGGACGAGCGGAAGAAGGTGTAGAGCGCCCGCATCGAGCCCCTCTCAGCTCTCGGCCGCCTTCAGCACCTCGTCCGGGGTCGACGAGACCACCTCCACGTATTTCGGCACGAACTTCCGCCCCTCGATCAGCCCGACGAAGGCCGGCCTGATCTCCTCTGCAAGGATCTTGCGGATGCGCGCGTGCTCCTCGATGTCGCGCCACTCGGCGATCAGGAAGAAGCGGCTGGGGTTCTCGGTATCCCGGCACAGCACCCCGTCCTTCACCTGGGCCCAGGACTTATGCATGGGGTTGCCGTCGGAATAGTCGAACTCCTCGAAGAGCTTGATGAATTCCGTCTCGCGGCCGGGTTCGACCATGAAATCGTAGATGTGGAGGAAGTTGCCTTTGCTGGCGAGCGGTTCCTGAGCCATGGAAAAATCCTTGCCGCGGGTGCGTCCGTGGGAGATCGTCAGCATACCCCGTTTCTCGCCATCGGCAACTCGGCAGCGAGTGCGCGGGCAGGAACAGGCGAGGAGTGCCATCGTTGCGCTTTGGCGGCGGACGATGTCTCCTCATGCGAGGGAACCCCCCGCGAGGTGCGGCGGCAGTGACAATCGGGAGGGACGATGACGGGGACGACGAAGGCCAGGACCAAGCGGGCAGGGAAGGCATCGACGAAGAAGGGCGCGGCAGCGGACGCCGCGGCGCCCGCCCCCAACCCGGTGCTCACAGCGCTGGCAGAGCGCTTCCCGCTGTGGCGTCGCCCTGGCTACCTCATTCGCCGGCTGCACCAGATTCACTCGGCGATCTTCTTCGAGGAATGTGCCGCCTTCGGCATCACGCCGGTCCAGTACGGGCTGCTCACGGTGCTTTCCACCAATCCGGATTCGGATCAGGTGGTGCTCGCCCACCTTGTCGGCATCGACCGCACCAATGTTGCCGATGTTCTCAGGCGGCTGGAGCGGCGCGGCTTGATCTCGCGCGGCGCCAGCCGCACCGACCGCCGCAAGCTGCTGGCACGGCTGACGCGGGAAGGCGAGCGGCTGGTCGAGGCCATGCACCCGGCCATGGCGCGCGCCCAGGACCGTCTGCTCGATGTCCTCGACAAGCGCGAGCGCGAGACCTTCGTGATGACGCTGATGCAGTTGCTGGAGTCCAACAACCACCATGGCCGCGCGCCCCTTGTGCGGGAGCGCGAGGACGGCGACTGAAAGCGCGCGGAGGGCATTGGGGAACACCGTCATCCGCTCGTATGCAGTATGGAGTATACCGAATTGGAGGGGAAGAGAGAAAATTGGGCGGCAAAGCAACCAGCCCTGCACAGAGAATGCGCACCGCCTTGCAGTTGCCCTTATCGCATTGGTATCGTGTGCGTTTCCGGGCGGCCCTGCAACCGCGCTGCGGCTCGACTGGACGCGGGACAGGGGAAGGCGAACGGAAAAATCCCGGTTCATCTGTATACTGACGACTTGACTCCATTTCAGAGCGAATCCAAGGTGCCATCGGGGGAACATCGCCGATCCGCCTGCCGTGCCGCAGTCGCGCGCACGGAATTGTTGCTTCAGGAACAAGGAGCGGATGATGAAGGCGTTAAACCTGATATCCGGCGTGGCGCTGGCCGCCATGGCGGTGTTCGCTACGGCCGCGGCAAGTGCCGGCGACATCACGATCGCCATCGGATCGGAGCCTTCGACGCTCGATCCGCAAGTGCGTGACGACGGCGGCGAGCGCGCCGTCAACGACAATATCTATGAAACCCTGATGGCGCGTACGCCGGACGCCCAGCTGGTGCCGGGCCTGGCGGCTGCCGCCCCGGTGCAGACCAACGCGACCACCTGGGAGTTCAAGCTCCGTCCGAACATCTCGTTCACCAACGGCGAGCCCTTCAATGCCGACGCGGTGGTGGCGAGCGTGACGCGCATCATCGATCCGGCGCTCAAGTCGGAGCAGGCGTCCTACTTCGGCACCATCACCGGCGCCAAGAAGGTCGATGACCTGACCGTCGACATCACCACCAACGGCCCCGACCCGATCCTGCCGGCGCGCATGTACTGGATGAAGATGATCGCGCCGAAATATGTCGCCGATCCCAACTTCGCTTCGCAGCCGATCGGCACCGGACCCTACGTGTTCGACCACTGGGCGCGCGGCGAGAACATCGTGCTCAAGGCCAACCCCAAATACTGGGGCGGGGCGCCGTCGATCGGCCAGGTGACCTATCGCTTCATCGGCGAGCCCGGCACGCGGCTCTCGGGCCTGATGGCCGGCGAGCTCGACGTGATCACCAACCTGCTGCCTGAATTCACCACGCAGGTGCCGAAGTTTGCCGCCGTCCAGGGCCTGGAGACCTCGGTGATCGTGCTGTCGACGGAGAACCCGTCGACCAAGGACCCGCGCGTGCGCGAGGCGCTCAACCTCGCCATCGACCGCGATGCCTTGGCCAAGAACCTCTTCGGCGGCTACGCCAAGGTGACCCAGGGCCAGCTCGTCAACCCGAAGGCGTTCGGCTTCAACAAGGACCTGAAGCCCTATCCCTATGATCCGGCCAAGGCCACCCAGCTCATCAAGGACGCCGGCGCGGAAGGCACCACGATCACGCTGCAAGGCGAGGCGGGGCGCTGGCTCAAGGACCGCGAGACGATCGAGGCCGTCGCCGCCTACTGGACCAAGATCGGCCTCAAGGTCGACGTCCAGATCAGCGAGTTCGGCGAGTACCTGAACCGCCTGTTCGACAAGGCCCATCGGCCGGACGCCATCTTCGTCGCCAATTCCGACGAACTGCTCGACGCCGACCGTGCCGTCACCTCGGCCTACGAGTCCGGTGCCAGCTATGCGTCGAACAACGACCAGGATATGGCCGCCGAATCCAAGGCGGCGCGTACCGAGACCGACCCGGTCAAGCGTGCGGCCATGTACGCCGACATCACCAAGAAGGCGTACGATGGCAACTATCTTGCACCGCTCCTCAACGAAGAAGACATCTACGGCTTCTCGCAGCGGCTCGAGTGGACACCGCGCGTGGATGCCAAGCTTCTCGTCAAGGAAATGAAGACCACGGACTAGGACGACAGGGGAAGGAGCCTCAGGGGCAGCATGATCCGATTTTTGATCCGCCGCATCGGCCAGGGACTGCTGGTGGTCATCGGCGTCACGATGGTCGTCTTCGTAGCCACCCGGCTGGTCGGCGATCCGGTCAAGGTCATGCTGCCCCTTTCGGCCACCGACGCGCAACGCGCCGCCTTCGAGCACCAGATCGGGCTCGACAGGCCGATCGCCGAGCAGTTCGTCTCCTTCGTCGGCGATCTGGCGACCTTCAACTTCGGCGACAGCCTGTGGCAGCGGCGGCCGGCGATGGCCATCGTCCTCCAGCATCTGCCGGCGACGTTGATCCTGATCGTCTGCGGCCTGGGGCTGGCGATTGCGCTGGCCGTGCCCTTGGGTGCGTTTGCCGCCTTGCGACCCGGGGGCCTTGCCGACCGCGTCACCACCTTGGGCGGGCTGCTCGGCCTGTCGGTGCCGCAGTTCTGGCTGGGGCTGATGCTGATCTTCTTCTTCGCGGTGAAGCTGCGGCTACTGCCGACATCGGGCATCGGCGGGCCCAACCACATCGTCCTGCCGGCGATCACCATGGCGCTGCCCAGCCTGGCGCGGCTGATGATGATGGTGCGCTCCTCGGTGATTGACGAGCTCAATCAGCAATACATCCGCACCGCGCGCGCCAAGGGCCTGCACTTCGCCAAGGTGCTGTTCGGCCATGCCATGCGCAACGCCCTGGTGCCCTTCCTGACGCTGGCCGGCTGGGAATTCATCAATGCGCTGGCGGGCTACACGGTCGTGGTCGAGAGCGTCTTCGCCTGGCCGGGCCTCGGCCTGACCGCGCTCAAGGCAATCGACCACAGCGACCTGTTCCTGTTGCAGGCGATCGTCTTCACGGTCGCCATCCTCATCGTCGCCGTCAACATCGCGATGGACGTCGTCTACAAGGCGATCGATCCGCGCATCAAGCTGGCCTGATCGATGACGGCGGCGAACCTGTTGCCCGCGAGCACTGAACGCGCCCAGCGCAGCCGGCTGGCGATGCTGGCTGAGGAGTTGTGGCACGACAAGGCCGGTTTGATCGGCTTCGTCGTCATCATCCTGCTGGTGGCGATGGCGATCCTGGCGCCGCTGCTTGCCCCCTACGATCCGGCCGCCCAGGATATCATCACCCGCCTGAAGCCGCCGGCGTGGCTGCCGGGCGGCGACTGGGCGCACCCGCTGGGCACCGACCAGCTCGGCCGCGACATCCTTTCGCGCGTCATCTTCGGCGCCCGCGCCTCGCTCATCGTCGGCGTCTCGGTGGTCGCCTGCGCCGGAACCTTCGGCGTGCTGCTCGGCCTCACCGCTGGCTTCGTCGGCGGCCGCGTCGACCTGTTCATCATGCGCGCCGTCGACGTGCAGGTGGCCTTTCCCGGCCTCTTGCTGATCATCCTGGTGGTTTCGGTGGTCGGACCGGGGCTCATCACCACCATCGTCGTGCTGGCGTTGACCAACTGGATGGTCTACGCGCGCGTCATCCGCGGCATCGTGCTCTCCGTCCGTCACACGGCCTATGTCGAGGCGGCGGAGATGATCGGTTGCACGCCGGTGCGCATCATCTTTCGCCACATCCTGCCCAATCTGACCTCGCCGCTGCTCACCCTCGGCATCCTCGAGTTCACCAACATCGTGCTGGCCGAGGCGGCGATGTCGTTCCTCGGCCTCGGCATCCAGCCGCCGGCGACGAGCTGGGGCCTCGATATCGCCAACGGCAAGGACTACCTGTTCGTCGCCTGGTGGCTGGTGGCGTTCCCGGGGCTGTCGATCTCGATCACGGTGCTCGCCATCAACCTGTTCGCCAACTGGCTCAGGGTGACCACCGATCCGCAGGAGCGCGAGAAGCGCTTCGCCCGCGCCAAGGCCGCCGAACGGCGCCGGCGTCATCGCGTGCGGGAGGCCCGCGCATGAACAGGGTCACCGGAGCGCCGCTGCTCGAGATCGATCAGCTCAGCGTCGAGTTCGATACGCGCCGCGGCGTCGTCCACGGCCTGCGCGGCGTCAGCCTGTCGGTCGGCAAGGGCGAGACGCTGGCGATCGTCGGCGAATCCGGCTCGGGCAAGAGCGTCACCGCCCAGGCGGTCATGGGGCTGATCGACGTACCGGGGCGCATCGCCGGCGGCGACATCCTGTGGAAGGGCCGTTCGCTGCTCAGCCCGGAAGGGGCGCGCGCCGCCCGCGACATCCGCGGCAAGGAGATCTCGCTGGTCTTCCAGGACCCGATGACCTCCCTCAATCCGCTGCTCAAGATCGGCGTGCAGATCGCCGAGGTGCTCAGGCGCCATCTCGGCATGAGCAAGGCACAGGCGCACACGCGCGCGCTCGAGCTGCTCGAGGCGGTGGGCATCCCGTCGCCGCCGCGCCGCGCCGAGCAATATCCGCACGAGCTGTCGGGCGGCATGCGCCAGCGCGTGATGATCGCCATGGCGATCGCCTGCGAGCCGCTCTTGCTGATCGCCGACGAGCCGACCACGGCGCTCGATGTCACCATCCAGGCGCAGGTGCTGGAGCTGATCGCCGGCTTGCAGGAGAGCCTCAACCTGTCGGTGATCCTGATTACCCACGATCTCGGCGTGGTCGCCGGCCTCTGCCACCGCGTCGCCGTCATGTATGCCGGGCGCATCGTCGAAAGCGGCAAGGCCGACGACATCTTCGAGCGGCCGGCGCATCCCTATACGCAGGGGCTGATCCGTTCGACGCCGCGCCTCGACGATCGCCTCGACCGGCTGATCGCCATCGACGGGGCGCCGCCCGATCTGCTGATGCCGCCGGTCGGCTGCGCCTTCCGCGTGCGCTGCCCGCATGCCGAGGCGATCTGCGGGCAGGAGCCGCCGGTGGTGTCCTTCGTCCGCGATCGCATCACGGCGTGCTGGCGGCCGTCGAACCTCATCCCGACCGCAACCGATCCCATGCTGACGCACTGAGCGCCCCGATGAGCGACGCAGCCACCGTTACCGTCCCCCGCGAGCCGCTGCTCAGCGTCAACAGCCTCAGCGTCGCCTATGACGGCGGCCACACCGGCCTGTGGGGCAAGAAGCGCACGATCACCGCCGTCGAGGGCGTCTCGTTCGACATTTATCGCGGCGAGACGCTGGGCCTGGTCGGCGAGTCGGGCTCGGGCAAGACCACGACCGGGCGGGCGATCCTTCGCCGGATCGACAGCACGGCCGGGACGATCACCTTCCAGGGCCACGACATCACGCATGCCAACGGCGTCGCCTTGCGCCAGCTCCGCCGGCACATGCAGCTCGTCTTCCAGGACCCCTATGCCAGCCTCAATCCGCGCATGAAGGTCCTCGAGATCGTCGCCGAGCCGCTCATCGCCCACGGCTTCGTGCGCAAGGCCGAGGAGGCGCGCGAGGAGATCGGCGAGCTGCTCAGCCTGGTCGGCCTGCCGCGCGATGCCCATGACCGCTTTCCGCACGCCTTCAGCGGCGGCCAGCGCCAGCGCATCGGCATCGCGCGCGCTTTGGCGCTGAGGCCCGAGTTCATCGTCGCCGACGAACCGGTATCGGCGCTCGACGTGTCGGTGCGGGCGCAGGTGGTGAACCTGTTGCAGGACCTGCAGCAGGAACTGGGCCTCTCCTATCTGTTCATCGCACACGACCTCAGCGTCGTGCGCCACATCTCGCACCGCATCGCGATCCTCTATTCGGGCCGCCTGGTGGAGCTTGCCCACCGCGACGACCTCTACGAGAACCCGCTGCATCCCTATACCGAGGCGCTGCTCTCGGCCGTGCCGGTGCCGCATCCCAAGACCCAGCGGGCGCGCAAGCGCATCGTCTATCGCGGCGAGGCCCCCGATCCCGGCCATTGGCCGTCAGGCTGTCATTTCCACAGCCGCTGTCCGCTGGCGACCGAGCGCTGCTCGCTGCACATGCCGCCGCTGGTCGAGCGCACGCCGGGGCACTTCGTCGCCTGCTGGCATCGCTAGGGACCGGCGCCCTCAGAACCCGCGCGCGAGGCCGTCCTTGCGCTTGTCCGACCCGCCGATGAGCGAACCGTCGGCGGCGCGCATGACGAACTGCGCCCCGCCGAAATCGCTGCGCCCGGCAAGCTCGCCCTGGCCGGAGGGTTCCGTATAGCCGGCGGCGCGCAGTGCCCTCACGGTCGGCTCGGGCGTGCCGGGCTCGATCGCCAGCACATTGCCCGGTTCCAGCCGCCAGCGCGGCGCGTCGATGGCTGCCTGGAGCGGCTCGCCCCATGCCGCCAGGCGCAGCAGCATCTGGACGTGGCCCTGCGGCTGCATGGCGCCGCCGACGACGCCGAAGCCGGCATGGAAGCGTCCATTGGCAAGCGCCGCTGCCGGGATGACCGTATGATAGGGGCGCTTGGCCGGGGCAGGGCCGTTGACATGGCCCGGCGTGGCGAAGCCAGAGCCGCGGTTCTGCAAGGCGAAGCCGAAGCCCGGCACGGAGATGCCCGAGCCGAAGCGCTTGAACACGCTGCTCATCAGCGTGATCGCCAGGCCGTCGCCATCGACGATGACGGTGCAGACCGTGTTGCCGGCAGGATCGGTGACGGTCTGGCGCGCGCGCTCCAGCCCCGCCGCGACGGCCTTCACCGCCGCCAGGATGGTCTCGGGAGCGTCGGCAGGAAGCGGTAGCGGCTCCAGCGCGGTGAGCGCGTCGAGCACGGCGACGCCGTGCGTATTGGGCGGACACTCGAGAACCGTGAGACCGCGGAAGGTCGCCGACAGCGGCTGGGTGAATTCCCCTCGATGGGCGGCGAAATCGGTGGCGGCGAGAACGCCGCCATGGGCCTGTGTGGCCTTGGCGGCGGCCTCCGCCACCGGCCCCAGATAGTAGGCGTCCGGTCCGCCGGCCGCGATGTCCTTCAGCAACGCGCCGAGTTCCGGGTTGGCGAAGCGCTCGCCGGCGGCGGGCGTGGCGCCCGCGCGGAAGAGGGCCGCGCTGGTCGCGTCGGTCTTCAGTACCGGCTCGAACAGCTTCCATTCGCGCGCGCAGATGGGCGTCACCGCAAAGCCGTCCTCGGCGAGCGCGATCGCCGCCCTGAACAGGCGTGCCCAGTCCAGCCGGCCGTAGCGCTGGTGGAGGTCGTACCAGCCGCGCACCGCGCCTGGTACCGTCACCGACAGCGGGTGGCGCTCGGGGATGCGTCGGTCGGGCAGCCGCTCGACAAGATCGGCGGTGAGCGCCGCCGGCGACCGGCCGGTGCCGTTGTAGCTCCGTGGCGCACCGTCGGGCTCGACGATCATGGCGAGAAGGTCGCCGCCCATGCTGGTCGCCATGGGCTCGACCAGGCCATGCACGGCGTCGGCGGCAATCGCGGCGTCGACGGCGCTGCCGCCGTCCTTGAGCACGGCGATGGCGGCCTCGGCGGCGTAGGGGTTGCCCGTCGCCACCATGCAGGTTTCGGCGCGGACGCCATCGCGTTCGGGGGAAGCATCAGGCATGGGGCTGCGGCTCATCGGGGGAGGGGCGTGCGGTTTTGCCGGGTGAGAAGGGAACCACGGGCGCGTCCGCCGCCTCGGCGGCGATACCACGCCTCGCCGGCGGGATGCGGCTGGTGGCAAGATTCGGTCATTTCAGCCTTCCTTCCGGGCGTGTTCGTCAGTATACTGTATCCAATGTCACTCGGACTCAAGAGCGCCAGGGGAATTGTGTGAAGACAACGCTCAAGCTTGAGGGCCGCGAGGCCCGCGCCATGGTCGATGCAGCGCTGCGCAAAGCGGCGGAAATCGGCGTGGCCGAAACCGTCTGCATCGCCGATGTCGGCGGGTATCCGATCGTACTGGAACGCATGGACGGCGCCCGCGTGACCGGGCCCCAGATCGCCTGGAACAAGGCCTTCACGGCGGCAGCGCACAAGCGCTCGACCCATCTCTTCACGACCCCACCGAATGGTCCGGCACTGCCCGGCAACGAAGCGTTCGGCATCCAGCTCTCCTTCGAGGGTCGCTTTGCGGCCTTCGTCGGCGGATATCCCATCGTCGTCAACGGCGAGGTCATCGGGGGGGTGGGCCTCAGCGGCGGCAACGGCGAGCAGGACACTGCCTGCGGCGTTGCCGCCCTGCAGGCGCTCAAGGATCTCGTTGGCCCGGAAGGCTACGACGTGCTGGTCGCCGCCGACATCAAGAAATAGACCGCGCGGGCACGGCGGAACGCCAGGGCCAGGACCACGGAGGCAGGCGGTGCCGCATCGGGTGACCATTGCCGAGATCGGTTCCTCGTTCGAGGTGGACGACGACGAGACGATGCTGATCGCGGCGCTGCGCGCCAACATCCATATCCCGCACGACTGCAAGTCGGGAACGTGCGCGACCTGCCGCTTCAAGCTCTTGGAAGGGGTGGTGAGCTATCGCGAGGACCCGATGGCGCTGCTGCCGGAGGAACGCGACGAAGGCTACGCGCTTGCCTGCCAGGCGTGGCCTCAGAGCGACCTCGTCGCCAGCGTCGAGGTGCTGCCGGCGCTGCTCGCCGAGCCGCAGCGCGCCGCCGCCACCGTCGAACGGGTCGAGCCGCTGAGCGACGAGGTGATGCGCCTGGTGCTGCGGCTGCCCGAGGCCGCTGCGATCGACTTCCGGCCCGGCCAGTACGTCAACATCCTGATGGACGACGGCAGCGCGCGCTCATTCTCCATGGCTTCGCCGCCGAACGGCGGCACCATCGACTTCCACATCCGCAGGGTTCATGGCGGCTCGTTCACTGAGACGCGGCTCGGCGCCCTGCAACCCGGGCAGAACCTGCCGGTGGAATTGCCGCACGGCTCGTTCTTCCTGCGCAAGGCGGATTTCCGGCCGCTGCTGATGGTCGCGACCGGCACCGGCCTGGCGCCGATCAAGTGCATCCTGCAGTCGCTGCACGACGATCCCGACTGCCCGCCGGTGACGCTCTACTGGGGCATGCGGCACGAGCGCGACCTCTACCTCGACGACGAGATCCGGAGCTGGGGCGACCGGCTGACGGAGTTCACCTACGTGCCGGTGCTGTCGCGCCCCGACGAAACCTGGCAGGGCCGCCGCGGCCACGTACAGGACGCGGCATCGGCCGATATCGAGGATTTCTCGGAATACGCCATCTATCTGTGCGGCTCGCCCGAGATGGTCGTCGACGCCAAGCACCGCTTCATCGCGCAAGGCGCCAGCCTCAACCACATCTACGCCGACAGCTTCTTCTTCCAGCACAATCTGAAGCGCCGCTAGGCGCCGCAACGGGATCCCATGCCGTTCCACGAACTTCTCCCGGCTGTCGGCATCTTCGTGCAGGTCGTCTTCATCGATCTGGCGCTGGCCGGCGACAACGCCATCGTCATCGGCATGGCGGCCGCCGGACTGCGCGGCCCGAACCGGCGGAAGGCGATCGTGATCGGCATTGCGGCTGCCACGGTCCTCAGGATCGTCTTCGCCGCCGCCGCGACGTTCCTGCTGCACATCGTCGGCCTGATGCTGGCCGGCGGCATCCTGCTCCTGTGGGTGTGCTGGAAGATGTGGCGCGAGTTCCACGACGGACCGCCCGCCGACGCCGATGATGCGGCCGCCGTCGGCGCGTGTGACGACGCCGACGGCGCGCAGCGACGTCCGCGCTCGCTCGAAGACGTTGGGCCAGGCGGTCACCCAGATCGTGATCGCCGACGTGTCGATGTCGCTGGACAACGTCCTGGCGGTGGCGGGCGCCGCCCGCGAACATCCGCTCGTGCTGGTCTTCGGGCTGGCACTTTCGGTCACGCTGATGGGGCTGGCGGCAGCCTTCGTCGCGCGACTGCTCAACCGCTATCGCTGGATCGCCCTCGTCGGGCTGGCGATCATCCTGATGGTCGCGCTTGAAATGATCTTTCACGGTGCCCACGAGGCGGTGCCCGCCGTGGCCCGCATGCTGTAGCGATTTGCTTTAGAATCAATCGGTTATTGACATTGTCGGGCGCGGCCGCGACAACGATACCGTGAATCAAGTATGCTGTATCCAAAGCGGTTCGACAGCGTGTCTTGCGGTAGATCAGCGAAATCATAACAAGGCGGCCCGACACTGGTCGGATATCCGCATTTCTGGGGATGGGTGAATGAGCATCTCGCTGGGCGTGACGCATCCACCGCTGACCAAGGTGGTGACCGCAAACATCCGTCAGCGGATCATGAGCGGCGACATCGCCCTCGGCACCCGCCTGGTCGAGGGGCGCCTGTCGGAGGAACTGGGCGTCTCCCGCATGCCGGTGCGCGAGGCCCTGCGCGAGCTCGCGGCGGAAGGCATCGTCACCATCGAGCCGCGCCGCGGTGCGTCGGTGACAACCTTCAGCGACGAGCAGAAGCGCGAACTGGTGGAAGTGCGCGCCACGCTGGAGGCGCTGAATGCGCGCCTCGCCGCCAAGCATCACGACGCCCGGCACATGACCCGCCTGCAGAAGATCCTGGAGGAGGGGCGCAAGCTGGAAGGCACCGAGGATACCTCCAAGATCGTCGGCATGAACGCCAAGTTCCACGAGGCGCTTGCCGTGGTCAGCGGCAATTCCGTCGTTGCAGGACATGATGCGCCAGTTGCGCGACCGCACCGACCTCATCTTCGCTTCGGTCAGCCGGCTCCGCGTCCGCGAGAACTGGCAGGAGCACGCCGAGATCCTGCGCGCGGTGATCGATGGCGATGCGGAACTGGCGGCGCTGCTCGCCACCCGCCACGTCTACAATGCCGCACAGATCGCGCAGGAGCCGTGAGCGCCGTCAGGCGCCGCCGCTGTCGCCGGTGATGCGGGCGTAGGCCAGGCCAGCGACGGCGATATCCTCGAGCCCGACGCCGACCGTCTTGTAGATGGTGATCTCGTTGTCGCTCTGCCGGCCACGCGCGGTGCCGGCGACCAGCTCGCCGAGCTCGACGATCTTGTCGGGCGGCAGGGCCGCCGGGCTGGCGAGCGCCAGATCGCCGGCTTCGCGCAGCGCCTGCTGGCGCCATTCGACGGCGATGCGCGAGGCGCGGCCGAGCGCGGTGTCATCCAGTTCGCGCGTGTGCGGCAGGCTCGAGCCGACAGCGGCGACGAAGGTCCCCGGCCGCAGCATGTCGCCGGAAAACAGCGCCGTGGTGGCGCGCGATGCGGTGACCACGATGTCGGCGCCTTCGAGCGCCTCCTTGGCTGGGGCGAAGCGGGCGGCCACGCCGGTTTCGGCCGCGATCCGCTCTGCCATGTCGCGCGGGTCGTCAAACGGGCAGACGAGGATGTCGCTGAGCTTGTAGGCGCCTGCCATCTGCAGCGCGTGGGCGCGGCCCTGGACGCCGGTGCCGAACAGGGCGAGCACGCGCGAATCCGGGCGCGCCAGGTAGCGCGACGCGATGACCGAGCAGGCCGCCGTCCTCAGGCGCGTGATCGCGTTCGCCTCGAGCGAGGCAAGCGGCCGCCCGTCGGCCGCGGAAAACAGGACGATGACGAACTGAAACTGACCGGCGATGGTGGTGTAGACCTTGGCGCCGACATAGCCCTGTTCCGGGATGACGGCGCCGAGCGTCGACAGCTTGACGCCGGCGGCCTCGGTGCGGATGCGTTGCTGCATGGCGGCATTGCCCGAACCGAAGCTGCGGAAGGCCTCGAGCAGCACCTGCTGCGTGTCGGCGATGCTCACGGCTTCGGCGACCATGGCGTCGGTGATGTGGAGCACGGACGTTCCCCTTTCGCGGTTCAGCCGGCGAGCCAGACGCGCGCCAGGACGCCGAGCGCGCCTACGCCTGAGAGGGCGAGCAGGAACTGGCGGAGCGCGGCGCGCGGCGCCACGCGGTTGAGCGGGGTCGATGCCAGGAAGCCGACGGCCATCACCGGCAGCAGGACGACGCCCATCCAGAACTGATGGATGGTGAAGCGGCCGACGAAGGTGAGCATCACCAGCGACAGCAGGGCGCCGGCGAAGAACACGCTGGAGAGCGTTCCGCGCATGCGGTCCGGTGCAACGTGCTGCATGACGATGGCGTAAGGCGGGGCGCCGGACGAGGTGATCGTGCCCATGAGGCCGGAGGCGACCCCGGCCGCGACCATGTTGGGCACCGAGGCCTCGATGCGCCAGCCGGCATAGCTCAGGCCGACGCCGGCCAGGATGAGGATCGCGAACACCACCGAGAACAGCGTCGTCGGCATGATCGACAGGGTAAGCACCGCGACCAGGTTGCCGATCACCCGGCCCGACATCAGCACGCCCGCCGAAGACCAGTGGATGAAGCGGAACTCGCGCATCACGCCGAGCAGCGCCAGGCCGGCGCCGAGGAAGAGCAGGGGGCCGGGAACCAGCTCAGGGAAATAGAGGACCGCGATCGGCGCCGACACCATGGCGAAGCCGAGGCCGCTGATGCCTTGCAGCAGCGCGGCGATGAAGATCAATCCGGCGATGGCGGCGGTACTCGGAGAGAGCAGCCCCCCGGGCAGTATCGTGTCCAGCACTGTCACGGGTCACATGCCGAGGTAGACGGTCTTGATGCGGGTGTAGAAGTCCATGACGTTGGCGCCGCCCTGTTCCTTGGCGGCCTGGTTGCTCGAATGCTTGAAGCCGCCGAAGGGGGCATTGAGCGAGACGCCGGTCGTGGGGGCGTTGACCTTGACGACGCCGTGGCGGGTGCCGCGGGCGAAACGGATGACGGCGGCGAGGTCGTTGGTGACCAGCGACAAGGCGAGGCCGTACTCGGTCTCGTCGGCGATGGCCAGCGCCTCTTCGGGGCCCTCGACGGCGCGGACCGCCACCACCGGCCCGAAGATCTCCTCGCGCAGCAGGCGGCTCGCCGCGGGCACCTCGGAGATGACAGCCGGCGACATGAAATAGCCGTTGGCCAGGCGCGCATCGCCATTGCCGCGCAGGAACTCGCCGCCGACATCGACGCGGCTGCCTTCTTCGCGCGCGATCTCGACGTAGGAGCGGACCTTGTCGTATTGCGCTGGCGTCGCCAGCGGCCCCATGCGCACGCCGTCCTCGCCGCCCGGCCCGACCTTGATCTTGCTCGCCGCGGCCGCGAGCCTGGCGACGACCTCGCCGTAAAGGGAACGGGCGACCAGCACGCGGCTGGTGCCGGTGCACGCCTGTCCGGTGAGGCCGAAGGCGCCGCGCTCGATGATGGCGACGGCCTTGTCGACATCCGCATCGGCGAGCACCACCGTCGCGTTCTTGCCGCCCATCTCGAGCTGGACGCGGACGTCGGTGGAGACCGCGGCGGCGATCTGGCGCCCGACGCCGAACGATCCGGTGAAGGTGAGGCCGTCGATGGCGCTCGCCGTGATCGCCTGGCCGACCTTGGCGCCGCGCCCGTGGACCAGCGCGATGACGTTGGCCGGCAGCCCGGCCTCGAGCAGCACCTCGACCAGCCGCTGGCCCATCAGCGGGGTGATCTCGGACGGCTTGAAGAGGACGGCGTTGCCGGCGGCGAGCGCCGGGGCGATCTTGCGCGCCGCCATCGACAGCGGGAAGTTCCACGGCGTGATGACCGCGACCACGCCGACCGGCTCGCGCAGCGACAGCACGATCTGGCTGCCCTCGCTCGGGTAGGTCTCGCCGTTGAGGCGCAGCGCCTCGCCGGCATAGAGGCGGAAGTTGGCGGCGATGCGCCGCGCCTCGGCGCGCGCCTCGGTGCGCGTCTTGCCCTCCTCGCGGGTCAGCTCCTCGGCGATCTCGTCGGCGCGCCGCGCCATGATGTCGGCCGCCTTGAACAGGACGTCGGCCCTGACCTCGGGCGAAGCGGTCCACCAGCCGGGCCATGCCGCCTTGAGGGCGTCCACCGCGGCGGCGACGTCGCCGCTGCCGGAATCGGGGAACGTGGCGATGAGATCGCGATCGTCGGCAGGATTGCGGTCCTCGAAGGTCGCGGCATCGGCGGCAGGCTGCCACTGGCCGCCGATGTAGTTGAAGTTGCTCGGCGACATGGGCTGCTCGTGCTTGGTGGGGGTGCTTTCCGGCGGCGAAACCGAGGCGGCCGCCGATACCGGCTGAGCCGCCTCGGGCGCAGGCGAGGGGGCCGGCCGTGTGGTCGGCGACCCTGTCTCCGGCGTCTTGGGCGCGCCGGTCGAGGCATGCGGCGTGGACTTGCGCTCGGCGAGCGGAATCCACGAGACGCTGACGTCGCCATTCTCGATGAAGGTCTGGCACGCCATGCGGTATCCAGCGGTGATGTCGGCGTCGGTGAGGTGCTTGCGCTCCTTCTGCTTCACCTTGTCGGTGTGCTCGATGCCGCTTTCGATCTTGCACCGGCAGGTGCCGCAGATGCCGGCGCCGCATTTGAACGGGATGCCGCCCTGCTGGCGCAGCGACACGCGCAGCAGGTTGCTGTTCTCCGGCACGCTGACAATCTTGCCGCCGTTGGTGAGGAAGGTGATCGAGATCATCGCTACCGATAGAGGCTCAGGGGCTCTTCCCCACGCTTTCGGGCCGTTCAAGGCCGGTCGGCGCGGCTAGACCTTTTGCAGCTTGATATCCATGGTGCCGTAGGTGGTCAGCGTCTTCAGCTCGGCGCGCGCCGCGTCGATCGTCTCGAACTTCTCGAAGAGCTTCGAGGGGACGTCGTTGACGATCTGCGGCGGCTCATCCTCGATGATGCGGATGCGCGTCGGCCCTTCGAGTTCGGCGATGGTGAAATTGGCGCGCTTGCGGCCGTAGAAGATGTAGTCGTAGCTCTCGACCGGGGAGAGGCCCGGCGTCACCACGGTCTTGAATTCCCCCGGCTTGGTGGTCAGCAGCACATACATGGCGTCACCTCACTTTGCGCCCGGTCCGCGATAGTCCAGAATCTCAACCAGGGCCGCGACCTCGGCAGAGACGTCCTGGGTGAGTTCGATATCGTCGGTGATCCATAGCTGGCAGCCGAGGCGATAGCCTTCGTCGAGCTTGTCACCGAGTATCTTCTTCTCCTTCCAGTTGGGGGCGGGCAGGTGCTCGCCCCCGCTGATGATCCGGCAGGCGCAGGTGGCGCATTTCCCCATGCCGCAGCGGTACTTGAAGTTCGGATAGGGGAACTGGCGGATGCCCGCCCGCACGACGAGGTTGGTGTTGGGTTTGACCTCGTCGCGATAGACGTTGTCCCCCTTGCGGACGGTGACAAACGGCACAGATCAGGCCTGCAGCAGCTGGCGCTCGTCCTGCGGCACCTGCTTCTCGACGCTCATCAGTTCCGCCAGCGGAATGTCGTTGGCAACGTAGTCGTGATAGAGCGCCGTGGTGTAGAGCAGGCGCATCTGGGCGCCGATTTCGCAGATCTTCAGGCAGCGCTGCTGCAGTTCGACGGTGCGGGCATGCTCCAGAACGATCTGGTAGCCGCGCTCGCCGTGGATCTCGTCGGAGACGATGTGGAGGTCGAAGAACTCCACCTCCTCGTCGGAGAAGCCGTACTTGTCGCGCAGCGTCGGCGTCTGCTTGCGGTAGATCGACGGTACCTGCAACTCGAGGCCGACAACGAGGCCGGCGACGGCGACGATCGGGTCCTCGCGCATGGCCACCGCATAGCACCAGCTCTGCAACCCGCGCGTGGTGGCGGTCATGTTGTCGGGGTCCTCGACGCGCTCGCGGGTGGTACCGCATGCCTCGGCGAAGCGGATGAGCAGATCGGTGTGGCGGTCGCCGCCGATCTCTTCCTCGTACATGTTCTGCAGGAGGAAGTCCTTGGCCTCGACATAGGTGTCGGGCATGCGCGAGTAGATGCAGGCGAGATAGTCGGCAAACGGCCCGACGTAGTGATAGTGATTCTCGGCCCAGCGGGCGAGGTGGTCGCGGCTCAGCTTGCCGCTCGCCCAGGCGATGCTGAAGGGAGCCTTGTTGGCGCTCTTGCCTTTGATGGCGTTCTCCAGAGCGGTCCGCAACTCATCGGGATTCAAAGGTTTTGTCAGCGTCAGACTCATCGGTGGCTCCTCTTCGCCGGATGGATTTGGCCCGTGCAAAATTGAATACAGTATACTGAGCTTTAGTCAAGCCGGTATGCCGATCGCGGTGGCCGCCTTGTGGTTATCGATGTTGTCGGGCCGGTGCCGGAGGGGATCGTTCCGGTACGAGAAATGCCTGCGGCGAGCAGTGCTGTCCGCGTCGCCGCGCGCCTCGCGCGGCGCTGCCGAAATGGGCGAGGCGGCTCTACCGGAGGCGCCTTCTTCAGGGCGCCGGCGTGCCGCGGTCAGCCTGCGGCCGCCGGCGCTCACTCGGCCGCGACGGCGAGATCGACCTTGAAGCCGTAGCGCTGCGGCAGGCCGAGCTGCTCGAAGGCATCGATGCCGGCCTGCAGCCTGGCGCCGTCGATCGGCTTGAGCGGCTTGCGCAAGGGACCGGACGGCATGCCGAGAACCCGCATCAGGCTCTTCACCGCCACCGGGTTGATCGCCGAATAGACGAAATGGAGCATCGGCAGGTTGGTCAGCCAGGCTTCGCGGCAGGCGAACGCATCCTCGCCCGTCTGCCACTTCTTGGAGATCACGGCCATTTCGCGCGGGATGAGATTGCCGGTCATGTTGGCGGTGCCGTCGCCGCCCAGCGCCATCGTCGGGATGACCAGTCCGAGGTTAGGCGAGCAGCAGCACATGATCGCCATGTCCGGCTTGGCTGCGCAGACCTGGGCGACCTGGCCGACGCGCGTGGTCGATTCCTTCAGCACCACCATGTTGGGGTGCTTGGCGAGCTTGAGAATGTCGGTCCAGTGCAGGTCGGTCTTCACGCGCGGCGGGTTGTTGTAGAAGCCGATCGGGAAATCCTCGGCGTCGCAGACCTCCTGCGCATAGTCGACGATCGCGTCGTTGTCGGCGCAGATGTAGGCGGGTGCCGCGATGATGGCCCCGTCCGCGCCTTCCGCCTTGGCATAGCGGACATGGTCGACGGTAGTGGCCGTATTGTTGCCGGTGCAGCCGTAATAGAACAGCATCTTGCCGGTCTTCATCCGCGCCGTGCGGCTGATGATCTCGCGGCGCTCCTCGGGCGAGAGCATCGACACCTCTCCGGTCGAGCCCATGAACAGCACCGCTTCCGTGCCGTTTTCCTCGTGCCATTGCAGGAGGCTGCGGAAGCCCTCGTAGTCGATCGAGCCGTCGTCGTTCATCGGTGTGATGAGGGCGACGAACGAACCCTTGGGCTTGATGTGGGCCATGGGGATTTCTCCTGCGAATGCTTCGGACGCGCCATTTCGGCGCGCCGGGGAGGGTCTCTTTGAACGTGCGCGCCGCGGTGAGCGGCGATTGGAATGTTTCCAGTCTAGCGGCAAGTCCGTCGCTTGTCGCTCGCCTTGAGCCGGGCCGCGCGGGCCCGGCTTGTCAGCCGATCGCGGTTCCAGCTCCGCCTTGCGCGCGTCTCGGATGAGCATGCAGTTACTTTGGAACGATTGTGGTTTGGCCGGCCAAAGGTCTAGCTAGTTTCGGTCCACAAACGGGAACTGGTTGATTTTATTGGTTGAAATCTTAGATTTGCGCGGGCAAGACGCGGCGCTTTCAGGTCGTTTGGATCATGCCACTGAGTCCAGAGCCCTGCTACCGCCCGAGCCGACAATGCGCCAAGAACGCACCGTCCAAGCCAGCATGTTCGATGTTTTCGCCACGCACGCGATCGGCCGCGAGTTGAAAGCGATGTCGCGATGGTTGGGTGAGCATCGCAATCTGCTTGGCTCGGTGGCGCAAGACCTGGTTCGGGATCGGGGTCAAGGCCACCGGGCGGCAGGGCCCG
This sequence comes from uncultured Alphaproteobacteria bacterium, assembly GCA_963830205.1. Lineage (GTDB taxonomy): Bacteria > Pseudomonadota > Alphaproteobacteria > Rhizobiales > Kaistiaceae > CAVSRC01. The sequence goes on along the minus strand of CAWHLP010000028.1, from coordinate 34,568 downwards.
CCGGCCGAAGCAGTGTTGCGTTGCGCATTCCTCAAGCAGCACCGACAACTGACCTGCCAGGAGCTGGCGTTCCATCTTGAGGACTCGGCCTCCTTCCGCGCCTTCGCTCGGCTGCCGTGGTCGTTGAGCCCGCAGAAGTCGGTGCTGCAAATCACACCAGCCCCCTCGCTTCCCAAAAACTCTGACGACGGGCGCTCAGGTGGCGATGCCCACTGCTGCTGCGGGCAGCGGCTCGTCGCTGGTGAGATCGTCGAATGAGGCGTAATTCATCGTGTAGAGTTGCGCATAAAGGCCATCAGCGCTCATCAGTGTTGTGCGTGCCCTTCTCGATGATCTCGCCGTTCTGCAGTACAAAGATTCGGTCCGCATTTCGGATCGTGGCGAGGCGATGGGCAATAACCAGCCCGGTGCGGCCCTCCAAGAGCCGTGCTAACGCCTTTTGGATCAGCATTTCAGTGTAGCTGTCGATGTTGGCGGTTGCCTCATCGAGCACCAGGATCTTGGCATCGGCGACGAGCGCTCGAGCGAAGCTGACGAGCTGCCGTTGACCAAGCGAAAGACTGCCACCGCGCTGCTCCAGTACAGTGTCGTAGCCTTCCGGCAGACGCACGATGAAGTCGTGCGCGCCTACTGCCTTAGCGGCGCGGACCACGTCGTCGCGAGTGGCCGAGCCGGTCCGGTAACGTATGTTCTCAAATACCGAACCGGAGAAGAGAAACGGTTCCTGCAGCACCATTGCGACGTTCTCGCCGAGGGATTTCTGGGTCAGGTCACGCACGTCGCACCCCCCGATCAATACCTGGCCCTGCCAGACGTCATAGAACCGGTGGACAAGCGCCATGGCGCTGCTCTTGCCCGAGCCCGTCGGCCCGACCAGCGCCACCGTCTCGCCGGGCTCCACCCGGAAGGTGACATCCTTCAGCACCGGCTGGTCGCTGCCGATAGCCGAAGGTGACATGGCGGAATTCGACCGAGCCGTCCGTGTCAGGCGTCAGCGATGCGGCATCGTCCTTGTCCTTTACGTCGACGGCGACTTCGAGCACCTCGGCGATGCGGCGGCCGGAGGCCATGGCCCGCTGCATGACGCTGTATTGCATGGTGAGCGAACGGATGGGGTCGAAGAAGCGCTGGATATAAAACAGGTAGGCAATCATGACGCCGACATCGAGCGTGTGCCTGATGACCAGGCCGCCGCCGACGATGATGACGACCGCCATGGCCGTGCCGCTCAACGTGTCGACGATCGGCACCATGATCTGCGCATAGCGCGCCGCGCGCTGATGGGTCAGCAGGTTGGCGTGCGCCTTCTCGTCGTAGAGATCGAAGTTTACGCGCTGGCGGTTCATGCTTTGCACGGTGCGCACGCCGTGGATGCCTTCCGCCAGCGCGCCGTTGGTCGCGGAATTGGTCTCATGCGCCGCCATGAAGGCTGTGCGCGCGCGCGGCAGCCACCAGATGCGCACGATGAACAGCACCGGCATGACCGACAGGGTGAGCGCGCCGAGCAGGGGGTCGAGCCAGAGCAGTACCGAGATGATGCCGAAGAGGAGAACGATGTCGCCGACCGAGAGCACCGACGTTTCGAGGAACTCCTGCATGGAATTGACGTCGCCCTGCAGGCGCGACATCAGCCGGCCGACTTCGGTCTTGTCCATGAAGGAAAGGGAGACGCGCTGCAGATGGGAATACATGGCGCGGCGCATGTCGAAGAGCACGCCCTCCGCGACGCGGCCGACGACTATTTCCTGCACATAGCTGGCGCCGTAGTTGACCAGGATGATCAGGACGAAGGCGGCGGCGGCCAGGTTTAGAACGTTGCGTCCCCCGCCACCGGCCGCCATGCCATGGTCGATCGCATAGCGGATGATCAGCGGCAGGGCGATCTGCGACAGGGTGAAGGCCAGCACGGCCGCCACGGCGATGATGATCTGCGACCGATAGGGTCGTACGAACTTCCAGATGCGCCGCACGACGCGGCCGTCGAAGAACTTACCGAAGATCTCTTCTTCCGACTGATACGACCCCACCACGGCGCGCGGTGGCCGCCGCGTGCGGTCCTCGCTGTTGTGCTGGTCCATCTGGTGGTCGGTCATGCGACCGCTACCCCAACGCGAATGACGTTGTCGCCCGGATTGACCTGCAGGTCGTACAGTGCCCGGTAGCGTCCGCAGAGCGCAAGGAGTTCATCGTGTGTGCCGCTTTCGACGATCCGCCCGTCCTCAATGAAAAGGATCTTGTCGGCGTGCATCAGCGAGCTCAGCCGGTGGGATATGACGATGGTTACTCGATCCCGGGCGAAGCGGCGGATGGAACTGCGGATGCGGCGTTCCGTGCCGGCGTCGATCGCCGCGGTCGAATCGTCGAAGATCATAACCGAAGGACGCAGCATGAGGATGCGCGCGATCGACAGGCGCTGGCGCTGGCCGCCGGACAGCGACACGCCGCGCTCGCCGACCACGGTGCCATACCCCATCGGCAGGCTCATGACGTAGTTGTGCAACTGGGCATATTCGCTTGCGCGCTCAATGCGCTGCTCCTTCGCCCAAGGATCGCCGTAGACGATGTTGTTCTCGATCGTCGTGGTGAACAGGAATGAATCCTGCTGCACGATGGCGACGGCCTGGCGCAGCGATCCCAGCGTCACCTTGCCGATGTCCTGCCCGCCGAGGGTGATGCGCCCGCCGGTGACGTCGTAGAAGCGCGGAATCAGGTGCGCCAGCGTCGATTTTCCGCTGCCGGGCGGACCAACGATGCCGATGGTCTCGCCACGCTTCGCCTCGAAGCTGACGTCACGCAATACCTCGTGGTCGGGCATGCCAGGATAGTGAAAATCGACATGATCGAAGCGCAGCGTGCCGTCGTTCACGGTGAGGGGGGCAGCGTCCGGCTCGTCGTGGACCGTCACGTCGAGATCGAGCAGATCGAACAGGCGTGCGCCGCAGGTCGAGGCGCGCGCGAAGGAATTGACCAGAAGGCCGAGCTGGCGCACCGGCATCTGCAGGATTGTCATGAAGGTCAGGAACGAGGCGAGGGTGCCGACACTGATCGTGCCTTCGATCACCTGGTTGCCGCCGGCCCACAGGACCAGCCCCATCGCCAGGAAGAACGAGAAGTTCATCGCGCTGGTATTGATCACCCGAATTCTGGTGCGTCTGTGGGCAAGTTCGAGAGCGTTCTCCGAAGCCCGATCGAACTTGCCCAGTTCGTGTTCCTGCGCCGCGAAGGCGCGAACCACCCGGATGCCGCCGAGGTTCTCGTCCATGATGCGGCTGACCACCGCCAGTCGCTCCTGCAGGGCGAGCCAGGTGGCCCGCAGGCGGAGCTGCGTCACGGAAGAGCGCCATGCGACGAAGGGCACGAAGCTGAGGCTGATCAGGCCAAGAACCATGTCGGTGCTGATGAGCATGTAGGCGCCGACCCCTATCAGGACCGCCAGAAGCACCAGGCGCACGAGGCCGGTGGAGAAGAACATGCGAACGCCGTCGATATCCAGGATACCGAGCGTGATCAGGTCGCCAGTGTGGATCCGGTCGTGGAATCCGAACGAAAGGCGCTGCAGCTTCTCGTAATAGGCGAGGCGCAGTTCGTAGCCCGTGTGGTGGCCCACGGCTTCGCCGTAGTAGTTTTGCAGCATGGTGAAGATGCCGCGCGCCACACTGATGGCGAGCAGGATGAGCGCCGTCCGCAGCAGACCAGATTCGGCGCCAGCGGCGGCGGTGAGGACGTCTTGGGTCTGGTCCACGGCCTTGCCGAGAAGGCGCGGAATCGCGAGCTGGAGGGAGGCCGCGACGAAGGTCGCCGCAATGGCTGCCGTCACCTGCCAGGGATGGCGCAGGGTCATCCGTGTGATGCGCAGAAGCGCGCCTCTGCCACGGCCCCATCGAGCGGACTGAACGTGTTTCAGCGAGTCGTTCGACGGACTCGCCGTTTCATCGGTTTTCAAGGTTTTGGCTAACAGATTGGGCTTGGATATCCTGGCTATTTCGCGCCGTTTTGTGCCGGGATCAAATCACGATTGGCCATGAGCACTTGAAGCGCGGGTGACAGTTGCGGGATTGCCTGACGGCGGATCAGCGCCATGGACCCAGCCGAGGAGGTGTTCGGCCTTGGCCGAGTTGAAGAAGCTTCGATGGCCGCTGAGATCGCCCCGGATAGGCACATCAGGGAAATGGCGGCCCGCAAGTTCGAGGCTCGGCGTGTCGTTGGTCGTGTCGGGCGCCGCGATGTAGAACGCTTCGTGGCCTTCGAACCGCCCTTCCAGGCCAAGCAGACAGGCCCGCGCCGCCGATTCATAAAGCGTGTAGGCCCAAAGGTGCTTCTCCTGGTTGGGGGCGCTGTACAGTGCGGCGGCATCCGCCCGGGCGCTGGTCACCAGATGGAAGCGCAAGCTGGCGATGCGAACCGCGTCGTAGCGGCGCGCCAGGCTGTCGGCCTGCTGTTCGCAGATCCATTTGGATAGGCCGTAGGGCTCCTCACAATGGTTCGGATGCGTCTCGTCAATGGGGAAGTAGTCGAAATGCGGCGCCCGGCTGAAGGAGAGCCCGATGGCGTTGACGCTCGAGGCTTGGCAGATGCGCGTAATGTCTTGTTCAACGGCGGCGCGCAGAGTGTTGTAGCTGCCGACAACATTGGTGTTGTGCACGACGTGGTCCGGCTGCCTGAAGGGCGCCGGGATCGCCGCCAGGTGGATTACGGCATCGCACCCCTCGAAGGCCCTCAAAAGCAAATCATAGTCCGTGACGTCGGCTTCGACGAAGTCGACGCGCTGCCCGTCGGCTCGTTCCGGCGGTGGCATCCGGTCGATGCTAACCACAGTGTCGCCGCGAGCAGCGGCAAGCCCAGCAACGACCTGCCCGATTTGGCCCCTCCCGCCAGTGAGGGCGATCCTCATGAACGTCTCCTGACTCGCGCGGGCCGACCTGCTGCGGCCGAGATTACCGTCGACCGTGCAATGACGAACGAGGCTGCGCGTTCACCTCCAATCTGCCCGGCAGCGGATGGACGAGTGCCGCGCGCCCGGCCAGCCCCTTTAGGAAGCCGGGCCGGGCGAAACGGGCATCTTTGATTCTCAGTCGTCGAAGAAGTTGGCGTCTTCGGGGCTCAAATAGCGCTTTGCTGCTTCCGGGATCAGGTCGACGCCCATGCCCGGACGTTCGAACACGTCGATCATCCCGTCCTTGACGATTGGGTTGGGCAGGCCGTCAACGATGTCATACCACCAGTCCGGATTGCCGACCGGGTACTCGAAGGCGATGAAGTTGAGCGGCATCGTCGCCGATACCTGGACCAGCGCCGCAAGGCCGAGCACGCCGTTGCCGGTGCCGTGCGGGGCCATCAGGATGCCGTGCAGATTGGCGTATTCGGCGATCCACTTGATCTCCGCCAGGCCGCCGACATCCGCCGGATCGGGCCCGACGATGTTGACCGCGTGGCTCTCGATGAGCTGCTTGAAGTTCTGGCGGAGGTAGATCTGTTCGCCGGTGTGGATCGGCGTCGACGTGGCCCGCGTCACCTCGCGGATCACGTCCGGATTGACGTAGGGCACGTAGTCGCCGGTGATGAGGTCTTCCAGCCACATGACGTTGAGATGTTCGACCGCGCGCGCGAAGCGGATCGCGTCCGGCACCGTCCAGCCGGGGCCGCAGTCGAGCGCCAGCCCCACCTCGTCGCCGAGCACCTCCTTCACCGCCTCAACGCAGGCGATAATGTGCTTCATGCCCTTCTCGGTCATCAGGCCGGAATCGAGCGCCCCGTGATAGGGGCTGTGATCCGGCTCGCCGAAATACATGTTGGGGATCTCGCGCTTCATGCCGCTGTGGAAGGCGATGCCCATCTTCACGAAGGAGAACTTCTCCGGCAGCGACTTCATCCACTTGGCGTCCTCGGCGAAATCCTCCGGATTGTACGCCTTGTACGGCCGCCGGCGGGCGCCGTTGTAGACCCGTACCTTGTCGCGGACCTTGCCGCCGAGGAGCTTGTAGACCGGCACGCCGGCCGCCTTGCCGGCGAGGTCCCACAGAGCATGCTCGATGATGCTGACCGCGGCGCCCCACGGCTTGAACGAGCCGCGCTGACGAATGCGCATCATGCAGCGTTCGACGTCGGTCGGATCCATGCCGATCAGGCCTTCGCGGAAGTGCAGCACGAAGGGCTTGAGATAGGGCTTGTACTGCTCCGCCTCGCCATAACCGCTGATGCCTTCGTCCGTGACGATGCGGACGATGGGGTTCTTGCCGATGACGGCGCATCTGATGTCAGTGATCTTCATGGACGTTTCCCGGTGACACGGCGCTGTGGCTTGCGCCAGCTAGCGCCCAGTAGGTGGCCATGGACTGAGCGTGGACGATGGCGGTTGCCGCTCGACAGCCATCGCGCAGGCTTGACCAATCGCCACGCGTTGCCGAGCGGGCTGCCATCATATGTCGCCGTATCCCTCCACCACATTGGCGCGCAAGGTATCGACGTTCATGGTGATGCCGAGACCGGGGGCGGACGTCAGCTTCAGCGACCCGCCGGAATTGTCCAGCGGCTTTTCGAGATACATGTCGTACTGGGTGAGATCGTACCGGCTGGTCTCGAGGCGATAGAAATTCGGCACCGTCATCATCACTTGTGCGCCTGCCACGACATTTATGGGGCCGCTGGCGTCGTGCGGAGAGATCGGCACGTAATAGGGGCTCTGACGCAATTTCGATGATAGCGCGGCTCATGCGGCGCCGATAAGGCGAGCTTGAAGGAGGTCGAGCTTGCCGCGCCCGTGCATCTGGCGCTTGACGAGCTTGAGCTTGGTGATCTGCCCCTCGGTCTGGCCGTTCGACCATGGCTCGGCAACGGCAGCGCCGACGGCGGCACGATCACGCATGACACCGTTGGCGAAAGACGCGATGAGGCTCGTGCTGGCGTCGTTGAGCCACGGCTCCAGGTCAGACGCGGCCCTCGTGCGGATCATCTCGTGGAACCTATCGGTGAGGTCACGCCTCGATGAGCGTGGGAGCGCCTGCCTCGCTTGCTCTGCGCACCGCCGCCGCCGCGTTGCCCATTCACCGACGACGCGCAGGGAGCCTCGGAAGCCTCTGGCTCGCAGCCGCCGCCAGAGTTCTGCCCCCGTTCCGGCAGCCCGACCCCCACAACTCATCCAATAGCGGCAGATGCGCCTCAAGCGAGCTCTGCCGAATCCGGAAGACATCGGTCCTCTCGCCGCGGATCACCTGCCGGACCAGCTTTCGGCTGTGACCGGTGCGACGCACGATCTCCTTGATGGGGAGCCCTTCGCCGGAGAGCTTCATGATGGCGGCATTCATCTCCTCACGCCGAAGATAACCCTCGTATTGCAGCTTCTCGGCGCAGGTGAGCAGAGCCGGATTGATCGTGGTGGCACCGATGGCCGTGCGGATCGTCCGCATTGACTTGCGCACGGCGTCAAGGAAGGCAGCGCTGGAATTCTCCATGAGGTGCCAGCGATCCGCCACCTGGATAGCCTGCGGCAGAACCTTCGTCGTGGCCTCACCATAACCGCCACCGCGGTCTCGCGAGACGATCCCGATCTCCGCATGATCGGCCAGCCACGCCTCGACTGCCGCGCTCTTGCGATCCGGCAGGAGAGCCACGATCCGCCGTCGCTGCAGGTCGCAGACGATCGTGCCGTAGCGATGGTTCCTGCGCCAAGCCCAGTCGTCGATGCCAACCACGTTAAGCGGTTCGTCCGGCAGGACTGCTCGGCGCCGTACGACCCGCAGCAGCGTGTCGTTGCTCACCGGCACCATCAGCCGCTTGGCAAAGCCGGCGGCCGGCCGACCACCCAGCGCCAGACCAAGGTGATGGACGATGCAGTCCAGTCGCGAGGTTCGCCGCGACCGTTCGGCCACAATCTCATCCTCGAACCGCTCGGCGAAGATGCGTCGCCGGCAGAGCGGCGCGGAACAAACAAAGCGCCGGGCAACAAGCCGGAGCACGACCCGCTTGCCCGCATAGGGCAAATCTGCCGCCCCTCTGAGGTAGCGGCTGTGGACGCGCCGCGACAGTCGCCCGCACAGCGGACAGGCCCGCTCGGCGGCAGCGGCGCGAGCCGATACCACGATCGCTCCCTCGGTCTCGGTCACGCCGGCAACGATCAATCCCGCCGGGATAAGGGACGACAGTCTTATGCTCTTCGCCACGGTGCTGATTCCCCCTGAGAAAACAGCACCAAGCCGCCATCCAAAATCATCAAATGTGAGTCAGAGCCCTATTGCCCGCGAATTTACAGGCCTGACGACGAAGATCCACGCACCGGTCGACACGGAAGGCCTGCCGATTGCGCTCAAGCTTACCTCGCGGCTGACGAAAGACGATGCCGGAAACATCGGCTTTCAAATGGAGGTCCGGCAGGACGGTAGCGACAAGATACATTTTGTAACGTGCTCGCCGATGCGGTGACGCATCGGCACGTCGGTCGGATTATCTGGTTTGGCCGACGTCCCTAAAAGCGGCAGAAAGCGGACATCCGCAAACCGCCGCGATGCGCCATGAGCGGAAGTCCGGCTAGCGGCCCCCGCGGGCATCGGTCCACCGGTGCTCGAAAGACAGGTAGCAGTGCAGAACCCGCTGGACCCCACTCATGGCGGGCAGAACTCCGAGGCAACGCGCCGGGGAAAAACCACTCATTTGATGATCGGCGTCTTGCTCCGGTCGAACGTCACCGCCACTCCAAAGATTATCATCGCCCCAAGCAAAGCCTGCTGGAAATACTGGTCGATGCCAACAACGTTCATGCCGTTGTCGAGCAGGCTCAAGAACAGCGTTCCGAAGAGAACGTAGAGCACGCCACCGGTGCCGCCGGTGAGCGCGGTCCCGCCGACCACGACCGCCGCGATGGAATTCAGCACATAGGAGGTTCCCACGACCGGGTCGCCGCCGTAGCGGATCGACGAGATGATGATGCCGACGAGCGCGGCACAGGCGCCGGAGAACATGAAGGCGACGTTGCGGGTCCTGACGATGTCGGTGCCCGACATCCACGCCATCTTGATGTTGCTGCCGACGAAATAGATGTTCCGGCCGGTGCGCGTGAAGCGAAGGAAGGCGAATACGATGGCGAACGTCAGGAAACCGAAGACGAGTACGTTGCTGAAGCCGAAGACAGAGCCGTTCACCACGTCGAAATAGCCATACTCATCGGGCGGAGCGCTCAGCGGCCGCGGCGATACGAGGTAGGCGAGGCTCGTGATGATGCCGCCCGTGCCGAGCGTGGCGATGAAGGACGGGATCTTTACCCGCGTCAGGATCAGTCCGTTTACGTAGCCAAGAACCACGCCCATCACCAGGCACAGGGGATAGGCCCAATACCCCGCTTTGTGCACAAGAAGGACGAACATCACCGAGACGAGAGAAATCGTCCCGCCGATCGACAGGTCGATGCCGCCGATGAGAATGGCGAACATCTGTCCGAGTGCCGCAATGAGCAGGATTGCGCCGAAGGTCGCTATGGTGTTGGCGTTGTACAGCGACAGGAAATTGCTATTGCCGATGGCCATGACCACGCTGACGACTAAGATCAGCACCAAAGTGAGATGGATCGGCTTCAATTGACCGACCAGCGTCATCAGGGACTTCCGCTGTTCCGGCTGTGTGCTTCTATCAGGCGATATGTCTGCCAATTTCCTGCTCCTTGGGTGAGCTCGAAACCGCCGGGGGCCCTCTCAGACGATCATTTCAATCAGGCGGTGGGGATTGGGCTTGTGCCCCGCCGATGCGTCCAGCTCGCCGACAAAGCGATGTTCGCGCATGACCAGGATGCGGTTGGCCAGGCCGATGTCCTCCTCCAGCGTGTCGCACATGATGATCATCGCGATGCCGGACTTGGCGAAGCGCCGGATGAGCCGGTAGACCTCGTCCTTCGCCCCGATGTCGACGCCGCGGGTCGGGTGGTCGAGGATGAGCAGCCGCACCTCGGAGCTCAGCCACTTGGACAGGATGACCTTCTGCTGGTTGCCGCCGCTGAGACCCGAGCAGGCCGCATAGATCGAAGGCGTCTTCACTAGACATTCCCTGACCCACTTCTCGGCGTGCTCCTTCTCCAGCTTGCCGTTGATCAGCCCACCCTTCTTGAGCCGGTCGAGCACGAGCTGGTTGATGTTGTCGGCAACGGTCATGTTGAGGGCGAGGCCCTCCTCCCGCCGCTCGACCGGAACGTGGCCGATGCCGTTGAGAACGGCGGATCGCGACGAACCGTTGCCCGGCGCCCGGCCGCTGATGGTGATGCTGCCGGAATCGTACTTGTCGAGCCCGGCGATGCACCGGCAGAGCTCCTCCTTGCCCGACCCGACCAGGCCGACGAGGCTGATGATCTCGCCTTCGCAAACCTCAAAGTCGAGCGGCTCGAAAGCGCCCGCCTTGGCGATCTTGTCGACCTTGAGGACGACCGCCTCGCCCGGCGCACGCTGCTCGTCCTCGCGGAAGCGATCGCCCGAGAACTCGTGCCCGACCATGAGCTTCTCGACATCGGACGTCTGCAGCCCGGCGGTCGGCATGTCGGTGACGTTCTTGCCGTCCTTCAGGATCACGATGCGATCGCAGTTCTCGAGCACCTCCTGCAGGCGATGGGAGATGAAGATGATCGATGCCTTGTCCTTCAGCTTGTGCAGGATCTCGAAGAGCGTGTCGCGATCGCTGTCGTTGAGCACGGTGGTCGGCTCGTCGAGGATGACGATGGGATTGGACGCACCATATTTCTCCGAGAGCCAGAGCACGCGCGCGATCTCGACCATCTGCTTGGCCGCCGGCGACAGCGACGACACCGTGGCATCGACATCGATGTCCATGTTGATCTGGACCAACACCCGCCGTGCCTCGGCCGCCATCTTGCGCCGGGAGAGGGTGCCGAACTTGAGGAAGTCGTCCTCGTGGCAGAGGAACAGGTTCTCCATCACCGACAGGTTGGGGATGAGCGACCCTTCCTGGAAGACCGCCCCGATGCCCTTCTGGGCGGCGTCGGCGGTGCCCCTGAGCGCGACCTCATGGCCATTGAGCGCGACGCGCCCCTCGTCCGGCGGATAGATGCCGATCATGATCTTGGTGAGGACGGACTTGCCCGCCCCGTTCTCGCCGACCAGGCCGAGAATCTCGTTCTTGCGGACCTCGATGCCGACGTTGTCGAGCGCGGTGACGCCGGGGAAACGCCGCGTGATGCCGTCCATGGCCAGGACCACACCCTCAGCGTGAGACGTTGCTGTTTCCATGGATGCCACCGTCACTTGATGAAGCCGAGCTTCTTGCGGTCGAGGGTGAGCGCCACGGCGACGATGAGGACGACGCCGTTGACCGCCGCCTGGGCATAGGGGCTGACCGCCATGAGCACCATGCCGTTGTTGAGGGCGGCAAGAATGACGGCGCCGAGGATGGCGTTCTTCGCCCCGCCGAGGCCGCCGGTGAGCGAGACGCCGCCGACGACCACGGCGGTGATGACGGGAAAGAGCAGGTTGAGGCCGGCGCGCGAGGTGGCGGTGCCCATGCGGTTGACGATCAGCACGGCGCCGAGGCCATAGAGGCAGCCGGCGATGGCGAAGGCGACGATCTTGACCATGTCGACATTGACGCCGAGCTGCTTGGAAAGGGCCTCGTCGCCGCCGACCGCATAGAGATGGCGGCCGATGCGCGTCCGGTCCTCGAAGATATTGCACGATGATCGCGATGAACAGCGCCACCAGGACAATGTTGGCGATGCCCAGCGGCTTGTCGTTGATGAACGTCTGGATGCGATCGTCGAGCAGGCTGATGATCTGCGACTTGTTGATGTAGACCGCGACGCCGTAGAGCACGAAGCTCATGCCCAGCGTGGTGATGAAGGACGGGATCCTGAGCTTGGTGTGCAGCACGCCGGTCAACAGCCCGGCCGCCCCACCGATGGCGATGCTGATCGGCAATATCCACAGGCCGACATCGTTGGCGGTGAACCGGCTCTTGCTCAGCAGCCCGACGAAGACCGCGCAAAGCGCGACAGTTCCCTGGAGGGAAAGGTCGATGCCGCCGATGACGATCGTCAGGTGCAGGCCGATGGCCAGGATCGCAGGAATGGCGGCCAGGCTGAGGACGACCTGGATGTTCGTCCAGGAGACGTTCTTGCCCTGGGTGCCGAAGGCGAACATGGCGAGGATGAATGCGAGCGAAACGAGCTGCGCCACGATTCCGGAGCGGCGCAACCAGTGTCTGGCGCCCTCCCACAGCGCACCCGGCGAAGATTCCCGCGCAATGGTGGCGTCGGCGACGCCCTGCATGTCTTTCATGGAACGGCTATCCTTCCAACTGCGCAGAAGCACGGGCACCAGGTCGGCTCAGGGTCGCGCTCGGGAAAGCTGGGGGGCGCGGATGGGCGCCCCCCAGCGATTGGCAATCAGTCAGCCGTGACGATCACGTCGCCGGGCCGACCCAGGCCGACCAGTAGTCGGACAGGTCGTACTCGGGCATCTTGTTGAGCGTCTCCGCGACGAACGTCTTGACGTTCTCGCCGGTGACGTGCGTGCCGGAGATCAGGAACGAGCGATGCTCCGGAGGAATCGCGGCGACGTCGAGCTTGCCGTCCTTGGCAGCCAGAGCCATGGTCAGGCCGAGCTGGGCCTGATAGCGGGAGTCCATGAACTCGGTCGAGGCCATGTATCCGGCAGCGATGGCGTCGAAGGCATCCGGGATGCCGTCGGTGCCGACGGTCTTCACCTTGCCCGCCAGTCCGGCTTCCTTCAGGGCCGCAACGATGCCGACCGCCATGTTGTCGTTGGCGCTCCACACACCATCAACATCCGGGTGAGCGGCAAGCAGCTGCTTGGCTCGCCTCATAGGCCTTGTTGGTGTCCCAGTCGGCAGCTTCCCACTGCACCAGCTCGACGCCGGGATTCTCGGCCAGGGCCTTCTGCAGCCCCTTGAAGCGGCCGATGGCGGCGTTGTTGGAGAGCATGCCCTGGATGGCGATGATCTTGCCCTGGTTCGGCGTCTTGAAGGTCTTGAACAGCTCGGTGGCGTTGAAATAGCCCTGCTCGACCGCGTCGAACGCAGCATGGGCTACCCAGTGCGGGTAGGCCTCGGGCGTGACGTCGTCGGGCTTGTTCCACCAGTTGAACCAGTAGACGCCGGCCTCTTCCAGCATCTTGGCGATCGGCACCACGTCCGGCCCTTCGTTGGGGTCGACGTTGACGACCATGTTGCCGCCGGTCTTGGCGATTTCGGCCGCCAGGTCGGCGAACTGCTTCTGGCTGTTGCCTTCGCTGCTCAGCACGTCGACGGGCAGGCCCAGCTTGGCGCCGAGCGCCTTGGCGCCCTCGGCGTAGTTGGCATGGTAGGGATTATCGAGGCCACGGATCATGACGACGAGGGTCGTCTTGTCGGCAGCGCTGGCCTGAACGAGACCGGCAATGCCGAGCGCAAGCCCGCCGAGCACCGTGGCGATGAGGCGTGTCTTATTCATCACTTTGGATTTCCTCCCAGTTTGCGACAGAATTCAGTTGGCTGCACTTCAAGTATCAGTGAAGTCTAGAGTTGCTGTGCTGCACCTCTCCTCCTCTTCTATTGAGCGGTCAACCCGCCATCGACCACAACTGCTGACCCGGTCATGAACAACGCCTCGTCCGAAACCATGTAGAGGATGGCTTTTGCTATGTCTTCCGGGGAACCAATTCGTCCGAGCGGCTGCCAAGTTGCTTTGCTTTCGGCGGGGTCGGCATCCGGGCGGTAGTGGCCGACCACGTCATCGCCCATCCCGGTGTCGATCATGCCGGGACAGACGCAGTTCACTCGAACGTTGTGAGGCGCGAAATCGAGGGCCATGCTCCGCGTCAGGTTGATGACGGCCCCCTTCGACGCCGCATAGGCCGAGGCATCGGCGGCGCCGACCATCCCGGCCACGGACGCCAGGTTGGCGATCACCCCGGACTTTCTTTCGATCATCGCGGGCACGAACTGCTGCGACACAAGGAAAACGCTCTTCACATTGGTGTCGATGACCGCATCCCAGGTCGCCTCGCTCAGGCTGGCGACGGTCCCCGGCCGCCAGATGCCGGCATTGTTCACGAGGATGTCAATGTATCCGACGTCGGCCAGTATCGCTCTTGCGACCTGGCGGATTTCATCAGGCTTGGTCACGTCGAGTTTCTGAAACGAGCTGTTGCCACCCGCGGCCTTTATTTCCGCCGAAGCTTTTTCACCTTTGGCCGAGTCGGCATCCAACAGAAAAACCCGGGCACCCGCCGCGGCGAGTTCTCGCGCCGTCGCCCGACCTATGCCACTTGCCGCGCCCGTTACAACCGCCCGTTTTCCATTCAACTGCATGACTATTTCCTCGCCCTCGGCATTGCGGCCGGTGCGACACACGGCATTCCTGGATCATTGCTCCATCTGACACGGGAGCGGGCCCAGTTGGCGATTCCGCCGACAAACCCTGCGACATGCGTTGACGGAAGGTCGCAGCCGGCGGAAATGCGCCAGATATTCGTGTGCCGGACCTTCCATCCCCACACGGAGGCAGTGCCATGTTCGTGACGGGCGTTGCGCCCTGAAGCCGTCATGTATGTAATTATGCTACATCATTTACGGAAAGGCAACATGTTACATTTTTTGGCGCCGCCGCGTTGATCCTATCCATAGGCGGGGGCCGTACGCGCGACGATGACGCCCGATTTGCCCCCTTCCGACCCTGGTCGCAGAGCGTGTCCGGAACGGCCGGGGTGCCTCTCCGGCACCAGCGCCGCATGGGCCGCGTGCCGGGCGCGGCGTAGCACAGCAACCGGATTTGCCGGGGCATCAAAGCTGGCTGGCAATGGGGCGCTCTCTGCGGACCCGGCGTTTGCGGTCGCGCGATGAGCGGCCGCGCCGATGGGTGGCAACGACGCGCGGCGCCACCCAGGTCAGTGCGCGACCAGCCGGCTCAAACGGCTTCCAGCACCTGGCCCCTGACGGCCGCCTCGACCTCGCTGCGCACGGCGTCCGAAAGCGTGATGTCGCCCGCCGCCGCGTTCTCGGCGATCTGGTCCGGGTGCTGAGCACCGCAGATGACCGACGTCACCGGAGGATTGTTAGTGAGCCACGCGAGGGCAAGATGGGTCAGGCTCAGTCCGGCGCGATCGGCCACGGCCTTCAGGCCGGCCCTTGCCTTCAGATGACGCGCGAGGCTCTCGCCGTTCAGCTTCGGATTCTCGGAGCGCACGTCGCTTGGCGGAAAGCCGTCGGTGAACGGAAAGTCGTCAGTGAGGAGCCCCTGGAACAAGGGACTGTAGGGGAAGAAGGCGATCCCCATCTTGTGGCACAGCGGCAGGATTTCCGCTTCGGTGCGGTATTCCAGGATCTCGGCGTGATAGCCCTTCGGGTTCCGCTCGAGCGCATTGAACAGCCCCTGATAGGACGAGATCGGGACCATCTTTGCCAGGCGCTCGGTATCGGCCACCGAGAAATTGGTGACGCCTAGATAGCGCACCTTGCCGGCGCGCCGCAGGTCCTCGATGGCCCGGGCGGTCTGTTCGAGCGGCGTGTTGTGGTCCGGCCAATGGAGCTGGAGCAGATCCAGGTGGTCGGTCTTCAGCCGGCGCAGCGAACCCTCGACGTCGTTGACGATGGCCCTCGGCGTGAGGCAGCGGACGATGGTCTTGTTGTCGTCCCACAAGAGGCCGCACTTGCTGGCGAGCGTGATCTTGTCGCGCCGTCCTTTCAGCGCCTCGCCGAGCAGGGTTTCCGATCCTCTGAAGCCATAGACGGGTGCGGTGTCGAAGAAAGTGATGCCGCAATCGACAGCGCGGTGGATGGTGGCAATCGACTTAGCATCGCTGGAGTCGCGCCAGCGGGATCCGCCGCCGAGCGACCAGCAGCCGAAGCCGATGGCCGAGAACCGAATGTCCGGCATCGCCGGAACCGTCTTGTACAGCAAGGGAGTTCCTCCTCAATTGCGGCCTGATGATGCGGTGCACCGTTGCGACCGGCGTCACGCCCGCCATGAGACCTGTGCTTCGCCGAGGTGGCGCGTGCCGTTTTCCTTCACGTGGGCAATCGCCTCGTTGACGACCGAGCCTCGGGACGTCGCCGCATGAGCCCCATGCGTGCCCTTTCGGCCGGCCTCGCCGGGAGCCCGCCACCGCGTCGGCGGCTCGCCCCGTGGAGGCATTCATCTTGGCTTGGCGCCGCCTGTTTCCGTTTCCTCCGCGCTGGCTCTGGCCAGCCTCTGTCGTCGGTGAATGCACTCGATCCAAATGGTCATGTCAACTGAAATGTGACATATTAGTCGTCAGACGTGGCCGCTGACCTGTCAGATCGTTCGTGCAACCCTATATAAAAACTGGTATTTTCGCTGGAGCCGATGGGCTTTGCCTTGCATCAGGAACGAACGGGGATGACATGTCACGGCCGGCAGCCGCAGCCGGATGGCGGCAGCGGGGGTCGATGCGCCGAAATCGAAGCTGGAACCGAATGCGCGAAGGATGTGAGAAAGGACAGGGTTCCCAAACGAGGCGCCGTGATTCGTCTCGGTTGTGGCTCCGCCGGAACGCGAACCCGAACCCGATGAGCCCATGGTAAATTTGACCAGCACATTGACCGATCGCCGGGCGCGCCGGCACATCACGCCGATACAACGCCCCGAGGGCCTGAACGACATCATGCTGTCGCGCCTGCGTGCCGACATCGTCTCCGGCACGTTCGCCTTCGGCGAGCGGCTGTCCGAGGACAAGCTGTCGAAGCTCTACGGCGTCACCAAGGCGCCGGTGCGCTCTGCCCTGGTCAAGCTGCAGGCGGAGGGGCTGCTCAGGATCGTTCCGCAGCGCGGCGTGTTCGTGATGGATCTGAGCCTTGATGGCGTGCGGGCGCTGTGCGAGCTGCGCATCGCGCTCGAACTCGAGGCCGCCCGCCTGGGGCTTGAGCGCAATCCGGGAACGCTCGCCGAGCGCATCACCGAGATCGTCGCGAAGATGGAGCCGGTCGGCCACAGCGTAAACAGCGCGGTCTACCAGACACTCGACACGGAACTGCATTTCGCCTTCTTCCAGGCCGCGCAAAGCGAGATGTTGGAAGCGACCTATCTCTCGGCAGTGTACTGGCGCTTTGCCGCGCTCAGGCAGCGGCTGGCGGACAACAAGCGTCTGGCCGTGCGCTCCTACTCCGAGCATTGCCAGATCAAGGACGCGGTCGTGGCGAGAGATTTCACGCAACTGTGCCTGCTCCTGCGCCAGCACATCGAGCGCATCCAGGACTACTTCTCCGAGGAGCACAGCGACCTGGACGGCCAGCCATGACGCTGCTACCGGCGGCACCGCGGTCCCTTCCAGCCGGTCACAGCGCGTCGAGGTCGTCGTAGAGAGCCCGGGACTGCTCATAGAGGCGGGCATAGATCGGCATCATGCGGTCGTAGACCGCGGTCCAGGCCGGATCGGGCAGGATTTCCCGGCTCGGATGGACCATCTCCGCCGCCGCCGTCTCGATGTCTGGCGCGTCGCCCGCGGCAACCGCCATCAGCATCGCCGCACCGACAATGCCGCATTCGGGCTCTTCAAGCACGACGTAAGGCACATCGAACATCGACGCCTTGATCTGCAGCCAGAGATCGGATCGCGCGCCTCCGCTGGCGGCAACGATCCGCTCGGGCCGGCTGCCGCCCTTGAGCGCGTCGAGCTTGAGGCGGACGGCAAAGGCCACGCCTTCCAGCACGGCGCGGTGGAGGTCGGGGAGGCCGTGCTCGGCCTTGAGGCCGAAGAACTGGGCGCGAGCGTTGCGAAGAGCCGACGCGCTCGCCTGACAGATAGGGCAGGAAGAAGAGCCCGTTGGCGCCTGCCTCGGCGCGCGCGGCGTCCTCGGCAACCTCGCCGTAGGAGCGCTGGTTCTCATGGAAGGCGCGGCGGGCCCAGCGCACGGCGTCGCCGCCGCAATCGATCAAGGTCATCGCCGCCCACACGCCGTTGGCAGTGATGACGTTGGAGACGTCGGGATCGAGCACCGGCTGATCGTGCATGAGCGTGATGATGGCCGACGTCCCGGTGACGTCCGAACCCATGCCGGGTCGTGTCACCCCCGATCCCAGAAGCGCCATGGGATAGTCGCCGGCGCCGACCAGAACCGGCAGGCCGGCGGGCAGGCCAAGATCGGCCGCGACGTCGGGCGCGACGCCGGCAAGGACGTCACCGGCATTGCGCAGGTCGGGCAGCAGGCGGCGGGGCACGCCGGTCAGCCCGCACAGCTCGTCCGACCACGCGCGACTGCGCCAGTCCATGAGGAAGCTCAGCGAGGCCTCGGTGCGGTCCTGGGCACGCACACCGGTGAGCTTGAAATTGATCCAGTCCTTGGGCATCAGCAGCGTCGTGCTGCGCTCGAGCGCCTCAGGGTCGTTCTCGGCGATCCATGCGATCTTGAAGGCGGGCCAGGCAGGGGACGGCAGGTTCGCCGTGAGGTCGAGCGCGCGTTCCGCCGAGATGCGCGTGGCGCAGGCTTCGGCCTGCGGCGCCGTGCGCTTGTCGTTCCACAGCAGCGCCGCTTCGCGCGTCAGTTCGCCGTCGTCGTCGATCAGCACCGACCCGTGCATCTGGCCGCAGGTGCAGATCGCCACTAGGCGCGCCTCGGCATCGTCCAGCTTGCCAAGCACTTCACGGATGGCGGTGCGGGTGCCGGCCCACCAGTCGGCCGGCCGCTGCTCGGACCAGCCGAAGTGCGGCACGATCTGCTCGTGCTCGCGGTAGCTGAAGGCGCGGGTGCGACCGTCCCGTCCGACCAGCGCTGCACGCAGGCCGCCCGTGCCGACGTCAATCGCCAGATAGAGATCCCGCATTCACCTCAGTCCATCGGCTTCCGATGCAAGGAGACGCGCTGCGCTCACATCGACCCAGACAGGGAGGAAACCGTCAGAATAGGCCGCGGAGCACAGCGCGGAAATGGCCCGAGCGGACACGAACGCGCCCACTAATGGAGCCAGCGTGTGAGCCATTCCAAGGCCTCCATTTTTGCAAACAGCTTGGCGCGGCAAGTCCACGGAATCAATCCAATTCGTAGTAACCCTACAGATATATCGATAGTGTGGCATCAGCGCCCGGTCCGGCGCGCCAACTCCCGGCAGGCGGAGCGATGGTTGCCGGGCCGACACAGGGCCGGTGCTGGTCAAGCCTCGCCAACGGCCAAAATGCCGCGAATCACGCTAGTCGCGCTAGGTCGGTGCATGTCCGCCAGTCGCCAACTCGGGCCGCCGCGACCCGCCCAAAGCGGTGCTCTCAAGGGAGGGCGTTGGCATCTGCCAATTGTAAGTTTCCTCCAGATAATGTAATGTAACTACCAAGTCCGCGCCTTCGGGTCAGCCCAGGAGGCGTCGGCGGTGTTGCCTGCCGTCCATGCGGCACCGACTGGAACGGACGCTGGACGTCGGACGGGGAGACGACATGGATATCTTCGCCAAGCCTGCCGGTCACGGTGTTGTGGTTTTGCGGGTGTGCGAGATCGGGGGCAGATGACGACATACGCCCCGGCGACCAGGCCGACGTTCTATTTCATCGGTGTCACCACCGGCCAGTCGTCGATCATGAAGGTGTTTCCCCGCTGGGCGGAGCTGCTCGGCCTCGGCGATGTCGCCATCCGTGGAATTGACCTAGTGCCGCACGACACGGTCGCCAACTACCGCGCTGCGGTTCGATTCCTCAAGGAGGATTCGCTGTCGCTAGGGGCGCTGGTCACGACCCACAAGCTCGACCTCTTTTCAGCCTGCCGCGACATGTTCGACGTCATCGACCCGCATGCGGAACTGATGGCCGAGACGAGCTGCCTGTCGAAGCGCGACGGCAAGCTCATCTGCCAGGCCAAGGACCCGCTCACCTCCGGCCTGTCGCTCGATGCCTTCCTGCCGGCGGAGCACTTCACCCGCACCGGCGCCGAGGTCTTCTCCATGGGAGCGGGCGGCTCCACGGTCGCGCTGACCTGGCACCTCCTGCAGAAGTCATCCGTCGCCGGCCGACCGAGCCGCATCGTCGTCTCCAACCGGTCGAAGCCGCGACTCGAACATATCCGCCGCATCCACCAGGCGATCGCCGCAGACATACCCTGCGACTACGTGCTGGCGCCGTGCGCGGAGGACAACGACGCGGTAATGGCGGCGCTCAAGCCGGGCTCGCTGGTGATCAACGCCACCGGCCTCGGCAAGGATGCCCCCGGCTCACCGCTCACCGTCGCCGGCGAATTTCCCGACGATGCCATCGTCTGGGAGCTCAACTATCGCGGCGACCTCATCTTCCTCGACCAAGCGCGCGCCCAGGCGGCGCGCCGGCGCCTCACGATCGAGGACGGCTGGACCTACTTCATCCACGGCTGGGCGCAGGTGATTGCCGAGGTCTTCGACATCGAGATGCCCAGCTCAGGGCCGCGCTTCGATGCCATCAGCCGCATCGCGGCCGAGGCGGCCGGGCGGACGCCATGAGCGGCCGCATCCTGGTCACGCCGCGCTCGCTGTCGGCGGGCGAGCATCCGGCGCTTCAGCCACTGAAGCAGGCAGGTTTCGTGCTTGTCCGGCCGACGCCAGGCGCGATGCCGAGCGAAGCCCAGCTGATCGCCGCGGTGCCAGGCTGCGTCGGCTGGCTGGCGGGCATCGAGCCGGTCACGCCCGCCGTCATCGATGCTGCCCGCGAGCTCCGCGTGATCGCGCGCAACGGCACGGGAATCGACAATTTCCCCCTCGCCGCGATCGAAGCGCGCGGCATCAGGCTCCGCCGCGCCATGGGCGAAAACGCGCGCGGCGTGGCGGAACTGGCGCTGGCGCTGACGTTGGCCGCGCTGCGCGACCTGGTGCCGACCCACCTGGCAATCCGCGATGGCCAATGGCCGCGCAGCATCGGCTCCGAGATCCACGGAACCGAGGTGGCTGTCATCGGCCTTGGCGCGGTCGGGTCGCTCTTCGTCGACTTCTGCCTCGGCCTCGGGGCGCAGGTGCGCGGCTACGATCCGTTCCTGCCGGCGGATGTCATCTCGCACCCGAACTTCCGCCGCGGCGGGTTCGAGGCGGTCCTCGACGGCGCGCGCGTCCTCAGCCTGCACGCGCCGATGCCGGCCGGCGGCAAGCCATTGATCGGCGCCGGGGAGATCGCACGGCTGGCCAGGGGCGCCGTCGTGGTCAACACCGCGCGTGCCGGTCTCACCGACACCGACGCGATGCTGGCGGGGCTCGCAAGCGGCCGGGTCGCGACCTATGCGACCGATGTGTTCGAGTGCGAGCCGCCGGCGCCCTCCCCCCTTCTCGCCCATCCCCGCGTGATCATGACCAGTCACATCGGCGGCTTCACCGCCGCATCGGTCGAGCGCGCGGCGGCGCGCGCGGTGGAGAACCTGCTCGACGTCCTGGTCGTCGACGCCCATCCGGCGTGAGGCCGCCTGATCACGTAGACAGGTCGCGGAGAGCCGAGATCGCGGCCGACAGCTCATGCTGCTGCCGCGCCGCAAGGCGGTAGGCTGCGAGCGCCGCGTCATAGACCGCTGCCGCCGTCGGGTCGGGCACGGTCCTTTCGGTCGCCGCGCTGAGCGCGCGCAACGGCGAGAAATCGGGCCAGACCCCCGTGCCGACGAAGGCGAGGGCGGCCGCACCGAGAGCGGCGGCCTGCCGGTCGATCGGCATCTTCAAGACCGTGCGGTCAAGGATGTCGGCGACCATCTGCCGCCAGGCGGCGCTGCGGGCGCCACCGCCGACCATGACGATCTCGTCGCGGAGCGGCCGCATGCGCCGCAACTCGTCGAGCGCGACGCGCAGCGCCAGGGCGATGCCTTCGAACGTCGCGCGCATGATCTCCGCCCGGCCATGCTGGAGCCCGAGGCCGACGAAGCCGCCGCGGACCGCCGGGCCGCCCTCGAAGGAGGTGCCGCCGCCGAGCGTCGGCACGAACAGCAGCCCGCGCGCCCCGCGTGGCGCCGTCAGCGCGAGGTCCATGACGGCCTCGTAGGAGTCGCGGCCGGCGGCTTCGGCCTCGCGCACGATGTCGCGCATCAGCCGGTCGCGGACCCAGGAGAGGCTGGTGCCGGAGGAGAAGATCGAGGTCGCCGACAGGTACATGCCGGGCACCACATGGTCGAAGACGTAGGGCCTCACCAGGTTGTCGAGCACCGGCTCGGCCGATGCAACGTTGAGCCAGCTCGACGATCCCATTGCGATGAACGTATCGCCCTCCGCGAAGGTCGACGCGCCGAGCGCCATGCAGGCATTGTCGACGCCGCCGGCCACCACCTTGACCCCCTGCGGCAGGCCAAGCCCACGGGCGATATCGGGGCTAACCTCGCCGACGATGTCGGTCGAGGCCGCAATCGGCGGCAGCAACCCGGCGTCGAGCCCGGCGGCATCGAGCAGTTCGGACGAATAGCGCCGCGCCCTCAAGTCGTAGGCACCGAGGCCGGAGGCATAGGACCGGTCGGTGAGGATGCGGCCGGTCAGCTGCAGGTTGATGTAGTCCTTGCTGCCGATGATGGTCCGCGTGTGCGCGAAAACTTGCGGCTCGTGAGCGCGCAGCCAGAGGATCTTGAAGAGGGTGTAGAGCGGCGCCGGAAAGCCGTTGCCCGTGGTCCGGTACCATTCCCTACTGTCGACCGAAGCGAAGAACGCCTCTGCCTCCGCTTCCGCCCTGCCGTCGGACCAGATCGGCACCTGCTCCATGAGTGGCTCGCTCCGATCGTCGAGCGGGATGCAGCCGAGGCTTTGGCCGGACAGGGAGATCGCCGTGATCGAACCGGCATCGACGCCCGGCGCGGCGATAAGGGCTGCGATGCTTGCCTGCGTCGCACCCCACCAGTCCTGCGGACGCTGCTCGTGGCGGAGAGCCGAGGGATAGACCGTCTCGTAGGCGATGACATGCTCGGCGATGCAGGCGCCGTCATCGCGGAACACGCCGGCCTTCGCGCCGCCCGTGCCGAGATCGACCGCTATGACGGACACCGACATCGCCAGCCGCTAACTCAGCCGGCCGAGGCGTCGATGACCAGGCGCCCGTCGCGCAGCATGGCGCATTGGCGGACGAGGTCGACGGCGACCCTGGCGTTGATGCCGAAACGGGTCACGCCGAGGCGGCGCATGGCGGCGACCGTGGCGAGGTCGCGGATGCCACCCGATGCCTTGACCGCGACCCTGCCGGCGACGGTGTCGATGATGATGCTGAGGCTTGCGATCGTCGTCGCCCCCGGCGTCCAGCCGGTCCCAGTCTTGACGAAGGCGGCGCCGCTGTCGGCGATGATCGCCGAGGCATCACGGATTTCGTCGTCTGTGAGGAGGGCCACCTCGAGAATGACCTTGAGCGGCAAGGGGGCGATGGCTTCGACGACCGCCCGGATATCCTCGGCGACGTAGCCGCGGTCGCCCGATTTCAGGCGCCCGACATTGATCATCATGTCGAGTTCCTCGGCGCCGTCGGCGGCGAGCGCCGCCGCCTCCGCCACCTTGATGCGGGTCGTATGTCCACCGGAGGGGAAGCCGACCGGCCCGCCGACCCTGGTGCCACAGCCCGGCGGAACCAGCGTGCGCAGGAGCGGCACGAAATTCGGCAGGACATGCGCCGCGGCGAAGCCTTCCGCCACCGCGATCCGGGCAAGCGCGCGAACCTCGGCCTCGGTGGAGGACGATTGCACGGCGCTGATGTCGATCAGCCCGGCGAGATCGCGTGGCGTGAGGGCGGTCGGGAGCGGCGGCGAGGCGGTCGGGCGCATGGAAGACCCCCCGGGGGATGACGAACTGCCCAAAAATGTCGCAAAACTACAGGACCCGTCAATCGCCGCGGATGCTCCGGCGTCGCCTCGGGCGACCGTGTCGCATCGCCGGCGCACCCCGCGCGTGCCCTGCGGCCAATGGGATTCGACGACCGCGCGCAGGCGCGGTCAGATGCGTTCAGTCGTCCTCAGATGACGCAGTTGCCGCTTCATCTCGGTGAAGCGCTCGATGTGATCAGGGCCGCGGCGCAGCGCAACCGCGGTCGACAGGGTGTCGATGACGGCAAGCGCGGCGATGCGCGAGATGGTCGGCGTGTAGATGTTGGTGTTTTCCAGGGTCTCGACCAGGATGACGATGTCGCACTGATCGACCAGCGGTCCGTTCATGCCGACGATGCCGATGACCTTGCATCCGCGTCCGCGCGCCGAGGCCGCCGCCTCGATGATCGAGCGTGTCGCAGCCGTGTTCGAAATCACCACGACGACATCGCCGGGGCCGAGCTGCGAGACCACCATGATCTGCTGATGGGAATCGTTCTCCGCCCCGCAGGGAACGCCGAACATGGGGAACTTCTGCTGGGCATCGCGGGCGACGATGCCGGATGCGCCGAAGCCGAAGAACTCGATGCGGTTGGCCTTCTCCAGCACATCGATCGCCCGGCTGATCGCCGCAACGTCCAGGTGGCGGCGGACCCAGTCGAGGCTGGTGATGGTGTAGTCGAAGATCTTCTCCGCCACCTCGGCGGCGGAGTCGGTTTCGAGGATCACCGAATGGGTCGCCGGGGTTCCGAGCGCCAGGCTCTGGGCCAGGCGAAGCTTGAAATCCTGATAACCCTGGCAGCCTATCGCGGTGCAGAAGCGGATGACGGTCGGCTGGCTGACGCCCGCCCATTCGGCCGTTTCCGCGACGGTGGCGTTGATCATGCGCTTGGGATCGGCAAGCACCACATCGCACACCTTGCGGTCGGATTTCCTCAATTCGTGGTGCTTCTTGCGGGCCACCTCGAGGATGTTGTCGCTGGCGTTGATGGGGTCGGAAATGCGTGGTTTGGGAGGCATCTAGGGCTCGATCACTGCCGGTTTCGTCGTCTCGTCTCGAAACCTGCCGATGGGGGTGACTTCGTTCCCATGATGCGGGTGGCGCGACAAATTTCGCAAGCTTCCCTTTCGCCGGCGCTGGGCGCGGAGGGCCATCCGCCGACCGTTCCGCCGCGTCATCCGCCGCTCATCACGCCTTGCGGCGCCAGCCCCGGCCGGCTTTCCGCCGGCGGCACGCCGCGGCGATAGAGGGCCGCGCGCGCCGCCTCGCCGCGCGGGGTCCATGCCGGATTGGCGCTCTCGCGCCACCCGCCCCTGCCGTCGTCGACGATGCGCACGCGCATGCCGCCGGAGCGCTCGATGATCCCGTAGTCGTGACCGGCATCGGCTGGGTAGCAGAAGAGCATCAACAGGTCGTCGCCGCCGACATTGACCGACCGGTGAATCCAGAAGGGCGGCACGTAGCAGACGGTCATCGGGCCGATCGGCACGGTGCGGACGGCGCCTTCCGGTGATTCCAGCAGCATCACGCCGCGGCCCCTCTGGCCGTAGTAGATCTCCGGCCTGCCCGCGTTCTGGTGGATATGGCCGCGGGTCATGAAGAACTCGTCGCCGACCTTGCCCGGCACCATGCGCGTCAGGCCGAAGATGAGATCGCCGCATGTCTCGCGCGGCCGAAATTCGGCGACGTCATAGACCGGCCGATCAGCCCATTGCGGCCGCATGTCGGCGAAGGCATCGCCGTCCGCATAGAGCCCCTCAAGATCGCGAAAAACCTTGGTGTAGCGGCCGGTCTGGTTGGTCATGGTGCCGGCGTTGAGGTCAAGCGCGCACCCGACTGGCTCAAAGAGGTCTCTCAACATCGAACCTCGCGGTCGAATTTTGGTAATTTTGCTCCACATTGGTGGGATTGGCAAGGGGACGGCACATCTCTGGCGCAGTGCCCAATGTAATCGGGGCTTGGGCGTCGGTAGCGCTCGACGCGCTGCTCGCCGAAGCGGATATCGTCAGCCTGCCGCCTGCGTGACGGCGGAGACGACCGACTTCATCGGCCGCCGCGAACTCGCTTTGATGAAGCCCTCGGCCTATCTCATCAACACCGCGCGCGGGCCGCTGGTCGACTATGCCGCCCTCTACGAAACGCTTGCCAACAACAGGATCCGCGGCGCCGGGCTGGAGACCTTCGCCGCCGAACCGGTGCCGCCGGACCTGCCGCTGCTCCGCCTCCCCAACGTCACCCTGACGCCGCACATCGCCGGTGCGTCGCTGCAGACCTTCGATCGCTCGGCGGCGATGATCGCCGAGGAAGTCCGCCGCTATGTCGATGGGGAACCGCCGCTCAACGTGGATTGATCCTACGATAGGATTTGATATACCTCAAATATCATCATACTAATGATGCTACCGGGAGAGGAGCAGGATTGCTCCTGCACATTGGAGGGAGAGAGTAATGAAGAAGTGGCTGG
Organism: uncultured Alphaproteobacteria bacterium; assembly: GCA_963830205.1. Taxonomy (GTDB): domain Bacteria; phylum Pseudomonadota; class Alphaproteobacteria; order Rhizobiales; family Kaistiaceae; genus CAVSRC01. The sequence continues at coordinate 8,418 of CAWHLP010000028.1, read as the reverse complement.
TAGTAGCGGGCGTGTGCGCCTTTATGGCGAGCCCGAGCGCGTATGCTGCTGCCGACCTCAGCTGCGCCGGCAAGAACTTCGTGTTCTTCCCTGGCGGACCTGAGGGCGGTCCGTTTGCTTCGATTGTTTACGCCGGTGCCAAGGCTGCGGCGGACCTGACGGGCTGCCAGGTGGACTACGTGTGGTCCGACTGGAACCCGCAGAAGATGGTCCAGCAGTTCAGCGAGGCGATCGCTCGCAAGCCCACGGGCATTTCGATCATGGGGCATCCGGGCGAAGAGGCCCTTGGACCGCTGATCGACCAGGCCAGGGCGGCCGGCATCATCGTCACCGATTCGAACGTTCCCCTGCCCAACAAGCTGGCCCAGTATCAGGCCGACGGCTTCGGCTATGCCGGTGCTGCGGACCTGCTCGCCGCCGGCAAGACTCTGGGCACCGGGGCCGTGAAGGCCTGCGGCCTGAAGGAAGGCGACACCGCCTTCGTATGGGGTCTGCTCGGTCAGGCCGGCCGTGGCCAGCGCACCCAGGGCGTGCTGGACGCCATGAAGGCGGCCGGCGTGAAGGTCGTGTACCAGGAGATTTCCGACGCCATCAACGCCGACTCGACCCAGGGCATCCCGGTGTTCGCCAGCGTCGCGGCGTCCAACCCCGACCTCAAGGCGATCATCACCGATCACGGCGCTCTGACGGCCACCATTCCTGCCTATCTGCAGGCGGCCAACAAGAAGCCGGGCGAGATCTGCGGCGCCGGCTTTGACCTCTCGGCCCCGATCGTCAAGGGCATCGAGGACGGCTACATCGCGGTGGTCGAGGACCAGCAGCCCTTCCTCGAGGGCTTCCTGCCGGTCATCCAGATGTACCTCACCTCGAAGTGGGGCTTCGCCGGCATGAACATCGACACCGCTTCGTCCCTGATCACCAAGGACAACATCGCGGCGGTGGCGGCTCTCGCCAAGGAAGGCGTCCGCTAGGCATCCTGGCGACCGACAGCAAGAAACCCGAGGCGGAGCGTCAAACCTGGCGCTCCGCCTCATCCTGCCTCCAGCACGTTATGTGTGTTGATCGATGACAGCCAACGGCCCCCTTTTGGAAATGAAGGGCATTCAGAAGTCCTTCGGGCATGTTCAGGTCCTCAGGGACATCAACCTGGAAATCAACAGCGGCGAGATCGTCGCCCTCATCGGCGACAACGGCGCCGGCAAGTCGACGCTGATCAAGCTCATCACCGGCGTCTACACGCCCACCGCCGGCGAGATCTATTTCAAGGGCAAGAGCATCGGCGCCCGTGACGCGCGCTCCTCTCGCGCTCTGGGTATCGAGTGCGTGTATCAGGAGCGTGCGCTGGCCGAGCAGCAGGAGCTGTGGCGCAACGTCTTCGCCGGCCACGAGCGCACCACCTTCCTCGGCTTCCTCGACCTCGCCGGGCAGCGGCGCGAGACCGAGAACCTGATGCGCACGCGCATGGGCCTGACCTCGTCGGCGATCACTGTCGATAGCGAAGTCGGCGGCCTCTCCGGTGGCGAGCGCCAGGGCGTGGCGATCGCGCGAGCGCTCTATTTCGACGCCGATCTCATCATCCTCGACGAGCCGACCATGGGCCTGTCGATCACCGAGACCGAGCGCGTCCTCAATTTCACCCGCTCGATCCGCGAGCAGGGCAAATCGGCGATCTTCATCGACCACAACATCTTCCACGTCTACGACGTGGCCGATCGCTTCGTCATCATCGACCGCGGCCGCATTGCCGAGCGCTTCCTCAAGTCCGAGGTCACCCGCGACAAGCTGGTCGAAACCATGGTGGCCCTGCACCATGCCGGCAAGGTGAGCTGAAACCCGTGACCACGACAACACAAAGCCAACCCCACGCCCCGGCGCTGTTCAGCCGGAGGTTCATCCACACCTACCGGTTCCAGATCAGCATCATCGGGCTGCTGGTGGTGCTCTACGCGGTCTTCATCATCGCCGCCCCGGGAACCTATCTCAGCTTCAACATCTACCGCTCGTTCATGATCTCGATCCCGTTCTTCGGGCTCATGGCGATGTCGGCGACCTTCATCGTCACGCTTGGCGAAATCGATCTGAGCTTCCCTTCGGCGGCCGGCTTCTCCGGCTGGGTATTCGCTTCATCCTATCTCGCCACCAACAGCTTCCTCATCGCACTGTTCCTCTGCCTGGCGACCGGCGCCGTGATCGGTCTGATGAACGGGCTGCTCGTCACCAAGGTAGGCATTCCGTCGATCGTGGCGACCATCGGCACCATGTTCCTGTGGCGCGGCCTGACAAACGTCGTGACCCAGGGTCACGGCATCCCGATCTCGCAGATCACCGCAAACCCGATCCATCCGTTCTTCACCGGCGAGCTCTTCGGCATCATTCCCGCCCAGTTCATCTGGTTCGTCGTCGGTTCCATCGTGCTTGGCCTGATCTACAAGCGCCATTCGTTCGGCAGCCACGTCCTGTTCATCGGCGACAACGAGGCGAGCGCCCGCATGATGGGCATCCGCGTCGATTTCGTGAAGACCATGTGCTTCGTCATCGTCGGCGTGTCGGCAGCGCTGTCGGTGGTCTTCATCCTCAACCAGCTCACCTTTTTCTGGGCGACCACCGGCGACGGCTACCTGCTGACCACGCTCGCCGCCGTCTTCATCGGTGGCACCTCGGTGTTCGGCGGCAAGGGCACCATGATCGGCACCTTCGTCGGCGTGCTGATCATCGCCTCGCTCGAGCCCGGCATCATCGCCGTCCATCTGACCGGCTTCTGGACGCAGTTCATCTACGGCTTGCTGATCACCATCTCGGTGAGCGTCTATGCCGTGATGCTGCGCCGGCGCGACTAGCCTGGGGCACTACCCGGAAGGCCCTTTCCCATCTGCGGGGAAGGGCCTTTCGTCCAACCGGCCTTTCAGCTTCGATCGCGATAGTGGGTGGCGGAAACCTCACGCAGCCGCTGGGCCGCGGCTTCCGGCGTGATGTCGCGCTGCGGCGTGCCGAGCAGCTCGAAGCCGACCATGAACTTCCTCACCGTCGCCGAGCGCAGCAGTGGCGGCAGGAAATGCGCGTGGAGCAGCCATTCCGGGTGGGCTTCGCCGTCGGTGGGCATCTGGTGGAAGCCCATCGAATAGGGGAACGACGTCTCGAACAGGTTGTCGTAGCGGGTCGTCAGCTCCTTGAGCGCCGCGGCAAGGGCGGTTACCTCCGCCGCCCTCAGCTCGTCGAGCGAGGCGACGTGCCGCCGGGGCAGCACCATCGTCTCGAACGGCCACACCGCCCAGAACGGCACCAGCACGGTGAAATGCTCGTTCTCGAAGATGATGCGCTCGCCCGCCTCCCGTTCGAGCCTCAGATAGTCGATGAGCAGGGCAGAGCCGTGCTGGCGCCAATAGGCGGCCTGCGTGGCGAGCTCCTTGGCCATCTCGTTGGGGAGCGACCGCGTCGCCCACACCTGGCAGTGCGGGTGCGGGTTGCTCGCCCCCATCATGGCGCCGCGGTTCTCGAAGATCTGCACCGCGCCGATGGCCTCCATGGCGCCGAGCTCGCGGTACTGCTCGCGCCACACGGCGATGACCCGCTCGATATCGGCCACCGCCATCCGCGCCAGCGTCAGGTCGTGACGCGGCGAGAAGCAGATCACCCGGCAGACGCCCGGCTCCTCCTCCGCCACCATCAGCCCGTGATTGTCGAGCCGGCCGCCGCTGCCGGTGAGCAGCGCCGGAAAGTCGTTGTCGAAGACGAAGGTGTGCGCGTAGGCCGGGTTGACCGCGTCGTGGGCGCGGTGGTTGCCCGGGCAGAGATAACACTGGGGATCGTAGGCGAGCCCCGCCGGCTCGGCGGTCTTCTCGGTCTGGCCCTGCCACGGCCGCTGAGTGCGGTGGGGCGAGACCAGCACCCATTCGCCGGAAAGCGGGTTGAAGCGGCGATGCGACGAGGTTTCGAGGAAGGACATCTTGGGCGGCATCAGACGGCCTCGCCGACGCCGGCACCAGCCGTCGAGGTGAAGATCTGCGGCTTCAGTCCGGTGGCTGCCTCGTAGCCCTTGGCCACGCGCCGGCGGAAGTCCTCCACCGCGCCCGCCTCGACCAGGCTGATCGTGCAGCCGCCGAAACCGCCGCCGGTCATGCGCGCCCCATGGACCCCGTCGACCGCCTGGTTGAGCGCCACCATCTCGTCGACCTCGCGGCAGGAGATCTCGAAGTCGTCGCGCATGGAGACATGCGATTCGTTCATCAGCCGACCGAACTGGGCGACATCGCCGGCGGCAAGCGCGTCGGCGGCACGCACCGTGCGCTCGTTCTCGCTCACCACATGGCGGCAACGGCGATAGATCACCGGCGTCAACAGGTCCTTGTGGGCCTCGAGCTGGTCGAGCGTCACGTCGCGCAGCGCCTTGATGCCGGGCAGCGCCGCCGAGAGGCGCCTGACGCCCTCCTCGCAATCATGCCGGCGGAGGTTGTATTCGCCGGCGGCGTGCTGGTGGTGGACCATGGTGTTGGAGATCACCAGCCGCACGCTGGCATCGATCGGCACCAGCCGACGCTCGAGGCTGCGGCAGTCGATGAGCAGGGCATGGCCCTCGGCGCCGTGGCAGGCGATGAACTGATCCATGATGCCGCAGCGCATACCGACATAGTCGTTCTCGGCCTTTTGGGCCGCGAGCGCCAGCCTGGTCAGGTCGACCGTGAGCCCGCTGTTCTTGAGCAGCGCATAGCCGGTCGCCACTTCCAGCGCGGCCGAAGAGGACAGGCCGGAGCCAAGCGGCACCGTGCTGTCGATCAACAGGTCGGCGCCCTTCAGGCGATGGCCGCCGACCGTCTCCAGCACCCAGGCGACGCCGCGCACATAGTCGCTCCAGTGCTTGCGTGCCTTGGGGTTCGCCTCGTCGAGGTCGAAGCTGACCGTTTCGCCCTTCATCAGCGAGCGGACACGGAGCGTCCGGTCGCTACGCGGCGCAATCGCGGCCCAAGTGGCCACGTCGAGCGCCGCCGGCAGCACGAAGCCGTCGTTGTAGTCGGTGTGCTCGCCGATCAGGTTGACCCGGCCGGGCGCGCGGTAGACCTGCGGCTCGCCGCCGAAGGCGTTGCGGAATGCCTCGCCGATGCGCCCCTGACCGGCCATGTCATATCTCCCCGACTGACGTCGAAACCTGCCTGCTGGCGACCTTGATCAGGGTCGGTAGCACGTCGCCAAACTCGCCGCCACCGTCCGGCATTGGGGAGCGGCTAGCTGATCGCCTCTGTCGCCGCCTTCTCGATCGCCAGTCCTGCCTTGTACTGCTCGAGCCACTTGGCGTAGCCGGCCACATCGGCGGGGTCCGGCTTCGCCAGGTCCAGCTTGGCGCTCGCGAACACATGGGTCCCGAGGTAGTCGCCGAGGCTCTCTTTCGCGCCAGTGCGCAGGTATTCGGCGAGCACCGCAATGCCCCAGGCGCCGCCTTCGCTCGCCGTGTCGCCCACCGTCACCGGCGCGCCGATGGCCGCCGCCAGCAGACGCTGCGCAACCCCCGCGGTCCGAAACATGCCGCCATGCGCGAACATCGAATTGAGCTTCACGCCTTCGCCGTGCAGCACGTTCATGCCCAGGCTCAACGTGCCGAAGGCGGCGTAAAGCTGGGTGCGCATGAAGTTGGCGAGCGTCAGGCGGCTCCCGGGCGTGCGCACGACCAGCGGACGCCCCTCGGTCGAGGCCGGTGATCGGCTCGCCGGCAAGGTAGTTGTAGGCGAGCAGCCCGCCACCGTCCGCTTCGCCCTCGAGCGCCGCGCCGAACAGCGCGCCGAAGACGGCGTTGGCATCCGCCTTCGCACCGATCGCCTTGGCAAACTCGGTGAACACGCCGGCCCAGGTCCCAAGTTCGCTGGCGCCGTTGTTGCAGTGGACCATCGCCACCAGGTCGCCCGCCGGCGTGGTGACGATGTCGAGTTCCTCATGCACCGCGGTCAGGGGCTTTTCGAGCACCACCATGGCGAAGATCGACGTGCCGGCGCTGATATTGCCGGTGCGCTGGGCGACCGCGTTGGTGGCGACCATGCCCGTGCCGGCGTCGCCCTCGGGCGGGCACACCGGCACGCCCGGTTGCAGCCTGCCGGTCGGATCGAGCAGGGCGGCGCCCTCTGCGGTGAGCGTTCCGGCATCCTCGCCGGCAACCAGCACCTTGGGGAAGAGCGCGGCGGCGTCGAGGCCCGGCCGGCGGGCGGCCACCATCTCGCCGAAGCGCTTGAGCATCGGCGCGTCGAAATCGTGGGTCGCCGGGTCGATCGGGAACATGCCCGAAGCGTCGCCCACGCCCAGCACCTTGCGCCCCGTCAGGCGCCAGTGGACATAGCCGGAGAGCGTCGTGATGTAGTCGACATCGACGACGTGCGGCTCCTCGTCGATGACCGCCTGATACAGATGCGAGGCCGACCAGCGCAGCGGTAGATTGAAGCGGAGCGCCTTGGTCAGCTCCGCCGCGGCGCGTTCGGTATTGGTGTTGCGCCAGGTGCGGAACGGGACGAGCAGGCGGCCGTTGGCATCGAACGCCAGATAGCCGTGCATCATCGCCGAGAAACCCAGGGCGCCGATGCGGGTCAAAGCCACGCCGTGGCGCGTCTCGACATTGGCCATCAGGCTGGCGACGGCGGCCTGGAGGCCGCTCCAGATCGCCGCCTCGGAATAGGTCCACAGGCGGTCGACGAACTGGTTCTCCCAGACGTGGTTGCCGGTAGCCAGAACCTGGTGGTCCGGCCCGATGAGGCACGCCTTGATGTTGGTGGACCCCAGTTCAACGCCCAGAGATGTCTGGCCCTCGGCAATCGCCGTGGCCGCGCCCCTGCCCTGCTGCGTCATCGCTCATCAACTCCCTTGCCTGATGTCCGCACCGACCGGCAAGACGCTGGAGCCGAGAACCGCGGTGCGCGCGCTGAGCGTGCGCTTCCCGCCACTATGGCCATGGCTGTCGTTCCTCCCAGTCTTTCTAAAGAACCGCTAGCAGCTTCCTATCAAAGATCGAAGGCGCAGTGGTGTCGCGGCGGCTCTTGTCGTGCCAGTTTCAGCCCTTCGGCTGCCCGTAATAGGCCCCGGCACCGTGCTTGCGGAAGAAGTGCTTGTCGTGCAGTTCGCGCGACAGCGGCTGCGCCTGCGGATTGACGGCGAAGGTGTGCGAGGCCATGCGCGCGATGTATTCGAGGGCAGCCGCATTGTGCACCGCATCGTCGGCGTCCTTGCCCCAGGCAAACGGCCCGTGATGGGCAACCAGCACCACCGGAACCTCGTCGGGATCGAGGTCGAGATCGCGGAACTTGCGCACGATCACCACCCCCGTCTCCTTCTCGTATTCGCCGGCGATTTCCTCTGCCGTCATGTCGTCGGTCACCGGCACGGCGCCGTAGAAGTAGTCGCCGTGGGTGGTGCCGAGGCAGGGGATCGGCCGCCGCGCCTGCGCCCAGGAGGTGGCGAATTCCGAATGGGTGTGGGCGACGCCGCCGATATTGGGGAACGCCTTGTAGAGCGCCAGGTGGGTGGGCAGATCGGACGAGGGCCTGAGATTGCTGTCGACCACCCGTCCGTCGAGGTCGGTGACGACGATCGTCGCCGGGGTCAGCTCGTCATAGGGCACGCCGCTCGGCTTGATGGCGACCAGCCCCTCCTCGCGGGCAATGCCGCTGACATTGCCGAAGGTGAACTTGACGACGCCTTCGCGGACCAGATCCTGGTTCGCTTTCACCACTCTTTCGCGGAGATTGGCAAGCAACATGGGGAGGACACGATTGTTTGGCGGATTTTCTCTGGCAAACCGCTTTAGCCTTATTGTATTATGAATAGGCCTCCAGGCATGCTTGTCAATGCATTGGGAAGAAACGCGAGCCGATGTCCACACAACCAAAAAAGACACCCGCCGCTCCCCGCCAGGCGAAAGCCTCGGGGATGCCAGCCGCTACCGCCACCATCGATTTCGCGCCGCTCGAGGCGTGGTTCGTCACCGGTAGCCAACACCTCTATGGGCCGGAAACGCTGGCCGAGGTCGATTCTCAGGCACGCCAGGTGTGTGCCGGCCTGAGTGAATCCGGTCTGCCGATCCGTCTCGTCTTCAAGCCGGTGGTCACCACCCCGGATGAGATCAGGAAGACCCTCATTGAGGCCAGCGCCACGCCGAACTGCATCGGCGTCGTGACCTGGATGCACACCTTCAGCCCCGCCAAGATGTGGATCGGCGGGCTGACCCGGCTGACCAAGCCGCTCTGTCACCTGCACACCCAGTTCGGTCGCGACATCCCCTGGTCGACGATCGACATGGACTTCATGAACCTCAACCAGTCGGCCCACGGCGACCGCGAGTTCGGCCACATGTGCGCGCGCCTGCGCATCCGCCGCAAGGTCATCGTCGGCCACTGGAAGGAGACGGGCGTCCAGGCATCGCTTGCCGTGTGGATGCGCGCTGCCGCCGGC
>CAWHLP010000027.1:0-14454 GCA_963830205.1 uncultured Alphaproteobacteria bacterium | reverse complement strand
GGCCCCGCCCGCTCCCGTGGGCCGGCGGCGGTCCACCCGGCCTGTCCGCCGGAATCGCCGCCGTTTCCCGGTCCTGGCCGGCCGGCGCTGGCATGGCGCCTGCAGCTAGGCGGCGGGAACTGGAAAAGGGCACAAAGCCCGTCCCGTTCCTGCACGCTTTGGTCCAGCGCGGGGACGTGCCGGGGAGGAGCGGGCGCCACAATGAAACGGGGCGGCATGGCATGAAACACGCGACCACGCGGGAGCTTTACGAATACTGGAACCGCGTGCGCGGCGGCGAGCGCGCACCGCTACGCAGCGCGATCGAGCCGAGCGACATCAGGCAGATCCTCGGCGAAATGTTCATCCTCGAGGTGCTGGAGCGCGACAACTATTACGTGCGCCTGGCCGGCACGCGCGTCTGCGCTCTCTACTGCCGGGAGATCAAGGGCACCAACCTGCTCGACCTGTGGTCGGGCGAGGACCGCCACGCGATGGCGACGCTGGCCGCCGCGGTCAGCGAGGACGGCGCCGCGGCGGTGGTGACCATCGTGGCCGAGACGGCGCGCGACCAGCAGGTGCCATGCGAATTGATTCTGCTGCCGCTCCGCCACGGCGGGTCCACCTTCGACCGGGTGCTGGGCAGTTGTGCCGCCATGGAGCGCCCCTACTGGCTGGGGTCCGAGCCGATCGTGCGCCAGAGCATCGCCAGCCTCCGCCTGATCTGGCCGGACGAGGCGCCGGTTTTCATGCGCCGGCGCTCGGATCGGGTCGAATCCGCGGTGACGGCCACGGTGCCGCCGATCCGCCTGCCGGTCGCCGGGTCGCGCCGACACGGCCACCTTTTCGTCCTCGACGGGGGCAAGAGCTAGGGACTTCTGGCAGCAATCCCAGCGGAATGCGCCGGCCGACTTGGTAAACGTCGCGGCGCCGAACGTTACAGCTTATTAACCCAGGGGTAAGAAGATCAGGCCGTCTTGAAGAGCAGCGGCCGCCCCCTGATGAAATCGTCGGCAGTTCAAAACGTTCGTCAGCGCTTGCCGGTGCGTCATCACGACCGCCGGCGCTATCAGCGCGTCACCGTGAACCTGCTCGGCCGCTTCATGCTGGAGGACCGGCGGGAATATCCCTGCCAGACCCAGAACGTCTCGCCGGGCAGCCTGGCGGTGATGACCCCGGTCGTCGGCCGTCTCGGCGAGCGGGTGGTCGCCTATGTCGATCATATCGGCCGCATCGAAGGCAAGATCGTGCGCACCTTCAATGGCGGTTTCGCCATGTCGATCAACGCCACGGCGCGCAAGAAAGACAAGCTGGCGGCCAAGTTGACGTGGCTGGCCAACCGGCACGAACTGAACCTGCCCGAAGACCGGCGTCACGACCGCGTGACGCCGAAGACGCCGGTGACCACAGTGACCCTGCCGGACGGGCGGGAATACCGCGGCCGCATCGTCGACGTCTCCCTGTCGGGGCTTGCCCTCAGCATTGAGGTGAAGCCGCCGATCGGCTCGCCGGTCGTTGCCGGCAAGATCCGCGCCCGGGTCGTCCGGCACTTCGACGAAGGCATCGCCGTCGAGTTCGTGACCCAGCAGACCGTCGCCTCGCTCGAACAGAACCTATAGAGCCTTTTGAGGCTCTCGCCGGGCTCCCTCCACGCCCGCCGATCGGCCGCCCTCCGGCGGCCGTTTTCGTTTTGCGCGTTGGATTTTTCGAATCGGCTGATTGCCGATCGCCTAATCCATTTCCTCCAATTTGATTCAATGTTGTATACTTATTGAATTACTTTGTCGTTTCTTCTTTATATTGAGTTCAATGCTTTAGTGGCATGGTGCTTTCCGGGACAGGGGGAGTACTATGCGTCATATAGCGTCACAGAAACTAGCGTTCGCTGTGGTAATACTTGGTGGGGCACTGGTCGCGGCAGGAGCGAGCGCGGCATCACCGCGGGCAGCCATGATGGACATCACCGGCAAGACATCGCAGCCCATCGGGCACTACGAGTTCTGCCAGAGCCACTCGGCGGAGTGCTCGGTCAGGACCCGGCGCGACCCGCGCGTCCGGCTGACGCCGCAGAAGTGGAACCAGCTGGTCGGGGTCAATGCCGAGGTCAATACGGACATCAAGCCGGCAACCGACGAGCAGATCTACGGCGTGCCGGAATATTGGGCCTATCCCGACAAGATCGGCGAGGGCGACTGCGAGGACCTGGTGCTGCTCAAGCGGCGCGACCTGATCAAGGACGGCTGGCCGACCGGCGCGCTGCTGATCACGGTGGTGCGCCAGAAGGATGGCGACGGCCATGCGGTGTTGACCGTGCTCACCGATCGCGGCGACCTCATCCTCGACAACCTCAATCCGCGCGTCCTGGTGTGGAACGCAACGGACTACGAATACCTCAAGCGCCAGTCGGAATACGACAGCGGCCAGTGGGTCGGTATCGACAATGCCAGCGGAATGGCGGTGGGCAGCCTGCAGTAGAGCGGGCGAGGGGGACAAACACACAAGAATTGCATCTGGACCTGGTCGCGTCCCACCCCCCGTCCCCAAGATCAGGTCCATGAGAGCCGGCCCCTGCCCCGGGGCCGGCTCACCTTTTTCCAGGGGAGCCGTGCGTGCCTTTGCTTGACGCAATTGCGGACGGAAAAGTGGTGTCCACTTTTCCCCGAATTGCTTCAGGCGCTGCCGATCAATATCCCGGTGGCGAAGACCAGCAGGCCACCGATGACGATCTGGAACGCGGCGCGCAGGAAAGGCGTATCCATGTAGCGCGCCCGCACCCAGGCGATCGCCCATAGCTCGATCAACACGACCACGACGGCGAGGATGGTGGCGGTCCAGAAGTGGGGGATGAGATAGGGGAGCGTATGGCCGACGCCGCCGACCGTGGTCATCAGCCCGGTGACAAGGCCGCGCAGCCAGGGCTGACCGCGGCCGGAGAGCGTGCCGTCGTCGGCGAGCGCCTCGGCAAAGCCCATCGAGATGCCGGCGCCGACCGAGGCCGCCATGCCGACCAGGAACGTGTACCAGCTGTTCTGGGTGGCGAAGGCGGCGGCGAAGACCGGCGCCAGGGTCGACACCGAGCCGTCCATGAGGCCGACGAGGCCGGGCTGGACGATGCGCAGCACGAAATTGCGCCGGGCGGTCTCGCCTTCTTCGTCGCGTGCCTTCTGCGGAATGCCTTCGGTGAGCGCCCGGGCATGGGCCTCGTGGCCGGCCTCGATGTCGGCGAGGTCGCCGAGCAGCTTGCGCACGGCGGCGTCCGAGGTGCGCGCGGCGGCGCGGCGGTAGAAGTTCTCGGCTTCCTCCTCCATCGATTCGGCCCGCTCGCGCATGGCGTCGATGTCGAAGGTCTCATTCATCCACACCGGCTTGCGGCGGATGAAACCGCGGATGTCTTCGCGGCGGATGAGCGGGATGTGCTCGCCGAAACGCTGGCGGAAGAGGTCGATGAGCATCTGGCGGTGGCCGTTCTCCTCATCGGCCATCTCCTCGAATATCTTGGCGGAGGTGGGATAGTCGGCACGCAGGCGCTCGACGAAGTCGCGATAGATGCGCGCGTCCTCCTCCTCGTTCTGGATGGCAAGCGCGAGCACCTCGCGGTCGGAAAGGTCGGAGAAGGAGCGTTGGGGCGAGAAGGGGAGGAAAGGCATGGCGGGGTCCACGCGGGCGTTGTTCGTGTGCAGACGGATAGGTCTAGACAATAAGGCGCGTGACCGACAAGCGCATTAGGTCCGGCGGCGGCCTTGCGCGCCTTGCGGTGAGGGTGTTCGGCGCCATCGCCATGGACGGCCAGGCCGCGCAGGATCAGCGCCCACAGGCCGTCGAAAGCGGCGTCAATGCCGGGATCGCCCCATTCCTTGGCATGGGCCGGGTCGTGGAAGCGGGCGGTCGCGTGCAAGACGGCGCGGCCGGTCACGACGGGATCGCAGTCGGCAAATTCGCCGCGGGCGATGCCGTCGGCGATGATGGCGGCGATCTGCGCCGACAAGTGCTCGACATGGGTGCGCACCACATCGCGCGATTCGGCGAAGATGACGAGGTAGGTGGCGAACAGCTCCGGCTCCATCTTCGCCTTCTGCCGCTTGATGGCGATCAGCCGGTCGAACCAGCGCCGCAGGCGCTCCGCAGCCGGCCCGTCCTCGGCGACGATCTTGGCGAGCGGTACAGCGACGCGCTCCAGCCAGCGTTCGGTCACTGCATCGCGCAGTGCCACCTTGCTGGCGAAGTGCCGGTAGACCGAGCCGTGGCTGACGCCGAGCGCCCGGGCGACGTCGACCACGGTGGCCTTCGCCGGCCCGAAGCGGGTCAGCGTCTCTTCGGCGGCATCGAGGATGCGGTCGGGCGTCAGGCTGCCGGTGTCGGTCATGGAGCCGTGTGGCGCCCTCGCTCGCTGTCGAGGTGGGCCATCTGGGCGGGCGCATAGCGGGGGCCGGCGGCGGCGTTCCTGGGCACGGCCTTCTCGATCGCGGTCAGGTCGCCGGCGCTGAGTTCGATGTCGAGTGCCCCCAGCGCCTCGTCGAGCCGGTCGCGGCGGCGGGCGCCGACCAGCGGCACGATATCGGAACCCTGGGCGAGAACCCAGGCGATGGCGACCTGGGCGACCGAAGCGCCCTTGGCGGCGGCGATGGTGCGCAGCGCCTCGACCAGGGCGAGATTGTGGTCGAGGTTCTCGGCGTTGAAGCGCGGCGCGTGGCTGCGGAAATCGTCGGGCTTGGCTTCTCCCTTCGCCCAGTGCCCGCTGATCAGCCCGCGGCCGAGCACGCCATAGGCGGTGATGCCGATGCCGAGTTCGCGGCAAGTGGCGAGGATCTCGTCCTCGATGCCGCGGGAGATGAGCGAATATTCGATCTGCAGGTCTGAGATGGGGTGGACGGCAGCAGCCCGGCGGATGGTCTCGGCGCCGACCTCGGAGAGGCCGATGGCGCGGATGTAGCCGGCTTTCACCAGGTCCGCGAGGCCACCGATCGTCTCCTCGATCGGCACGTTCTGATCGAGCCGGCCGGGCCGATAGATGTCGACATAGTCGGTGCCGAGACGCTGGAGCGTGTAAGCGAGCGCCGTCTTGGTGGCGGCGGGGCGCGTGTCGTAGCCCAGCCATGCCCTGTCGGGGCCGCGCTGGGCGCCGTATTTGACGCTGATCTGGACCTTGCTGCGGTCGCGGCCATGAAGCGCTTCGGCGATCAGCATCTCGTTGTGGCCCATGGCGTAATAGTCGCCAGTGTCGAGCAGGGTGAGGCCGGCGTCGAGCGCGGCGTGGATGGTGGCGATGCTCTCGGAGCGGTCGGCGGGCCCGTAGAAGTCAGGCGACATGCCCATGCAGCCGAGGCCGAGGGCGGAAACGGTGGGTCCGGATTTTCCGAGGGTGCGGGGGATCATGGTGGGGGCTCCTTCCGGTTGCGCGATCGGGGCAGCATGCACTATCGAATGACAAAATTCAATATCTGTCATTCCATATGGTCCGGTCACTGCCCGCGACGCTTGACCGGGGCGCGCGCCGCCCCATTTCAGCGCCCTTGTTCATGTCCATTTGCCATGTCCCGCGTGGCGGCCGGACGGAAATGGGGGAGGCGACGATGACGGACATCGCACGGTTCGGGGGCGTGTGGGCGTGAGCACCGGCGGCAAAGCATTATCGCTGTCCCTGTTGGTCGTCGGCGCCATGTGTGGCATGAGCCCGTGGTTCGCTTCGGCCGCGGTGCTGCCCGACATGGCGCGTGAGGGGACGATCGACCCCGTCCATCAGGCGCTGCTCTCCAGTTCCGTCCAGGCGGGCTTTGTCGTCGGGGCGTTGGCCGTGTCGATCAGCGGCATCGCCGACCGGCTCGACCCGCGCCGCGTCTTTGCCGGGGCGGCGGTGCTGGCGGCGCTGGCCAATGCCGCGCTGCTGCTGGCGCCCATCGGCGGCAACGTGGCGGTGCTGGCGCGCTTTCTCACCGGGGCCTCCCTCGCCGGCGTCTATCCGGTCGGCATGAAGATCGCCGTCGGCTGGGGCCAGCGCGACCGCGGGCTGCTGGTCGGGCTGCTGGTCGGCGCGCTCACCATCGGCTCGGCCTCGCCGTCGCTGGCCGCCTATCTCGGCGGCACGGCGTGGCGCTCGGCCGTCATTGCCACGTCGCTGCTGGCGGCGATCGGCGGTCTGGCCGTGCTCGCCGCCAGGCTCGGGCCGCACCATGCGCGGGCGTCGCGCTTCGAGCCCGGCGCCATCCGGCTTGCCTGGACCAACCGGCGCATCCGCCGGGCCTATCTCGGCTATTTCGGCCATATGTGGGAGCTCTACGCCATGTGGGCGTGGGTGGGCACCGCTGCGGCGGCCTCCTATGCCATGCGCATGGAACTCAGCGCGGCCGAAAGCCTGGGCAAGCTCACCGCCTTCCTGGCGATCGGCCTCGGCGCCTTCGTCTGCGTGCCCGCCGGTTGGATGGGCGACCGCGCCGGCAAGGCCGAAGTCACCATGCTGGCCATGCTGGCGAGTGGGACGGCCGCGCTGCTGACGGCCGTCACCTTTGGCGGGCCGGTGTGGCTGACCTTCGTGCTGGTCATCGTCTGGGGAATGGCCGTCATCCCGGATTCGGCCCAGTTTTCGGCGATCGTTGCCGACGCCGCCCCGCCGCATCTCGCCGGCAGCCTGCTCACCTTCCAGACCGCGCTCGGCTTCGCCCTGACCATCGTCACGGTGCAGGTGACGCCGCTGGCGGCCGCCGCCTTCGGCTGGCCGGTGGTGCTGGCGGCCCTTGCCATCGGCCCGGCAGTCGGGATCGTCGCCATGCTGCCGCTGCGCCGCGGGGCCCGTGCGGCAGCGGAACCGGCGCTGGCGGCCGTACCCACTGGACAAAGTGGCCGGGGAGACTCTATCTAGCCGCTGCCTATCAACCACGCTTACCCGCGCTCGTCAGCGGGAGTGAGCCGGAGATAAACATGATCCACCTGACTTTCCCCGACAATTCGGTTCGCGACTTCGCCCCCGGCATTACTGGCCGCGCGGTCGCCGAAGGCATTTCCAAGTCGCTCGCCAAGAAGGCGGTGGCGATGGCGCTGGACGGCAAGCTCGCCGATCTCAGCGACGCAATCGAGACCGACGCCCGCATCGAGATCGTCACCCGTGACGACCCGCGCGCGCTGGAGCTCATCCGCCACGACGCCGCCCATGTGATGGCCGAGGCCGTGCAGGAGCTCTATCCCGGCACCCAGGTCACCATCGGGCCGGTGATCGAGAACGGCTTCTATTACGATTTCTTCCGCAACGAGCCCTTCACCACCGACGATCTGCCGGCGATCGAAGCCAAGATGCGCGAGATCGTCCAGCGCAACGCCCCCTTCACCAAGGAGGTATGGTCGCGCGACGAGACGAAGCACGTCTTCGAGACCAAGGGCGAGGCGTTCAAGGTCGAACTGGTCGACGCGATCCCGGAAGACCAGCAGATCAAGATCTACAAGCAGGGCGACTGGTTCGACCTCTGCCGCGGTCCGCACATGACGTCCACGGGGCAGATCGGCAACGCCTTCAAGCTGATGAAGGTGGCCGGCGCCTATTGGCGCGGCGATGCACGCAACCCGATGCTGACGCGCATCTACGGCACCGCCTGGCACACCAAGGAGGAGCTCGACGCCTATCTCCACATGCTGGAGGAGGCGGAGAAGCGCGACCATCGCCGCCTCGGCCGCGAGATGGACCTCTTCCACTTCCAGGAGGAGGGGCCGGGCGTCGTCTTCTGGCATGCGAAGGGCTGGACGCTGTTCCAGAACCTGACCAACTACATGCGCCGGCGGTTGGCCGGCGACTTACCAGGAGGTCAATGCGCCGCAGATGCTCGACAAGGTTCTGTGGGAGACCTCGGGCCACTGGGGCTGGTTCCGCGAGAACATGTTCATGGCGCGCGCCGCCGGGGATGAGATCGACGACAACGAGCGCATCTATGCCATCAAGCCGATGAACTGCCCCGGCCACATCATGATCTTCAAGCACGGCCTGAAGAGCTATCGCGACCTGCCGATGCGGCTGGCCGAGTTCGGCGTGGTCCACCGTTATGAGCCGTCGGGCGCGTTGCAGGGCCTGATGCGCGTGCGCGGCTTCACCCAGGACGATGCCCACGTCTTCTGCACCGAGGAGCAGATGGCGGCAGAGTGCCTCAGGATCAACGAGCTGATCCTGTCGGTCTATGCCGACTTCGGCTTCGAGGAATTCGTGGTGAAGCTGTCGACGCGGCCGGAGAAGCGTGTTGGTTCGGATGCCGCCTGGGATCATGCCGAGGACGTGATGATGAAGGTCCTTGAGCGGATCGAGCAGCAGTCCGGCGGGCGCATCAAGACCGGCATCAATCCGGGCGAGGGGGCCTTCTACGGGCCGAAGTTCGAATACACGCTGCGCGACGCCATCGGCCGCGAATGGCAGTGTGGCACCACCCAGGTCGACTTCAACCTGCCGGGCCGCTTCGGCGCCTTCTATGTCGATTCGCGACGGCGAGAAGAAGACGCCGGTGATGATCCACCGCGCCATCTGCGGCTCGATGGAGCGCTTCCTCGGCATCCTCATCGAGAACTACGCCGGCCACTTCCCGCTGTGGTTCGCGCCGGTGCAGGTGATGGTCACCACCATCACGTCGGACGCCGACGACTACGCCGAGAAGGTGCACCGCACCCTGGTTCGCGCCGGGCTGAGGGCCGAGGTCGACCTGCGCAACGAGAAGATCAACTACAAGGTCCGCGAGCATTCGCTGGCCAAGGTCCCGGTCATCCTCGTCTGCGGCAAGCGCGAGGCGGAGGAGGGCACCGTCAACGTGCGCCGGCTGGGGGCCAAGGAGCAGACCTCGATGACGCTCGCCGAAGCGCTCACCGCCCTCCAGCAGGAGGCGGAGCCGCCGGACGTCAAGCGCCTGGCGGTCGCCGACGCGGCGGAGTCGAAATGTTCCCATCGGACGCGCTGCCTCATCGCTGAGAGCGGTGCCGAAGCGCCCTCGAGGACTGGGGTCCACGTGGCTCGTAGGCTCCCGGGTCTGCGGTTCAGCACTCACCGTGCTGCACCGCGCCCGGGGCACATTCTCGAAACCCGTAGCCGCCGCTACTTCAGCAGCACTTCGACGTCGCGGTCGATGCCGGGCTGGACGACGAAGTCCGTCTGGTAGCTCTTGCCTTCGTGCTGGGCGATCGCCTTGTACTGGCCGGCGGCAAGCACCACCGAGGGGAAGGCGCCGACGCTCTGCACCACGCTGTCGCCCTGGGGGGTGACCACCGACCATTCGGTGTTGGCGATCGCCTCGCCGCCATGCACCTCGACCAGCTTGAGCGTCAGGCGCGCTGCCTTCTGATAGACGGTCGCCTCGGTCAGCTTGCCGGCATCGACCTTGATGTCGGCCCGCACCACCGCGTTGGCGTCGCCGTAGTGGCTGACGATGTGGTAGATGCCGGCGGGCAGCGCGATGTTCTTGTCCGGCGGCGCGTTTTGCAGCAGCAGGAAGCGGTCGCCGGCGCCGCCCTCGTCGGGCGCATAGACGTCGAAGTTGACGTCGCTGCTGGTCAGCGGCGTGTCCTTGCCGTTCATGGCGGTCAACCGCATGCCGCCGGCGTTGAGCACGAAGACGGCGCCGCCGGTGGCCTCCTTGACTTCGATCTTGCGGGCGAGCCCGGCGCGGCCGAAGGCGGCGTGGATGTAATAGGTGCCGGGGTCGAGGCGGACATAGATGACGCCGCCGGAGGCCTGTCCGAGCATGGGCAGGTTGCCGTCGGCGCCGGCCGTATCGCCGAAGATGCGCCAGTCGACGCCGTCCGCCAGCGAGGCACCGTCTGCCGTCAGGCGCGCTTCCAGCGTGAACGAGCCGGGACGGATGTCGCGCGGCGGGCCGGGGTCGGGGGCGTCCGGCGGGGCCTGGCCGATCAGGCCGGGATCGGGCGAATCGATGGCGTCGCCGTTGTCGAAATCGCCGCCGCCGCCGTCGTCGGTGCCGAGGTCGCCACCGCTGCCGTCGGCGCCGAGCGCGTCACCGCTCTGGTCTGCCGCCGGGGCGGCGGCCGTCGCCGGCTGGGCCGGGCTCTTGGCCGAAGCCGGAGCCGCGAGAGCCAGCATGGCAGCGAGCGCGCCGGCAAGCAGCACGCCGCCTGCCAGGACTTTCACCGCTGCGATCTTGATTGCCGGTGCCGTCATGCGCCTGTGGGAACTCCTCTGCTGGCCAAAATCGCCGGTTCCGTGGCGATTTCAAGGCCAATCTGCTGCCCCGGCGGATTGAAATCGCCGGCGAATTGGCCAAGTGTCCGCACGACAGCCCTCGATCACCCGGTACGCCATGCCCGATGCCCTTGAACTCCTGAAGACCCGCAAGTCCGTTTCCGCCAATTTCCTCGGCCTGCCCGGCCCCAGTGACGACCAGCTCGCTGAGATCCTCACCATCGCCTCGCGTGTCCCCGACCACGGCAAGCTGACGCCGTGGCGCTTCGTCGTCTTCTCCGGCGATGCCCGCGTCAAGGCGAGCGAGGCGTTGGCGGCGCTCTTCGCCAGCAAGAACCCCAATGCCGAGCCCAAGGTCCTTGACGAGGAACGCAGGCGTCTTGCCCGTGCGCCGCTGGTCATCGCCGTGGTGTGGAAGCCGGCGCTGCACCCGAAGATCCCGGAATGGGAGCAGATGCTGTCGGCCGGCAATGCTGCCTTCAACATCGTGCTGGCCGCCCATGCGCTCGGCTATGCGGCGCAATGGACGACGGGC
Source organism: uncultured Alphaproteobacteria bacterium (assembly GCA_963830205.1). Taxonomy (GTDB): domain Bacteria; phylum Pseudomonadota; class Alphaproteobacteria; order Rhizobiales; family Kaistiaceae; genus CAVSRC01. Next base: position 3,787 of record CAWHLP010000027.1, on the reverse strand, counting down.
TGGATCGCCACCGACCCCGATGCCGGGCAGATCCTCGGCCTGCTGCCGGGCGAGCGCTTCGTCGCCTTCGTCCATATCGGCACGCCGACGGCGGCGCCGGGCGACAGGCCGCGGCCGACGCTGGCCGATTCGGTCAGCTACTGGTCGCCGCGGGGACACTGAAGGCCGCATTGATGATGGCAACCTGATCGGCGGTGAGCGCCAGCTTGCCGCCGAAGCCGGCGCGCCGCGCAGCCTTTGCCTCGGCCCGGAGGATGCTGAGGTCGTCACCGCGGAACGGCCGGTCGAGGGCGGCGACACGGGCGGCGGCCGCGCCGACCAGGGTTCCCGTGCGGGCGGCGCGTGCCACATCGGCGAGGTCGTCGGCGCCGAGCGCCTCGGCCAGCGGCCGGTCGTCCCAGGCGAGCGCCGTGAGCCGGCGTGAGGCGCCGCGATAGGTTCCGAGCGCCAGCAGGCCGGCCGGTGTGTCGGTGGCGAGCGCGATGATCCTGGTGGCGCCGTCTTCGATGCCGGCCATCGCCTCGCGCGGCCGCAACATCGCCGAGAGCCGGGTGACGTCGGCACCACCCTCACACCCGGCCAACGCCAGGCCCGTCGGCCGTACCGGTATCAGCGCATCGAGCACCGCGATGGTCTCAGGGGAGGCCAGCGCTCCCACCCGAACGAAGGTAGCGCCGCCCCAGCCACGCGCGAGGAAGGCGGCGGTGCGTCGCAATGCTGCCGCGCCGGCCCCCGCGACATCGACGATGAGGGCATCGGCGCCGCTCGCCGCGGCCTTGCCGAGCGCGGGGTCGCTGTCGGGCGTGACGAGGAGCAGGGAGCGCAAGTTCATCGCAAAAAACGCTGAATTCGGCCCGAAATCATGGTGAACGAAGCTTTAATCACTTTGCGGACAAGATGGCTAACGATCGGAGACTGGTCACCATGCTTGCCCGCGAATTCCTCGAGTGGATCGACCGCGCTCCCGCCGGCCACCGGGCCAGCGCGGCCCGTGCCCTTTGTCGGTTCTACCTCCAGTCGGAGGTCGACACCGAGGTCGCCGACGCCATGGAGGCGGCCCTCACCATCCTGCTCGACGATCCTTCGCCGGAGGTCCGGCGCGCCCTTGCCGATGTGCTGGCGCCGAGCCCGGCGGCGCCGCACCACATCATCATATCGTTGGCCGTCGACCTGCCGGAGGTCGCCGTCGTCGTGCTCGCCCAATCGCCGCTGCTGATCGACGCCGAACTGGTCGATATCGCCGGCGCCGGCACGCCCGCTTTGCAGACGGCCATCGCCGGGCGCACGGCGGTCTCGGGCGCCGTCGCAGCGGCACTGGCCGAGGTCGGCGAACGCAATGCCTGCCTGACGCTTCTCAGCAATCCTGCCGCGACCATCGCGCGCATCAGCTTCCGCCGCATCGCCGAGCGCTTCGGCGACGATGCCGAGATGCGCGATAGGCTGCTCGCCCGGCCGGACCTGCCCGCCGATGTCCACCAGTCGATCATCCGCCGCCTCGGCGATGCGCTCGGCACCATGATGGTGGCGAAGTCGTGGGCGGAGGAGGACCGCGCCATCGCGGTCACCCGCGAGGCCTGCGACCGGGCGACCGTGGCGCTGGCGGCGGAGACCGAATCGGACGAACTGCCCGAACTGGTCGAGCATCTGCGCGTCACCGGCCAGCTCACCACCGGCCTGCTGCTGAGGGCCGTGTGCGCCGGCAACGTCGCCTTGTTCGAAACGGCGCTGGCGGTGCTTGCCCGCACGCCGGTCGAGCGGGTGGCGAGCCTGGTCAGGGCCGGCCGCACCAACGTCCTGCACGCCATCTACGGCAAGGCCGGCCTGCCGCCGCGCGCCTTCGATGCCTTTGCGGTGGCGCTCGATACCTGGCGGAAGATCGCCGAAGAAGGCGGCGCCGACGATCGCTACAAGGCGACGCGGCGCATGGTCGACGCGGTGCTTGGCCGCTACACCCAGATCAGCGACGGCGAGATGTACGAGCTGGCGACCATGCTGCGCCGCTTCGCCGCCGACCAGGCGCGCGAGGCCGCCCGCGACTACGCCCGCAAGGCCAAGGCCGCCTAGCCGCTGCCGCTCCTCAGTTATAGTGCTGCCGTTCGGCACGAGCGGGGGAAGGCGTTCCGTGTCCTTCGACGACGTGTTTTTCGGCGACCCGCAGCGGGCCGCCCTGTCGCGGCGCAGCCTGAGCCTGTGGCGGCTTGTGCGCGACGATCCGCGCTTTGCCTATTGCGGACGCCTGGTGGCGCTCAGCGACCCCGGCGGTGAGGGCGGACAACGTCTCGTCGCAAGCGCTATGCGCCAAGCTCAGCGTCGGGCCGACCGATTGGATCTACGCGCAAAGTATCGACCGGACGGTCTTCAGGGGCGGGTCGGTCACCAAATAGGCGCCCTGGCTGCACCTACTTCGAGAAATGGCGTTTGCGCACGGCGCGGACCATCAGCCAAACGCCCACGAGGACAACCGGCACGAGGCCGGACAAGACCAGCGTCTTGTCGAGGGCAAGCATTTCGAGCGGCGTGGCGAGCACGTAGCCCAACAGGCCGATGGTGTAATAGGAGATGGCGATCGTCGACAGCCCCTCGACCGTGCGCTGGAGCAGGAACTGGCTGCGCCCGGTCTTGGCGATGGTCTGCAACACCTCCTTGTTCTGGATCTGCACATCGAGGCCGATGCGCACGTTGAGCAGTTCGACGGCGCGCTCGATCTTGGCGAAGAGAACATCGAGGCGCTTCTCCATGGCGGCATAGGTCCTCAGCGCCGGGTCGACCCGGTTGAGGATGAAGCGCGAGAGCGACGAGCCGAGCGGCGTCGGCCGCTCGCCGATGGCGCCAAGCCGGGCTTGCAGGATGTCGCCATAGGCCCGGCAGGCGGCAAAGCGATAGTTCAGCCGTTCCGACAGCCGGCCGGCGCGCACCATCAGTCCGTGCAGTGCTTCCAGCGCCACCTGGGCGCGGCTGGTCTCGGTCGCCTCGGCGAGCGAGTTGACCTTGTCGGTCAGCTCCGTCTCGAGGGTGCCGAGCTCGCCGCCATGCTCGCGTGCCAGCGGCAGGCCGATGAGCGCCATGGTGCGGTAGGTCTCGATCTCGAGGATGCGGCGCACCAGGATGGCGCGCCTGAGCGGCTGCAGCCCGCCGGCGGCGAACTCGAAGCGGGTGAAGAGATCGGCGTCGGGCACGAAGTCGGTGGCGAGCTGCCCGGCACCGCCCTCGACCCCGATCACGCACAGGCTCTGCGGGTTGAATCCGGGGAGCAGCGCCTCCGGCAGGCCAGTGTCGTCGACCAGGTCGATGCGCATGGCGCCGAGAAGCTGCGGGCCGTCGATCGATTCCAGGCCGATTCCCTCGGGCACGCCGATGGCATCGTCCGCCGCGGCGATCCACGTGATGGTGACGAATTCGGTGTGGAACTCCCAGGTCACCTGGCGCGGGCCGGCGGTGAAGCTGTGCTGGCGCGCATCCTTGTTGGGCGGGCGGGGGCGCCCGGTCGCGTCGCACCAGTCGCAGAAGCGCGTCAGCGTCGCGGCCATGCCGCCATCTTCCGGTGGCACCAGGAACACCAGCCGGCGGACACGCGAGCGCGCCGGCACCGGTTCGACCGGCCGCGCGTGGACCTCATCGAGGATCTGCTGGCGGAAGGGATATTCCTTGCCGATCGAAACGCTCATGCCGTCCCCCAACGCTCGGCAGTCGCCGCGAGCTTGCGGATATTCGGGCCCCAATCGGCCCCGTCCGCAACCCAGGATCGCTTCCTGCGACGATAGGCGCTCCGCCCCCGTCAAGGGGCTCT
>CAWHLP010000026.1:0-61355 GCA_963830205.1 uncultured Alphaproteobacteria bacterium | reverse complement strand
ATGCGCGCCATCATCTCGTCGGCGATCTTGTCGGTCGCCTTGGCCCAGGCGTCGACCACCTTGTTGTACTTCTCGCCGCGGGTGATGAGGCCGTCGTTGTACTGCTGCTCGTAGTCCTCGGCCTGCTTCTGGGTCTCCGCGACGATCCCCGCCTTGGTGTCGGGGATCTGCATGTCGTCCTTGCCGAACGAGATGCCGGCCTTGAAGGCGTGGGTGAAGCCGAGCGCCATGATGCGGTCGCAGAAGATGACCGTCTCCTTCTGACCGCAGTGCCGGTAGACGGCATCGATCACGTTGGAGATCTCCTTCTTGGTCATCAGCTTGTTGACCAGGTCGAAGGACAGGTTCTTGTCGCGCGGCAAGAGGTCGCCGAACAGCATGCGGCCGGGTGTCGTCTCGTAGATCTTCGACATCGGCTTGCCGTCCGGACCGATGCCCTTGTAGCGGCCACGGATCTTGGTGTGCATGGTGATCGCCTTGGCGGCGAGCGCATGCTCGAGCTCACCGATCGAGCCGAAGGCCATGCCCTCGCCCGGCTCGCCGTCGGCCATGATCGACAGGTAGTAGAGGCCGAGCACGATGTCCTGCGACGGCACGATGATCGGCTGGCCGTTGGCCGGGTGCAGGATGTTGTTGGTCGACATCATCAGCACGCGGGCTTCGAGCTGGGCTTCCAGCGACAGCGGGATGTGCACCGCCATCTGGTCGCCGTCGAAGTCGGCGTTGAAGGCGGCGCAGACCAGCGGGTGAAGCTGGATCGCCTTGCCCTCGATCAGCACCGGCTCGAAGGCCTGGATGCCGAGGCGGTGCAGCGTCGGGGCGCGGTTCAGGAGGATCGGGTGCTCGCGGATCACCTCGTCGAGGATGTCCCACACCTCCGGCCGCTCCTTCTCGACCAGCTTCTTGGCCTGCTTGACGGTCGAGGAATAGCCCTTGGCGTCGAGCCGCGAATAGATGAACGGCTTGAACAGCTCGAGCGCCATCTTCTTGGGCAGGCCGCACTGATGCAGCTTGAGCTCTGGACCGACGACGATGACCGAGCGGCCGGAATAGTCGACGCGCTTGCCGAGCAGGTTCTGGCGGAAGCGGCCCTGCTTGCCCTTGAGCATGTCGCTGAGCGACTTCAGCGGACGCTTGTTGGCGCCGGTGATGACGCGGCCGCGGCGGCCGTTGTCGAACAGCGCGTCGACGGCCTCCTGCAGCATGCGCTTCTCGTTGCGGATGATGATGTCCGGCGCCCGGAGTTCGATCAGCCGCTTCAGACGGTTGTTGCGGTTGATAACGCGGCGGTAGAGGTCGTTGAGGTCGGACGTGGCGAAACGGCCGCCATCGAGCGGCACCAGCGGGCGCAGGTCGGGCGGGATGACCGGCACGACGGTCATGATCATCCAGTCCGGCTTGTTGCCCGAACTCGATGAACGATTCGATCAGCTTCAGCCGCTTGGCGAGCTTCTTCGGCTTCAGTTCAGAGGTCGAACTCGGCGATCTCGACGCGCAGGTCAGCGGTGATCTTCTCCAGGTCCATCCCGATCATCATTTCGCGGATGGCCTCGGCGCCGATCTTGGCGGTGAACGAATCCTCGCCGAACTCGTCCTGCGCCTTGAGATACTCGTCCTCGCTGAGCAGCTGGCGCTCCTTGAGCGGGGTCAGGCCCGGCTCGGTGACGACGTAGTTCTCGAAGTAGAGGATGCGCTCGAGGTCCTTCAGCGTCATGTCGAGCATCATGCCGATGCGGCTCGGCAGCGACTTCAGGAACCAGATGTGGGCGACCGGCGCGGCCAGCTCGATGTGGCCCATGCGCTCGCGGCGCACGCGCGCCAGCGTCACCTCGACGCCGCACTTCTCGCAGATGATGCCCTTGTACTTCATGCGCTTGTACTTGCCGCACAAGCACTCGTAGTCCTTGATCGGCCCGAAGATGCGCGCGCAGAACAGGCCGTCGCGCTCCGGCTTGAAGGTCCGGTAGTTGATCGTCTCGGGCTTCTTGATCTCGCCGAACGACCACGACTTGATCTTGTCGGGGCTGGCGATCGAGATGCGGATCTGGTCGAACACCTGGGCAGGTGCCGGAGCCGGATTGAAGATGTTCGCAATCTCTTGATTCATCAGGTGTCTCCTTAGCGTCCGCGCGGGCGGGGTAAACCCGCGCCGGACGGCCTGAAACGAATGTCGGTCACTGACGGCACACTTCTGGCCAACTTGCGGCCTACTCCGCGGCGTCCACCGCCGGAACGCTCGGCAGCGCCGCCGCCGGGCGGTCCTTGGAAACGTCCAGCTCGACGTCGAGGCCGAGCGAGCGCATCTCCTTCACCAGCACGTTGAAGCTCTCCGGGATGCCGGCCTCGAAGGTGTCGTCGCCTCTGACGATCGCCTCGTAGACCTTGGTGCGGCCGGCCACGTCGTCCGACTTCACCGTCAGCATCTCCTGCAAGGTATAGGCGGCGCCGTAGGCTTCCAGCGCCCACACCTCCATTTCGCCGAAGCGCTGGCCGCCGAACTGCGCCTTGCCGCCGAGCGGCTGCTGGGTGACCAGCGAGTACGGGCCGATCGAGCGGGCATGGATCTTGTCGTCGACCAGGTGGTGCAGCTTCAGCATGTAGATGTAGCCGACCGTGACCTTGCGGTCGAAGGTCTCGCCGGTGCGCCCGTCATACAGCGTCGACTGGCCGGACGGATCGAGATCGGCCTCGTTGAGCAGTTCGACGATGTCCGGCTCGCGGGCGCCGTCGAACACCGGCGTCGCGATCGGCACGCCGGCGGTCAACTGCTCGGCCAGCTTCACCGTCGACTCGTCGTCGTACTCGGCCACCTGCTCGTTCTTGTTGTTGGGGCCGTAGATCTGCTTGAGCACCTTCCTGAGCGGCTGGACGTTGCCGTTCTTCTTGTAGGTCTCGACCAGCTTGCCGATCTTGAGGCCCATGCCGGCGCAGGCCCAGCCGAGATGCGTCTCGAGGATCTGGCCGACATTCATGCGGCTCGGCACGCCGAGCGGATTGAGCACGATATCGACGTGGGTGCCGTCCTCCAGGTAGGGCATGTCCTCGACCGGAACGATCTTGGACACCACGCCCTTGTTGCCGTGGCGGCCGGCCATCTTGTCGCCGGGCTGGATCTTGCGCTTCACCGCGACGAAGACCTTGACCATCTTCATCACGCCGGGGGGCAGCTCATCGCCGCGCTGCAGCTTCTCCACCTTGTCGATGAAGCGCTTCTCGAGCTGCTTGCGGCTCTCGTCGTACTGGTTCCTGAGCGCCTCGATCTCCGCCATCAGCTTCTCGTTGGAGACGGCGAACTGCCACCACTGGGCGCGCGGATACTCGTCGAGCCCGTCGCGGGTGATCTTGCCGCCCTTCTTGAAGCCCTTGGGGCCGCTGACCGCCATCTTGTTCAGGAGCATGTCGGCGAGACGGCCGAAGACGTTGCGGTCGAGGATCGCCTGCTCGTCGTCGCGGTCCTTGGCCAGGCGCTCGATCTCCTCGCGCTCGATCGCCATGGCGCGCTCGTCCTTCTCGACGCCGTGGCGGTTGAACACGCGCACCTCGACGACCGTGCCGGTGACGCCCGGCGGGACGCGCAGCGAGGTGTCGCGGACGTCCGAGGCCTTCTCGCCGAAGATGGCGCGCAAGAGCTTCTCTTCCGGCGTCATCGGGCTCTCGCCCTTCGGCGTGATCTTGCCGACCAGGATGTCGCCAGCGACGACCTCGGCACCAATGTAGACGATGCCGGCCTCGTCGAGGCTCTTCAGGGCCTCTTCCGAGACGTTGGGAATGTCGCGGGTGATCTCCTCCGGCCCGAGCTTGGTGTCGCGGGCCATGACTTCGAACTCCTCGATGTGGATCGAGGTGAAGACGTCATCGCGCACGATGCGCTCGGACAGGAGGATCGAGTCCTCGAAGTTGTAGCCATTCCACGGCATGAAGGCGACCAGCACGTTGCGGCCGAGCGCCAGATCGCCGAGGTCCGTCGACGGGCCGTCGGCGATGATCTCGCCCTTCTCCACCCGGTCGCCGACACGCACCAGCGGGCGCTGGTTGATGCAGGTGTTCTGGTTGGAGCGCTGGAACTTCATCAGCCGGTAGATATCGACGCCGGAACGCGAGGCATCGAGCTCTTCCGTTGCACGGATGACGATACGGGTGGCGTCCACCTGATCGACCACGCCGGCGCGGCGGGCGCCGATCGCGGCGCCGGAATCGCGCGCCACCACCGGCTCCATGCCGGTGCCGACCAACGGCGCCTCGGCCCTGACCAGCGGCACCGCCTGGCGCTGCATGTTGGAGCCCATCAGGGCGCGGTTGGCGTCGTCGTTCTCCAGGAACGGGATCAGCGCCGCGGCGACCGAGACGAGCTGCTTCGGCGACACGTCCATGGCGTCGACCTTCTCGGCCGGCATCAGCATCACTTCGCCGGCCTGACGGCAGGTGACCAGGTCGTTGACGAACTTGCCCTTGGCGTCGAGCGGGGCGTTGGCCTGGGCGATGGTGTACTTCGCCTCCTCCATCGCCGACAGGTACATCACCTCCTCGGTGACGCGGCTGTCCTTGACGCGGCGATAGGGGCTCTCGATGAAGCCATACTTGTTGACGCGGGCGAAGGTGGCCAGCGAGTTGATCAGGCCGATGTTCGGGCCTTCCGGCGTCTCGATCGGGCAGATGCGGCCATAGTGCGTCGGGTGCACGTCGCGCACCTCGAAACCGGCACGCTCGCGGGTGAGACCGCCCGGGCCAAGCGCCGACAGGCGCCGCTTGTGGGTGATCTCGGAGAGCGGGTTGGTCTGGTCCATGAACTGCGAGAGCTGCGAGGAGCCGAAGAACTCGCGCACGGCGGCGGCCGCCGGCTTGGCGTTGATCAGGTCCTGCGGCATGACGTTGCCGATCTCGACCGAGCTCATGCGCTCCTTGATCGCCCGCTCCATGCGCAACAGGCCGATGCGATACTGGTTCTCCATCAGCTCGCCGACCGAACGCACACGGCGGTTGCCGAGATTGTCGATGTCGTCGATCTCGCCCTTGCCGTCGCGCAGTTCGACCAGCGTCCTGATCACCGACAGGATGTCCTCCTCACGCAGGACGCGGACGCTGTCCTCGGTGGTGAGGTCGAGACGCATGTTCATCTTGACGCGGCCGACCGCCGACAGGTCGTAGCGCTCGGCGTCGAAGAACAGCGACTTGAACATCGCCTCCGCCGTGTCGATGGTCGGCGGCTCGCCCGGACGCATGACGCGGTAGATGTCGAACAGCGCTTCCTCGCGCGACTCGTTCTTGTCGACGGCCAGCGTGTTGCGGATGTAGGCGCCGGTATTGACGTGGTCGATGTCGAGAATGGTGATCTCGTCGTTGCCGATCTCGACCAGCAGAGCGAGCAGCTTCTCGTTCAGTTCGTCGCCGGCCTCGGCATAGATCTCGCCCGTCTCCAGGTTGACCATGTCCTGGGCGAGGTAGTGGCCGTAGAGGTCCTCGTCGTTGACCTTGAGCGCCTTGAGGCCCTTCTCCGCCGCCAGCCGCGCCGTGCGCACGGTGAACTTGCGGCCGGCCTCGAGCACGACCTCGCCGGAATCGGCGTCGATCAGGTCGTTGGTCGCCTTGAAGCCGCGCAAGCGGTTGGCGTCGAAGGGCAGCCGCCAGCCGTCCTTGGTGCGCTTGTAGGTGATCTTGTTGTAGAAGGTGTCGAGGATGCCCTCGCCGTCCAGACCGAGCGCATAGAGCAGCGAGGTCACCGGAATCTTGCGGCGCCGGTCGATGCGCGCATAGACGATGTCCTTGGCGTCGAACTCGATGTCGAGCCACGAGCCGCGATAGGGAATGATGCGGGCGGCGAAGAGCAGCTTGCCCGACGAATGGGTCTTGCCCTTGTCGTGGTCGAAGAAGACGCCCGGCGAGCGGTGCATCTGCGAGACGATCACGCGCTCGGTGCCGTTGACGATGAAGGTGCCGTTCATCGTCATGAGCGGCATCTCGCCCATGTAGACTTCCTGCTCCTTGATGTCCTTGACCGACTTGGCGCCGGTCTCCTGATCGACATCGAACACGATCAGGCGCAGCGTCACCTTGAGCGGCGCCGAGAAGGTCATGCCGCGCTGGCGGCACTCGTCGACGTCGTATTTCGGCGGCTCGAAGTCGTAGCGCACGAACTCGAGCAGCGCGGTGTTGGAGAAGTCGGAGATCGGGAAGACGGACTTGAACACCGCCTGGAGACCCTCATCCGGCCGTCCGCCGTCGGGCTCCTCCACCAGCAGGAACTGGTCATAGGACGCCTTCTGAACCTCGATGAGGTTCGGCATCTCGGCCACTTCCTTGATGGAGCCGAAAAATCGGCGGACCCTTCTGCGACCGGTGAACGTTTGGGTCATGTTCACTCCTCGTCTGATGTCTTGTGGAAACGGCTGTCCGGAACACCGCCTGAACGCGAGCGGGACGGAACTCTGGACAACGGTCTGCTACACTTCACTTCGGGTTCTCGGGAGACGCCGGCGAGCCGGCGCCTCCGGTATTTGCCTGGATCCCGGATCGCGCTCGCCTGCGGCGCGCTTGTCCGGGATGACTTCGCGAGGGCCGACGCCCTCGCTGCGTCACTTCAGATCCACCTTGGCGCCGGCGCTCTCGAGCTGCGTCTTGAACTTGCCGGCGTCTTCCTTGCTGACCGCTTCCTTGACCGCCTTCGGAGCCGCCTCGACCAGATCCTTCGCCTCCTTGAGGCCCAGGCCAGTGATGGCGCGGACTTCCTTGATGACGTTGATCTTGTTCGGGCCGATTTCCGACAGCACGACGTCGAACTCGGTCTTCTCCTCGACCGGCGCAGCAGCGGCAGCGCCACCGGCAGCGGCAGCCACGGCGACCGGCGCCGCGGCGGAGACGCCCCACTTCTCTTCCAGCATCTTCGACAGCTCGGCCGCCTCGAGCACGGTCAGCTGCGACAGGTCTTCCACGATCTTCGACAGATCAGCCATTTTGCATTCCCTTTTTCGGTTCGAACCTTGTGTTTCGAGAACGGCCTACGCCGCCTCGCCCTTCTTGGCATAAGCCCCGACAACCCGGGCGACCTGAGCCGCCGGTGCCGCGACGACCTGCGCAATGCGCGTCGCCGGCGTCTGCAACATGCCGACGAGCTTCGCGCGCAGTTCATCGAGCGACGGCAGCAGGGCAAGCGCCTGCACGCCGTCGGGCTTGAGGTTGGTCTTGCCGGCTGCGCCGCCGAGAATGACCAGCTTGTCATTCGTCTTGGCGAAATCGACAGTGACCTTGGCCGCCGCCACCGGATCCTTCGAGAAAGCGATCACGGTCGGACCTGTGAACAGGTCCGCGATATGCGCGACGTCCGTGCCTTCCAGGGCGAGTTTGACGAGGCGGTTCTTCGCGACTTTCATTCCGCCACCCGCCTCGCGCATGCGGGCCCTGAGGGCCGTCATGTCGGCGACGGTAAGGCCGGAATAGTGGGCGACAACGACCGTCCCGGTGTCCTTGAACACCTGGTTCAGCGTCGTGACCGCCTCGCGTTTCTCCGCTCTCTCCAACTGCCTCTCTCCATTTGGCGGCCACGATAGGGGGACCGCCGGTTGCGTTTGCCTCGCCCGAACAAGAGCGGGCGGAAGCGCTTCACAGCCTGTCCCCCAAGCCGGCACCCATTTCGGGCGCCGCGTGGGCCAAGAGGTTCGAACCGGAACCCCGGTTCCCTCCCGTCTATTGCAGGCCAGTCGGATTAAGCCGGCAGCCCGGCGCCTGCAGTCTCGGACAGGATCGGGCGAAGGACGGGTCCCTCGCCCATTCTGCCGGCCGGGGTCGCCCCCGGCCGGAAGCTCGAACTACGACTGCGCCTGCGCGCCGTCGGACAGCGTCGCCAGGTCGATCTTGAGGCCAGGCCCCATGGTCGACGAAATCGCGACGCGCTGAACGAATGTGCCCTTGGCACCGGCCGGCCGCGCCTTCTGCACGGCATCGGTGAATGCCCGGATGTTGGCGACCAGCGCCTTGTCGTCGAAGCTCGCCTTGCCGATTCCGGCCTGGATGATCCCGGCCTTCTCGACGCGGAACTCGACGGCGCCGCCCTTGGCATCCTTGACCGCCGCGGTGACGTCGTTGGTGACGGTGCCGACCTTGGGGTTGGGCATCAGGCCGCGCGGGCCCAGCACCTTACCGAGGCGGCCGACCAGCGGCATCATGTCGGGCGTGGCGATGCAGCGGTCGAAATCGATCGTGCCGCCCTGCACGGCAGCCACCAGGTCCTCCGCGCCGACGATGTCGGCGCCGGCGGCCTTGGCTTCCGCGGCCTTGTCGCCCTTGGCGAAGACCGCCACGCGGGCGCTGCGGCCGGTGCCGTTGGGCAAGGACACGACGCCGCGCACCATCTGGTCGGCATGGCGCGGGTCGACACCGAGGTTCATGGCCACCTCGACGGTCTCGTCGAACTTGGCGGTGGCCCGCTGCTTGAGCATCTTCACCGCCTCGTCCAGCGGGTAAAGCTTGGCCGGGTCAATGCCTTCGCGGGTTTTGTTGATTCGCTTTGCGATCCTGGCCATGGCCCTACTCCACAACCTCGAGGCCCATCGAGCGGGCCGAGCCCTCGACCATCTTCATTGCCGCTTCGACAGTCACGGCATTGAGGTCCTTCATCTTCTTCTCAGCGATCTCGCGCACCTGGCCGCGATCGACCTTGCCGACCGTGCCGCGGCCGGGGGTGGTGGACCCCTTCGGCAGACCGGCCGCCTTCTTCAGGAAGAACGAGACCGGCGGGGTCTTCATCCGGAAGGTGAACGACTTGTCGTGGTAGTAGGTGATCTCCACCGGGATCGGCGAGCCCTTCTCCAGGTCCTGCGACTGGGCGTTGAACGCCTTGCAGAACTCCATGATGTTGATGCCGCGCTGGCCGAGCGCCGGGCCGATGGGCGGCGACGGCGTCGCGGATCCCGCGGGCACCTGCAACTTGAGATAACCGGCAATCTTCTTCGCCATAACAGTTCCTTCCTTTCAGGCGCCGGCGCTCAAGCCGGCAAGGAATGCCGTGGTCGGGTTCCGCCGGGCATCTGGCGCACACCCCGAACCTCCCACAGCGACATTGGCCCTGACCACATGAAGCGCGCGATCAGAGCTTCTCAACCTGTCCGTATTCGAGCTCAACCGGGGTTGCCCGGCCGAAGATCGATACCGCCACCTTCAACCGTGCGCGCACCTCGTCGACTTCCTCGACCAGGCCGTTGAACGAAGCAAACGGCCCGTCGGCGACACGCACCTGCTCGCCGACTTCGAAACTGACCGAGGGCTTCGGGCGCTCAACGCCTTCCTGCACCTGGCGCAGGATGCGGCTCGCCTCGGCCTCCGAAATCGCCACCGGCTTGTTGTCGGCGCCAAGGAAACCGGTCACTTTCGGCGTGTTCTTGATGAGGTGGTAGGCCTCATCGGTCATCGTCATCTTGACCAGCACGTAGCCGGGGAAGAACTTGCGCTCGGCATCGACCTTGCGGCCCCGGCGCACCTCGACCACCTTTTCGGTGGGCACCAGGATTTCCTCGAACAGCTCGTCAAGGCCAGCAGCGTGTGCCTTTTCCTTGATCGAATCGGCGACCTTGCGCTCGAAGTTCGAATAGGCGTGGACGATGTACCACTTCTTTTCCATTGTGCCGCCGCCTGCCTCAGGAAGTGCCGGAACCCAGGCCAAGCACGAGCTTGATGCCCAGGCTGATGACTTGATCGGCAAGTAGGAACAAAATGGCCGCCAGAAAGGCCATGGCGATCACCATCATGGTGGACACCGTGGTTTCCCGGCGTGACGGCCAAACTATCTTGGTTGCCTCCGCCCTTACCTGTTGGAGGAACGCAAAAGGATTGATTTTTTCAGCCATTAACCGCTCATGCCAATGCGACGCGCGAACCAAAAACAGGCTCGCGCGCCGCGCGCTCGGGACGGATACATAAAGCCTGGCGCCGAGATTCTCAAGCCCGCCGCGGCATGAATTTTGCCGTGCCCCGCAATCCGGCAGAACGCTGGCGTCTGCCGCTCCCTGCGACGCCATGGCCATCGCTGCCGGCCGCGGCTTTCGCCAGGATGCCGGCAAGCCCGATCGGCGGCGCTCTGCCCGTTGGCCGGCGATTGACCGGCCAAGAACGTTTCCGCCGCGGTGAGCCAGCACAGCGAGCGGTCATGCCATCGGTCATCTTCACCGCCTCCATCCGCATCCACGACAGGGACAGATACCAGCGCTATCTCGACGCTTACGACGAGGCCTTCGCCGGCACCGGCGGCGAGGTCCTGGCCGTCGACGACGCGCCGCTGAGGCTGGAAGGATCGCCTGTCATGGGGCGTGTCGTCCTCATCCGTTTCCCCGACGAGGCTGCCTTCCACCGCTGGTATTGCTCGGACGCCTACAAACGCATCGTCGTCCATCGCCATGCGGCCGCCGAGACCGACGCGCTGCTGGTGCATTGCAGGAACCCTAAAGGTCCAGTGCCTGTGGGAACATGACCAGGTCGCGGATGACGATGTGGCTCGGCTGGCTCAGCATGAAGACCGCGGCTTCGGCCACTTCTTCCGATCGCAAGCCCCGCCGCTCGGCGACCCCGCGCTCGATCTCGGCAGGATCGGTGATGCCCCACAACTCGTTGAGCACCGTCCCCGGCGAAAGGGCGCCGACCCGGATGCGGTCGGCGATGACCTGCCGGCGCAAATTGTAGACGAAGGCGTTCAGGGCGTGCTTCGAGGCGTTGTAGACCGCCTCGTAGGGGATCGTCAGATAGCCGGAGATCGAGCTTGTCACCAGGATGTCGCCGCCGCCCATCTCGCGCATGTGCGGAAGCACGCGGCGGATCGTGCGGAAAACCGAATTGACATTCAGCGTCAGCAGCTTGTCCCAGGCATCGGGATCACCTTCGGCAATCTCCCCGGCGATGTAGATACCGGCATTGGCGAACAGCACGTCGAGCCGGCCGAGCCCGGTGATCGCCGCTTCGACGAGCTGGTCGACCTCTTCCGGCACGGAAAGATCGGCCGGCAGGACCAGAGCCTCACCGGGCAATTCGCCCGCGAGGCTTTCGAGCTTGTCGGCTGACCGCGCGGTCAGCGCGACGCGCATGCCTTCGCGCGAGAATGCGCGCGCCGCGGCGCGGCCGATGCCGGAGCTGGCGCCGGTGACCAGTACGCTCTTGCCCTGCAGGGACTGCATCGGACCGGATTCCTCCACGTGACAGGTCGCTGCGTTTCCCTTTACGTCCACGCCCCGCGCTCGGTCACGCTCAATATCGCCGCACGGACGCCGACTTGGCGTGGGGCCTGTGCCCCCGAACCGCATCAGCGGTCGGGCTCATCCAAGATGAAGCACAGCATTTCGGGGATGGCAGGGGCAGTAGGACTCGAACCTACGGCCTGCGGTTTTGGAGACCGCCGCTCTACCAACTGAGCTATACCCCTACGCGGGCGCTCCAATAGCAGAAATCCGGCGCGGAACGCCAGAGGCTTGATGCCCGCCCTCCGATGCGCCGAAAGGCTGGAGCGGGTGAAGGGAATCGAACCCTCGTCATCAGCTTGGAAGGCTGTTGCTCTACCATTGAGCTACACCCGCAACCGGCAGAACTGACCCTATTCCTAGTCGCGCGGCTGCGCCACGCGGAGCGCGAAGCAGGGTGGTGGGAGAGGTAGGACTCGAACCTACGAAGGCGTAAGCCAGCGGATTTACAGTCCGCCCCCTTTGCCGCTCGGGACACTCTCCCACGAGCCGTTTCGCGGGCAACGAGTGCCCCTGACGGGCGGTTATCCCGCGGCGCGCTTTATGGCGACGGCCCCCTGCCCTGTCAACGTCGCAAATCGCCGAAGCCGCGGCCGGTCGCGCTGCGACGGCCACCATTGTCGCCTCGGCAGCCTCCGGCCTATAAGCCGGCCCCATGAACCGACCAACGCCCCGCCCGCACCAGCGCCCGCATTCCGGCGGCAGCCGGCCGCAGACCCGCTTCCGGCCGCGCTCGCCCGCCGAGCGCCGGCCAGACTCGCTGTGGATCTACGGCATCCACCCGGTGCTGGCAGCGCTCGCCAATCCACGCCGCAAGGTGCTGAGAATTCTGGCGACGCCCAACGCCCTCGCCCGCCTGACGGAGGCCGGCGCCACGCTGGCCATGGCACCTGAGGAGACCACGCCCAAGCTGCTCGACCGCCTGCTCGGCGGCGAGGCTGTGCACCAGGGCGTCGCGCTGGAAGTGGCGCCGCTGCCGCTGATCGGGCTCGATGCGCTTGCCGACGCGCGGCTGGTCGTGGTGCTCGATCAGATCACCGACCCGCACAATGTCGGCGCCATCCTGCGCTCGGCGGTCGCCTTCGCCGCCGACGCGGTCGTCACCACCGGCCGCCACGCCCCGGCCGAGACCGGGGTGCTGGCCAAGGCTGCCTCCGGCGCGCTTGACGCCATTCCGCTGGTCGAGGTGCAGAACCTCGCCCGCGCGCTGGAGGAACTCGGCCGCATGGGCTTCACCCGCATCGGGCTCGACAGCGAGGCGGAGGCGCCAATCGAGGAGGCGATGGCGGGCGCGCGCATCGCGCTCGTGCTCGGCGCCGAGGGCAAGGGCCTGCGCCGGCTCACCCGCGACACCTGCGACCGCCTGGCGCGGCTCACCATGCCCGGCGCGATCGCCAGCCTCAACGTCTCCAACGCCGCAGTTCTGGCGCTCTATCTCGCCCGCCGCGCCCTGCAAGGGCCTTCGGACTGAATGGAACTTTCGCGCTTCCTCCCGCTTTATTCCGGCGGGAAACGACATGATGGAGCGCGAAACGCCATGCTGAAATGGGCTCTCTTCTTCTTCATCATTGCGTTGATCGCCGCAGCCTTCGGCTTCACCGGCATTGCGGCCGGCGCGGCGACCATCGCGCGCATCCTCTTCGGTATCTTCCTCGTGCTGTTCCTGGCTTTGCTGATCTTCGGCCTCGCTGCCGGAGCAACGCTGTTCTAGCCGTCGGAAAGGAAGCCGAGGTCGAACGGCACCTGCACCTCGCCGCCATCGCCCTTGATGACAAGGCCGCCGCCGGCCTCGTGGATGCCGACGACACGGTGCCAGCCGTCGGGCAGCGGAATGCCGCCGATGACATGGTGCACGGCGACGCTGCCGTCCGGCGTGAGCGTGAAGGCGGTCGGGATGCCGGCCTTGGACAGCGGGTTGGGCGCGATCGCGGCGGCATGGCCATAGGACGAATAGGCCCGCCCCTCCTCGATGCCGAGAACGCCGCGGTGGCGCCCGTTCCACGGCTTGTAGAAGCGCCCGCCATTGCTGAACCACAGGAAGGTGACCGGAACCTCCTCCGGATTCTTGAGGCTCAGCATGATGTCGCCCGCGTCGGGCCTGATCGCCGCCGCCCAGCCGAGTGGCGAGCCGGGTGCCTCGACCAGCATGACGAAATCCTCGTGGCGCTCGGCCAGCGGATAGTGATGCAGGTCAACGGTCGTGCCGTCGGCAAGCGGCAGCTTGCTCAAGTCGGTGAAGCGCTTGCCCGTGGCGAACAGCGAGCGGCCCTTGGCCGGGTCGGTCTCCTGTGTCGTCTCCGGCAGATCGCCGAACGCCTTGGGCGAGAACGACAGGCGTCCTTCGCCGGCAAAATCGGTCATGGCGTGGTTGGACGCCGAGATCGCCCCCGAGCCGCCGCTGAACACATGGCGCTCGTAGAGGAAAGGATGGCCGTCGCGCAGCGTGAATTCCTTGGTGAGCCGGGCACCCATGACCGGCTTCTCCAGCTCGAAGCGCGCCGTGAGTGCGCCACCGTTCCGCGCCTCGCCGATGAACCGCCAAGGCGCATTGGCCGGCCAGCCGTGCGACGGCGAGTTTGGCTCGACGTCGCTGCCGCCGAAGGGAGCGCAGAAGAAATCGCCGGAAAGATATTTCAGGTTGGCCTGGATCGCCGGATCGTCAGTGATGTCGGGATCGTTCACCCACGGCGCCGTGTGCAGCGGCCTGGACGTGCGGCCCCCCATCTCGACGGTGAAGTCGCGGATATGGCCGACGGCGAGATCGACGGCGAGCGAGATGCCGGCCGCCTGCATGCGATGGAATCGTTCTGTCATGGTATTTGTCCTCTCCGGCGATGGTACGCCGCGTTCAACGAGGCGGAAACAACGCGGGATGGGCGAGGATGCCGCAGGGGCGCTTGTCGCCGCCGGGCGGCGCTGGTACCCCTTGGCCGCGAGGGCCGGCATAGCTCAGTTGGTAGAGCACCTGATTTGTAATCAGGTGGTCGCGGGTTCGAATCCTGCTGCCGGCACCACACCGTCTGGCGCCCAAACCGACGGGTGCGCATTAACCATTTCTCAACCTTTTGATTGCGCTGCGGAAAGGATTCGGTAACCTTACCGTCACACGCCGGCTTAAGAAACTCGCATTCGACAGGAGGCAACAGCGGCCTATCCCTTCCCCCGGAGTTGAAACAAACGAAGGGCACGGGAGTTGTCCTGTAAGAAAAGCGCTGAGCCCCGCCGCGGCCACGACGGGGCCTCGCGCATTTTGGCGATATCTTCCCCCATCTTTCGCCTTCCCTCATCCATCGACAGATTTGCGCATTCCGGCGCCACGCTGCGCCCCAGGCGGCATGACACGCGGCCGCCCGCCACCAGTGTCGCGGAGCCGACAAACAAAAACCCCGGCCTTGCGACCGGGGCTGAAGTGTAAGGACGAGGTTTCCACGAAAGCCGACAGTTAGACGGAAACCTCAATGTTGTTTCTAAGCTTCCGGCCAAGTTCCGTACACCACCCCATTTGGGGGGGTTGACACGTTTTCGGCGACTTGTCGCTGAGGCAATTCAAAGCTTTCCGCCACGATTAACCATTGGGAAAGTCCAACAAGACTTAGCCCGCGACGAATCCACTCACCGGGCGTTTCATACCCTGGGGGCAGTCAATCGTGGAAGGAGCAACCAATGAAGAATTGGCCACTCGTTGTACTTGCGTCCACCGCCCTGTTCCTCGGCGCTTCCGCATCGGCTCTCGCGCTTGATGTCAGCGTCGGCGGCCTCAGCGTCAGCGCCGGCAGCAGCAGCGGCGGCGGCACATCGGTCTCGGCCGGCACCGGCGGCACGTCCGTCGGCGCCACCGTGGGCGGCGGCTCCAACGTCGCCAGCGTCGGAGCGAGCAGCGGCGGCACCAGCGCCCATGTCGGCGTGGGCACGGGCAGCGGCAACCTGGTTTCGGCCAGCTCGAGCGGCGGCACGACCAACGCCAACGTCAATCTCGGCGGCCTCGGCCTCGGCGGCGTCGGCGGCACGGTGAACGGCGTGACCGGGCCGGTCGGCTCGACGCTCGGCGGCCTCGGCTCCGGTGGTTCCGGAGGCGGTGGTGGCGGCGGTGGCGGCCTCCTGGGTGGTGGCGGCCTCCTGGGCGGTGGTGGAGGCGGCGGTGTCAGTGGCGGCGGTGGCGGCAGCGTCGGCGTCCGTTACGCCGCGGCCTACGACGGCCTGTCGTCCGCCGACCAGGTGCGCATCAAGTGGAAATGCCGGTCGGTGCTGTCGAGCCCACGCGGCTTCAACGCCGAAACCGTCGCCCTCTGCCGGCTGATCGCCGGACGCTGATGCCGCTGCGACGGAACTCCAGGACAGGGCCGCCGCGATACCGTGGCGGCGGCCCTCGGGGATTCGGGTCCCTAGAACTGCGGCAGCGGATGGCCGAGCGCGCGGGCTGCGGCGGTGAGCGTGTTGGCCATCAGCATGGCGATGGTCATCGGGCCGACGCCGCCCGGCACCGGCGTGATCGCCGCTGCGACCGCGGCCGCTTCGGCATAGGCCACGTCGCCGACCAGCCGCGTCTTGCCCGCGCCGCGCTCGGGCGCGGGAATCCGGTTCATGCCGACGTCGATCACCACCGCGCCCGGCTTGATCCACGATCCGCGCACCAGTTCCGGCCGTCCGACGGCGGCGACCACAATGTCGGCCGCGCGCACGGTGGCGGCGAGATCGCGGGTGCGCGAATGGGCGATGGTGACGGTGCAGTTCTCGGCGAGCAGGAGTTGCGCCACCGGCTTGCCGACCAGGTTGGAGCGGCCGATGACCACCGCCGTGCGGCCGCCGAGATCGCCGGGGATCGCCCGTTTCAAGAGGATCATGCAGCCGGCCGGGGTGCACGGCACGACGGCGCGGGCGTCGCCGCCCGCCAGCCGCCCGGCATTGACCGGGTGCAGCCCGTCGACGTCCTTCTCCGGCCGGATGGCCTCGATCACCGGCGTCTTGTCGAGATGGCCGGGGAGCGGCAGTTGCACCAGGATGCCGTGGATCGCCGGATCGGCGTTGAGCTCAGCGACCACCGCCATCAGTTCGGCCTGGCTGGTCGCCGCCGGTAGCGTCTTCTGCACCGAATGGAAGCCGAGTTCGGCCGCCTTCTTGCCCTTGCCGGCGACATAGATGGCGCTCGCCGGATCGTCGCCGACCAGCACCACGGCAAGGCCGGGAACGGCGCCGGTGGCCACCTTGAGGCGCTCGGTCTCGCGCTTGACCGTCTGGGTCACCTCTTCGGCGACGGCGCGGCCGTCGATGCGGAGCGCGCCCTCAGCGGAAGACAACGGTACGTCCGCCATTGATCAGAACCCTGTGTTCGAGATGGAAACGCACGGCACGGGCGAGCACCATTGCCTCGATGTCGCGTCCGGCGGCGATCATCTCCTCCACCGACATGGCATGGTCGACGCGGCCGACGTCCTGCTCGATGATCGGGCCGGCGTCGAGCTCGGGCGTGACGTAATGGGCGGTGGCGCCGATCAGCTTGACGCCGCGCTCGTGAGCCTTGTGATAGGGCCTGGCGCCAACGAAGCTCGGCAGGAAGGAGTGGTGGATGTTGATCACCCGGCCAGCGAGCGCCCCGGCGAACTCCGCCGACAGGATCTGCATGTAGCGGGCAAGCACGACCAGGTCGATCCGCTTCTCGGCGACCAGGGCGGCGATCTTGGCCTCCTGTTGGTCGCGCCCGCCCTCCCCGATCGGCACGCAGATGTAGTCGATGCCTTCCGCCTCGACCCGGCGGCGCATGTCCTCGTGGTTGGAGACGACGGCGACAAGCTCCATCGGCAGGTGGCCGTTGGCATTGCGGTAGAGCAGGTCGTTGAGGCAGTGGCCGAGCTTGGAGACCAGGATCAGCACGCGCGGCTTGAGCGTCAGATCGTGCAGCCGCCAGTCGAAATCGAAGCCGGTGGCAACCGGGAGAAAGCCGCGGGTGAACTTCTCGGCGGTCACCGAGGCGGGCGCCGAGAACGACACGCGCATGAAGAAGCGCTCGGTCTCCGGGTCGCCGTACTGGGCGCTCTCGACGATGTTGCAGTCCTGCGAGGCGATGCAATTGGCCACGGCCGCGACGATGCCGCGGCGGTCGCCGCAGGAGAGGGTCAGCACGTATCGCGCCGGTTCGGCGGGCATGGGATGCATCCGTTGGGGAAAGGTGCGCGGACGGCGAGACGTGTAACGCCCGCCGTGCTGCACCGCAACCGGCCGATTCCAGAGCCTTCGGCCAGGCCATTTGCCGCGCCCGCGATCGGCCAATTGGAAAAAACCCGTGCGGCATGCTACTGGCGTCCCGCTTTCATGGCCGGGAGCAGACATGGACGGGCGACTGAAGACTGGAGCGATCGCGTTCATCGCCAGCGGCGTTGACGAGGCCCGCGATGCGCGTGCGCGTCTGGCCGGCCGCTATGGCAGCGCCGAGCCGGCCGAGGCCGACGTCATCGTCGCATTGGGCGGCGACGGCCTCATGCTGCAGACGCTGCATGCCTTCATGAACACCGGCAAGCCGATCTACGGCATGAACTGCGGTTCGGTCGGCTTCCTGATGAACGAGTTCCGCGAGGAGGACCTGCCCGAGCGCCTCGCCCAGGCGATCCCCAACGTCGTCCACCCGTTGCGCATGGACGCGGTCGATGCTTCCGGCGCCGAGCACCACGCCTTCGCCATCAACGAGGTGTCGCTGTTCCGCCAGTCCTATCAGGCGGTCAAGCTGAAGATCGTCATCGACGGCAAGGTGCGGCTGGAGGAATTGACCTGCGATGGCGTTCTGGTGGCGACGCCGGCCGGCAGCACCGCCTACAACATGGCGGCGCGCGGGCCGATCCTGCCGATCTACGCGCCGCTGCTGGCGCTGACCCCGCTCAACGCCTTCCGCCCGCGCACCTGGCGCGGCGCCCTGCTGCCCGATCGCGCCAAGGTCAGGATCGACGCGCTGGAGACCGACAAGCGGCCGATGAATGCGGTCGCTGACAATGTCGAGTTCACCTCGATCGTTACGGTCACGGTCGCGCAGGACAACACGGCCGAGAGCCTGATCCTCTTCGACCCCGATCACTCCTGGGACGACCGCATCGTCGCCGAGCAGTTCCGCTACTAGAGCTTTGCACAACCTGTGGTCCGCGCTAGGGTCGCCATTGCTTTCCGGGGGGAGGCCAGGGTCATGCGTCTTGCGGGGAAATCGATCTTCATTACGGGCGGCAGCAGCGGCATCGGGCTGGCCACGGCAATGCTCTGCGCCAGCGAGGGCGCGTAAGGTGGCTATCACCGGTCGGAACCGCGAGCGATTGGACAAGGCCATCGCCAAAATAAGTGGCGGACTCGCCTTCGAAGCCGACGTTGCCGACGACGAGGCGATGGAAAGGGCCCTCGCCGGGACACACGAGGCTTTCGGGCAAGTTGATGCCATTCTTCGCCAATGCCGGCCTGGGCGTCCTCACCGAGATAGGCAAGGCAACACGTGCGGCCTTTGCGGAGACGCTCTCAATCAACGTCACCAGCGTCTTTATGACCATCCAGGCAGCGCTGCCGCACATGCCCAATGGCGGTTCGATCATCATCAACGGCTCGGTCTCGGCCAACATTGGGCCAACCGGACGCACCGCCTATGCAGCGAGCAAGGGCGCGGTCCATGCGATGGCCAAGAGCCTTGCGTCAGAACTTTCGCCACGTAGCTTCCGCGTCAACGTGGTGGTGCCGGGGACGGTGGCAACGCCGATCTGGGAAGTGATCGCGCCCGACCCGGAGGCACTCGCCCCGCTCCATGCGCGGCTGGCCGCCCGCGTCCCGCTCCACCGGATGGTCAAGCCCGAGGAGGTTGCAGAAACGGTGTTGTTTCTCGCCTCCGACGCCGCTCCGGCATTCAGCCGCCGAAATCGCGGTCGATGGCGGCGCCACAGGCGCGCCTGCTGTATGCCGATCTACCAGAAGGTGTGCTGCCGCCTGACGGGGGTCCGGAGCGCCTATCGTCGCAGGAAGCGATCCTGGGTTGCGGACGGGGCCGATTGGGGCCCGAATATCCGCAAGCTCGCGGCGACTGCCGAAGCGTTGGGGGACGGCATGAGCGTTTCGATCGGCAAGGAATATCCCTTCCGCCAGCAGATCCTCGATGAGGTCCACGCGCGGCCGGTCGAACCGGTGCCGGCGCGCTCGCGCGTCCGCCGGCTGGTGTTCCTGGTGCCACCGGAAGATGGCGGCATGGCCGCGACGCTGACGCGCTTCTGCGACTGGTGCGACGCGACCGGGCGCCCCCGCCCGCCCAACAAGGATGCGCGCCAGCACAGCTTCACCGCCGGCCCGCGCCAGGTGACCTGGGAGTTCCACACCGAATTCGTCACCGTCACGTGGATCGCCGCGGCGGACGATGCCATCAGCGCGCCCGAGGGAATCGGGCTGGAATTCGATCGACGGCCCGCAGCTTCTCGGCGCCATGCGCATCGACCTGGTCGACGACACTGGCCTGCCGGAAGCGCTGCTCCCCGGGTTCAACCCGCAGAGCCTGTGCGTGATCGGGGTCGAGGGCGGTGCCGGGCAGCTCGCCACCGACTTCGTGCCCGACGCCGATCTCTTCACCCGCTTCGAGTTCGCCGCCGGCGGGCTGCAGCCGCTCAGGCGCGCCATCCTGGTGCGCCGCATCCTCGAGATCGAGACCTACCGCACCATGGCGCTCATCGGCCTGCCGCTGGCACGCGAGCATGGCGGCGAGCTCGGCACCCTCGAGACGGAGCTGACCGACAAGGTCAACTCGCTCGCCGAGGCGACCGAGACCAGCCGCGCCCAGGTGGCGCTGGAAGCGCTGCACGGACTGATGGTGCGCGCCGGCCGGCTGTCGGAACGGCTGAACTATCGCTTTGCCGCCTGCCGGGCCTATGGCGACATCCTGCAAGCCCGGCTTGGCGCCATCGGCGAGCGGCCGACGCCGCTCGGCTCGTCGCTCTCGCGCTTCATCCTCAACCGGGTCGACCCGGCGCTGAGGACCTATGCCGCCATGGAGAAGCGCCTCGATGTTCTCTTCGCCAAGATCGAGCGCGCCGTCGAACTGCTCAACGTGCGCATCGGCCTCGATGTGCAGATCCAGAACAAGGAGGTGTTGCAGACCATCGCCAAGACCGGGCGCAGCCAGTTCCTGCTCCAGCGCACGGTCGAGGGGCTGTCGACGATCGCCATCTCCTATTACACCATCGGCCTGTTGGGCTACGTGCTCGCCACGCCGCTCGAAATGCTTGCCCTCGACAAGACGCTGGTCTTGTCCGGCCTTGTGCCGGTTGTCCTCGTCGGCGTTTGGCTGATGGTCCGCGCCGTGCGCAAACGCCATTTCTCGGAGTAGGTGCAGCCAAGGCGCCTATTTGGTGACCGACCCGCCGCTGAAGACCGTCCGGTCGATGCATGAGGCATAGATCCAATCGGTCGGCCCGACGCCGAGCTTGGCGCATAGCGCTTGCGACGAGACGTTGTCCGCCCTCACCCCGGTCATGAAGCCGCGGGCGCCGTGGCGTTTCCACATGTGGACGATCGCCTGGGCGCCAAGCACCAGACCGATTTTCTCGCCACGCCTGTCTTCGCGCGTGGCCAGCATGCCCCAGAAGACGATCGGTGCGCGCGGGCTCGCCGGATGATGCAGCCCATAGGACGACGCTGTCGCCACCGGCTGGCCGTTCCCGTCCGTCGCTACCAGACAGATGCCCTGGCGCAATTGCCCGCGCATGATCGCGCCGGGCACCGGCATCACGTCGCAGGATTGCGACAGATCGGCGACGGCACGCACCAGTTCAGTCGGCGTATTGCCGTCGACGATGGAGACGGTGAGATCGCTGGGCAACGTGCATGTCGCCAGGGCCTTGCGGCTGGCGGCAAGCGCCTCCTCGCCGCCGAGATAGTGCTCGTGCCGGTCCGTGCCAAAGCCGCGGACCTGAAGCTCGGCGAAGAGCTTGTCGGCGGAAGACGCAGGATAGAAGTAGCCGACCGCCGCGCCCTGGACCCGGGCGAGCGCGGCGAGCACGTCGACCGTATCGTCGCCGGGATCGGTGAGCGCCACCAGGCGTCCGTAATAGGCATAGCGCGGATCGTCGCGCACGAGCCGCCACAGGCTCAGGCTGCGCCGCGACAGGGCGGCCCGCTGACGGGTCGCCGAAAAACTCGTCGTCGAAGGACACGGAACGCCTTCCCCCGCTCGTGCCGAACGGCAGCACTATAACTGAAGGAGCGGCAGCGGCTAGGCGGCCCTGGCCTTGCGGGCGTAGTCGCGGGCGGCCTCGCGCGCCTGGTCGGCGGCGAAGCGGCGGAGCATGGTCGCCAGCTCGTACATCTCGCCGTCGCTGATCTGGGTGTAGCGGCCAAGCACCGCGTCCACCATACGCCGCGTCGCCTTGTAGTGATCGTCGGTGCCGCCCTCCTCGGCGATCTTCCGCCAGGTATCGAGCGCCACCGCAAAGGCATCGAAGGCGCGCGGCGGCAGCCCGGCCTTGCCGTAGATGGCGTGCAGCACGTTGGTGCGGCCGGCCCTGACCAGGCTCGCCACCCGCTCGACCGGCGTGCGGGCAAGCACCGCCAGCGCCGTCTCGAACAAGGCGACGTTGCCGGCGCACACGGCCCTCAGCAGCAGGCCGGTGGTGAGCTGGCCGGTGACGCGCAGATGCTCGACCAGTTCGGGCAGTTCGTCCGATTCGGTTTCCGCCGCCAGCGCCACGGTCGCCCGGTCGCAGGCCTCGCGGGTGACGGCGATAGCGCGGTCCTCCTCCGCCCACGACTTCGCCACCATCATGGTGCCAAGCGCATCGCCGAGGCGGCGGATGATCGACTGGTGGACGTCGGCGGGCAGGTCCGGCCGGGCAAGCAGCAGGTCGCGCATCCCGGCATCGTCGCCGAAGCGCTCGGCGATGCGCCGGAAGCTGATGCGCGCGATGGTGGCGGCGGGATTGCGCAGAAGCGTCAGGCAGGCATTGCGTTCGCCGACCTCGGCCAGTGCCGCGGCGACCGCGCCCGAGACCGCCGTGCGCCCGGCGATAGCCGTCTGCAAGGCGGGCGTGCCGGCGGCGGCGATATCGACCAGCTCGGCGTCGATGAGCAGCGGCGAGTGGGCGAGCACCACGACGGCGATCTCCGGCAGGTCGACGGCGAGCGATATGATGATGTGGTGCGGCGCCGCCGGGCTCGGCGCCAGCACGTCGGCAAGGGCGCGCCGGACCTCCGGCGAGGAATCGTCGAGCAGGATGGTGAGGGCCGCCTCCATGGCGTCGGCGACCTCGGCGTCGACCTCCGACTGGAGGTAGAACCGACAAAGGGCACGGGCCGCGCTGGCCCGGTGGCCGGCGGGAGCGCGGTCGATCCACTCGAGGAATTCGCGGGCAAGCATGGTGACCAGTCTCCGATCGTTAGCCATCTTGTCCGCAAAGTGATTAAAGCTTCGTTCACCATGATTTCGGGCTGTATTCAGCGATTTTTGCGATGAACTTGCGCTCCCTGCTCCTGGCCACGCCCGACAGCGACAGCGCGCTCGACGCGGCCGCTTCGAGCGGCGCCGATGCGCTGATCGTCGATGTCGCGGGAGCCGGCGCGGCAGCTTTGCGACGCACCGCCGCCTTCCTCGCGGGTGGCTGGGGCGGCGCGGTCTTCGTGCGGGTGGGGCCGCTCGCCTCCCCTGAGACCATCGCCGTGCTCGATGCGCTGATGCCGGCACGGCCGACGGGCATGGCGCTGGCCGGATGTGAGGGTGGCGCCGACGTCACCCGGCTCTCGGCGCTCCTGCGCCCGCGCGAGGCGATGGCTGGCATCGCCGACGGCGCCACCAGGATCATCGCGCTCGCCACCGACACGCCGGCCGGCCTGATGGCGCTCGGATCCTATCGCGGCGCCTCACGCCGGCTCACGGCGCTCGCCTGGGACGACCGGCCGCTGGCCGAAGCGCTCGGCGCCGACGACCTGGCCGATGTGGCGCGCGCCGCCCGCACGGGAACCCTGATCGGTGCGGCCGCCGCCGGTGTCGCGGCCCTCGACCGGCCGTTCCGCGGCGACGACCTCGGCGTCCTCCGGGCCGAAGCGGAGGCGGCGCGGCGCGCTGGCTTCGGCGGCAAGCTCGCGCTCACCGCCGACCAGATTGCCATCATCAATGCGGCCTTCAGTGCCCGCGCGGCGACCAGTAGCTGACCGAATCGGCCAGCGTCGGCCGCGGCCGGTCGCCCGGCGGCGCCGTCGGCGTGCCGATATGAACGAAGGCGACGAAACGCTCGCCCGGCAGCAGGCCGAGGACCTGCCCGGCATCGGGGTCGGTGGCGATCCAGCCCGTCGTCCATTGCGCCGCATAGCCGAGCGCATGGGAGGCCAGCACGATGTTGAAGGCGGCATTGCCGGCCGACAGCATCTGCTCCCATTCCGGAATCTTCGGATGCAGCGCCGGCTTCCACACCACCGCGATGACCAGCGGCGCACGGGCGAGACGCCGGCGCTCCTCGTCAAGAACCTTGGGCTCGGCGTTGGGGTTCTTGCTGGCGAAGAGCGCCGCCAGCTCCTCGCTCGCCTTGACGCGGGCATCGCCGGTAAAGACGACGAAGCGCCACGGCGTCAGCTTGCCGTGGTCGGGGACACGCGAGGCGATGGTGAGGATCTCCGCGATCTGGTCGTCACTGGGGCCGGGCGGGCCGAGGAAATTGGCGGAAACGGACTTGCGGGTCTTCAAGAGTTCAAGGGCATCGGGCATAGCATACCGGGTGATGGAGGGCTGTCGTGCGGACACTTGGCCAATTCACCGGCGATTTCAATCCGCCGGGGCGGCAGATTGGCCTTGAAATCGCCACGGAACCGGCGATTTTGGCGAGCGGAGGAGTTCCCATTCGGCGCATGACGGCACGGGCAATCACGATCTCGGCAGCGAAGGTCCTGGCAGGCGGCCTGCTGCTTGCCGGCGCGCTCACCGCCATGCTGGCCCTCGCGGCGCCCGCTTCGGCCAAGAGCCCTGCCCAGCCAGCGACGGCCGCCGCGGCGGCGGCAGACCAGACCGGCAGTGATGCGCTCGGCGCCGGCGACAGCGGCGGCGACCTCGGCACCGACGACGGCGGCGGTGGCGATTTCGACAATGGCGACGCCATCGATTCGCCCGACCCCGGCCTGATCGGCCAGGCCCCGCCGGACGCCCCCGACCCCGGCCCGCCGCGCGACATCCGCCCCGGCTCGTTCACCCTGGAAGCGCGCCTGACGGCCGATGGCGCCGCGCTGGCGGACGGCGTCGACTGGCGCATCTTCGGCGACACGGCCGGCACCGACGGCAACCTGCCCATGCTTGGTCAGGCCTCCGGCGGCGTCATCTATGTCCGCCTCGACCCCGGCACCTACTACATCCACGCCGCCTTCGGCCGCGCCGGGCTCGCCCGCAAGATCGAGGTCAAGGAGGCCACCGGCGGCGCCGTCTTCGTGCTCAACGCCGGCGGCATGCGGTTGACCGCCATGAACGGCAAGAACACGCCGCTCACCGGCAGCGACGTCAACTTCGACGTCTATGCGCCCGACGAGGGTGGCGCCGGCGACCGCTTCCTGCTGCTCCAGAACGCGCCGCCGGACAAGAACATCGCGCTGCCCGCGGGCATCTACCACATCGTCAGCCACTACGGCGACGCCAACGCCGTGGTGCGTGCCGACATCAAGGTCGATGCCGGCAAGCTGACCGAGGCGACCGTCTATCAGAAGGCGGCGCGCCTGACGCTGAAGCTGGTCGAGGTGCATGGCGGCGAGGCGATCGCCAACACCGAATGGTCGGTGGTCACCCCCCAGGGCGACAATGTGGTGGAGAGCGTCGGCGCCTTCCCCTCGGTGGTGCTCGCCGCCGGCCAGTACAAGGCGATCGCCCGGCACGACGGCAAGAGCTACCAGACCGACTTCGTCGTCCAGCCAGGCATCGACCGCGACGTCGAAGTGCTGCTGAAGTAGTAGTGCGGGCGCTGTTCGCCCAACGACTACGGACGAAGGGGCGCACGAATGGATGACGAAGCCTCGGCTTTGTCGACTCTCGTCGGCGACATCTACGACGCCGCGCTGGGCGAAGCGCTTTGGCCCCGAACGCTGCTCGAAATTACCGCCTTCGTCAGCGGCCACGGCGCGGCGCTCCTCTACAAGCACGCCTCTTCGCAGACCGGCAGCACCGTTTACGACTGCGGCATCGACCCCCACTATCGCCAACTCTATTTCGAGCGGTACGTGAAGCTCGATCCGGCCACCATCCGCCATTGCTTCGCCGAGGTCGATGAACCGATGGCAACCGCCGACCTCGTCCCCTACGACGAATTCGTTGAGTCTCGGTTCTATCGTGAGTGGGCGCAGCCGCAGGGCCTGGTCGACTTCGTTGCCGCGGTGCTGGACAAATCTGCGACGAGCGCGGCGCTCTTCGGCGTCTTTCGCCACAAGCGCCAAGGCGTCGCCGACGATGAGATGCGCCATCGCATGCGCCTCATCGTCCCGCATATCCGCCGCGCGGTATTGGTTGGCCGGTTGATCGACCTCAAGTCGTTCGAGGCCGCTGCTCTCTCCGACACGCTCGACGCGGTGAACGCCGGTGTGTTCCTGGTCGACGCTGAGCTACGCCTCATCCATGCCAATTCCGCCGGCCGTCTCATCATCGATGAAGGCAACCTGCTCCACGCGCCTGCCGGGAGACTGACGGTGACCGATGCGGTGGCCGATGGCCTCCTCGCTGATGCAACGTCGATCGCCATGATCGGCGACCTGGCGATCGGCGCCAAAGGCGTCGCGGTAAGCCTCGGCAAACGCGACGGCATACCGTTCGTCGCTCATGTTCTGCCGCTGGCGGCCGGCGCACGCCGCGCCGCCGCGCCGCACGCGGCGGTTGCCGCCATATTCGTCCGCAGGGCAGAGATCGCAACGCCCTCACCGCCCGAGGTCATCGCCAGGACCTACAGCCTCACTCCGACCGAACTGCGGGTGCTTCTGGGCGTCGTCGAGGTCGGTGGCGTACCCGAGGTCGCTGACGCGCTGGGCATCGCCGAAACGACGGTGAAAACCCATCTCGGCCGTCTTTACCTCAAGACGGACACGCGCCGGCAAGCCGATCTCGTGAAGCTTGTGGCGGGATTCTCCAACCCCCTCGCCGGCTAAAGCCTCTTTCGACCAGACAGAGCCAATTCCTTTTCGCGACCGGCTTGGGCGTCCGGCGTCGAGACCGGCGACGAGCATCAAGGGGCATCGGGCGAGCCGGATCAGCGTCGAGCGCCCGCCGGTTAAGAAACCCGAAGCGACGCGCTTTCGCAATATCGGCGCCGCCGGTCTCGGCCGCACCCCGGGTACGACTTTCGCCCGCCGGCTTGATCCTGTTCGGCCCTCTACGCTCCTAGCGTTCCCCGACGACCATCCGCTCCTCCGATCGGAGGACGCCGGCCCTTGTGCACCCTGCCATCCTGCCGCCAGCCGTTCGGGCTCTGAGGCTCTTGCTCGAACGTCAGGAACTGCCGCGCGACCGCGCGGCTTGCCCCCAAGCGGCGATGCGAGGGGCCGAAGAATCGGACGCTTCTCAACAGTCAATGACGCCAGAGGGCGAACGCCAGGAGGCACGCACGATGAAAAGCACCATGGTTCTCTCTTTCATGGCTGCCGCGGTTTCCATGCTTGCGGCGAGCGACGGTTTCGCTGCACAGCGCGCCAGCAGAGAAAAAATGCTCTTCAGGTGCGAAATCAAATACGTTGAATGCGAAGACAAGTGTGACAAGGCGCCAAACGCCACCCCGAAGAAGTACAAAGCGTGCAACGACAAGTGCGCAAACTCTTTGCACGCCTGCTATCGCCGCGTTGACGAGGTGAACCCGGCGCATACAGGCGGCGGTGGCAGCCCGAACTCGGGCGGCGGCCTGCTGCTCTCCCCGCACTAACGCTCACCGAGAGGGATCTCCGAGCCAACGCCCCATTTCACGATCGTCCTGGCCAACACCACCCTTGCCGAAGAAAGGATGTCCCGATGCGCTGGACCATCGCGATAATACTGGCGCTGTTCACCTCTGCGATCGTATCCGACACGGTCGCAGCGAGACCCGCCAAACGCGGAGTTCAGGCAGCGATGTGCAATTGCACATGCGTTTCGGACGAGAAAGGCCAGGGCGGCTTTCCCAGATACACCGAAGCGGTGTCTTTCGCGGAGCAGAGCGAGACGGCCTGCCACCACATTTCCGGCTTCGGCGGTTGCAGGGTAAAGCTCAGTAGCGGCTATGCCGTCGGCACATTGCGGGGCTGCAAATGGTCGGCCGGCGCCGCAGCCTCGACGCAGAACGGCGGAATAGACCCGGGGCAGCCCCAGACCAGCAGCCCCTTCGGGAAGCCGAAAAAGCTGTTTTCCACCAAGCCCTAGCGCAGCACTGCCGGCCGGCGGCTCACCTCCCGATCCGCCGGCCCGACCGCCTCACGCAACCATCGCTTCCGCGCGGGCCACGTCCGGCGGCTCCGCCTCCTGCTGGAGGGCGGTGAGCGCTTCGGCGAGCGTCATCGAGGTCTGCTCCTTGGCCCCCAGCCGGCGCACGTTGACGGTGCCCTCCTCCGCCTCGCGCTTGCCGCAAACGAGAATGACCGGGACCTTGGCCAGCGAATGTTCGCGGACCTTGTAGTTGATCTTCTCGTTGCGGAGATCGATTTCCGCCCTGCAGGCCCGCACGGATGAGCGCGCGATGGACCTTCCCGGCGTAATCGTCGGCGTCCTGCGTGATGGTCGCCACGACCACCTGCACCGGTGCGAACCACAGCGGGAAATGGCCGGCATAGTTCTCGATGAGGATGCCGAGGAAGCGCTCCATCGAGCCGCAGATGGCGCGGTGGATCATCACCGGCGTCTTCTTCTCGCCGTCCGAATCGACATAGAAGGCGCCGAAGCGCCCCGGCAGGTTGAAGTCGACCTGGGTGGTGCCGCACTGCCACTCGCGGCCGATGGCGTCGCGCAGGGCGTATTCGAACTTCGGCCCGTAGAAGGCGCCCTCGCCCGGATTGATGCCGGTCTTGATGCGCCCGCCCGACTGCTGCTCGATCTGCTTCAGCACCTTCATCATGACGTCTTCGGCATGGTCCCAGGCAGCGTCCGAGCCGACCCGCTTGTCGGGCCGGGTCGACAGCTTGACCACGAACTCCTCGAAGCCGAAATCGGCGTAGACCGACAGGATCAGATCGTTGATCCTCAGGCACTCCGCCGCCATCTGCTCCTCGGTGCAGAAGACGTGGGCATCGTCCTGGGTGAAGCCGCGCACGCGCATCAGGCCCTGCAGCGCGCCCGACGGCTCGTAGCGATGGACGACGCCGAACTCGGCCAGCCGCATCGGCAGGTCGCGATAGCTCTTCAGGCCGTGCTTGAAGATCATGATGTGGCCGGGGCAGTTCATCGGCTTGATGGCGTAGACGCGCTCGTTGTCGTCGGCCTCGTCGCCCGCCGGCCCGCGCCATGAACATGTTCTCGCGGAACCAGCCCCAGTGGCCCGACGTCTCCCACAGGGACTTGTCGAGCACCTGAGGCGCGTTGACCTCCTGATAGACGCCGGCCAGCCGCCGCCGCATGTAGGCGGTCAGGTTCTGGAACAGCGTCCAGCCCTTGGCGTGCCAGAAGACGACGCCCGGCCCCTCCTCCTGGAAGTGGAAGAGGTCCATCTCGCGGCCGAGCCGGCGATGGTCGCGCTTCTCCGCCTCCTCCAGCATGTGGAGATAGGCGTCGAGCTCCTCCTTGGTGTGCCAGGCGGTGCCGTAGATGCGCGTCAGCATCGGGTTGCGCGCGTCGCCGCGCCAATAGGCGCCGGCCACCTTCATCAGCTTGAAGGCGTTGCCGATCTGCCCCGTGGACGTCATGTGCGGACCGCGGCAGAGGTCGAACCAGTCGCCCTGCTTGTAGATCTTGATCTGCTGGTCTTCCGGGATCGCGTCGACCAGCTCGACCTTGAACGCCTCGCCCTTGGTCTCGAAGACGTGCTTGGTCTGGTCGCGCGACCATACCTCCTTGGTGAAGGGGGCGTTGCGCTGGACGATCTCGCGCATTTTCGCCTCGATCGCCGGCAGGTCGTCGGTGGTGAAAGGCTCGTTGCGGAAGAAATCGTAATAGAAGCCGTTCTCGATCACCGGCCCGATCGTGACCTGGGTGCCGGGATAGAGCTCCTGCACAGCCTCGGCCATCACATGGGCGGCGTCGTGGCGGATGAGTTCGAGCGCGCGCGGGTCGTCACGGGTGACGATCTCGATGCGGGCGTCGGTCTCGATCGGGTCGCCGAGATCGGCAAGCTTGCCGTCCAGAGCCATCGCCACCGCCTTCTTGGCGAGCGACTTGGAAATGCCTTCGGCGATCTCGCGGCCGGTAATGCCGGGGGCGAAGTCGCGAACTGAATTGTCGGGGAAAGTCAGGTGGATCATGTGTCTCTCCGGCTCACTCCCGCTGACGAGCGCGGGTAAGCGTGGTTGATAGGCAGAGGCTAGATAGAGTCTCCCCCGGGCCTTTGTCCAGTAGGTACGGCCGCAAGCGCCGGTTCCGCTGCCGCGCGGAACGTGCGCCGGAGCGGCAGCATGGCGACGATCCCGACTGCCGGGCCGATGGCAAGGGCCGCCAGCACCACCGGCCAGCCGAAGGCGGCAGCCGCCAGCGGCGTCACCTGCACCGTCACGATGGTGAGCGCGAAGCCGAGCGCGGTCTGGAAGGTGAGCAGGCTGCCGGCGAGATGCGGCGGGGCGGCATCGGCAACGATCGCCGAGAACTGGGCCGAATCCGGGATGACGGCCATGCCCCAGACGATGACCAGAACGAAGGTCAGCCAGACCGGCCCGCCGAAGGTGACGGCCGTCAGCAGCGCCGCCGTGCCGCTCGCCAGCATGGCCAGCATGGTGACTTCGGCCTTGCCGGCGCGGTCGCCCATCCAGCCGGCGGGCACGCAGACGAACGCGCCGAGGCCGATCGCCAGGAAGGCGGTGAGCTTGCCCAGGCTTTCGGCCGCGCTGAGTTCCATGCGCATGGCATAGGAGGCGGCCGCAGCGGTGCCCACCCACGCCCACATGGCGTAGAGCTCCCACATGTGGCCGAAATAGCCGAGATAGGCCCGGCGGATGCGCCGGTTGGTCCAGGCGAGCCGGATAGCGCCCGGCTCGAAGCGCGGCGCCCGCGCATGGTGCGGCCCGAGCCTGGCGGCAAGGACGGCCAGACCACCGATCGCCGCCAGCAGCGACGTGGCAATGACGGCCGAGCGCCACGCCGTGCCGCCGAGATAGGCGGCCAGCGACGGCGAGGCCGAGCCGATGGTGAGCGCGCCGACCAGCAACCCGACCAGCAGCCCGCGGTCGCGCTGGCCCCAGCCGACCGCGATCTTCATGCCAACCGGATAGACGCCGGCGAGGCACGCCCCGGTGAGAAAGCGCGCCAGCACCGCCAGGTTGCCGCCGATGGGCGCCAGCAGCAGCGCGGCATTGGCCAGCGCCGCCAGCACCGCCGCCCCGGCGAAGACGCGGCGCGGGTCGAGCCGGTCGGCAATGCCGCTGATCGACACCGCCAACGCCCCGACGACAAAGCCCGCCTGGACGGAACTGGAGAGCAACGC
Source organism: uncultured Alphaproteobacteria bacterium (assembly GCA_963830205.1). Lineage (GTDB taxonomy): Bacteria > Pseudomonadota > Alphaproteobacteria > Rhizobiales > Kaistiaceae > CAVSRC01. The sequence continues at coordinate 30,607 of CAWHLP010000026.1, read as the reverse complement.
CTGATGGACGGCGTCGATCGTTCCCTCGCGCGCCATGTCGGGCAGGACCGCGGCCGAAGCGAACCACGGGCTCATGCCGCACATCGCGCCGACAACCAGCAGCGACAGCGACAACGCCTTGCCGCTGCGCTCACGCCCAAACGCCCCGGAACCGTTCGATGTCCGTCATCGTCGCCTCCCCCATTTCCGTCCGGCCGCCACGCGGGACGTGGCAAATGGACATGAAACAAGGGCGCTGAAATGGGGCGGCGCGTGCGCCGGTCAAGCATCGCAGGCCGTGACCGGGATCATATGGAATGACAGATATTGAATTTTGTCATTCGATAGTGCATGCTGCCCCGATCGCCCAACCGGAAGGAGCCCCCACCATGATCCCCCGCACCCTTGGAAAATCCGGACCCACGGTTTCCGCCCTCGGCCTCGGCTGCATGGGCATGTCGCCCGATTTCTACGGCCCCGCCGACCGCAGCGAGAGCATCGCCACCATCCACGCCGCGCTCGACGCCGGCATCACCCTGCTCGACACCGGCGACTATTACGCCATGGGCCACAACGAGATGCTGATCGCCGAGGCGCTTCATGGCCGCGACCGCAGCAAGGTCCAGATCAGCGTCAAATACGGCGCCCAGCGCGGCCCCGACAGGGCGTGGCTGGGCTACGATACCCGCCCCGCAGCCACCAAGACGGCGCTCGCCTATTCGCTGCAGCGCCTCGGCACCGACTATGTCGACATCTACCGGCCCGGCCGGCTCGATCCAAACGTACCGATCGAGGAGACCATCGGCGGTCTCGCCGAGTTGGTGAAGGCCGGCTACATCCGCGCACATCGGCCTCTCCGAGGTCGGCGCCGAGACCATCCGCCGAGCCGCCGCGGTCCATCCGATCGCCGACCTGCAGATCGAATATTCGCTCATCTCGCGCAGCATCGAGGACGACATCCTCGCCACGTGCCGCGAACTCGGCATCGGCATCACCGCCTATGGCGTGCTCGGCCGCGGGCTGATCAGCGGGCACTGGGCGAAGGGAGAAGCCAAGCCCGGCGATTTCCGCAGCCACGCGCCGCGCTTCAGCGCCGAGAACCTCGACCACAATCTCGCTCTGGTCGAGGCGCTGCGCACCATCGCCGCCGCCAAGGGCGCTTCGGTCGCCCAGGTCGCGATTGCCTGGGTTCTCGCCCAGGGTTCCGATATCGTGCCGCTGGTCGGCGCCCGCCGCCGCGACCGGCTCGACGAGGCGCTGGGGGCACTCGACATCGAACTCAGCGCCGGCGACATGACCGCGATCGAGAAGGCCGTGCCCAGGAACGCCGCCGCCGGCCCCCGCTATGCGACCGCCCAGATGGCGCACCTCGACAGCGAGAGAGGTCGCCACACGGCTCCATGACCGACACCGGCAGCCTGACGCCCGACCGCATCCTCGATGCCGCCGAAGAGACGCTGACCCGCTTCGGGCCGGCGAAGACCACCGTGGTCGACGTCGCCCGGGCGCTCGGCGTCAGCCACGGCTCGGTCTACCGGCACTTCGCCAGCAAGGCGGCACTGCGCGACGCGGTGACCGAACGCTGGCTCGAGCGCGTCGCTGTACCGCTCGCCAAGATCGTCGCCGAGGACGGGCCGGCTGCGGAGCGCCTGCGGCGCTGGTTCGACCGGCTGATCGCGATCAAGCGGCAGAAGGCGAAGATGGAGCCGGAGCTGTTCGCCACCTACCTCGTCATCTTCGCCGAATCGCGCGATGTCGTGCGCACCCATGTCGAGCACCTGTCGGCACAGATCGCCGCCATCATCGCCGATGGCATCGCCCGCGGAGAATTTGCCGACTGCGATCCCGTCGCGACCGGCCGCGCCGTCTTCCATGCGACCGCCCGCTTCCACGACCCAGCCTATGCCAAGGAATGGGGCGATCCCGGCCTCGACGCCGCCTTCGACGGCCTGTGGGCGCTGATCCTGCGCGGTCTGGCCGTCCACGACGATCACGCCGAACACCCCCACGGCAAGGCGCGCAAGGCCGCCGCCGGACCTAATCCGCTTGTCGGTCACGCGCCTTATTGTCTAGACCTATCCGTCTGCACACGAACAACGCCCGCGTGGACCCGCCATGCCTTTCCTCCCCTTCTCGCCCCAGCGCTCCTTCTCCGACCTTTCCGACCGCGAGGTGCTCGCGCTTGCCATCCAGAACGAGGAGGAGGACGCGCGCATCTATCGCGACTTCGTCGAGCGCCTGCGCGCCGACTATCCCACCTCCGCCAAGATCTTCGAGGAGATGGCCGAGGAGGAGAACGGCCATCGCCAGATGCTCATCGACCTCTTCCGCCAGCGTTTCGGCGAGCACATCCCGCTCATCCGCCGCGAAGACATCCGCGGTTTCATCCGCCGCAAGCCGGTGTGGATGAATGAGACCTTCGACATCGACGCCATGCGCGAGCGGGCCGAATCGATGGAGGAGGAAGCCGAGAACTTCTACCGCCGCGCCGCCGCGCGCACCTCGGACGCCGCCGTGCGCAAGCTGCTCGGCGACCTCGCCGACATCGAGGCCGGCCACGAGGCCCATGCCCGGGCGCTCACCGAAGGCATTCCGCAGAAGGCACGCGACGAAGAAGGCGAGACCGCCCGGCGCAATTTCGTGCTGCGCATCGTCCAGCCCGGCCTCGTCGGCCTCATGGACGGCTCGGTGTCGACCCTGGCGCCGGTCTTCGCCGCCGCCTTCGCCACCCAGAACAGCTGGTACACGTTCCTGGTCGGCATGGCGGCCTCGGTCGGCGCCGGCATCTCGATGGGCTTTGCCGAGGCGCTCGCCGACGACGGCACGCTCTCCGGCCGCGGTCAGCCCTGGCTGCGCGGCCTTGTCACCGGGCTGATGACCACGGTCGGCGGCGTCGGCCACACGCTGCCCTATCTCATCCCCCACTTCTGGACCGCCACCATCCTCGCCGTCGTGGTCGTGTTGATCGAACTATGGGCGATCGCCTGGGTGCGGGCGCGCTACATGGATACGCCTTTCCTGCGCGCCGCATTCCAGATCGTCATCGGTGGCCTGCTGGTCTTCGCCACCGGGATATTGATCGGCAGCGCCTGAAGCAATTCCGGGAAAAGTGGACACCACTTTTCCGTCCGCAATTGCGTGAAGCAAAGGCACGCACGGCTCCCCTGGAAAAAGGTGAGCCGGCCCCGGGGCAGGGGCCGGCTCTCATGGACCTGATCTTGGGGACGGGGGGTGGGACGCGACCAGGTCCAGATGCAATTCTTGTGTGTTTGTCCCCCTCGCCCGCTCTACTGCAGGCTGCCCACCGCCATTCCGCTGGCATTGTCGATACCGACCCACTGGCCGCTGTCGTATTCCGACTGGCGCTTGAGGTATTCGTAGTCGGTTGCGTTCCACACCAGGACGCGCGGATTGAGGTTGTCGAGGATGAGGTCGCCGCGGTCGGTGAGCACGGTCAACACCGCATGGCCGTCGCCATCCTTCTGGCGCACCACCGTGATCAGCAGCGCGCCGGTCGGCCAGCCGTCCTTGATCAGGTCGCGCCGCTTGAGCAGCACCAGGTCCTCGCAGTCGCCCTCGCCGATCTTGTCGGGATAGGCCCAATATTCCGGCACGCCGTAGATCTGCTCGTCGGTTGCCGGCTTGATGTCCGTATTGACCTCGGCATTGACCCCGACCAGCTGGTTCCACTTCTGCGGCGTCAGCCGGACGCGCGGGTCGCGCCGGGTCCTGACCGAGCACTCCGCCGAGTGGCTCTGGCAGAACTCGTAGTGCCCGATGGGCTGCGATGTCTTGCCGGTGATGTCCATCATGGCTGCCCGCGGTGATGCCGCGCTCGCTCCTGCCGCGACCAGTGCCCCACCAAGTATTACCACAGAGAACGCTAGTTTCTGTGACGCTATATGACGCATAGTACTCCCCCTGTCCCGGAAAGCACCATGCCACTAAAGCATTGAACTCAATATAAGGAAGAAACGACAAAGTAATTCAATAAGTATACAACATTGAATCAAATTGGAGGAAATGGATTAGGCGATCGGCAATCAGCCGATTCGAAAAACCCGACGCGCAAAACGAAAACGGCCGCCGGAGGGCGGCCGATCGGCAGGCGTGGAGGGAGCCCGGCGAGAGCCTCAAAAGGCTCTATAGGTTCTGTTCGAGCGAGGCGACGGTCTGCTGGGTCACGAACTCGACGGCGATGCCTTCGTCGAAGTGCCGGACGACCCGGGCGCGGATCTTGCCGGCAACGACCGGCGAGCCGATCGGCGGCTTCACCTCAATGCTGAGGGCAAGCCCCGACAGGGAGACGTCGACGATGCGGCCGCGGTATTCGCGCCCGTCCGGCAGGGTCACCGTGGTCACCGGCGTCTTCGGCGTCACGCGGTCGTGACGCCGGTCTTCGGGCAGGTTCAGTTCGTGCCGGTTGGCCAGCCACGTCAACTTGGCCGCCAGCTTGTCTTTCTTGCGCGCCGTGGCGTTGATCGACATGGCGAAGCCGCCATTGAAGGTGCGCACGATCTTGCCTTCGATGCGGCCGATATGATCGACATAGGCGACCACCCGCTCGCCGAGACGGCCGACGACCGGGGTCATCACCGCCAGGCTGCCCGGCGAGACGTTCTGGGTCTGGCAGGGATATTCCCGCCGGTCCTCCAGCATGAAGCGGCCGAGCAGGTTCACGGTGACGCGCTGATAGCGCCGGCGGTCGTGATGACGCACCGGCAAGCGCTGACGAACGTTCTGAACTGCCGACGATTCCATCAGGGGGCGGCCGCTGCTCTTCAAGACGGCCTGATCTTCTTACCCCTGGGTTAATAAGCTGTAACGTTCGGCGCCGCGATGTTTACCAAGTCGGCCGGCGCATTCCGCGGGATTGCGGCCAGAACTCCCTAGCTCTTGCCCCCGTCGAGGACGAAAAGGTGGCCGTGTCGGCGCGACCCGGCGACCGGCAGGCGGATCGGCGGCACCGTGGCCGTCACCGCGGATTCGACCCGATCCGAGCGCCGGCGCATGAAAACCGGCGCCTCGTCCGGCCAGATCAGGCGGAGGCTGGCGATGCTCTGGCGCACGATCGGCTCGGACCCCAGCCAGTAGGGGCGCTCCATGGCGGCACAACTGCCCAGCACCCGGTCGAAGGTGGACCCGCCGTGGCGGAGCGGCAGCAGAATCAATTCGCATGGCACCTGCTGGTCGCGCGCCGTCTCGGCCACGATGGTCACCACCGCCGCGGCGCCGTCCTCGCTGACCGCGGCGGCCAGCGTCGCCATCGCGTGGCGGTCCTCGCCCGACCACAGGTCGAGCAGGTTGGTGCCCTTGATCTCCCGGCAGTAGAGAGCGCAGACGCGCGTGCCGGCCAGGCGCACGTAATAGTTGTCGCGCTCCAGCACCTCGAGGATGAACATTTCGCCGAGGATCTGCCTGATGTCGCTCGGCTCGATCGCGCTGCGTAGCGGTGCGCGCTCGCCGCCGCGCACGCGGTTCCAGTATTCGTAAAGCTCCCGCGTGGTCGCGTGTTTCATGCCATGCCGCCCCGTTTCATTGTGGCGCCCGCTCCTCCCCGGCACGTCCCCGCGCTGGACCAAAGCGTGCAGGAACGGGACGGGCTTTGTGCCCTTTTCCAGTTCCCGCCGCCTAGCTGCAGGCGCCATGCCAGCGCCGGCCGGCCAGGACCGGGAAACGGCGGCGATTCCGGCGGACAGGCCGGGTGGACCGCCGCCGGCCCACGGGAGCGGGCGGGGCCGGCACTTTTTGCCGCAACCGCCCTAGCATCCGCCGCCCGTCGGGCTATGTTGCCGCGCCATGCTCGATACCTCCCCCCACGGGCGTCCGCCCGAACGCCAGCCGATCTTCAACCTGCCCACCGTCATCGTCGGCGTGCTGGTGGTCCTCATCGGCATCCAGGCGATCCTGTCGTTCGTGCTGAGCTCGGACGCCTATGTCAGGGTCATCCTGGATTTCGCCTTCATCCCCGCCCGCGAGACCGCACCGGGGACGCTGCCGGTGATCGTGCCGACCGGCGCCGCCCGCCTGTGGACCTTCGTGACCTACGCATTGCTGCACGGCGGCTGGGCCCATGTCGGCTTCAACGGGCTGTGGCTGGCCGCCTTCGGCAGCCCGCTGGCCTGGCGATTCGGGGCGACGCGCTTCCTGCTCTTCTCCGCCGCCGGCGCCATCGCCGGGGCGCTCGTCCACCTGGCCTTCTTCCCCACCGACCAGACGCCGCTGGTCGGCGCCTCGGCCGCCATCTCGGCGCACATGGCCGGCGCCGCCCGCTTCGTCTTCGCCGCCGGCGGCCCCATGTGGCGCCCGGCAGGGACCGCCGCCTACCGGCTGCCGGCGGCACCGCTGGCGGACATCATCCGCGACCGCCGCATCCTCGTCTTCCTGGGGGCCTGGTTCGGCCTCAACCTTATTTTCGGCATCTCCACCATCAGCCAGGGAATCGCATCGGGCGCCGTCGCCTGGGACGCCCACATCGGCGGCTTCCTCGCCGGCCTCCTGCTCTTCCCCCTGTTCGACCCCGTGCGCCGCGGCCGTTAGGGCCGGTTCCGGGTCCGAATCGGCCCTTGCCGCCTTGGCGCTTGCCATCTGCGTCAGAACGTCGCATCCTTGCCGAGACAGTCGGGTTCGGGGGGCGCTTTCTGGGAGGGAAGCACATGACTGTGGCAGCCATGCTGAGTGAAAAGGGACGTGAGGTCATCACCACGTCCGCGGCGGCCAGCATCGCTGGCGCCGTCGACAAGCTCGCCAAGCACAAGATCGGTGCGCTGGTGGTGGTCGATCACGACGACCACATTGCCGGCATCATCTCGGAGCGGGACATCGTCCGGGCACTGGCCGCCCATGGCGAAGGCGTGCTGTCGACACCGTTGTCGACCTACATGACGCGCAACGTGGTGACCTGTACCGAGGGCGAGACCATCAACGACGTGATGACGCGCATGACGCGCGGACGCTTCCGCCACCTGCCGGTGGTCGAGGGCGGCCGGCTGAACGGCATCATCTCGATCGGCGACGTGGTCAGGGCACGCATCGAGCAGGTCGAGCGCGAGGCCGAAGACATGCGGGCCTACATCGCCGCCGTGTAGCGGGCAGGCGGCTACTTCGCCGGCGCGACGTGCTTCATGGCGCGGTCGAAGGTGAGTTCGGTCGCCGCCGAGGGCGCGCGCCCGAGCGGCACCGAACGATAGAAGCACGAGCGATAGCCCTGATGGCAGGCGACGCCGTTGCCGGCCATGACGACCCTGAGCAGGACCGCATCCTGGTCGCAATCGACACGCAGGTCCTTGACCGCAAGCGTGTTGCCGCTCTCCTCGCCCTTGCGCCAGAGCTTGCCGCGCGAACGGCTCCAGAACCACGCCTCGCCGGTCGCAATCGTGCGGGCGAGCGCCTCCGCATTCATGTGGGCGACCATCAGCACCTCGCCGGTCGCTGCATCGGCGGCGATGGCGACGATGAGGCCGTCGCGGTCGAACTTGGGCATGAGCGTCGTGCCGGTCTCGACCGTCTTTTCGTCCGTGCGCTCGGCAAAAGCGGATGAGGTCATGGGCGGGCTCGCAAAGATCGGTTGGCCACCGGCGGCCGACGGTGACGACAGAAGCTGCGGGTAGGCGTGAGCGGCGCGCTCGCGCCGGGGGGCGTTACGCCCCCTGCCCGCCCCTGACCGCGGTCATGAAACGCAACTGCTCGCCAGGGTCGTCGCGGAAGGCGCCGGTGAACTGCGTGGTCGTGGTCATGGCGCCGTGCGCCCGCGTCCCGCGCCGGGTGACGCAGTGATGCTCGGCCTCGATCAGGATCGCCACGCCGCGCGGGTGGAGGGCATCGTCGATGGCGCCGACGATCTCGGCGGTCATGCGCTCCTGCGTCTGCAGGCGGCGGGCGAAGATGTCGACCACGCGGGCGAGCTTCGACAGGCCGACCACCTTGTCGCCCGGGTAGTAGGCGATGTGGGCCTTGCCGGTGACCGGCATCATGTGGTGCTCGCAGTGCGAGTAGAACGGGATGTCCTTGACCAGCACCATGTCGTCATAGCCGCCGTCCTCGTCGAAGGTGCGCTCGAGCACGTCGGCGGGATCGAGCCGGTAACCCTCGTACATTTCCTCAAGCGCCGCGGCGACACGCCTGGGCGTGTCCCTGACGCCGTCACGCTCGGGATTGTCGCCGACCCAGGCGATGAGCACCCGCACCGCCTCCTCGACCTCGGCACGGCTTGGCCGGCTGACGGTGGCTGGCGCCTCGGGAATGGCGGGTTTGCGGCTCACGGCATCCATCGACGGGTCTCCGGCGCCGCGGAGGGCGCTTTGACAGTGTTTGGCCGTCTATATAGTCGCCGCCGGCCAACTTGCGAAGCGTCTGCTTGGGCAGGGCTCCCATGCCCCCAGGTCTTGGCATATGGCAGGGCTGCATGCCCTCCCCTATATTGGCCCGCACGATGCTCGACGATATCTATAACAAGCAGATCCTGACATTTGCCGGAACGATCCCGCGCCTCGGGCGGCTGGACCACCCGGACGCCAGCGCCACGGCCCATTCGCGCCTGTGCGGCTCGACGGTGACCATCGACCTCAAGATGGATGGCGACGTCGTCGCCGACTTCGCCCATGACGTGAAGGCCTGCGCGCTCGGCCAGGCGTCATCCTCGATCATGGCCGCCAACATCGTTGGCGCCCATGCCGGCGAACTGCGTGCGGTGCGCGAGCAGATGCGGAAGATGCTGAAGGAGAACGGCCCGCCGCCGGACGGCCGCTTCGCCGACCTGAAGTTCCTCGAGCCGGTGCGCGACTACAAGGCGCGGCACGCCTCGACCATGCTGACCTTCGATGCGGTGGTGGACGCGCTCGATCAGATCGCGGCGCGGCATGAGGGCGCCGCCGCGCCCCCCGCCTCTAGCGACCAATGAGTTGCAGTGCGCGGCTGCCAAAACTCACCAGCCAAGCATAGTGGAATGCCGCAACGCGGCCGAAGCCAACCCTGCGATACGCGAAATAGCGGGAGAGAAACCGGATCATGGCGGCACCTCTTCGAGTCGTCAGCGCCGCCTGACAAGGCATCCGCTGCTTTGGTTCCACGAGGCTGCCCGGTTATGGTGAACAAAGCGTTGACGACGGCGCCGCAGGAACGATGCCGCGACCATCGACCGGAATTGTGACGACCATGCTGTCGCTCATCGCGCGGCTGCCGCGCCTCTTCGGTATCGGCCTGATCAAGGCCTACCGGCTGGTGCTCTCGCCCTGGATCGGGAGCCAGTGTCGCTATCTGCCGACCTGCTCCACCTACACCGAGGAAGCGGTCAGCCGATACGGACTGTGGATCGGCTTCTGGATCGGCCTGTCCCGTTTCCAGCGCTGCGGCCCTTTCGGCGCCTCGGGATACGACCCGGTGCCGGACAAGCTGCCGGACAATGCCGCCTGGTACCTGCCCTGGCGCTACGGCCACTGGACCGGCGACCACATCGACCCGAAGACGCGGCTCGACCGCCACGACCACGCCCACGACTGACGGGACGGCTCCGCCTACAGGATGCGAACGGCCCGTGACCCGAGGTCAGCGACCGGCGTGCACCGCTTCCACACCTCCGCGGCTGCCGGGTCGCCGCCGGCGGTGCCCATCCACAGGTCGACCGTGGTCTCGTTGACCAGCCGCATGGTGACCGTCGCCCCGGCGGACGGTTCGGACGCCGGCACGGTGTAGGTGAAGGAATGGCGGGAATAGAGACCCTGGAGCGTGTTGCCCGCCGGCGTGACGATGGTCGGGCCGTTGATCTGCATGTGACGGCCGTCCGCCTGACACCAGTCGCCGTCGATGACGTCGGCGAGCGCCAGGCCGCTCAGGGCGAGCCACAGCGCGGCCGCCAGACCCAAGGACATCGTCTTCATGGCACCACTCCCTCCCCCAACGGACGAAGCATGCCATGCGCTCGCGCACCGCGCACCTCACATCGCGGTGTCTCAGAGCGCCCGCCCGAAGCCCTTGGCATAGCGCCGCCAGTTGGCGACGTAGTGGATGGCGGAGTTGCGGTTGCCCTCGATCTCCTCCGCGCTCAGCTGGCGCACCGGCTTGCCCGGCACCCCCATGACCAGCGAACCGGAGGGCACCGTGCGCCCTTCCGGAATGAGCGCGCCGGCGGCGACCAGGCAGTTGTCGCCGATGGTCGCGCCGTTCATCACCGTGGCGCCCATGCCGACCAGCACGTTGTTGCCGATGGTGCAGCCGTGGATGATCGCCCGGTGGCCGATGGTGCAGCCCATGCCGATGGTGAGTGGGAAGCCCATGTCGGTGTGGAAGACCGAGAGCTCCTGGACATTGGTGTCGGCGCCGATGGTGATGCGCTCGTTGTCGCCGCGCATGACGACGCCAAACCACACGCCCACCCCCTTGCCGAGCGTCACCTTGCCGATGATCGTCGCATTGGGCGCCACCCAGAACTCGCCGACATCCGGCAATTCCGGGCGCACGCCATCAAGCTCGTGGATCGCCATTTCCCTGTCGTTCTCCTCGGGCGCCCTGCCGGCCGCCGAGGCCCATTTCAGCCGCCGACGACGGTCAAGCGAGGCCGTTCTTCAGCGCCAGCACCAGTCCCAGCACGATGATACCCGAGCACACGCTCCACAGGCCAGCCACCAGCAGGCCGGCCACCAGCCAGGCGGGGGCCTTGTCCCTGGTGGCGCGGCGCTTGAGGAGCCCGTCCATGATGATCGCCGGTCCGGTCACGGCGAAGAACAGGAAGGTGGAGGCGGCGGCGAGCCAGCCCTCCCCGAGCAGGGCGAAGCGGGCGGCCTCCGAGGTCACCATTTTGTAGAAGCTGGCGGCGATGCCGGCGGCGACGAAGCCGACGACACCGCAGTAGATGAGCAGAAACCCGTCCCTGAGCACAGCACGCCCCAGTGTCCCGATTTCGGGCACCATCACCCGCATCGTCGACCAGGGTTGCAAGCGGCATACCGTGGCGGCGGCTTTCAGGAATCTCTGGAACTGGCTGGAATGCTTGATTCTTCCGACGGGGCGCCAAGGCCGGAATTATGGTTGATGTTTCGTTAAGAGACAGATGGAAAGTACCGGCCGGCAGAATGACTCTAGGCCGCAAGTGCCCGGTCGACCGCTTCCGGCTCACGCTGGATCACAAGCAGATAGGCGCGCACGGCGCCGTCTGGCTTCGACCGTCCCTGCTCCCAATCGCGGATGCGCGCAGCACTGAAACCGTAGCGCTTGGCGAACGCCGTCTGGGAAAGCTTGAGGCTCCGCCGCAAGGTCTTGACGTCGATCTCGTCGGGCACGTGGATCACATAGGTCGACGGATCGAGTTCGCCCTTGGCGATGGCCAGAGCCTGCTCGGCGCCTTCGAGAATCCGGTTCTTGCGCTTCCTCATCGCCGACCTCGCTTCTTCGCCCGCTTCGCCATCTCGGCACGCCACACCCGCGGCAAGTCCGTCAAGACCTTGCGCAGAGCGTTGCGCTCCGCCTGGAAGTTCCTGCGTGTCCTTGCCATAGACGCAGGAAAATCACCACGCGATAACCACCGCTCTTGCCCTTGCCGCGACCAGCGAACCGCACCTTGCTCGCCCCGCCGGTGCCCGCCATCAGGTCGCCGGCTTCAGGGTTGCGGGCAAGGTGGATCACGATCCGGGCGCGTTCGTCATCGCCCAGACCTTCGTCGGCAGCAGACGCCAGAAAGGCCGGCGTTTCGATGACCGTCTGCACCGGCAAACCATATACGGAGATTCCGTATAATTCAAGCCGGGCGGGCGCCCCGACCTAATCCAGGTCGATGTCGAGGATCGCCATGGTGAAGTTGTAGGACAGGTCGCCGTCCTCGTCGTCGCGGAAGACCACGCCGACGAATTCGTCGCCGATATAGACCTCGGCCGAATCGTCCTTCTGCGGACGCTGCTTGACCGAGATGGTCGACATGTTGAAACGGCGACGAAAGAAGGCTTCGAGCTTCTGAAGCTCCTGGCGGTTCACGTGCTATGCCCCCAAATTCATGTTTGGCGCCGACCTTAGTCGTCGGTGCACTCGTCGAGCAGCTGATCCATCAGCCGCGATGGGTCGTCCCGGCCGGTCTGGCCGACCAGCTTGGCCGGCACGCCGGCGACGGTCGAATGGGCCGGCACCGGCTTCAGCACCACCGAACCGGCGGCGATCTTGGACGACACGCCGATCTCGATGTTGCCGAGGATCTTCGCGCCGGCGCCGATGAGGACGCCGTGGCGAATCTTGGGATGGCGGTCGCCGGACTGCTTGCCGGTGCCGCCGAGCGTCACGTCCTGGAGGATCGAGACGTTGTCCTCGATCACCGCCGTCGAGCCGACGACCAGCCCGGTGGCATGGTCGAGGAAGATGCCGCGGCCCATCGGCACGGCCGGATGGATGTCGGTCTGGAAGACCGACGAGGCGCGGCTCTGCATGTAGAGCGCGAAGTCGCGCCGACCGGCGTTCCACAGCCAGTGCGCCAGGCGGTGCGACTGGATGGCGTGGAAGCCCTTGAAGTAGAGCAGCGGCTCGATGTGGCGCTCGCAGGCCGGGTCGCGGTCGAAGACCGCGGCGATGTCGCAGCGCATGATCTCGCCGAGTTCCTGATTGGCGGCGATCGCATCGTTGAAGGCGCTGCGGATGATCTCCGCGCTGAGCACGTTCGATTCGAGACGCTGCGCGACGCGCGCGATCACCGCGTCCTCGAGCCGGCGGTGATTGAGCACGGTGGCGAAGACGAAGCTCGCCATGGCGGGATCGCTGGCGACGATCTCCTCGGCCTCGCGCCGGATGTTGAACCAGATCGGATCGACCTGGCCGAGCGCGTCACTGGCCTGCTGAGAAACCTGAATGGACATCCGCATTTACCTTCAGTCTGGCCCGTCCCGGCCGAGCGGGCGGCGACCCTATCACACGCCCTTCGCCGCCGCCAAACGCGGCATCCTGCGCCGGCCGCAGTTAAGAAACGGTCCCTCCGACCTAAGGCGTTGAATTACTTTTGCAAGACGTCGCGGTAACCGATTCCAACGATTCCCGGTTTGGTGCGTGTCTCACGGGCGACGGGCGAGGAAATCGAGCACGCCGGCCTTGAACGCCTTGTCGCCGGTGGCGAGCATGTGGTCGCGGCCGGGAATGTCGAGGACTTCAGCGCCGGGAATCAGCGCCGCCAGCCCCGCCGCCGAGCCGGCGACCTCGTCGCGCGTGCCGACCGCCACCAGCACCGGCATGGCGAGTTCCGCCAGGCGCTCGCGCGGAATCTTCCCGCGCTGGACGCGCATGCAGGCGGCGAGTGCCTTGAGGTCGCTCCTGGTCAGCTCGGCAAACTTGCGGTAGCTGCGCCCGACCGGGGTCTTCACCGCCATGACGCTCTCGGCCTCGAGCGCGGCGACGATGTCGTCCTCGCCGCCGACCCCGTCGACCAGAGCGAGGCCCATGCCGCCGATAACGAGCGAGCGCACCTTGTCGGGATGATCGAGCGCCAGCATGACGCCGATGCGCCCGCCCATCGAATAGCCCATGACATCGACGCGGCCGAGGCCGAGGTGATCGATGAGGCTGGCGGCGTCCGCGGCCAGTGCCGGCAGACGATACTGCTCCGGGTCGTGCAGCTTGGCGCTCTCGCCGTGGCCGCGCACGTCCATGGCGATGGTGCGGTAGCCGGCCTTGGTGAGGGTGTCGACCCAGCCGGTCGAGCGCCAGTTGACTGCGTTGTTGGAGGCAAAACCGTGGATGAGGAGGATCGGGTCGCCCTCGCCGTCGATGCGATAGGCGATGTCGACGCCTCGGGAAGAGAAATGCTGCAAGCTGACGATCTCCGTTTACGCGGCGGACCCTACCCAATCGCGGCCGGGACCGCTATTGTCCGCGCCGAAAACACGCGCAAGCAATCCGGACCGAGCGCCATGGCAGACCACATCGTCCCGCATTTCCACAACGAATCCGGCGTGCCTGCGATCGAGATCGGCGTCAGGGAGTTCATGTGCGTCGGGGCGAAGCCGCCCTTCGATCACCCGCATGTCTTCCTCGACATGGGCGATGACGACGAGAAGGTCTGCCCCTATTGCTCGACGCTCTACCGCTACCGGGCCGACCTCGCCGCCACCGAGACCAATCCGCCCGGCCAGCTCTATCGCGACCTCGCCGCCTGAGCGGTCAGATGACGGGCCCGTCACACCGGTGACAGGGAGCGAACGGCCACCGATCGTCATCGCCGGCGCCGGCACCGGCGGGCTGACCGCGGCGCTTGCCCTCGCCGCCGCCGGCTTCCGCGTGGTCATCGCCGAGCGCAAGGACGAACTCAGCAAGATCGGCGCCGGCATCCAGATCGGCCCCAATGCCGGTCGCGTGCTCGCCCGCCTCGGCCTCGACAGGGCGATGGCGCAGGCGGCGCTGGAGCCCCGCGCCATCGACATATTGAACGGTGTCAGCGGCCGACGGCTGACCTCGGTGCCGGACAGCGCCTTCCGCCGGCGCTACGGTTTCCCCTACCGCGTCATCCACCGCACCGACCTGCAATCGGTGCTCGCCGCCGCGGTCAGGCGCATGCCGGCGATCCGTCTCCACCTCGGCACGACCGTCGAAGACACCAAGCTCCAGCCCGACAGCCTGCTCATCCGCCTCAAGCACCGTGACGGCAGCGAGGTGGTGCAGGCCGCGGCACTGATCGGCGCCGACGGGGTGTGGTCGGCGCAGCGCAAGGCGATCCCGGGCAGCGCCGCGCCCGAACCCGTCGGGCGCACGGCCTGGCGCGCGCTCATCCCGGCCGACATGGCGCCACCGGGGACCGACATGGCCCGCGTCGGCCTGTGGCTCGGCCCCGAGGCCCATCTGGTCACCTACCCGGTGGCACAGGGATCGGCCGTGAACGTCGTCGCCGTCGTCGAGGAGGCGTGGGAGAAGCCCGGCTGGAACATCCACGGCGAGGCCGCCGAGATCAACGCCCGCTTCGCCGCCTGGTGCAGCGCCGCGCGCAAGCTCATCGCCGCGCCCTTTGCCTGGCAGAAATACGCCCTGGCGCCGGTCGACCCGAGCGGACCGTGGGTGAGCGAGCGCACGGCGCTTCTCGGCGATGCCGCCCATGCCACGGTGCCCTTCCTGGCCCAGGGCGCCGCCATGGCGATCGAGGATGCTGCGGTGCTCGCGGCTTCGCTCTACGGCGCCAGTGCAGCGACGTGCCGGCGGCGCTGCGTGCCTACGAGGCCGCCCGCAAGCCGCGCGTCACCCGCCTGTGGCAGGCCTCGAAGCAGACCGGCGAGACCTATCACTTCGGCGCCGCCATGGGCGCCATGCGCAATGCGGCGCTCAGCATCGGCGGCGCGCGCCTGGTGCTCAGCCAGACCGACTGGATCTATCGCTGGGTGCCGCCGGCCCCCGGCGCCGTCATGCGCGCCGCCAGCGTCGGCAGATAGGCGCCGAGCGCCGCAGCGCGCGCCACATAGAAGATCAGGAAGGCCAGCCACACGCCGGTATTGCCGAAGCGCGGCGCCAGGACGAGATCGGCGGCGACATAGACCAGCACCGAGGCGATGCCGGCATTGCGCAGCATGGCGCCGCGCGTCGCCCCGATGAAGATGCCGTCGAGGATCCAGGCCGGTGCGCCCAGCACCGGCACGATCGCCGCATAGGGCAGATAGGCGACGGCCGCGTCGCGGGCCTGAACGTCGGCGATGAGTTGGGTCAGCACCCACGGGCCGAAGAGGAAAGTGAGCACGGCGAAGAGAGTGCCGGCGATCATCGCTGGCTCGGCGGTCAACAGACAGGCGCGACGGAAATCAGTCAGCGACTTGCGCCCGAAGGCACGGCCAGCCTCCGCCTCGGCGACGAAGGCGAAGGCATCGAGCACGAAGGCCCAGACGGCGATGATCTGCTGGAGGATCTGGTTGCCGGCGAGCGGCGCCACGCCCTGTTTGGCGCCGGCATTGACGAACCAGGTGAAGCCGAGGATCAGCGACCAAGTGCGCACCATCAGGTTGATGTTCACGTCGAACAGGCGGCGCATGGCGGCCAGGTCGGTGAGCGCGGAGGGCCGCAAGGCGCCTTCGACCCAGCCGCCGCGGGCCCGGATCGTGCGCGCGACGAAGGCGAGGCCGACGGCGAAGCTCACCCAGTCGGCAATCGCCGTGGCGTTGCCGACGCCGGCGGGGCCAAGATGCAGGCCGAGCACGAACCACAGGTCGAGCGCGATGTTGACGAGGCTGAAGACGACGGTGACCACCAGCGTCGTGCCCGTGCGGCGGACGCCGATCAGCCAGCCGGTGAGCGCGAAGACGGCAAGCGCCCCGGGAGCGCCCAGCGCCCGCGCCGTGAGATAGGCGGCGCCCTTGACGTTGACCGAGGGCTCACCCTGCATGACGGCGAGGCCGACGGCGGCGATCGGCTCGCGCAAGAGCGCGACAGCGGTGCCGAGCACCGCAGCGATCACCAAAGCGCGGATGAGGATGCGCTGCCCCTCGCCTTCCTCGCCCATGCCGGCCGCCTGGGCCACCAGCCCGGTCGAGCCCATGCGCAGGAAGTAGAAGCTCCACAGGAAGATCGAGATGATCGCGCCGCCGAGCGCCACGCCACCGAGGTCGGTGGTGTCGCCGGAAAGGCCGAGCACGAAGGTGTCCGCCGCCGCCGCCAGCGGCACCGCCGCGTTGGCGAATACCAGCGGCCAGGCGCGGCGGAAGACCTGGAGGCGCGTGAGGGATTCGGAGGTCATCGCAAGGGAAGGAGCGAACAGGGAGTAGCGAATAGGGAACAGTGAACCGTAGACGACCTTACTCTATTCGCTACTCGCTATTTCACTACTCGCTGCTTCGCTCAGTGGCGGGCGAGCGCAGCGGTCGCGGCGCCCATGCCGACCAGGCAGGAGGCACCGGCACGGTTCATCCACTTGAGCACGCCCGGCCGGCGGATCGAGCGCCGCAGCCGGTCGGCGGCGAGCGCATAGGCCAGCGCGTTGACGGCGGCGAGCCCGACGAAGGTCGCCTCCATGACCACCAGCTGCGGCAGCAACGCCGCGTCGTGGACGATGAACTGCGGCACGAAGGCAACGAAGAAGGCGATGCTCTTGGGGTTGAGCGCGGTGACCACGAAGGCGTGGCCGAAGATCGAACGCGCGGCGCCGTCGCGGGGTTCCGCCGTCACGTCGGGCAGCACCGGCGGCGCCCGCCACAGCCTGATGCCGAGGAAGATGAGATAGGCGGCGCCGACCCACTTCAGCGCCGTGAACAGCGCCGCCGAGGCGGCGAGCAGTGCGCCGAGGCCGGCAAGCGACAGCGTCATGGCGGTGAAATCGCCGAGCGCCACCCCGGCCGCCATGGCGAGCGCCACCTTGCGCCCCTGGGTGAGCGCATAGCTGACCACGAGAAGCACGGTGGGCCCGGGGATGATCAGGATCACGGTGGCGGCGGCAGCGAAGGCGAACCAAGTGGCGAGGATCATGGCAGGCACTCGACCGGAAGAGACGGGCGAGCAAGCGCCCGAACCAAGGCTGCCGTCAAGTGTGACTGGCGGTGGCGCTCGCCTTGATGGCGGTGGGCCGCTACCTTTGATCCAGGGGCGGCACAGGCCGCCGAGAAGGAGACCCGCATGAAGATCGGCATTCTCGGAACCGGCATGGTGGCGAAGGCTCTGGCCGGCAAGCTCGCCACCCTCGGCCACCACGTGATGATCGGCACGCGCGATCCCCAGGCGACGCTGGCGCGCAGCGAGGCGGACGGCTTCGGCAACCCGCCCTTCAAGGTCTGGAAGGATGCCCACCCGGGGGTCGCGCTCGGCACATTCGCCGCGGCCGCCGAGCATGGCGAGATCATCCTCAACGCCACCAACGGCGGCGGCACGCTCGCCGCCCTCAACGCCGCCGGCGCGCAGGCGATCGGAGACAAGGTGCTGATCGACATCTCCCTCCCGCTCGATTTCTCCGGCGGCTTTCCCCCGTCGCTCTTCGTGAGCAACACCGATTCGCTCGGCGAGCAGATCCAGCGCGCCTTCCCCCGCGCCCGCGTGGTCAAGACGCTGAACACGGTCAACGCCAGCGTCATGATCGAGCCGAAGCGGCTCGCCGACGGCGACCACACCATGTTCGTCTGCGGCAACGACGCAGCAGCGAAACAGGCGACGGTCCGCCTGCTCGGCGAGTTCGGCTGGAGCGACGTCCTGGACCTCGGCGACATCACCACGGCCCGCGGCACGGAAATGTACCTGCCCCTCTGGCTGCGGCTGTACGCAGCGGTGGGCAGCCCGACGTTCTCGATCAAGGTCGTGCGCTAGTGGATAATCTGACGCTTGAGACCCACTTTCGGCGCCCAGGGTTCGCAAATCGTGGCCGCGAGCTTGTCCGCAAGCAGACCTTCGCAATGCCTACTGAGGGTGGAATCCGGACGCATCGTTCAGGCGGGCTGAAAAGCCGAGAAACGACTCTATGGTGGCGTTGTGCAAAAGCTCGTTTGAGTGCCTCCACGGCTTGGATCCGCTACCATGACGCCAATCGTTCTTGTCCCCGGCCTGCTCTGTTCGGCTGAGGTTTTCGCGCCTCAAGTCGTTGCTTTATGGCCCTATGGACCGGTCACCATCGCATCCACGCTGAAGGGTGAAACCATCCCCGAAATGGCGAGCGCGATCCTCGCCGCCGCGCCGCCGCGTTTCGCTCTGGGCGGCATATCCATGGGCGGCTATATCTGTCTTGAGATCATGCGACAGGCGCCAGACCGCGTGATTAAGCTGGCTTTGATCGACACCTCGGCCCGTCCAGACACGCCCGAGCAAATTCCACAGCGCCGGGCTCTGGTAACTCAGGCTCGTAACGGTGATTTTGAGGCGTTGCTGGCGCAGGTTTTAGGTGGGATCCTGCATCCGGCCCATCAGAACGATAAGGCTCTTCGCGAAATCAATGTCCGGATGGGTTTGGCGGTTGGCGTAGATGGGCTGGCGCGACAAACGGAAGCGGTAATCGCAAGGATTGATAGTCGCCCCGATCTTGCAGCCATCTCCGTCCCAACCCTCGTCCTCGTTGGTGATCGCGATCCCCTTACACCGCCAGACTGTTCCGAAGAGATGGCGGCGGCAATTCCGGGCGCCCGCCTCGTGGTGGTGCCGGAATGCGGTCATGGCTCGACGCTGGAACAGCCTGAGGCCGTCAATCGCGCCTTGATCGAATGGATCGCGTGCTGACGTAGCAGCAGTGTGAACGCCTGCTGTGGTGGGTCGTCCGCTGCCCGAAGCATCGCGCCCGAAGGTCGCCGTTGCGCTGGAACTCAAGCGTTAGGTATTGACCACTAGCGAGCCGGGGCCTCGCTGTCCTTCGGCGATGCCCAGGTCTCTTGGCATTTTCACCAATTACGCGATGAATATCGAAGTTTAGAGGCCCGCTAAGGAGTTATGAAACCTTAATCCTGTTCTCCTTACACGGGTATCCAGCCCAAAGTTCCACTGTTCCTTAATACCTGCGGCCTATCGATAGCATTTTAGCGAAATTGGCTGTTTCGGGACCATAGAAGAGGGCGGGCTGTGAACGACCGGGCGGAAAAAGATCGCCGTTGGCAGGAGGTCAACGCGGCATTCGATCAGGCGAGCATCATCGCCCTGGCGAGGAACGCCGCGGAGGCACAGGCGACCATCGTCGGCGAGCGCGACTCGGCCATCGCGGCATTGCAGGACGAGATCCAGCGCTACTCCCTGGCCATCGAGCACATCTCGGAAGGCGTGAGCATCTTCAGCCGGGATTACCGGCTGATCCTGTGCAATGCCCGCTACGCCGAGATCTATGGCCTGAAGCCCGAGGACATGCGCCCGGGCACGACGCTGCGCGAGATTGTCGATCTGCGCGTGGCGGCCGGGACCTCGCCCACGAACACCGAAGAATACCTCGCCCAGCACGAGGCCATTGTCGCGGGCATGGCGCCCAAGGTCTGGACGGCGGTGCTGGCGGATGGGCGCCGCATCGAGATCCGCCATCACGCCCTGGCGGACGGCGGCTGGATTGCGAACCACGAGGACGTCACCGAAGCCAGCCGCATGGTCGCCAACGAGCGTATCACGCTGCAGACCCTGGTCGACTGGGTGCCGGACAATCTGTGGGTCAAGGATGTCGAGAGCCGTTTTGTCATCGCCAACCGCGCGACGGCGCAGCGCATGGGCAGGACGGTGGAAGAACTCATCGGCAAGTCGGACTGGGAACTGACCGATCCGGAGCTCGCCGCCGGCTTCTTCGCCGACGAGCAGCGGATCGTCGAGACCGGGCGGCCGATGATCGACAAGGAAGAGTACATCGTCGACGACCACGACCAGAAGACCTGGATCCTCACCTCGAAGATCCCGCTGCGCAACGACGAGGACAAGATCATCGGCCTGGTCGGCATCTCGCGCGACATCTCCGACCGCCGGCGGGCCGACATCCTGCGCAACAGCCAGGCGCGCATCCTCGAGAACATCGCCGTCAACGCCGCCCTCGAGACGGTGCTCGAAGATCTCATCCGCCTGGTCGAGATGCAGATCCCCGGGAGCAGCGGCGCGATCCAGCTCACCGATCACAACGGCAAGCTGCTGCGTAACGGAACCGCTCCGCACATCACCGCTTCCTTCGCCAAGGCCATGGACGGCCTCCACGTCGGTCCCGACTTCCGGTCCGGCGGCGGCCGCCGTCCATCGCAGCCAGACCGTGGTCGTCGGCGACATGCTGGGCGACCCGCTGTTCGCCGATTTCCGCGACCAGGTCGCGGCCAGCCCCTACCGGTCGTGCTGGTCGATCCCGATCACCTCGCCCACCGAGAAGCCGCTCGGCGTCTTCTCGCTCTATTACGAGACGGCGCAGGTCGCGACCGACGAGGAACTGCATATCGGCGAGGCCGCCTGCCACATCGCCGGCATCGCCATCGAGCGCAAGCTCAGCGAAGAGCGCATCCACTTCATGGCGAACCACGACGCGCTCACCGGGCTGCCCAACCGCGCGCTCCTGCAGGATCGCCTCGAACAGGCCCTGCGCTACGCCCAGCGCGCCGACCACTGGGTGACGGTCGCCTTCATCGACCTCGACAACTTCAAGATCATCAACGACACGCTGGGCCACACCGCCGGCGACGAGCTGCTCAAGACCGTCGCCAGCCGCATGGTCTCCTGCCTGCGCTCGGTCGACACCGTCGTGCGGCTCGGCGGCGACGAGTTCGTCGTCCTGCTCGTCGACCAGCAGAAGAGCGCCGACCGCATCGCGGCGACGGTTGCCAAGATGCGCGCGGCGATCAGCGCGCCGCTGGAGATCAGCGGCCAGACGCTGCGCGTGTCGAGCTCGATCGGCCTGGCCAACTATCCCAACGACGGCAAGGACGCCGACACGCTGCTCGCCAACGCCGACGCCGCCATGTACCGGGCCAAGGACCTCGGGCGCGACAACTACCAGTTCTATACGCCCGAGCTGAACGCCAAGGTGCGCGGCGAACTGCAGCTGCAGGAGGCGCTGCGCGGCGCCGTCGAGCGCCAGGAGTTCGTGCTGCTCTACCAGCCGCAGGTCGACATGCTCACCGGCCACGCCTTCGCGGTCGAGGCACTGATCCGCTGGAACCACCCGACGCAGGGCCAGATCCCGCCCAACGACTTCATCCCGATCGCCGACCAGACCGGCCTCATCGTGCCGATCGGCGACTGGGTGCTGCAGGAGGCCTGCCGCCAGAACAAGGCGTGGCAGAACGAGGGACTGACGCCGATCAAGGTGTGCGTCAACGTCTCGGCGCGGCAGTTCGCCGAAAAGAACTTCGTCGGCCGGGTCACCAACGCGCTGCACAAGAGCGGGCTCGATTCGCGCTACCTCGAGCTCGAGCTGACCGAGAGCCTGATCATGCGCGACGTCGGCCAGGCGATCGGCACCATGAACGAGCTGCAACGCCTCGGCGTGCAGATCGCCATCGACGACTTCGGCACCGGCTATTCGAGCCTCTCCGCGCTCAAGACCTTCCCGGTCGCCCGCCTCAAGATCGACCGGTCGTTCATCAAGGGGCTGCCGACCAACGTCGACGACCGCGCCGTGACCACCGCCGTCATCTCGCTGGGCAAGAAGCTCAATCTCAGGATCGTCGCCGAAGGCGTCGAGAACGACGAGCAGATCGCCTTCCTGCGCAAGAGCAAGTGCGACGAGCTGCAGGGCTTCCGCTTCTCCAGGCCCATCCCGCCGGACCAGATCGGCGGCTTCCTGGAGAGGCAGAACAAGCGCGCCGCCGCCTGAGCTGACGTCCGGGCTGCTACCCCAGCCATCGGCCAGGCCGCGCTGGTCAAGCCTCCGGGCTGACCCGCTTGACCCACGCCTCGCGCCAGAAATGCGACTGCGAGCGCGGGCAGTTCTTCGTGCAGGCGCCGGTGCAGTGGACGTTCTTGAGCGCCACCGTGTTGGTCAGATGGACCATCTTTCCGGTCTCTTCGTGGATCATTTTGTCGACCCGGAATTCGACCTCGAACTTCCCTCCGGTGAAGGACGTCATGTCGGGTTCGAACTGGAGGCCGCGGTTCTTGCCGGAGGGGCCGACCGTGCGGCCGATCTCGTCGGCTGAGCGGACTTCGACATATTCGCCGGGCTGCAGGTTGAGATCGCCCTTCTCGTGCGGGCCGGGCGAACCGACGACGGCCGCGATCGGCCCGACGCCGAAGATGCGGCGCAGGCGGTTCGCCAGCGTGCGCCCGACGATCATCAGGAACCTGCCGGCAGACAGTTCGCCGCCGGCGAATTCCTGGACATACTCGGCCACACCAAACGCAGAAAGTGGCCGCGTCGCCTGATAGAGCAGCGACGACTGGCATCGATACGTCTCGCCCTCGCGCGTTGCCGCGGCAAGGCTCCGATAGGTCGCATCGGACACCGGCGCAGCGGGCGAGACCGCCGGCGCAGCGGCCTCATCGACGGGCGCCAGCCATGCCTCTTTCCAGAAGATCAGGCAGTGCTTCTGACAGCCGTCATGGGCGGCGCCGTCGCAATGGCTGTCGGCCAGGAGGACCGTGTCGCCCATCGCCCTCAGACCATGGCCTTCGACGCAGGTCTTGTTGGCCCGGCGATAGACGGTCATCCGCCGGCCGCAATATTTCAGCATCTCCGGCATGAACGGCAGACCGTCCAACGTGAAGTCCGCATCGAGCGTGGCGAGGATTTCGGCCGCCGACCGCACCTGGACCAGCCGCCCTCGCGCCAGCTCGGATGATGCAGCCTGGTGGGTATCCTCCGGGCCGGGTACCAAGCGACGGTCAAGGGCCGTCGCATCCACGTCATTTCGCGCAAGCATTTGTCTCACCACCGACTGGGAACTTACAGAGGCCAGGCTGACTGCGAACGAGCGGTCAAGGAGCCCGTTCGCCAAGAAGCAAGCAAAGCATCACCGTCTCGTCCAACGAATTTGGCTAAACAGGTAAATGTTCTGCTAGCCGATCCGCAGACTGAAGACATGCGACCGCCGTGGCATCGGTCCGTTGCCGTGCAACATACCGCGCCGGCAACATGCAACTCCTGGTTGGAGGCCGCGCCCTGGAATTGAACCAGGGATCTCCGGAGATGCAGTCCGTCGCGTCACCCTTCCGCCACGCGGCCACGTCCCGGATACTGCCAATTCCCCTGGAATAGCTCCAGCGAATGCCTAGGGAAGGGTTAATGCGGACACGCTAATCGTCGCTTCCCGGCCGGCCTCTCAGCACCTTGACGCCGGCGCGCCG
Organism: uncultured Alphaproteobacteria bacterium; assembly: GCA_963830205.1. Lineage (GTDB taxonomy): Bacteria > Pseudomonadota > Alphaproteobacteria > Rhizobiales > Kaistiaceae > CAVSRC01. The sequence goes on along the minus strand of CAWHLP010000026.1, from coordinate 6,997 downwards.
GGCCTTGCCTTCCAGGCGCCGCCGCCGGCTGGCAAGCGTCGGCCGCGTTGCCTTGCGCGGCGCTCTCGGTTCGGCAGCGCGGGCGATCAGCGCGGTCAGCCGGTCGCGCGCGTCGCGCCGGTTGGCCTCCTGGGTGCGGAAGCGCTGGGCGGTGATGACGATGACGCCGTCCTGGGTCAGGCGCGAGCCGGCGAGCTTCATGAGGCGCTGACGAACCGGTTCGGGCAGCGACGCCGAGTGGCCGGCATCGAAGCGCAACTGCACCGCGGTCGCCACCTTGTTGACGTTCTGCCCACCCGGTCCCGAGGCGCGGATGAAATGCTCCTCGACCTCGCGCTCGTCGATCTGGATGGTGGCGGTGACCGGGATCATGGCGACCGTCTTCAGGCCGACCGGCCGGCGCGCTTGAGGCCGTGCGCCACCAGCCGGTCGATGATCTCCGCATAGGAGACGCCGCTGGCCGCCATCACCTTGGAATACATGCTGATATTGGTGAAGCCGGGGATCGTGTTGAGCTCGTTGACGAGCACGCGCCATCTCCGCCGTGACGAAGAAATCGGCGCGCGCCATGCCGTCGCAGCCGAGCACGCGGAAGGCTTTTGCCGCGGTCTCGCGGACGCGCGCCTCGACCTCGGCCGGCAGATCGGCCGGGACGTTCAGCGCGGCACCGTCCGCGTCGATGTATTTGGCGTCGTAGGTGTAGAAGCCGTGGCTCTCCGCCGGCACGATCTCGCCGCAGCGGGAGACGGTGAGGCTGCCGTCGGCATCCTCCAGCACCGCGCATTCGATCTCGCGGCCGCGAACGAATTCCTCGGCGAGCAGCTTGCGGTCGAAGCGGAAGCCCTCGGCGAGCGCGTTCTCGAACTCCTGGGAGGCATGGACCTTGGCGACGCCGACCGACGAGCCCTGTCGCGCCGGCTTGATGAAGAACGGCAGCCCGAGCGCGTTCTCAAGCTCCGCAAAGGCCGGGGCCGCGCCCGCGTGGATGGTCACCGCCCGCGCCGCCGGCAGGCCCGCCTCGAGGAGCAGCCGCTTGGCGATGTCCTTGTCGAGCGCGATGGCCGAGCCGGCGATGCCGCAGCCGGCGAGCGGAACGCCCGCCACCTCGGCCAGCCCCTGCACCGACCCGTCCTCGCCGGGGAGCCCGTGCAGCACCGGAAACAGGATGTCGATCTTCGCCAGTTCGTGCGGGCCCCCCTCGGCCGGCAGCGCCATCATCCGCCCCTCGCCTCCGGCAAGCAGGCAGACCTCGGTGCCCGCAGTTGGCGTCGCCGAGCCTGCCGTCGGCGTAGCGTGCCAGGAACCACCGCCCCTCGCGGGTGATGAAGACCGGGACGGCATCGTATTTCGCCGGGTCGAGCGCGCCCATGACGTTGGTCGCCGAAAGCACCGAGACGTCGTGCTCGGCCGAGCGCCCGCCGAAGAGGACGGCGATGCGCAGTCTGCTGGATGATCTGGTCATGGGACTCCCTGGGTTGGTGCGGACGGCCGGGGTCGAACCGACACGGAGTTGCCTCCGAGGGATTTTAAGTCCGTCTCGAGAAGCGGGCGGGGGCTGCTGAAGCGGACTTCGAGTGTCACGAAAATTGGATGACTTGACGTAGGATTGCGATGGTCTCCGACACCGACGGTCCCTTAATGGGCGGGGGATCAGCTCGTTCGCAGAATTCTCGCCAAACGAACAATGTCAGGTCCGCGCCATCGGACGGCGTCTCTCCCGGTCCATCTGCGAATTGTTTGAGCACCCGATAGCGATCATCCTTCCAGAAGAGGTCTTCAACCCACTCGTAGATCGGGATCGCGTGAAAATGGATCGGATAGCCCGGGGAGTGCCCGTAGCGGCCGATGTAGACCCGTCGGGCACCGAGCGCACTCAGCGCGCGCTGGACCTTAGCGAACACCGTCCCCATCAAGCCCAATGCTTCGGCAGACAGATCGCCTAGTTCATTCGTGGATTGTGTCGAAGCAATCATGACGTAGCCAGGGAGCGCCGAATTGATGCGATGGTTCACTGACCAGCCAGAAGTCTGGGCGATGTGATATTGCGGAGGAATGCCATGATCTTTGCTCATAACTTCACTTTATCAGGCGACAATTGCCGTCGCGACTATTGGTTTGGCGCAATACCGCAGCGGCAAGCGAGCGCACTGAGGTGTCGCGATTGGCAACGATGAATACCGTCTGGCCACGATTACCTCCTGACAGGCTTTCCAACCTTCTTTCTTGGGTCGCTCCGCCGTCTCCGCCGTGGGGCAGCATCGGTGCATCAAGCTCCGAGAAAGACGCTTCAGCGCACCATCGAACTCCTTTCGATTGAGCTGCGCTTCATCAACAGAGACGAGGAAGAACCAGCGAAGCTCCACACCGCTTCGCCGCCTGACGAACGCAGCGACGTCTGCTGCGTCGATGCCTGCTTGGAAGCTTCCATCGGCAAGCTGTTCAGCCGTGCCACAAAAAGCGTGATTCTCCCGCTTCCGAAGAGCGCCCTCCGAAGAGGACGGCGATGCGCAATCTGTTCCGTGAAGCGGTCATCAGGGGTCCCGGGCTGGTGCGGACGGCCGGGGTCGAACCGGCACACCTGACCGACGCCAACATCAGGCGCCTGCAGGTACCGCAAAAACGCAACCGCGTCACGTATGACGCCGAGGTGAAGGGCTTCGGTGCCCGCATCACTGCAAACGGCGCCCGATCGTCTATCCTCAATTATCGAACCCGTTACGGCCGCGAGGGGCGCTATACGATGGCAATTTCCCGGATTGGAAAACGACCGGCGCCCGCATCGAAGCAGTTAGGCCGAAGCGGGTAGTCGACGGCGGTGGCGATCCCCTGGGCGAGATCAAAGTGGGCAAGGAAGCTCCGACGATCGCCGACCTGTGCGAACGGTTGCGCGACGAAGTTTCTGACGGCTCGCTCAAAGGTGCCATCGTGATCTCCGCGCTTCCGCTCCTCCCGCAGGCCGGCGCGATGCGGCGGCTCTATCTCGCAGGAGTTATGCCGTTCCCTGCGGTGGGCCGCCCATAACCAGATCCTCTGCGATCTCCTGCTCGATCTCGTCCAGAAGTCCCGACAGAGCATCTTCGATTTCGTGGCGCGGGATGCCGTCTGCCACCATGCTGCCCAGTAATCTGGCCGCCCCGTGTAGTGCAATCGAGAAGCGAGGAAACTCCGCTGTCGCCTCCCATGCTGCCGCGGCCGGAACCAGCGCCATCTCTACAAATTGCTGTGCGCGGCAGGCGACGCAGTCGTCTGTACCGTCATGGGTGACGATGACTTCAAGTTGCCTGATCAACTGAACCTCACATTGGTGCGCCGGAGGGCATCGACCTCCCGACCTTCGCGTTCGAGACGCGACGCTATGAGCGCATATCGATTCCGCGTTGCTGCCGCAACATGACGGTCCTCACCGTCAGAGCGCGCAGGGCGTATGAGAACTTCCGTGGCCTCGCGCGGCACGCCATCGAAATGCGCTTGATCGCGCACATCCCCCGACCGTCAGGGATGCCTGGAAGGAAATTTCGACCGGGCGACCCTCGGGCAGCGCCGAGGCGATGCCGGCTCCACCCTGCTCGGAGATGATGGTCAGATATCTCATATTTCTAGCGCGAATGCTCAATTACCGCGCGATCCAGCGGATTTAGGCTGACCCAAGCTCGCAGAGAGTTGTCGAAGCCGACGGCTAGCTGCCGGGTTCCGCGATTCTGGGAGGCGTGAACGATGAAGATCGGTGTCAACACGTGGGTATGGACATCGCCATTTAGCACGAAGGAATTCCACCTCATCCCCAAGGTGAAGCAGATGGGGTTCGACGTTCTCGAGGTCGCGCTCGACGACGCATCGATCATTGATGCTAGGCTCTTGCGCAAGATGACCGAGGACAACGGCCTCGAAGTGACGGTGTGTGGCGCCTACGGGCCTAGACGCGACATCTCCAGCGATGACCCGGCGATCCGGCAGGAAGGCGTCGACTACGTCAAGCAAAGCATCCGGTTCGCTGAGGAGGTCGGCAGCACGCTGTTTTCCGGACCGATTTATTCCGCCGTCGGCAAGGCACGCATGATTTCCGATGACGAAAGAAAACAGCAGTGGGATTGGTGCGTCGCGAACCTCAGGCAACTCGGCAAGGTCGCGAGCGACGCCGGCGTCACGATGGGCGTCGAGCCGCTCAACCGCTTCGAGACCGACATGATCACTCTGGCGGAACATGCCCTCAGGTTGATCGCCGATGTCGGCCATCCCGCCTACAAGGTTCACATCGACACCTTCCACGCCAATATCGAGGAAAAGAGCATCCCGGATGCGATCCGGCTGGTCGGCGAGGGCAGGCTCGGTCATTTCCACGCCTGCGAGAACGATCGCGGCACTCCCGGCACCGGTCATCAGGACTGGAACGGCATTCGTGACGCTCTCAAAGAGATCAATTACGACGGCCCGGTGGTCATCGAATCCTTCACCCCCGGCGCCGTCGAGATCGCCAAAGCCGCCGCAATCTGGCGGCCACTCGCGCCGTCGCAGGACGAATTGGCGAGTGAAGGTGCGCGCTTCCTCCGCGACCTGCTCGGCTGATATCGGTAAAGTTGCGTAGGCACCGGCCGAAGGCGACTATAGTATTCGCCTTCGGCCGGTGCTGTTTTCGTGACGAAACCACCGGCGTGCGGCCAGGGAGGGAGGCCGGGGGTGGACGAGAGGAACGTCGCCGTCATCGTCGAAACGTCCAACAGCTACGCCCGTGGCGTTCTGCGCGGGATTTATGAGTACGCCCGGACCCGCCATGGCTGGACCCTCTACCTCACCGAACACGGTCGCCACGAGATCGACGAATCCTTCGCCGGCGACTGGGAGTTCGACGGCGTTATCGCACGCATCGAGACCGAGCACATGGCGCGGATCATCACGGCCATGGACGTGCCGACGGTCGACGTGAGTGCCGCCCGCCTGATCGAGGGCATCCCCTGGGTCGAGACCGACGACGAGGCGATTACGCACCTTGCCCTCGACCACCTTCGGGACTGCGGCCTGCAGAACTTCGCCTTCTTCGGCGACCCGTTCTACAACTGGTCGATCTGGCGGCAACAGAGCTTCGAGCGAATACTGGGGCGACCCGACATCATTCGATCGAGGATATTCAATCTTCCCGCCCGGAAGGAACCGCGCGTCCGCTGGTGGACGCAGCGCGAAGCGGTCCGGACCTGGCTGGCGAGCCTGCCCAAGCCCGTCGGCATCTTTGCCTGCTATGACGCATGCGGTCAGCAGCTGCTGGAAATCTGCCGGTATTACGGCTTGATGGTTCCCGAGGATATCGCCATCATCGGTGTGGATAACGACGAGCTCCTCTGCGAGATGGCGACGCCCTCGATGTCGAGCATCATTCCCAATGCGTTCAGAACTGGCGCCTACGCGGCCGAGATTCTGGATCGCATGATGCAGGGGCAAAAGCTCGCGGGGCGCAAGCATTCCATCGCGCCACTCGGCGTACGCAAACGCGTTTCGACCGACGTGCTGACCGTCGGCGACCATCATATTGCCGAAGCGATTGCCTTCATCCGGCAGAATGCCCACAAGAACATCCGCGTCGAGGATGTCCTGAACATTGTTCCCCTTTCCCGGCGGGTTCTCGAGGCGCGCTTCCGCAAGGCGCTCAATCGCACGCCGCACCAGGAGATCCTGCGCGTGAGGACCAACGCCGTGCGGGAACTCCTCCTGGAAACGCACATGTCTCTGTCGGAGATCAGCGAAGCACTCGGCATCGAGCACCCCGAGTACCTGAGTGTGTTCTTCAAGAAGGAGACGGGCCTGACGCCGAAGGAATATCGGGACCAGGTCCGGGGACGCTCCTTTCTCCGGATCCCGGACTGACGACGCGTCGACGTCCGGGAAAATATCTCAACATTCTCGCGTGAATGCTCATGTTCAACGCGCATGAGGGCTCCCATACTGCCTCCTAAATTGGCAGGTGGATTATGAAAAAGGCACGCGTTGGACTTATTGGACTTGGTTTCGGTTCGGAATTCATTCCGATCTATCAGGCGCATCCGAAAGCTGAAGTCGCGGCGATCTGCCAGCGAACCAAGAGCAAATTGGATCAAGTCGGCGATCGGTTTGGCATCGCCACGCGCTACACCGATTTCCGCGAGGTGCTGACCGATCCGGACGTGGATTTCGTCCACATCAACAGCCCGATCCCCGATCATGCCCCGCAGACGATCGCGGCGCTGAAGGCCGGCAAGCACGTCATGTGCACCGTGCCCATGGCGACGACCCTGGACGAGGCCAAGGAGATCGTCGGATTGGTCCGCGAGACCGGCCTCAAATACATGATGGCCGAAACCGTCGTCTACAGCCGCGAGTACCTGTTCATCAAGGAGCTCTACGACAAGGGCGAGCTCGGCAAGATTCAGTATTTGGCGGCCTCGCACCCGCAGGACATGGAAGGCTGGCCCGACTACTGGAAGGACATGGTGCCGATGCACTATGCGACCCACGTCGTGAGCCCGCTGATGGCGATGGTCGACGGCATGGCGGAGTATGTCGTAACTCGTTCCGCTCCGGGACGATCAACGACGAGTGCGCGACGCTGTTCCGGCGCCTGGAAGTTCGCCGTCGAGTCCCGCCAAGCACATCAAGATCAAGGATTTCCGACGTAGCGGCCCACATCTGGCGGTTCCTCTGGGATACCGCGAGGCAGTACCGCGAGAGCGTCGACGTCTACGGCTCGAAGAAGTCGTTCGAATGGCAGCTCATCACCGACGATATTCTCGTGCTGCACACGGCCAAGAAGCCCGAGCCCGAGATCGCCGAACGTGTCGCGGTCCCGGACTACGCCCATCGTCTACCTGAGGAGATCCGCAAGTTCACGCGGGGCATTGTCTATGAGGATCATCTCTCGTTCATCCAGGGCGGCGGCCACGGTGGCTCGCATCCGCATCTGGTCAACGAGTTCGTGTCCGCTCTCCTTGAAGATCGTCTTACCCGTTCCCGAACGTCGAACAGTCGGCGAACT
>CAWHLP010000025.1:0-41404 GCA_963830205.1 uncultured Alphaproteobacteria bacterium | reverse complement strand
CCATGCTCATCGAGACGATCGAGGCCGAGACCCGGCCGATGCTCTACATCACCCGCTTCGCCAGCATGGACCCTGAGGACATCGCCGCGACGATGCAGGATGCCTTCGCCGCCATCGCGGCCTTCCTCGGCCAGAGCGGCGTCAGACCGGCCGGCCCGCCGCTCGCGGTCTATCACGACCGCGATCAGGGCACCGGGAGGATGACCATCGACCTTGGCCTCCCGGTCACCCCGCGCGACATCGCCAGGGCGATGGGCGAGGTGCGCGCCGGGCAGACGCCCTCGGGCAGGGCGCTGAAGGCGGTCCATCACGGACCCTATGGGAGGCTCGGCGACACCTATGCGGCGCTCGAAGCCCATATGAGCAAGATCGGCCTGCCCGTGCCGGCCGGCGCCTGGGAGGTCTATGTCAGCGATCCCGACACCACGCCGGCGGAGGAGCTGGTGACCGAGATCTACATGCCGATCGCATGAGCCGGGCGACGCGCGCGAGCGCTCAAGCGCCGCCGACCGACGCCACCGCCGCTGAGATCCGTGTCGCCAGCGCCGGCAGACGGTCCCACGGCGTGTAGTCGACCACCGACGTTCCGTCGGTGGGGCCGCCGGTCATGGTCATGATCAGGCGGATCATGGTCCGGTCGAAGAGGTTGTAGCGCGGATAGTCGAGATTGCCCGCGATCGCCTCCGCCAGCAGCGGACGGGCGCCGGACCGGCTGATCCATTTGCGCAGATAGAGGTTGCCCTCGGCGCTGGTCTTGCCTTGCTTGCGGGCGGTCAGACTGACCGAGAGAAGGATCAGCGGCTTGGCCGGCGTCAGCGGCGCGATCTGCTTCAGGAGCTTGCGCGCGCGGGGGAGGTGCACGCCATAGCGGATGGCGGCGATGAGGACGCAGGGATCGGGCGCGCTGATCCGCTCGCGGCTCGGATAGTCGCGGTAAAGGTCACAGGCGCTGGCCGGCACGCCGGCAGCGTCGATGAGATTGGCCAGCCGCTGCGCGATCCGTTCCGTGTGTCCAAAGTGCGATGCATAGAACACGTCCATGAGTCGCTACCTTGCACACCGCCGGATCGCACGCCAGACGGAGCCCGCCGCTACTCAGTGACCGTCAGAACGGTCCACATGCCGGCGGCGTAGTGGCCGGGCAGATTGCAGACCAGCAGATAGGTGCCGGGCTTGAGATCGAGGGTGATCGCTTTCGATTGCTGCGGCTGCATCTCTTCGGTCTCGCCGAGTGAATCGATCTTCTCCTCGACGACGCGCTGATCGTCGGCGTCGTAGGGGAGACGCGCGTTCGCATCGTCGACGGCCACCACCAGCATCTCGTGGACGAGCGTGCGCGACCAGTTGGTGACGTCGAAGGTCACCGCGCCGGCCTTGACCGTGCTGGAATCGATGCTGATCGACATCATGCCCTGCCCCATGCGGCCGCCGAAGCCGCGGCCCATCATGCCCTGGCCGCCGCCCATCATGCCGTAGCCATTGCCGCCCTGGCCCATGCCGGCGATGTTCTGGCTGGACGCCGTCATGTCGATGAGCGCCACCTTGACCGTGGTCGATGCCGCCGAGGCGAGGACACTGGAGGCGAGGACGAAGAGCGCCGACATGGCGGCTGTCCGCAGGAAACGGCTCATGGTCGTATGTCTCCGTTGTCGCGCCCTGCCCTCTTTTTGATCGCGATCGGCCGGCGCTACGCTGACCTGGATCAACTCCGCCTGACGACATCGTGTGGCCCGGCCGGGTCGCCGGCGCCGCATCGCTGCCCTATCCTGGCCGGAAACCAAACGGAGGACGGGGCATGGCTGACCACAGCTACGACGTGGTGATCATCGGCGGCGGCAATGGCGGCATGGGCGTGACGGTGCCCACTCGCCACGCCGGCAAGAAGGTCGCCCTGATCGAGCCGGCCGAGTTCGGCGGCACCTGCAACAACCGCGGCTGCGTGCCGAAGAAGGTGCTGGTCGCTGCCGCCCAGGCGCTCGACGCGATCGCCCGCGCCGGCACGCACGCCATCAGCGTCGGGCCGGCGACGCTCGACTGGGCGGCGCTGATCGATCGCGAGAAGCAGATGATCGCGCCGATCTCCGCCTCGCTCGCCGAGGGATTGGAGAAGCGCGGCGTGCATCTGGTGCGCGCCCACGGCCACTTCGTCACGCCCAATGCGGTCAAGGCCGGCGGCGCCATCTACGAAGCCGAGAACATCGTCATCGCCACCGGCTCGCGGCCGCGTCCCCTCGCCTTCCCCGGCGCCGAGCTGATGATCACCTCCGACGACGTGCTCAGCGAGAGGACGCTGCCGCGCCACGTGGTCTTCGTCGGCGGCGGCGTCATCGCCTTCGAGTTCGCCCATGTCTATGCCCGCGCCGGCAGCACGGTGACGATCCTCAATGCCGGCGGACGCTTCCTCGCCCGCCACGACGCCGATGCCGTCGCCGAGGTCGTCGCCGAGACGCGCCGCCTCGGCATCGACGTGCGCGCCGCGATCACGGTGAAGGCGATCGCGCCCATCGGCGACCGCCTGCGCGTGATCTTCGAAGAGGACGGCAGCGAGCGCACGCTCGAGGCCGACCGCGTCGTCAACGCCGCCGGCCGCATCGCCAACAGCGAGGGCCTCGACCTCGAGTCAGGCACCGTGGCGAGCGAGCACGGCCGCCTGCTGCACGACGACCACCTGCGCTCGACGTCCAACCGTGCGGTGTGGATCGTCGGCGACGCTCTGTCCGATACGGCGCAGCTCTCGCCGGTGGCCACCTACGAGGGCCGCATCGTCGGCCAGAACATCGTCGAGGGGCCCAGGCACCGGCCGGACTATTCGGCTATCCCGTTCTGTCTGTTCACGATTCCGGCCCTGGCCAGCGTCGGCCTGACCGAGGAGGATGCCCGCGACCGCGGCCTCGACGTGCACGTTGCGGTCAACGACATGCGTCCATGGCTGTCGGGCCGCACCTACGCCGAAGCGGTCGCCTGGGCCAAGGTGATCAGCGAGCGCGGCAGCGGCCGCATCGTCGGCGCCCACATCGTCGGCCACGGCGGCCAGGAGCTCATCCACCTGTTCGCGCTGGCCATGCGCCACGGCATCACCACCAGCGAGATCACCGACATGGTCTACGCCTATCCGACCTTCGCCTCCGACGTGCGCTACATGATGTGAGCCGAGCGCGCGCGAGGATGCGCGGTGACCGATCAGCGTGTGATGTGTGTGGGGGGCAGAAACGAAACGGGGCATCGCGTGGATGCCCCTTTTACTTGAGAACTCCCGCCGCCGTGCGATCCGTCTGACTGACCGCGACGGCGTGCGGGATGTTCTTGCGGGTCACCGGACGCGCCGGTGACGCTCGTGCTACTTCTTCTTCGCGACCTTCTTCGCGACTTTCTTCGCGGCCTTCTTGGCAGGCTTCTTCGCCGCCTTCTTCACAGCTTTCTTAGCCAATGGTCTTCTCCTCTCGGTGCCGAGTCGCGAATCGACTCACGCCGACATAGTAGTGCAAGTTCCGAGTTAACAACGCGCTAATTGTAGTGCCGGCGAAATTTGTGCGAGCATCGAATGGGCATGCATCGCATCGCCATCGAGTGCATCATCGCATCGCGTCACGCGCGTTACTTCGTCAAGAGGTTCGTTCGACCGATGTCGTCATCGCAATCGCATATCGTCGTCGCCGCGCTCGCCGTCGCGCTCAGCGCGGCGATGCCCGATGGCGCCTTGGCCGCCACCGACATCGGCCACGCGACGTCGATCAAGACGTCGGTGACCGGCACGCTCGATAGTCAGTCGATCGTCTTGAACACCGGCGACGAGATCTTCGCCAACCAGACCGTGGTGACCGATGCCGGCGGCGTCGGCCAGTTCGAATTCGCCGACAAGACCAAGCTCGCCATCGGTCCCAGCTCGACCATCGTGCTCGACGATTTCGTATATAATCCAAAGGGTTCTGGGTCGAAGGTGGTGATCGAGCTGACCCGCGGCTCGTTCCGTTTCATCACCGGCAAGGCCGACCACGCCGCCTACGAGATCAAGACGCCGACGGCCACCATCGGCGTGCGCGGCACCGCCTTCGACGTCTATGTCGGCGCGACCGGCGAGATCGCCATCGCCATGATCAACGGCGCCGTCCAGGTCTGTCCGATGCGCGGTGCCTGTCGCCTGCACAACATCATCGGTCGCTTCCTCACCATGAGCGGCGACGGCATCTTCGCGCTGCACGACAAGTGGGACGGCGCACTCTTCGGCGGCGTCGCGCTCAAGGCGGCACTGCCCTTCATCGACAATCAGAGCCTGCTGGTGCCAGCGCTGCGCGGCCAGACGAAAATTGTTGCGGGCTATCTCGGCGGCACCACGACGACGGTGACCAAGGCGGTGAAGTCGCTGACCTCACCCAAGCTCAAGCTGCCAACGCTGAAGCTGCCGAAGCTCTTCAAGTGAGTCGCGCTGCTGCACCATGTCGGCCAGCGCGCATGATGCGATCGTTCGACTGACGCGCGACGGCGACGACGAAGAAGCCCACTTAGAAAAGGGGAGCCGCCTGTGAGGCAGCTCCCTTTGTCGCGATCACGAGATGCGCGCGTCGCCCTGACGACTACGGCACGCCGAAATAGAAGCTGAAGCCCGAACGCGGATAGGCCCGGTACGGGTACGGCCGGTAGTACGGATAGGGCCGATACATCGGATAGGGCCGATAGGTCGGGTACGCACGCGGATAGACGCGCGGCGCACCGGCGGCAAGATAGCTCGACGACACCCAGCCGGTGCCGAGGAAGCTCGACGCCCGGCACCAGCCGGGCTGGCAGTAGCGGACATCGACCGCGGTCCCCGCCGGCAGGGCGCCGTAGCTGGCGTAGCCGACGCCCGGCCCGGAACGGAAGTTGACCGAGCCGGTGGTGTAGCTCGTATAGGCATGGGCGACGGCAGGCACGGCCATGGCCAGTCCCATGCCGAGCACGGCAGTGACAAGTGAGCGAAGCTTCATCCTCGTTACCCTCTTCAGTTGCCGGCCGGCACCGGCGAGAGATCACCCGAGGAATCGGGGGATTGGCCGACCGACCGCGCCCGGCTTTTGCCAGGCTTTCAGCCACCCTCCGCCGGCATACCTACGCCATGATTGTGGCAGGGCAAGTGACCACGGCCACAGGGGCGGGAGGCAGCAAGCGCCGCGACGGCGGTGCTTGCCCCCGGCGCCGCCCGATCACGCCGCGAGCGTCGCCTTGAGGAAGGCCACGGTCCGCGACCAGGCAAGCTCCGCCGCCGCCTTGTCGTAGCGCGCCGCGGAGGTGTCGTTGTTGAAGGCGTGGTTGACGCCGTCATAGACGAAGATCTGATAGTCGACGCCGGCCGCCTTGAGCGCCGCCTCATAGGCCGGGATGCCCGCATCGATGCGCTGGTCGAGACCGGCGTAGTGGAGCATCAGCTTGGCCTTGATCTTCGCCGCGTCCGCGGCGGCCGGCTGCGCGCCGTAATAGGCGACGGCGGCAAGAAGCTGCGGACTGGCGACCGCCATCAGATTGACGATGCCGCCGCCGAAGCAGAAGCCGACGGCGCCGACCTTGCCGTTCGCCTCGGCACGGCCGGCGAGATAGGGCACGGCGGCAACCGCATCGGCGACGAGACCGTCGCGGTCGATGCCCTGGAACATCTTGGCCGCTTCGTCGTCGCTCGCCGGCGTGCCGCCGAGACGCGACAGGAGGTCGACGCCGAGCGCGACGAAGCCTTCCAGCGCCAGACGCCGGGTGACGTCCTTGATGTGCGGGTTGAGGCCGCGGTTCTCATGGATGACCACCACGCCGGGGAGCTTGGCGGTCCGATCGGCCGGCATGGCGAGATAGCCCTTCACATCGCCGGCGCCGCCCGGATAGGTCACATCGCTGATGGCAAGGCGCGGATCGTCCGCCGCCACGATCGCGGCTTGCGCATAGTTGCTGGCAATCAGCGGCACGATCGCCGCGGCCGCCGCGCCGCTGCCGGCAAGCCGCGTCAGCTTCGCCATGAAGCCGCGCCGGTCGAGCGTCAGATGGGTGTATTGGTCATAGAGGTCGATCATCTCCTGGGTGATGCGGGGCCTCTCGCTCATGGTGTTGCTCTCCCTTGTCGCCAATCGGGCTTTCATCCTGCCGGCCAAGCGTGAACACGCGAAGGCGGCGGACGCAGCCTCCGCTCACGTCTTCGTGTCCCGCCTGCCCGGGCAAGCGTTTTGCCGTGGCTCAATGTCGCCTGGCACAATCGGCGCTATTGATAAGAGAATCTGCAACCGGGGCCGACGTGCAACGAGCCCTGGATCGAGTGAGACGGCGTCGGGTCTTGCCGGCAGAAACCCGCGATTTTTGGCCGCACACCGGCCGGGGCTTCCAATACATGCAAAAAATTGTATGTATGGGGCATAGGAAAACCAAGGAGATCCCCACCCATGTCGCATATCGTCGTTCTCGGCGGCGGCATCGGCGGCATTTCTGCCGCCTATGAGCTGCGTGCCAACCTCGACCGGGCGCACAAGATAACGGTCGTATCCAAGTCTCCTCTCTTCCAGTTCACCCCCTCCAACCCTTGGGTGGCGGTGAAATGGCGGACCAAGGAGCAGATCACGATCGACCTGGCCAAGGTGCTGCCGCGCCACAAGGTGGACTTCGTCCACGCCGCGGCCGAGAAGCTGGTGCCCGAGGAGAACCGCATCGCGCTGTCGAACGGCGAATCGATGGCCTACGACTATCTGGTCATCGCCACCGGCCCCGAGCTCGCCTTCGACGAGATCGAGGGGTTCGGACCTGAGCGGAACACCACCTCGGTCTGCGACGTCGACCACGCCGCCAAGAGCGCCGACGCCTGGGAGACGTTCTGCGCCAACCCCGGCCCGATCGTCGTCGGCGCCGTGCAGGGTGCCTCCTGCTTCGGCCCGGCCTACGAGTTCGCGATGATCATGGACACCGACCTGCGCCAGCGGAAGATCCGCGACAAGGTGCCGATGACCTTCGTCACCTCGGAACCCTATATCGGCCATCTCGGCCTCGGTGGCGTCGGCGACACCAAGGGCCTGATGGAGAGCGCGCTGCGCGACCGCACCATCAAGTGGGTGACCAACGCCAAGGTGGAGAAGTTCGCCGACGGCAAGGCCCATGTGCTCGAGCTCAACGACGACGGCAGCGAGAAGAAGCGCCACGAGCTCCCCTACAAGCACTCCATGATGCTGCCCGCCTTCCGCGGCATCCCGGCGGTGCGCGGCATCGAGGGGCTGGCCAACCCGCGCGGCTTCATCCTCGTCGATCACCACCAGCGCAACCCGAAGTTCCGCAACGTCTTCGGCGTCGGCGTGTGCATCGCCATCCCGCCCTACGAAGCGACCCCGGTGCCGGTGGGCGTGCCCAAGACCGGCTACATGATCGAGAGCATGGTGACGGCGACGGCGCTCAACATCCGCGACCTCGTCGACGGCAAGGAAGCCACCCACGAGGCGAGCTGGAACGCCATCTGCCTGGCCGACTTCGGCGACACCGGCGTCGCCTTCATCGCCCAGCCGCAGAACGCGCCACGCAACGTCAACTGGTCGGGCCAGGGCAAGTGGGTCCACCTCGCCAAGATTGCCTTCGAGAAGTACTTCCTGAGCAAGGTACGGCGCGGCATCACCGAGCCGTACTTCGAAAAGGCGGTCATGCAGTTCCTTCAGATGGGCAAGCTGAAGGCCGACAGATAGACACGGCAATACGCCAAGGAGCGCCCCGTCAGGGCCGCGCGGCACCGCCGCAGCGCCCCTGCCGGGGCCCGATCGCCGGCCAAATGCCATATCGATACAGGGACTTGCGCCTCGCGGCCGGGGCTGCGGCGTACCGGCCGTTGTTTTCTCATCCCCTCTGGATCATAGTTTCACTTGTGGGCGATGCTCGGCCTGGCGGGAGGAATTTGCCGGGCCGGGTGGCGTCCGCATCCGGGAGACTGAACTGAAAAGGTCATGCGATGCGCCAGAATGGCACCGTCAAATTCTTCAATGCCTCTAAGGGGTACGGCTTCATCACGCCGGATGGCGGCGGCAAGGACGTGTTCGTTCATGTCACTGCCGTCGAGCGTTCCGGTATCGGCCCCTTGGCGGACGGCATGAAAGTGTCCTTCGACACCGAGCCGGACGAGAGAGGCAAAGGTCCGAAGGCAGTCGATCTGAAGGCCGCGGGCTAGCGATTTCGACCGGCGACCCGCAGGCGCCGCTCGGTAACTTCTGACAGCCGCCGGGAGACCGGCGGCTTTTTTGTGTGGGGGGCGGCGCGGGTTCGCACGCCGGCGCAATATCAGGACTGGCCGACGGTGACCACCAGGCCCGGACGAGCGGTCTCGATCGCGGCGAGCAGATCGCCAACGAGGGGAAGCAAGTCAGCCAACCGGTTGGTGCGTGCCCTAAGCACGATAACGGCGATCTGAAGACTGGCGACGTTCTGCTGAAACATCAGGTTTCGGTCGACCGTGACGAAAACGTCGAATGCTTCGACGGCGAGCGCCAGCAACGCGCCATTCTGGATCGTGGCCCAGCCCATCTGACGCGCCGTCTTTACATCATGGCCGCCGATTTCGCGGGACAGGCGCCAGTCAACACATTCGTCGAGCAGGACCCTCACGAAACCAACTCGACCAGCCGGTCCTTCGCCTGCTCGAGGAAGGCAATCACCTGAACCCGCGTCACCATCGGGAAGCCTTCGAGGAACTGGTCGATCGACTCCCCGGCCTCGATGTAGTCCATCAGGGTCTGCACGGGGACGCGCGTTCCGCAGAACACGGCCGTTCCACCCATGACGGTGGGGTCTCGACAGACGAGCGACGATTTCATGGCGAGCAGCCTATCCTCAAGGCCGCCCGCCAGACAATGCCCTAGCCGTTGGCGGCCATCGCCGGCTGCTTGGGCTGCACCGCCGCGGAGTAGTCCTCCATCAGCGTCCTGGCGATCTCGCCGACGGTGAATTTGTAGGGGCCGATCTCAGCCACCGGCGTCACCTCCGCCGCCGTGCCGGTGAGGAAGCATTGCTCGAAGCCCTCCATCTCCTCCGGCTGGATGGCGCGCTCGACCACCTCGATGCCGCGCTTCTTGGCCAGCTTGATCACCGTCTTGCGGGTGATGCCGTCGAGGAAGCAGTCGGGCGTCGGGGTGTGGATGACGCCATCCTTGACGAAGAAGACGTTGGCGCCGGTCGCCTCGGCGACCTGGCCGCGCCAGTCGAGCATCAGCGCATCGGCATAGCCCTTGCGCTCGGCCTCGTGCTTGGAGATCGTGCAGATCATGTAGAGGCCGGCCGCCTTCGCCCGCGACGGCTCGGTCGCCGGGTCGGGCCGGCGATAGCGGGCCATGTCGAGGCGGATGCCCTTCAGCCGCTCTTCCGGCTTGAAGTAGGACGGCCACTCCCACACCGCGATCGACACGTGGATCTTGGTGAGCTGCGCCGCCACGCCCATCTGCTCGCTGCCGCGATAGGCGATCGGGCGGACATAGGCGTCGGTGAGGCCATTGCGCACGAGAAGCTCGTTGCACACCTGGTTGATCGTCTCCACCGAATAGGGAACCTCGAAGCCGATGATCTTGGCGGAGTCGTGCAGGCGCTGGGTGTGCGCGGTGAGTTCGAAGATCGTGCCGCCATAGGCACGCTCGCCCTCGAACACGGCGCTGCCGTAATGCAGCGCATGGGTCAGTACATGGACCTTGGCGTCCGCCCACTTGACGTATTCGCCATCCATCCAGATGACGCCGTCGCGCTGGTCGAAGGGCTGAGCCATGATGTCTTCCTCCCCGGAGACACCCTTCTGGCGGATGCCTCACTTTTGTTGGATCGGGCGGGCCGGCGAGACGGACGACGTTCTTTGCGTCGGGCCAGAATCGCCGATATGGTGCCGCGGAACGGCAGGTCCAGGTCGCCGGGACGGCGAACGCCTTCGCGTCATTGACCGCGACACCTCATTGAGTAGCAACCGGCGGAAAATATGTCAACATGGCTGACGTAAATTTCAAATCGAACGATACGCCGGCGCGACGGCCGAAAGGCGCCTCGCGGCCGCCGATCATGGCGCCGCTGTCGATCGCCGATCAGCCGGAAGTGCTCTTCATCGAGCTTCTCTATTTCGCCTATCGCGACTTCATCTCCGACCCCGACGCCGCACTGCTGACCCTCGGCTTCGGCCGCGCCCACCACCGTGTCATCCATTTCGTCAACCGCCATCCCGGCATCCGCGTCGCCGACCTGCTCGACATCCTCAAGATCACCAAGCAGAGCCTCGGCCGCGTCTTGAAGCAGCTCGTCGACACCGGCTTCATCGAGCAACGGCCGGGCCCGGTCGACCGCCGCCAGCGCCTGCTCTACCCGACCGAGGCCGGGCGCGGCCTCGGCGCGCGCCTGCGCGATCCGCAGATCAGGCGCATCGCTACGGCACTCACGGAACTGTCGCCGGCCGAGCGCGAGGGCGCCGAGCGCTTCCTGCGCCTGATGATCAATCCGAGCGAGCGCGACAAGGTCGCCCGCGTCGTCGACCGGTGAGGCCGTCAAAGGGTACCGCCCCATGCAAGTAGCCACCCAAGCAGCAGCCGACACGGCTGCCCCGGTCGCCGACGACGCGCCGCACATCCTGGTCATCGACGACGACAACCGCATCCGCACGCTGCTGTCGCGCTACCTCGGCGATCGCGGCTTCCGCGTCACCATCGCCGGCAACGCGGCGGAAGCGCGCCAGCACCTCGCCGGGCTTGCCTTCGACCTCCTGATCGTCGACGTGATGATGCCGGGCGAGGACGGCATGACGCTGACCAAGAACCTGCGCCGCGAGAGCGACGTGCCGGTGCTGATGCTGACCGCGCGCTCGGAGACCGAGAGCCGCATCGCGGGGCTCGAGAGCGGCGCCGACGACTACCTCGCCAAGCCCTTCGAGCCGCGCGAACTGCTGCTCAGGATCAACGCCATCCTCAAGCGCGCGACGCCGCCCGACCGGCCGCTGATCGAGCAGCTCTGCTTCGGCCCGTTCACCTTCCACCGCGAGAAGCTGGAGCTGAAGCGCGGCGGCGAGGTGGTCCACCTGACCGAGCGCGAGCGCCAGATCCTGGCGATCTTCGCCGCAACGCCGGGCGAGACCGTGCGCCGCGACAAGCTGATGGTGACCAGCGGCCCGGCCGGCGAGCGCACCGTCGACGTGCAGATCAACCGCCTGCGCCGCAAGATCGAGGCCGACCCCGCCAACCCGCTCTACCTGCAGACCGTGCGCGGGATCGGCTATCGGCTGGCCATCACCGGCTAGGCAGGGAAGCGGTCGCCATGGCGACGACCATCGACGCCCGGCCACCTGCGCTCCGGGGCTTGCGCGCCCGCTGGCGGCGGCTGACGCGGTCGATCAACGCCATCCTGCCCAAGGGCCTGTTCGCCCGCGCCCTGATCATCATCATCGCGCCCTACCGTGCTGCTTCAGGCGCTGGTCGCCTTCGTCTTCATGGAACGCCACTGGCAGCTGGTCACCGCCCAGCTCTCCTCGACCGTGGTCGGCGAGATCGCGGCCATCGTCGACATCCTCGACAGCTATCCGCAGGGTGCCGACTTCGCCACCATCACCCGCATCGCCAACGAGCACATGGGCCTCAACATCGCCGTGCTGCCGCCCGAGCCGCTGCCGCCGATCGGCCCCAAGCCGTTCTTCTCGCCGCTCGACCGCGTGCTCAGCCAGGAGATCAGCCGCAAGATCGGCAAGCCCTTCTGGATCGACACGGTCGGTCGCTCGAGCCTGATCGAGATCCGCATCCAGCTCGACCACAACGTCCTGCGTGTCTTTGCGCCGCGCGCCGAGGCCTACGTCTCCAACTCGCTCGTCTTCATCTGGTGGATGGTGGCGACCTCGGTGGTGCTGCTCGCCATCGCCATCATCTTCCTGCGCAACCAGATCCGCCCGATCCTGAGATTGACGGCCGCGGTCGATGCCTTCGGCAAGGGCCGCGCCGTGCCCGACTTCCCGCCGCGCGGCGCCCGCGAGGTGCGCCAGGCGACCATCGCCTTCCACCACATGAAGGAGCGCGTCGAGCGCCAGATCGACCAGCGCACCGCCATGCTGGCCGGCGTCAGCCACGATCTGAGGACGGTGCTCACCCGCTTCCGCCTGCAACTGGCGCTGATCGAGGGATCGCCCGACGCCGAGGAACTGAAGCGCGACGTCGACGACATGAATCGCATGCTCGACGGCTACCTCGCTTTCGCCCGCGGCGACAGCGGCGAGGACACGGTGGCGACCGACATCGCCGTGATGCTCGACGAGATCGGCCGCCAGGCGCGCCTCGCCGGCCACGCCACCGAGGTCTCCTATGCCGGCGACCCGATGGTGCGGGTCCGGCCGCAGGCCTTCAAGCGCTGCATCGACAACCTGGTCGGCAACGCCGCCCGCCACGGCAAGCGCATCGAGGTGACCGGCAGCCACGCCGAGGGCCAGCTGACGATCACCGTCGACGACGACGGGCCGGGCATCCCGGCCGAGGAGCGCGAGGCGGTGTTCAAGCCGTTCTACCGGCTCGACAATGCCCGCAACATCGACGAGAGCGGCACCGGCCTCGGCCTGCCGATTGCCCGCGACATCGCCCGCAACCACGGCGGCGACATCGCCCTTGCCCAGAGCCCGCTCGGCGGCCTCGGGCGACGGTGACCATTCCGGCGTAAGGGTCCGCGCCCCAAGAACATCGATCGGAGACATTCATGTCCGTCACTGCCGAAGACCTCGCCGCGCTTGCCGCGCTCGACACGCCCACCGTCTGCAACGCGCTGGAGATCGTCGTCCCCGAACGGCGCGGCTTCGGCTTCAGCCGCACGCCGCTGATCGCGCCCTTGCCGCAGAAGGCGGTCGTCGGCTACGCCCGCACCGCCACCGTCCGCTCGCGCGAGAAGCCGACGGCAAGCGCCGCGGATATACGCGGCCTGCGGCTCGCCTATTACGAATACATCGCCACGGCCCCGCGTCCCTGCCTCGCCGTCATCCAGGACGTCGACGGCGTCGAGACCGGCCTCGGCGCCTTCTGGGGCGAGGTGCAGAGCAACGTCCACAAGGGCCTCGGCTGCAGCGGCGTCGTCACCAACGGCTCGGTGCGCGACATCGCCCAGTGGGCGGAGGGCTTCTTCGTGCTCGCCGGCTCGATCATGCCCTCGCACGCCTGGGCCGACCTGGTTGCCTTCGACGTGCCGGTGAGCGTTGCCGGCATGTGGGTCAACCCCGGCGACCTCATCCATGCCGACAGCCACGGCGCGGTGGTGGTGCCCGAGGCAGCGGTGCGCGCGGTGCCCGCGGCCGCGGCGCTGATCGCCCGGCGCGAAGCGGTGCTGATCGGCGCCGCGCGAGAGCCCGGGTTCTCGATCGAGACGCTCCGCCGCGCCTTTGCCGAGTTCGGACGATATCCACTAAGCGTCGATCCCGACACAAGGGAATGAGGCCATGAACCCAGCCACAGCCGCGACCAAGCTCGCTTTCCTCATCGACGGCGACAATATCAGCGCCACCTATATGCCGCTGATCATGCGCGAGGCCGAAAAGATCGGCGTCATCGCCGTCCGCCGCATCTATGGCCAGTTCAAGAGCGGCAAGATGAAGTCGTGGATGAAGCATGTCGAAGCGTTCGACCTGACGGCGGTGAATGTCTCGCCGCTGACGCACGGCAAGAACGCCACCGACATGAAGCTTGTCATCGAGGCGATGGACATGCTGAACGGACGGCAGCTCGACGGCATCTGCATCGCCTCCAGCGACGGCGACTTCACCCCGCTGGCCGCGCGCTTCCGCGCCAGCGCGCTCTCCGTCTTCGGCTTCGGCGCCAAGAAGGCGCCGAAGGCCTACAAGGACGAGTTCGACCGCTTCTTCGAGTGCGACACGCTGCTGGCCGCCGAGAAGGCGGAGCCGAAGCAGCGGCAACCGGCTGAGCGGAAGCCGGCGCCGCCGCCCGCACCCAAGGCGGCCGACCCAGCGCCGGCCCGGCGGCGCCGCAAGGCCGCCGGCCAAGAAAACCACCGCACCGGCAGCCACGGCCGCACCGGCGGCGGCGCCATCGACCAAGGCGACGAAGGTGGAATTGCCGGTCGAGCAGGTGATGGACGCAATCGATGCCGCCATGGGCGACAACGGCCTCGCTCACATGCGCATGGTCGGCAACAAGCTGACGCGCGCCATCCCCGGCTTTGCCGCCAAGACCTATGGCTATCGCACGATCACCGATCTGGTCAGCGCGCTTCCCGAGCGTCGAACTGACCAAGCAGGGCAGCGAAACCTACGTCCGCTGGAAATACCGGCCGAGAGTGTGCGGCTGCTACTGCCGCAAACAAAAAAGCGGCCACCCTCGCGGGCGGCCGCTGCGAGCAAAGCGCCTGACGGATTACAGAACCCGCAGGCGGACGTGCTGACCGACCTTGAAGTGGCCAAGCGCCTTGACGCTGATCCGATAGGTCTTGCCGTTGGAGAGCGTGATCATGTCGGCCGCCTTGTCGATGGCGATGATCTTGCCGCTGACAAGATGGTGGTGGACGTGGACGATCGGCTTGACCTGCTTGGCGACGGTCGCGTGCTTCATGGTGGTCGCGGCGAAAGCTGGCGCAGACAGCGCGGCCAGCGAAAAGGCCACGGCCGAAACGGTGGCGATGAGGCGGGTCTTGAACATCGGATTTCCTCTCTAGAGAGCCTGGACGAGTCTCACCGACACGGCCGGACGGCCGAGCGGGACTAAACTCCGGGGCCATCCCTAGACGGTCGACGTCTCCCGCGTGTTTCAGAGAGAGCGGTTCCGTGTAACGGATTGTTTCAGACGATCCGCCCGGCGGCTTGGGCGTGACCGAGACGATCCCGGCCTAGCGCGATCCGCCCGAACCGAAATCGAAATCGTCGATCCAGCTCGGCGCGATGAAATCGAGGTGCTTGAGACCGGCCTTCTCGGTGATCCTGACCGGGCCCGGTTCCTCGCCGCCATTGACGATGCTCTGAAAACGATAGGCCGCTTCGGGCGGCACATGCGTGTCCCATTCGCCAAGGATGAAATGGATGCGGAGCTTGCGGTATGGCTCGGGGTGGTCAATCGGATTCAGGCTGTTCGAAGAACAGGCGCGCTTTCGCATCCGGCGTTCCCTGTGACACGAGTTCGCCGCTGGCGATATCGCGCATGCCGGGACGCTGCCAGTCCGGCGTTGCCACCACGGCATTCACGCTGGCGACAGCGTCGATGAGCGGCGCGGCGGCGACGGCGACATCGCCGCCCATCGACAGACCGGTCAGATGAATCGGCAAATTCGCGCCGAACTTCGCCCGCGCCCACTCGGCGATCCGTGGCACGTCGAGAACAGTTTCACCGATAATCGTCCACATCTCGCGACGGAAATTGGCGAACACCCGACGCGTGAGCGCGTCGCGGTCCTCGGTTCCGCGCGCGCCGTGCTGATAGGCGTCGATCGCAACAGCCGCAAATCCGAGCGAAAGGGCGCGATCCAGAACCGGTTGTGTCTGTTCCTTCGTCTGGCTGAAGGCCGGAACGTGGATGAGGATTGCGGAAGGTGCGTCAGGCGCCCACCACAGCACCGGCACGCCGTCGACCATTTCCGTGTTTTTCGCGCGTATGCCGGCCATCGCTTTGCCTCCCAAATTCTGATCCTCAGAACATCCGCCCGCCATTGGGCACCGGCAGGCTCGGCTCGATCAGCACCACCTCGCCGTCCGCATCGGGGAAGCCGAGCACCAGCACCTCCGACATGAACTTGCCGATCTGGCGCGGCGGGAAGTTGACCACCGCCGCCACCTGGCTGCCGACCAGCTGCTCGGGCGTGTAGTGGCGGGTGATCTGCGCCGACGACTTCCTGCGCCCGATCTCAGGGCCGAAATCGACGACGAGCTTGATCGCCGGCTTGCGCGCCTCGGGAAACGGGCTCGCCTCGACGATGGTGCCGACGCGGATGTCGACCTTGAGGAAATCGTCGTAGGTGATGGGGGATGCCGGCTCGCTCATCTCTCGCCTCGTCGGTCAGGGACCGCGGGCGGTTAGCACGGCCGGCGCGGCGCCTCAACCGGGTCGACGCTGGGACAGGAACACGGCCGCCAGCGCCGCGCCGACGAAGATCGGCGGACCGTGCAGGTCGCGCATGACGATGAGCCAGATGGCGAGCGCGAGGATGACCACTGAGCCGGCGCGCGCAAACCAGGGAAACATCGTCTCGCTCACGCCAAGGCGGGTGAGAGCCCGGACCACCCGCGCCGGCTCAGCGCCCTCGGCCCCGCGGGGCGCCGGCCAGGCAAGCCATGTTGCCGTTGCACCGAGGAGGCCGGCGACCGCGACCGACGAGCCGGCGCCATAGGGCTGCCACCACAGGCCGACGATCTGGCCGACGAGACCCGAAACGAAGGCGATGATCAGCCACTCGGCCGTGCCGATCCTGCGCTCGGCGATGATGCCCAGCGCCAGCACGGCGAAGACCGTGCCGAGCTTCTGCACCGGGCCGCCGTCATAGGCGAAGAGCGCGGTGATGACGCGCCACCATTCGCCGGCAGCGAAGCGCAGGGGGTCGCGCTCGGCCAGATCCACCCACTCCGGATGCAGCTCCTGCACCGCGACGACGAACACCGCGATGGTGATGAACGCCGCCGTGCCGGGTGGGACGCGCGACTGGATGCCGGTGCTGTTGTCCACCGGCCTAACCGGCGGCGCGCGACTCCGCCGCGCTCCGCGCTCCGCTGGCCATGCGGCAGACGGCGCCGCAGACATCGTTGACCAGGCGCATGGCGCGATCGCCGCGGTCGAGCCCCCGGTCGAGCGCCTTCATCGTCCGGGCGAGGTCGGGATCGTCGTCATCCAGCCACACCCTGAGCGTGTCGGCGAAGACCAGAACCCCGCCGCGCCGGGCAATGGCGCCGGGGATGCCGCCACGGTCGATGCCGGCGGCGGCATGCATCCATCTCTGCGAGCGGCCGGCCATGGCATAGAGCACAGCGGCAAAGCCGGGGCTGCGCCGGGCGGTCTTCGCCATCTGCCTGAGCGCTCCCTTGTAGGGAGTGAGCGCATCGAGGCGGCGCATGAAGACGTCGAAGAGGCGATCCTTGGCCCCCTCGCCTTCCGCCGGCCCCTGGGCCAGCACGGCCTCGTCGATGCGCTTGGCGAAAGCGGCGAGGATGGCGAGCTTGCCGGGGAACTCGGCACGGAGCTCGGCCAAGGACATGTCCGCCGCGCTGGCGATGTCGGCAAGGCCAGCCGCCACCATGCCACGCTCGGCGATGAGCGCCATGAAGGCATCGATGACCCGGTCGCGCGGATTGGCGGCGGGCGCCGCCTTCCTGGCCCGGCCGCCGCTGCGCCGTGCTGCCTGCTTGCGTTTCGGTCGCGTTGCCATGGCATCACCTCGCTGGTTGTTCACTTGCAATGTAGGCCCGGATCGTGGCCACGGCGAGGCTTCTCGACCAAAACAGGCTGTCAGCCGGAGAGCGCGCGCGAGCGCTTCTTCGCCGCGGCGACGGCCTTCTTCATCAGCGGCGCCAAGCCGCTTCGTCCCATCAGCACCTTGAGCGCCGCTTCGGTGGTGCCCTTGGGCGAGGTGACGTTGCGGCGCAACTGATCGGGCGGCAGGTCCGAGCGATGGAGCAGTTCGCCGGCGCCGGTGACGGTGGCGCGCGCGAGCCTCGCCGCGCTGTCGCCATCGAGCCCGGCCGCGACCGCCGCCTCGGCCAGGCATTCGGCCATCAGGAAGACATAGGCCGGGCCGGAGCCGGAGACGGCGGTGACCGAATTGATCAGGTCCTCGTCGCTCACCCAGACGACATCGCCCACCGCCTCGAGCAGGCGGGTGACCAGCGCCCTCCCCGACTTCGCCACGCGATCATTGGCAATCGCCGCGGTGATGCCGCGGCCGACCTGCGCCGGCGTGTTGGGGATGGAGCGCACGATGGCGCTTGTCGCCGAGTCCCTGGGCGAGATTGGCGAGCGTCGTGCCGGCGGCGATCGACAAGCGTCACCGTGCCGCGGCCGACGAGGCCGCGAAGGCCGGGCAGCACGCCGGCGATGATCTGCGGCTTGACCGCGACGACGATGACCTTGGCCGTGATCCCCGCCGGCGGCGCGGCAAGCGCGCGGATGCGGGCGGCGGCGAGCAGGGCGGCACTGTCCGCCGGCGGCGCCGGATCGACGACCACCACCGCCTTGCGGTCGAGGCCGCCATCGAGCCAGCCCTTGAGCATGGCCGCGCCCATCTTGCCGGCGCCGACCAGCACCAGCGGGGACTTGGGAGAGAAGGCGGAGGAGAAAGACATGGGGGCGGTCCCGTCGTGTTCGTTTGCCGGGACAGTAGTGGCCCTTGGCCACACCGCGCAACAGAGCCTTGCCGCGCCGTGACGCGCCGGCCCTCCGACCATCTTGTGCCCGCGATGGCGGGATGCAGTATGGCTGTCGCGACAGCCCACGGGACGGGAGGCCCATGCCATGGCCACGGATCGGATTTCAGGCGCCTGCCACTGCGGGGAAACCGGCTGGACCTGCCTTGGCGACCCGGGCTCGATCACCGCCTGCAACTGCACGCTCTGCCGCCGCTACGGTGCGCTTTGGGCCTACGACTACGAGAACGAGCGCATCACCATCAGGGGAGCGACGGCCACCTACACGCGGACCGATGCGGGTGATCCATCGCTGGAAATCCACTTCTGCCCCAAATGTGCGTGCGTGGTCTGTTGGCGCGGCCTGAAGACCGGGCCGGACGGCCGCAGACGCATCGCCGTCAACGTCAGGCTGGCGCCGCCGGAAGCGGTGGCGGACCTGCCGATCGACCATTTCGACGGCCTCAACGCCTTCGAGGACCTGCCGCGCGACGGTCGTTGCGTGCGCGATCTCTGGTTCTAGCCAAGGCAGACGGAGGATCGACGTTCCATGCCGGAATTTTTTGCCGACGTAGCCTCGGCCGGATTGTTCGCCGCGCAGGAAGCCAACATGGCCGCGTTCTGGATGGCCTATGGCCGTGCGCCGGGGTGCAGCGCATCGTCCGACCCGGACGTCGCCTGGTTCTTTACGGGCATCCCCTATCCGCTCTTCAACGGCGTCGCGCACGTTGCGCTGCCAGCGGACGCGGTGCGGCCCGTCATCGATCTGCTGAGCGGGCACATCAAGAAAGACGGCGCGCCGGGGCTGTGGTGGGTCGGTCCGCAATCGCGCCCTGAAGACCTCGGCGAGATGCTGGTGAACGCGGGCATTCAGGCGATCGGAGAAGCACCGGCCATGGCCATGGACCTCGCCGCGCTGGGCGCGCCTCCGCCGGTCGAACGGTTTGCCGTGGAGACAGTTCAGAGCGCCGCGACCCAGGCGCTATGGGCCCGCACCGCCGCCATCGGCACCGAAGCCCCGCCGGCGGCCGTGGACGCATTGGATCGCCTTGAGGCGACCATCGTCGACGCTGGCTATCGCGCCCAGCGCCGCTATATCGGCTTCCTCGACGGCAAGCCGGTGGCGACCTCTGCCCTGGTGCTGGAAGCCGGCGTTGCCGGCATCTATGCGGTGGCGACGGTTCCCGAGGCGCGCGGCAAGGGCATCGGTCGGCTGATGACCGTGGCACCGCTGATCGAAGCACGGCAGATGGGCTATCGCGTCGGCGTGCTTCAATCGTCGAGCATGGGCCATCCGCTCTACGAAAAGATTGGCTTCACTGACATCGCGATGTACCGGCTCTATCTGCAGACGGGGTGAGAGCCGCGCTACGCCTCGCCGGCGGTCTCGAAGAGCACCGTTTCGAGCGCTTCGGCGGCCGACTTGCCGGCCCACACCACGAACTGGAAGGCCTGGTAGTAGCGCTCGCAGGCCTCGATGGCGGTGACCAGCAGGCGCTCGACCTGGGCATTGTTGGGGTCGGCCCCGCCGGAGAGCAGCAGCGCCTGGCGGTACATGACCACGCCCTCCTGGCTCCACAGGTCGAAATGGCCGATCCACATCTGCTCGTTGACCGCCGAGAGCAGACGCATGACCTCGAGCTTGCGCGCCTCCGGCACCTTGAGGTCGAAGGAGCAGGCCAGGTGCACCGCCTCGCGCTCCTCCATCCACGAGAAGGAGATGTGGTAGTCGCACCAGTGACCGCCGACGGCGATGGTCAACTCGTCATCGCCGGAGCGCTCGAAGGCCCAGTCGTTGAGTGCCGCGATCTGCTCGATCACGTCGACCGGGTTGGAGAGGCGTTCCTGTTCGATGTCGATAAGGCTCATGAGCGTCAACCTTGCGGCTGGTAGGATTGCCTTGACTACGCACGACCGGGATTGTGGCGTCCAAATGACGGACACGCAGCGAATCTCTATTGAGAATCAGTATATAGGCCACTGACTCTCACGCACCACAATTGCTTGTGGACAACGTGAATTGTTGAGATGTCAGCCGTATGACTCTCTGTGGGCGGCCTGACCGGCGGCTATTCCTCGGCAGATTTGGCCCGCCGCCTGGGCTTTTTCGGCGCTTCCTCGCCGCCGCCAAGCTTCGCCTCCAATTCGGCGACCCGCTTCTTCAGCGCCTCGTTTTCCGCTGCCGTCTTCGAGGCCATCTCGCGCACCACGTCGAATTCCTCGCGCTTGACCAGGTCGAGATCGTTGACGAAGCGCTCGATCTGGTTGCGGAACACGGTTTCCGCCTCGCGCTTGACGCCCTGGGCGACGCTCGCCGCGTCCCCCATCAGCCGCGCCATCTCGTCGAACACACGGTTGGAGGTCTGGGTCATCTCGGGGTCACTCTCCGGATCGGGCGCTATCTCTATACTATGGGCGCGGCCGCGGGTGCCTGCAAGGCGGCTCTCCTCGGCCCGCCTTGACCCGGCCCGGCAGGCAGCGCAGGTTTCCCCCGCGAATCCTGGAACGCTTGATGCCGCTCTTCGTCCTGCCCTTCCCAGCCATCGATCCGGTGCTGATCCAGATCGGCCCCTTTGCCATCCGCTGGTACGCGTTGGCCTATATCGTCGGCATCTTCGTCGGCTGGTGGTACGCCAAGCGGCTGGTCGCCGACCAGCGCCTGTGGGGCCCGGCGGGTTCGCCGATGAAGCCCGCCGACATCGACGATTTCGTCGTGTGGGCGGCGATCGGCATCATCGCCGGCGGGCGCCTCGGCTACGTGCTGTTCTACGACCTGCCGGTCTACATCGCCAATCCTTGGCAGATCCTCGAGGTCTGGCACGGCGGCATGTCGTTCCACGGCGGCTTCCTCGGCACCACGCTGGCGATGATCCTCTTCGCCCGCTCGCGCGGCTTCTCGCTGTGGTCGCTGTTCGACGTCATCGGGCCGTCGGTGACCTTCGGGCTGTTCTTCGGCAGGCTGGCGAACTTCATCAACGGCGAGCTGTGGGGCCGGCCGACCGACGTGCCCTGGGCGATCATGTTTCCGACCGCCCCCGACGGCGGCTTGGTTCCGCGCCATCCGAGCCAGCTCTACGAGGCGGCGCTGGAGGGCGTCGTGCTCTTCCTCGTGCTCCGCCTATTGACGCACCGCTACCACAAGCTCGCCACGCCCGGCTTCGTCGCCGGCGCCTTCGTCGCCGGCTACGGCGCGGCGCGCACCTTCTCCGAGTTCTTCCGCCAGCCCGACATCCAGATCGGCTACCTCGCCGGCGGGCTGACCGAGGGCATGCTGCTGTCGATCCCGATGATCATCGTCGGCATCGGGCTCATGGTGTGGGCGGCGCGCCGGCCGGGCAGACAAGCGGTGGAAAAGGCGTGACCGCGCTCGCCGACAAGCTCAAGGCGCAGATCCGCGCGAGCGGGCCGATCACGGTCGCCGATTACATGGCGGCCTGCCTCGCCGACCCCGAGCACGGCTACTACATGCAGAGCGAGCCCTTCGGCCGCGCCGGCGACTTCATCACCGCGCCGGAGATCAGCCAGATCTTCGGCGAGCTGATCGGCCTGTGGACGATCGGCGTGTGGGAGATGCTGGGCTCGCCCAACCCCTTCGTTCTCGCCGAGCTCGGCCCCGGCCGCGGCACGCTGATGGCCGACGTGCTGCGCACCGGGCGGGTGAAGCCATCCTTCCTCACCGCGGCGAGCGTCCATCTGGTCGAGATGAGCCCGCGGCTGCGAGAGGTGCAGCAGGCGACGCTCGCCCCGTCCCGCCACGCCGTCCAGTGGCACGCGCGCATCGACGACATCCCGCGGGCGCCGGTGATCTTCGTCGCCAACGAATTCTTCGACGCCCTGCCGGTGCGCCAGTTCCAGTGGCAGGACGGCGCCTGGGCGGAGCGCGTGGTCGGCATCGGCGAAGACGACGCGCTCGCCTTCGGCCTGTCGCCGGTCGGCCAGCGGCCGGCCGAGATCACACTGCCCGACGGCGCCGTGGTGGAGGCCTCGCCGACCGGCAAGGCGGTGATGACGCTGATCGGCGAGCGCATCGCCCGCGACCGCGGCGCGGCGCTCGTCGTCGACTACGGCAGCGACAAGCCCGGCATCGGCGACACGCTTCAGGCGGTGCGCCAGCACAAATACGAAAGCCCCTTCGCCATGCCCGGCGCGGCCGACGTCACCTGCCATGTCGATTTCTCGGCCCTTTCCCGCACCGCCGCCGCCGCCGGCATCGAGCCGCGCCCGGTGATGACCCAGGGCGAGTTCCTGCTCCGTCTCGGGCTGGTCGATCGCGCCAATGTTCTCGGCCGCGACAGGGACGTCAAGACGCGCAACCAGATCGCCAGCGCCATCGAGCGCCTGGCCGGGCCGAAGGCGATGGGCACGCTGTTCAAGGTGCTCGCCGTCGCCTCGCCCGGCGTGAAGCTGCCGGTCTTCGACAAGATCGAGTAGATGTTGTCGCTTGCAGCGGCTTGCGTTCCCCGGATGCAATGCGAGCACGAAGTGGTGCATTGCTGATCCGGGGCCCAGGCAGCCTGTAGGTCCCGGTTCTGCGGCGCATCACTTCGCGCTGCGCCGCGCCCGGGACATGAGGAACGACATTGAATCGAGGCCGATGACCCCCTTTCTCACCCACGACCTGCTCGCTCTCCCCGGCATCGCCCATGGCTTCTTCACCCGTGCGGGCGGTGTCTCCTCCGGCATCTATGCCAGCCTCAACTGCGGCACCGGCTCGAAGGATGAGCGGGCGCTGGTCATGGAAAACCGCGCCCGCGTCACCGCCGCGCTGGGCGTGGCCGCCGACCGGCTGGCGACCCCCTATCAGGTGCACGGCACCGAAGTGGTGGTGGTGAAAGACGTGTGGGCGCCCGGCAAGGGACCGAAGGCAGACGCGGTGGTCACCGACCGGCCGGGCGTGGCACTCGGGGTCGGCACCGCCGACTGCGGCCCGATCCTTCTGGCCGACGCGGAGGCAAGGGTCATCGCCGCCGCCCATGCCGGCTGGCGCGGGGCGCTGGCCGGCGTTGCCGAGGCGGCGATTGCCGCCATGGAGCGGCTCGGCGCCAGGCGCGAGCGCATCGTCGCCGTGCTCGGCCCCTCGATCAGCCAGGCGAATTACGAGGTCGGGCCGGAGCTTGTCGCCAGCTTCATCGCCGCCGACCCGGCCAATGCCCGCTTCTTCATTCCTTCCGGACGGGAGGGGCATTCGCTCTTCGACCTCCCCGGCTACACCATCGCCCGACTCACCGCCGCCGGGGTGACTGCCGCCAACATGGATCTCTGTACCTATGCCGAGCCGGAGCGCTTCTTCTCCTACCGACGGACCACCCACCGCGGCGAGGCCGATTACGGTCGGCTGATTTCCGCGATCGTCCTGACGCCATGATCGTCCAGGCCTGTCTCAACGGCGCCCGCCCCGCCGGCTACCATCCGCGCCTGCCGGCAACGCCTGCCGCAATCGTCGCCGACGCCGTGGCGGCGGTCGATGCCGGCGCCGGCGAGTTGCATATCCACATGCGCGGCGAGGACGGTGCCGAGACCCTGGCGCCCGCGGTCATGGACCGGACCATGCAGGCGCTGCGCGCTCGCCTGCCCGGCACGCTGATCGGCGTTTCCACCGGCGACTGGATCGAAGGCGACGACCGGCGCCGGCTGGCCTGCATCGACGGCTGGCGATGGTTGCCCGACTATGCCTCCGTCAATCTTGGCGAGCAGGATGCGCCCGCCGTCTATCACCGCCTGGCCCGCCGCGGCATCGCCGTCGAGGCCGGCCTGGCGGACATGGCCGACACCCAGCGGCTGATCGCGCTCGATCTCGCCAGAGCCAGCCTGCGCGTCCTGATCGAGATCGACAGTACCGAAACCGCCGCCGCCCATGCCCTGGCGGACGCCATGCTGGCGCGGCTGGCCGACGCCGGAATCGCCAAGCCGGTGCTGATCCACGGCTTCGACGGCACGGTCTGGTCCTTCGTCGAGCGCGCCGCCGGGGCGCGCTTTTCCACCCGCGTCGGGCTGGAGGACGGCAGCGCCCTGCCCGACGGCCGCACGGCCCGTGACAATGCGGAAATCGTGGCCGCCGCGTGCGCAATCATGGGGCGCCGGCCGCTCTAGCCAAACATGCGGAGACGGGCATTGCCCGCCCCGCCCGGCGTTGCTACAAGGCCGCGGCGTCATACAACTGTCGTCTCGCCGGACCTGGCAGATCGACGCCCCTTTGGGACGCTGGCACCATGAAACTCGTCGCCGGGAACTCCAACCGCCCCCTGGCGGAAGCGATCGCCGCCTATCTGGAGATTCCGCTCGCCAAATGCCTGGTCAGGCGCTTCGCCGACCAGGAGATCTTCGTCGAAATCCAGGAGAACGTCCGCGGCGAGGACGTCTTCGTCATCCAGTCGACGAGCTACCCCGCCAACGACAACCTGATGGAGCTGCTGATCATCTGCGACGCGCTGCGCCGTTCCTCGGCGCGCCGCATCACCGCGGTGCTGCCCTATTTCGGCTATGCCCGCCAGGACCGCAAACCCTCGGCGCGCACGCCGATCTCGGCCAAGCTGGTCGCCAACCTGATCACCGAGGCCGGCGCCCACCGGGTGATGACGCTCGACCTGCACGCCGGCCAGATCCAGGGCTTCTTCGACATCCCCACCGACAACCTGTTCTCGGTGCCGGTGATGGTGCGCGACATCAAGGCCCACCACGACCTGCGCAACGTCATGGTGGTGTCGCCCGACGTCGGCGGCGTGGTGCGCGCCCGCGCGCTGGCCAAGCGCATCGACGCGCCGCTGGCCATCGTCGACAAGCGCCGCGAGCGCCCGGGCGAAGCCGAGGTGATGAACATCATCGGCAACGTCTCCGACCGCCGCTGCATCCTCTTCGACGACATCGTCGATTCGGGCGGCACGCTGGTCAACGCGGCGGAAGCGCTGATCGACGCCGGCGCCGCCTCGGTGCTCGCCTACATCACCCACGGCGTGCTCTCGGGCGGGGCCGTGGCGCGCATCACCGCCTCGCGCATCGAGCAGCTGGTGATCACCGATTCGATCCAGCCGACCGAGGCGGTCACCGCCGCCCCCAACATCCGCGTCACCCCGATCTCGACCCTGATCGGCGAGGCGATCGCCCGCACCGCGGCCGAGAAGTCGGTGTCGAGCCTGTTCGACTGAGGCTTGCGGGCATCCGATCCTCCGGCCAAGCCGGAGGACGACCGTGTTTGTGCGGATACCCCCCGACTACACGTTCCGCTTGAGCAGCGACTGACGCACCGGGTCCTTGGCGAAGGCGGAATGCAGCGCGCCGAGGCGATCGGCGATGCCGTCCTTGTCCTTCTCCGGCTGGTCCGACTTGATGCTGGCGGTCATCGACGAGCCGCGCCACTTCTCGATCACCGCATCGATGAAGTCGTCGTCGGAGATGCTGGTCGAATCGCTCGACAGGTTGACGACAGCCTCCGCCTTAGGGATGCGCCCCACCGGCAGCTCGTTGAGGATGAGGCGGGTGGGCAGCGGCACGCCCTCGCCGAAGGCGATCACCTCGCGGGTGCCGAGCGACGGCACGAAGCCGAGCAGGTTGGCAGCGGCATCTGAGACCGCCGAGCGCACCAGCGCCTGGTCGCGCTCGTTGCCGAGCCGCATGCAGAAGAGAGTCGAGCACTGCGAGATGACCGTGGCATCGAGCTCGGCCGGACGCTGGGTGACCAGGCCCAGGAAGACGCCGTACTTGCGGCCCTCCTTGGCGATGCGCGAGATCGCCCGGCGGGTCGGCCCGAAGCCCTGCGAGCGGTCGGCCGAGGCGTAGCGGTGCGCC
The DNA here is from genome assembly GCA_963830205.1 of uncultured Alphaproteobacteria bacterium. Lineage (GTDB taxonomy): Bacteria > Pseudomonadota > Alphaproteobacteria > Rhizobiales > Kaistiaceae > CAVSRC01. The sequence goes on along the minus strand of CAWHLP010000025.1, from coordinate 15,333 downwards.
TCCTCGACCACGAACAGGAGCGGCGCGGCGCCATCGCTCCACAGGCCGAAGTCGAAAGCCATGCGGCCGAGCACCGAGACCACCGAATCGATCACCTCGGTCGGGAAGCCGGCGAGTTGCATCACCGTCATCGGCTGGCCACCCGGCGGCAGGCGGAAGAGCTCGCGCACCACCTCGGCCATGGTGTCGCCGCCGACATTGGCGTTGTCGAACATGAAGCCGTAGCGCGGGTCGTTGCGCACCGTCTCGATGCGCGTGATCAGCTTGTGATAGTTGAGCCGCGACGAGCGGTTCTCGAGCTTGCCCATGCGCTCGTCGATCAGGTTGACCAGGTCCTGCAGGCGATAGGGCACCGGCGTGTCGACGGTGAAGCCGGTCACCTTGGGGTCGTAGCGCTTCAGCGTCGGCCGGTCGCCGGCATCGCGGTTCTGCAGGTAGAGGCTCTTGGCGAGCGGAATCACCTCGGAGAGGATCGCCACTTCTTCCTCGACGCCCGGGCGGCGACCGAAGATGACGTCGATGAACTCCTCAAAGTTGAACAGCCAGAAGGGCAGCTTCATGTTGCGCGGGTTGAGCACCCGCGCCCGTTCGCCGAAGCAGCGTCCGTATTCGTTGTGGGCGTCGAGCAGGAAGATGCGCACGTTGGGGCGCACATCGAGGATCTGGCCGAGCAGCACCGACACTGCGCTCGACTTGCCGACGCCGGTCGTGCCCAGGATGGCGAAATGCTTGGAAAGCATGTTGTCGATGTCGACGAAGGCATCGACAGCCACGTCGTGGTGCAGGCGGCCGATCTCGATCTTGTGGTCGCCGGAGGCGGCATAGACCAGGCGCAGCTCGGCCGTATCGACCAGCGTCGCCTCGTCGCCGATGACCGGATAATGCATGATGCCGCGCCTGAAGCGCTGCTGGCCGTTCGCGTCTGGGCGGATCTCGCCCATCATGTCGACATGGGCGGTGACGTGGTAGCCCTGCTCGCGGGTCACCGCCGAGGTCTCCAGCGACACGTCGATGATCATGCCGATCAGGGTGCCGCTGCCGCGCTGGATGCGCAGGCAGCGCCCGACCGTGGCGCACTCCTCGCCGGTGAGGTCCGCACATGTCTGCGGCAGGCCAATGCTGGCCTTGGAGCCGCTGACCGCGATCACCACCCCGCGCACGGTTTCTGCCGTCGGAAACGCTACCGCCTGATCCACGTTGCCCCCTTGGCGCACAGCCCAGAAGTCGCGCAAACCCGGATTCCGGGCCCACCACAACCCCATGTGTATGATGCATTGGTAGAATTGCAGTTAATGGCATACCGGTAATTGAATACAACCAGCGCGTGTCCTAGACCCAAACGCCTGGCTCGCTTGCCCTTTGGCCGGCTCTCCCCTATAAGCCGGCAGCCGCGCCGACACCCCTGGAGGCACGCGGCACGATAGCCAATCCACTAAGGAGTTGTCCGATGGGCGCTGCATACGAGCTCTCGGCGACGGTTCGCGAGAAGGTGGGCAAGGGGGCCGCCCGCTCGGTACGTCGTCAGGGCATGACTCCCGCCGTGATCTACGGCGGCAACAAACCCCCGGTCGCCATCAGCCTGCCGGCCCGCGAGCTGTCGCTGAAGATTCGCGGCGGCGGCTTCTACACCTCGGTCGCCACCATCGACGTCGGCGGCGAGAAGGTGCAGACCGTCCCGCGCGACTACCAGCTCGACCCGGTCAGCGAAAAGCCGCTGCATGTCGACTTCCTGCGCGTCACGCCGGATTCCACCATCACCATCGACGTGCCGGTGCAGTTCATCAACGAGAGCCAGGCGCCCGGCGTCAAGCGCGGCGGCGTGCTCAACGTGGTGCGTCACCGGGTCTCGCTGATCTGCCGGGTCGATGCGATCCCCGAGAGGATCGTCGCCGACCTGACCGGCCTCGACATCAACGACTCGCTGCACATCTCCGCCGTGACGCTCCCCGAAGGCGTGCGCCCGACGATCAAGCGCGATTTCACCATCGCCACGGTCGCCGCTCCCGCCGGCGTCAAGGAAGAGCTGCGCGCCGCAGCCGAAGCTGCCGCCAAGGCCGCCGAGACGGCTGCCGCGGCTCCCGCCGAGGGTGCTCCTGCTGCTGCACCGGGCGCCGCCGCGCCGGCCGCAGGTGGCACTGCTGCCGCACCGGAGGCCGCCAAGAAGTAGCCCCGGCGCTCCGGGTCAACGGAGACAGCCTGCATGCTGCTCATCGTCGGCCTCGGCAATCCCGGTGCGCAATATGCGCAGCATCGGCACAATGTCGGCTTCATGGCCGTCGATGCCATCCACCACCGCCACGGCTTCCAGCCGTGGCGGCGGCGTTTTCAGGGCGAGCTCGCCGAAGGCACGCTGGCCGGCGAAAAGGTGCTGCTGCTCAAGCCGCAGACCTACATGAACGACAGCGGCCGCGCGGTTCAGGCGGCGGCCGCCTTCTACAAGCTGCCCACGGCCGACATGGTGGTGATCCACGACGAGGTCGACCTGCCGCCCGGCAAGACGCGCATGAAGACCGGCGGCGGCGCCGCCGGCCACAACGGCCTGCGCTCGATCGACGCGGCACTCGGCGACGGCTACCGGCGCTTACGCATCGGCGTCGGCCATCCCGGCGTCAAGGAGGCGGTGCCGCACTACGTGCTGCACGACTTCGCCAAGGCCGATCAGGCCTGGCTCAAGCCACTGATCGAGGCCATCGCCGACAATGCGGCCCTGCTCGCCGAGGGCAAGGACCCGACCTTCGCCAACCGCCTGCACGCCGCCACCCAGCCGCCGCAGGCTGAGGAGAAGGCAAAGCCCGACAAGGGCTTGGGCAAGCCGGCGGAATCGAAACCGGAGCCACCTCAAGCATCACATGAAGCGGACAAGGCCGCCGAAGGGCCGTTCGCCCGCGGGCTGAGGAAGCTCTTCGGCGGCGGTGACTAACCGCCATCTAGCTGGCCTTGAGCGCCGACAGCTGCTCCGTGTCATAGCGGAGTCTCAATTCCGCGATGGCATCGGCGTCCGGCGGGTCTCTGCGCGCGGCCAGCTCCACAAGCTCTTCGAAGTAGTGTTCGTGTCCGGGCGGCGACACGGTCATGATCACCCTCGCCGGCTTGTCGCTGGCGTTGCCGATGTTGTGCGGCACGCCCGGCGGAAGAAACACGTATGTGCCGGGCACGGCGCGGACCTTCTGGTCGCCGATCTGCCACGTAAATTCGCCCTCCAGCACGTAGAAGGTTTCCTCCTGAACGCGATGGACGTGGAGGCCAGTGGAGAAACCGGCTGGCACTGTCCAATCGAACATGGACGTATGTTTCGTGTCGTCCCCGGTCACCAGGAACGTCATGGGCTTGCCTGCCAACGTGACTTCCTTGCCCTCGCCCGGCATCCGTATCACTGCTTTCGCGCTCATGTTTCCCTCCCGCGTTTTGGCGCTGCCACATGCGCCGTGGCCGTTCAACCTGACCCCGCGATGCCCCCGGGTCGTGAATCCGTGCCGAATATGTTGCAAATTCTTTCCGAATGGGGCCCACTCCGCCGATGACGCCGATCCGCGAGTTCGGCTCGTTCCGTCTCGACGCGGACGCCGAGATCCTGTTTCGTGGTGCTGAACCGACGACGCTGGGCCAACGCGCGGTGGCGCTGCTGCGGCTGCTCCTTGAGCGGGCGGGAGCACCGGTCTCCAAGAGTGCGCTGATCGAGGCCGCGTGGCCGGGGCTTGCGATCGAGGACAGCAATCTGACAGTCCAGATCGCGGCGTTGCGCCGGGTGCTTGAGCAAGGTGCCGGAGGCGCGACCTGGATCGAGACTCTGCCGCGTCGCGGCTACCGCTATATCGGGCCGGCAGTCACGACGAGTGGTCCGGGCGCCGATCCCAACCGCCGGACGTCACCGCTGCTTGCCTTGCCCGACAAGCCATCCGTCGCTTTGCTTCCGTTTTCGCACTTGAGCAGCGATCCCGACCCGGACTATTTCCTCGACGGCATGGTCGAAGACATCGTCGCCGGACTGTCACGCATCAAATGGCTGTTCGTCGTCGCCCGCAATTCCAGCCTCATCTACAAGGCAGGGCATTCGACGTCCGGCATGTGGGTCAAGAACTCGGCGTGCGCTACGTGCTCGCAGGCAGCCTGCGCAAGGCAGGATCGCGCCTGCGGATCACCGCTCGGTTGATCGAGGCGGAGACCGGCAACCACCTTTGGGCCGAGCGCTACGACCGGAACCTTGATGACCTGTTCCTCGTGCAGGACGAAATCACCATCGCGGTGCTCGGCGCAATCGAGCCGACCTTACGCGCCGCCGAGATCGAACAAGTCAGGCGCAAGCGGCCGGAAAAACTCGATGCCTACGATCTGGTGCTCCATGCACTTCCTGAAGTCTACACCTGCATGCCCACGGGCGCGACGAAGAGTCTTGCATTCATCGAGCGTGCGCTCGCGCTTGAACCGAACTATGCACTGGCTCATGGCGTAGCCGCCTAGGCCCACGAAATCCTGTTCGTGCGTAGCGGGATGCAGGATGAAAATCGCCGCGGAGCGATCAAGCATGCACATGCTGCCATCACCCACGGGCGCTCCGATCCGATGGCACTCACCTTCGGAGCATTCTCGGTCGCCATGGTCGAACATGATCGGGAGGTGGCGTTCGACGCCTTCGAGGAGGCCCTGAAATTGAGCCCCTCCTGCGCCCCCGCTTATATCTTCGGTAGCGCCCGCTTGAGTTTCGCCGGCGAAGCCGAGCGCGCCATCGATTGGGGCGAGGTGCGCGCTGCGGCTTAGCCCGTTCGATCGCCATGAACTTCGTTGCCTATCACGGGATCGCCGTCGGGAACTTCCGCCTCGAGAATTACGAAGAAGCGGCGAATGCAGCGCGCAAGGCTATCCAGTCAAACCCCGGATTCAGTTTTTCTCACGCATTGCTGGCGGCTCCCCTCTCAATGCTGGGCGCATCAAGAAGTAGAAGGCGCTGTGGCACGCCTTCGGGAACTCCAACCCGATTTCAGCATCAGCCGGCAATGCAAGCGCCGTTGGCATCCTGCCGGTAGTGGCGGAACCTTTGACGGAAGCATTGCGCGCCGCCGGACTCTGGGAGTTATCGAACTAGCCCGGCGCCGAGCTGGTCACCAAGCCCCAGACCGCCGAGGCGCCGCTAAGGGCACGCCTCCAGCACGATCGGATCGCCGCCATTGCCGCCGAGCTCCCGGCAGGCATCGCCGATGCACAGGTGCCAGGCGCCGGCCGCACCGGAATCGGCGAGGAGCACGCGCATCTGCGGCGGCACATGCGGGCGGTAGACCCAGCCCGAGCCGTCGAAGACGGAGCCTTCCGGCGGGTCCATGCCGGCGCCCGAACCCTCGACCCGCGCCTCCGTGACGACGAGGCCCTGAGGCGTCACCTGCCACTGCTCGCTCCAGCGGATGTGCTCGACCGAATGCATCCACCAAAGCGTAAAGGCCGCGACGGTGAGCTTGGTGAGCGTGCCACTGGCGATGATGCAGAGGTTCATGCCGCGGCGGCCCGGCGCGCCCGCCAATGGTGCTGGGCGAGGAAGAGCGCCGAGAGGGCGAAGCCAAGCTCGTCGGTCGCCGGCAGCGCCGCAACAAGAGAGAAGGCGGCAACGGTCGCCAGGCCCCTCTCCCACCAGGGCAGCGGACGGCTGAGATAGCCGATGGCAGCGGCACCCCACAGCATGATCGCCAGGCACGCCTTGAAGATCACGTAGGCGACCGCCGCCGGATAGCCGATCGCGGTCGCCAGCGGCCCGCCGTCCTGGAGCATGAGGGCCGGCGTGTAGACCGCCATGAACGGCACCACGAAGCCGGCGAGCGCGATGCGCACGGCTTCCAGGCCGATCTTCAGCCCGCGCTCCTTGGCGATCGGCGCGGCGGCAAAGGCGGCGAGCGCCACCGGCGGCGTCAGGTCGGCGAGGATGCCGAAATAGAAGACGAACATGTGGGTGACGATCAGCGGCACGCCGAGATGCAGAAGCGCCGGCCCGGCCAGCGACGAGGTGATGATGTAGTTGGGGATGGTCGGGATGCCCATGCCGAGGATCAGGCAGGTGACCATGGTGAGAAGCAGCGACAGGAACAGGCTCGACCCGCCGACCGAGACGATGAACTGGCCGAAGGTGGTGGCGAGGCCGGTCAGCGTCATGGTGCCGATGATGATGCCGACCGTGGCGCAGGCGACGCCGACCGGCAGCGCCGTCTTGGCGCCTTCGGCGAGGCTGTCGCGGCAGAGCAGCAGCGTCTGGCGGCCGCCTGCCGTCGCCACGTTCCAGGCGATCAGCGCCAGCACGGCGAAGACCAGCACATGGATGCCGAACCTGAGGAACGAGGCGGCAATCAGCCCGAGCCCGACCCAGAAGACGATGCGCACCGCCTGCGACGACCAGCCGGAGACGATCGCCGCGCCGAGGATGAGCATGATGGTCAGCGCCAGGCCGATCGACCCGGCGAAGAGCGGCGTGTAGCCGGAAAAGAGCAGGTAGACGAGCACCGCCAGCGGCAGCACCAGATACCAGCGGCGGCGCAGCGCATCGAGCGCCGAGGGGCACTCCTCCTTGGGCAGGCCGAGCAGGCCGCGCTTGCCGGCTTCCAGGTGCACCATCCAGAAGGTCGAGCCGAAATAGAGCAGCGCCGGCACGATCGCCGCCTGGACGATCGTGGCGTAGGAGACGTCCAGCGTCTCGGCCATGATGAAGGCGACGGCGCCCATCACCGGCGGCATGATCTGGCCGCCCATGGACGAGGTCGCCTCGACGCCGCCGGCAAAGGCAGCGCGATAGCCGAAGCGCTTCATCAGCGGAATGGTGAACTGGCCGGTGGTCACCACATTGGCGACGCCGGAGCCGGAGATGGTGCCCATCAGGCCGGACGAGATGACCGCTACCTTGGCGGCGCCGCCGCGGGCATGGCCGACCAGCCCCAGCGCCACGTCGGTGAAGAACTGGATCATGCCGGCGCGCTCCATGAAGGCGCCGAACAGGATGAACAGGAAGATGTAGGTCGAGGAGACGTAGACCGGCGTGCCGTAGATGCCTTCGGTGCCGTAGGCCATCTGGTTGATGACCTGGCCGAAATCGTAGCCGCGGGTATCGAGCGGCGCCGGCAGGTACTGGCCGAAGAAGCAGTAGAGCAGGAAGACGCCGGAGATGACCGGCAGCGCCGGCCCCATGGCCCGCCAGGCGGCGGCGAGGACCACGGCGATGAGCACCACGCCGACGATGAGATCGGCAACCGTCGGATAGCCGGAGCGGATGATCAGGTCGCGATAGAAGGCCCACTGATAGAGGGCGACGGCGACGCCGGCGAGCGCCAGCAGCCAGCCGGCGATGCGCACCGGTCGCGCCTCGCCCTTGGCCGCGCCGATGAGCGGGAAGGCGAGCAGCGTCAGGAAGCCGACATGGATCGCGCGCACGATCTGGCTGGGCAGGATGATGAGGTTGAGCGCGGTCGCAAGCTGGAAGAGCGAGAAGACGACCGCGATCCAGAACAGCAATGTGCCCTCACGCGAGGGCGGGAAGCTCTCGGCGAGCGGATCGTGGATGCCGAGTTCGCCCGACCCGGCCACCGGCAGGTGGTCGGGCTGGGCGCCCGGGCCTGGCATCAATGGCTTCTTGACGTCCATCGGCGGTGACGATTCCCCTCCCCCACAGGTGGATGCGCGGGGCCGCCGTGACGGCACCCCGCGAACCCCCGAAGCGGAAAGCGCCGGAGCGACCGGCGGCTACATCACGCCCTTTTCCTTGTAGTAGCGCTCGGCGCCCGGATGAAGCGGGATGGGCAGGCCCTTGGTGGCGTTCTCGAGCGAGATGCCCTTGGCCGCGGCGTGGGCGGCGACCATGTCGGGCAGATGCTCGAACAGCGCCTTGGTCATCTGGTAGACGGTCTCGTCGTCGAGATCGGCACGGGTGACCAGGATGTTGGTGATCGCAGCCGTGGGCACGTCCTCGCTCTGGCCCTCATAGGTGCCGGCCGGGATCATCTTGGAGGTGTAGGGCGCGCCGATCTTGGCGACCACGTCGGCGGGCACGGCGACCACGACGATCGGCACCGACGAAGCGAGATCGCGGATCGAGGCGACGCCGAGGCCGGCCGATTGCAGGGTGGCGTCGAGCTGGCGGTTCTTCATCAGGTCGACCGACTCGCCGAAGGGCAGGTATTCGGTGCGGCTGAGGTCGTCATAGGTGAGGCCGGCGGCGGCGAAGATGGCCCGGGCGTTGAGCTCGGTGCCCGACTTCGGCGCACCCACCGACAGGCTGTGGCCCTTGAGGTCGGCAAGCGTCTTGATGCCGGAATCCTTGGTCGCCACCACCTGCACATAGTTGGAATAGATCGCCGCGATGGCCCTCAGCTTGTCGAGCTTCTGCGGGAAGCCGACTTCGGCATTGCCTTCCCAGGCGAGCTTGACCGAATCGCCGAGCGCGAAGGCGATCTCGCCCTTGCCCTGCTGCAACAGGTTGAGGTTCTCGACCGACGCCTTGGTCGACTGCACCTGGGTGCGGACGCCGGGAATGGCGTTGGCGTAGATGGTCGAAAGCGCGACGCCGAGCGGATAGTAGACGCCGCTGGTGCCGCCGGTCAGAACGTTGATGAACTGGTCCGCCCGGGCTGCGACGGTGCCGGCAACGGCCAGTGACAAACCGATAGCGCCGACCCAGGCCAGGCGGCTGCGTCCTCCCTGAAACATGTGCGGTATCCCTCCCTTTGCAACCGGTGCGGAGCCCTCCCCCGGCACTCGATTGGTTCCAAACTAACACGCGGAGGTGGCTTGGCTAGAGCGGGAGATGTTGGGGGCGGCGGGAGCCCTCGCTTCGCGCCCTACGACGCAAAGGCCGCGAGGCCTCCCCGCAAGGGGAGAGGGGACGATCGCTCGCGCGCCGGCCCTTGCCGATTGGGCCGGGCCTGCTAGAAGACGCGGCAACCTCCCCTCCCCGCGCTTTTCCGAGGACCGTCCATGGGATTCCGTTGCGGCATCGTCGGCCTGCCCAATGTCGGCAAGTCGACCCTTTTCAACGCGCTGACGCGCACCGCCGCCGCACAGGCCGCGAACTACCCGTTCTGCACGATCGAGCCGAACACCGGCGACGTGGCCGTGCCCGACCCGCGCCTCGACCAGCTGGCGGCGATCGTCAACCCGGCGCAGATCGTGCCCACCCGCATCAGCTTCGTCGACATCGCCGGGCTGGTGCGCGGCGCCTCCAAGGGCGAGGGCCTCGGCAACCAGTTCCTCGCCAACATCCGCGAGGTCGACGCCATCGTGCACATCCTGCGCTGCTTCGAGGGCACCGACGTCACCCATGTCGAGGGCCGGATCGACCCGATCGCCGATGCCGAGACGGTCAACACCGAGCTGATGCTGGCCGACCTCGCCAGCCTCGAACGGCGGGTGAGCCCGCTGCGCAAGCGGGCGCAATCCGGCGACAAGGACGCCAAGCTCGAAGTCGGCCTGATGGACGCGGCGATCGCGCTGCTCGCCGAGGGCAAGCCGGCGCGGCTGGTGGAGGTACCCAAGGAAGAAGAGGCGCTCTTCCGCTCCTTCAACCTGTTGACCGCCAAGCCCGTCCTCTACGTCGCCAACGTCGAGGAAGCGGCGGCGGCGAGCGGCAACGCCCATTCCAGGCGTGTCGAGGAGATGGCACGCGCGGAGGGCGCGGCCGCCGTCGTCATCTCGGCCGAGATCGAGGCCGAGGTGGCGCTGCTCCCCGACGACGACGAGCATGAGTTCCTGGAGACGCTCGGCCTGCATGAGGCCGGCCTCGACCGGCTGATCCGCGCCGGCTACGACCTGCTTGGCCTCATCACCTTCTTCACCGCCGGGCCGAAGGAGGTGCGCGCCTGGACGATTCCTGCCGGCGCACGCGCGCCGCAGGCGGCCGGCACCATCCACACCGATTTCGAGAAGGGCTTCATCCGCGCCCAGACCATCGCCTTCGACGACTACATTGCGCTCGGCGGCGAGCAGGCGGCCAAGGACGCCGGCAAGGCGCGCGACGAAGGCAAGGACTACGTCGTCAAGGACGGCGACGTGATGCTGTTCAAGTTCAACGTCTGACGCTCGTCACGCGGACAGTCAGGCAAGGGAGGGAAACGTCATGCCGATCACGCTCGCCGAAGCCTCCATCATCGTCGACGCGGCGCTGGCGAAGGGACGCGACCTGGATTGCGCGCCGCTGGCGGTCGCGGTCACCGACGCCGGCGGCCACCTCGTCGCCTTCAAGCGCGAGGACCGCGCCGGCATCCTCAGATTCGACATTGCCTACGGCAAGGCGTGGGGTGCGCTCGGCATGGGCTTCGGCACGCGCGAGCTTGCCAACCGCGCAGCGAAGAACCCGGCCTTCCTGACCGCGCTCGCCGCCGCCAGCGGCGGCCGCGCCGTCCCCTCGCCCGGCGGCGTGCTCATCCTCGACGATGAAGACGCGGTGGTCGGCGCGGTCGGCATCTCCGGTGACACCGGCGACCGCGACGAGGAATGCGCGCTCGCCGGCATCATCGCCGCCGGCTATGCCGGCAAGACCGGCGCGTGAGGACGGTTAGCGGCTTTGGGATTTCCCTCTGCCGTCATCCTCCGCCGAGCGAAGCGAGAGCGGGGGATCGGGCGCCAAAGCCGCGGTGCTACGACCACAGGCTGCGGCCAGCAGAAGCGATCGTCCGGTCGCGGCTTCGCCTCGCCGGAGGTGACGGAGAAACCTAGTGCGCCGCGGGAAGCCGAGCGCTTCCATGTTCTTGCGCGTCGCCTCTTCCTGGTCGGCGGTGCGGTTGGTGACGTAGAACACCTTCACGCCCTTGGAGTCGGCGTACTTGGTGAAGTCGACGGCGCCGGGCACCGCCTTGGCCTCGGCGTCGTTGACCCAGGCCGCCCAGGTCTTGCCGCTGTAGTCGTTGCCGGTCTTGATCAGCCAAGCCTCATAGGCGCCGTTGTCGATCACCGTCTCGTCGGCGTCGAGGATGATCGCCGGCGGCTTGTCCTGGAAATCGCCGGTCTGCTCGGTCGCCGCCGTCCACGTCTTGTCGGCCAGCGCCTTGTCGAGCTGGATCTTGGCGAGCGCATATTCGCCGATCGCATTGGCCTTGAACTCGACCGAATTGGTCACCCACAGCGTTGCGTTGAGCAGGTCGTTCTGCGGCACCGGGTCGGCGGCAAGCGCCCCGCCGACGGCAAACGTCGTCGCCAGGCAGGCGGCGGCGACGGTGGTGAGCAGTTTGGAACGCGAAGGTCCGGTCATGGCTTAAGCCTCTCCTGTCAGTGGATCGCCCCGTGAAGAAACCGGCGGCCGCGATGCTTTGCCGGCTGTGGAATGACGCCCGTCCGCCAGGGCACGCGCAACCGCGACCCCAAGCCTAGACCAGGCGGATACCGCGAGCCTAGCCCATTCGTTTTGCCGTATCACGACAGCCTGTGGACTGCCGCCTAGGGCACCGGCGGCTCCGGCGGCGGATCCTTCTTCGCCCTCTCCTCCCAGATGAGGAAGTCCGGATCGGCGAGCACCGCCTGCATGTAGGCGGCGCTGGCGGCGTCGGGCTGAACGCCATAGGTGCGGAAGCGGGTGACCACCGGCGCATAGGCGGCATCGGCGATCGACCAGCGCCCGAACAGGAACGGCCCGCCGCCGGCCGCGCCCCAGCGCTGGCGGCATTCCCGCCAGATCGCCTGGATGCGCGCCGCCTCCTTGAGGGCGCCCGCGTCGGTCGGCGTCGGACGGCGTTCGGTGAGCGCCATGTCGAAATGCTGACGCAGCGCCCGGAAGCCGGAATGCATCTCCGCCGCGATCGCGCGCGCATGGGCGCGGGCGGCCGGGTCGTCCGGCCACAGCCCGGCCGCGGGAACCGTCTCGGCCAGGTATTCGGCAATCGCGAGCGAATCCCACACCGTGACCGCGCTTCCCTCCGGCCGCCTGTGGACGAGGAAGGGCACCTTGCCGGTCGGCGACAGGCGTGTCGAGCTCCACCCGGCCCGCGGGCGTGCGGTAGCGGATCAGCGTCTCCTCGAAGGGGACGCCGGCCTTCTGCATGGGCAGCCAGCCGCGCAGCGACCACGACGAGACGGTGCGGTAGCCGACGTAGATGTGGAAGTCGGCCATGGCTCAGTCTCCCTCGAAGCTGACCAGCGTGTGGACCGTGACATCGCGCGCGGCCAGGCGCTTGGCGCCGCCGAGGTCGGGCAGGTCGATGACGAAGGCCGCCGCGACGATATCGCCGCCCGAGCGGCGGATGAGCGCGGCAGCCGCCTCGGCGGTTCCGCCGGTGGCGATCAGGTCGTCGACCAGCAGCACGCGGTCGCCCTCGCCGATGGCGTCGGCGTGGATCTCGATCGTGTCGACGCCGTACTCCAGGCTGTATTCCTGCCCGATGGTGCGCCAGGGCAGCTTGCCCTTCTTGCGGATGGGGACGAAGCCGCGGCCGAGCTCATGGGCCACCGCGCCGCCGAGGATGAAGCCGCGCGCCTCGATGCCGACGACCTTGTCGATGTGCGCGTCGAGGAAGGGCAGCACCAGCCCGTCGACCGAGGCTCTGAGGCCGACCGGGCTGGCGATCAGCGTGGTGATGTCGCGGAACAGGATGCCCTGGCGCGGGTAGTCGGGAATGGTGCGGATGAGCGACTTCAGGTCAACGACGGGCTGCATGCCCCTCTCCTTGTCACGCCGGAGGGCGGCGTTTTCGTTTGGCTCTTAGCAAAGTCGCGGGGGCGGCGCCATGGCGGAACCGATCCTCGCCACGACCGCCGGTCACCGCGAACGTGCCGGATGGGGCGCCATCTTGACCCCACCCCACCCCACCCCTAAAATCATCGGCAACGGGGCCAAGGCTGGCGATGGAGGCCAAGGCGCATGGCGACCACGAAAATCAACGACGATGCCATCTGGCTGAAGAACATCGACGGTGCCCCTGCCCTGCAGGACCGCATCCGCTCGATGCAACCCGGCGACATCCTCGACCTGGAGGTCGATGGCATCGTCGGCAAATGGGAGCGCATGCGCGACGGCAAGGACGGGCGGCCCACGCTGGGCATCAAGCCGATTGCCGAGATGCGGGAAGTCTGGGCCCGCCTGCGCGCCAAGCGCGGCAAGATCGCCCGTGTCCGCGAAGTGGTGGCCGCCGACAGCTATCTCGCCGGCCTGAAGCCGCTGCTCAGCGAATGGGATTCACCGGAGGACGAAGAGGCCTACCGTGATCTGTGACTTCGGCGCCGTGGTGGTGGTGCCCTTTCCCTTCGTCGACCGGCCGATCACCAAGCGGCGACCTGCCCTCGTGCTGTCGCGCGAGCGGTTCAACGCCGAGAGCGGCCACTCGATCCTGGCGATGATCACGACGGCGGCGCGAACCAGCTGGCCGAGCGACATCGCGCTGGCAGGGCCCAACCGCCGTCCTACACGTCGACCGGGCTCGATGCCGACATCGGCTCGATCCTGCGATGGAAGCTGTCACGGCCTAGCCCAACGACACCGACTTCGTCCGCCATGGCCAAGGCTGGCGGAGAAGGACGGCACCGAGACCCTCACTGTCGTAGCCGCTGCCGGCTATTCCAACGGCGACTCTGCCGCGGCCTGTGAGGCGGATGGCATCACGCCTGCGTGCGGCAGACGACGCCCAAAAAACAGAGTTGGCCCGCTGTCGAACGTCGGCCTTCACTTCGAGCGGAGGCGGATCGCTACCGCTGCCCGGCTAGCGAGCCCTCGCGCGTGCAGATCATGCGGTGGATTCCCTTGTTCTCGACGCGGCGACCGATGCTCCGGCAGCGCGCTCGAGCTGCGATGACCCGGCCAAGCGGCGCTCGTCACCCGCCATCTCAACCAGGATGCCGAATGCATGCTCGCCCGGGTCGAGGCCGATCCGATGCTGATGCGTCGACGACGATGCGCCTCAGAACATCCCTTCGGAACCATCAAGCGAATGACCGCCGGAGGCCGTTTCCTTACCAGAGGTCTTCTAAAGACCAGAGCCGAAGGCGCCCTCAGCGTGCTCGCCTATAACATCTTCTGGGCGATCAACCTCACCGGTGCTGCCGCCCTCAGCGCAGCCTCGCCTGAGAAAAAACCCGAGGCTCCGGAACCGGAGCCTCTGACTTCGCACACGGCCTGCGAGCGGGCCGTTGTGTCTCGGTCGTGCCGCCTGGGCGACGTCCGTCCCCGCCCGCTTGATCCTGTCAAATCGCTCCGTCGGAACGATCCTATCTGACAAGAAACGCTCTAATGGGCGACGTCCGACCAGACCCGCTTCTTGGTCAGGTACATGAGGCCGGCGAAGACGATCAGGAAGATGAAGGTCATGAAGCCGACGCGCTTGCGCTCCATCAGGTGCGGCTCCGCCGTCCACATCAGGAAGGCGGCGACGTCGGTAGCGTACTGGTCGACCGTCTGCGGCGAGCCGTCGCCGTAGGTCACCAGCCCGTCCTGCAGGGGCGGCGGCATCTTCAGCGTCGCGGCGGCGTGGTAGTAGGGGTTGTAATAGGTTCCCTCGGGCACCTTGACGCCGGCAGGCGCGTCCTGGAAGCCGGTCAGGAGGGCGTGGATGTAGTCGGGCCCGGCTTCCTGATAGCCGGTGAAGAAATCGAGCAGCCCCCACAGGAGCCCCTGCTTGACGCCGCGCGCCTTGGCGATGACCGACAGGTCGGGCGGCGCCGCGCCGCCATTGGACGCAGCCGCGGCTTCCGGGTTCGGGAACGGCGCCGGCAGGTGGTCGTAGGGCTTGCCCGGACGCTGGAACATGTCGCCAGCGTCGTTCGGCCCGTCGGTGACCTGATAGGACGCCGCCAGCGCCTTGACCTCGGCGTCGCTGAAATGCGGGCCGCCTTCGTCGCCGAGATTGCGGAAGGCCACCAGGTTCATCGAATGACAGTTGGAGCAGACTTCCTTGTAGACCTGGAAGCCGCGCTGCAACTGGGCTTCGTCGAAGGTGCCGAAGAAGCCGGCGAACGACCACTTCATCAGCGGCGGCTTCTTGATCGGGAACTCGGTCGGCGTGGTGCCGGTGTCCTCCTGGGCGGAGGCCGGCAGCAGCGCCACCATGCCGGCGACAGCGGCGACCGCAACAAGACTGGCCAAACGCATCTTCATCTCGGTCAGCCTCCCGCCGGCGCGGTGTACCTGGACTTGGCGAGCACCGATTCGGTGATACTCGCCGGCAGCGGCTTCGGCCGTTCGATCAGCCCCAGAACCGGCAGCACGATCAGGAAATGGGCGAAGTAGTAGAAGGTGAGGATGCGCGCCGCGATGACGTAGCCACCCTGCGGCGGCTGCGAGCCGAGATAGCCGAGGCCGATCCCGGTCAGCACGAAGATCCAGAAGAACTGCTTGTAGATCGGCCGGAAGGTCGCCGAGCGCACGCGCGAGGTATCGAGCCACGGCAGGAAGAC
>CAWHLP010000024.1:0-60508 GCA_963830205.1 uncultured Alphaproteobacteria bacterium | reverse complement strand
TGGCGGACGAAGCTCTGGTCGATCTTGAGGGCATCGACGGGGAACTTGCGCAGATAGCTCAGGCTGGAATAGCCGGTGCCGAAGTCGTCGATCGCCACCTGCACGCCTTTATCTCTCACGGCCCGGAGAATGGATGCCGCGGTCTCGGCTTGCTTCACGAGCACGCTCTCGGTGAGCTCCAGTTCGAGCAGGTGTGGATCGAGCCCGGTGTCGTGGAGGGTCGCGAACACGCCGTCGAGAAAGGCCTCCTCGCGAAACTCCATCGCCGAGACGTTGACGGCCATGGTCAGCGCCGGCAGCCCGGCGTCGGCCCAGGCGTGCGTCTGCTTGCAGGCCTCGCGCAGCACCCAGGCGTCGATCGGCCGGATCAGGCCGCATTCCTCGGCAACTGGAATGAATTGCGCCGGCGGGACGAGGCCGCGCGTCGGATGGTTCCAGCGGATCAGCGCTTCGGCGCCCGTGATCTTTCGCGTGGCCAGATCGACCTTCGGCTGGTAGTGCACGACCAGTTCCCGGCGCTCCAATGCGCGGCGCAGGCCCTCCTCGATGGATTGCCGCTCCACCGCGCGCAGGTTCATGGCCGGCTTGAAGAACTGGTAGCTCTGCCGACCCCTTTCCTTCGCCTGGTTCATCGCGGTTTCGGCGTTCTTGGTGAGCATCTCCGCGTTGGTGCCGTCGTCGGGGTAAACGCTGACACCGATGCTGGCGGTGACGTGCAGTTCCTGGCCATCGATGGTGTGGAGTTGCGTCACCTGCTGCAGCATGCTGCGCGCCAGGATGGCGGTATCTTCTTCCTGGTCGATCTCCGAAAGCAGGACGATGAATTCATCGCCGCCCTGGCGGCTCACGGTGTCGGAGGTGCGAACGCAGCCGAGCAGGCGCTTGGCGATGGACTGCAGCAACTTGTCGCCGATGGGGCGTCCGAACGAGTTGTTGATTTGCTTGAACTCGTCGACATCGAGGGACAGCACGGCGACCTTGTCCGCATGACGCTCAGCGCGAACGATCGCCTGGTCGATGCGGTCGTTCAGAAGCAATCGATTGGGCAGCCCGGTGAGCAAGTCGTGCTTGGCCGAATGGATCATCTCCAGCGCTATCGTCTGGGCCAGGGCCTCGGCCGCCTTGCGCGCGCTGATGTCGCGGATCGCCGCGGTCACCAGGATCCCTTCCGGAGCTCTCCAGCGGGCTGAGCATGATCTCGATTGGAAACGGGTTACCGTCCTTGCAGCGCGCCGTCAGCTCGATCCCGGTGCCGATCTGTTGTGCCAGTGCCTCGGCCGTCGTCCGCGTGCTGTCGGCGATCAGCCGCTCGGCGAAACCCTCCGGGATGATGGTCGTGACCTTCTGTCCGAGCAGTTCGTCGCGGCGGTAACCGAATTGCTTCTCGGCCTGAAGGTTGAGAATGCACGATCTCGCCCGTCCTCGTTCACCACCACCATGGCGTCCGGCGCCGCTTCGAGGAGCCCGCGATAGCGGCCCTCCATCTGCGCCAGATGCTCCTCGGCTGCCTTGCGCACGCTGATGTCGCGGATCGCCGCGGTCACCAGGATTCCCTCGACGCTTTCCAGCGGGCTCAGCATGATCTCGATCGGAAATGCGCTGCCGTCCTTGCGGCGCGCCGTCAGCTCGATGCCGGTGCCGATCTGCTGTGCCAGCGCCTCGGCCGCGCTCCGCGTGCTGTCGGCGATCAGCCGCTCGGCGAAACCCTCCGGGATGATGGTCGTGACCTTCTGTCCGAGCAGTTCGTCGCGGCGGTAGCCGAATTGCTTCTCGGCTCGAAGATTGAGGAGAACGATCTCCCAGTCCTCGTTCACCACCACCATGGCGTCCGGCGCCGCTTCGAGGAGCCCGCGATAGCGGCCCTCCATCTGTGCCAGATGCTCCTCGGCCGCCCTGCGCACGCTGATGTCGCGGATCGCCGCGGTCACCAGGACTCCCTCGATGCTTTCCAGCGGGCTGAGCATGATCTCGATGGGAAATGCGCTGCCGTCCTTGCGGCGCGCCGTCAGCTCGATGCCGGTGCCGATCTGTTGTGCCAGCGCCTCGGCTGCGGTCCGCGTGCTGTCGGCGATCAGCCGCTCGGCGAAGCCTTGCGGGATGATGTTGGTGATCTTCTGTCCGAGCAGTTCGTCGCGGCGGTAGCCGAACTGCTTCTCGGCTCGAAGATTGAGGAGGACGATCTCCCAGTCCTCGTTCACCACCACCATGGCGTCCGGGGCCGCTTCGAGCAGCCCGCGATAGCGGTCCTCCGTCTGCGTCAGATAGGCGTCTACAGTCTTGCGGACGTCGATGTCACGGACCGGATCTGTGTGCTGCGCCGGGCGGTCTGGCATACGGCTTCCCTCGAACGCGTAGTTCGGGCCGTCGCGGTTGCGTGGCCGGGATACACAGCCGACAGTTATGCCGAATAGATTAACCGCTCGTGCCGGATTGCCGCGGATTCGATGGCAATCCCATCGGATTCCGTCTCAGGCCGCGGCCGAGTCCTCCTTCCGCACCGCCGCCAGGTCCAGTGTCGCCCGCGTCGTGTAGCCGATCGTCTCGTAGAGCGTGATCGCCGGGATGTTGTGCTCCCAGGCGTGCAGGAACGGCGTCTCGCCGCGCTTGAGGATGCGGTGGGTGACGAAGATCGAGAGCAGCCGCGCCAAGCCCGCGCCCGCGATAGTCTGGGTGCGAGCAGACGCCGGACAGCTCGGCGAAGCCCGCCGGCTTCATGCGCTCGCCGGCCATGGCCGCCAGCCGCCCGTCGATGCGGATGCCGAAGAAGGTGCCGAGCGCCTGTGCCTTCAGCGTGAACGGGCCGGGCTCGGTCAGCTTGGCGAGCGCCAGCATCTCCTTGGCATCGGCCTCGGTCAGCGTCTCGATGCGATCGTCGGCCGACCGGGTCCGGCGTGCGGGTCAGCGCCATCTGCGTCACCTTGGCCGGTCACCACGGCGGCAAGGCCCGGCGGCACCACCGGCGCGGGGGTCTCGACCAGCACCATCACCTCGCCTGAGCGGGGCAGGGCGGCGAGCGCGGCGAGGCTCTCCGGGCTGTCGTCGCGTGCTGCCGCGAAGGGAATGATGTCGGGCCGGTAGCGGCGGGCGAGCCCATTGCCCTCGGCCAGCGCAGCGTGCGGGCCGGCGAGTGCGTTCCATGCGGGCCGGTCGAGCGGGTGGGTCATGGCTTCCTCCCCTGGGCATCGCCGACGCGCTGGTCGAGCGGGCGTTCGGTGAGCCCGTCCTCGATCGCCGCGAGCTGGTCGAGCAGAGGCCCGGAGAGGTCGCCGCAGAGGTCGGCGACCGCCGCCTCGACCTTCGGCCACACCTCCTGCTTGCCGAAGTCCACCTGGCGCTGGCCCTTCGCCGTCAGCGAAACCACCCGCTGGCGCTGGTCGTCGCGGCCCGGCCGGGCCTTGACCATGCCGAGCTTGACCAGCTGGCCGACCGTGCGGGTGGCGCCCGGCTGGGTGATGCCGACCACCTCGGCCAGCTCGCCGATGGTCAGCGGCCCCAGCCGGTCGAGCGCGCCGAGAAAGGGATACTGGCTCGACTGGATGGTCACGCCATGCGCCGCCGCGATGCGGGTGGCGTCGCCCTGCAGCCGCTCGGCGATGCGCCTGAAGCGGGTGCCCAGCATCAGGAACCCCATTGCGCGGACGATATCCTCGGCCATCGGTCGATCCCATTTCATTCATACGTTATATAACACTGCATATAACGGCTGATGGAACGCTTGTCGAGAGCCTTCGAGGAGCCGGCAGTCGGTCGGGTTGCCGGCGGCAGCCGCCTCGGCTCAGGCCGCCTGTCGGCGCCGCGCCGCGCGGCCGGCGTAGAGCAGGCCGTACATGCCGATGGTGATGGCGACCATGGCGAGCACCTGGGTGAGGGTGATCGCGGCGCCGGCGAAGGCGACCGCGACCAGCATGGTCACCGCCGGCGAGGGCACCTCGATGGCGCTGGCCACCGAGACGTCGATATTGCGGATCGCCTGGAACCAGAAGATCAGCTCGATGTAGTAGGCGGCGCCCATGACCAGCGCGGCGCGCTGCAGATTGAGTCGGTGAGGCCGGCGAGCACCTGGCGCGGTTCGCCGATGGCGACGCACAGCACCGCCAGGAAGACGCCGGAGACGATCAGCCGCGACAGCGTCACCTGGTTCAGCGTCATGGTGGTGCGGTTGAGCACCTGGGTCTTCAGCATCAGGTGCGCCACGGTCCACAGCAGCGGAATGCCGAGCGCGAAGACCGACCACCACGAGACGTCGGTGATCAGGAAGGTGCCGTTGGTGGTGAGATAGATGAGGGCCGCGACCATCAGCGCGGTGAAGGCGAGTTCGGCCGGCGACTTGCGCTTCTTGAGGAAGACCGCCTCGGCCAGCATGGTCATGAAGGGATAGGCCTGGAGCACGATCGCCATGCTCACCGGCCCGGCCTTGTCGGCGGCGACGACGTACATGTAGGTCGCCAGGCCGAACATGATGCCGGTGGAGACCGCCACGAAGATGGTCCAGCTACGGCTCCTGCCGGCGCCGGCCGCCTCGAACAGGCCGCGCTGGCCTTGCGCGCGCTCGCGCAGATAGAGCGGCAGCGCCGAGATGATCTGCCAGATGGTCAGCCAGACGGTGAAGGTCAGCCCGTCGAAGTTCGCCGGCCGCGCATTGGCGAGCACCGGCAGGATGCCGAGGATGCCGAGGCAGGAGAAGGCGGAGAGGACGCCGAGGCGCGGATTCATGCGGGGCCGCCTCATGGCGGGGGAGAATGCGGGCGCAAGCTTTAGCGCCGGGGAGGGCGGCAGGGAAAGCGAAAGCGAGGCGCGCTTTGCCGCGGCGGTGGCGCGTCCGCTGCACGTCTGGCGCCGCGGAGCAGGGGGCGCCGCATGCGCCATCCCGCCCCACAAGGTGGACGCCGGGTCCAGCTTGCCCTGCGGCGCACTCCCTCCCTCCCCCGCGGAGCGCGGGGAGGGGGGACCGGCCGCAGGCCGGTGGGTGGGGGTGGTTAGGGCTGCCGACCGCCTCAGTGGCGGCCGTTGCGCACCAGGCGGGGGATGTCGCTGCGCGCGATGCCGAGGTCGCGCAGGATGGCATCGTCGGCGTTGGCGAGCCAGTGCACCTTCTGCCGGTCGCGCCAGTACTGCGCCGCCACCTCGGCGGCCTTGGCCAGCAGGCAGAGCGCGGTGAACACCGCCCGGCTGAGCCGGTCGACTGCCGGCCGGTCGAATGCACCCGGCCTGAAGCTGCCGGCGGCGTGTGGGCTGAGACTGATCAGGGACATATCGCTCTCTCCCTCGGGTGACGATGGGACGAGCCTGCGGCACGGGTCACCGGCGCGTGTTTCAGCGCCGGCAATCTCCTTCCGTGCCGTCGTCACCCGGTCGCGCGCCCGCGCCGTTCCGCTTCCGCGGGCCAGCTGGCAGAGCGCGCGTATGGGGAGATCATACGCCTTCCGGGTAAAGCTTCCGTTTGCGGAGCGGGCGGCAACCGCAATATTTGTCAGCCGCTATGAGCTGCCCGGCGGGCGGCGGCCCGGCGGGCGCCCGCCGCATGCGCCATGGCCGGGCCTTGTCCCGGCCATGACTCCAAGGGGATTGGCAACCGCACTCGAAATGGGCCCCCGACCATGTGTTGAAGCCCTAAATCCAAACGAAGCCGGGAAGCTCGTGCCAAGTTAGTGTTGCTGCCTGCAATTTCGGGGACGCCGGCTTCATCTCGATGATGGACGTGTGCCTGCGAATAGGAAATCCGTCCTGTGCCATCCAAGATGCAATCAAGCGGCTCTTCCAACTCAAGCTGCGACTAAGTGGTGTAGCGATCGTGCTGGATGGAAAATAGGATCGACTATTAATGATCTCTGCCAGCGCTCCAGCCACCAAGTCAGGAGCGGACGCCAAGTCCTCCAATGCTAAGCTTCCATCATCGGAATATGTTGTCCCACATCGAATGTGTCTCAGGTCATGCTCAATGTAGTGCGAACCAACTTGTGAAAAGAGATGTGTGAATTGCGTTAACTGCTTTGGATTTGAAGCGATTTCGATCTTCTTCGATGATCCAGATGAGGTCTTGGTCGCGCACTGACAAACCCGAGACCAGAAATCCCGTTAAGTGCAGTATCCGCAGTAGCCGCTCGCGTACACGTGGTTTCCATGCTGCGAGAAGAGCATCGAATTCGCCCGTTTTGTCATCTGCAAATAGGGATGTGCTGTTTCTTGAAATCGCGAAAGAAACTAGAAATCCATCGATATCAGCCATCATTTGCAGGAACGCTATTAGTGCTTGCCGCCTTAGCGCATCATTCATGCCTTTGAACGACATCCGACGACGGCTGCGGAGTATTACGTTACAAAATTCCCTTTGTGACTGGAACCAATGTTTGTTCCTGTCGAAATCGAGGACAAGAAACGAATAAGTCTCAAAATTTTGGCCTCGTTGTTGGCCACTGAAATCTCCAATTAGTAGCAAAGTGCAGCCGCGTTGATTGCTTAAGGCAGGTGAGGCAGCTTGAAGTATGTTCTTGTCAAAAGCATCGGCCAAGAAATGTCCAATGCCTAGCCGCGAGAATTGTGACGTGCGAGGGGCGCTCGGAAGAAACTCAGGAACCGGCCGAAATGGCTCTGCGATGGGGCTGTCGGATTTCTTCAAGGCTTGGCAACTTCAATGCCGATCGCGACTAGTGGAGCGATTCAATCACATGCTTCCCTCGCTGGACGGCGGCGAGAACCCGGTTTGGATCGGCGGTCCAGACGAAGGGTTTGGGGTCGGCATTGGTCTCCTGGACGAAGCGGTTGATGGCAGCCTGAAGGTCGACAACCGAGTGGAAGACGCCGCGCTTGAGACGGCGTCGGGTGAGCTTGGCGAAGAAGCCTTCGACAGCGTTCAGCCAGGATGCCGAGGTCGGGGTGAAGTGGAAGGTGAAGCGCGGGTGGCGCATCAGCCAAGCGCGGACCTTGGGGTGCTTGTGGGTTCCGTAATTGTCGAGAATGACGTGGACGAGCTTGCCGGCCGGCACTGCCGCCTCGACAGCATTGAGGAAGCGGATGAACTCCTGATGGCGGTGGCGCTGCATGCAGCGCCCGAGAACGGTCCCCTCCAGCACATCGAGCGCGGCGAACAAGGTGGTGGTGCCATGCCGCTTGTAATCATGGGTCATGGTGCCGGCGCGACCCTTCTTCATCGGCAGCCCGGGCTGGGTGCGGTCGAGGGCTTGGATCTGGGATTTTTCGTCGACCGACAGCACGACGGCATGGGCCGGCGGGTCGACATAGAGACCAACGACGTCCCAGAGCTTCTCGGCAAACTGCGGGTCCTTCGACAGCTTGAAGCGCCGGATGCGGTGCGGCTGCAGGCCATGCGCCTTCCAGATACGCTGGACCGTCGAGGCGCCGATGCCGATGGTCTTGGCCATCAGGCGTAGCGTCCAATGGGTCGTTTCCCCCGGTGGATCGGCGGTGGTGAGATCGACTACACGCTGGACGATTGCGGCCGCAGTGGGTGCCTTGCCCGGCCTGCGGGTCTTGTCGCGCAGGAGCCCCGGAAGCCCCTCTCGCATGAAGCGTTCCTGCCAGCGCCAGACCACCGGCTTGGACAACCCCGAGCGGCGCATGATCTCGGTGGTTCCACAGCCATCCCCGGTCGCCAGGATGACCTTGGCGCGGGCGACATGCTTCTGCGGGCGGTTGCGATCACTGACGATGGCCTCCAATCGGCGGCGATCCTCAGAGCCGATCCTGAAAGTTGTTGAGTTGGATGAATCGGTTGTGATTTCTTATGTGGCACCCGAATCGTTGCCAAGGGGGTGCCCGATGTGGACAGCCTGAACATCGCCGCGCAGCGGACCGCCGCGGCCTGCGCTATCCGAGCGATCTGACCGATGCCGAATGGGCGCTGGTCGAGCCGACGATCCCGCCGGCCAAGCGCGGCGGGCGGCGGCGCGAGGTGAATGTCCGCGAGGTTCTGAACGCGATCTTCTATGTGCTCTCGACCGGCTGCCAATGGGAGGCGCTGCCCAAGGACCTGCCGCCGAAGAGCACGGCGCATTCCTACTTCATGCTGTGGGAATGGGACGGAACGCTGGAGCGCATCCATCACGCGCTCTATGTCGCGACGCGCGAGCGCGAGGGCCGCGAGGCCAGCCCGACGGCCGCGATCATCGACAGCCAGAGCGCCAAGGCGGCTCAAAAGGGGGCCCACGCTCGACCCGCAAGGCTTCGATGCGGGCAAGAAGGTCACGGGCCGCAAGCGGCACATCCTCGTCGACACGCTCGGCCTCCTGCTGAACGTCGTCGTTCATCCGGCCAACGTGCAGGATCGCGATGGCGCCGCGCTCGTGCTCGACCGGCGCACCCGGCGTCTGTTCCCGTTCATCGAACGCATCTTCGCCGATGCCGGCTATCAGGGACCCAAGCCGCTGCCGCCATCGCCAAGACCGGCACCTGGACGCTGGAGATCGTCAAACGCAACGACCTGCATCGCTTCGTCGTCTTGCCCAAACGGTGGATCGTCGAGCGCACCCTCGCCTGGATCAGTCACAATCGACGCCTCGCGCGTGACTTCGAGCGCTATGCACGAACCGCCGCGGCGTTCGTCCGCCTCGCCATGATCCGCATCATGCTCCGACGCTTGACCAGGCCAGCCCTTGTTCCTGAATCCGCAACTTCCTGGATCGGCTCTCAGACGTTACGTCGACGACGATCCCTGCTCTCATGCCGCCAGCATGAACTGCTTCGCCTAGTCAGGGAATCCTCTGAATGGAGCGATCCACTAGCTGCGATTTCTTGTTCGGGCGTACGGTGTTGTCGTCATTGCTAAAGCTATTTGGTGGCGCATGCTGCCTGTAACACTACTCCCCCACATGCACCGCCAGCCACACGGTCGGCGGGTTGGCGTCAGTCCAGGTGACGCGGTGGCGGGTGCGAGCGGGGAGGAAGACGTAGTCGCCGGGCGCTAGCCGCGTCTCGGCCTCGCCGTCGATGGCAAGCCCGGCGCCGCCCGAGAGCAGGATCACCCATTCGTCGTGCGCCTGGTCGTACCAGAAGCCGGGGGGTGAGGCCTGTCCGGTGGAAACGATGCGCTCGATCCTGAGGCCCGGGCGGGCGAGCAGGTCGGTCAGCTCTTCCTCGGCCGCGGCGGTCGGCAGGTCGGCGAAGATGTTGGGCATGGGTCTTGTTCTCGACGCAGCTGTGTCGCGAGGGCGCTGCCGCAGAGTACTTGAACCCTCCCCTTGAGGGAGGGTCGAAACGGCGTAGCCGTTTCGGGGAGGGGTCTGGGCAACGCGGCGACGGCACCCCCTCCCGAAGGTCGCTGTCGCTTCGTTTCGCGACCTTCGATCTCCCCTCAGGTTGGGCGCCGTGGTTGCTGCATGCTCCCTCCCTCCCCCGCGTGAGCGCGGGGAGGGTGGCCGGCGAGAGCCGGCCGGGTGGGGGGGCCGGGGACATCTCCCCGACTTGTTCCCGTTCTGTCGATCCATGAGAGGATGCGCTCATCCTCGCTCAATGAGGGGCGTCTCCGGAGGCGTCTTGAGATGGAGCGGGGTGCGGTGCCCCCGCGGGCCGGATTCGCAAGGCCGGTTCCCGGGGCGATCCCGGCGGGACCGTCGGCACTACGACCGGCCGCCCTTGAGGCTTGAACCCAGCGCAAATGCTGGGCGTAGCGCCTGCCGGGAAACGGAGAAGAAAATCGCCGCGGCGGGCGTTCGGTGAGCGCCCCAGTTTTCGCGGAGTAACCGCACGGCATTCGCCGGGCGCCCGCCATCCCCTCGTCAAGGAGGGGACGCTTTGGAAGGCTTCATAGCTCGGTGCTCATCGCACGCGAGAACGAGGTTCCGTGTCCCGGGCGCAGTGCGGTGCGAGTGTGTGTCCGGCCTCATGCGCTTTCCCCTCCATGGTGGCAGGCCGGTGCGATATCATCGCCTGATGATCGACCCGTTCCGCTCCTGCGGGCCACGCTCGTGGGCCGCACTGCTCGTGCTGGCGCTGGCGGCCATGGTCATGGCCGGTGCGCCGGCGCGCGCGTCTGATGGTGAGGACATGTTCGTCTTCGACGAGACCAACCCGTTGCCCGAGCCCGTGGCCGCACAAAGCTCCTGCTTCGAGGATGGGCCGGGCTTTGCCACGCGGCGCCCGTTTGCCGGCGGCTTCGTCTTCGCCATCCAGTGTCCCGGCAACAACGAGAACTTCATCCAGGCGCTGGTCTTCGCCACCGCCGAGGACGGCGCCGATGCGCGCCTCCTGACCTTTCCGGTCCCCGGCAAGCGCAAGCCGGGCTTCAACCCGGAGGAGGAGCTGTCCAACGCCGATTTCACCGCCGGGCGCAACGAGATCTCGGAGCTCCTCGTCGATCCCGAGGGCGACGGCTGGTGCCGCAGCGAGGCGCGCTGGCGCTTTGCCGGCGCGCCGCCGGCGGCACGGCTGGTCTTCTATCGCCACACCCGCGACTGCGCGGGCAAGGGCGGATGGAAGACCGTCGTCGACCGGCGACGGTCACATTGAGGCCGCCGATGGAGCTATGATGACACCATGACCGCCTATGTCGCTCTGCTGCGTGCCGTCAATGTCGGCGGGCGCGGCGTCAAGATGGCCGATCTGAAAACCCTGTTTGCCGACCTCGGCTACGCCGGTGCGCGCACCCATCTGCAGAGCGGCAACGTCGTCTTCGCCGCCCATGGCGAGCGCGCCCAGATCGCCGCGACCATCGAGGCGGGGATCGTCGACCGCTTCGGCTTCCGCGCCGAGACGATGTTGCGCACGGCGGGCGAGATGGAGCGGCTCATCGGCCGCAACCCGTTTCCCGAGATGGCCGCGACGGACCCCAGCCACCTCCTGGTCATGTTCCTCGCCGGCCTGCCGACGGCGGACGACCGGGCGGCGCTGCGCATGGAATGGGACGGGCCGGAGACGTGGCAAGCGGTCGGCGCCGACCTGTTCATCTGCTATCCCAAGGGCATCGGCACGTCGAAGCTGAAACTGAAACTGAAGACGCCGGGAACCGGGCGCAACTGGAACGTCGTCCAGGCGCTTGCCGCGATGGCGGCCGAAGCACGGCGGCCTGAGCCAGGTCAATTCACAGGCGGCCGCGGCGCGGCTAGTATTCACTTGCCGGAGACTCATTGCGCTCAGCGCATGCGAAGGAGGACGCCTCATGTCAAAAGGACGCGACAGGCCATCCCACGAAAAGAAGAAAGTGAAGTCCGACAAGAACAAGAAGCAGAAGCACCAGCCGTTCGGCGGCAAGACACCGTCGCCGGTGATGGCGACCATGCATCCGGACGCAGCGAAGAAGCAGTAGTCGTCTGCCGCGGGCGGCACCGGGGTCGCCCGCCGGCCCGCATCGGAGGAGAGTCCCATGATCCGGGTCGGCATCGGCGGCTGGACCTATGAGCCGTGGCGGGGGACGTTCTACCCGGAAGGGCTCAAGCACGCCGACGAGCTCAGATACGCGGCCGGCAAGCTCACCTCGATCGAGATCAACGGCACCTTCTACCGCACCCAGTCGGCGGCGAGCTTCGCCAAGTGGCGCGACGAGACGCCGGAGGGTTTCGTCTTCGCGGTCAAGGGCCACCGCGCCGTGGTCAACAAGAAGGTGCTCGGCGAAGCCGGCGAGGCGCTCGACTGGTTCCTGAAGTCGGGGATCACCGAGCTAGGGCCCAAGCTCGGGCCGCTGCTCTGGCAGTTCGCGCCGTACAAGAAATTCGACCCGGACGATTTCGGCGCCTTCCTGGCGCTGCTGCCCAGAGAGGCGGCGGGGCTCACGCTCCGCCATGTGGTCGAGGTGCGCTCGACCACCTTCCTGGTGCCGGAGTTCGTCGCGCTCGCGCGCAAGCACAATGTCGCGGTGGTCTATGCCCACTCCGACGACTATCCGGCGATCGCCGATGTCACCGCCGATTTCGTCTATGCCCGCTTGCAGAAATCTCAGGAGTGCGATCGCCACCGGCTATGCCGAGGCCGATCTCGACGCCTGGGCAAAGCGGGCGAAACTGTGGGGCTCGGGTGGCGAGGTCGACGACCTGCCGCGCTTCGGCGCCAAGCCGGCGGCGAAGAAGAAACGCGACGTCTTCGTCTACATGATCGCCGGCGACAAGGTTCGCGCGCCGGCCGCGGCCCAGGCCCTCATCGCGCGGCTGTAGGCGCAGCCTCATCCTGAGGAGCCCGCCCACAGGCGGGCCTCGAAGGATGCGACCCGCGCTTCGCGGCCCCCGAATTCCATCTCCTCACCGCGGCTAACCGGCGGTCATGCAGCGTGAGCCGCCGGCCGCATTGGTGCCGCATTTGACCGGGCAGATCGATCCGCCGCACGGGAGGGACCCGCTGGCGGTACCGGCTGGGAGGGACATGCAAACGATGCGGCTCAACAAAACACGGAAGTCAAAGAGTGAACCTAGGCAAGTCACGCATTTTTGCGTTCGGGGCAGCCACCGCAGCCTTTCTCGCGCTGGCTAGTTTTCAATCGGGTGAAGCAGCCGCCTCCCAGTGCGGCAAAGCGTCCTGGTACAGCATGGGCACCAAGACGGCGAGCGGAGAAAGGATGAATGCCAATGCGCTCGCGGCAGCCCATCGCACCCTTCCCTTCGGGACCCACGTCCGGGTCGACAACCTCAAGAACGGCCGTTCGGTGGTCGTGCGCATCAACGATCGCGGGCCTTTCGTCGGCGGCCGGGTGATCGACCTGACGCGCGGCGCCGCCGCCGCCATCGGCATGATCGGCACGGGCACCGCTTCGGTGCGCCTCACCGTGGTCGACGGCAGCCGCCATCTGCAGGGCTGCTTGTAGCCGCCCGCCTCTCAGGCGAAATCGTCCAGCCGGTCGAAGGTCACTGACTTGATCAGCGCCACGACCGGCTGGCCAACCGCGATGTCGAGCGCGCGGGCCGCGTCGCGCGTGATGCGCGCCAAGAGCATCTGACCGCCGGCATCGAGTTGCACCTCGATCATGCCGCTGGGGTCGACGGCGATATCGGTCACGGTCGCGGCGAGCCGGTTGCGGATCGACAAGAGGCCGGGGTCGCCCACCGCCAGCGCCACCTCGCGGGCGCGCACGCGCAGGCGCACCGTGCCGCCCGGCGGACGGCCGACGGTCGGCGTCCACATGCGCCCGGCGGGATGGTCGAGCACCGTCGTGCCGTTCTTGTCATCGTGCGCGATGACCTTGGCGGTCAGCACCATGCTCGCCTCGAAGCGCCCGGTATGGGGGCGCAGGTCGAGCCGGCCGAAGACCTCGTTCACTGTGCCGCTGGCGATCGTCCTGCCCTCGGCGATGAGCACCAGCGTGTCGGCCAGCCGCGTCACCTCGTCGACGCTGTGGCTGACATAGACGATGGGCAATCGCATCTCGTCGCGCAGCCGCTCGACATAGGGCAGGATCTCCTCCTTGCGCGCCGGGTCGAGCGAGGCGAGCGGCTCGTCCATGAGCAGGAGGCGCGGGCTCTGCAACAGAGCGCGGCCGATGGCAACGCGCTGCTTCTCGCCGCCCGACAGGCTCGCCGGCCGTCGCTCGAGCAGGTCGCCGATGCCGAGCAGATCGACGATCTGCTCGAACGAGCCCCAGCGCTCGGCACGCGGCGTGCGCCGGCGGCCATACGTCAGGTTGCCGCGCACCGAATAGTGCGGGAACAGCCGGCCCTCCTGGAAGACATAGCCGATGCGCCGCCGGCGCACCGGGACGTCGACATGGGCCGCGGCATCGAACAGCACCGTATCGTCGAGGCGGATGGCGCCGCGGTCGGGGCGCACCAGGCCGGCGATGGCGTTGACGATCGTCGACTTGCCGGCGCCCGAGCGGCCGAAGAGAGCGGTGACGCCGCCGGCGCTGGCGAAGCGGGCGCTCAGGCTGAAGGCGCCCTGTGCCTTGTCGATGTCGACCTCGAGCATCGGGCTCACCCGACCGTCCGCTGGGCGACGCGCCGCGCCAGCAACTCGGAGAGCATGAGGGCGGCGAAGGCGACGATGACGGCGAACAGGGTCAGACGCAGCGCCGCCAGTTCGCCGCCCGGTACCTGGGTGTTGGTGTAGATCGCCAGGGGCACTGTCTGGGTCACGCCGGGGATGTTGCCGACGAAGGTGATGGTGGCGCCGAATTCGCCGAGAGCTCTGGCAAAGGAGAGCACCACGCCGGCGAGGATGCCGGGGAGGGCCAGCGGCAGGGTCACCGTCGCCAGGATGCCGATGCGGCGGGCGCCCAGCGTTGCCGCGGCGGCGCCGAGCTTCGGGTCGATCGCCTCGATCGACAGGCGGATCGCCCGCACCATCAGCGGGAAGCCCATGATCGCGGCTGCCAGCGCCGCGCCGGTCCACTTGAAGGCAAGCACGATGCCGAAGCTCTGTTGCAGGAAGGCGCCGACCGGACCCTTGGTGCCGAAGGTGATGAGCAGCAGATAGCCGGTGACCACCGGCGGCATGACCAGCGGCAGGTGGACGATGCCGTCGATGAGCGAGCGCCCGACAAAGCGGCCGCGGGCGAGCAGCCAGGCGACCGCGATGCCGAAGGGCAGGCTGACCAGCGCAGCCACCGTCGCCACGCGCAGGCTCAGTTCAATGGCGGACCATTCCTGCGGGGTCAGTGGCTCAAGCATGAAGTCCCTGTCTCAGGAACCCGGCGCAACGATGGTGAAGCCCTGCTTGCGGTAGGCGGGCGCGGCTGCGTCCGACTGGATGAAGTCGAAGAAGGCGCGGGCGTCCGGGTCGGTCGAGCTGGCGGTCATCGCGACAGGATAGAGGATCGGCGGGTGGCTGTCGGCAGGAAAGACGCCGATCACCTTGACCGCCGGCTCGGCGGCGGCATCGGTAGCGTAGACGATGCCGGCCGGCGCCTCGCCGCGGGCGACGAAGGCCAGCGCCAGGCGCACGTTCTCGGACTGCACCACCTGGGCTGAAACGCTGTTCCATACGCCGAGGCTCTCCAGCGCGGCCTTGCCGTATTTGCCGGCCGGCACCGCATCGACATTGGCCATGGCGAGATGGCCGTCGGCCCCGAGCAGGCCGGCGAGGTCCATGCCCGGCGCGATGTCGATGGTCGCGGTCGAATCCTTGGGCGCCACCAGGACGATCTGGTTGCCGAGCAGCGTGCGCCGCGTCTCCGGCTTCACCAGCTTGTGGTCGACGGCATAGTCCATCCAGGCCATGTCGGCGGAGAAGAAGATGTCGGCCGGCGCGCCCTGCTCGATCTGCCGGACAAGCGTCGCCGTGCCGGCATAGCTGATGGCGACGGTCTTGCCGGTCTTGGCCTTGTAGGCGGCGGCGACGTCGTCGAGGGCGTTCTTGAGGCTGGCCGCTGCAAAGACGATCGGGTCGGCGGCGAAGGCGGGCAGGGTGGCGCCGACCAGCGCTGGCACGGCGACGGCGGCGGCAAGCAGCAGGCGACGGGCGAGCATGGCGACCTCTCGATATGTTTGAGCTAAACATATCGGACATGTCAGCACGGGTCGGCCGGCGAATCAATCGTCTTCGCTGCGCCGCCGGTCGCTCGCTCGCCGACGCGCGGGGGGCGGATCACCACCGTCCGGCTTCAGGTGGCGGCGGAGATCGGTGATGCCGGCGGCGACTGCCTTGCCGGCGTCGGCCTCCATCTGGCGGTAGCCCTTGAGCACCCGCCGGCCGAGCGCCGTCAACTGGGTGCCGCCGCCGCCGCCGATGCCGCCCTTCTCGGTCTCGACCAACGGCCGGACGAACGCGCCGTTCATCTCCTGCACCAGCAGCCAGCTGCGCTTGTAGCTCATGCCCGAGCGCCTGGCCGCCGCCGTCAACGACGCCGTTTCGTCGATCGCCTGGAGGAGGTCGGCCTTGCCTGGGCCGATCGCCACCCCGGGCCGCAGCACGATGCGAAAGCGCAGACCCTCGGTGAGGTTGGCGAATTGCGGCAACAGCGACTCCTCCCAACAAGGTATGCGTAATTTTGAATAGAAACGCGGTTGCGCGAAAGCCCCCCTCGCACGGTCGCGTTGCCGCACCGCGGGAGACCGGCGGACATGCCGACGGACCGGCGCCCTGTCATTGTTATCTAGGGTCAGGTTGGTGCCGGGTGTAGTATTCCCGCCGATGACGGCCGATACCACAGCCACGCCCGCCAAGGATGGGCCGGACAAGGCGAACGCCTGCCGAAGACGTGCCGGAACCCCCGCCAGCCGCAAGTGTCGTGGCGGAGGTGGTGACCCCCGCCGCCGATGCGCCCGATGCGGCCCAGGCCGCACCGCCGCGGCGTCTCAATGTGCTGGTCTGGCTGAAATGGGGCGCGGCCGCTGTGGCAGCGCTGGTTGTTGCCGCCGTCCTCGGCGCCTATTTCCTGCCGCGCGAGCCGGAGGTGACCCGCTCGATCGACATCGCGGTCCCGCGGGCGGCGCTGTTCCCGCTGGTCGGCGACCTGCGCCATCTGCCCGACTGGCTGCCGTTGTTGGCCGCCGACCCGGACGTGGCCGTCACCTACACCGGCCCGCTCGATGGCGTCGGCCAGACAGTCGCCTGGGAGAGCAAGCTCCCCGCGGTCGGCTCCGGCGCGGAAACGATCACTGCCATCGCGCCCGACGGCTCGGTCGAGATGCGCGTCACCCGCACCGGCCAGCCGGCGACTGCGGGCTGGTTCCGCCTGACGGAGAAAAGCTCAGGCGAGACCACGGTCGTGTGGGGCTACCGCACCGATGTCGGCTTCAACCCGGTCGATCGCTATCGCGGCCTGTCGCTCGATGGCGTCATCGGACCGGACTACGAGCGCGGCCTCAAACGCCTCAAGGCGTTCGCCGAGACCAAGCCGAAGAGCGACTAGCCGATCCCCGGGAACGAGGGCCAGGCGAGCATGTGCGGCTGCAGGATGTGCGAACTGCCGCTGTAGGCGATGAGCGCCAGCATGAAGACGGCGTAGACGGCGATCCACAACAGGAACCCGCCGGCCCCATGGTCATGGGTCGCGGCGTGGGCGCGGGTGCGAGCGATGTTGCGCATGAGGTCCCTCCATTCGAGTGACCTCAATGTGGGTCGCGATGGGGGCGCATGCCGGACGAAATTGCGGCCAATGCGGACAGTTGTGTGGGCCGAATTGTGGCGGCTGCTTGAATGGTTCCAACCGGCGTAATCAAGTGGCGCGTGGCGAAGTGCCGAGTGCGCCGGGCCTGATTAAGTCTTCATTTCCTTCTCCGCGACGTGATCAGGGCCGCTTCAGTGTCGTCCTGATACCTCGTGAAGCTCATGTAGTCGGCCATCGCTTCCCCGTACAGTCGCGCCGTTTGATAAGGCGGCATTTGGAGGCGCAATCCAAGGAACGCTGTTAACGCCATCCGATACAACGGCGCCGCGTATTGCAACAAGCTGACCCGTGGCAGTCCAGGAACATTCCGGTTTTTCGCGTTATGGGATTGCCGTGGAGGAATTGATTCCTCGCTCTGTAAAGCTCTCCGTATAGCCAACAGGCCAAGGTCGAATTCTTGATAGTCACGCCATTGCGGACTTCAGCATGATAGCGCTTGGCGCGGCACGCTTTCTTCTCCCATTGGACGGAGTGAGAAGCTCGAAGACCGATTTGGTTCCGGACTTCCCTATGGCGGGATGAGCCAATATTTCGAATGCGCTCACCCACAACGCAACCATCCGGCCAATGTCGAGCCTGGTGGTATCAGTCCCGGCAGGCAACTGACTTGCATGATGGGCCATGTTGAGCGAACGAAATAGCGAGATGTCACTCCAATCTTTCTTTCGGCCGAGATACCTGCGACGCCATCGAAGAATCAGCTCGGCGGTGAGAGGAATATCAAGCTCCCAAGCATTCAGGTTCGTGTATGGCACATCGGGCGACGACTGGCCGTGAAAGGCTTTCACCTCGTGGAAGCCAATGTGAGCTGGCGTACTCCCGAGTAGATGTTCGTGGTCACGACCAACCATCCACGGGTATATGTCAAAAGTATTCGACCAGATGGTGCCGGACGCCGATTGATGGATGAGCTGAAGTGCTCTGCATCGGGCGATGGTTGATACCGATACCAGGTCACGGAAGCGCGCTACTGCGTCGATGCTACGGATTGGGCCTTGGCCAATGAGGACGCTCGGCTCGATGGCTACCCCAAAAGCATCGGTGAACCTGCCGAAGAACGTTCGGAAAGCCGGATAGGTCTTCGCAAGAATGGCCACGCGATGGTCGTCTGGTGGAACGAGCGCAAGTCTGTTTCCTTCAATGGCGCGTCCCACGTTGACATTCGGTAGGACGAAAAATGGCGTCCATTCGGCCAACTAACTTTCTCCTCGCGGACCACCGTATACCTTGTCCGGTTTGAAGCGAACTGAACCGCCCCGGGTTGATCGGAGGCTCCAACTCTTGAGAAGATGGAGCCATGACGAGCAAAACGACGAACAAGTTTTCACCCGAAGTCCGCACCCGTGCGGTGCGCCTGGTTCTGGATCACGAAGGCGAGCATCACGTCGCGGTGGGCGGCGATCGTGTCAGTTTCGTCGAAGATCGGTTGCACAGCGCAGACGTTGAGCGAATGGGTCAAGAAGAGCGAGGTCGACAGCGGCGAGCGGGCTGGTGTTCCAACCGAGATGGCCGAGAAGCTCAAGGCGCTTGAGCGTGAGAACCGCGAGCTTCGGCAGGCCAATGAGATCCTGCGCAAGGCGTCGGCGTATTTTGCCCAGGCGGAGCTCGACCGCCGAGTGAAGCCATGATCGCCTTCATCGACGATCATCGCGGGTCCATGGGGTCGAGCCGATCTGCAAGGTGTTGCCGATCGCCCCTTCGACCTACCACGATCACGTCACCAAACGGGCCGATCCGGAGAGGCTGTCAGCGCGGGCGCAAGCGGGACACGGCCCTCAAGCCCGAGATCGCCCGGGTCTTCGCGGAGAACTTCGGCGTCTACGGCGTTCGCAAGGTCTGGCGGCAGCTGCGGCGGGAGGGCTTCGCGGTCGCCCGCTGCACCGTCGAGCGGTTGATGGCAGAGCCTTGGCCTGCAGGGTGTGATCCGGGGCAAGCCGGTGCGCACGACGATCAGCGACAAGGCGGCGCCCTGTCCGCTCGATCATGTGAACCGCCAGTTCCATGCCCCGGCGCCGAACAGGCTCTGGGTCTCGGACTTCACCTACGTCGCAACCTGGACCGGCTTCGTCTATGTCGCCTTCGTCATCGATGCCTACGCCCGCCGCATTGTTGGCTGGCGGGTCAGCCGGACGGCCCATGCCAGCTTCGTGCTCGACGCGCTGGAGCAGGCCCTTCACGAGCGACGGCCCATCCATCGAGGCGGGCTCGTCCATCATAGCGACCGGGGTAGCCAGTACGTGTCGATCAAATATACCGAGCGCTTGGCCGAAGCGGGCGTCGAACCTTCGGTCGGCAGCGTCGGAGACAGCTACGACAATGCTCTCGCCGAAACGATCAACGGTCTCTACAAGGCCGAGGTCATCCATCGATGCGGGCCCTGGCGCAGCTTCGAAGCCATCGAGTTCGCAACGCTGGAATGGGTCGACTGGTTCAACAATCGCCGGCTGCTGGAGCCCATCGGCAACATCCCGCCGGCCGAAGCCGAGGCACGCCACTACGCCATCCTGGAAGACCCAGCCATGGCAGCGTGAACTCAAACGAAACTGCCTCCGGAAAACCCGGAGCGGTTCAAACCGCCGTCGGAGACCGTTAGTTTCTCTAGGCCTGCGGTCGCCAGTCGATGCCGATGTGGCCGGGCTCGGCGGCGACGCGCGCGAGCCACGCGCTGATCGCCGGATAGGCGGAGAGGTCGAAGCCGCCGTCCTCGGCAACATGGGTATAGGCATAGAGCGCGATGTCGGCGACCGAGCAGGCATCGCCCGCCAGCCAGTCGCTCTTGTCGAGCGCCTGTTCCATGACCGAGAGGGCGCGGTTGCCGCGCTTGTGCCAGTCGGCGATCTGCTCGGGCGTCGCCTTGCCGACGCGGTTCGACTGCACCTTGAGCCAGGAGCGGGCGACGGCGATCGCCGGCTCGTGGTCGTATTGCTCGAAGAACAGCCATTGATGGACGAGCGCCCGCTCGAAGCGGTCGGCCGGCAGGAAGCGCGTGCCCTCGGCGAAATAGAGCAGCATGGCGTTCGATTCCGACAGCTTGCGGCCGTCGGGGAAGACCAGCAGCGGCACCCGGCCGTTGGGGTTGAGCGCCAGGAACTCGGGCGTGCGCGTCTCGCTCTTGCCCGGGTCGATGTCGACCAGGCGGAAGGGGAGGCCGAGCTGGTGCATGATGAGCCGCGGCTTGTAGCAGTTGCCCGACGACTGCATCGAATAGAGCGTGTAGGTCATCCGGTCTCTCCCTTGTCCGCCCGAGAATTGGCTGGCGTTCGCGCTCCGTCCAATTCCTTTCGCTGACGGGTGCCATCAGCGGAAGCGATCGGATCGGGCACGAAGCGCGAACGCGCGTCGTGGCGAACGCGGTGGTTTTGCTTGTGATTTGTGCCCGTCGCGCCTAGGGTCCGCGCCGTTTTGAAACCCTCTCTGCCTGGAGTCCGAACCATGGCCTTCCTTGCCGACTCGCTCGCCCGCGTGAAGCCCTCCGCCACCATCGCGGTGACCAACAAGGCGCGTGAGCTGAAAGCGGCCGGCCGCGACGTCATCGGGCTGGGCGCCGGCGAGCCCGATTTCGATACGCCCGACAACATCAAGCAAGCGGCGATGAAGGCGATCCGCGACGGCAAGACCAAGTACACCGCCGTCGACGGCATCCCCGAGCTCAAGGCGGCGATCGTCGCCAAGTTCAAGCGCGAGAACGGCCTCACCTACGCTGCCAACCAGATCACGGTCGGCACCGGCGGCAAGCAGGTGCTCTACAACGCGCTTGTGGCGACGCTGAACCCCGGCGACGAGGTGCTGATCCCGACGCCCTACTGGGTGAGCTACCCGGACATGGTGCTGCTTGCCGGCGGCACGCCGACCTTCGTCGAGGCATCGCTGGCGACCAACTTCAAGGTCACGGCGGAGGCGCTCGACAAGGCGATCACGCCCAAGACCAAGTGGCTGATCTTCAATTCGCCGTCGAACCCGTCCGGCGCCGCCTATACACGCGCCGAGCTCAAGGCGCTCACCGACGTGCTCGTCCGCCATCCCCAGGTGTGGGTGATGACCGACGACATGTACGAGCACCTGGTCTACGACGATTTCGTCTTCACCACGCCGGCTGAGGTCGAGCCGGCGCTCATGGAGCGCACGCTCACCGTCAACGGCGTCTCCAAGGCCTATTGCATGACCGGCTGGCGCATCGGCTATGGCGGTGGCCCGGCGCCGCTGATCAAGGCGATCGCCACCATCCAGTCGCAGTCGACCTCCAACCCGACGTCGATTTCGCAATATGCCGCGGTGGAGGCGTTGACCGGCTCGCAGGATTTCATCGCCGAGCACAACAAGGTGTTCAAGGAGCGCCGCGACCTGATCGTGTCGATGCTGAACCAGGCGCGCGGCCTCACCTGCCCGACGCCCGAGGGCGCCTTCTACGTCTATCCCTCGTGCGCCGGCCTGATCGGCAAGAAAGCGCCGTCGGGGAAGGCGATCGAGAGCGACGACGATTTCGTCACCGAGCTGCTCGAGGCCGAGGGCGTCGCGGTGGTCCAGGGCTCGGCCTTCGGGCTCGGCCCCAATTTCCGCATCTCCTACGCCACCGCGACCGAGGCGCTGGAGGAGGCCGGCCAGCGTATCCAGCGCTTCTGCGCTGGCCTGAGATAGCGCCGGCGAAAACTCAAAAGGGGGGGAGCCTGGATGAGTACAACGACGGAAGCGGGCGCGGCCGTCGCGCCCGATGCATCGCGGCTTCCCTTCGATGCCGCCCGCCTCGACCGGCTCATGGAGGAGGCGGCGATCGACGTGGTCGTCGTCTGCTCCAAGCCCAACATCCAATACCTGCTCGGCGGCTACCGCTTCTTCTTCTTCGATCATTTCGATGCGATGGGGCCAAGCCGCTATCTGCCGCTGCTCGTCTACCAGAAGGGCCACCCGGAGCGATCGGCCTATGTCGGCAATCCGCTGGAGGGCTATGAGCGCGACAACGGCCGCTTCTGGGTGCCGACGGTGGTGCCGCGCGCCCGCGGCAGCCGCGATGCGATGGCGCTTGCCGTCGAGCACATCCGCTCGCTCGGCAAGGTCGGCAGCATCGGCGTCGAGCGCGCCTTCCTGCCGGCCGACGCCGAGGCGGTGCTCATCGACGGCATGGCCGGCGCCAGGATCGTCGAAGCCGGGGCGCCGCTGGAGCGGCTGCGCGCGGTCAAGACGGCGGACGAGCTGGCGCTGATCCGCGCGGCCTCCGAACGGGTCGTCGACGCCATGCTGGCGGTGATCGCCGGGCATGGCCCGGGCGCCACCAAGAACGACCTGGTGCAGGCGCTCAAGCAAGAAGAGGTCAAGCGCGGCCTGACCTTCGAATATTGCCTGATCACGGCAGGCACCAGCGTCAACCGGGCACCGTCCGATCAGGTCTGGGGCGCCGGCGACATCCTGTCGCTCGATTCAGGCGGCAACTACGGCGGCTATATCGGCGACCTCTGCCGCATGGCGATCCACGGCGAGCCGGATGCGGAACTCGTCGACCTGCTCGGCGCGGTGGACGCCATCCAGATGGCGGCGCGCGCGCCCGTCCGCGCCGGGGCCAGCGGCGCTGATGTCTATGCCAGCGCCGGCGCCGTGCTCAGCCGCTCGTCCAACGCCAAGACAATCGATTTCGTCGCCCACGGCATGGGCCTGGTCTCGCATGAATCGCCGCGCCTGACCTACGGCCGTGACGACATGGACAAGCCGCTCGAGGCCGGCATGGTGCTTTCCATCGAGACGACGCTGCATCACCCCCGGCGCGGCTTCATCAAGCTGGAAGACACCATCGCCGTGACCGCCGAAGGCTGGGAGGCCTACGGCGACAATGGCCGCGGCTGGAACCGCGGCGGCGGCTGAGCAGGGACTTTACCCCCAGGGCGTGGTCAGCCTGAGCAGCTCGCGGAAGCGTTCGGCGGCGGCGGAAGGATTGCGCCTGAGGGCGGCGGCGGCATTCTCGGCCACCGCCGGCGGCAGCGGCTCGCTGATGTCGGCGCCGGTCAGCGCCGTCGCCCTGACGATGTAGAGGGCGGCGCCGGCGGCCAAAGCGGTCACTTCGTTGGGAAAGCGCAGCACCACGTCGGTCATCGGGTCGGAGGCGTCGCGGATCATCGACGAATAGCTGATGATGCTCTGGCAGGCGAGGCATTCGACCAGGTCGGCGCACAGGCGGACGAAACGATGGTGGCTGTCAGCGCCGTCGCTGGCGTCCTGCAGCCTGGCGATCCAGCGATTGTAGGCGCGCCAGCGGCCGGCGACGTTGATGTGGACCTTGAGGGTGAAGCGGTCGGCGATGGCCGTGGCCACCGTGTCGATGTGGCGGTCGAAGGTCTGGCGGTCGGCCAGCTCGACGAGGCCCCAGACGTTCTCCCTGCCAGATCGGTCGCGTGCCTCAAAGGCCATGGCCGAAAAGCCTTCTCACGGCGCGCCGGATGAGGTCGTTCTGCTGGATCGGCGATACCGGCACCGCGCGCGCAAAGACGCTGGCATCGAGGGCTGCCAGGCGCTGGCGCGCCGCGGCAATCTCCTCAACCACCGGTTCGGGGGCGGGTGCAGGCGCGATGTGAACCTGCTCACTGGAAGACATAGGGTCACCTGTCTTCTCTTGAATTTGTATAATGATATGGTGTCATCCACCTCCTTCTCAAGATTGCCATGTACAGAATTGCCAATATTCTCACTGTTCTCCTGTTTTTCGTGGGGATTTCCGCTGCGTCTGCAGCGGAAACGGTGATCGGCAGCGTGGTCCGTTGCCAGGGGGCGTGTCTGGGTGTGAGCACGGATCTGACCGAATCACTGACGGAGGGAACTGACATCCGCGTGATGGAAAAGGTGTCGACCGGCGCCGGCGGCCGCCTCGAACTCGGCTTTGCCGATGGCACCCACCTGACGGTCGGCGAGAACGCCGAAGTCGTGCTCGACGAGTTCGTCTATGACCCG
Source organism: uncultured Alphaproteobacteria bacterium (assembly GCA_963830205.1). Lineage (GTDB taxonomy): Bacteria > Pseudomonadota > Alphaproteobacteria > Rhizobiales > Kaistiaceae > CAVSRC01. The sequence goes on along the minus strand of CAWHLP010000024.1, from coordinate 36,597 downwards.
GCCGGGGCCAACCGCTTCCACGCAGCCGTCACCGGGGCGTTCCGCTATGTCTCCGGCAAGCTCCCGGCCGGCGCCACCCGCCAGGCCAGCGTCACCACTCCCTTCGCCCTCATCGGCGTGCGCGGCACCGATTTCTGGGGCGGCCTGGTCGGCGGCGTGAACGGGGTGGTCGTCTTCGAGGGTGCCGTCTCGGTCACCACCGCTGCCGGCAGCGTCATCCTGTCGGCGCCGGGAGAGGGCACCAACGTCTCGGCCACGGATGCGCCGCCGAGCCCGGTCACCCAATGGTCCGAGGAGCGGACCTCGGCCGCCATCGCAACGGTGACCTTCCAATGAGGCTTGCGGCCGGCAAGCCGACGGGGCCTACAGCCAGCCGCGCCGCTTGAAATAGAAGAAGGGCACCAGCGCCGAGACGATCATGGCGCCGATCACCAGCGGATAGCCGATCGGCCAGCTCAGCTCGGGCATGAAATTGAAGTTCATGCCGTAGATGGTGCCGATCAGGGTGGGCGGGAAGAAGAACGTCGACAGCACGGTGAGCACGCGGATCACGTCGTTCTGCTCCACCGAGATGAGGCCGAGCGTGGCGTCGAGCAGGAAGTTGATCTTGTTCGACAGGAAAGTGACGTGGTCCTCGAGCGAACGGATGTCGCGGGCGGCCAGCTTCATGCGGGCGCGGTTGCCGCCCTTGGCGTTGATGCTCGGCGCCGCCAGGCCGGCGTACTGGATCAGGCGTTCGAGCGAGGCGAGACTCTCTCGCGCTTTCGCCGCCAGGTCGCCCTGCACGCCGATCGCCTCGATCAGCTCGGACAGTTCGCGGCCTTCGTGCGCCGGGTCGCGGCGACGGGCGAAGACATCCTGGTTGATGCGGTCGACGTCGCCGCTGATGCGCTCCAGAACGTCGGCGGCGCGGTCGATGATCGCCTCGATCAGGCCGAGGAACACCGCCGGGCCGGAGTTGCAGCCGCTGCCCGGCTTGAAGGCGCGCATGAGGAAGTGGCGGAGCGCGCGCAGGTCGGTGTGGTGCAAGGTGACGATGTGGTCGCCGGCAATGGCAATGGTGAAGGGCGCCAGCTCCGGCTGGCCGGCGTCGACGCCGCTGAGCACCGTCGCGGTCATGAAGGTGGCGCCGTCCTCGCTGTAGAAGCGGCTGGAAAACTCGATCTCCTGGGCCTCTTCGCGGGTCGGCACCGGCGCACCGAGGAAGCGCTCGACCGTACGGTTCTCCTCCGCCGAGGGCTGGAAGAGGTCGATCCAGCCGGTCGTCGGCGGCACGTCGTCGCCTTGCGGTGCCGGCAAGATTTCCAGGCCCTTTTCGCCGAAACCGTAAAGACTGAGCATGCACAATCCTCCGGGCGAGGACATGCCCTGTTGGCGCGCTGCGATCAAGCGTCGCTTTGCCCGGCGGCAGCTTTTCCTTGGGCCCAGGCCGTGCCACGATGCCCCCGGAATGGGGGAAACGCAATCGATCGGTCCGGCGGGGCGCAGGAATTCGATTGGGAGGCAATTGACCATGATTTCAAGGATTTCGATGGCGGCGAAGGCTCTGTTCGCCGCCGTGGCATTGGCTGCGGCCGCGTTGGCAGGCGCAGCGCCGGCCGACGCCGGCTATGTCAAGACCGGCCTGCTCACCTGCAAGGTGGCGCCCGGCGTCGGCATGATCATCGGCTCGTCGAAGGGCATGAGCTGCACTTTCCAGCCGGATTTCCGCGCGCCGGAGCTCTATGGCGGGCGCATCGACAAGCTCGGCCTCGATGTCGGCGTCACCGGCGAGACGGTGATCGTGTGGGCGGTGCTCGCCGCCGCGCGGGGCTACCCGGTGGGCGCACTGGCCGGTACCTATGTCGGCGCCTCGGCGGAAGCCTCCGTGGTCGTCGGCGCCGGCGCCAACGTGCTGGTCGGCGGCTCGAACCGTTCCTTTGCCCTCCAGCCCCTCTCGGTCCAGGGCCAGACCGGCCTCGATTTCGCGGTTGCGATCAGCTCGCTCGATCTGTGGTCCGAGTAGACATGGATCAAGGCGGCTGCTCCCTGCGGTCTGCTCTTGTCAGTGGGATGGTTCCCTGATGACATCAGGCTGACTGGCCGCGCGCCACCGGGTTTTTGGCGCGGCCTGAGAAGAACGAAACAAGAAATGGAACGCCCGAGCAAAAGAAAGGCGCGGCTATGGGAAACAAGAACAGAGTTGCCGGGCCTCGGTGCATTGCACTCGTAGGCCCGTTTGCCAGCGGTAAGACAACCCTCCTGGAAGCAATCCTGGCGCGCACCGGCGCCATCTCCCGGCAGGGTACGGTGGCCGAGAAGCATACCGTCGGCGACGCCTCGCCTGAGGCGCGGGCCCACCAGATGAGCGTCGAGGTCAATGTCGCCGAGACCGAATTCATGGGCGACAAGCTGACCTTCCTCGATTGCCCCGGCTCGATCGAATTTTCCTTCGAGGCCGAGGGCGTGCTGGCCGGCGTCGATCTGGCGGTGGTGGTGGCGGAAGCCGACGAGAAGAAGATCCCGGCCCTGCAGGTCATCCTCAAGACGCTGGAAGACCACAAGGTGCCGCGCGTGCTCTTCCTCAACAAGGTGGACAAGGCCGACGCCAGCGTGCGCGAGACGCTGAAGACGTTGCAGCCGGCGAGCGCCGTGCCGCTGGTTCTGCGCCACATCCCGGTGTGGCAGGATAACGTGGTCACCGGCTACATCGACCTGGCGCTCGAGCGCGCCTACGCCTATCGCGATCTGGCGCCGAGCGAGCTCATCCCGCTCAGCGACGAGGACAAGGCCCGCGAAGCCGATGCGCGCTACCACATGATGGAGACGCTGGCCGACTACGACGACAAGCTGATGGAGGAGCTGCTCGAAGAGGTTGAGCCGCCGCGCGACCAGGTCTTCGAGGATCTGGTCAAGGAGATGCGCGATGGGCTGATCTGCCCGGTGTTCATCGGCTCGGCGGAACATGGCGGCGGCGTCGGCCGGCTGCTCAAGGCGATCCGTCACGAAACGCCGGACATTTCCGACACCCGCGCCCGCCTCAATATCGAGCCGAACGGCGAGGCCATCGTGCAGGTGATGAAGACCGTGCATTCCAGCCACGGCGGCAAGTTGTCGATCGCGCGCGTCCTCTCGGGCACGGTGGCTGACAGCGCCGAGCTGGTCGGTTCGGACGGCTCGGTCGGCCGCGTTGCCGGCCTCTTCCGCATCATGGGGCAGCACACGACCAAGCGCGAGGCGGCCGAAGCCGGCGATACGGTGGGGCTCGGCAAGCTCGATAGCGCGCAGACCGGTATGACGCTCGGCAGCGGCAAGACGGCACCGCCGCAGGTGGTGTCCCTTTCTCCGCCGGAGCCGGTGCTCGGCATGGCCGTCGCCTCGGCCGAGCGCAAGGACGACGTCAAGCTGTCGGCGGCGCTCACCAAGCTGGTCGAGGAAGACCCGTCGCTGCGCATCAGCCATACTCAGGATACCGGCGAGACGCTGGTCGAAGGGCAGGGCGAGATGCACCTGCGCGTGGCCATGGAGCGGCTCAACGGCAAGTACGGCATCGCCACCATCACCCACAATCCGCAGGTCCCCTACAAGGAGACCATCCGCCACGGGGTGAGCGTGCGCGGCCGCCACAAGAAGCAGTCCGGCGGCCACGGCCAGTTCGGCGACGTCGTGCTCGACATCAGGCCGCTGCCGCGCGGCACCGGCTTCCAGTTCGCCGAGTCGGTCACCGGCGGCGCCGTGCCGAGGAACTATTTCGGCTCGGTGGAGATCGGCGTCACCGAATACCTCAACAAGGGGCCGCTCGGCTTCCCGGTGGTGGACGTGTCGGTGACGCTCACCGACGGCTCCTATCACGCGGTCGATTCCTCCGACATGGCCTTCCGCACCGCCGCGCAGATCGGCATGCGCGAGGGCATGCCGCAGTGCGGTCCGGTGCTGCTCGAGCCCATCCTCAAGGTCGAGATCGCGGTGCCCTCGGAGGCGACGCCGCGGGTCAACGGCATCGTCTCGCAGCGGCGCGGCCAGATCCTCGGCTTCGACGCACGCCCCGGCTGGCCGGGCTGGGACCTGGTCCAGGTGCAGATCCCGCAGGCCGAGATCCGCGACCTGATCGTCGAGCTGCGCTCGGCGACGGCCGGCGTCGGCACCTTCAAGGCGAGCTTCGACCACCTGGCCGAGCTGACCGGACGGCTGGCCGACCAGGTCATCGAGCGGGCGGCCGAAAAGGCGGCCTGAGGCGATAGGGATTGAGATCCAACGGGCGCGTTCGCTGAAGCGGACGCGCCCGTTTCGTCTGTGCGGGGCACCGACGCCGGCTAATCGGCGGCGAGCAGCCGGCGCAGCATCATGCGCAGGTCATCCATGACCACGTCGCGATTGGGCAGGTCGGCTTCGCCGCTGACCGCGACCGCCATCTTCATCAGTTGCAGGATCACGACCGCCAGGCCCTCGGCCTCACGCCGCGGCTTGGGCGGTGCCATGCCGACGATGAGGTCGGCGAGGGCGCTGCGCATGGCGCTGCGGCGTGCGCTCTTGCCGGGGTCGGGTGGCCGGTCGGCCAGGGTGATGAAGGCGGGATTGGCGCTCAGGAACGCGAAGAAGCGTTCATAGAGGGTGTCGGCAAGCCTGTCCGGCGCCAGCCCGCTGGCTTCGCCGGCGGCTTGCTTGAGCATGGCAAGCAATGCGTCGGCCGCAGCAGCATGCACCGCATCGGCGATCGCCTCCTTGGTCGGGAAGAACTGGTAGAGCGAGCCGATGGCGGCGCCGGCGCGGGCGGCGATCTCGGTCATGGTGGCGCCGTCATAGCCCTTCTCGCCGAACACCCTGGCGCCGGCGACAATCAGCGCGGCAACGCGATCGTGGCCGCGCTTGCGCTGCGGCGCACGCGGGGCGCTTGACTTATGTGAGGGTTTCCTCATAAAACTGCCCATACGTGAGGCTATCCTCATATATTAGCAGGGACGGCCCGTGTTTCCATCACGCTGTCTGTCGCCGGAGTCGACCGCCATGCTGAGACTTGATCCTGCCGCAACCGCGCTCGTCCTCATCGACCTGCAGAAGGGCACGCTCGCCATGCCGATGGCGCCGCATAGCGCCGAGGAGGTGGTTGCCCGAGCCGTCGGTCTGGTCGATGGCTTCGCCGCGGCCGGCGCCACGATCATCCAGGTCCACGTGGAATTCGCCCCTGACCTGCGCGATCTCCCGGGCAAGGCGGTGGATGTGCCGCTTGCCATCCCACCCGGCGGCCCGCCGCCGGGCTTCAGCGAGCTGGCGCCGGCGCTCGCCACGCGCCCCGCCCATGTCCACATCGCCAAGCGCCAGTGGAGCGCCTTCTACGGCACCGATCTCGATCTGCAGCTGCGCCGGCGCGGCATCGCCAACGTGGTGATCGGCGGGGTGATGACCAATTTCGGCGTCGAGGCGACGGCGCGCGATGCCTGGCAGCACAACTACGCGGTCATCGTCGCCGAAGATGCGGCCAGTGCTCCCGATGCCGCCATGCACGCCTTTGCGATGGAGAAGGTCCTGCCGCGGGTGGCCCGCGTGCGCAAGACGGACGAGATTCTCGCCGCTCTCGGCGCGGCGGCCGCAGCCTGAGCGAGAGAGCGGACATGGTCTTTCCGGCGCCGCTCTCTTTCGTCGCCGGTCACGTCGGCGCATGCTCGACACGCGCCGGCCCACGCCATCGTGAGTTGATCGTGTGCGGGGAGGGCTTTAGCTAGGCTCCAGGGTGGCAGCCAGCCGAGGGAGTGAGCGATGCATGTGATCCGCAGGAGGGGTTGGGAGATCCCGGAGCGCCTGGCGACCCCGGAGGCTGCCTTTCTCAATCGCCGCCAGATCATGGCCGGCGGCGCTGCGGCGCTTCTCGGCGGCGTGGCCACGGCTGCGCTGCCTTCGGCGGCCTGGGCCGCGGGCGACCAGACCATCGACCTCTATCCGGCGGCGCGCAACAACCGCTACACCATCGAGCGGCCGGTGACGCCCGAGGCGATCAACGAGAACTACAACAACTTCTACGAGTTCGGCACCCAGAAGGACGTCGCCGATGCGGCGAGCGCCCTCAAGACGCGCCCGTGGGAGGTGGCGATCGACGGCATGGTGGAGAAGCCCTTCACCATCGGCATCGACGATCTCGTCCGCAAGATGACGCTGGAGGAGCGGCTCTACCGCCACCGCTGCGTCGAGGCGTGGTCGATGACGGTGCCGTGGACCGGCTTCCCGCTCGCCAAGCTCGTCGATTTCGCCAAGCCGCTGTCCTCGGCCAAGTACCTGCGCATGGAGACCTTCAACGATCCGTCCATGGCCAGCGGCCAGAAGCAGTTCTGGTATCCGTGGCCCTATGTCGAGGGGCTGACCATGGCCGAGGCGACCAACGAGCTCGCCTTCATGGTGACCGGTGCCTATGGCAAGCCGGTGGCCAAGGTGATGGGCGCCCCGCTCAGGGTCCATCTGCCGTGGAAGTACGGCTTCAAGTCGATCAAGTCGATCGTCAAGTTCAGCTTCACCGACGAGCGCCCGGTCAATTTCTGGCAGGCGTTGCAGGCCAACGAATACGGCTTCTGGGCAAACGTGAATCCGGACGTGCCGCATCCGCGCTGGAGCCAGGCGATGGAGCGCGACATCGGCACCCAGGAATCGATCCCGACGCGGATCTACAACGGCTATGGCGAATACGTCGCCGCCATGTATGCCGGCATGACCAAGGAGAACCTGTTCATGTAGCCGCCGGCGGGCGTCCCTTGCCGCGAAGCGCTGACGAACAAAAAGCCGGGCCCTTTCGGGCCCGGCAGTTCTTGCCGTGACAGCATCGCTGCCGGCATACGCTCCAGAAGGGAACAGATGATGCGCCAAGCGGCCTGCAGGGAGGAGAACAGGCGAATCACCGCACCAACACTGACAAGCGTATGAGCATTTCTTGTCAGGCGACATGCCTCGCGCGTTCTGCTTAAGTATTATTATCAGGTGTGGCGCGGAAAACACAAAATCTGGAATTGTAATTGTTTTTCAGGTCAGTAGGCCCAGTTCTGTGCCTTGCTTAGCAGGAAATCGCGGAAAACGTGGACTCGCGCGGAGTTTTTCAACTCGGCCGGGTAGACGAAATAGGACGCGAAGCTCGGCACCTGCACTTCGGGGAGCAGTTGCATCAGGCCGGACCCCGGCTCGACCATGTAGCTCGGCAGGACGGCGATGCCGGTGCCGTTCTGCACGGCGTTCTTGATGGCGAACAGGTTGTTGATCTTGAGCACCGGCTCGCGCGGGTTCTCCTGGGTGCGGCCGGCGAGCTCCAGCCAGTTCAGGTCGCGCAGATAGGCCGGCACCGGCACGCCGAAGGTGACGATGCGGTGCTCGTCGAGGTCGCTGATCGCCTTGGGCTCGCCGAAGCGGTCGACATAGATCGGCGCGGCGTAGACGTTCATGTGCACCGTGAACAGCCGGCGCTGGATGAGGTCGGGCTGCACCGGCTGGCGCAGCCGGATGGCGACGTCCGCCTGGCGCATGGCGAGGTCGAGTTCCTGGTCGTCGAGGATCAGGTGCAGGTTGATTGCCGGATGCAGGTCGACGAATTCGTGGACGCGCGCGGTGAGCCAGGTCGAGCCGAGGCCGACGGTGGTGGTGATCCTCAGCGTGCCTGACGGCTTCTCGGCGGATTCGGCCAGGCGCGATGTCGCCGCGTCGAGCTTGACCAGCACCTCGTTGGCGGTGCGGAACAGCTCGTCGCCCTGCTCGGTGAGGATGAGGCCGCGGGCATGGCGGTGGAAGAGGGGAACGCCGAGGTCCGATTCGAGCGCGCTCACCTGCCGGCTCACCGCCGACTGGCTCATGTTGAGGTTCTCACCGGCATGGGTGAACGACCCGGCCTGCGCGGCCGCGTGGAAGATGCGCAGCTTGTCCCAGTCCAACATGGGTCCCCCCGCAACCCCGGCGCGTTCCTCTGAACGCGCCGGTCAAACCTCCTCCTACTCGGCAGCCTCCGCCGGCTCGGCGACAAGCGCCAGAAACTTCTGAACCTCCAGGGCCGCCATGCAGCCCTGTCCGGCGGCAGTCACCGCCTGGCGGAAGGTGTCGTCGGTAACGTCGCCGGCGGCGAACACGCCGGCCACGCTGGTCGCCGTCGAATCCGGCGCCGTCCACACGTAGTTGTTCGGCTTCAGCTTCAATTGCCCGCCGAGGAAATCGACGGCAGGGGCATGACCGATGGCGACGAAGACGCCGTCGGTCTTGAGGTCGCGGGTCTCGCCGGTCACCACGTTGCGCAGGCGCACGCCGGTCACTGCCGGCGGGAAGCCCGAGGCGCCGAGCACGTCGTCGACCACCGAATCCCAGATCACCGACATCTTCGGATTGGCGAAGAGGCGGTTCTGCAGGATCTTCTCGGCCCTGAGCTCGCTGCGGCGGTGGACCAGCGTCACCTTGGTGGCGTGGTTGGTGAGATAGAGCGCATCCTCGACGGCGGTGTTGCCGCCGCCGATCACCACCACTTCCTTGTTGCGATAGAAGAAGCCGTCGCAGGTGGCGCAGGCGGAGACGCCGAAGCCGCGGAACTTCTGCTCCGACGGCAGGTTCATCCACTTGGCCTCGGCGCCGGTCGCCACGATCAGCGCGTCGCAGGTATAGGTCTCGCCGGTGTCGCCGGTGAGCCGGAACGGCCGGCGGGAGAGGTCGACCGAAGTGATGTGGTCGCTCACCATGCGCGTGCCGACGTGCTCGGCCTGCGCCTTCATCTGGTCCATCAGCCAGGGGCCCTGCACCATTTCGGCGAAGCCGGGATAGTTCTCAACGTCGGTGGTGGTGGTGAGCTGGCCGCCGGCGGTCAGGCCGGCGATCTGGACAGGCTCCAGCATGGCGCGGGCCGCATAGATGGAGGCGGTGTAGCCGGCCGGACCGGAGCCAATGACGATAACCTTGGCATGCATAGGGGTACCTCTGAGGCGGTGCAGGGCGCAGCCTTTCGCCGGGCGCGCCTGGAATCCCGCATGAAACGCACGCCGCCCCGCCCGGGCGGTGGCCGAGACTCGGTTGGACTACTCACGGGAAATCTAAGCTCTCGGCCGAGCCATGCAAGATGCGCAGGGGTGCGACAAGGAGAACGCGCCAAAACGGGGGACAGGCCGACCGGGTCATTCGATCCTGGGGTCCTGCAAACCATGACGCATGTTCCCGTGTTGGTTGCGGGCATGTGGCCGTCTGGCTGCGCCCGAGCCGTCCTCGGCAAGCGCGGTGCCTGAACAGGCTCTGGATCAACCGCCGCCCGCAAGTGGTCGGCAAGAAAAGCTGATTGGCAATTCTTCGATCTGCTTGTCGGTCACGCGAATCAGCTATCTTCGTCCTGTAGCGGCTGCTGCGGGAGGAGAGGAGCCAACAACCGCTTCGCGTTCGTGCACACTGTTTTGCGGCTTGGTCCGCTCTGAGGACCAAAGCGGACCTGAGGGGTGCGGGCGTTGCGGGTGCTCTATGTCGCCTCGGAAGTCTTTCCGCTCGCCAAGGCCGGCGGCCTGGCTGACGTATCCGCGGCACTGCCGGTCAGCCTCAAGGAACAGGGCATCGACGTCCGGCTGCTGATGCCGGGCTACCCGCGGGCCATGGATCTGGCGGGCAATCTGCGGCTGGCCACGGTCATCGACAATCCGCTCGGCGTCGGGGCGGTGCGCATCTGGAAGGGCGCGCTGCCGGGCAGCCTGGTGCCGGTTTGGCTGGTCGAGTGCCGGTCGCTCTACAGCCGCGGCGGCAATCCCTACCAGGATGAACAGGGCCGCGATTTCGCCGACAACGCGCTGCGCTTCGGCCTGCTCAGCTACGTCGGCGCCATGATCGGCACCGGCTCGATCGACATCGCGTGGCGGCCGGACCTCATCCACATCAACGACTGGCAGACGGCGCTGCTGCCGACGCTCCTGCGCCTGCGGCCGGGCCCGTACCCGCCGACCGTTCTGGTCATCCACAATCTGGCGCATCAGGGGGTGTTCCAGGCGGAGGTGGCGCGGCGCCTGCCGCTGGCGATGGCGAACGGCGCGCTGGCGAAAGCCGGGTGCAGGAACCAGATTTCGTTCCTCCAGGCGGGCATCCTGTCGGCCGATCGTGTCGTGACGGTCAGCCCGACCTACGCCACCGAGATTCGGACGCCCGACTATGGCTGCGGCCTCGACGAGATCCTGCGCCGCCTGGCGGTCCCGGTCCGCGGCATCCTGAACGGCGTCGACTACAGCCTGTGGGACCCGTCCTCGGACCCCTATCTCACGGTCAACTACGATCCGGCGAGCCTGGCGACAAAGCAGCAGTGCAAGTCCGCCATCCAGGAAGAGATGGGGCTCGATGTCGATGGCGCTCTCCCGCTGATCGCCTATACCAGCCGTCTCGACTGGCAGAAGATGCCGGAGGTAGTCCTCGAAATCCTGCCGGCGCTCATCGCCGAGGGCATCCAGTTCGCTCTGGTCGCCGAGGGCGACCGTGGGCTCGAAGCCTCGTTTCGCCAGTTGGCCGCTGCCCATCCGGGCAGGGTCGCCGTGTGCATCGGCTATGAGGAGGCCGTCGCCCATCGCCTGGTGGCGGGCGCCGACATCATGCTCAGCCCGGCGCGCTACGAGCCGTGCGGCCTGACGGCGCCCTATGCCATGCGCTACGGCACGCCGCCGGTCGCCCGCCGCACCGGCGGGCTGGTCGATACCGTCGTGGACGTGCGGCCGCACAGCATCATCGACGGCTCGGCGACCGGCTTCCTGTTCGACGCGCCAACCGCCGGGCAGGCGTTGTCCTGCGTGCGCCGGGCGCTCCAGTTGTTCCGCCAGAAGACCATCTGGCGCCGCATCCAGATCGCCGGGATGCTCAGGGACTTCAGCTGGACCCGGTCGGCGCGGGACTATGCGGAACTCTACCGGCAGATGGTTGGCGATTGCGATCCGCCGGTTGCGGCACCGGAGAAGCCGCCCGTTCGTCCCGCGCCGCCGGCGGCGGAACAGGGTCGGGACGACCCCGACCGGATGGAGCGCGTCCGCCGGCGCGCCTATGAGATCTGGGAAGAGCAGGGCAGGCCGCAGGGTCGCGACGTCGAGCATTGGCTTCGGGCGGAAGCCGAACTGACCGCAGCGCGGCCGGCACCGGCCGCCGCGCGTGCGCCGTCGAACGAAGGCGCCACCAAGGCCGTCGTGCGACGCAGGCAGGCACCGAAGCCCGTGCGCGTGAACCTCACGCTGCCCGAGGCCGAGCCCACGGCACCGTTTCGGGCCGCGTCCTGATTGAAGGTCTGCAAAGTCACCGCGTCATGGCGGGATGGCCACGCGCATCCGCGCGCGGCGCGGCCTCGGTCAGCGGCTCCTCAATGAGCCCGGACTCCGGCCGCCCCGGTCAGTCCGACGGCCACTCCAGGATCGCGTCGACGCAGTTCGGCGAGAAGGCGAGGTAGTCCTTGATCGCTACGCTGGCCGGAGTGGGCGCCTCGAAGCTCCACGCCGCATCGCGCGAGCGCGCACCGCCGGCGGGGATGCTGTAATAGGCGCAGTCGCCCATGTCCGGATCGTGGGTCATGCGCCGGCTGCGCTTGAGCAGCGCCATGTCGACGTCGGCGCGGGGGATGTAGTAGATCCGCCCGCCGGACGATTCATCCAGCATCATCGCTTTGGCGGTGCAGGCGATGACCTTGCCGGCGACGGTGACCACCACCCATGCTCCCATCGCCGCAAGCGCGACCGGATGGGCGTCGTCAGGCATCCTGACTGGCTTGTTCATCGCTTGGCCTCCGTTCGGAGTCATCTCGACGAATCAAATACCTGCGGCGATTATGTGGCGCGCAACGCCAGATTAAGAATGCGTTAATGTCGCACCCTTCAGTCGCTGCCACCGACGCAAAAAGCCCCGGAGGGGACCTCCGGGGCTTCGGGGCAGGGCAGGCGAGCCGCAGACGGCTCAGCCGAACTTGACGTCGAGAACCTCGTAGGAGCGGCTGCCGCCGGGTGCCGACACTTCGACGGTGTCGCCCTTGGCCTTGCCGATGAGGGCGCGGGCAATCGGCGAGGAGATCGAGATGCGGCCGGCCTTCACGTCGGCTTCGACATCGCCGACGATCTGGTACTTCTTCTTTTCCTCGGTGTCCTCGTCGATCAGGGTGACGGTGGCGCCGAACATGATGGTCTTGCCGGAGAGCTTCTTGACGTCGATGATCTCGGCGCGCGAAAGCTGGTCCTCCAGCTCCACGATGCGCCCTTCGTTGAGGCCATGGGCCTCCTTGGCGGCGTGATACTCGGCGTTCTCCGACAGGTCGCCGTGGCCGCGTGCCTCGGCGATGGCCTGGATGATGCGGTGGCGCTCCTCGCTCGTACGCCGCTTCAGCTCGGATTCCAGCACCGCATGGCCAGCCGCGGTCATCGGAATCTTTTCCATCGCACCTCAACCCTTTCCATTCGATGCGCCGGATTGGACCCGGCGCCGCAAAACCTCATCGGCAGAGCCGTCCCGGCTGCTACCGCCTCGGCAACAATTGACTTCCGCTCAGCGGCCCCGTCACCGGGGCCGATGATCGTTCGTCAAACCGAAACTTAGCAGCCCCCAAGTGCGCCGTTCAGGCCGCCGGTGCGAAATAGGTTTGCAGCGGGCGGACTTCAAGCGTACCGGACCGGTATGCCTCGATCCCGTGTGACACCGCGATCGCACCCGCGATGGTGGTGTAGTAGGGGACCTTATGCAACAAGGCTGCGCGCCGGAGCGACCGGCTGTCGGAGAGCGCCCCCGCGCCTTCGGTTGTATTGAAGACGAGTTGGACATCCCCGTTCTTGATAGCATCGACGATGTGCGGCCGACCTTCAAGTACCTTGTTGATGTGGCCGCACTCTATGCCCTGGGCTCTAAGAAAACGCTGGGTTCCGGAGGTCGCGATGACCTTGAAGCCCAGCCGTTCCAGCCGTTTTACCGCCTCGACCACCCGCTCCTTGTCGCCATCGCGCACCGAGATGAACACCGTTCCGGTGGTTGGCAGCGAGTTGCCGGCGCCGAGCTGGCTCTTGGCGAAGGCGACGGCAAAGGAATGGTCGAGGCCCATCACCTCGCCGGTCGAGCGCATCTCGGGGCCGAGCAGGGTGTCGACATGGGGGAAGCGGGCAAAGGGGAAGACCGCCTCCTTGACGGCGACGTGGCCGGTCCGCGTGGCGGTCAGGTCGAAGTCGGCGAGCGCCTCGCCAGCCATCACCCGGGCGGCGATCTTGGCGACGGGCAGGCCGATCGACTTGGCGACGAAGGGCACCGTACGCGAGGCGCGCGGGTTGACCTCGAGCACGTAGAGGTCGCCGTCCTTGAGAGCAAACTGCACGTTCATCAGGCCGCGCACCTCGAGGCTCAGCGCCAGTTGGCGCGTCTCGGCCTCGAGTTGGGCGATCACCTGCGCCGACAGCGAATGGGGCGGCAGCGAGCAGGCCGAGTCGCCCGAGTGGATGCCGGCCTCCTCGATGTGCTCCATGATGCCGGCGATGAAGACGGTGGTGCCGTCGGCAAGCGCGTCGACGTCGATCTCGATGGCGTCCGACAGATAGCGGTCGAAGAGCAGCGGGTTCTTGCCGAGCACGGTGTTGATCTGCCCGGTCTTGTCGTTCGGGTAGCGCGCCTTGACGTCTGCCGGCACCAGCTCGGGCAGGGTGCCGAGCAGGTAGTTGGAGAGCTGTTCGTCCGAGCGGATGATCTGCATGGCGCGCCCGCCGAGCACGTAGGAGGGGCGCACCACCAGGGGCAGGCCGAGCTCGCCGGCGATCAGGCGAGCCTGCTCGACGGAGAAGGCGATGCCGTTCTTGGCCTGCTTGAGGCCGAGCTTGGTGATCAGCCGGGCGAAGCGGTCGCGGTCCTCGGCGAGGTCGATCATGTCGGGCGAGGTGCCGAGGATCGGCACCTTGGCCGCCTGCAATGCGTTGGCGAGCTTGAGCGGCGTCTGGCCGCCGAACTGGACGATGACGCCGGCAAGCGCCCCCTTCGACTGCTCGACGCGGACGATTTCGAGAACGTCCTCGGCGGTCAGCGGCTCGAAATAGAGCCGGTCGGAGGTGTCGTAGTCGGTCGACACGGTCTCCGGGTTGCAGTTGATCATGATCGATTCGTAGCCGGCGTCGGCGAGCGCGAAGCAGGCGTGGCAGCAGCAATAGTCGAACTCGATGCCCTGGCCGATGCGGTTCGGCCCGCCGCCGAGGATGATCACCTTCTTGGCGCCGCTGGGCTCGGCCTCGTTGACCGCGACGCCGGCAAACGGCACCTCGTAGGTCGAATAGAGATAGGCGGTGGGCGAGGCGAACTCGGCGGCGCAGGTGTCGATGCGCTTGTAGCTCGGATGGACGTCGAGCCGCGCACGCAGCGCCGCAACCGCCGCCTCCTCGATGCCGACGAGCGAGGCCAGGCGGGCGTCGGAGAAGCCCTGCGCCTTGAGGCGCCTGAGCGGCCCGGCGGTGGTGGGCAGGCCGAGGCGCGCGGACCTGCGATTCTGATTCCACGATTTGCTGCAACTGCCTGAGGAACCACGGGTCTATGGCGCAGACCGCGTTGATCTCCTCGACCGTGACGCCGAGGCGGAGCGCCTGCGCGCAGGCGAGCAGCCGGTCCGGCGTCGGCCGCCCGAGGGTGGCGCGGATGGCGTTCTTGTCGTCGCCCTGGCCGAGGCCATCGATGATCACCTCGTCGAGGCCGTCGAGCCCGGTCTCCAGCCCGCGCAGCGCCTTCTGCAGGCTCTCGGCGAAGGTCCGGCCGATGGCCATCACCTCGCCGACCGACTTCATCGAGGTGGTGAGCAGCGCTTCCGCACCGGGGAACTTCTCGAAGGCGAAGCGCGGCACCTTGGTGACGACGTAGTCGATGGTCGGCTCGAAGCTCGCCGGCGTGGCGCCGCCGGTGATGTCGTTGTCGAGCTCGTCGAGCGTGTAGCCGACGGCGAGCTTGGCGGCGACCTTGGCGATGGGGAAGCCGGTCGCCTTCGAAGCCAGCGCCGAGGAGCGCGATACGCGCGGGTTCATCTCGATGATGACCAGCCGCCCGTCCTTCGGGTTGACGGCGAACTGGACGTTGGAGCCGCCGGTCTCGACCCCGATCTCGCGCAGCACCGCAATCGATGCGTCGCGCATGATCTGGAATTCCTTGTCGGTCAGCGTCAGCGCCGGCGCGACGGTGATCGAATCGCCGGTGTGGATGCCCATCGGATCGACGTTCTCGATCGAGCAGACGATGATGCAGTTGTCGTGTCTGTCGCGCACGACCTCCATCTCGAACTCTTTCCAGCCGAGCACCGATTCCTCGATCAGCACCTCGGTGGTCGGCGAGGCGTCGAGGCCGCGCTCGACGATCTCGAGAAACTCCTCGCGGTTGAAGGCGATGCCGCCGCCGGTGCCGCCCAGCGTGAAGGAGGGGCGGATGATCGCCGGCAGGCCGATCGTCTGGAGCGCGTCGAGCGCTTCCACCAGTCCCTTTTCGACGTAGCGCTTGCGCCGCTCCGGCTCGCCGGTCGCCCAGTCCTGCGCGAAACTGTCGGCAAGCCGCTGCCGCTCCGCCTGCGGCAGGTCGAGGGCGGCGATGCGGTCGAGCTCGTCCTGGTGCTTCTTCTTGTCCTCGTGCTTCAGCGCCGAGGCATTGGCGAGCAGCGAGCGCGGCGTCTCGAGGCCGATCTTGTGCATCGCCTCGCGGAACAGCTCGCGGTCTTCGGCCTTGTCGATGGCCTCCGCCGTGGCGCCGATCATCTCGATGCCGAGCCGGTCGAGCACGCCCATCTTGCGCAGCGACAGCGCCGTGTTGAGCGCCGTCTGGCCGCCCATGGTGGGCAGCAGCACCAGTTTGTCGGCGGGGCGGGCGGCGCGCTCCTGCTCGATGATTTTCGCCACGATCTCCGGGGTGATCGGCTCGATATAGGTGGCGTCGGCCAGCTCCGGGTCGGTCATGATGGTGGCCGGGTTGGAGTTGACCAGCACCACGCGGTAGCCCTCGGCCTTGAGCGCCTTCAGCGCCTGGGTGCCGGAATAGTCGAATTCGCAGGCCTGGCCGATGACGATCGGGCCGGCGCCGATGATCAGGATCGAGTCGATGTCGGTGCGTTTCGGCATGGGGGCTTGTTTGGGGGCTCGGTTTGCGAACAAAACCCCGGCGCGGCTGCCGCTCCGGGGCGCGAATCCGTGGTGGTTTCAGGCTAGGCGGGGCTTATACGGCAAACCGGGGGAGGGCGGAACCCCCGAGGGGGGCAGCCGGTCTTTAGCTTTCCGTTAAGGATTTCGGAGGCAGAAGCGAGAAGGGCTCTCCCGCGGGAAACCTGCGATGGCGACGATTGTCCTGAAGCAAGGCGATTTCGGCAGCAGCGACGGCGTGATTGTGGGTGAGGCGGCGCTCTACCTGCCCGACCGGTCGCGGCCGGGCCTCAACGAGATGGTCCCGCTCACCGCGATCACGGCGATCGAGACCATTGCCGACGACCACTCCGGCCAGGTCAAGGAAGCGGCGCGCCTCGGGCTCAAGGGCCTGTTGGCCACCGGAAACCCGTTGGGGCTTGCTGCCGGCGTGCTTGCCGTCGGCAAGGTCAAGCAGGTCGAGTTCTCCGTGCACCTCAACGACGGCCGCTCGTTCGTGGCGAGCGCCGATGCGGGCACGCTCGCCCATCTGCGCGAGGCCAGCCGGACGGCGCTTGCCGGCAGAGGCGAGGAAGCCGAGGCGGCGCTGCGCGCCGATGCGGTGATCGCCAAGTATCTTGCGCCCGCCGCGCCCTCGCTGGAGCCGGCCCGCGCCGCCGCCGGTGAGGCCGAGGATGCGGAGCCCAAGGTCGCCGCCAGGCCGCTGCCGGGGCGAGCGGTCTTCGGCCGTCGCCGCACCCGCTAGGCTCAACCGACATTCAGTCTGTGTCGAGCGTCTCAGCAATCCCCACCTCCCCCATTGACGGGCAATCGCATACGGCAGGGCGCACCACCTCTCCCCGGCGGGGAGAGGTCGGATCGGGCCGCGTCAGCGGGTCGGATCCGGGTGAGGGGGAGCCGAGCTATCCGGATATGTGGGCGCCCCCTCACCCTCCGCGCCTAAGCTCGCACTGCTCGCTAAGGCGCGGAGCCCTCTCCCCAATGGGGCGAGGGGGCGGTGCCCACATGCGATAGCCCTGCCCCCTTGAGGGGGCGGGCGGTTTGCCTTGGCGAGGCGGAGCCGAGCTTAGGCAAACCGGGAGAGGGGGGGAATAGGCTGACTTCCAGCCGGTCCTCGACAAGCTCAGGCCGGTTCATTCCGTCGCAGAGGCGTCCGCCGGGCTTAGCATCGGCGGTCGGCGATCCCATCTTCTTTCTTGAATGTCTCCAGCCAGGGGTCGGCCCGCCCGGCCTGTCAGCCTATGCAAGCAAGAGAGAAGATGATGAGCTACTACTTCGCCAAGACACTGACGCTGCCGTTCGACCAGGCGATCGAGAAGGTGACTGCCGCGCTCAAGACGCGCGGCTTCGGCGTGCTCACGACGATCGACGTCAAGGCCACCATGAAGGCCAAGCTCGACAAGGAGCTGCGCCCCTACACCATCCTCGGTGCGTGCAATCCCGGTTTTGCCTACAAGGCGCTCACCGCCGAGAACAAGATCGGCACCATGCTGCCCTGCAACGTCGTCGTGCA
The DNA here is from genome assembly GCA_963830205.1 of uncultured Alphaproteobacteria bacterium. GTDB lineage: Bacteria > Pseudomonadota > Alphaproteobacteria > Rhizobiales > Kaistiaceae > CAVSRC01. Next base: position 19,041 of record CAWHLP010000024.1, on the reverse strand, counting down.
GGAAGTGAAGCCGGGCGAGGTGGAAGTGGCCGCCGTCGATCCGGTCGCCTCGATGCGCGGCGTGGAGAACGTCGACCTCGCCTCGCTCGCCGGCCAGGTGCGCGAGGAGCTGCGCCAGATGGTGGCGAGCCTCTGAGGGGCCCGAGCGCGGCCACGGCTTGTCCGCGCCGCGTCCGGCGTGACCCGCCTCCCGCGGGCTCGGCACCAGGCTCAGGCAGTGACCTGCGTCACAGGCGAACGCCGGAGGCATGCCTACATGGTGGGCCCCGCATCTGACGGGGCCAACCAGGGAGGACATGGCATGCTTGGCAGTCATCGCGCCTTTCCGACAATTCCGGCGGGCGATCTCGCCCGTGCGAAGCGCTGGTACGAGGAGAAGCTCGGCCTCAAGCCGGCCAAGGAAACCCCGGCCGGACTGATGTACACGCTGGCCGCCGGTACCGGCTTCCTGCTCTATCCGACCCAGTTCGCCGGCAAGGCGCCCAACACCCTCATGGGCTTCGAGACCGCCGACGTCGAGGGCGACGTCGCGGCGCTGAAGAAGAAGGGCGTCGTCTTCGAGGACTACGACATGCCCGGCCTGAAGACGGTCAACGGCATTGCCTCCATCGGCCCGCTGAAGGGGGCGTGGTTCAAGGATTGCGAGGGCAATATCCTCTCGATCTCCAATCCGCCGGGCTAAAGCCCGCGCGTGCAGCGGCATTGGACCACAATGCCGCTGCATTTCGCCGCGCTGGGCCAAGCAGCAATCGCCCGGGAGATTCTTCGTCGTGCTTCCAAGGCCAAGCCGGCCTTATTGGGGGAAGCCTCGGGCGGCGAAACACCCCGGACCGTCCGCCAAAGCCGCGAGCAGTTCGTGGTCGTTTTCCGTCCGTGGCCCGGCCAATAAGGCCAAATTCGGCCAAGCGTAGAACCGTGAGCCCGGTGGCGGATTGAGGTCGGGTATCCAGCCGGTTAGTTCCTGCAAGCTGTAGCGGCCCATGGTCGTGCCGCGCCAGCGGCGCTCGATCTCGGTCAGCGGCGTCAATACGGCCTGGGTCCCGGCGAAAATGGCGGCCGCGCCGTCGGAAGCCCTGGCGACGTAGAGGGCAGGGCGGCCGCGCATCCGGGCGATGCCGGGGTCGCGAAAGCCGATGAAGCGGGCGCGCTCGTTGATCTGGATGACCGGCGTGTCTTTCTCCCTCAGGAACCAGCGCAACATGGCATAGGTCCGGTAGTCCGACGTCGCGACCCAGGTGGCGCCGACCCGGTTCATCTCAGCGAGCGTGCCGTTGGCCACAGCGCCGTAATCCGCTTCCGCCCCGATGGGATCGATCTTGCCGGTGAGGTTCCACGGGCAGACCAGCTCGTAGAGAAAGGCGAGGACGACAATGGCGATGCCGGAGACGATTGCGGAGGTGATCCACACCAGCGTCGATTTGATCATCCAGGCCGGCCGCTTCTCCCGCACCAGCATAGTGAGGTTGATGGCGACCGCGGCAAATCCCGGCGGCCACACGAACATCGGCCAGGTATCGCCGACTGGCAGCGTCAGCGACCGCCAGAAGAAATAGACGAAGGGAACGATCACGCTGGTGGAAAGCAAAATCGCGACGGGATCGCGTTGCCGATAGCCGCGCCAGGCCGAGATCGACACGCCGGACAAGACGACCGGCAGCAGGATGGGGCCGACCTGCGCGAACTGCAGGCCGAGATAGTCCGCGACCGTGCGTAGCGAGAGGCCGTGGTTGACCTCGGCGCGGACGAATTGGAATCGGAACGATGCCCAGTCATTGTGGCTGTTCCAGATGATGACCGGCGAGAACACCGCCACGGCGATCAGGGCCCCGAGCCAAGGGTAGGGGCTCATCAGCCACCGTCGTCGCCAGTCGGGTACCAGGGCGAAGGCGACCACCGCCGGCAACAGCAGGACGGCGGTGTATTTGGAGAGCAGCGTGCAGCCGCCAAAAAAGCCGGCGGCAAGCCACCAGCGTCCGTCTTCGGTCTCGGCCAGCCGCACGAGCGACCAGATCATGGCCATCGCGAACGGGATCAGCGCCACATCGGGCGCCACTTTTGCCATGAACAGGCCGTAGTAGAGCGCCGCTTCGCTGAGCAGCACGGCAATGACGATGGCCCTCACGTCATGGGTCACGCGTCGGACGATATCGGCGAGCATCAGTTGCGTAATGGCCATCGCCACGATACCGGCGAAGCGCGCGCCGAGACTGGTGTCGCCGAAGATGGCCGTCCCGACGCGGATGAACCACGCGATCATCGGCGGGTGATCGAGGAAGGAAAGGACGTTCTCCTTGGACCAGGTCCAGTAGTAGGCCTCGTCCGTGCGCATTTCGAACCAGCTCGCATCGACGAGTCGCATGGCCGTCATCAGGGTGACCAGGACCATCATCGCGAGCAGCGGATGGTTCGCGACGATGGCAAGCGGGGAAGCGTTGCCTCTGGTGCCGTGCAGCGTCGTAGCCCCCCGAAAGCGCCTGTCCACCGTCTTGTCCCCGAACGACGTCCCCCAGATCGGCGGGGCATTTCAGCGAAAGGGCACCGGGGCGGACCTGCCGGATCTGCTTCATGGCGGGCAGGTTCCGAACGGCCACGGCAGCTCTTCGTATTTCGGGCGTTGAGCGTGCTGTCAAGGCAGGCAGGGGACACTCAGCTCGCTGATCGCGTGGAGGCCGGCTGCGGCGGCCTTCTGGTCCTCTTCGCCGATCTCCTCTATCGTCCGGTCCGGTGCGAACGGGGATCGACTGGCATGCGTTGGCAAGGGCGGCGGCAATCCAGCAACATCGAAGACAGGCGTGACGACGCCGGCACGGGCGGCTTCGGCGGTGCCGGGCCACGCATCGGCATTGGCATGCCGGGTGGCCGGCGCGGCGGTGGCCTCAGCATCGGCGCCATCGCGATCATCCTGGTGGTCGGCTGGTTCCTCGGCGTCAATCCGCTGACCCTGCTCAATGGCCTCGAAGGCGGCGACGTCGGCGGCAACTCCTTGACCACCGAGCAGGCCGGCCGCACGGGCGTGCCCAGCGACCAGGCCGGCCAGTTCGTCGCCACGGTGCTGGCCGACACCGAGGACACCTGGACAGAAATCTTCACCAATGCCGGCGGGCACTATCAGCCGCCGACGCTGGTGCTGTTCACCGGGCAGACGTCGTCGGCCTGCGGCTTCGCCAGTGCGGCGACCGGGCCGTTCTATTGCCCGGGCGACCGCAAGGTCTATATCGACCTCGCCTTCTACAAGGAGCTGCGCGACCGCTTCCACGCGCCGGGCGATTTCGCCCAGGCCTATGTCATCGCCCACGAGGTCGGCCACCACGTCCAGAACCTGCTCGGCATCCTGCCCAAGGTGACCGCCCAGCAGCAGCGGGTCGGCAAGACCGAGGCCAACCAGCTTCAGGTGCGCACCGAGTTGCAGGCGGACTGCTTCGCCGGCGTGTGGGCCCACGTTGCCGACCAGAAGGGCATCGTCGAGGTCGGCGACATCGACGAGGCGCTCAACGCCGCCGCCCAGATCGGCGACGACACGCTGCAGAAGGAAACCCAGGGCTACGTCGTGCCGGACAGCTTCACCCACGGCACCGCGGCGCAGCGCAGCCGCTGGTTCAAGCGCGGCTATACCGCCGGCGACACCAATTCCTGCGACACCTTCTCGGCCTCCAGCATCTAGCGCGGCTTCCCCACGTTCGAATCGCCTTGCTTCGCGCTAAATATCCCTCCGGGTGTCACGATTCCCCGGACGGAGGACCGCCATGACCAACAAGGAGACGATCGGCGAGCTGGCGCGCCAGCTTCTCGCACTCGACGAGGGCGAGCTGCACGCCCGCGAGAAGGCGGTCATCGACAAGGTGGTGCGGCGGCTCGCCGTCTCGCGCAACATCAACGTCGAGATCCAGCGCTCGAAGACCTTCGGCGAGCATCTCGCCGACCGGGTGGCCGAGATCGGCGGCTCGTGGAGCTTCATCATCGGCTTCGGCGTGGTCATCGCCTTGTGGGTGTCGGTCAACACCTGGCTCGTCGTCATCCACGCCTTCGATCCCTATCCCTTCATCTTCCTCAACCTGATGCTGTCGCTGTTGGCCGCGGTGCAGGCGCCGGTCATCCTGATGTCGCAGAACCGGGCGGCAGCGCGCGATCGGCTCGCCGCCACCCACGACTACGAGGTCAACCTCAAGGCCGAGATCGAGATCGCCGCGCTCCACGAGAAGCTCGACCAGATCAGAGCCCAGGAACTGGCGACGCTGATCAGGAAGGTGGCCGGGGAGGGCGGGGAGGCGGCAGCGCCGGGGGCGTGAGAGAACCTCGAAGACTGCTTCTGACCCCAGGCAGCTGTCCGCTTTGACGCCCTTGCGATCGGACAGCTCGTATTGAAACGTGACAAGGGAGCGGCCCCGCGTTCGGGCCCCCTGCCGGTCACGCCGGCCGATATCCGCAAAGTTCTCCAATAAGCAGAACGGCGTCCGGGCTAGCATCAGCCCGCCCTCCACTCGAGCGGCGGTCAGTTAATCGGGGGAGCCCAATGAAAATGAAATGGATTGGTATCGGACACCTGTGTGCGGAATTTTGTTCTGCATTCACAGGTTCTGCCGGCGTGCTGCTTTCAGGAGTCTCTACTGCCCGTGCAGTTCGATGCTTGCCCATCATCTTGTTCACGCTGCTGATGCCCGCGCTGGCCCAAGCAAACGTGATCAAGACGGATCTCAATTCACCCGGCGATAACCTGCTGACCCTGGATACGAGCACGGGCTATGAGTGGCTGAACTTCAGCCAGTCCATCGGCCCGCTCTTCAGCACCACGGCGGAGCTGCAGCCCGGAGGGGCGCTGTATGGCTTCACCCTGGCCTATCAGTCGCAGGTCCAGACGCTGGTCAGCGACTACGTTTCGAGTACGGGTCTCCCTGCACACGATCTGATGAATGATCTGGGCTCGACAGGCTGTTACTACGCCGGGCCCTGTCTTCCTTATGCTGCGTTCTACACTCAGGAGAGTTCTGAACAGCATTTCGTGGCAAGGACCTGACGGGTCTTATCCTTTGGTGCTTTTCGCTGCCTCGGAGCTCATCACGCCGTCCGACGTCGTTCCGCATGAGACATTCTGGGCCTCCACTTGCACTGGCTGTGCAGCAGATGTGGCGAACCTAAATTACGGAAAGGCCCTAGCCCTGTATCGGGAAATGCCGGCTATTCCGCTCCCGGCAGCTCTCCCGCTTTTCGTGAGCGGTCTTGGTGTGACCGGCCTGCTCGGTTGGCGCAGGAAGCGGAAGGCTTGGGCACTCGGAGCGTGACGAAATAGTCAGAACGGAATTTGATGGCGTGGATGCCCCCTCCTGGCGGCATCAGTGTGTGCCAAGGTGATGATCTCGAAGACATCACAACAGGAGAGGACATCCATGTCGGAAGCTACCATCATAGGCGTTGATCTCGCAAAGCGCGTTTTTCAGCTGCACGGAGCGGCTGCCGACGGCTCGGTCGTGTTCCGCAAGAAGCTGTCTCGCGCTCAGTTTCTTCCGTTTCTTGCCGGGCAGCCGAGCTGCACTGTGGCGATAGAGGCCTGCGCGACGGCACATGGCTGGGCCCGTGAGGCTGAGAAGCTGGGCCATATGGTCCGCCTGATCCCGCCGATCTATGTCAAGCCATTCGTCAAACGACAGAAGAACGACATTGCCGATGCGGAGGCCATCGCGGAAGCGGCGGCGCGTCCGACGATGCGCTTTGTTGCGGTCAAGTCCGAGGAACAGCAGGGGCGCGCCATGTTGTTCCGCACTCGAGATCTGTTCGTTGGCCAGCAGACTCAGCTGATCAACGCACTGCGTGGCCATCTTGCCGAGCATGGGCTGGTGGCGCCCCAAGGGCCCGCCCATCTGAAGCGGCTTGCGGACGCGCTTGTAGACGAGAGCTCGTCTCTGTGTGCGACGGTGCGCGATCTCGGAGCAGTGTACCTTGAGCAGATTGCCACGCTCGACGTCGTGATCGCCGCTCTCGACAAGAAGTTGCGTGAGGCGGCGAGCAACGCGGAGACCGTCCGCCGATTGCAGACGATGCCTGGCGTGGGACCCGTCACGGCCGTCGCCATCGAGACTTTCGCTCCGGCCATGGAGAGTTTCCGCCGGGGACGAGACTTTGCAGCGTGGTTGGGGCTGGTCCCGCGTCAACACTCCACCGGTGGGAAGCAGCAGCTCGGAAGAATATCGAAGATGGGGCAGCGCGACATCCGCAGGCTGCTCATCATCGGAGCCATGGCCGTGGTTCAGGCGGCGGTACGCAACGGCGCGCCGGACGGCAGCTGGCTGGGGCGCATGCTGGCAAGGAAGCCGAGAATGCTGGTCGCGATCGCGCTGGCCAACAAGATGGCGCGTGGCCTGTGGGCGATGACTGTCAGGCAGGAAGCTTACAGGATACCGGTGACGGGGGCGTAGTCGGAACAAGTACGTCGACGTTTCCCGGTTCGTCGGGAGTGTGAGGAGGTCGAGGAACAGTAAGGGCAAATGATCGAGAAGATCCGGGTCGGAACAAGCAGCGTCACCCAAAGAGCCAAGACAGCTCGTGAATTTGATCTGCCTCTGATCCGCGTATCGCCATACCGGCCCGCGGCCATGATCTGCGCCGCTCACGCAGGCCTGACACATGACCGCACCCGATCACATGTCCGAGCGATCCAGAATTTTCTTGCACAAACGGGGGCATCCACACTTGGGAGACCGCCACCGCATGGCGGTCTTTCATTTTGTGCTGCGCTGCGCTGCACGAGTCTCGGTGTCGGGGGGAAGGCGGGCATCAAGGGCGCCCAGAAACTCAGGCGCGGTAGGGCCGACCTCAGCCCCGCTTCGCCTCCATCATTCCCAAGAAGCGCTGGAACAGGTAGCGCGAGTCGCGCGATGCGGCTAAGGCTCGGCCGTCTCTCCTCCGGCAGCCCCGTCGGCAGGCCGTCGAGGCTGACGCGGTTCTTCTCGCGGCGATAGGCGATGAAGTCCGCATCGCTCTTCGTGCTCGCCCAGTTGTCCATGGAGTTGCGCTCGGCCTGGTATTCGAACAGCGGCACGCCATAGCCGCAGGACTTCACCACCAGATCGGTTTCCACCACGACGATCTGGCGCGCGCCGCGCGGCTCGTCACCGCCGAAGGCGTCGGCGAGCAGCGCCGCGTAGTCCGCCGTGCCGCGATGGAGCACGCGCCCCTTGCCGTGCAGGCGCAGGATCATCGGCGGCCCGTCGAAGGCGCAGAACATGATGGTCATGCGGCCGCCGGCGAGGATGTGCGCCGAGGTCTCGTTGCCGCTGCCGGTGCGGTCGAGATAGGCGACCGTGTTGGGTCCGAGAACGCGGAAGGCGTTGGTCGAGCGCGGCGAGACGTTGACGCGTGTGTCGGGCGCGGCCGAGGCGGTGAAGAAGACGTGCTGACGGGCGATGAAGTCGCGGTGCTTGTCGTCCAGTGCCGTGTACTGCGTCGCCATCTCAGCCCCGCTTCGCTTCCATCATCCCGACAAAGCGCTCGAACAGGTAGCGCGAGTCGCGCGGGCCCGGCGATGCCTCCGGGTGGTACTGGACGGAGAACACCGGCTTGTCCTTGACGCGGAGCCCGCAGTTGGAGCCGTCGAACAGCGAAACGTGAGTCTCCTCAACGCCGTCGGGCAGCGACTTCGAGTCGACCGCGAAGCCGTGGTTCATCGAGGTGATCTCGACCTTGCCGGTGGTCAGGTCCTTGACCGGATGGTTGGCGCCGTGGTGGCCCTGATGCATCTTCATGGTCTTGCCGCCGACGGCGAGACCCAGCATCTGGTGGCCGAGGCAGATGCCGAAGGTCGGCACGCCGGCATCGATGACGCCCTTGATCGCCGGCACGGCATATTCGCCGGTCGCCGCCGGGTCGCCGGGGCCGTTCGACAGGAAGACGCCGTCCGGCTTGTGGGCGAGGATGTCCTCGGCCGTCGCGCTCGCCGGCAGCACGGTGACGCGGCAGCCGTGGGCGGCAAGCAGCCTCAGGATGTTGCGCTTGATGCCGTAGTCGACACAGACGACGTGGAACTTCGGGTCCTCCTGGCGGCCATAGCCCTTGCCCCATACCCAGGGCGTCTCGTCCCAGGTGTAGCTCTGGCCGGTGGTGACCTCCTTCGCCAGGTCCATGCCGACGAGGCCGGGCCAGGCCTTGGCCTCGATGGTGAGCGCCGTGCGGTCGAAGACGCCGTCGCGATTGTGGGCGATCACCGCATTGGGCATGCCGTTGACGCGGATGAGGCCGGTCAAGGCGCGGGTGTCGACACCGGCGAGCCCGATGATGCCGCGCGCCTTCAGCCAGGCGTCGAGGCCGCGCGTGGCGCGGTAGTTCGACGGGTCGGTGATGTCGGTCTTCAGCACGCAGCCGCGGACGCCGGAGGAGGCGGCCATGTTGACCGTCTCGATGTCGTCGTCGTTGACGCCGACATTGCCGATATGGGGGAAGGTGAAGGTGATGATCTGGCCGGCATAGGAGGGATCGGTGAGGATCTCCTCATAGCCGGTCATCGCCGTGTTGAAGCAGACCTCGCCGGCAGCGACGCCCTCGGCGCCGATGCCGTGGCCGGCGATCGTGGTGCCATCGGCAAGCACGAGCAGGGCGGTCGGCTCAGGTTCGGCCCACCGGTCGGGTGACGGGGTGTCGGTCATGGGCGAATGCCATAGCCGCAACCGCCGGCCAGTTCAAATCAATGCTTTGCGGCCACCCATCAATGGCGGTGAGGGGTCACTGCTGCACCCGCCGCGCCTGGCCGCCGTCCGAGGTGGACAGCGTGTTGCGGTCGATGAAGCGGACATAGTTGCCGGAGCAGGCGTTGCGCCGGTTGTTGTCCGAGACGTTGATGGTCAGGAAGAGCGTGCCGTCGGCCTGGGTCTCGGCGGCGAACATGCCGGTGCCGTAGGCGTCGGAGCAGCCGGTGGCGCTGCATGTCCGCTGCCGGTAGTCGTAGATCTGGGTCGGCAGGAAGCTCTGGTAGGTATAGGCGATCATGCCGAGCTGCTGGTTGTTGACCTCGCTGTACCAGGTGCCGGAGAGCATCTGCAGGGCATTGCGGTCGGTGTTGCGGAAGTGATCCTGCCAGTTCTGCGAAGCCACGGCGTCGTAGGCGCCGTTCACTTGATTGACGCAGGCGTCGTTCGGGCCGGCCGCCCAGGCCGGCAAGGAACCTGCCACGACAGTTGCCAATGCCAACAAGGCCATCATACGCATGATGCTTCCCCCTCATGCTGCCATGCCGGACGCTAGCAGAGTTTTTGGCACTTGCCAGGGGGGCCCCGTGCGGCTCGCATATCAGGTCCGCGCTGGCGGACGGGGTTCCATCTTGATTTCCGAATGCGATCGGGGCATATACCCGCCCGCCCGAGACAGGGCACGAGTTGCGCAGGCGCCCGACGCGCCCCCCACTGAGGCCACAAGCTGCGCAGCGTCCAGTGTGGACAAATCAAAACGTCGATGCAAATCAAAGACTTGTACAATCAGCAGAAGTTGCGCGCCGATTTGGCCGGAGTTATCCTGCCGTGGGCGCGGCAACGGGGATCAACCATGCGAGACCAGATCAATGCGGCTCTCAAAGATGCGATGCTCTCCCAAGACAAACGTCGCACCTCAACGCTTCGCCTGATCAGTGCCGCCATCAAGGATCGAGAGATTGCCGCGCGTACCGCCGGCCGCGATCCGCTCCAGGACGCCGATATCACCGAAATCCTCGTGAAGATGATCAAGCAGCGGTTTGAATCCGCGAGTCTTTATGAGGAAGGCAACCGCCTCGACCTCGCCCAGCAGGAACGCGAGGAAATTGCGATCATCAGGTCGTTCCTGCCCGAACAGATGAACGACGATCAGGTCCGCTCGGTCTGTGCCGAAACCGTCAAGACGACGGGTGCCGCCGGACTGCGCGACATGGGCAAGTGCATGCAGGCGCTCAAGACGCGCTATGCCGGCCGCATGGATTTCGGCAAGGCCAGCGCCGTGGTGCGTGGCCTGCTGACCTGACAGGCGGCGTTTCGCCGGCTATCGATGGCACGGCGCCGCCCGGCGGCGCCGTGGTGTTGTGGCCCGCGGGCAACATGTTCCGAATTGGACAGCGAATCAGTATATTGTCATTTATGCGGGGGCTGCCTTTGTCGCAGAGGAGCAGTCCGTGGGAAACAGGGCTTCACGGCTTGAGCAGCCCGTCCGGGACGACGAGAGCACCAGGCTCGAGCTTGTCATAAACGAGCTCGCCGCGGATCAGGCTGCCTTGCGCATCGTCCTGCAGAGCTTCCTGCTGCGGCTGCTTGTCGTGCGCGCCGAAACGGCGCCCGGGGCTTTTGTCGAGCTCCAGGATCACGTCTTGAGGTCGATCGCGGCGATGCCCTTGGCCCCCGACGACGCGATCGGTGCGGCGCGATGGCGGAAGCTGGTCGTCGCCAGCGCCGAGAAGCTGTTCGGCGAGATCGCGGACACGCTGCACCAATCGATCGGCGGCTACGAGCAGCCGAACTAGGCTAGCCATCCAGCTCCGGATAGTGGCGGAAGATGCCGTCCTCGTTGAAGGGCAGGCGCCGGTCGCTCTCCAGATACGCCTTGATTCGCGGTCGCTGGGCGATTCGCTGGCTGAGGGCGGCCACCTTGGGCGCATCGGGGAGCCGCTTGGCCATCGCCTTGGGGAAAGCGTAGGAGAGCCCCGCGACCACCTGGAACAGCGACAGGTCGGCATAGGAGAGCCGCGCGCCGACGAGGAAGCGGTCGCCCTTGGGATTGTTGGCGAGGATCGTCTCGAACCATTCGAGGAAGCGCGGCATGCGGGTGTCGCGGAACATCTTCGCCCGCCTCAGTGATTCTGGGCTTCTGCTCGTCGTAATAGAAGGCGCCGCCAAGCGGGTGGTGGGTATCGTGCGCCTCGACCACCAGGTCGACGATGGTGAGCTGGATCTGGTGGGTCCACAGCTTCGCTGCTTCCGCCTTGGGCGCCAGCCCGTGGCGTTCGCCGAGATAGAGAAGGATGTTGGCGGTCTGGCCGATCACCACCTTGCCGTGGCGCAGGAAAGGCGGCGCGAAGGAGGGGGTGGCGAGCCCCTTGCCGTCCCACAGGCGCATCAGTTCGCTGGTGCCGCGCTCGCGCGCCACGTCGACATAGTCGGCCGCGGCCTCTTCCAGCGCCAGGCGGACGAATTCGCCGCGCCCCTGGATGCCGGGCCAGTAGTAGAGTTCGTAGACCATGGCTTCCCTCGCTTGCAGTCGTGCCGGTAAGCATAGGCCAGTCCGCTGCGGGAAGCCTCGGCAATGATGGTCGCCGGCAGGCCGAGGCTGCCGGCCGCCGCCGCAGTGATGCCGGGGTTGTGCCATCGAAAGTCCGCATTAGGCTGTTTGGTTCTGGCACAAAGGGGCATGCAAGGATGAAGAAGCGCGTGCGCAACGAAGCCGACGATGGACCGGCCGCGGAGGGTGCCGTCATCACCTATTCGCGCCTGCCGAAGACCGGCGGGCGTGGGCCCGCCGAGCGCCAGGAACCGTTTCTCGAGGCCCGCGAGGTGCCTTACGGGGACGACGAATTGAGGGCCTACGATCCCGAGCGTGCGGCGGTCGCCGGCCTCGGCGATGCCGTGGACGATCTCGATGGGCCGCGCCGCGGCCGCACGCGCCGCCGCGGCGGATTCGGCGTGGTGCTGGTCGGTGCGCTGGCGCTCGCCGCCGGCATGGTGATCCTGGCCTATGCTTATGGCGTCGCCACGCGCGTCGACGCGCCGCCGCCGTCGGCGGGCGCTGCCGCCACCGTGCCGGCAGACGCCGGGGGGCTGAGGACGAGCCTGCCGGCCAACGATGCCGCTCAGCCCGTGCCGTCTGCAGGGGACGCCTCGGTACCGATGCCGCAGGCTGCTCCGCCCGCGAGGGACACCGCCGCGTTACCGCCGGCGGCGGCACCGGCGGCGCCGGGTGCCGACGGCACGCCCATGGACGGCGACGTCGGGCAGCCGACCGGCGGGGCCCAGCCGGCGCTGGTCGCGCCGGTGCCGACGACCACCACGCCGGCCGCGGCCAAGGCGCCGGCCGCCAAGGCGGCCAGCGTGAAGCCGGCCGCCAGCAAGCCGGCCGACAGCACCGACGATCTGATGGCCCACATCGAGAGCCTTCTTGCCCACGACGTGCCGAGTGCCGACGCGTCGGCTCAGCCGGGCGCCGGTGCGGCAGCCTCGGCGCAGCCGACGCCCATCGCGCCGACCCAGCCGACCGCGCTCAACGCGCCGCCGCTGCTGCCCGACCCCAATGCGGTTGCCGACGCCCCGACGCCGCCGGCCGATGTCGGCGCGCGGCCCGCGAACCGCCTGATCCCGCCGGCCGATATCCCCAACGTGCCGACGACCAACACGGGCAGCGGCCTGCGTTAGCCAGGCGGACGTTTGACGCTGCCCGAACCCGCCTCGGCGGGGTCGGCGAGATTCTCGTCAAATTGTTCGAAATACAGAGGAAATCGGCAACCACTGCGGCTTACGCCGCCTTGAGGTTTTTGCGCTACATCGGAGGTCAGCAGCGACCGGATCCCTTCCCCCGGAGTTGAAACAAACGAAGGGCACGGGACCAGTTCCTGCTCGACCGCGTTAAAGCCCCGTCGTGGCCACGACGGGGCCTCGCGCGTTGCGGCGGCGCCCTCCGGCTTGTCAGGCCGCGCGCTGCGCCCTGCCGTCGCCGATGGAGGGACGGGTCAGCACCGGGTTCGCCCGCGCGACCTCCATCCAGTCGGCGTGATAGAGCCAGTTGGTGATGTTCTCCAGATCGCAGAACGAGACGATGGCGGCGGCCTCAGCCGCGCTCCTGTCGTGCGCTTCCACCTCGACGATGCGCTGGCAGATGGTATGGGCGTGGCCCGTATTGCCGTAGACCACTTTACAGAATGTGACGCGAAATCGTGGCATCGCTTCAGCCTCCCCGGCTAAGCCACGCGAATCGCTTGGCAAATCAGACCATAACAGCTTTTGCCCATTTTGTGGGCGGCGAACCTCGGCCAACAACCGTTCACCCGGCCTTGCTCAGCGCGCCGTTCAGCGAGCGCAGGAAGGCGTCGCTGGAAAGCGTTGCGCCGGAGATGATGTCGACACTGGCGCTCTGCGCTGCGATGACCTCGTTCTGCAGCATGGGGAGCGCCTGGCTGTTGATGGCGATGGAGGTGTTGCGGTCGCTCGGATAGCGCAGCACGCGGACGCCGGCGAGCTTGCCGCCTTGGACGATCGCCTGGATCTGCATGGTGCCGTAATAGGCGTCGGTCACCGGGCCGGTGTAGGTGCCGTCGGTGTAGCTCCTGGCGCCGCCGGCGGGCGCGATGCTGGCCGTGGTGAAGGGCAGGGCGGCGTTGCGTCCCGTCTGGTTCCAGTAGATGGCGCCGGCTGCCGCCAGCGCGAGCACGAGAAGCGCGGTTTTCTTCATGGCTGGGGTCTCACTTGCGGACCTGAACTTGGCCGGCATCCTGGCAGGGCACCGTTGACAGCAAGCTGTCAACGCCCATTACAAATTGTCCATTGTTTCCAGGCGGATGGCCGCGAGGCGCACGACCCTGACGAAAGCCAGAGCCTGTCCGGCCGTCGGCAGAAACCGCGCGGCGCTGCTTGCCCCGTCACGGCCCGTGGCGGGGCATACATGCTGCCGTCTTGCGGAACCTTCACCCGTGGCGCTCGGCACCACGGAGGCGCGGGTCACGCCGCGTCCTTGGCCTCTTCGAAGCTCTCCGATCGGCGGCCGGACGTCGGCGCGATCCGCGCGATCTCCAGCCGGTCGGCGTGGTTGAGCCAGTGGGTGATGTGCTCCAGGTCGCAGAAGCAGTCTATGGCCGCGGCCTCAGCCGAACCGGCGTCGCGCGCATCCACCTCGACGACGCGCTGGCAGATGTCGCGCACCTGGCCGGTATTGCCATAGACGATCTTCCGGAATGTCACGCGAAAACGCGCCATTGCATGAACCCTCCCTAGGCCATGCCAGTCGCCTTACGCTCTTCATATAGGGTCGCTTTGTGCCGATTTTATGAGGGTGCGCGCATTCGCGTGTCGGGGGGGCGGCGAGGGTGCGCGGGAGCCAACCACGGGCGCCCATCTCCCCCTTGCAGAGAGTCACACGCAGCCCAGTTTCGCTCGTGTCCAATTCTGAAGATGTGCGCTGGCAATGACCGGGCAAGACAAGACCGTACCCTGGAAGCTGTTCGCGGCGGAGGCCGCCGGCACGGCGGCTCTGCTCGCGGTCGGGCTGTCGGTCGTCATCTTCGATTTCGGTACCGGCAGTCCGATGATCCGGCTGCTGCCCGATCCCGGCGGCGCGGCGGCTCGTCACCGGCTTCCTGTTCGGCACGACCGGCGCGGCGATCGCGCTCTCGCCGCTCGGCAAGGAGAGCGGCGCCCACATCAATCCGGTGGTCACGCTCGCCTTCTGGCTGATGGGCAAGCTCAAGCCCCGCCATGCGCTCGGCTACGTCGCGGCGCAGATGGCGGGCGCGGCGGTCGGCGCGCTGCCGTTGCTGGCTTGGGGCGCGATGGGTCGCAGCGTCGCCTTCGGCGCGACCGAGCCCGGGGCCGCCTATGGCGCGCTGGCGGCGCTTGCCGGCGAAACGGTGACCAGCTTCGCGCTGATCTTCGGCCTGTTCGTGTTCCTGCGCCACCAGACGCTGAAGCGCTTCACACCGGCGCTGTTCCCGCCGCTCTATGCCATCATGGTGTGGCTCGAGGCACCGGTCTCGGGCACCAGCACCAATCCGGCGCGCAGCTTCGGCCCGGCACTGATCTCGGGCGTGTGGAACGGCTGGTGGGTCTATTGGCTGGGGCCGCTCATCGGCACGCTGATTGCGGTGGCGCTCTATCATCGCGCCGGCTGGAAGCGCGAGGCGATCACGGTCGCCAAGATCTTTCATTTCGAGCACGACCGCTACGGCGTGTTCCACGCTGTCACCAAGAATGACCGGCCGGCCACAGGCACCCATCTCCCTCCTTGAGGGGGAGAATAGCGGAGCCCGATTTTCGCCGAAGGCGGAAATCGTTGGCGCAGCTCAGAGGGGGTGAGGGCAGGGCGCTCCCCTTGCAGTTCGAGCCGCTTGGCACTAGGTTACATGTAACTCTAGAGGTGCCTTCATGGCTGACAGCGCAAGCCGAAAGTCCTCGCGCGACAAGGTGCGGGTGCACCGCGCGCGCCTGCGTGCCCAGGGCCTCAGGCCGATCCAGATCTGGGTGCCGGACACGCGCGCGCCGGCGTTTGCGAAAGCGGCGCATCGGGAATCCCTGGCGCTGGCAAACAGCCCGCATGCGGCGGGGGATCAGGCCTTTATCGATGCGATATCCGAATGGAATGACGGGTGAAGCGGGGCGAAATCTGGACAGTCTCGGGTGGTCCCGACTACGCCGGCAAGCCGCGCCCGGTTGTCATCGTTCAGGATGATCGCTTCGACGCGACCAACTCCGTCACGGTCTGCGGCTTCACCAGCGTCGGCACCGACACGCCGCTCTCGCGCCCGCGTATCGAGCCGACGGACGACAATGGCTTGCGCATCGCCTCCTGGCTGATGGCCGACAAGGTCACGACGGTTCGCAAGGACAAGCTGCGTGATCGCATCGGCCAGCTGACCGGCGACGACATGCGCCGTCTCGACCGCGCCTTGGTCGTGTTTCTCGGGCTGGCAGGGTGAGGCTTTCAGCGGCGGCCGATCCCACGCGGCGTCATGCCCTGCCATGACGAATGGTTGAGCGGCGCGGCTGGCTCCCATCTCCCCCCTTGCGGGGAGCCAAGAGGGGGGTGCCTGTAGGATGGGTTAGGCGCAGTGCGCCGTAACCCATCGTCGGAGCCCGCGGAAGATTTGGTCAATGGGTTACGCGCCTGCGGCGCTAGCCCATCCTACGCGCTCGGTTCTTCGTCGCCCCGGCGGAAGCCGGGGTCCAGGCAGAGTTTCCCCGCTTTGCGCTTCATGCCGGTGAACGCAATCACGACTGGCTCGCGTTTGAGGGTTCTCTCCCCCCTTGTGGGGGAGAGACAGAGAGGGGGGTACGGGCACGGCTTCCATCGCCCTGTCATGGCGGAGGCCTTGCCCGGACCCCTCACCCTCTTTCGCTAAGCTCGTCTGCGGCTCGCCAAGCGAAAGAGCCCTCTCCCGCAAGGGGAGAGGGAAAGGGGCAAGCGGCTGCCACGGGCACCCCTCTCCCCCCTTGAGGGGGAGAATAGCGGAGCCCGATTTTCGCCGAAGGCGGAAATCGTTGGCGAAGCTAAGAGGGGGGTGAGGGCAGGGCCTCTGACCTCGTGCGTGGCCGCATTCGTCCCCTCTCCCCTCGTGGGAGAGGGACAGGGTGAGGGGGCCTGGAGACGACGGGATGCGCCGCGCCCGTCCCCTCGGGCCCGCTTCTTCTTGCGCTGCTCGACATAGGAGCGCAGCACGGCGTTCATGCGCCGCTGATAGCCCGCGCCTTCGCCCCTGAACCAGTCGAGCACGTCCTCGTCGACGCGGATCGAAATCGCCTTCTTCTTCGGCGGGATGACCAGCACCGCTTCGGACCAGTCGAAATCGACCGGCACCGCGTCTGGATCGTCGCGCACCATCTCCGCGATGTCAGCATCGCCGAGCGCATCCACGCGCGCCCAGTCAGTCTTGCCCTTCATGGGTTTGAGATCGTCCCGCGAGACGACGGTGATAGTCGCGTCGCTCGTCACGCCGCGCGCGCCGCGCCGAGATGATGCGGCAGAGCGCGCCTTCGACAGCGCAGGCGAGCGCGACTTCCCGCTCTTCGACGATCCCGATGACCTGATACCTGATTTCGCCATGGCGATCCGACCGACGGATGAAGACGGGTCCGTCGAACACTCCCTTCGCGTCGGCGAAAATGTAAATCTAGGCTCCCGTTCCTCCCAATACCCAATTCACTGTCAGGCCTTGGCTGGTGAGAAAAGTTCGCACTTGCTCAACTGCGTTGACCTTCAGCTGCCCCTCCGTCTCAGGATTCGGGTCTTCCCACACCTTGTGCGAGAATAGCCGTTCAATCCGCCCTTCGATTAGTCCCCATTGGGTGTCGTTGATTTCCCGAAACAAGACTTTTTCGCGTGCAACGGCATCATAAAGCTGAAGCACTTGAGCGATAACGTCGCGCAACATTGGGACCCAGGCCCGCAACGACCCTGCGCCAAATATCCGTTCCGCTTTCTTATGGGCGGCGTTGTTTGCTTCAGGATTCCATCGTCCCGTGAGCTGTGCGTCTGCGATAAAAGACAGCAATCTTATAATATTTCTCTTCTCGACTTGCCGGAAATCCTCGGGCCCCTCAAATTCAAATTCCAGTGGAGGAGAAACAATCATCTCCCTAAAGAAAGTCTTCTGAAGTATACTTATCGACAGCGGGTTTTTTCTAGTCCGGTTTCGTTCTGCGATGAAGTCAGATAATTTGTTCTCGTCACTGTCGATGATGTCTTGTTCGATGGCCATCTGGAGCATCCTTTTTGCCTCAGCGACCGACTTTCCTCGAGACTTCAAGAAGATAGAGAAATTCTTTTCGCTCTTGGTTCCAGGGCGTTCCAAATACTCATTCCACTCCTGTTTGAAGATATCGGAATATTTCGCAAGAAGCGTGCTTGTAAAAAATGGCATTTGTCGGAGTTTGTCGTGTGCGATCAGATTAGTATCTCGAAGAAGGCGTACGTCTGGGTCGATATATACCTTGCATTCAATTGCTTTTCGCCCGGCCCAGATTTGGGCGGCGGATTTGTGTTGTCCATCAAAAAGCTTGAACCTGCCATCTAGCAATCGTCCGACTGCCGGCGCCAGTTGCGTGTGGGTGATCAGATGCCTGTAAAGTTCCCAAAGTCGCTTCTGTTCTAAGGGGCGCGGTTGTAATTCGGCATCGTTTGAGCTGTATTCGATCGGAAGTAAAGCGTAGAAATATTTCATTCCTGTGGCAGGGCATGAATAAATTTCGCATGTTTGAGTTGGATACGCGGGATTGACGAAATGTAGCGAGATTTTTCCTTCTTGATATGCGCAAGATATCGAAAGTCCAAAACCTGTTGGCGTCAACTTATGTGCCAAGACGTCGTCGAGCCGTCGCGGCTCGGCGTGGTCAAAGAAGGCGGATAACGCCAATTGGTCCCGAAACTCCGAAAGCGACAACGTCCGAATTCTGCGGTGATGGTCTTTGCAGACAGCACCGATGTTAGCGACCTCCGTCTCCCCGTCTTCCGAGAAGGGACGGATATGATGAAATTCCACCTCGTTTTCATTTTCGATTGGGTGGTCGCTGGCAAAACAATAGAGGACACCATTGCGACGCTGCTGAGCGAGAACCTGCTCCTTCTCGGCGTCAGATATCTGTCTTTTGATAGCAACCAACACTTCTCTCCCTAGCAATTGGTTGGACTACTTTAGCGTGTCTCGAGTCGAACGGCGACGGCTTGGCCGTCGGAATTGCCGACCGCTTCGGCCGGAGCTCGGTGCTCCGTCCCCCCTGTGGATAACTAGGACAACTCCGTCCCATCCGTCCCTGCATCCCCACGCGGCGCCCGCAATCCTCCGCCCTCATTCCGCCATGGGGTAAGCTCACCGACCGGCGCCGCAAGAGCGAATCACCCCATGCGCTTCCCCGACTCATTCCTCGACGAGATCCGCACGCGCCTGCCGGCGTCGGCGGTCGTCGGGCGCAAGGTCAAGCTCAGGAAGCAGGGTCGGGAGTTCGCCGGCCTGTCGCCCTTCAACGCGGAGAAGACCGCCTCCTTCTTCGTCAATGACGTGAAGGGCAAGTGGTTCGATTTCTCCGCCGGCAAGAACGGCGACATCTTCACCTTCGTCATGGAGACCGAGGGGCTCTCCTTCCCCGAGGCCGTGGAGCGGCTGGCGGGCGAGGCGGGCGTGCCCATGCCGGCGCGCGACGCCGACGCCGAGGCGCACGAGAAGGAGCGCGCCACGCTCTACGACGTTCTGGAGCTTGCCACCCAGTTCTTCGAATCCGCCCTCAACGCCCGCACCGGGGCGACGGCGCGCGGCTATCTCACCGGCCGTGACATCGGTCCCGACCTCCAGCGTCAGTTCCGTCTCGGCTACGCCCCCGCCGACCGCTCGGCGCTCAAGGAGCATCTCGC
>CAWHLP010000023.1:0-11210 GCA_963830205.1 uncultured Alphaproteobacteria bacterium | reverse complement strand
GCATTGTCGAACTCCTGGCTGGCATGGACCTTGGAAACGCCGACCGACGAGCCCTGTCGCGCCGGCTTGACGAAGAACGGCACGCCAAGTTCGCCCTCAAGTTCGGCGAAAGCCGGCGACGCGCCTTCGCGGATGGTCACCGCCCGTGCCGTCCGCAGACCGGCCTGGTTGAGGAGCCGCTTGGCGATGTCCTTGTCGAGCGCGATGGCCGAGCCGGCGATGCCGCAGCCGGCCAGCGGAACGCCCGCCACCTCGGCCAGCCCCTGCACCGACCCATCCTCGCCGGGCAACCCGTGCAGCACCGGAAACAGGATGTCGATCTTCGCCAGTTCGTGCGGGCCCCCCTCGGTCGGCAGCGCCATCATCCGCCCCGCGCCGCCGGCGAGCAGGCAGACCTCGGTGCCGGCAGTTGGCGTCGCCAGCCTGCCATCGGCGTAGCGTGCCAGGAACCACCGCCCCTCGCGGGTGATGAAGACCGGGACGGCATCGTATCTCGCCGGGTCGAGCGCGCCCATGACGTTGGTCGCCGAAAGTACCGAGACGTCGTGCTCGGCCGAACGCCCGCCGAAGAGGACGGCGATGCGCAATCTGCTGGATGATCTGGTCATGGGACTCCCCGAACTGGTGCGGACGGCCGGGGTCGAACCGGCACGGAGTTGCCTCCGAGGGATTTTAAGTCCCTTGCGTCTACCAATTCCGCCACGTCCGCGCCGTTGTTTCGGTAGGCCGCCCGGCGGACAATGGCAAGGGAATCCGGCCCGCAATGGACCGTGGCAGCCGATTGCGTTATCTCTTAAGATATATCTTGACGCCAACCGGACGGGCGCCTACCTATATCGCACGATATAGAAACCGGAGACACTCCATGCATCATCATCCCTTCGACCGCGACGAGCGCGCCTACTGGCACTTCGCCGGCCGTCGCGGCGGTCCT
This sequence comes from uncultured Alphaproteobacteria bacterium, assembly GCA_963830205.1. Taxonomy (GTDB): domain Bacteria; phylum Pseudomonadota; class Alphaproteobacteria; order Rhizobiales; family Kaistiaceae; genus CAVSRC01. The sequence goes on along the minus strand of CAWHLP010000023.1, from coordinate 10,276 downwards.
GAAGACTGGGGTCACGGCCCGCGCGGTGGACGCGGCGGCTGGGGCGGCGGCGCCTTCCGCGTCGGCAAGATGCTGGCCGACGGCGACCTGCGCCTGATCGTGCTGGCGCTCCTCGACCAAGGCCCACGCCACGGCTACGAGATCATCAAGGCGCTCGAGGAGAAGTCGAGCGGCGTCTACAGCCCCTCCCCCGGCGTCGTCTATCCGACGCTGACCTATCTGGAGGAGGTCGGCTATGCCACCTCCAGCGCCGAGGGCGCCAAGAAGGTCTTTTCGATCACCGACACCGGCCGCGCCTACTACCGCGAGAACCGCGAAGTCGCCGACCTGGCGCTCTCGGGCATCGAGAAGTTGGGCAGGAAGATGTCCCAGGCCCGCGCCTGGTGGGAAGGCCAGCGGCGTGGCGAGGGGCGAGCCGCACCCGACCGCGACATCCCCGGCGTCATCCCCGAAGTCAACGAGGCCCGCCGGGCGCTGAAGGAGGCCATCGCCGCCAAGCTCGACGCTTCCGAAGAGGAACAGCGCCGGGTTGCCGACGTGCTGCGCAAGGCCGCCGAAGAGATCCGCAAGCCGGAAACCAGGCCGACCGACGACATCGATCTCGGCTGACCTCCGCTCCCCTCACAGCCGAGCCCCGCGAGCCCGCCGCCTCACCCCCCGAAGGCGGCGGGCTCAAGCATTTCTCGTCCCGCGCCGCGCGCGCGGCTACCATGCGCTCTGCCGATGGCCTGACTGCCCGTTCCGGTGCATAGTTCCGCCCTCGCCCCGCCCCGCCGCGTTCCCGCGGCCCCATCCAATTCCCGGAGCAGAAGCCCGTGGACGCGCCGGTTCAAGGCAGCGCAGCGACCGACCATAGTGCCCAGACCACCGCCTTCGCGGTGCTCATCGGCCTCAGCGTGTCGCACCTTCTCAACGACACCATCCAATCGCTGCTGCCGGCGATCTATCCGCTGATCAAGCAGAGCTTCGCGCTCGATTACAGCCAGATCGGCCTCATCACCTTCACCTTCCAGCTCACCGCCTCGCTGCTGCAGCCGTTCATCGGCATCTACACCGACCGCCACCCGCAGCCCTATTCGCTGCCCATCGGCATGGGGTTCAGCTTCGCCGGCCTGCTGCTCCTCTCGGTGGCGCCAACCTATGGCGTGATCCTGCTCGCCGCCGGGCTGGTCGGCACCGGCTCGTCGGTTTTCCATCCCGAATCTTCGCGCCTGGCACGGCTCGCCTCCGGCGGCCGGCTCGGCTTCGCCCAGTCGATCTTTCAGGTCGGCGGCAGTATCGGCGCCGCCATCGGCCCCCTGCTGGCCGCGGCGATCGTCGTGCCCGACGGCCGTGGCAGCATCGCCTGGTTCTCGATCCTGGCAATGATCGCCATCGCCGTCCTGTGGATGGTCAGCACCTGGTACCGGCGGAACCACTTCGACGCGACCCGGCGCCCGCGCGTGGTGGCGCCGCCGGTGCAGCCGGACCTCAGCCACATTCGCGTCGTGCTGTCGCTGGTCGTGCTGGTGGCGCTGGTTTTCTCCAAGTTCTTCTATCTGGAGAGCTTCCGCAGCTACTACCTTTTCTACCTGATCGACCGCTATCACCTGCCGGTGCCGGTAGGTCAGGTGCTGCTCTTCGTTTTCCTGTTTTCCTTCGCCGCCGGAACGCTGATCGGCGGGCCGCTCGGCGACCGCTTCGGCCGCAAATACGTCATCTGGGCCTCGATCCTCGGCATCCTGCCCTTCACGCTGGCCCTTCCCCATGTCGGACTGGTGTGGACGGTGATCCTCACCGTGCCCATCGGCATCGGGCTTGCCTCCGCCTTTCCGGCGATCATCGTCTATGCCCAGGAGCTGGTGCCCGGCCGCACCGGCATGATTTCCGGCGTGTTCTTCGGGCTTGCCTTCGGCCTGGCAGCGATCGGCGCCGCTACGCTGGGCGCGCTTGCCGACTTGACCTCGATCGAGTTCGTCTACCAGGTCTGCGCCTTCCTGCCGGCAATCGGCCTGATCACCGTCTTCCTGCCCAATATCGAGGGCGGGGCACGCAAGGCGAAGCGAGCGTAGGCGGCAATCAATGCCGCGTTTTGTCGTCGTCCCCTCTCTCGGCGGGGAGAGGTGATCAGGCCGTGCCGTGACGCCACTTCACCCCTTCAAAAACGCGGCAAACGCGTCCTTGTAGTCCGGGTGCCAGCGCGACAGCGGTGGGCGGTTCTCGACGATGTCGCCCATGGCCCAGGCCATGCGCTTGTTGTCGACGGCGCGGGTGACGTCGTTGTCCGGGCAGATGATGTAGAAGTCGCCCTTGCCCATCGCCTCGACCAGCATGTCGATCACCTGGTCGGGCCACCAGGCGCCGGCCGGCTTCTCTTTCTGCCGCGCGGTCAGCCCGGTGTGGGTCCAGCCCGGCACCAGCAGATAGGCGTCGACCTTGCAGCCCTCCGTGTTGCGCAGCGCATGCTGCAGCCCCTCGGTGAACACCTTCACCCCCGCCTTGGAGACGTTGTAGGCGGTGTCGCCGGGCGGACAGGTGATCCCTTGCTTGGAGCCGGTGTTGACGATCGCCGCCGGCGTGCCTTGGGCGATCATCGCCGGCGCGAATGTCTGCACGCCGTTGATGACGCCCCACAGGTTGGTGCCGATCACCTCCTGCCAGCCCGCGTAGTTCTCGAAAGGCCCGCCGCCACCGCCGCGCCCGGCATTGTTCATCAGAACGTCGACCGCGCCGAAGGCTTGATAGGCGCGCTCCTTCAGCGCCTCAACGGCTTCCTTGCTGCTGACATCGGTGGGGACGGCGATGACCTCGGCCTTGCCGCCCGGCGCCGCCGCAGAGATTTCCTTGGCCGCAGCATCGAGCTCAGCCGGGTCGAGATCGGCGATGGCGACCTTCATGCCGAATGAGGCGAAGCGCTTGGCAGCGGCCAGGCCGATGCCGTTGGCGCCACCGGTGACGACGGCGCTGCGGCCGGCTGAAAGGGCGGGATGAGCGGACATGAGCAAACTCCTCGAAGACACGGATCGGACTCCGAGTTTACGCCCACTGCCGCCTCACAATCACCCCCGCGATCGGCCGAAAGCGGGGCCTCAGGCGAGCGGTCGGGCTAAGCGGGATTGGCCTGGCACCAGCGCCAGGCGTCGATGATCTCGGCCACCAGCAGGTCGGCATCGGCCTCGCGCATGGCGTAGCCGATGACGGAAGCGCGGATGATCTTCCGCCCCATCCACACGCCGTGGGACGGGTAGACCTTCGCCCTTTCGTGGACCGTGCCCAGCACACGCATCGTCTGCCGGTCGCCCTCCTCGCCCCCGTCGCCACAGGCGAAGGCGACCTGGTTGGAATGGATCTGGTTGAGGACGTGCAGCCCCGGCTCGGCGGCAAGCGCGTGCGCAACGCGCTCGGCAAGCCGGCAATGGCGGGCGACGAGCTCGCGCACGCCCGACCGTCCGAGGTGGCGCAGGATGGCGTAGCTCGGCACGCCGCGTGCCCGGCGCGACAGCTCCGGGGCCGAGTCCGACGGCTCCCAATGGTCGGTCACGCCCGGCAGATAGGCCCCGCGCGCCGACATGGCGGCGACCAAGACCGCCCGGTCGCGCACGATCACCATGCCGGCATCGTAGGGGGCGTTGAGCCACTTGTGGAGATCGACTGCCCAGCTATCGGCCTCCGATATGCCGGCAAGCCGGGGCGCAAGCTCGGGCACGGCGGCGAGCCACAGGCCGAAGGCACCGTCGACATGCACCCAGCCGCCGCGCGCGCGCACCAGCGGGATCAGTTCCGCGAACGGATCGAACGCGCCGGTATTGATCTGCCCGGCCTGAAGCACGACCAGCGGCGGCGCAGTGCAGGCGTCGAGCGCCGCACGGAAGGCATCCACCTTGATCCGACCCTCGCCATCGGTCTCGATCTTGACCGCATAATCAGCGCCAAGTCCGGCGTAGCGCAGCGCGGCGAACGGCGCGGAATGGGCATCCCGTCCGATGAGCACGGGGAACGCCGGCGCACCGAAGAGGCCACGTTTCTCGACGTCCCAGCCCTGGGCGGCAAGCAGCGCATGGCGCCCGGCCATGATGCCGACCATGTTCGCCACGGTCCCGCCGGTGACGAGGCCGGCGCCGCTCCCCGGCGGGAGTGCCAGCAGGTTGATGACCCAGTCGCAGACGGTCCGCTCGATGCCCGCCGTCGCCGGCGTCTCATGCGCGGTTGCCGCGTTCTGCCCCCAGGCCGAGACCAGGAAATCCGCGGCGACGCCGACCGGATGCGAGGCGCCGAGCACGTAACCGAAGAAGGTCGGCGACGCCATCTGGTGCAGCCCGTCGTCGGCATCGCGGACCATCTCGTCGATGACCTCGCGCGCCCCCATGCCCGCCTCCGGCAGAGGCTTGCGGAAGCGCGCCTCCGCTTCGTCCGGGCCGATGAGCGGCCGCGCCGGACGCTGGGGGATGGACTGGCGATAGTCCAGCGCGGCGCGACCCGCCGCTTCGAGCGCCGCCGCCTCGTCCGGGGTCAATCCCTGCACAACCGCATCCTGCTGGTCCATCTCCTGTCTCCTCCAACAAGGGCGTCACGGGTACCACGCCTCCTGTCTGGCGGCGAGGACCCACGTCACACCGGCCCGGCCCACCCAGACCGAGCTGCTGCGGGGGCCACCCGATTTTTGCCGCATGCGGCGTGGCGCGCCGGTGGACGCCCGCTATCAGGATGCAGGACCCGACGTCGGCCGTCACGTCTCGGCCGGCACCCGCTTTGCCCGCCAGCCGCGACGGATGAGCAAGAAGAACAACGGCACGAAGAAGACGCCGACCAGCGTCGAGGCCAGCATGCCGCCGAGCACGGCGAAGCCGATGGCGTTCTGCGCGCCGGAGCCGGCGCCGGTTGCCAGCGCCAGCGGCAGCACGCCGAACATGAAAGCAAGCGAGGTCATCACGATCGGGCGGATACGTATCCGCGCCGCCTCCAGGATCGCCACCGTGCCCAGCATGCGCAGTCGCCATCTGACCGACCGCGGGGGCGGTCGGGTTGCCGTGCCACCCGGTGCGACAATCGCATATGGCACGGCGCACCACCTCTCCCCGGCGGGGTCAGAGTCGCTGGCAATCTTGAGGGTGATCGCCCTGAACTGGTCGACCGTCTCCAGAAGGCTTTGGGCTGTGACGGTGGCCAGCAATTGCTGGCCCTTGACCGCCGGCGAGCTACCGATCTTGCCGACCGAAACCTGGACGTTCTGCGCCTTGACGGCCGTGATCACGTCGGCTGGCGTGAGCTGGTATTGCTCGAGCGTCGCGGGATCGAGCCAGATGCGCATGGCATAGCTGGAGCCGAAGGACTGGATGGAGCCAACGCCATCGATTCGCTTGATGCGATCCTCGATACGGTTGGCCATGATGTCGCCAAGCTGTTGCGTCGTGTAGCGGCCGTCCTCGGAGACGATGTTGCCGATCATCAGGATGCCGGAGGGCGAGCGCGAGACGGTCACGCCAGCATCCTGCACCGACTGCGGAAGCTGATTTTCGACACGAGAGAGCTTGTTCTGCACCTGCACCTGGGCGGTGTCGGGATCGGTGGCGTTGGAGAAGGTCAGCGTGATCGAGGCCGATCCGCTCGACGACGTCGACTCCATGTAGAGCAGCCCGTCGAGGCCCGTCAGGGCGGACTCGATGGTGGTCGTCACCGAGTTCTCCACGGCTTCCGCGCTGGCGCCGGAATAGTTGGCGCCAATGCGGATCGTCGTCGGCGCGATCTCAGGGTATTGCGAGATCGACAGGGAATAGATGCCGAGCCCGCCGCCGAGCATGGTGACGATGGCGAGCACCGCGGCGAAGATCGGGCGGCCGATGAAGAAGCTCGCCAGCGACCGGCGCGACGCGCCCGCGCCCTCCATGATGTCGCTCATCTCACTTGCCCGCCGGCTGTGCGGTGGCGTCGCCGATGGTCTGGTGGATGACCCCGTCCGCGTCGATAGTGACCTCCAGCGGCTTCACCGCGGAGCCGGCGCTCACCTTCTGCAACCCGTCGACGATCACCTGGTCGCCGTCCTCGATGCCGCCAGTCACGATCCAGGCATTGACCCGGCTGCCGCTGGTGGTGAGCACGCGCGTCTCGGCCTTGCCGTCCTTGGCGATGAGCACCGTCGGCTCACCGGCGGCGTTGAAGGTGACCGCGCGCTGCGGCACCAGGAAGCCGTTGGGATCGGAGCCCAGATCGACGGTGGCGCGCACGAACATGCCGGGCAGCAGGATGCGGTGCGGATTGGCGAAGGTCGCGCGCAACGTGAAGGTGCCCGTCGATTCGCTGACTACCACGTCGGTCAGCGTCAGTTCGCCGGTCTCGGCATAGGTGCTGCCGTCCTCGAGGATCAGGTGAACGGTCGGCTTGCCGCGCTCCGGCCCGCCCTGCAGGTTGCCGGCCACGAACTGCGCGCGAATCTCGAGCAGGTTCGTGCTTGTGTCCACCAGATCGACATAGACGGGATCGAGCAAGCGCACGGTGGCCAGAGCCGTCGTCTGGGCCGCCGTCACCAATGCTCCCTGGGTCACCGAGGACTCGCCGATGAGGCCCGAGATCGGCGCCGCCACCTTGGTGAAGCCGAGATTGATTTCGGCCACCTTGAGGTTGGCGGCGGCGCTGGCGGCATCGGCCTTGGCCTGCACCAGAGCGATGCGGGCGTCCTCCAGGTCGCTGGCCGAGACATTGGCGCCGAGCTTCAGGTAGCGGTCGTACTTGGCCTGGGCGCTGGTCACGCTCGCCTGGGCCTTCTCCAGCGTCGCGCGGGCCACGTCGACCTGCGCCTGATAGGAGGCGTCGTCGATCTCATAGAGCACGTCGCCGGCCTTGACCGTCGCGCCATCACGGAAGTCGATGGCCTTGACGATGCCGCCGACCTGCGGGCGAATCTCCACCACCTTCGAGGCACCCACCCGTCCCGCCAGCTCGGCGCTGAAGGGAACCACCTGCTTGTGCAGGGTCACCACGCCGACCTCGACCGGCCCGGCCGATCCACCGGGTCCACCGGGCATCTGGGCAGAGGCCGGAACGGCCAGCAGCAGGAGGCTAAGCAGCGAGACGATTGGCGTATGGCGCACAGCGATTGCTCCTCGTCGGAAGGATGGCACGCCTGACCCCCCGGAGAATTACCGATGCAGCAATAAGGGAAGGTGAACACGAAGCGCATCATTTGGGGCAGAAAGGACAGGGCATCTGTCCTTCACGCAGGGGAGCGCTCGCCCCTACGCAGAGCTGACCGAGGGACCACGAAACCGGACGGCTGCCGCTTACAGCAGCCAGCCGAACGCCTTGCGCACGAAGGCAGCGCCGTCGGCCGTCACCACATCGCCATGGGCCATGATGACCTGGCTGATCGGCCAGGCGAGGATGCGGTCAAGCGCCGCGCGCCCCTGCGCACGGTGGAACAGGAAGCTCCAGCGCAGTTCGCGCGGGGCGCCGGGGTGCGGCTGGACGATGCCGTCGAGCCGGGCGACGACGCCCTTCCAGCCCGTGAACCAGTCGGGCGGGAAGTTCTCGATAAAGTCGGTGAAGATGGCGGTCCGGCTGCCCCTGTGGAAGAACACGACCTCGCTGATCGCGCCGCCGCTCATCATGACCTGGTCGATGTCGGCCGACCAGGCCGGGTCGGGCGCGTCGCCGAGGTCGGCATCGAAGGCAAGGTCCGGACGCTTTTTGCGGAGGCCCGGCGACGCATAGAGCTTCGCCTCCGGATAGGCGGCTTTCCATTCACCGAGGAAGAGATGGTGGAGAATATTGGGCGAGACGAGGAAACGCACTTCCCCAAGCCCATCCACAGCGGCCTTGAGTTCCGGCGTGAGCGCGATCGGCGACCACAGGAACAGGCCGCCATCGGCAAGCCGCATCGCCACCATGCGCGTCGGATAGGGGAAGCCGAAGAACGGCACCACCGGCCCCTCGCCTACCCAGATGCCCGGTCCGAATTCGGTGAGCGGTGTCATCGCGTCAGCGCCTCCGGGCGGCGATCGCAGGCGCCAAAGGTGGCGGCCAGAGGCACCGCGAACAGGATGGCAAGAACCACATTGAGGACGGCATTCTGCCAGAAGCCGGTCGCCAGCGATAATGAAGTATCGGTCACAAACCACGCCGCGAGCGACACCGTGACCGTGACCCATGCCTCGCGCGAGCCGCGCCGGAACGGCCCGAAGAGGATTGCCAGCAGCGCCACGCCCCAGCCGACCATGACCGCGCCGAGGACGCCGTGGGCAAGGGCGATGTAGCGCGCGGGCAGCGCGCCGAAGCCGTCGATGGTTTGCGGCGCGGCAAAGACGAGCAGACTGAACAGACGCCGCGTCAGACCCGGCGCCAGCACCATGACGAGGCCGGCCGCCACCACGCCGCCCGAGACGACGACCAGCCAGAGCCACCAGAAGTGAGCCCTGCCGCGCATCTACGGCCTCCCTATCGGCGGGCGGCAACCGACCTCGCCACTGCGGCAGGATAGTCGGCCACAACCGGGCCGTGCTTTGATTCAGGTCAGTGGCAGGCCCCCGTGTCCGCGAGCGTCAGGCGACGGCGGCCTTCGCTGCCAGATGGCTGCGGACGAAATCGCGCTGGATAGCGAGCGCCGCCCACTCGTCGTCGCTCGGGCCGGCATAGATCAGCGTATAGGGCCCGGTGAAGCCGGCCTCGACCGCGATGTCGAGGCAGCGGCCGAACTCGGCCTCGTCGAGGGCGAGCGCGGCGTCGAACGGCCCGTGGGCGTGGCAATAACCGGCACGGCGGAAGATCGCGGCGAGCCCGGCATATTTCATTGGCGCCTTCCAGTTGCCGGTATCGGCGAGAAAGCCGAGATCGGCGCCGACATGATCGAGCACATAAGCGACCTCGTCCGGGCCGGAGAGCAGGTCGTGCCAGTTCTCGGTGATCACCGGCACGCCGACCGAGCGCCCATGGCCGAGCGCGGCGGAGAGGCCGGCCACTGAACGGTCGAGGCGGTCCGGCGTCGCCTTGCGCTTGCCGGCGATCACCCGCGTCTGCTCGGCGCCGAGTTCGGCGGCAACGTCGATCCAGCCCCTCACCCAGGCAAGGTCGCGCGCCCCGTTCTCCGGGTCGCTCACATCGCCATCGTCGATGAGCAGCGACTGCAGCGCCACCCTGGCGGCGGCAAGCGACGCCCTGACCTCGCCGAGATAGGCCGGATCGCGCGTCTTGAGGTGGAAGTGGCAAATCTCCATCCGCCCGATGCCGTGGGCGCGGATCTCGGCCGGCAGGTCGAGGAGATCGGCCCGCGCCGGGCCGTAGGTCTCGGCCGCGGCCGGCGGCCCGTCGAGCCCCGGCCTGTCCCACCAGGTGAGGCCGAGGCGCCGGTGCAGGCTCCAGGTCGAGACGGCCAGTTGCGGCAACGATTCCGGCATCGCGGGCCTCCTTGATCAGCCCGCAGTATCCTGCGCGATCGGCGGCTGGAACGAGTAGCCCATGTCCCAAGGGAAGAAGATCCAGGTGTCCTGGCTGACCTCGGTGATGAAGGTATCGACCAGCGGCCGCCCGGCGGGCTTGGCATACATGGTGGCGTAATGGCACTTGGGCACCATGTCGCGCACCAGCCGCGCCGTCTTGCCGGTATCGACCAGGTCGTCGATCACCAGCACCGCCTGGCCCCTGCCGCCGGCGAGATCGACGATGTCCTTGCCGATCGGCTTGAGCACCTGCAGCCCACCCTGCTCCCGGTAATCGTGATAGGAGGCCACGCACACCGTCTCGATCAGGCGGATGCCCAGCTCGCGGGCGATGATCGCCGCCGGCACCAGGCCGCCGCGGGTGACGCAGACGATCGCCTCCCACTTGCCCTGGCCCGCCAGCCGCCACGCCAAAGCGCGCGCATCGCGATGGAACTGGTCCCACGAAACCGGGAACGCCTTCTCCGGCTGCCGTGCGTCCGACATGGTCCTCTTCCCCCTTGTATCTAGCGGGCGCGCTGCGCCCTCACCGTTTCCAACATGGCCTTGACCGCGGCCTCGGCCGCATCGAGCCGGTCTTCGTCGCGCGCGCGCAGGACCAGCGTCGTGGTGAAGCCGACCCCCTCCTGGAAATTGGGATAGCTGCCCATGCTCACGTCCGGGTATTCGCGCTGCACGGCGCCGAACGGCCCGGCGATATCGCCTTCCTTGAGGCCGGCGGCGAGCGAGCGCGATTTCATCGTCCTGCCGGTCTTGAGGCGCGGCGCCAGCGCGTCGAGCATCGCCTGCATGATGTTGGGCACGCCCGCCATGACATGGACATTGCCGATGGAGAAGCCCGGCGCCTTGGAGACCGAGTTCTCGATCAGCGT
>CAWHLP010000022.1:0-189813 GCA_963830205.1 uncultured Alphaproteobacteria bacterium | reverse complement strand
GGGGGCGGCGCTGCACAACAGGCAGGGCTGCGAAGCGACGTAGCGGAGATGCTCCTTGTCGCGGATGCGCTAGGGCTCGCGAAGGGCCAGGGCGCTCTTGTCGATGCGCTGCCCGCACGAAACAGCTCGATTGACGCGGCATGCCGCGGCCGCGGGTTGGCTCGTTGCTCCTGTGAAGGAACCACAGCGACGGTTGCTCGCGTTGGTGGCAGCAGTCGGCGGCCCGCCATCTGCGCGGACGCCGGCAATCGCTCCGTTGGCATTGTCGGCAGGAGGCGGCGGTGGCTGGCCTGGGCGCTGCCCGTTCCGTTGCCGGCCGCCGCACCTGCGCCGCGTAGAGGGCAAGCCCGAAGGCTCTTGCCGAAGGTCGCCAGGGCCCGTTTGGTGGCATCGGTCTCTGCGGCCTTGAGCGCGCGATCGTGCACTTCGCCGACTGACTGACCGGTTGCTTCGCCAGTGCCGTGCCCATCGCGGACGATCACGCCGCCGTCGGCATGAACGGTGATCCGAACCCGTGCCGAATAGACGGCTGTGGAGGTGCCGCGTGCCTCGCGGCCCATGATGCACTTCGTTTCGATGGTCTCGCGGTCCCAGCCGTCGAAGCCGAAGATCCGGTTGGCCTCGGCCAGGACATACCAGCCCTCGACATAGGACAGCTCTTTCCCCTCCCGGAGCCGCGATCGGACATGCCGCGCCGGGACGTTGCGGCCAAGCGCGCGCATTTGGCGGTCTGAAAAGCCCATCACCGGATCCTCACGCTCAAGACCGGCTCGGGATTGGACAAGGTGGCGCCGGGAACGAGCACATCCCGCTTGAGGTCGTTGATGAGCTGGATCCGGTCCAGCTTTGGCTTCTGCTGCACCCAGTAAGGCTCGGGAATGGCCTGTTCATCCGTCACCACCAGCGACGGCGCACTGGCCCGCAGGAAAAACGTCAGGTCCGGGGCAACCACCTTGTGGAGGCTGATCTCGGCCATGGCATCGCGGACGATGAGCCGCCGGGCTCTGGCGCGTTCCGTCAACCCGCGCAGGCGCCCTTGCAGCCTGTCAATGTACTGGCTCAAGCCGTCCGCCATCGCCTCGTCGAGCAAGGCCGATCTGACGACCTCGGCGGCGATTTCATTGAAGTCGCTGAGCCCCTCAATGGTATCGGCCAGGGTTGTCTCGTCGATGTCGTTGTCTGCCAGGGCGACGATTCGCTCGCGAATTGTCCGGTACGCTGCAACGGAATGCTCAATCGGGGTCATTGTTTCCACACATCTTCGGTTGATGATCACGATCCTGATCAATTGATGGGCCTCGCAGGGTGCTGGCGGGGTTAGGGTGAGAGCCGTCGTCTTCAGTCGGCCCTTGGCCGGACATCCGGTTCAGGATGCTGGCGGTATTGATGAAGTGCTTCACGTCATAGAGCAGCGGCTCGACCTCGAGGGCGAGGCGGAGCGCCAACGGACAGGCCGCCCGTTGTCGCGCGAAGCTCTGCGGCACGGGCGATGCCCACCGCCCGATGCAGGTGTTTGCTTGCCTGATGAAGAAGAAGCCGGATGGTCTCACCGGCCGCATCGATTGCTGTCCTCGGCGGCGGTTGCCGGTGCTCGACAAGCCCCCTCCGGATCGCTGCTCACCTGTCGATCTGACTCCCGGCATCTTGCCGGAAGCACGTGCCGGGTTGCCTCGGCGAGGAGGCGTTCGACGGCCATGATCAAGTCGTCGGCGCCATTGGCGATCTCCGCGCCACGGCTGGTCTGGCCGATGCGGGCGCAAGTCGCAGCGGCCTCGACGACGCCATGAGCCTCCTGGAGGCGCAATCGCAAGTCTGACAGGACGGTTGACATCGGATCGTCTCCGCCATCGGGGCGCCCTCGTCTGATCGGGGCCACACTTCACGCAAGACCATGGATGCTCTGGTTGCGGCGGAAGGGAAGTCCTTTCCGAGCATTCCGTTTGCGAAGATTGGGCCGATTGGGCGACAAGATTGCTCGTTTGGCCGGGACGTCGCCGCAACCCGCAAAGTCAGGGCAGTTGGCCGCACCTTGGAGCCAACAGACGCGTCCGTCAGGCCTTTCGCGTTGGGGTAGCCACCCCCGCCGGTGTGCTTCCCAAGGCACCGTTTGAGATCGCAACCGTCTCGCCGTTGACCCAGGGTTACATCTTTGACGTCGCGTCTTCGCAGCGTCGCCGGCGGTCGATACAGCCGGAGACCAAGCAATAGGAAGTTCTTTCAGGCCAGCAGGTGCGCGGCCTGATCCGGAGCCGCTCTTCCCTGTTGGTCGGTTTTTCTTCCCTGTTCGGGTCATTGCTAATTCCCTGTTGATGTGAGCAGGGAATTCCGCAGGTAATTCATTGAATTAACGCCATATTTGCCGGCCGGTCTGGGCCCAGACCCTCCCAAAAACGCAACATTTCCCTGTAGATTTCCCTCTTGGCAGGGAATTTCCCGCCGAGACTGCTCCGCTCGGTGGGCAGGACTGGCTTGGCGCTGCACAACAGACAGGGTTGTGAGGCGACCAAGCGGAGGTGGTCTGTAGGGGCGATGAGGGTTCGAGAGACCTCGATCTCGTGATGCTCAAGTCTCGGCATGGTCGTTGCGCCTTTCACGGCACGTCAGGCCGATATCGCCCGGAAAGCGTTCCGCTCCTACGGCCGCGGACGGCACCCGGCGGGCTCAACCTGAGTGACCCGGTTGACCGGAAGCGCGGGTTGCGGCGCGACGCCCTCGCGGGCTGCGCGCTGGTGCAGGCCGCGGGTTTTGCCGAAGTTGTGGCGCATGTCCCCGCCGGGCAATAGAAATGCCTGCACAGGTAACCCGATAAGGCGACAGCAGGACGGGCATGAGGGAAGAGCGAGCAGCCGTGCAGGGTCTGGGACCATTCGCTGACGACGCGGCGCTCGATGCAGCGCTGGCGCGGCCGAGCCGGGGGCTGGTGGAAGACCTGGCCGCCGTGCCAGGCGATATCGTCGTGCTCGGCGTCGGCGGCAAGATGGGGCCGAGCCTCGCCCGCATGGCCCACCGCGCGGCGCCCGAGCGGCGCGTCATCGCCGTCGCGCGCTTCTCCGAACCCGGCCTCAGCGAGGCGCTGGAGGCCGACGGCATCGCCACCCACAAGGCCGATCTCCTCGACCGCGAGGCGGTCGCGGCCCTGCCGGATGCCGAGAACGTCGTCTTCATGGCGGGCCGCAAGTTCGGCTCCGAGGGCGCCGAACACCTGACCTGGGCGATGAATGCGCTGGTGCCGGCGCTGGTCGCCGAGCGCTACCGCGATGCCCGCATCGTCGCCTTCTCCACCGGCTGCGTCTATCCGTTCTGGCCCGTCGACAGCGATCATGGGCCGGACGAGTCGGTGGCTCCGGTGCCGCCGCCCGGCGACTATGCCTGGTCGTGCGTTGCCCGCGAGCGCGTCTTCGAACATGCCAGCGCGCGCTACGGCACGGCCGGCCGGTTGATCCGCCTGAACTACGCGATCGACATGCGCTACGGTGTGCTCCACGACGTGGCGAGCAAGGTGCTCGCCGGTGCGCCAGTGGACGTCACCATAGGGCACGTCAACGTGATCTGGCAGGGCGACGCCAACAACCAGGCGCTGAGGGCCTTGGCCAAGGTGACCACGCCCACGAGCCCGCTCAATGTCACCGGCCCGGAGACGATCGCCATCCGCGACCTGGCCCATGCCTTCGGCGAACGCTTCGGCAAGCCGGCGATCGTCGTCGGGCAGGAGGCGCCGACAGCCTGGCTCAACGATTCCTCCGAGGCGCGGCGCCTGTTCGGCCCGCCGGAGGTGACGCTCACAGAGCTCATCGACTGGACCGCGGAATGGCTGCTCAAGGGCGGGCGCAGCCTCGGCAAGCCGACCCATTACGAAACCCGCGACGGACAATATTGATGCATCGATCGCTTGGGGGACACGTGGCATGAGCCGGCTCAGGGTTGCGGACCTGCCCGCGACGATCCGCGAGGCTCTTGCGGCGGGCGTCGCGATCCCGGCCCACCCGCTGGCGCTCAATTCGGCGCGCCAGCTCGATGAGCGCCGCCAGCGCGGGCTCACGCGCTACTACCTCGATGCGGGCTCGGGCGGTCTTGCCGTCGGCGTGCACACCACCCAGTTCGCCATCCGCGACTGCGGCCTCTACGAGCCGGTGCTGCGCCTCGCGGCGGAGACGGCGCGCGACTGGAGCGAGCGGCCGGTGGCGATGATCGCCGGCGTCGCCGGGCGCACGGACCAGGCAAGGCGTGAAGCCGAGATCGCCGTCGGGCTCGGCTATCACGCCGCGCTGGTCAGCCCGGCGCCCTTCCGCAATGCCAGCGAGGACGAGTTCCTCGCCCATTGCCGGGCGCTGGCCGAGGTCATCCCGCTGGTCGGCTTCTATCTCCAGCCGGCGGTGGGCGGCCGCATCCTGTCGGCCGATTTCTGGCGCCGCTTCGCCGAGATCGAGCAGGTCGCCGCCATCAAGATCGCTCCCTTCAACCGCTACGGCACGATTGCTGTCGTGCGCGGCGTGGTGGCGGCGCGCGCCGAGAATCGGGTCGCGCTCTATACCGGCAATGACGACCATATCGTCGGCGACCTGCTGGCGCCGTTCGTCGTGCGCCGCGACGGCGAAGAGGTCACCGTGCGCATCGTCGGCGGCCTGCTCGGGCACTGGTCCGTGTGGACGAAGGCGGCGGTCAACCTCTACGCGCGGTGCCGCGCGGTCGACGGACCGGCGCCGGCCGACCTTCTCGCCCTGGACAGCCAGGTCACCGACATGAACAGCGCCATCTTCGACGTGGCCAACGGCTTCCACGGGGTGATTGCCGGCTGCCACGAGGTGCTGCGCCGCAACGGCCTCATGGAAGGCATCTGGTGCCTCGATCCGCACGAGGGCCTGTCGCCCGGCCAGGCCGAGGAAATCTCGCGGGTCAGTGCGGCATATCCGCACCTGACCGACGACGATTTCGTGCGTGCCAACCGCGAGCGTTGGCTCGCCTGACGTGCAGGGCGAGCGTAAGGGGCGGGGAAATCGCGCAATCTTATTCCCCAACTGGTTATTTAGCCTTGCCGAGAGGGCCGGCTTTCTGCACCATCGGCGCCGTGGGGATAAAAGAGAGAGTGAGCCACTGGCCTGCATGCAGAGGGCGGATGCAACGCCTCGCGGGGGCCGGCGGATCCAAAATAAGGGAGCGATAAGCTATGAAGATCACTCTGAAGTCAGCCATCTGGGCGGCGGGCGCCCTGGCTCTAGCTGTTGCGCCGGCGATGGCGCAGGACATGTGGAAGCCGACGAAGCCGGTCACGATCATCGTGCCGTGGGCGGCTGGCGGCTCCACCGACCAGGTGACGCGCATCGTTGCCGGTGAGGTCGAGGCGGCGCTCGGCGGCAACGTCGTCGTCCAGAACCAGCCCGGCGCCTCCGGCTCGATCGGCACCAAGGCGGTGCTCGATGGGGCGCATGACGGCTACACCTGGGCGGCCGGTGCCGCGCAGGACCTTGGCACCTACATCGTGTTGGGCATGCTCGACACCAAGATCACCGACTGGCACCTCTATCTCGATGTCGCCAACGTTGCAGTGGTCGGTGTCAATGCCAATGCGCCCTACAAGGACATGGGCGACTTCCTGAAGGCGATGAAGGACAACCCGGATTCAGTGACAGTCGCCACCGCCGGTATCACTTCGGGCGGCCACAACGCCATCGAGGCGATCAAGGCGGCCGCTGGCGGCAACTACAAGCATGTCACCTATGACGGCGGCAATCCGGCGGTCATTGCCACGGTTTCCGGCGAGACTGTGGCGACCACGCAGCTCGCCGTCGAGCAGGCCGAGATGATCCGTGCCAAGAAGATCCGGCCGCTCGCCGTGCTCAACAGCGAGCCGCTCAACCTCCAGGGCTATGGCGAGATTCCGCCGATCACCAAGTGGATTCCGGACTTCAAGGCGGCGCCGAATTATTTCGGCCTCTTCGTTCCCAACGGCACGCCGGATGAGGTGATTGCCGCGCTTGATGCCGCCTGGAAGGACAAGATCGCCAATTCGAAGGCGCTCAAGGACTATGCCGAAAGCCGCGGCGCCGTCTTTGCGCCGTACTACGGCGAAGACGCGCAGAAGCGCGTCCAACCGGCAATCAGCACCAACGCCTGGCTGCTGTTCGACGGCGGCAAGGCGAAGGTTGACCCGAGCACGGTCGGCATTCCGCGCCCGTAGTGCCTCGGTAGAGCAATGCGCGGCATGGCCAGAGCCGATTTCTACACGGCGCTGTTCCTGATGGTCTTCGGGATCGGCGTGGCGGAGGAGTCCTGGCGCATGCCGCGCTTCGCCGATCTCGGACAGAGCATCTGGTCATCGCCCGGCATCACGCCGGGCATGATCGGCATCGTTCTGGCAGTGATGGGGACGATCCTCTTCTTGCGCTCTCGCAAGGAATTGAGGGCAGCTCGGGCGGAAGGCGATGGGAGCGGGCTCGACAAGGCCGGCTGGACGCGGGCCGGATACACGCTCCTTCTGTGCCTCACCTTCGGCGTCGGGCTCGTCGGCCGCATCCCGTTCCAGCTTGCGTCCTTTCTGTTCATGCTCGCCTTCATCGTGAGCTTCGATTTCTACGACAACCGGGACGCCTATCGCGTGCCGGCCCGCGTGGCGCTGCGCGTGGCTATCGCCGCGGCCATCGCGGCAGTCGCGGCCTGGGCGATCTCCAAGGTCTTCCAGGACATCTTTTTTGTCCGCTTGCCGTGAGGAGCGGCTGAGTTGACTGGTCTCGGATACTTCCTGCAAGCGCTCGGCGGCTTCCTGACGAGCCCGGCGATCTGGTTCGACGTCGCCTGGGCGACGCTGCTCGGCATCGTCGTCGGCGCGCTGCCGGGCCTTACCGCGACGTTGGGCATCGCTCTCCTGACCACGCTGACTTTCCGCATGGACAGCACCCAGGCGATCCTCATCCTCATCTGCATGTATGTCGGTGCCATCTATGGCGGTTCGCGCTCGGCCATCCTGCTCAACATCCCGGGCACGCCGGCCAATGCCGCGACCGCGCTCGACGGCTTCCCGCTCGCCCGCGCCGGGCAGGGCGGCCGTGCCATGGGCATTGCCACCACCGGCTCCTTCCTCGGCGGCATGATCGGCATGTTGGCCCTGGCGCTGGTCGCGCCGGTTCTCGGCGATTTTGCGCTGTCCTTCGGCTCCTACGAGTTCTTCTGGCTGGCGCTGTTCGGCGTGCTGATCTCCGGCCAGCTCACCACCACGGGCGATTCGCTCAAGGGCTGGATCGCCGGCTTCCTTGGGCTGTTCTTCGCCATGGTCGGGCAGGAGGGCATCCAGTCCTACCAGCGCTTCTCCTACGGCAACATGGATATTGCCGGCGGCATCGGCCTGCTGCCGGCGCTGGTCGGTGCCTTCGGCTTCGCCGAGGTGCTGATCGTGATGAAATCCGGCGTGTTCGAGGCGATCCGCGACGCCTCCGATCGCGTGCTGCCGCGCTGGGAAGACATCTGGCACCACAAGCGCACCATCGTCCGCTCCGGCTTGATCGGTACCTTCATGGGCCTGCTCCCCGGCGTCGGCGAGGACATGGGCGCCTGGATGAGCTATGCCGCGGCCAAACGCGCCAGCAAGCACAAGGAGCTGTTCGGCAAGGGCGCCGTCGAGGGGCTTATGGCCGCCGAAACCGGCAACAACGCGGCCGTGCCGGGCGCCATCATCCCGGTTCTGACGCTTGCCGTGCCGGGCTCGGCGCCGGCCGCCGTTCTGCTCGCCGCCATGTTCATCCACGGCATCCGCCCGGGGCCGATGATCATGATCGAGTTCCCCGCCTTCGTCTTCCAGGTGGTCGCCATGGTGTTCGTGGCGACCATGGCGATGTTCGTTCTCGGCCTCTTGCTGACGCGCCCGCTGCTCAAGGTGCTGTCCGTGCCGCGCGCCTATCTCATGCCGATCATCTTCACGCTCTGTTCAATCGGCTCCTATGCCATCGCCGGGCGCATCTTCGACATCTACGTCATGCTCTTCTTCGGGGTTCTCGGCATGGTCCTCCGCCAGATGGACTACCCGATGGCGCCGCTGGTGCTGGGCATCGTGCTCGGTGACCTGCTCGACAAGAGCTTCCGTCGCGGCATGACGCTGTCGGACGGCAACTTCATCGATTTTCTCAACCGGCCGATCTCGATCGTGCTGGCGCTTGCCTGCCTGTCGATGCTGCTCGCCGCGATCCCTGCTGTACGTAGCCGGGTCGCTGCCCTGGTTCAGCGCCTGCCGCTGCCGGGGTCGCGCGGCAAGACGAGTACGTGATGCGCGTCGCCCTGTGCAACGAGGTCCTGCGCGACCGTCCCATCGAGGCGCAGGCGCGCTTCGCCGCGGCGCTCGGCTATGACGGGCTGGAGATCGCACCGTTCACGCTCGATGGCGATCAGCCGCATCGTGTCAGCGCCGCGACGGTGACGGCCGCCCGGCGTGCCGTCGCCGACGCCGGCATCGTGGTGTCGGGCCTGCACTGGCTGTTCGTCGTGCCGAAGGGCCTGTCGATCACCAGCGCCGACAGCGCCGTGCGGGCCGAAACCCTGGATGTGATGCGCGGCCTCGTCCAGCTTTGCGCCGATCTCGGCGGCACCTATCTCGTCCACGGCTCACCCGGCCAGCGCCAGCTGGAGCAGGGCGCCGAGGCGGAGGGCCGCAAGCGCGGCCGCGATTTCTTCGCCGAGGCCGCGCGCGCCGCCGAGGCGGCCGGGGTCACCTATATCGCCGAGGCGCTGTCGCCCGACCAGACCAACTACATCAACACGGTGGCGGAAGCCGCGGAGATCGTTGCCGAAATCGGATCGCCGGCCCTGCGCACCATGGTCGACTGCTCGTCCGCCGGCCTCAGCGAAGCCATTCCCATCCCCGAGCTGCTGCACAAGCATATTGGCGACGGCTCCGCGGTCCACGTCCATTTCAACGACCCCAACCGGCGGGGGCCGGGGCAGGGCAAGCTCGATTTCGCGCCGATCGTCGGCGCGCTGGAGCGCCTCAGCTATGCCGGCTGGATCGGCGTCGAGCCCTTCGACTACGTTCCCGACGGGCCGGGCTCGGCCGCGCGCGCGATCGGCTACATCGCCGGCCTCAGGTCGGGCCGCGGATGAGCGCGCCCAGGGTAGAGGTGCGCGCCATCGACCTGTTCGAGCGCGCGACGCCGCTGCGCATCCCGTTCAAGTTCGGGGCGAGCACGCTCACCGAAGCGCCGCAGGTCTTCGTGCGCGCCGAAGTCGTGATCGACGGCCGGTCGGCGACGGGCCAGGCGGCTGAGCTGCTCGCGCCGAAATGGTTCGACAAGAACCCGGCGCTGACCAACCAGCAGAACTTCGACCAGTTGCGCGCCTCGCTTGCCGGCGCCCGCCGCCTTTATCTCGACCACGGCGCGGCGGCGTCCGCCTTCGCGCTGCACGCGGCGGTCTACCCGGTCCACTATGCCGAGGCGGCGCGGGCAGGGCTCAACGGCCTGATCGCCAGCTACGGCATGGCGCTGATCGACCGGGCGGTGCTCGATGCGCTGTGCCGCGTGGTGGGCGACAGCGTCTTCGACGCGGTGCGCGCGAACCGCCCCGGTATCACGACGGAACTCACACCCGACCTCAGGCCGGACGCGCTCGCCGTCTTTCTGGCGACGCGCCAGCTGCCGGCGATGATTTCGGCGCGGCACACGGTCGGCATGGCCGACCCGCTCACCGACGCGGAGATCGCCGCGCCGCTCAACGACGGCCTGCCGCAGAGCCTGGAGGCGGTCATCGCCGCCTATGGCAACCGCTATTTCAAGATCAAGGTCGGCGCCGACATCGACGCAAGCGTCGCGCCATCTCGTCCGCATCGCCGCGATCCTCGACCGCATCGCCGGCGATTACCGCGTCACCATGGACGGCAACGAGCAGTTCAGCGACGGGGCGCATGTCGCCGAGCTCTACGATCGCATCGAGGCGACGGCGGAAGCTCAAGCGCCTGTGGGCGTCGACGCTGTTCGTCGAACAGCCGATCGGGCGCGACCGCGCGCTGACGGAGTCGGTGGCGGAGCTCGGCCGGCGGAAGCCGCTGGTGATCGACGAAGCGGACGCCGATCTCACATCGTTTCCCGTCGCCCGCCGCCTGGGCTACGCCGGCGTCTCGGCGAAGACCTGCAAGGGCGTCTATCGCGCACTCCTCAACGGCGCGCGCGCCGCGATGTGGGACGCCTCCGGCGCGGCGTGCTTCATCACCGCCGAGGACCTCACCGTGCAGCCCGGCATCGCGCTCCAGCACAGCCTGGCGCTTGCGGTGCTTGTCGGCGCGGAGCACGTCGAGGCCAACGGCCACCATTATGTCGGCGGCTTTGCCGGCGCTTCGCCGGCCGAGCAGGCGCGCTTCGCGGCGGCGCATCCCGGCCTCTATCGCCTGGAAAAGGGGCGGGCGCGGCTCGCGATCAGCGACGGCCGCATCGCGCTCGCATCGCTCGCCGTCCCGGGCCTTGCCGTCGGCGCGGCTCCGGATTGGGACGGCATGCGTGCGATGGCGGTGCCGCGAGCGTCCGGCGGGAGCTAATCGGATCGCCGCAGGCCGAGATGGCCGACGACGAAGTCGGCGATGGCCGTGACGTCGTCGAGATCGAACTGGGGAACGGCGCCCGGCTCGTCGGCGGAATCGCTTGCAACGGCGACGATCTGGGGATCGTCGGGCGCCATCGGGCGGCGCTCTGCCGCGGCCTGCCGGCGGACCTCGATCTTGGGGATCGCCGCCCGCTTGAAGCCCTCGACGACGACGATATCGGCGGGCGCCAGCTTGGCGAGGATGTCCGCCAGGGACGGTTCGGCCTCGTCGCGCAGCTCATGGATGATCGCCCAGCGCACGCCGGTCACCAGGGCGACCTCGGCGGCGCCGGCGGTGCGATGCCGATAGGTGTCGGTGTTCTCGTGGTCGATGTCCGCTTCATGGTGGGCGTGCTTGACGCTGGCAACGCGATAGCCACGGCGCGTCAGCTCGGCGATCAGCTTGACCGCAAGGGTGGTCTTGCCCGAGTTCTTCCAGCCGGCAATCCCGATGACGGGGGTCATGTGTTCTTTCCTGCGTGCGCGCGGGCGAGCGCGAGGTCTTCCGGCGTGTTGACGTTGAAGAAGGGGTCGATGCCGTCCTCGCCGGCAAAATCGACCGCCGACCATCGGCGCGTTTCCAGCCACGATCGGACGGCGTGCCGGTCTGCCTGTGCCAGCCAGGCTTCGAGGGCGTCGGCCAGCGCAACCGGCCACAGAGCGATGATCGGGTGAAGCCGCCCGAGCGAGCGAGCGACGGCGATTTCCGCGTCCGCCGTGAGGCCGGCGTGGAGACGGGATACCAGGTCGGTGGGCAGGAACGGCGCATCGGCCGGCACCGAGACGACCCACCTGGCGTCGGTGTTGCGGTCTGGCCCAGCGCAGCCCCGACAGGATGCCGAACAGGGGGCCGCCAAACCGCGCGCCCGCATCCGCAACGACGGGCAGGCCCGACGCACCCGCCGGGTCGCCGCCCTCACTGACGCTGACAACAAGCCAGCGCGCTTGGACCTTGAGCCGCTCGATGACCCGCTCCAGCATCGACTGTTCGCCGACAGGCAGGCGGGTCTTGTCGGTGCCCATGCGCTGCGATCGCCCGCCGGCGAGGATCAGGCCGGCGACATCGCGTGCGGTTGCGTCGTTCGGCGGGGTCACGTTGGCGCTCGGCCGGCGATCGAATTCCTGTCTCCGGCGAAGGGAGTATCACAGGCCGGCGGCAAGCGAGAGTCCCGTCTCGCGTGCCGGCCGGCTCCGCCTGTGACCACTGGCAGGGGGACGGAAGCCTACACCGTCAGGTGGCGGCGGACCTTGTCCGGGTCCATCTCGTCGCGGGTGCCGGAGAGGATGATCTCGCCACGGTCCATCACCGAGAAGGTGTCGGCGAGCTGGTGGACGAAGTCGAAATACTGCTCGACCAGCAGGATCGCCATCTCGCCCTTGGTGCGCAGCCACTCGATGGCGCGGCCGATGTCCTTGATGATCGACGGCTGGATGCCCTCGGTCGGCTCGTCGAGGACGAGCAGCTTGGGCCGCGTCACCAGCGCTCGACCGATGGCAAGCTGCTGCTGCTGGCCGCCGGAGAGGTCGCCGCCGCGCCGGCGCAGCATGTCGGCAAGCACCGGGAAGAGGTCGAACACGTCGGCGGGGATCGAGCGCTGGCTCTTGGGCAACTGGGCGTAGCCGGTCTTGAGGTTCTCCTCCACCGTCAGGAGCGGAAAGATGTCGCGGCCCTGCGGCACATAGGCGATGCCGAGGCGGGCGCGGTCGTGCGGCGCCATGCGGCCGAGCACCTTGCCGTCCAAGGCGATCTCGCCGCTGGCGATCGGCTGCTCGCCCATGATGGCGCGCAGGAACGAGGTCTTGCCGACGCCGTTGCGGCCCATGAGGGCCGAGACCTTGCCGATCTCGGCGGAGAAGGAGACGCCGCGCAGCGCCTGGGCGGCGCCGTAGTAGAGATCGACGCGATCGGCTTTCAGCATGAAAGAGCCCCCTCACCCTGTCCCTCTCCCGCAGGGGGAGAGGGAACGATAGACGCACCGCCGCCCCACGGCGGAAACGCCTCAACACGCCGTACCGCCCGAGAGGGTGATCGCGACTTAACCACAGCGTCCCCTCTCCCCTCGTGGGAGAGGGACAGGGTGAGGGGGTGTCCGATACACGAGCTCATCCTCATCTCCCCAGATACACCTCGACGACGCGCGGGTCGGCCGAGACCTCGTCGAGCGTGCCCTGGGAGAGCACCGAACCCTCGTGCAACACGGTCACCTTGACGTCGAGCGCGCGCACGAAAACCATGTCGTGCTCGACCACGATCACCGACTTCTCCTTGGCGATCTCGCGCAAGAGCTCGGCCGTGGTCGCGGTCTCGGCGTCGGTCATGCCGGCGGCCGGTTCGTCGACCAGCAGCAGCTTCGGTTCCTGGGCGAGCAGCATGCCGATCTCCAGCCACTGCTTCTGGCCGTGGCTGAGATAGGCGGCGAGCACGTCGCGGCGGTCGGTGAGGCGGATGATGCCGAGGATCTCCTCGATGCGCTCGGCGGCTGATGGCGGCCGCTTGCGGAAAAGCGCCGCGGTCGGCCCGCGTGCGCCGGCGAGCGCCAGATCGAGATTGTCCCAGACCGTGTGGCTCTCGAACACGGTCGGTTTCTGGAACTTGCGGCCGATGCCGAGCGTGGCAATCGCCGCCTCGTCCATGCGGGTGAGGTCGACCGTGCCGTCGAAATAGATGTCGCCGGAATCGGGCCTCGTCTTGCCGGTGACCACGTCCATCATGGTGGTCTTGCCGGCGCCGTTGGGGCCGATGATGGCGCGCATCTCGCCGGGCTCGATGATCAGCGACAGGGCGTTCAGCGCCTTGAAGCCGTCGAAGGAGACGGTGACGCCGTCGAGATAGAGCAGCGAGCTTTTCGCCTTCTCGTTCATCGCCTCACTCAGCCATGCTGGGCACGGTGTCTTCGACCATGTCGGTGGTCGGCGGTGGATTGGGCGCCGGCGCCTCGGCCGCCGGCGGGTTTGCGTGGCGATTGCGGCTCCAGCTCGCAATCGTGCCGACAATGCCCCTTGGGAGGAACAGGGTGACCGCGATGAAAAGGCCGCCCAACGCGAACAACCAGTAAGGGGCAAAGACGCCTGAAGTGAACCAGGTCTTGGCGAAGTTGACGATGAGGGCGCCGACGATCGGACCGACCAGCGTGCCGCGGCCGCCGACGGCGCACCAGATGACGACCTCGATCGAATTGGCCGGAGCGAACTCGCCCGGATTGATGATGCCGACCTGCGGCACATAGAGGGCGCCGGCAACACCGGCCATGCAGGCGGAGAGCACCCAGACGGCAAGCTTGTACTTCTCCACCCGGTAGCCGAGGAAGCGCGTGCGGCTCTCGGCATCGCGCACCGCGACCAGCACCTTGCCGAATTTCGAGGCAGTGACGGCGCGGCTGATCAGGTAGCCGAGGGCGAGCGCCAGCGCCGAGGCGAAGAACAGGGCGCCGCGCGTCGAACCGGCCTGGATGTTGAAGCCGAGGATGTCCTTGAAGTCGGTGAGGCCGTTATTGCCGCCGAAGCCCATGTCGTTGCGGAAGAAGGCGAGCAGCAGGGCATAGGTCATCGCCTGGGTGATGATCGACAGATAGACGCCGGTGACGCGGCTCCTGAAGGCGAACCAGCCGAAGACGTAGGCGAGCACGCCCGGCACGACGAGCACCATCAGCGCCGCGAACCAGAACATGTCGAAGCCGTACCAGTACCAGGGCAGGTGCTTCCAATTGAGGAAGACCATGAAGTCGGGAAGGATCGGGATCGGCATAGACGCCGCGCGTGCCGATCTGGCGCATCAGGTACATGCCCATGGCGTAGCCGCCGAGCGCAAAGAAGGCGCCGTGGCCGAGCGACAGGATGCCGGCATAGCCCCAGATCAGGCCGACGGCGAGCGCCAGCAGGCCGTAGGTCAGGTACTTGCCGATGAGCGGCACCAGGTAGTTGGGCACATGCAAGGCGCTGCCCGCCGGCGTCCACAGGTTGAGCGCCGGGACGAGCGCGCCGAAGCCGACGATCAGCACCAGCACGATGATCGCGGTACGGTCGATGCCGCCGCCGAAGAACCGGCCGATCATGCTTCCACCGCCCGGCCCTTGAGCGCGAACATGCCGCGCGGGCGCCGCTGGATGAACAGGATGATGAAGACGAGGATGGCGATCTTGCCGAGCACGGCGCCGGCATAGGGTTCGAGGAACTTGTTGGCGATGCCGAGCGAGAAGGCGCCGACCAGCGTGCCCCACAGGTTGCCGACGCCGCCGAAGACCACGACCATGAACGAATCGATGATGTAGCCCTGGCCGAGGTTGGGGCTGACATTGTCGATCTGCGACAGGGCGACGCCGGCGATGCCGGCGATGCCGGAGCCGAGGCCGAAGGTCAGCGCATCGACCCAGGGCGTGCGGATGCCCATGGCCGAGGCCATGGCGCGGTTCTGGGTGACGGCGCGCATCTGCAGGCCGAAGGTGGTGAAGCGCAGGACCGCCAGGAGCAGCACGAACACGCCGATGGCGAAGACGATGATCCACATGCGGTTGTAGGTGATGGTCATGTTGCCGATGTCGGCGGCGCCCGACATCCACGACGGGTTACCGACCAGTCGGTTGTCGGGGCCGAAGATGGTCCTCACCGTCTGTTGCAGGATCAGCGAAAGCCCCCAGGTGGCGAGCAGCGTCTCCAGCGGCCGGCCGTAGAGGAAGCGGATGATGCCGCGCTCGATGGCGACGCCGACGGCGCCGGCGACGAGGAAAGCCAGCGGCAGGGCGATGGCCAGCGACCAGTCGAACAGCCACGGCGCGTTGGCGCGGATGGTCTCCTGCACGACGAAGGTGGTGTAGGCGCCGAGCATGACCATCTCGCCATGGGCCATGTTGATGACACCCATGACGCCGAAGGTGATGGCCAGGCCGATGGCGGCAAGCAGCAGTACCGAGCCCAGCGACAGGCCGTACCAGAGGTTCTGCAGCACGTCCCACAGGGCCAGCGAACCCTTGATGACGCCGATCGCCTTCTGCGCCTCGTCGAGCACGGACTTCGGCGCCGTCGTCGGCAGGCTGTTGAGGATGGCCAGAGCGTCCTGATCGCCGCGGTCGCGGATGATGTCCACCGCTGCCAGCATGTCGGCTTCGCTGGCGTCGGGCATGGCCAGGATGACGGAGGCGCGCGCCTGAAGCTGGATGCGCTTGATGACCGGATCGGTCTCCGCCGCGATCGCCTTTTCCAGCGCCGGCAGGGCGGAGGCGTCGCGCGACTTGAACACCGCTTCGGCGGCGGCGCGGCGCTTGTCGGGGTCGTGCGCCATCAGTTGCAGCGTGCCCATCGCGGCATCGAGGGCACCGCGCACAAGATTGTTGAGGCGGACCTTCTTCAGCCCGAACGGCACGTCGCCCTGATGCGGCTCACCCGTCGCCGCATCGACGAGATTGTCGCCGTCCTTGATGTAGACCTGTTGGTCGGAAGTCGCGAAATAGAGCTTGCCGTCCTTGAGTGCGTTGAGGATCTCCTCGGCGCGGTCGCTGCCGCTGACGGCAATGGCGTTCACCGCGGTGACGGTCTCGGTGTAGCTGTCCTTGGTCAGACCCTGCAGGGCGGCCGCCAGATCGTCGGCCGGGGCGGCATGCACTTCAAGCGTCAGGCCCAGCACGAGCAGGAGCAGGAGGATCGGCGTGCGCAGCATCGGCATCTCGGCAGACAGTCGTCTTCCTCGGGAGCCGGACGGGGGCGGGAACATCCCCCGTCCGGCAGGTCTCACGCAGTACGCCTAGTTCGAAGCCTCTCCGCCGCACTTTCCGGTCTTGACGTTGAAGTTGCCGCACGACATCGGCGCACGCCAATCGGAGATCAGGTCCTTGGAGCCGGGCAGATAGTCCGACCAGGCATCGCCGGGAACCTCGCCGGGCGACTGCCAGACGGTGTTGAACTGGCCGTCGTCCTGGATTTCGCCGACCAGCACCGGCTTGGTGATGTGGTGGTTCGGCATCATGGTGGCATAGCCGCCGGTGAGGTTCGGCACGGTGACGCCGACCATCGCCGGGATGACCTTGTCGGGATCGGTGGTGCCGGCCTTCTCGACCGCCTTCACCCACATGTTGAAGCCGATGTAGTGGGCTTCCATCGGATCGTTGGTGGTGCGCTTGTCGTTCTTGGTGAAGTCGTGCCACTCTTTGATGAACGCCGCATTGGCAGGCGTATCGACGCTCTCGAAGTAGTTCCACGCTGCCAGGTGACCGACGAGCGGCTTGGTATCCATGCCCGACAGCTCTTCCTCACCGACCGAGAAGGCAACCACCGGGATGTCGGTTGCCTTGATGCCCTGGTTGCCGAGTTCCTTGTAGAAGGGAACGTTGGCGTCGCCGTTGATGGTCGAGACCACCGCGGTCTTCTTGCCGGCCGAGCCGAAGGCCTTGATCTTCGACACTTCGGTCTGCCAGTCGGAGAAGCCGAACGGCGTGTAGTTGATCATGATGTCTTCGGCCGCGACGCCCTTGGCCTTCAGATAGGCCTCGAGAATCTTGTTGGTGGTGCGCGGATAGACGTAGTCGGTGCCTTCCAGCACCCAGCGCTTCACCGAGCCGCCATCGGCGCTCATCAGATAATCGACGGCGGGGATCGCCTGCTGGTTGGGCGCCGCGCCGGTGTAGAAGACGTTGCGCTCGCTCTCCTCGCCCTCGTACTGGACGGGGTAGAAGAGGATCGAATTGAGTTCCTTGAACACCGGCAGCACCGACTTGCGGCTGACCGAGGTCCAGCAGCCGAAGACGGCCGCAACCTTGTCCTGGCTGATCAGCTCGCGCGCCTTTTCGGCGAACAGCGGCCAGTTGGACGCCGGGTCGACGACGACCGGCTCGAGCTTCTTGCCGAGCAGACCGCCCTTCTTGTTCTGCTCGTCGATGAGCATCAGCATGACGTCTTTCAGGGTGGTCTCCGAAATCGCCATGGTGCCCGACAGCGAATGCAGGATGCCGACCTTGATGGTGTCGTCGGCAGCCCGGGCCGACGTGGCGAGCGGCAATGCTACCGCGGCCGCCAGCGCCAGAGAGCCGAGGAATCGGCCCGTCGATTTGAACATGCGTGAACTCTCCTCTTGACGTCGCCTGCGGGAGGGCAGGACGCGTGTTGGTTCGGCGTGTTGCTGACGACCGCCCCTTGGCCAATCCCCGACATGCACCCGGCATGCCATCGCCGGCCGTCTGGTCGTCGTGTCGACCTTCGGACGCCGGTGCAGAGCAGCAAATACGTCGATTGACGTAGACGGGTCGCGCCGCCCCTTGTGAATTCCGGCATGGGCTGCTCCTTTGCAGGGCAGCGGCCCACATCTTGCATCACAAAGCGGCAGAGGCAGTCGGCAACGCGAAGCGAATCCAGGCGGGGGAAGGGCAGCGATGGCGGGGCGACAGAGGATCCTGCCGGTCCGTCGGGAATATAACCGCTGGGTCGCCAACCAGACGCTGGAAGACTATGCGCTGCGCTTCACCGCCAAGAGCGCGCGGCGCTGGTCGACCCCGCGGGTGGCGCAAACCGCCATCGGCGCCATCTCCTTCCTGGCGCTGGAGGCGATCGGCG
Organism: uncultured Alphaproteobacteria bacterium; assembly: GCA_963830205.1. Taxonomy (GTDB): domain Bacteria; phylum Pseudomonadota; class Alphaproteobacteria; order Rhizobiales; family Kaistiaceae; genus CAVSRC01. The sequence continues at coordinate 171,726 of CAWHLP010000022.1, read as the reverse complement.
GCTCGATCACGCTCTCCTACGGCGTCACCAACACGGTTGCCGCCACCATCGTCGCCGGCATCCTGCTGTTCCTCACCGGCCTGCCGGTGGCGCGCTACGCTTCGCGCTACGGCGTCGACATCGACCTGCTCACCCGCGGTGCCGGCTTCGGCTATATCGGCTCGACCATCACCTCGCTGATCTACGCCACCTTCACCTTCATCCTGTTCGCCATCGAAGCCTCGATCATGTCGGCGGCCTTGCAGTTGTGCTTCGGCATCCCGCTGCCCATCGGCTACGTCATCAGCGCGGTGGCGGTGATCCCGCTGGTCACCCACGGCATGACCCGCATCAGCCGCTTCCAGCTCGTCACCCAACCCCTCTGGATCGTCCTCAACATCCTTCCCGTCGGCTTCATCGCCTGGCAGGACTGGGGCAGCTTCGAGATCTGGCGCAATTTCCCCGGTCTTGGCGCGACCGATTCCGGCTTCGACCTCCTGAAGTTCGGCGCCGCGGCCTCCGTCATCCTGGCGCTGATGCCGCAGATCGGCGAGCAGGTCGACGTTCTGCGCTTCACGCCGGTTGCCGGCACCAGCAAGGGCGGCCGGCTCGGCGCGCTGCTGGCCGGGCCCGGCTGGGTGGTTCTGGGCGCACCGAAGCTGCTCTTCGGCTCCTTCCTGGCAGTGCTGGCGCTCAGCCACGGCGTGCCGGCCGAGCACGCCGCCGAGCCCGCCCAGATGTACCGGGTCGCCTTCGGCTACGTGATTCCCTGGCAGGATTTCCTGCTCCTCCTGACCGCCGCCTTCGTCGTGGTGTCGCAGCTCAAGATCAACGTGATGAACGCCTATGCCGGGTCGCTGGCCTGGTCGAACTTCTTCTCGCGGCTGACCCACAGCCATCCCGGCCGCGTCGTGTGGCTCATCTTCAACGTGTCGATCGCGCTGGTGCTGATGGAGCTCGGCATCTACACGGCGCTGGAGATGATCCTCGGCCTGTTCTCGATCGTCGCCGTCGCCTGGCTCGGCACCATCGTCGCCGACCTCACCATCAACAAGCGCCTCGGCCTGTCGCCGCCGGGCATCGAGTTCAAGCGGGCCCACCTCTACGACATCAACCCGGTCGGGGTGGGCGCCATGGGCATCTCGGCGGCGCTGGCGCTTTCCTCCGCCACCGGCGTTTTCGGCGCCACGGCGAAGGCGCTTGCCGTCTTCATCGCCATGGCGGTGCCCTTCGTCGCCGCGCCGGCGATCGCCTGGGCGACCAAGGGCAAGTTCTACCTGGCGCGCAAGCCGCGGGCGAATTGGCAGGCGCTGAGCGAAATCCGCTGCACGGTCTGCGACCTCGAGTTCGAGCCCGAGGACACCGCCTACTGCCCGGCCTATTCGGGGCCGATCTGCTCGCTGTGCTGCTCGCTCGACGCCCGCTGCAACGACCTGTGCAAGCCGAAGGCGCGGCTTCAGGCCCAGGCGGCCGCAGTGGTGAACGCGCTGCTGCCGGCATCGCTGACCAGCCGCATCAGCCCGCGCATGGTCCAGTATCTCGGCCTGCTCACGGTGTTCATGGCGCTGATTGCCACCGTCCTCCTGCTCGTCGACTACCAGGTGACGACGGCGGCACCGGCCTATGCCGATACCGTCGCCCGCTCGCTATGGGCGGCCTTCTTCATCCTCCTCATCATCGCCGGCATCCTCGCCTGGTTCCTGGTGCTGGCCCATGAGAGCCGGCGCGTGGCACAGGAGGAATCGGCGCGCCAGACGACGCTGCTCTTGCGCGAGATCGAGGCCCACGGCCGCACCGACGCCGCCTTGCAGAAGGCCAAGGAGGTGGCCGAGGCCGCCAACCTCGCCAAGAGCCGCTATCTGGTGGGCCTCAGCCACGAACTCAGGACGCCGCTCAATTCGGTCTTCGGCTACACCCAGATCCTGGAGCGCGACGCCGCGGTGCCGGCCGAGCAGAAGGGCCGCATCCACGTCATCCGGCGAAGCGCCGAGCATCTTTCCGGCCTCATCGACGGCCTCCTGGAAATCTCCAAGATCGAGACCGGCCGCCTCCAGCTCCAGCGCAGCGATATCCATCTCGACGAGTTCCTGACCGACATCGTCGAGATGTTCCGGCCACAAGCCGAGGCCAAGGGCCTCGCCTTCCACTACATCAAGCCGGGGACCATGCCCGAGCTGGTGTCGACCGACAGCAAGCGGCTCCGCCAGATCCTGGTCAACCTGTTCTCCAACGCCATCAAGTTCACCGAAACGGGCCACGTGGCGCTCACGGTGTCCTTCCGCAGCCAGGTGGCGACGCTGTCCATCGAAGACAGCGGCGTCGGCATCGCGCCGGAAGACCTGCCCAAGATCTTCGAGCCCTTCGAGCGCGGCACCGCGGTGCGCACGCGGCTGGTGCCGGGCACCGGCCTCGGGCTCACCATCGTCAAGATGCTGGTCAACCTCATGGGCGGCGACGTCGCGGTGCGGAGCGAGCCGGGCAAGGGGAGCACCTTCGACGTCCGCCTGATGCTGTCGGCGGTCGCCCGGCAGCGGCCGTCGGTGGCGCCCCACCGGCACATCACCGGCTATGCCGGTGAACGGCGCACGGTGCTGGTGGTCGACGACGATCCCGACCAGCGCGACCTGATCCGCCAGATTCTGGAGCCGCTCGGCTTCACCGTGCTCGCCGCCGCCGATGGCGCCGAATGCCTGGCGCTCAGCGTCGATCTCGAGCCGGACCTCTTCATCCTCGACATCTCCATGCCCGGCATCAACGGCTGGGACCTGGCGCGGGTGTTGCGCGAGCGCGGGCAGGGCGGCGCCATCCTGATGCTCTCGGCCAATGTCGGCGAGACCCCGCCGCCGCCCTCCGAGGAGGACGCCCACGACGCGGTGATGGTGAAGCCCTTCGAGGTGCAGCGCCTGCTCGATCGCATCGCCGACCTCACCCGCCTCGACTGGCAGGAGGACGCGCCCCCACCGGTCAACGGCAAGCCGGCGTTGAACGGCAAGCCGGTGACGGCGCTGGTCTCTCCCGGCCTCGAGCACGTCGCCGAGCTCAAGCGCCTCGGCCGCATCGGTTATGTGCGCGGCATCGAGAGCAAGCTCGATCAGCTCGACAGCGAGGAACGCAACCGCGCCTTCGTCGCCGAGTTGCGCCGCCATGTGCGCGCCTTCGATTTCCGCCGCTATGCCGCGACGCTGGAGGAGATCGGCGATGAGTGAGCCGGTCAAGGCGCGCGACATCGTGCTGGTCGTCGACGATTCGCCGGAGACGCTGGGCTTCCTCACCGACGCGCTGGAGAAGTTCGGCGCCACCGTCCTGGTCGCCACCGAAGGCGCCCAGGCGCTCGACATCGCCGAGCGGATCACGCCGGACGTGGTGCTCATGGATGCGGTCATGCCGGGGGTGGATGGCTTCGAGACCACCCGCCGCATGAAGCGCAATGCGGCGCTCGCCCATGTCCCGGTGATCTTCATGACCGGCCTGTCGGAGACCGAGAACATCGTCGAGGGGCTGGAATCGGGCGGCGTCGACTACGTCACCAAGCCGATCGTGCTCGACGAACTGTTCGCCCGCATCCGCGTCCACCTGGCCAATGCGCGCACGGCGCAGAGCGCCCGCCACGCGCTCGACACCGCCGGCCGCACGCTGCTTGCCGCCGATCGCGACGGCGCCATCCTGTGGTGCACGCCGCAGGCGGTGAAGCTGATCGAGGAGGCGGTGCCCGGCTGGGACGGCGCCACGCTGCCCGAGCCGCTGCGCGCCTGGCTGCGCACGGCCGGTGATGCCAGGGGGCCGCTGCCGGCGCCGCCGACGATTGCCATCGACGAGGCGCGGCGGCTGCACTTCTCGCCGCTCAGCGCCACCAGCGAGAGCGAGATCCTGTTCCGCATCGCGATCGACGGAACCGACGCGCAAGCCGCGGTCCTGCGCCGGCTCTATGCCGTCACCGGGCGCGAGGCGGAGGTGCTGCTGTGGGTGGCGCAGGGCAAGTCGAACCGCGACATCGCCGAGATCCTGGGCCTCTCGCCGCGCACGGTGAACAAGCACCTGGAGCAGATCTACCAGAAGCTCGGCGTCGAGAACCGCGCCTCGGCCGCCATCGCCGTCATCAAGGCGCTGGACGAGCATTCATAGGCGCTGCGGCCGTGGCCTTGCCCGTGCGGTCCGCGATCCAGGCTTCCACGCTGGCATAGCCCTCGGTGGGGCAGACGATCGTATCGTGGCCAAGCCAACCCAATCGGCTGAGGCGCAGGTGGATGCGGTGGCGTGCCGGGTCGGAGGTGGCGGCGACGACCGCGTCCCAGTTGCGCGCCTCGCTTGTGTTGGCCGCACCGATGAGCGCCGAGCCGGCAAGGACGGGGCCCCGCGTGGTCGCGCCGACGGTCCCCGCCGCGGCGATCCCGGCAAACATGCGCGGGTCGCTGATCGCGGTCCCGTAGCCGGCCGCAGGTGAGAACGTAGCGGCGGCGGAGCCGATTGAAGAACAGGCCGAACACGACGATCGCGAACAGGGCGGTGACGGCGCCGCAGCCGACACCAGCGATCGCGACGCCGCGACCCAGGTCGCCACGCCCGATGAGGCCGAAGATGGCGGTCAGCAGGACGAAGAGGACGACGAGCACGACCGCGAAGACGCGCAGCACCTGGGCGGTCAGCATGGGCGTCTCGACTTCCCAGGTGAGCATGGGCATTGCCGTCCGCATCGGTGGCGCGTGTCACCGGCGCCAGCCCCGCGATCGCCTTGTCGCGCGGCCAGGCGCCGCGCCGGAGCCGGTGGGCGAGGGCGCCGAGACCGTAGCCGAGCGAGGCCTCAGCCGCCGGGGCGAGCAGGATCGCCAGGAGTTCGCTGTCGCCGCTGCCGCTGAGCAGCCCGGCCGTGCCGATCACCAGGAGGTCGATGAGATAGGCATAGCCCAGCCACCGCCACTTGCCGGTGTATCCCAGGCCAAGCGCGATCAGCAGGCCGATCATGGCATCGGCTCACTTGCGGCCTTGTGCCGCCTGCAGATCGGATATCGAGTTGGCCAGTGCATCGAAGACGGAGCGTCCGTCCTCGAGCCGATACATGTCGGCGCAGGTCTTCATGCTGCTGCTGGCGAACCCGGCCCAGCTTACGCCGCCGAGCGGCCCGATGCGCCGGCAGGGTCCGCCGGCATCGGGGGCGTTGTAATAGTGGAAGCCGTCGGACTGGGGACACATGCAATTGAAGAATTCGGCCGATGGCTTGATGCCGACGCGGTCGAACAGCGCGCCAAGCTTCTGCGCGTCGAGAGTGGGCAGGCGCACGTTCAGCCGGTCCATGATCGTGTCGCGATCGTCCTTCGGCGGCTTCGGCGGCGGCGGGTTGCCCACCTTGTCCGGCGACAGCCAGCCCCACGAGGCGAGCAGCTTGCGCTTCTCGTATTCGTACTGCTCGTTGCTGATGCCGTCGCGCAACTTGCGCGTCAGCATGTACGCCGCGGCGGCCTCGACGGCGGCGCGGCCGTTGCGGGCGCCGGGTGGCCAGACCGCATCGCCGCGATAGGAGACGAGATCGCGGTAGATGCCCATGAAATTGTTCATGTAGGCACCGGCCCATTGCGCCTCGGAGCCGTCGCCGAACATGTCGCGCTTCTCGTAGCCTGCCAGCTTCAGGTACTCGTCCTCGACGTTGGCAAGCGTCGCCGCCTCGTCTTGGCGGTTCTTGATCTCGGCCTGCCAGCGCACATAGCGGTCGTAGATGAAATCCATCAGCTGTGCTTCGGTCGGTGGCGGCCGGTTCTGCGAGGCGTAGAGCGCGGTCAGCGCCTTGCGGGCGCCTTCGAGCTCGGTGCGGCTGCCGACGAAGCCGTCCTTGAAGGCCTGCCGGTCGTAGATGCCGTTGGTGTCGAAATCGCTTGAAGAGCTTCTCGGTCTCCTCGTTGTCGAAGGCGGCGACGAGGGCCTTCTGCGCTTCCACGGCGAGCTTGTAGCCGTAGTAGACGGCGCCGCAGGTCTTGCACATCTTGCTCATGGCATCGACGAACACCGTGGCGGCCGCATCGGCGGCGGAGCTGTCGAGGCCCTGCTCGAGGGCACGCGGTCCGGTCGACGTGACATTAGTCGAACACCGCCTTCTGCAGGTCGCCGGTCTTGCCAAGGTTCAGCCGCGTGGCGATTTCCAGGAGGTCCTTCTCGTCCATCTTGTCGATGATCGCCTTGAACTGCTTGGTCGGGACCTTGCGCGCGATCACGCTGGCCACGAAGGTGAGCGAGTTCTGCTGGCCGACGCCTTCGTTCTTGGCGCTGCGCACGAAATCGGCGAAGTCGAGGGCGACACCGGGCACGCCAAGGGCCTTGAGGGTTGCCTTGGTGAAATCGTAGGCCTTGCCGGCAACGTTAGTGGTGTCGTCCTGAAAGTGCACCGCCCTCACGTTGCGATAGTCGGCGAGCTGTTGGCTGTAGGCATCCGACGCCGGGTCGGCCTCGCCGGCGAAACGGACAGTGCCAGGCCCGCCAGCACGGCGGCGGCGAGCGCGATGCGAACACGATCTGCCATTGGTCTGGTCCTATTGTGCCATATTGGCGATTTCGCCGAGGAAATCGTCGGGGTTGAAGGCGCCATCATCCATCAGCGCTCCAGCGGTCGGCTGGCCGTCATGCCAGGGGGCGTGGCGATGCCGCGCTCGATCCGCTTGAGGGTCAGGCTCGCGGCCTCGTTCTCGGCCGGCGCGTGGGCGATGACGGTGGCGTAGTAGGCGCCGTTCTCGCCCGATGGGGCGTAGCCGCGCACCACCGGTCCGCCGGGAATGCGTATGGCCGCCCAGTTGTTGCCGATATCGAGCCAGATGCGCCCGTCCCAGTGCGCGTCCATCCAGGCGGATTCGACGTAGCGCGCCCAGTCCTCGTAGCCGGAATGCTGGACGGCCATCACCCAGCGGTCCTTGTCCGCGCAGATAGGAGAAGGTGAACCAGACCACGTGGCCCGGCCACATCTCGGCGACCTTGTCGCCCGACAGGGCGACCACGAGATTCTGCCGCTGCGTCGGGTCGAGGGTGAGCGTCAGGCGCGTCGGCGCCATGGTGACGCGATGATCGAGCTTGACCACGGGCGCGGTCGAAAGCAGCCCGGTCTTCGCCCAGCTATGGCCCTTTGGCGCATCGACCTTCAGGGCTCCGTCCTCGAACCGCGCGAACGCGGCGAAGTCGCCGCCGGCGATCTGCGCCGGCTCCCACGCGGTGCCCATCGTGCCGTCGAAGACGGTCTCCATCGGCAAAGGCTTGACGCCCGGGGCGGGGCCGAGCTCCGCCGGCCCGATGGCATAGCGGTGCGCGACCGAGATGCCGGTGAGCGCGAACTTGACCGGCTGGTTCACCGCCGCCACGTGCGAATAGGCCCAGACGCGGAAGCCGACGCCGTCGGCCGCGGCCGGCCATGGCTTGGTCACGGGCTCATAGCCTTCGGCGGTCACGGTGACCTCGCCCGGCCGCAGCATGAAGGACACGGTCGCGGGCGCCGCCTGATCGCCGTCCAGCGACCAGAAATCGCCCTCGCCGTGTGGGTTGAGGTGAAGCTCGGCGCGGCTCTTGCCGTCCGGCATCAGCCGCCAGACGAAGGCAGCGTTCGGTGTGCCCGGGTCGTTGCCGCCGACGCCGCCCCAGCCCGGCTGGGCCAGCGCCAGCACGAAGCCGGTGCTGCGTGCCGGGTCGATGCGGTACGTCACGGTGACCTCGGCGTTGCCGGTGAAATCGTCGAGCCAGACGAGCGGGTCGGGCGACAGGATGCCGACCTTGCCCCAGGCGGCATCCTTGGGAACGTCGACAACCAGGGCCCCGTTCTCGAAACGCGCATCGCGGTCGAAAACGCCGCCGCCAGCGGAGTGGTGGACGAAGAGCGCGCTGTCGGCTCCCCTCGAACAGCGCCTGCTCGGCGGGCGCGCGCCAGGCATCGAGCGCGGGAGCCTCGACTTCCGGCGGGGCCGCTGCGGTCGGGGCCTGGCGGTTGCGCTTCGACCTGGGCATCAGGCCCCGAGCCCTCGTCGGAGGCGTCCGGGGGCCACCGGTTCGGGCGCCGCGGCAACGGCCTCGAGCGCCTGCAATTCGATGCGGACGAAGCCCTTGTTGCCCGCCGCATCGTTGGTCGCCCATGTCTTCGGGTCGGAATCGACCAGCACGTAGCTGCCGGCGGGCAGCACCACGCCCGGCTCGACGTACCAGTAGGCGTTGCGGACGCCGCCCTGCCCAGGCTTGCCGATCGCCTGCCACGGCCCATAGGTGCTGCCGGCCGCGTCGCGGATGGCGATCGTTCCGGGCTTCCGCCCATGGGCGTTGTTCCAGTGATAGGTCTGGATCGAGAGGATGAGGATGGGTTCCGGCGTCTTGATGGTCACCTGCCTGCCGGGGCCGTTCCTGACCGCGCCGATGTTGCCGATCTCTGCGACCTGAACGTCGCCGACGGGCATGTAGGCGGCTTGCCCGCCCGGCTGGTCCTCGGCGGCCGCCGGCTGGATGGTGCCTGCGACCATGATAATGGCGATCGCCAGCGCAAGGGCTGGCCATGTGCGGACCTGGACCTGCCACGCCGACTTACGACCGACTCGGCTCTCCTGCTTCATCGTCTCCGGTCCTTTTCGTCTTGCGCCGCGGTGTGGCGCCGCCGCGCCCGCCGGCCGGCTGCAATTGCGGGTCGAGCGGCACGCCGGCCCTGGCCAGCGCCTTGATCACCTTGTCGATGCCGGGAAAGGCGTCTGCCGGCAGGCGCAGCGATGAGCCGTCGCCTCTGTCGATCAGGAGCGCATGGCGCTCGGTGTCGGCATGCAAGAGGGCGATGCCCGCGCCGCGCCAGCCTCCGAACAGCACCAGGAGCGGGCCCAGCCAGCGCGGCGGACGCTTTGTCTCGGCCTGCACGCCGGCAATGCGGTCAAAGGGCAGCTCTTCGATGCCGGTGATGGTCGAGACGGTGAGGCCGTCCGGCGACAGGCTGACCCAGAAGCATTGGTAGCGGGCCGCCATCCACAAGATGGCGAGTGCGATCAGCCCCGGCAGCCACATGAACAGCATCAGCGCCCAGGGGCCGCCCAGCCATTCTTCCTGCGCCGAGATGATGAAGGGCATGGCGAGGAAGGTGGTGGCGAGCAGGAAGCCGAGGAGGTCCGGCATGAAGACGGACGGCATGCGTTGGTGATGCAGCGCACCGGCGGGAACAATCGGCCGGGGCGGCAGGGCGTAGGCCAGCACGGCGAGCCCGACGGTGAGCGCGGACCACAGCCACTGCCCATAGCCGAAGCCGGCCGTGGCGGCGACGATGAGAAGCACGAGAGAAACCGCCCGCCGCGCGACTTCGATGATACGCGGGGATGGAAGCCTGTCAGCTGCTTCCGCGCATGGTCCATGTCAGACCCTGTCCGTGTGCCATCCTCGGTCGCAGGTGGTTTCCGGCTTTGACATGGATCAAAAGGCCTGACCGCAACCAAGATCTCCGTCTTGTCGGGCGGCCTTGGCCGGGCGGGACCAAAGAGAAAGGCCGCGCCAGGATGGCGCGGCCTCGGTTTTCTCTGCCAGAAGAATGGCTTACTGGGAAATCCTCAGTTCGGACAGCTCGGTGCCGATCTGCTGGAAGGTCGTCACGATCTGATTGGCGGTGGTGAGCAGGAAGAACTTGTCCGAGGAACTGGCGCAGTTCTGCAGCAGCGTGGACGTCGGGTCGCCGCCGGTATTGACCTGCACCGTGTAGATGGTGATGCCGGCGTCCTTGATGTTCTGGCAGGTGCCGGTGATCGTACTGCCGCTCTTGTAGTACATGCGGCTGTCGATCTTGGCGATGGTGCTTGCCGGCTGGTTCGGATAGCCGTTCCCGTCAAAGCGGTTCTGAGTGTTGAGGCCGTCAGTCAGCAGGATGATGACCTGCTTGTATACCTTGTCCGGGTCCATCGCGGGGATCGTGAAGGGCGCCGCCGTGAGCGATTGCCAGGCCCATTGCAGGCCGATCGCCTGGTTGGTGGAGCCGTTCGCCGTCATGTCGCCCACCTTCTTGTTCAAGGCGGTCCAGTCATAGCTGAGGCCCATCATCGCGACGGGGCAGGAGCCATACTCCTCGGCCGGGAAGAGCGTCGCCGTGTTGGAGGTCGTCGGTTCCGTGTTGAGCGTGTCGTAGCTCTGGTCACGGTCCATGATGCAGCCGTTCCAGGTCTGATGCGGGGAGGGATTCCAGGTGAAGCCGGCGTTCTGGCAGCTGGCCTCGTCGTGGTAGTTGCTGGGGTTGCTGTAGCCGCCATAGCCGCCGTAACCGCCGTAACCACCGTAACCACCATAGCCACCGTAGCCGCCGTAGCCGCCATAGCCGCCAGAGTTGTTGCAGGTGCCGTTCCACTTGTCCCACAGGTCGGCGTCCTTGGTGGCGGTGCCGTCCCACTTTATCCAGTTCGCGTTGTAGGTCTGGTTGCCGGCGACCCCGTCAACGTTGACGTCCTTGCTGAATGGAATGATCGACACGTAGACGTCGCCATCGACCGACCCGGCGCCCCTGAGCTGGGTCAGCAGGTTGCGCGTGGCGGTCTTGAGCGCGGTCATCTTGCCGTCGTCGAGCATCGATCCGGTGTTGTCGAGGGCGAGCGCGACGCGGAGCTTCGCCTCACCCCACACCGTCGTCGAGGAACGCCCGATCGGCACGTTCTTGGTGCCGATGATGCCCATGAAGTCGGTCGGCAGGTTGGCGGAGGCCGAGATGGTCACCGACGGGCCGGTCACCGTGTAGGACGCCTTCAGCGTCAGGTTCTGCAGCTCGCTGTTGCTGAAATTGGCGTTGAAGTAGTTCTCGGCGAACGTCTGGATCTGGGCGCTGGTCATGGTCGACAGGTTCGCCTGGCGCGAAAGCGCCAGCGAAGCCGCGTCCAGTGCATCCTGCATTTCGGTGCTGGTCTGGGCGGCGCGCGTATAGTCTACGGCGAGGCCCATGGCGGCGATCACGGGAATGCAGGCAATGGCGAAGATCACCGCGACATTGCCCTTGCGTGACGCAAGGAACCGGGCAATGACGCCATGGATCGCCAAACGGAACTGTGAAGGCACGGCATCCTCCTCCGAGGTCTATCGATGCCATGCTTATCGTGGTCGGCTAAAGAAAATCTGAAAGACACGATTCAAGTTTTAGGCAGTTTCTTGGCGTTTCCTTCACCACGCCAATCGGATGCGGCTCTTACTGGGAAATTCTCAGTTCGGAGAGCTCCGTGCCGATCTGCTGGAAAGTCGTCACGATCTGATCGGCGGTGGTCAGCAGGAAGAACTTGTCGGACGAGCTGGCGCAGTTCTGCAACAGCGTCGAGGTGGGGTCGCCACCTGTGTTCACCTGGACCGTGTAGATCGTGATGTCGTTGTCCTTGATGTTCTGGCAGGTGCCGGTGATCGTGCTGCCGCTCTTGTAGTACATGCGGTTGTCGATCTGGTCGATGACGCTGGCCGATTGGTAAGGGGTGCCGTTGCCGTACCAGCGGTCCTGGGTGTTGAGGCCGTCGGTGAGCAGGATGATGATCGTCTTGTAGTGGTAGGCCGGATCTTTCGCCGGCGGCGTCGGGTAGGGGCCGCCGCCGACCAGCGACTGCCAGCCGTGCACGAGGCCGATTCCCTGGTTGGTGGAGCCGTTTGCGCTCATGTTGGTGACCATGGTCGTCATCGCCGACCAGTCGTAGCTGAGCGTCGAGACGGTGCTCGGGCAGGCCGCGTATTGCTCGGCCGGGAACAGCGTGGCCGTGATGGTTGTCGTCGGGTCGGTGACGTTGGTGTCGTAGTTGCCGGTGCTCGGCGCGGAGGAGTCGCCGCGATCGGTCACGCATCCGGTCCACTTGGTCTTGGCCGAATCGGGCACCACCCAAGCGTGCTCGTAATAGCCGCTGTTGGTCTGGCAGACCTTCCTGCTATTCTTGCCACTGCACGAGCAGTTGCTGTGGCCGCTGCAGGTCGCGCTGCTGCCGCTGGAGTAATAGGTCGTGCTCGTGTAGCAGCCGATGTTGTAGGTGCCGTCGCCGTTCTTGCCGGGACAGATGTAGCCCTTGTAGGTGCCGCTCGACGGGATCGTGTTGGTCGACGTGCTACCCGCCGGCTGGGTCACGCAATTGAAGCCAATACCGCCCCAACCCGTGCTGTAGGGACACGCCGATCCGGGGCCGATGTTGGCGGCCGGCGTCGCGTTGGCCGGTTCCGTCGTGCTCCAGTCGATCCAGTTGTCCCACGACGAGGTGTAGCTGGCCGCGTTGACGACATGCACGTCCTTCACGAAGGGGACGATCGAAACGTAGACGTCGCCGGGCTTGCCGGCCGCCGCCTGGAGTTGCCCCAGCAGATTCTTGGTCGCCGTCTTGAGCGCGGTCAGTTTGCCGCTGTCCAGCATCGATCCGGTGTTGTCGAGCACCAGCGCGACGCGCAGCCGCGCCTCGCCCCACACCGTCGTCGAGGAACGCCCGATCGGCACGTCCTTGGTGCCGATGATGCCCATGAAGTCGGTCGGCAGCCTGGCGGAAGCGGATATGGTCACCGACGGGCCGGTCACCGTGTAGGACGCCTTCAGCGTCAGGTTCTGCAGCTCGCTGTTGCTGAAATTGGCGTTGAAGTAGTTTTCGGCGAACGTCTGGATCTGGGCACTGGTCATGGTCGACAGGTTCGTCTGGCGCGAAAGCGCCAGCGAGGCTGCGTCCAGTGCATCCTGCATTTCGGTACTGGTCTGGGCGGCGCGCGTATAGTCGACGGCGAGGCCCATGGCGGCGATCAGGGGAATGCAGGCGATGGCGAAGATCACCGCCACATTGCCGGCATCCGACGCTGAGAACCGGGGGAGCAGGGAAGCCAGATATCGGACCACGAGGCGCACAATTGTTGCGTGCACAGACATAGGCACGGCACCCTCCAGAAGAGACTGCCGGCGCCAACACCTTCGCCGGTCAAATCCATCATTAGTCCCGCCGCCTAAATAAAGGCTGAAGAGTACCGTTCGAATTATCCCGTTTTTCTTCGCTATTGCTTCACCAAGGCGCGGGCAGAATTGAGCCGGTACTTACCGTGAAATCCTCAGCTCGGAGAGGTGCGTGCCGATCTGCTGGAAGGTCGTCACGATCTGATCGGCGGTGGTGAGCAGGAAGAATTTGTCCGACGAACTGGCGCAATACTGGAGCAGCGTCGAAGTCGGGTCGCCGCCGGTGTTGACCTGCACCGTGTAGAGTGTGATGCCGGCCGCTTTGATGTTGTCGCACAGAATCTTCTCGCGGGCGTCGACCTGCGTCGACGTGCTGGAGCCGTTGCCGTACCAGCGGTCCTGGGTGTTAAGGCCGTCGGTGAGGAGGATGATCACCTGCTTGTAGATGCGGTCGACGTCCTTGGGCGGGATGGTGAAGGGCGCCGAGGTCAGCGACTGCCAGGCCCATTGCAGGCCGATCGCCTGGTTGGTGGAGCCGTTGGCGATCATGGCGTCCACCTTGTTGCTGAGGGCGGTCCAGTCGTAGGAGAGGCCCATCATCGCGGTGGGGCAGTAGGCATACTGCTGGGCGGGGAAGAGGGTTGCCGTGTCGGCGGTGGTCGACGCCGTGTTGAGCGTGTCGTAGCTCTGGTCACGGTCCATGATGCAGCCGTTCCAGGTGGTGTGGCTGGCCGGCGTCCAGGTGTAGCCACGGCTCACGCAACTCGCTTGGCTGGAGTAGTAGCTGTTCGAGCAGGAGCCGTTCCACTTGTCCCACAGGTCGCTGTCCTTCGACGCGCTGCCGTCCCATTTCACCCAGCTCTGGTCGTAGTTGGCGCTGCCGACGTTGACGTCCTTCACGAACGGGATGATCGACACGTAGACGTCGCCGTCGACCGTGGTTGCCCCCTGGAGCTGGGCCAGCAGGTTGTGGGTCGCGGTCTTGAGCGCGGTCAGCTTGCCGGAGGAGGCCATCGACCCGGTGTTGTCGAGCGCCAGAGCGACCCTGAGCCGGGCCTCGCCCCAGATCGCGGTGGAGGAATGCCCGATGGCCACATTCGGCTTGCCGAAGATGCCCATGAAGTCGGTCGGCAGCTTGCCGCTGGCGGTCATCGACACGGATGGCCCGGTCGCGGTGTAGCTCGCGGTGAGCACCAGGTCCTGAAATTCGCTGTTGTGGAAGTTGGCGCCGAAATAGTTGGTGCCAAGCTGCAGGATCTCGGCGTCCGACATGCCCGACAGGCCCGACTGGCGCGACAGCGCCAGCGTGGCGGCGTCGAGCGCGTCCTGCATGATGGAACTGGTCTGGGCGGCGCGCGTGTAGTCCACGGCGACGCCCATGGCGGCGACCAAAGGGAGGCACGCAATGGCGAAGATCGGAGCGATGGAGCCTGATGCCGAAACCAGGAACCTGGCGGTGACGCGGCGAAAGGCCGCGCGGGGGAACGAGGGCACGGCACCCTCCCTTCAGGGTTGTTCGCCTGCCATGTAAGCGCCGGTGTCTGAACAAAGGCCTTGAGGAGACGGTCGCAATTCTCTCGAATTAGCGGTGCCTTTGTTGTCCTTTCTCGGGAAGGCGCGGAGCGCCGGCCTGATCGAGCCGGTTCAGGCGTTGTGGTCGCCGTCGGCGCCGTCGGCCTGCTCCGGTTCCGCGGCAGCCTCGTCCTCCGTGGCGCGCAGGCGGGCGAGCGCCGAACTGACCAGGCCGGTCGGGACGGCGATCGAGCCGAGCGCGACGAACAACACCAGGATGGTGAACATCCTCCCGCCGGCGGTGATCGGATAGATGTCGCCATAGCCGACGGTGGTCAGGGTCACCGCCGCCCACCACATGCCGTCGAACACCGAGGCGAACGCCTTGGGCTGGGCGGCATGCTCGAAATAATAGATGGCGATGCCGCACAGATAGAGGGCGAAGACGGCGACCGTGGCGAAGATGATGAGTTCTTCGCGCACCATGTCGGATGGCCCGGGCCAGCCGGCGGACGGCGGTGTGGTAGCGGGCGATCTTGAACAGGCGGAAGAGGCGCAGCAGGCGGAAGGCGCGCAGCGCCCTGAGGTCGATGCCGAGGCTCAGGTAGAAGGGCAGGATGGCGAGCAGGTCGACGATGCCGAAGAAGCTGCGGACATAGGCCAGCCGCTTGCGGGCGATGGCGATGCGGAGCACGTATTCCACCGTGAACACCGCGACGGTGACCACCTCGCCGGCGGAAAGCAGCGTGGCCGCCCAGGTCGGCAGGCCGGGCAGCGTCTCGATGCCGATGGAGATCGTCGAGAGGGCGATGAGCCCGTAGAGCACCAGGATGATGCTGCGTCCGAGAACCGGATGCTCGCCGTCGAGCGCAGTCTCGACATGTGCCCGCCAGTCCATTGATAGCCTCGCTTGGGGGGTGAGTCGCCGCCGCCCTGGCGATCCTGTCGCCCGCTGCGGTTGCGTCAAGCGGCATCTGTCCGGCTTTCGGCCGCGCAGTCGTTTACGGCAGTGCTTGACGCGCGATTTTTTGCGTGGCCATGATTAAATACCCCAGTGGGCGAACGTACCGCCAAGCAGGATAAGAAGCGGACGACGCGGGAGGCGAGCATTCTGACCAATGGACAACCTGTCGAGCCGGTTCTGGCCGCCAGAACGATCGACATGTCGTTCGGGCCGGTGCAGGTGCTTTTCGGCATCACGCTCGATCTCATGCCCGGCGAGGTGCACGCGCTGGTCGGCGAGAACGGAGCCGGCAAGTCGACGCTGATGAAGATCTTCGCCGGCCACCTCCAGGCGACCGGCGGCGCGGTGGCGCTCGACGGCAAGTCGGTGACCTTCTCCGACCCGGTTGACGCGGAACGCCACGGCATCGTTCTGGTCCACCAGGAGATCCTGCTGGCGCCGCACCTTTCGGTCGCCCAGAACATCTTCATGGGCCGCGAGCTGAAGCGCGGCTTCGTCGTCGACGACCGCACCATGAATGCCCGTGCCGTCGTGGTGCTGAACGAGCTGGGCGCCGACATCAGCCCGACCGCCATCGTCGCCACGCTGTCGATCGCCCAGCGCCAGCTGGTGCAGATCGCGCGCGCCCTCAACGTGCCGCATCGCGCCGTCATCTTCGACGAACCGACCGCTTCGCTGACCCCGTTCGAGACCGAGGCGGTGCTCCAGGTGATCCGCGACCTGCGCGCCAAGGGCACGCCGGTGCTCTACATCTCGCACCGCCTGGCCGAGGTGAAGGCGATCTCCGACCGGGTGACGGTCCTGCGCGACGGGCACCTGATCGCGACGCGGCCGACGGCGGAGCTGAAGCCGGTCGACATCGCCGGGCTGATGGTTGGCCGCGACATGTCGCACCTCTATCCGGCGCGGGCGCCGCAGCCGGTCGGCGATGCCGTGCTCGAAGTGCGGGACCTGAGCGTGCCGGGCTATGCCACCGGCGCCTCTTTCAGCGTCCGGCGCGGCGAGATCCTGGGCTTCGCCGGGTCTGATCGGCGCCGGGCGCACCGAGCTCCTGGAAGGCGTCGTGGGCTTGCGGCCGCACCGTGGCGAGATCCGCCTCAAGGGCGCGCCGATCACCTTCCACAATGTGCGCGAGAGCATGCACGAGGGCATCGTCTATCTCAGCGAGGACCGCAAGGGTAAGGGCCTGCTTCTGGCCAACGACCTGGCGACCAACCTGACCCTTGCCGCGCTTCAGCATTTCTCCCGCGGCATGGTGCTCGACCGCGGCAAGGAGAACACCGCGCTCGACGCGGCGATCAGCGAGTTCGACGTGCGCGCGCCGCGCAAGGACATGCTCGCCGGCCAGCTTTCCGGCGGCAACCAGCAGAAGCTGCTGCTCGCCAAGATGATGCTGCTCCAGCCGGAGATCGTCGTCATCGACGAGCCGACGCGCGGCATCGACATCGGCACCAAGCAGCAGATCTACGAATTCATCACCAAGCTTGCCGCCAGCGGCAAGGCGGTCATCGTCATCTCGTCGGAAATGCAGGAGCTGATCGGTGTCTGCCACCGCATCCTGGTGATGCGCGGCGGGCGCATCGTCGGCGAACTGGCGGGCGAGCGCATGACCGAGCACGCGATCGTGGTCCACGCCACGGGCGTCAGCAGCGAGCAGGCGGCGATGGGAATGGAGACCGGGGCTGAATGACTGATACAGCATCCAAGGCGGGGCCGGATTTCTCGCTCGGCGGGCGCATCAACATGGCTGCGATGGCGCCGTTTCTGGCGCTGGCCATCCTGCTCGTCGCGGGCACCTTCACCAACGACAACTTCCTCAGCGTCGGCAACCTGGTCAACGTCATCACGCGCAGCGCCTTCATCGCCATCGTCGCGGTGGGCGGCACCTTCGTCATCTCGGCCGGCGGGCTCGACCTGTCGGTAGGCTCGATGACCGCCTTCGTCGCCAGCCTGATGATCATGTTCCTGAACAGCGGCGCGATCGGCAATTCGGCCACGATGCTGGTCGCGGCGATGGCGCTGTCGATCGTGCTCGGCGGGCTGTGCGGCCTGTTCAACGGGCTGATCGTCACCGTCGGCAAGATCGAGCCGTTCATCGCGACGCTGGGCACGATGGGCATCTTCCGCGGGCTGACCACCTGGCTGTCGCAGGGCGGCGCCATCACGCTGCGCTCGACCGAGCTCCAGTCGCTCTATCGTCCGGCCTATTTCGGGTCGTTGTTCGGCGTGCCGATCCCGATCATCGTCATCTTCGCCACCGCCGCCGTCGGCGCCTTCATCTTCTACCGCACGCCCTATGGCCGCCATGTGGTGGCGGTCGGCTCCAACGAGGACGTCGCCCGCTATTCCGGCATCCCGGTCAATCGCGTGCGCACCATCACCTACGTCATCCAGGGGCTGTGCGTGGCGATCGCCGTGCTGCTCTACGTGCCGCGCCTGGGGTCGACCTCGGCGACCAGCGGCACGCTGTGGGAATTGCAGGCGATCACCGCGGTGGTCGTCGGCGGAACGGCGCTGCGCGGCGGCGTCGGCCGCATCTGGGGCACCATCTGCGGCGCCTTCATTCTCGAGATCGTCGGCAACATCATGCTGCTGTCGAACTTCATCAGCGAGTACCTGATCGCCGCCATCCAGGGCGCGATCATCATCATCGCGATGCTGGTGCAGCGGTCGCTGATGCGCCGATAACCGGATTGCCGGGTCAACTGGGTCGCCCCGGCATGCACTTCGACCAGGCCCTGAACACTGTGGGGAGACAATGATGCGTAAAATAATGGTGGGTGTGGCGGTTGCCATGGCGGCTCTGATGAGCGTTGCCCAGGCCGCCGACAAGAAAACCATCGGTGTGTCGATCCCGGCTGCCGACCATGGCTGGACAGCAGGCGTGGTGTTCCATGCCAATCGCGTCGCCAAGCTGCTCATGGCGGAATATCCGGGCCTCAACGTCATCGTGAAGACCTCGCCAGACGCTGCCACCCAGGCCAACGCGCTTGAGGATCTGAGCACGCAGGGCATCGACGCGCTGGTCATCCTGCCGTCCGATCCGGACCCGCTGGTCAACGCCATCAAGCAGGTCAAGTCGAAGGGCACCTTCGTCACGCTGGTCGACCGTTCGCCGAGCAACAACGATACCTCGGTGCGCGACCTCTACGTCGCCGGCAACAACCCGGCGCTCGGCGCCGTCGCCGGCGATTACATCAAGGCGAACAGCCCGGACGCTTCCGTGGTGGTCATCCGCGGCCTGCCGATCCCGATCGACCAGCAGCGCCAGGACGGCTTCGATGCCGCCATCAAGGGCTCCAACGTCAAGGTGCTCGAGAAGCAGTACGGCAACTGGTCGCGTGACGACGCCTTCAAGGTCATGCAGGACTACCTGACCAAGTATCCGAAGATCGACGTCGTGTGGTGCCAGGACGACGACATGACGGTCGGCGTGCTGCAGGCGATCGCGCAGGCCAAGCGCACCGACATCCAGTACATCGTCGGCGGCGCCGGCATGAAGGACATGGTCAAGAAGGTCATGGACGGCGACAAGATGGTCCCGGTGGACGTCGCCTATCCGCCGTCGATGGTCGGCACCGCGCTTGAGCTGACCGCGGCGCACCTCTACGACCAGGTTCCGGTGGGCGGCAGCTACATCCTCGACGCGACGCTGATCACCAAGGACAACGCGGCCGAGTGGTACTTCCCGGATTCGCCGTTCTAGGCGTCAGCGAGCCTCAGCAGTCAATGCGCGAGCCGGGCGGCCCTGCCGCCCGGCTTTTTCGTGTGGCCGCGGGCGGGGAAGGGCCCCAAAACGCACGAAGGCCCGCCTCCCCTTGCTGGGAGAAGGCGGGCCTTAGTTGTCGATTTGACCGGTATCCCTTCTTCAGGAACGTCGGCGCAGGCGCTGATCTGGCCCGCACGTCGCTCTATCAAGTGCCGGATTGCGGCAGGAAAGCGACGAATCGCGAGAAATATCCTCGGCCTTTATGGTTACCAATCGGTTACTGCCGAGGGTTGTGACGGCGAATTTCACGCCTCGAAGAACACCGTTTCGTCGTCGCCCTGCAGGCCGGCTGCCGGCCCGGATGAATGCTTGCATTTCGGGGGCATGCTTGATCAAGTAAAGCTGCCTTGTCGGCACAGTATCTCGTTCTTCGCGTAGGTCGGACAAATTCAATGTCGAGCATCCAGCGCAGGAGGAATCGTGTGCTTTGCCGCACTGCTTGCCTGACGGCGGTCATAGTCTTGGCAATTCAGCCGATATGTCGGGAAGCACAGGCAGCCGGGCCCGGGATATTCGTCGACCGCAGCAAGCTCGCCTGCCTGGCCCAGAATGCTGGCGTCTACCTGGCGCTCGACAAGGATCCGATGGTCATCTTCCTTGATGCCTGCCCGGACCCTTCGCCGGCGGCCGCCGCCATGTCCTCAGGCGTCCAGGATTCGGGCCTGCCGCAGCAGGCTGCGAGCGCGCAGGCGACCAACGGCAGCCCGGTCACCGGCGTCCTTATTCTGACGCGGGCGCAGCTGAAGTGCTTAGCCTCGCAATCCGCGGCGATCGCTGCCCAGGCGGACAGCGTCGTGCGCGTGGACCAGCTGTCGTGCATGTGAGCCGCACGGCAATCGCCATTCCGGCGGCGGTGGTCGCGGCCCTGGTCAATCTACACGCGTCAGCTCGGGCCGCCGACATCCGCATCGTCGATCCTCCGGGCGGGACATATGTCGCGCCCTATCCGCCTGTCTATCCGTACGCATCGTCTGCGGCCGACGCATCGGCTGTGGCGCCCGCGAAATTCGCCTTCGACAGCGAACGGTTCATCCGTCTGGACGGGCCGATCGAGCCGGGCGACGCGGCCAAGCTCGAGGCGCTGGTGACCGGCCTCGACTTCTTCAACACCGCGGTCATCGAACTCAACAGCCCGGGCGGTGCTTTCGGCGAGTCGCTCAAGCTCGCTGACATCGTCAGTCAGAACGGCATCGCAACCTATGTTGGTCCGGGCGATAGCTGCCTCTCAGGGTGCGCTCTCGTCTTCCTGGCAGGAAACACGGAAGTTGCGCGCCATACGCCAGCCAAGCCGGCAAGGATACTCCACATCGATGGGCGGCTCGGCCTGCATGCGCCGTTCAACTCGGCGATACCGGCAAATCTCAGCACCGCGGGTCTGGACGTTGCGGTGCTTGCCGAGATGTTCTTTAGCCAGTCGCGCGAGACGATCCGCGAATTGCAGCGCCGCATCGATCAGTGGGACGTGCAGCCGAACACCGTCTTCGAATTCCTCGGATACGGACCAAAGGAGTTCTACGAACTCGATCGCTTCTCGCGGCTTTTCACCGATCCGACCGATCTGCTCGTCGATTCCGTCAGCTATCCGCGTGAACTCGACCTCGTCTCGGCAGCGTCGTCTTGCATTTTCGTTCTGACTGAGAATTTTGCCGAGACGAAGGGGCACACTCCGGGGTTCGTTATCCTCGACTACGGCCTCCAGGACTTCTTCGACGGAGACGGTCTGGCCAGCGCGCATATGGTGGAGGTCGGCCGGACTATCGGGTTGCAACCCGACCTTGGCAGGGATTTCTCGCTCGATGACGTTCTAGTCCCGGGGCCAGGAACCTTTTCCTGCAATTTCTCCAGGGATCGGATGGGCAGGTGGGTTGTCCAGTCGACCGGCAGTTACGCCGGCGGCGAGGTCCGCATCGATGGCGATGCACCGCTCCCGATCACGAACTTCACGATTCTCGGTCCGGCCGTGCCGTTCAAGGCGGCGAATGCGCCCGATCTCACCATCGACAATCGCGATCAGTTGGACAAGGCGATTCCCGAAGAGGACCGTGATGTCACCTCGGCCTCATTCGATTGCGGCGGCAAACTCGACCCGGCGGCTCAGGTCATCTGCCGGTTCCCAACGCTGGCGCGCTTCGATGGCGTCATGGCGCGGATCTATGTGCGCAAGCTGGCCCAGGATCCGGCCGAGAAGCAGCGCCAACGGGCGTGGCTGGCGCTGCGCCGGGCGGCGTGTCCGTCCGACAAGATCGACCTTAGCCGGCCGAACAGCATGCTGATGGACGGCTATTGCATGCTCTATCTGACGATGGCCCGCATCAACCAGATGAAGGAGGAGTGACGACGCAGACCCATGTCGCGCCGTCGGCCTCACGCCTCGAAGAACACCGTCTCGTCGTCGCCCTGCAGGTGCACGTCGAAGACGTAGCGCGGGGCGCCCTTGGCTTCTCCGTCGCGCTTGGCGATCAGCGTCGCGCGGCGGTCCTCCGGCACCAGCGCCAGGATGGCGTCGCCGGCATTGGCCGCCTCGTCGGCGAAATAGATGCGGGTGAACATGCGGCGGAGCACGCCGCGGGCGAAGACGCCGACATTGATGTGCGGCGCCTGCATCTTGCCGTCCAGCCCCGGCACCGGGCCGGGCTTGACCGTGTGGAAGTGGTAGCGGCCGTCCTTGTCGGCCTCGCCGCGGCCGAAGCCCTTGAAGGTGGTGTTGGGCTTCTGGCCCGGCTGGCCGGGATAGCGGCCGGCGCCGTCGGCCTGCCACACCTCAAGGAAGCAGTCGGGCACCGGGGCACCGTCGCCGTCGGTGACGCGGCCCTCGATGACGATCGGATGGCCGACCGCGTCCGCGGTGACCAGGTCGTTGCCGACGAGCGCTGTCAGCGAATAGGTGTCGCCCGGGGTGAGGGCATAGGCGAAATAGGGGCCGACCGTCTGCGACGGGGTGATGCCGTGATCAGCCATGGTGCGGATCCTCGAAGGGGGTGCTGGCGTGGCCGCGCAGCACGATGTCGAAGCGGTAGCCGAGCGCCCATTCGGGCACGGTGGTCTCCAGGTCGAAGACCGCGATCATGCGTTGCAGCGCTCGTGCGTCGGTCACCGAATTGGCGATCGGATCGAGCGGGATCAGCGGGTCGCCGGGGAAGTACATCTGGGTGACCAGGCGGGTGAGGAAGCTCGGCCCGAACAGCGAGAAGTGGATGTGGTTCGGCCGCCAGGCGTTGTGGTGGTTCTTCCACGGGTAGGCGCCGGGCTTGACGGTGGTGAACGTGTAGCGGCCCTTCGAGTCGGTGACGCAGCGGCCGGCGCCGGAAAAATTCGGGTCGAGCGGCGCGTGGTGCTGGTCGACGACGTGGATGTAGCGGCCGGCGGCGTTGGCCTGCCAGATCTCGATCAGCGTGTTGGGGATCGGCCGGCCGTCCTCGTCCATCACTGTGCCGGAGACGATGATGCGCTCGCCCTGCGGCTCGCCGCTGTGCTGCTTGGTGAGGTCGGAATCGTTCTCCTTGACCGCCTCGTGGCCATAGATCGGCCCGGTCAGCTCGCTCATGGTGTGCGGCAGGATGATGAGCGGCCGCTTGGGCGAGCGCAGCACCGTCGATTTGTAGCCGGGCGACAGGTATTTCGGATGAGCCTCGAGGCTCTCCAGCGGATAGGCGGTTGTCACGGGTTCCTCCCCTCTGTCCAATATTCCTCAGGTGGCCCTTTCCAGGGCCAGTGCGACGCCCTGGCCGACGCCGACGCACATGGTGGCCAGGCCCCAGCGCCCCCCGCGCCGGGTGAGTTCGATCGCCACGTCGGCGGCGAGCCTGGCGCCGGACATGCCGAGCGGGTGGCCGAAGGCGATGGCGCCGCCATGCGGATTGACGTGGGCGCTATCGTCGGCCAGGCCGAATTCGCGCAGGCAGGCGAGCGACTGGCTGGCGAAGGCTTCGTTGAGCTCGATCAGGTCGAGATCGGCGATGCCGAGGCCGAGGCGCTGCATGAGCTTGCGCGTCGCCGGCACCGGGCCGATGCCCATGACGCGCGGCGGCACGCCCGCCGTCGCCATGCCGGCGATGCGCGCCAGCGGGGTCAGCCCGAGCCGCTCCGCTGCCTCGCCGGAGGCGATGACGAGCGCCTGGGCGCCGTCGTTGACGCCGGAGGCGTTGCCGGCGGTCACCGTGCCGTCGGCGCGCACGATCGGCTTCAGCTTGGCGAGCGCCGCCGCGGTCGTGTCGGGGCGGGGGTGCTCGTCGGTGGTCACCGTCACCGGGCCGGTCTTGCGGTTGCCCGGCGTTGCGACGCCGACGATGCGGTCGGCGAGCGCGCCGCCTGCCATGGCGTCCCTGGCGCGCTCCTGCGAGCGCAGCGCGAAGGCGTCCTGGTCGGCGCGGCTCACCTGGTAGTCGTCGGCGACGTTCTCGGCGGTTTCCGGCATCGAATCAACGCCGTACTGGGCCTTCATCAGAGGGTTGATGAAGCGCCAGCCGATGGTGGTGTCCTCGATCGTCGCGCTGCGCTGGAAGGCGGCCTCGGCCTTGCCCATGACCAGCGGCGCGCGGGTCATGGATTCGACCCCGCCGGCGATGACCACGTCCAGCTCGCCGGCGCGGATGGCGCGGGCGGCGGTGCCGACCGCGTCCATGCCCGAGGCGCACAGCCGGTTCATGGTGGTGCCAGGCACGCTGTCGGGCAGGCCGGCAAGCAGCGCCGCCATGCGGGCGACGTTGCGGTTGTCCTCGCCGGCCTGGTTGGCGCAGCCGAGGATCACTTCCTCGACCGCCTCGGCGAGGCCGGCGTGGCGGGAAAGCAGGGCACGGATCGGGATGGCGGCGAGGTCGTCGGCGCGCACGCTCGCAAGTGCCCCGCCGAAGCGGCCGATAGGTGTGCGCAGCGCGTCGCAGATATAGGCATCGCGGCTCATGCGTCGCCTCCGTGGGCCCTGGCGGTGCGCGCCTGCAACTCGCGCAACAAGCCGAGTTCGTCCGCGCTCGGCGGCGGCGTCTGGGCGGCATCGTCGGCGAACTTCAGTTGCCAGCCGCATTGTGCCTGCACCGCCTCGCGGCTGACGCCGGGATGGAGCGACACCACGGTCAGCTCGCAGGTCGCCGGGTCGGGCTCCAGGACGCAGAGGTCGGTGACGACGCGGGTCGGCCCGCGCGTCTTCAGGCCCAGCGCGGCGCGGCTTCCCGGTCCGCTGCCGTGGCCGAGCGAGGTGATGAAGTCGAGCTTCCGAACATAGGCCCGCGGCGACATCGCCATCGTTATGAATATCTGCCCGCAGTTTGCCGCGATCTCCGGCGCACCGCCGCCACCCGGCAGCCGCACCTTGGGATGGTCGTAGCTTCCGACGACGGTGGTGTTGAGGTTGGCGTAGCGGTCGATCTGGGCGCCGCCGAGGAAGCCCACCGTGATGCGCCCGCCCTGCAGCCAGTAGCGGAACATCTCGGGCACCGAGACGGTGGTCAGCGCCGTCTCGCACAGTTCGCCGTCGCCGATGGAGAGCGGCAGCACGTCCGGCTTGGTGTCGATGGTGCCCGACTCGTAGATCAGCGTGATCTTGGGCGCGTGGGTCAGGCGGGCGAGGTTGCAGGCGGCCGAGGGCGCGCCGATGCCGACGAAGACGACGTCGTCATTGCCGAGCGCGCGGGCCGCCGCGACGGTCATGATCTCGGTGGGGGTGTAGGCGTCGGTCACGCCGCCCTCCGGGCATAGGCGGCGAAGTCTTCGGCCCTGCGGGCCAGCACGTTCTCGTTCATCCAGGCGAGGAAGGTGTCGCGGTCGCGGGCGATGGTGTCCCACGCTTTGTAGAAGGCGTTGGCGCGCTTGTAGTAGCCGTGGGCGTAGGAGGGGTAGGCGCCGCCCGGCACAGCGGCGATGGCGGTGACCGTCCAGTGCGGCAGGATCACCGAGTTGGTGCTCGGCGCGCCGAGATCGTCGACGATCTCCTCGACGGTGACGATGGAGCGCTTCGCCGCCAGCACCACCTGCTTCTGCACGCCGACGATGCCTTCGAGCAGAACGTTGCCGGCGCGGTCGGCGCGCAACGCGTGGATGACGCCGACGTCGGGGCGGATGGCCGGCACGGTCGCCAACACCTCGCCGGTATAGGGGCAGGTGACCGAGCGGATGTTGGCATTGACGGCGGTGAGGCCGACGCCCTTGTAGCCGCGGAAGACGGCGAAGGGCAGGTTGGCGGCGCCGGCGTCATAGGCATTGGCGAGTGCCGCGTGCGAATGCTCTTCGATGGCAAGCGGCTTCGGCCAGCCGTTCTCGACCGCATCGCGCATGCGGTGGAGCGAGCCGACGCCGGGATTGCCGCCCCACGAGAAGATCAGCCGGTCGGCGCAGCCCATGCCGATCATCTGGTCGTAGATGAGATCCGGGGTCATGCGGATGAGCGTCAGCCCGGTCCGCCCCTGGCGGATGACCTCGTGCCCGGCGGCAAAGGGGATGAGATGGGTGAAGCCCTCCATGGCGACGCTATCACCGTCCTTGAGATGGGCGGCGACCGCATCATGGAGGGACAGGAATTCGGCCATCAGCAATCACTCCGGCACATATGCGGTCTCTGGTCTTCTCCTCCCCCTGGAAGGGGGAGGTCGGTTGGCGAAGCCAACCGGGTGGGGGTCAACCGGCCGGACGCGCATGACCCCTCCCTGGACCGCTGCGCGGTCCGACCCTCCCCTTGCAGGGGAGGGGGAAGAAGGAGGTTACGCGCCGCCATCACTTCAGTTCGTCTCCGAGAACCTCGCGCACCCAGCGCATGGCGGCGTTGCCGGCGGGGATGCCGGCATAGACGGCGGCGTGGCGGATGAGCGACTGCAGCTCCTCCACGGTCACGCCATTGGCGAGTGCCGGGCGGATGTGCAGCTTGAACTCCTCCTCGCGGTGGAGCGCGATCATCATCACCAGCGTCAGCAGCGAGCGGGTCTTGCGCGGCAGTGTCGGGTCGCCCCAGGCGTCGTGCCAGGCGACGCGGGTGATGAAGTCCTGCCAGGGCATGCCGAAGGCGCCGGCATTGTCGAGCGAGCGGTCGACATGGGCCCCGCCCAGCACCGAGCGGCGGATGGCAAGGCCCTCGGCGAAATCGCCCGTCGGCGCGCCCGGCGCGTGGCGCGCGAGGAAGGCAGCGATGTGACTGCCGCAATCGGCCGGCTGCTCGACCGACATCAGGTGGGCGCAATCGGCGATGACCACCATCTCGGCGCCCTTGATACGGCTGCGGATGTCTTCGCCCATGGCCAGCGGCGCGACGTGATCGTCGGCGCCGACCATCACCAGCGTCGGCGCGGTGATCGTCTTGATGCGCTGGCGGAGGTCCATGTCGGCGATCGCCTCGCAACAGCGGGCATAGCCATGGCGCTCCGACTCGAGGAAGAGATCGCGGATGCGCCGCACCGCCGCCGGGTCGCGCTCCTGGAAGGCGGGCGTGAACCAGCGCGGCACGATGGTATCGACCACCGCTTCCGGACCGGCATCGACCACGGTGGCCGCCCGCTGGCGCCAGAAATCCGGCGGCGGCAGGTGGGCCGACGTCGCCATCAGCACCAGGCTTGCCGTCCGCTCGGGATGGAGGGCGGCGAAGGCCTGCGCCGTCATGCCGCCCAGCGACAGGCCGACGACATGGGCCTCTGCGATATCGAGCGTCTCGAGCAGGCCGGCGAGGTCGTCGGCGAGGTCGTCGATGGTGGTGGGCTGGTCGCGTGAGCCGGAGCGGCCGTGCCCTTGCATGTCGTAGCGCAGCACGCGGAAGCGCCCGGCGAGCGCCTCGGCAACGCCGTCCCACATCTCGATTGTGCGAGCCCAGCGAATTGGAGAAGACGACGGTCGGCAGGCCCTTCGGTCCGGCAAGATCGTAGAAGAGATCGACGCCGTTGACGGTGACGGTCGGCATGGTCAGAGCTTCCTCAAGGTGGCGTTTGACGGCCTCAGCCTCGCGAACCGCCGAGAGAGCAGCGGTCGCGCCGGCGGCCGTTGCCGGCCTCAGGTCGAAGGCGGCGTCGAGCAATGCGGCGGGGGCGCCGGCTCGGGCGAGCACGGTCTTGAGCGGCTCGCCCGTGGCGCGCACCTCGGCCGCTGCCGTCTTGACCATCGCCTGCGCCTTGCTGCGGCCCATCCTGCCGGCGAGCGCCGTGGCGGCGGCATCGGCGAAGATGAGGCCGTTGGTCATGGCGAGGTTGGCGCGCATGCGCCGGCCGTCGACCGCGAGGCTCTCGGCCAGGCGCCTGGCCTCACGCAATGCGCCGGAGGCAAGCCCGAAGAGCGCGGGCAGGGCGTGCCACTCCGCCTGCCACAGGCCGGCGGGGCGCTGCTGGCCGGAGGCGGCGGCGTTCAGCAACGTGACGACGAAGCCCGGTGCGGCGGCGTGGGCGGCGAGGATCACGGCGGAGGAGAGCGGGTTCTGCTTGTGCGGCATGGCCGACGAGCCGCCGCGGCCCTCGGCCGGCGCCTCGCCCACCTCGCCGACCTCGGTCGCGGAGAGGAACACCACGTCGGTCGCCATGCGGGCGAGCGTTGCGATCAGCGTCGCCAGCCACGCGCCGACCTTGACCATGCGGGCGCGGTTGGTGTGCCAGGCGACCGGCGCGACGCCGAGCTTCAGTTCCCTGGCGAAGCCGGCGCTCACCGCCGCCGCTGCCGCGCCAAGGCCGGCGAGCGTGCCGACCGGGCCGCCGAGAGAGGCGACCAGAGTTCTTTCGCTGAGCGCCGGCAGTTCGGCCGCCACCTCGGCGATGCCGGAGAGCCACGTCCCGGCGACAGCGCCGAAGGTGATCGGCGCGGCGTGCTGGCCGTAGGTGCGCCCGACGCAAGGCGTGCGCGCGTGCTTCCGCGCCAGCGCGGCGAGGCCGTCGATGATCGCAACCAGGTCGGCGGCGATCAGGCCGAAGGCGTCCGCCATCTGCAGAACCAGCGCCGTGTCGACGATGTCCTGGCTGGTGGCGCCCTTGTGGACATGGGCGCGCAGCTTGTCCGGCAGCAGCGCCTCGACCGCCTTGACGAAGGGAATGGCGACGACGCCGGCGTCGCGCGTGCGCGCGCCCAGCGCCGCGATGTCGAGGTCGTCGGCCTTGATCCGGGCCAGCGCCGGTGCCAAACCCTTGGGCACCAGGCCGGCGGCACCTTCGGCGCGGGCCAGCGCCGTCTCGGCGGCCAGCATGGCAGCCAGCCTCGCGCGGTCGGAAAACACCGCGCGCATGGCATCGCTGGCAAAGAGCGGGCCGGTCAGCCCGGAATCGAGGGCGGAAAACGTCATCGCGCCGGTCCTGCCCTCCGCCGCGGGTACTTCACCCCTTGACCTCCCCAAGATATCGTTCGAATATCGAACAGTCGTTCGGATATCGACCATTTTCTGCGAGGGGCCGTCGAGTGTCAACGCCGCATTCCCAGCAATCGTCGACGGATGCCCAGAATAATGTCGCGGTGCGCGCGGGCGGCGACAAGGAGTTCATGGCGACGCTGGCCAAGGGCCTGGCGGTGCTGGGCGCCTTCGGCGAGCAGCGGCCGAGCATGAGCCTGTCGGAGGCGGCGGAGACCAGCGGGCTCACGCGCGCGGCGGCCCGCCGGGTGCTGAGGACGCTGACCGAGCTCGGCTATGTCGCCCAGGACGGACGGCGCTTCTCGCTGGCGCCGCGCATCCTCGAACTGGGCTTCGCCTATCTGTCGACGCAGAGCTGGATCGACCGTGCCGAGCCGCTGATGAAGGAGCTCAGCCACGCGCTGCGCGAATCCTGCTCGGCGGCGATCCTGCAGGAAGGCGAGATCGTCTATGTGGCGCGCATGCCGGCGCCGCACCGGCTGATGTCGACGACCATTGCGGTGGGCACGCGGCTCTCGGCCTTCCACACCTCGCTCGGGCGCATCCAGCTCGGCTATCTCGGCGAGGCCGACCTCCGCGCCCGCGTGGCGGCGGCCACGCTCAAGGCCCACACTGAGCACACCATCACCGATCCGGAGCAGCTCATCGAACGCATCAATGCCGACCATGCGCAGGGCTATTCCATCGTCGACGAGGAGCTGGAGCAGGGACTGCGCTCGATCGCCATGCCGGTGGTGACCCGGGCAGGGGTCAATGTCGGCGCCATCAACCTCTCCGCCCATGCCGGGCGCACCTCGCAGGCCGATCTCCGCGACCGTTTCCTGCCCAAGCTCGCCGACGTCACCAAAGCGATCTCGCGCACGCTGGTGTGAGCTGGATTGATTCTGAGCGGCGCTGCCGAACCCCTTCACCTCGCCCCGCCGGGGAGAGCGAACGGTTGCGACGCGGCCTTGCGAGTGGACCCCGATTGGGACGACCACCCGCGCGCCCGAATCACTGCCGTGGTATTCTTCGCCCCGGGGATGGGTTTGACCTGGCTAGCCGGAGCGGGTGACGCGGTTGTACGAGCAGGTCTACGATCTCGCCATCATCGGCGGCGGCCTGATCGGCGCGGCGATCGCGCGCGATGCCGCCGGGCGCGGCCTGACCACGTTCCTGTGCGACGAAGGCGACATCGGCGGTGCCGCGACGGCGGCCACCGACCGGGTCGTGCATGGCGGGCTGCACCATCTCGGCAAGCTGAACTGGGGGCCGCTGCGCACGCGGCTGTGCGAGCGCGAAATCCTCATGCGCTCGGCGCCGCACCTGGTGCGGCCGCTCACCTTCATCCTGCCCCATCACGAGAAACTGTGGCCGCGCTGGGCGGTGGGCCTCGGTCTCGCCGCCTATGACTGGCTGGGGGGGCGGGCGCTGCCGCGCTCCCGCCGGCTCGACCTCGAGCACCGCGATGCCGACGAAGCCCTGCATCTCCACTTCACCCGCGGCTTCGCCTTCTCCGATTGCATCGCCGACGATAGCCGCCTGGCGATCGCCAACGCCTTCGATGCGCAGTCGCGCGGGGCGAGCATCAACCCGCGCCTGCGCTGCGTCGTCGCCGAGCGCGAGCGCGACCACTGGCGCCTGTCGCTGGAATCGGGGATCGACGGTGAATGGACGGTGGTGCTGGCGCGCATCCTCATCAATGCCGCCGGCGGCCAGGCCGGCGAGGTGCTCGACCATGTCATCCACACCAGCCGGCGCACGCCGCGCCGCCTCATGCGCTTCAGCCAGATCGTGGTCAGGCGCGACCAGGACCGCGGCATCGGCTATGCCCTGCCGGTCGCCAGCGGCCGCGTCGTGCACGTGGTGCCGCATGAGCCGGGCTTCGTGCTGATCGGCCCGGTGGTTGCCCGCCACGAAGGCGACGCCAGCGCCGCCGAGGTGACCCCGCGCGATGTCGCCTGGCTCCTCGATGTCGCCAACCAGTATCTGAGCGAACCGGTGGTGCGCGAGGACATCGTCCAGCGGCTCGCCTGCGTCATCGCCATGCCTGCCGACCGCGCGCTTTCCAGCGGCGACCATGCGGTGGTGGTCGATGCCATCCCCGGGGCGCCGCCGCTGCTCTCCGTGTTCGGCGGCAGGCTCACCACCCATCGCCGGATCGCCGAGGAGGTGGTCGACCGGCTGGCCCGGTTCCGCGAGGTGCTGCCGCCGTGGACGGCGGACGCAACTCTGCCCGGCGGCAACTTCCCGCCGGGGTCGGGTGCCTCCCACCTCTGCCTGGCGCTGCGTGCCGCCTATCCCTTCCTCAGCGAGGACACCGCCCATCGCCTGGTCACCACCTACGGCACGCGCGCCTCGACGATCCTCACCGGCGCCCGCAATTTCGCCGACCTCGGCCCCTGCTTCGGCGCCGACCTCACGGCGGCCGAGGTCGATTACCTGCGCCACGACGAATGGGCGATGACGGCGGAGGACGTGCTGTGGCGGCGTACCCGCCTCGGCTTCCACTTCACCCAAGGGGAGGCCGACGCGCTGGCTGCCTGGATGGGCGAAATGGCGCCGGCAACGCTGTAGACGTGTTCGCCGCTTGGTGACGAGTCTGACCAGGTCTCTCCCTCTCCCCTTGCGGGAGAGGGCTGTTTTTCTTGGCGAGCGAGAGCGAGCCTAGAAAAACAGGGTGAGGGGGCTTGGCAACGCGGTGCCTCCACCCCCCTCTGAGCTTCGCCAACGGTTTCGCCAGTGTGCGAAACCGGGCTCCGCTATTCTCCCCCGCAAGGGGGCGATGACTCGTGGTGAGGCTCTGCCACGGCGTCCCCTTCGCCTTTTCGTCGCCGGATTCCCGTGCTAGGTCACCGCCCGTCTTGGCCAAGATGCGCGGGATCATGATTTCAGGTCAGCTTCTCCGGGTCGTGGGCCTTGTTGCCGCGACCGCTTTCGTGGCGGCCGGGCCGGTGACGGCTCAGATCCTCCAGGTGCCGCAAATGCAGCCGCCGGCCGACCGGTTCGCGCCCGACGCGCTGCAGCCGATCCCCGACGCGCAGCAGCCTGCGCCGGACGCGCAGCAGCCGGCACCGGACGCGCAGGTGCCCTCCGATGTCCCGGCGGGGCCCGAGCCGACCCATCTCTCCAATCCGGTCGCTGTCTTCGCCGGCCTCGACAAGATCACCGGGCGCATCATCAACTTCGACGTCTACATCAACGAGACCGTCCAGTTCGGCGCGCTGCAGGTGACGCCGCGGGTGTGCTACACGCGCCCGCCGACCGAGGAGCCGCGCACCGATGCCTTCGTCGAGGTCGACGAGATCACGCTCGCCCGCAAGATCCAGCGTGTCTTCACCGGCTGGATGTTCGCCGACAGCCCCGGCCTGCACGCCGTCGACAACGCCGTCTATGACGTGTGGCTGACCGACTGCAAGACGAAGTCGGACGTGCCCCCGCCGGCGGCCAAGAAGAAGTAGGACCTAACTCAGACGGAAGAAGTCCGCGTCGCGGTCGATGGCGTCGTCGAGCAGGCGCTGATAGTGGGCGCGGTCGACGTCGATGGCGCCGAACTGCTTCAGGTGCGGCGTGGTGAACTGGGTGTCGAGCAGGGTGTAGCCGCCGGCCTTCAGCCGCTCGACCAGGTGGACCAGGGCCACCTTGGAGGCGTCGCGCTCGCGCGAGAACATGCTCTCGCCGAAGAAGGCGGCGCCGAGGCTCACCCCGTAGAGCCCGCCGACCAGGACGCCGTCCCGCCAGGTCTCCACCGTGTGGGCGGCGCCGATCGCGTAGAGGTCGCCATAGAGCTTGCGGATGCGCTGGTTGATCCAGGTCTTCGGACGCTGAAGCGTGGCGCCGGCACAGCCGTCGATGACGGCGGAGAAATCGGTGTCGACGCGGATGTCGAAGTGGCCGGAGGCGACGGTGCGGGCCAGCCGCCGGGGAACGTGGAAGCGGTCGAGCGGCAGGATTCCGCGGCTTTCCGGCTCGATCCAGTAGAGGCTGGGGTCGTCCGCCGACTCGGCCATGGGGAAGATGCCGAGCGCATAGGCCTTGAGCAGGACCTGCGGCGTGATTTCCAGCGATAGCTCGTCGGGCGCGGCCATGGCGGACAATCTAGGAAACCGCCTAGCCGCTTGCCAGACGCTTCTCCAGCCAGTGGATGTCGTAGTTGCCGGATATCACGTCGTCATCGTGGACGAGGTCGCGGAACAGCGGGATCGTCGTCTTGATGCCGTCGACCACGAATTCGTCGAGCGCCCGGTTGAGGCGCATCATGCATTCCTGCCGGCTGCGGCCGTGGACGATCAGCTTGCCGATCAGGCTGTCGTAGAAGGGCGGGATGGAATAGCCCTGATAGACGGCTGAATCGACGCGCACGCCGAGGCCCCCCGGCGGGTGGTAGTAGGTGATCTTGCCGGGCGAGGCCATGAAGGTCCTCGGGTCCTCGGCATTGATGCGGCACTCGATGGCGTGGCCGTCGAACCTCACCTCGTCCTGGGTGAAGGAGAGGCCGAGGCCGGCGGCGACGCGGATCTGCTCGTTGACCAGGTCGATGCCGGTCACCGCCTCGGTCACCGGGTGCTCGACCTGCAGGCGGGTGTTCATCTCGATGAAGTGGAACTCGCCGTTCTCGTAGAGGAACTCAACGGTGCCGGCGCCGGCATAGCCGAGGTCGCCGATGGCCTTGGCGACGATGCCGCCGATGCGGGCGCGCTGCTCGGGATTGATCACCGGCGAGGGCGATTCCTCCATCACCTTCTGGTGGCGGCGCTGGAGCGAGCAGTCGCGTTCGCCGAGGTGGACGCCGCCGCCCTTGCCGTCGCCCATGACCTGGACCTCGACGTGGCGCGGGGCGGCGAGATACTTCTCGATATAGACGGCGTCGTCGCCGAAGGAGGAGCGTGCCTCGGCGCGGGCCGTCGACAGGGCGGTGGCCAGCTCGTCGGCGGCGCGCGCCACCTTCATGCCGCGCCCGCCGCCGCCGGCGGCTGCCTTGATGAGAACCGGATAGCCGATGTCGCCGGCGATCTTGCGCGCGGTGGCGTCGTCGGAGACGGCGCCCTCGGAGCCCGGCACCACGGGGATGCCGAGGCGGGCGGCGGTGCGCTTGGCCTCGATCTTGTCGCCCATGATGCGGATGTGTTCGGCGCTGGGGCCGATGAAGACGATGCCGTGTGCCGCCAGGATCTCGGCGAAGCGCGCATTCTCCGACAGGAAGCCGTAGCCGGGATGGACGGCATCGGCGCCGGTGATCTCGCAGGCGGCAAGCAGTGAGGGGATGTTGAGGTAGGAGTCGCGTGCCGGCGGCGGGCCGATGCAGACGCTCTCGTCGGCGAGCCGAACGTGCATGGCGTTGGCATCGGCGGTGGAATGGACCGCCACGGTGGCGATGCCGAGTTCCTTGCAGGCGCGCAGGACGCGGAGCGCGATCTCGCCGCGGTTGGCAATCAGGATCTTGTTGAACAAGCGCGGCGCCGCGGTCATTCGATGATCATCAGCGGCTCGCCGAATTCGACGGGCTGGGCGTCATCGACCAGGATTTCGACGACCGTGCCCGAGCGCGGTGCCGGGATCTGGTTCATCGTCTTCATGGCCTCGATGATCAGCACGGTCTGGCCCTCGCTCACCCGGTCGCCGACATCGACGAAGGGGCGGGCGCCGGGCTCGGGCGAAAGATAGGCGGTGCCGACCATCGGCGAGGTGAGCGTGCCGGCACGGCTGGCCGGCTCGCCCGCACGCTCCTCGCCTGGGCGCGGCTCGGCGGCAGGGGTAGCGGGCGCCACGACCGGTGCCGCCGTGATGGTGAGGCTGCGCGCGATCCTGATGCGGGTATTGTCGTGTTCGACCTCGATCTCGGTCAGGCCGGTCTCGTTGAGGAGCTCGGCCAGCTGGCGGATGAGGTCCTGGTCGACGATGGATTTGTTCTCAGCCATCAGCCCCCCTTGCGTTTGTTGGTCTTCTTGTCGTTGGCGGTGAGCGTCTGCATGGCCTCGAGGGCGAGCAGGTAGCCCTGCGCTCCCAGGCCGCAGATGGTCCCGACGGCGACCGGCGAGACGTAGGAATGATGCCGGAATTCCTCGCGGGCGAATATGTTGGAGAGATGCACCTCGATCACCGGCAGGCCGACGGCGCGAATCGCATCGTGGATGGCGACCGAGGTGTGCGTATAGGCGCCGGGATTGATGACGATGCCCTTGGCCGTGCTCCGCGCCTCCTGGATCCAGTCGACCAGCACGCCTTCGTGGTTGGACTGGCGGAAATCGACCGCGAGCCCAAGCTTCCTGCCGGCTGCGCCGCAGTCGCGCTCGATGTCGGCGAGCGTCGTGGCGCCGTAGACGCCGGGCTCGCGCGTGCCGAGCAGGTTGAGGTTGGGGCCGTTGAGGATGAGAATCGGGACCGCCATCAGCGCTCATTTCCATCACGGCGGCAGCCATGCGGGCCGCCGCTCGAAATGGCGCGGTTATAGGGGGTTGCCGGGCAGAGGGAAAGCCCGCCCGGACCGTCCCTAGCAGGCATCCGTGGCGCAGGCGCTGGCCAGCGCGTCGATCTTGGCCTTGAGCGCGTCGTAGCCGACGGCGCCGACGATGACCTCCTTGTGGGTGACGTAGCTCGGCGTGCCGGTGAGGTCGAGCTTGCCGGCCAGATCGTAGGATTCGGTGATGGTCTGCTTCACCTCGTCCGAATCGAGCTTGGCCTTCAGCGCGGCCGTATCGACGCCGAGACTGGCGGCAACGGCCAGCGCCTTGTCGCCGTTGGTCTGGCCAGGCTCGCTCAGCATGGCGTCGTGGAAGTCGGCATATTTGTCCGGCGCGGTCATCTGCAGCGCGACCGCCACCTTGGCCGCCTCGACCGAGCCGGGGCCGAGCACCGGGAACTGCTTGAGCACCACCCTCAGATTGGGGTTGTCGGTCATCAGCTTCTTCATGTCGGCCTCGGCGCGCCGGCAATAGGTGCAGTTGTAGTCGAAGAACTCGACCAGGGTGACCTTGCCGTCGGGGTTGCCGAGCACGACCTGGTGCTTGGACGCGAAGATCAGGTTGGCCGAGTCCTGGATGGCCTTCACCTGGGCGAGCTGGGCGGCGGCATCGCGCTTGCGCTGCAGCTCGGTGATGGCATCGGCGATGACCTGCGGATTGGCGATCAGGTAGTTGCGGATGATGCCTTCCAGCTCCTTGCGCTGGTCGCTCGAGAATTCGGCCATCTTGGCGAGGCCGGCGGTAACCGACGTGGCGTCGGCGGCCGGGGCGGCGGTGTCCGCCGCTGCCGGGGGAGGGCGGTTGTGGCTGGTGCCGACGAGGTAGCCGACCCCGCCGACGGCGAGGGCGCCGACCAGGGCGATGGCGGCTGTGATGCGCGGGTTCATGGATGTCTCCAAAGCGGCAGGGTCAGGATTGCGGAGCAATCCTCGGCCTATTTGGGCGGTTTATAGGACACGATGTCGTCGGCGCGAAGCCAGGCCGGGCTGCCGGGCTTCAACTTTGCTTGTGCCCGGGTGGCCTGGATCTGGGCGTCCCTGATGGCGCCTTCGATGAACAGGCCCTGGGCGGTGGCGAGTTGGGCCATGGGGACGTTGTTCTGGATGGCGTAGGCGCGCGCCAAAGCGTGGTAGCCGCCGGGCAGGTCAGGGTAGTTGATCACCGCCGCCGACAGAAGGGTGACCGCCTCGCTGGCGTCGGCGGGGCTGCCGATGGCGACCAGCGCCTGGCCGAGCAGCACCTTGATGAGGTTGGCGCTGGGGGCGAGCGCAACCGCCTTGCGCAGCGGGCCAAGGGCGTCCTTGGGCTTGCCGGTCTCGAGCAGGATCTGCCCGTCCAGCTCCCAGAAATACGGGTCGTTGGGGCGCTGGCGGATGAGCTCGGCGACCTGCTTCAGGGCGTCGACCGCCCGCCCGTTGCGATAGGTGGCGATCGCCCGGGCATAGAGCGCCGGCAGGCTGTTGTCGCTCAGCGGGTAGCGCCGCATGACCTGCAGCGGCGACCAGGTGAAGCCGACCAGCTTGGCGCGCACGAGGTCGTGGCGCTCCTGCAGCGCCGGCGGATCCTTCTGGTTGAGATAGGGGCTGGCGTGGACGAGCTGCTCGAGGGTGGCGATGCGCTGGCGCGGCAGCGGGTGGCTGAGCAGGTATGGGTTGGCGTTGCGGGCGTCCATCAGGCTGTCATTGGCGAGCCGCTCGAGCACGGCGAGCATGCCGGCGCCGGACTGGTGGGTCTTGTTGAGGAAGTCCACGGCGAAGCGGTCGGCGGCGGCCTCCTGCTCGCGCTGGTAGTGCAGCAGGCTGCGCTCGGCGATGCTGGCGCCGCCGGTGAGGATGCCGGTGGCGGCGCCGCCGGCCGCCTGACCGGCCCCGGCCGCCGCGCCGGCGGCGCCGATGCCGACGCCGGCGATGGTCGCCAGCAGCAGCGCGGCGCTGGTGTCGGCGATCGCCTGCTTCATGCGGGCGACGTCGTTGTGGGCGATGTGGCCGGTCTCGTGGGCGAGCACGCCGATCAGCTCGTTGGGCGTGTCGGACTTGATGATCGTGCCGACGTTGATGAACAGCCGGTGCTCGGTGGTGACGAAGGCGTTGAAGGTCTGGCTGTTGATCAGCAGGATCTTGGGCATCTGCTGGCCGGCGGCCTTGATGATCGGCCGCAGATAATCGGCAATCAGGGCCTCGGTCTCGGCATCGCGGACGGTGGCGATGCGATCGTCGGCGAAGGCCACCGGGGGCGGCAAGGCGAGCACCAGCGCCAGCGCGCCCGCCGCGATCCGCGTCGGGACTTTCCAGGGCTTCTTGGACCTGCTAGGGACCGCTGCGTGTCGCATCGTCTGTGCCGGCCTCGATGTCTATTGTTCCTGCCGCGGTTCGGACACGTTAGGGAGCCCCCGCGGGCGGGTCAACGCGACCCTCTGCCAGGGCATGGCCATGGCCGGGAAATTGGGCGGCAGCAAGACGTTGGCGTGGGGCGGGGAGGCTGAGGCATGAGCCGCCGGCCACACGCCTCGCGGCGCAGCGAGATCCAGCCCTTCATCGTCATGGACGTCATGCGCGCCGCCGCCGACCGCGAGCACGCCGGGGCGCGCGTCATCCACATGGAAGTCGGCCAGCCGGGGGCGCGGGCGCCGGAAACCGTGCTGGCGGCGGTCAGCGCGGCGATCGCGGAGG
This sequence comes from uncultured Alphaproteobacteria bacterium, assembly GCA_963830205.1. Taxonomy (GTDB): domain Bacteria; phylum Pseudomonadota; class Alphaproteobacteria; order Rhizobiales; family Kaistiaceae; genus CAVSRC01. The sequence goes on along the minus strand of CAWHLP010000022.1, from coordinate 134,251 downwards.
GGCACTTCGGCTACACCGAGGCTTTGGGCTCGCGGGCGCTCCGGGCGCGGATTTCCCGCCACTATGCGGAAGCCTACGGCCTCGACATTCCCCCCGAGCGCATCGTGGTGACCACCGGCTCCTCGGCCGCCTTCAACCTGGCCTTCCTCGGCGCCTTCGATGCCGGCGAGCGGGTGGCGATCGCCGCACCCGGCTATCCGGCCTACAAGAACCTGTTGAGGGCGCTCGGCCTTGAGGTTGTGGAGATCGAGACCGACGCCTCCACCCGCCATGTGCTGACGCCCGAAATGCTGGCGCGCGCCCACGCTGCAAGCGCCGCTCGCCGGCGTCCTGGTCGCCAGCCCCGCCAATCCCAGCGGCACCATGATGACGCCCGAGGCGCTGGCCGCGCTTATTGCCGCAGCCGACGACCTCGACATCCAGTTCATCTCCGACGAGATCTACCACCGTCTGGTCTATGCCGGCACGGCGGCGACGGCGCTCGCCACTTCGGGCGATGCCATCGTCATCAATTCCTTCTCCAAATATTACTGCATGACCGGCTGGCGGGTGGGCTGGATGGTGCTGCCCGAGCCGCTTATCCGCCCGGTCGAGCGCATCGCGCAGAACCTCTACATCTCCGCGCCGGACATCTCCCAGCGCGCGGCGATTGCCGCCTTCGAGGCGAGCGAGGAGCTCGACCGCATCCGCGACGGCTATGCCGCCAACCGCCGCCTGCTCTTGGAGCGGCTGCCGGCGATCGGCTTCGACGAGCATCTGCCGGTCGATGGCGCCTTCTACGTCTATGCCTCGGTCCGCCGCTTCTCCAACGATTCCATCGCGTTCACCCGGCGCATGCTGGCCGAGGCCGGCGTTGCCGCGACGCCGGGCGCCGATTTCGACCAGGTCCGCGGCCACGCCTTCATGCGCTTCTCCTTCGCCGGCACCGAGGCCGACATGGCGGAGGGCATGGACCGTCTCGCCGCCTGGCTGAAATAGCTTTCAGGCGGCGTCGGCCGGTGTCACGCGCCGGGCGATCTCTTCGCCGCGCTCGCGTTCCACCAGAGCGATCTCGTATTGCGCCTGCAGGTCGAGCCAGAATTGCGCGCGGTTGCCGAAATAGCGCCCGAGACGGACGGCGGTGTCGGCGGTGATCGCCCTGCGACCGTTGACGATGTCCGTGATCCGGCCGGAGGGCACGCCGAGGTCGAGCGCGAGGCGGTTGGCGCTCAGGCCGCGGGCCGCAAGTTCACGTTTCAACAGGCGTCCGGGGTGGCTGATCGGAGTCATGGTCATCCCTTGTGATAATCAACGATTTCAACGTCGTATGCGTCGTCGTTGACAAGCGCGAAACAGATGCGCCAACGCGCACTGTGTCAAGGCATCTGCGCCATGCCCTGCCGGCTTGCCGTTCCCTTTGCACACCGCCTGGTTTGGTTATGATGGTCTCGGGCGACTGTCTCAACTGGGGGGTGCAGATGAAGAGGACAGCATGGCTGCTGCCGCTTCTGCTCATGGTCGGACTGGTCGCTCCGCAGGTCGCCAGCGCCCAGGCGCCGGCGCCCATCGGGCTCTGGCAAGGCCTCAACAGCGGCGATTACATCTGGGTGCAGGCGAATGGCGGCTGCTCGGCGCAGGGCAGCGTCAACGTGGCCGGCACCTGCACCTGGAGCGCAACATCGACCGGTGGTGTGTTGACGATGACCTATCAGTGGACCATAGGCCCTGCGCATATCGGCTGGAGCATCCGCTGGATCGACCGCAACACGATTCTGGTCAACAATGTCGAGCAGTTCGTCCGGCGCGGCTGACGCACGGGGACGAGCGCACAAGAGGTAGATTTCCATGAACGCCGCCATGATCCGGGCCTTCGCTGCGCTGGAAGCGCATCGGGCCGCCATTGCCGCCACGCCGCTGCGCCAGCGCTTCGCTGACGATCCCGGGCGCTTCCAGAAGTTCTCGACGGGTTTTGGCGATTTCCTGCTCGATTACTCCAAGAACCTCATCGACGACGAGGTGATGGCCCGCCTGCTGGCGCTGGCCGAGGCGGCGGCGGTCGAGAAGCGCCGCGACGCCATGTTCGCCGGCGAGCCGATCAACGTCACCGAGAACCGCTCGGTGCTGCATGTGGCGCTGCGCGCCAACCGCGACGACGTCTACCGCTCCGAAGGCGAGAACGTCGTGCCCATGGTGCACGAGGTGCTCGACCGCATGGCGGCCTTCGCCGACGGCGTGCGCTCCGGCGCCATTGCCGGGCCAGGGGGGCAAGTTCACCGACGTGGTCAATATCGGCATCGGCGGCTCCGACCTCGGGCCGGCGATGGCGACGCTGGCGCTGGCGCCCTACCACGACGGGCCGCGCCTGCACTTCGTCTCCAATGTCGACGGCGCCGACATGCGCGACACGATCGCCCGGCTCGATCCGGCGACGACGCTGTTCCTGGTCGCCTCCAAGACCTTCACCACCATCGAGACCATGACCAACGCCGCGACCGCGCGCCGATGGATCGTGGAGAATCTCGGCGAACAGCACGTCGCGGCCCATTTCGCGGCGCTGTCGACGGCGCTTCCCAAGGTCGCCGCCTTCGGCATCGGCGAGGAGCGCACCTTCGGCTTCTGGGACTGGGTCGGTGGCCGCTATTCGGTGTGGTCGGCCATCGGCCTGTCGCTGATGATCGCCATCGGGCCTGAGGATTTCCGCGCCTTCCTCGCCGGCGGCAGGGCGATGGACGAGCATTTCCGCACCGCCCCCTTGGCCCGGAACATGCCGGTGATCCTCGGCCTCATCGGCATCTGGTACCGCAACGTCATGGGCTTCCCGGTCTATGCGGTGCTGCCCTACGACAACCGGCTCAAGCGCCTGCCGGCCTATCTCCAGCAGCTCGACATGGAATTGGACGGCAAGAGCGTCCACCTCGACGGCGCGCCCGTGCGCAGCTCTACCGGGCCGATCGTCTTCGGCGAGCCGGGCACCAATGGCCAGCACGCCTTCTACCAGCTCATCCACCAGGGTACCGACGTGATCCCGGTGGATTTCCTGGTCGGCGCCCATTCGGACGCGCCGGACGACATCCACCAGGCGCTGCTTCTGGCCAACTGCCTGGCGCAGAGCGAGGCGCTGATGCGCGGCAAGACGCTGGCCGAGGCGAAGGCCGAGCTGAAGGCAGCCGGCATGGCGGAGGCAGCCATCGACAAGCTGGCGCCGCACAAGGTCTTCCCCGGCAGCCGGCCGTCCAACACCATCCTCTACCGCCGGCTCGACCCGCACACGCTCGGCATGATCATCGCGCTCTACGAGCACAAGATCTTCGTCCAGGGCACGATCTGGGGCATCAACTCCTTCGATCAGTGGGGCGTCGAGCTCGGCAAGGTGCTGGCGATGGAGCTGCTGCCCATGGTCGAGGGCAAGGCGGAGCCGGGCAAGCGCGATTCCTCGACTGCCGGCCTCATCGCTGCGATCCACGAGCGCAAGGGTTAGGCGGAGGGTGGTGCTTTGCAACGCGGCGTCTGGCTGAACCAGCCCAAGGTGTGGTCGCTGAAGGGCGGCGTCCTCGATGTCACGACCGACGCCGAGACCGATTTCTGGCGCGAGACCCATTACGGCTTCATCCACGACAACGGGCACCTGCTGGGCGTGCCGGCGGGCGCGGCCTTCACCGCCGAGATCCGCGTCCGCGGGCATTACGAGGCGCTCTACGATCAGGCTGGCATCATGGTGTGGCTGGACGAGCGCCGCTGGGTGAAAGCGGGGATCGAGCTGTCCGATGGCCGCGCCATGCTCTCCAGCGTGCTCACCGACGGCCGCTCCGATTGGGCGACCGGAACCTATGAGGACGACCCGCGCGATTTCCGGATCCGAGCGACAGTCGCCGACGGCGTGCTCCGCCTGCAGGTCTCGGCCGATGGCAGGCTGTGGCCATTGGTCCGGCTGGCGCCGTTCCCCATCGCCGAGACTTATCGGGTCGGGCCGATGTGTTGCAGCCCGTCACGGGCCGGGTTGAAGGTGCACTTCTCGGAATTTACCCTGGGGACACCGCTCGGCAAGGGCCTGCACGACCTCAGCTAGAGCGCCGCTGCCGAAGCCCGGCGGTGGCGGTTGCCTTTTTTCCGGCGATCTGGTCCGATCGACCCGTTCTCGCCTCCATCCACCGCCCGCCACCAGCAGAGGCGACCCGTTCAGGTCGAGTCCATGATGAACACCGTCGCTCCCCCCAAATACGGCATGGGCGCTCCGGTCCGGCGCAAGGAGGACCGTGCGCTGGTCACCGGCCACGGCCGCTACACCGACGACACCATGCCGGAGGGGACGCTCAGGGCCTATGTTCTGCGCTCGGCGATGGCCCATGCCCGCTTCCGGCTTGGCGACCTTGCCGACGTCGCCGCCATGCCCGGCGTGCGGCTGATCCTCACCCACGGCGATCTCGCCGGCATCGGTGGTCTGCCCTGCGATGTCGAACTGCGCCAGACCGACGGCACCCATCAGTGGACGCCGGAGCGCCCGCTGCTCGCCAAGGACACGGTCCGCTATGTCGGCGACCCGATCGCCTTCGTGGTCGCCGACGATCTCGAATTGGCCAAGTCCGCCACCGAGGCGATCGAGGTTGACTACGAGCCCCTGGCGCCGGTCATCGACATGAAGGCGGCGGTCGCGCCAGGCGCCCCGCTGGTCTGGCCCGAACACGGCAGCAACGTTGCCTTCGAGATCGCCCGCGGCGAGCGCCACCATACCGAAGAGACGTTCGCCAAGGCCGCGCGCGTGTCGCGCATCGCGGTGGTCAACAACCGCGTCGTCGCCAACTACATGGAAACCCGCGCCATCGTCGCCGAATACGACGCGGCCAGCGACCGCTACACCCTCACCATGGGCACCCAGGGCGGCCACGCCCAGCGCGACATCATCGCCAAGGACATCCTCAAGATCCCGCCCGGCAAGATCCGCGTCATCACGCCGGATGTCGGCGGCGGCTTCGGCACCAAGATTTTCGTCTATCACGAGTACCCGCTGGCAGCGATCGCCGCCAAGCGGTTGGGCAAGCCGGTCAAGTGGATCGGCGAGCGCTCGGAGCACTTCCTCGCCGATTGCCACGGTCGCGACAACATTTCCGTCGCCGAGATGGCGATGGATGCCGACGGCAGGTTCCTCGCCATGCGCGTCGACATGCTCGCCAACATGGGCGGCTATCTCAACCAGTTCGGCCCGGACATCCCCTATGGCGGCATGACCATGCTGACCGGGGTCTACGACATCCCGCATCTGTGGGCGCTCTGCCGCGGCGTCTACACCAACACCGTGCCGGTCGATGCCTATCGCGGCGCCGGGCGGCCGGAGGCGGCCTATCTGATCGAACGGCTGGTCGATGTCTGCGGCCGCGATACGGGCCTGGGCCCGGTCGAGATCCGCCGGCTGAACTTCATCAGACCGGCTGAGATGCCCTACCGCACCCATGGTGGGCGCACCTACGATTCCGGCGAGTTCGACGGCCACATGCAGCGCGCCCTCCAGCTTGCCGACTGGCAGGGCTTCCCGGCGCGGGCGGCGGTGGCGGCCGGAGCGGGCAGGCTGCGCGGCATCGGGCTTGCCACCTACATCGAGGCCTGCGCCTTCCCGAGCAAGGAAGGCGCCACCGTCCGCCTCAACCAGGACGGCACCGCGACGCTCCTCATCGGCACCCAGTCGAACGGCCAGGGCCACGCCACCGCCTACGCCCAGTTCATCGCCGGCCATCTCGGCCTCGACTACGACCAGATCGAGGTCATCCAGGGCGACACCGACCAGGTGGCGAGCGGCGAGGGCACGGGCGGCTCGCGCTCGATCCCGATCGGCGTCGTCTCGGTTGACCGCGCCGCGGTCAAGCTCGCCGGCCAGCTCAAGCGCATCGCCGCGGAGAAGCTGGACGTGCCGGCGGACGACCTTGAGATCGCCGCCGGCGCCGTGCACGTCGCCGGCACCAATCGCGGCATGACGCTCGCCGAGCTGGCGCGCTCGGTGGATGACCACCGCCATCTCACCGCCTATGACAACAGCTTCGAGCAGCCCGAACCGACCTATCCCAACGGCAGCCATCTGGCCGAGGTCGAGATCGACCCGGAGACCGGGGTGACCGAGATCGTCGGCTACTGGATCGTCGACGATTTCGGCGTGACGGTGAACCCGCTGCTGCTCGCCGGCCAGGTGCATGGCGGCGTCGTGCAGGGCATCGGCCAGGCGCTCACCGAGCGCACGGTCTACGACGCCGACGGCCAGCTCCTCACCGCCACCTTCATGGACTACGCGGTGCCGCGCGCCGACAGCGTGCCGTGGTTGCAGTTCGAGACGCGCAACGTCGCCTGCCTGACCAATGCCATGGGCATCAAGGGAGCCGGCGAAGCGGGCTCCATCGGCTCGTGCCCGGCGGTGATGAACGCCATCGCCGACGCCCTCCACCGTGCCTACGGAACTGCCGACATCGACATGCCGGCGACCCCGGAACGGCTCTGGCAGGCCATCCAGGCGGCACAGACGGCGTAAGCGACCGCGCGGGCCGGCCACGTTCCTTCGCCATTCGGCGGAGGCCGGAATCCAGGCTGCATTTGCAGCGCACCACGTGCATGCCGTCTGGACACCGGTATTCGCCGGGGTGACAAGGTGCAATGGGCGGCGCTGCACCTCGCGCTCCCTTTCGCAGATCGCCCCAATCCTCACTTGCCTGACTCGCCAAGCTGTGATCGGTTGGTGTGCTCATGGACGCCTCGTCAGAACGGGCGCAGCCCTCCTTAGGCGTCGCGCTCAAGATCATATCCACCATCGTCTTCACGCTCATGTCCACGCTGGTAAAGCTGGCGAGCGCTGACTATCCGATTGGCGAGATCATGTTCTTCCGCAGCTTCTTCGCGCTCATCCCGGTGATAGTCTGGATGGTGGCGCGGGGAATCTTCCCGGCAGCGCTGTATACTACCCGCCTCCACCGCCATTTCTTCCGCTCGCTCGCCGGCGCCGGCGGCATGTTCACCGGCTTTACGGCGCTGGCCCTGCTGCCCATCGCCGACGCCACCGCCATCGGCTACGCCTCGCCCCTGATGACCGTCGTGCTCGCGGTCATCTTCCTGGGCGAGAAGGTGCGCATCTATCGCTGGTCGGCGGTGGCGGTCGGCTTCATCGGCGTGCTGGTCATCCTGTCCGATTATGTCGGTCCGGAGGCGGCCGGGGTGAGGGAGGCGAGCACGGTGGGCGCGGTCATCGCGGTGGCGAGCGCCTTCCTCGGCGCCACCGCCTCGACGCAGGTGCGGGCGATGGTGCACACCGAGGCACCATCGACCATCGTCATCTATTTCTCGCTGTTCTGTGCCCTGGCCGGTCTCATCAGCATCCCCTTCACGCCGTGGTCGCTGCCGGGGTGGAGCGACGCCGCCATGCTGGTCAGTGCCGGCATCCTCGGCGGCATCGGTCAGATCACCATGACGCAGAGCTTCCGCCACGCCGACGCCTCGCTGATCGCGCCCTTCGACTACACCTCGATGATCTGGGCGCTGATCGTCAGCCTGGTGGTGTTCAACACCTGGCCGAGCGGCATCATGCTCGTCGGCACGGCGATCGTGATCGGCGCCGGGCTGTTCGTCATCTATCGCGAGCATCGCCTCGGCATTCAGCGCAACCGCTCCAAGCAGGCGCAGACGCCAACCACGACCACCACCATTTGACATGTCCCTTGAACCGGCTGGGGCTGAGGCATAGCTCTCACGCGGCAGAAGACAGGACCGCTCCAGCATGGCCATTGCCGTCACCATTGCGGGTTCCGATTCCGGCGGCGGCGCCGGCATCCAGGCCGACCTCAAGACGTTCTCGGCGCTCGGCGTCTACGGCGCCTCGGTGGTGACCGCGCTCACCGCCCAGAACACGCTGGGCGTCACCGCCATCCATCCCGTCCCGGCCGAATTCGTCACCGCCGAGATCGACGCGGTCTTCTCCGACCTTGCGGTCGATGCGGTGAAGATCGGCATGCTCGGCGCGCCGGACCTCATCGCCGCCGTCGCCGACGGCCTTGACCGCTGGCAGCAGAGCCGCGTCGTGCTCGACCCGGTCATGGTGGCGACGAGCGGCGACCAGCTCGTCCCCGACGCAGCCGTCGCCGCCATCCGCGAACTGCTCTTCCCGCGCGCCATGGTGGTGACGCCCAACCTGCCCGAGGCGGCACGCCTCACCGGCATGACCGTAGCGGCCGACCGGGCGGCGATGGAGGCGCAGGCCGAGCGGCTGCTCGCCCTCGGTCCGCAGGCGGTGCTGGTCAAGGGCGGCCACGCCGGCGGGGAGGAGAGCGCCGACATCCTCATCACCGCCACCGGCAGGCGCTGGCTCACGGCGCCGCGCATCGCCACGCGGAACACGCACGGCACCGGCTGCACGCTGTCCTCGGCTATCGCCGCCGGCCTTGCCCAGGGCATGCCGCTCGAAGCCGCGGTCGTCGCCGCCAAGGACTATCTCACTGCGGCCCTTGCCGCCGCCGACAGCCTCGCCGTCGGCAAGGGCAGGGGGCCCGTCCACCACTTCCACAGGTGGTGGAGGGGGTAACCCGGATGAGGCTCCCAATGAGGCCCTCATGGTGAGGTGCCCGGCGCAGCCGGGCCTCGAACCACGAGGGCCGCCGGCGCCGGAGCCCGCAAAGCTCAGCCCTTGTACTTGACCACCTTCTGGGTCTGCTCGCCGAGCCCGGCGACGCCGAGATGGATGGTCTCGCCGCCTTTCAGGAAGATCGGATTGGGCTTCTGTCCTGAGCCGACGCCGGGCGGCGTGCCGGTGGTGATGACGTCGCCGGGATCGAGCCGGATGAACTGGCTGACATAGCTGACGAGATGGGCGACCCCGAAGATCATGGTCCTGGTGTTGCCGGTCTGCATGCGCTTGCCGTTCACCTCGAGGAACATGTCCAGGTTCTGCGGGTCCTTGATCTCGTCGGGCGTCACCAGCCAGGGGCCGAGCGGGCCGAAGGTCGGGCAGCCCTTGCCCTTGGTCCACTGGCCGCCGCCGCGCTCGATCTGATATTCGCGCTCCGACACATCGTTGCACACGGCGTAGCCGGCGATCGCCTTGAGCGCGTCCTTCTTGGCGATGTAGCTGCCGCCCTTGCCGATGATGACGGCCAGTTCCGCTTCCCAGTCGGTCTTCTTCGAGCCCTTGGGGATCATCACCTCGTCGTTGGGGCCGACGATGCAGTTCGGTGCCTTGGTGAAGACGATCGGCTCGTTGGGGATGGCCATGTTGCTCTCGGCAGCATGGTCGACATAGTTGAGGCCGATGGCGATGAAGTTGCCGGTGCCGCTGACGCACGGGCCGATGCGCACGCCCTTGCGCACCTTGGGCAGGCTCTCCGGCTTCACCTTGCGGATCTTGGCAATGGCACCGGCTGCGAGCGTCGCGGCCGAAATGTCGGGAACGACCGACGATAGGTCACGGATCGCGCCGTCCTTGTCGAGGATGCCCGGCTTCTCGCGGCCCTTGGGGCCAAACCGCAGCAGCTTCATTTTTTTCTCCTTGGATGTTGGGCGCGTTCGCGATTTTCGAGGCGCTTTCGGCGGGGACTCTGATCAGAACGCGCCGGGATACAGCCCGCCGTCGACCAGGATGTTCTGGCCGGTGATATAGCCCGCATGGGCGGAGCAGAGGAAGGCGCAAACCTGCCCGAACTCTTCCGGCGTGCCGAAGCGGCCGGCCGGCACCTCGCGCGCCTGCTCGGCCGCGACCGCATCGGGCGCTTCTCCGGAGGCGGCAGCGGCGTAGCGATGGCCTTCGCGCAGGCGGTCGGTGTCCATGCGTCCGGGCAGCAGGTTGTTGATGGTGATGTTGCGGTCGGCGACCGTGCGGCAGACGCCGGCGAGGAAGGCGGTCAGTCCGGCGCGCGCGCCCGACGAAAGGTCGAGCCCGGGGATCGGCATCTTCACCGAGAACGACGTGATGTTGACGATGCGGCCGAAGCCGTGCGCCCTCATGCCGGGGAGCAGGGCGGCGACGAGTTCGATCGGCGTCACCATGTTCTGGACGACGCCGTCGATGATCTTTTCCCGGTCGAGGTCCTCGAAGGCGCGGCGCGGCGGCCCACCGTTGTTGTTGATGAGGATGTCCGCCTGAGGAGCGGCCGCGACCAGCGCGCGCTGGACCGCGGGCTGGCTGACGTCGCCGGCGACCGGCGTCACCGCCACGCCGAAGCGGAGGGCGATGGCCTTCGCCTCGCGTTCGAGCGTTGCTGCGTCGCGGCCGTTGATGACGAGGTCGCAACCGGCCTCGGCAAGCGCCAGCGCGCAGCCGCGCCCGAGACCGCGGCTCGATGCGCAGACGATGGCTTTGCGACCGGCAATTCCAAGATCCATGCAGGCGCTCCCCGAGCACGACGTAGCCGAGGCCGCTTTCGGCCGCAATCGCCGTCGCGAAAATTGGCGCTGGTCAAATCGAAAATAGGTCAGTATTATTGACCTAAATAAACGAGAAGACCGATGGAAACGACCCTGCCGCTCGTCGCCTTCGTCATCGCCTCGGTGGTGACGCCCGGCCCCAACAATCTGATGCTGCTTGCCTCCGGCGCGAACTGGGGGCTCGGCCGGACGCTGCCGCACATCCTGGGTGTGGCGCTCGGCGTTCCGGTCATGGTGCTGGGTGTCGGCCTGGGCATCAGCGCCGCGTTCGAGGCGCTGCCCTGGCTGCACACCGTGCTGAAATACGTTGCCTTCGCCTATCTGGTCTGGCTCGCCTGGCGCATTGCCACCGCGGCGCGGCCGGGCGAGGGCGGCGGCATCCGGCGGCCGCTCAATCTGTGGCAGGCGGTGGCGTTCCAATGGGTCAATCCGAAGGCGTGGACGCTGTTCGCCAGCGGCATCACGGTGTTCGTCGATCCCGGCGGCAACCGGCTTGTGCAGATCCTTGGCATCGCAGCGCTTTTCGCGGTCGTCGTGCCGCCCAACTGCCTCGCCTGGGCGGCGTTCGGCCGCGGAATTGCCCGTTTCCTGTCCAGCGACAGCCGGCGGCGCTGGTTCAATATCGCCATGGCGCTCCTGCTCGTCGGCTCGGCATTGCCGGCCCTCACTTGAACCCGCGCGGCTGCCAGCCTATGCAGCGGGCGGTCTAGCCAATACGATGGCCAGCGGGGTTCTGGCGCCCAAGGCGGGGAAGTGTGATTTGGCTGCTGATCGCGACTGACGCCTGGCGTCCCCAGGTCAACGGCGTTGTGCGGAGCATCGAGCGCCTGGTGGAGGAGTTGCCGCGGCTGGGCGCCGAGGTGACGATCCTGTCGCCGGGCTGGTTCCGCACGATTCCGCTGCCGACCTACAAGGAAATCCGCCTGGCGATCGCCCGCCCGTCGACCTTCGCCCGCCACATCGAGGACATCAAGCCCGACGCCATCCACGTTGCCACCGAGGGGCCGGTCGGCTTCGGCGTGCGGCGCTGGTGCCTGCGCAATCACCGCCGCTTCACCACCAGCTATCACACGCGCTTTCCCGAATACATCGCCAAGCGCATGCCGGTGCCGCTGCCGTGGACCTATTCGGTGCTGCGCCGCTTCCACAATGCCGGCAACGGCTGCATGGTCGCCACGCCGACGCTGCACAAGGATCTCGCCGCGCGCGGCTTCAACAACCTCATGGACTGGACGCGCGGCGTCGACGGCACCCTGTTCCGCCCGCGCGAGGGCGCCCGCCTGCCGTTCCCGGGGCCGATCTTCCTCTATGTCGGCCGCATCGCGGTGGAGAAGAACCTCGAGGCGTTTCTCGCCCTCGACCTGCCGGGCAGCAAGGTCGTCGTCGGCGACGGCCCTGACCTCGTCCGTCTCAAGGCCGCCTATCCGCAGGTGCATTTCCTCGGCGTGATGACCGGCGAGGCATTGGCGCAAGCGCATATGCCGGCTCCGATGTCTTCGTCTTCCCCAGCCGCACCGACACCTTCGGCATGGTGCTTCTCGAGGCGCTCGCCGCGGGGCTGCCGGTTGCCGCCTATCCGGTGCCCGGACCGCTCGACGTGATCGGCTCGGCGCCGGTCGGCGCGCTCGACGAGGATCTGAGGACCGCGGCGCTCGCCGCCCTCGACATCCCGCGCGAGCGCTGCCGCGCCTTCGCACTCGAACATAGCTGGGAGGCGAGCGCCCGCCAGTTCGTCGCCAATGTCGTCGTCGGCCAGGGGGACGAGATGCCCCGCCTGGTGTTCGCATGAGGAACCGCCTTTGACCACGCCCGACCCGAGCCTGCCGACCATTGCCGATGTCCGTCGCGCCGCCGAGCGCATCGCCGGCTACGCGGTGCGCACGCCGCTGCTGTCGAACCCCTTCCTCGACGAGCAGGTCGGCGGCCGGGTGCTGCTCAAATGCGAGAACCTTCAGCGCACCGGCTCGTTCAAGTTCCGCGGCGCCTACAACGCGCTGGCCGCGCTCTCGCGCGAGACGCGCGCCCGCGGCGTGGTCGCCATGTCGTCCGGCAACCATGCCCAGGGCGTGGCCGAGGCGGCCCGTCTGTTCGCCGTGGGCGCCACCATCATCATGCCGGCCGATGCGCCCGAGACCAAGCGCATGCGGACCGAGCGCAGCGGCGGCCGCATCGTCGCCTACGACCGCGCCAGCGAAGACCGCGACGCGGTGGCGGCGCGCTTCATCGCCGAGCACGGCGGCACGCTGATCCATCCCTTCAACGACGCCAACGTGATCGCCGGGCAGGGGACCATCGGCCTGGAAATCGCGGCGGATTGCGCCGCCGCCGGGCTCGCGCCCGATGCGGTGGTGATGCCGGCGAGCGGCGGCGGCCTGTCGGCCGGCATCGGGCTTGCCGTGCGCGACTGGTCGCCGGAGACCGAGATCGTGCTGGCCGAACCGGAAGGCTTCGACGATTACCGCCGCTCGCTTGCCGTCGGGCATATCGTCGCCAATGAGCGCCAGGCGGGCTCGGTCTGCGATGCGCTGCTCATCGCCCAGCCGGGGCGGCTGAGCTTCGCCATCAACAGCGCCCATGCCGCTTCGGGCGTCGCCGTCAGCGACGACGAGGCGCTTGCCGCCGTCGCCTTCGCCTTCCGCGAGCTCAAGCTGGTGGTCGAGCCCGGCGGCGCGGTGGCCCTGGCGGCGATCCTCGCCGGCCGGGTGGCGGCCAAGGGCCGCACGTTGGTGGCGGTGCTGTCCGGCGGTAATATCGACCTGCCGGTCCTGGCCGAGGCGCTGGCGCGCGCGTAGGCCGGGCGACTTCAGGGGCGCGGGCGACCAGGCTTCGGAGGAGAGCAATGGCGCAGCGCATCACACGATCGAACGAAGAGAGATCCCGCCTGCCGGTTCTGGCGGCCGCAGTGCTGGCCGTGGCCGTGCTGGCAGGGCCGATGACGGCGCTTGCCGAAGAGGTGACGGTGAGCGGCTGTCCCCAGCCCGGCGTCGAGGCCGGCTGCATCATGCTCCAGGCGGCGGACGGCACGCTCTACGATGTCAGCGCGGCCGAGCCCAAGCCGGAGGCCGGCGTGGCCGGCACGGTGACCGGCACGGCCAGCCAGGGCGCCTCGCTGTGCATGCAGGGCGTCCTGCTCAAGCCGGCGACCTGGCAGCCGACGCCGGGCGCCGCCTGTCCGGCCCCCAAGCAGCCTTAGCCGCCATGCCGCGCCGAGCGACGGCATCGCGCGCGTGGGCCGTGGCGGCGGCCATCGGCCTGACCGTCGTGGTCACGGCGGACTTCTGCTGGCCGCTGTTCTCCAAGCCCGGCGTTTAGACTACTAAGGAGGTGACCCGCACTTCCTGCCCGCATCCCGGGGACCAGCGACCGTCATCATGCCTTTTGAGCGCCTCTCTCCCGGCGCAGCGGAGCTTTGCGCTGCGCATGTCGGTGTTCTTCGCCGGCTATTTCCTGGTCAACGGCGTCGTCACGCCGTTCTTCCCGGTGTGGCTGCAGGCGCGCGGCCTGTCGGAAGTCGAGATCGCCAACTGCATCGCCATTCCCGCCCTGTTCAGGGTGCTGCTGACGCCGCTTGCCGGCTACTACGCCGACCGGGCGCCGAGCCGCCGCTTCGCGGTGATCACCTTCACCCTGCCGGCGGCAATCGTCTTCCTCTTTGCCCGGGGCGCGGCGGGTTTCTGGCCGCTGCTCCTGGTCAGCGGCACGGCGCTCACGCTCGCGGCGATCGCCAGTCCGCCGGCGCTGGCCCTGGCGCTCACCGGTGTCCGCCGGCTCGGCGTCGATTTCGGGCGCATGCGCATGGCCGGCACCATCTCCTTCGGCGTCGCCAATCTCGGCGCCGGTGCGGTTCTCGGGCTCCTGCACGCCGAGGCAACCTTCTGGCTGATCCTCGCCGCCATGGGGCTGTCGGCGGCCGGCTCCTTCGCCCTGCCGGTGGCGCCGCCGGCCGAGCGGCCACGCGACGACGCGGAGAAGCCCGACAACCGGCCGTCGCGGGCGGTGCTCGGCAACCGCGCCTTCCTCGGCCTGATGGCGGCGAGCGGCCTCACCCAGGCGAGCCACGCCATGCTCAACAGCTTCGGCAGCATCACCTGGCACGGCCTCGGCTTCTCCGCCTTCCAGATCGGCGGCCTGTGGGCGATCGGCCTTGCCGCCGAGGTCGCCGTGCTCTTGTGGTCGGGCAGGGTGCTCCGCCATCTCGGCGCCTACGGCCTGCTGGCGCTGGGCGCAGCGGCCGGCATCCTGCGCTGGTCGCTCTTCCCGTTGGCGCCGGGCTTCCTCGGCTATGCCCTTCTCCAGGGCCTGCACGGGCTCACCTTCGGTGCCAACACCTTCGGCACCCAGCATCTCATCGCGCGCATCGTGCCGGAGCGGATGACGGCGTCGGCGCAGGGCATCTACGCCATGTTCGTCGGCCTTCTGCTCGCCGCCACCACGGCGCTGGCCGGGCCGCTCTATGCCGGCTTCGGCATCGACGCCTTCCTGTTCATGGTCCCGGTGGCCGGCGCCAGCCTGGCGATGTTCCTGGTGTTCCGGCACGCTGCCGGTGGGCCCGGCTGAAAAGAGAAAGGGCGCGAGCCGGAGCCCGCGCCCTTTCCTTTCCGGTTGTGCGTACGTCCGGAGTTAGTCGAAACGCCCGCTGGCGTGGGCCAGCATGGTGTAGACCTTGCCGGTGTCAGACATCAGATACTGGCTGCTGACACGGCCGTCCTTGTTGTTGCTGGTGGCTTCGGCGAGCAGCTTCTCGAAGTCCGCGACGTAGTGGTCGACCACCGAGCGGAACTCGGCGTCGCGCTGATATTTCTTGCGGATCTCGTCGAAGGTCTGCTGGCCCTGCATGGTGTAGAGCCGGCGGGTGAAGATGTTGCGCTCGCCGCGCCGCTGACGCTCCCACAGCTCCACCGCGGCATCGTGGTCGATGGCCTTCGCGATGTCCGCCGACAGCGCCTTGAGCGGCGTGCCGGCAGGCGCGGTGGGGGCGGCCGGTGCTGCCGCCGCAGCCGGGGCTGCGGCATTGCCGCCGTTGGCGGTGGGGGCAGGCGCGCGGTGCGGGTGCTGGCGCGGCTACGGCCTGGACCGGCTCATGCGGCGCAGCGCCGTTCGCGTCCTCGTCGGTCGAGGCCCGCCTGAGCAGGTCGGACACCCAGCCGCCGCCATTGCCGTCCTCGCTGGTCGCCGCCTGCGCCTGTGGCGCAGGATGGGCAGCCGGTGCGGGGGCGGCGGCAGGTGGCGCGGCGGGACGCGACTGCACCACACGCGGCGCCGGGCGCGGACCGGCCCCGTTGCTGCCGTTGCGGCGCATCTCGCTGGCGTAGCGCGATGCCGGCGCCGGGGCGGCTTCGCCCACCGTGGCGGCCTCGGCGACGACCGACGCGACCGGCTCCACGCTGGTGCGCACCAGCCGCGGTTCACCGAGCGCCGGGCTCGACAGGTCGAGCTGCTTGCCGTGGCGGGTGATGATCTCCGACAGGTCGGACAGCGCCTTGATCTGGTCGCCGACGACGCGGCGCATGGTCTCGGCGCCCTCGCGGGCTTCCTCGGGCAGTTCGAGCACGCCGCGCTTCAGCTCCTCGCGCGTCGTGTTGAGCTCGCGCTGCAGCTCCTGCATGGCGTGGCGCATCTCGCGCGTCGCCTCGCCGAAGCGGCGGGTGGCCTCGCCGACCGACTGGCCCATCTCGCTGACCAGCGCCTTGTTGGCTTCGCGCACGGCCTCGGCCGCCTTGCGGCTTTCGCTCGAGGCGGCGCGGTTCATGCCCTCGAGGTTGTCCATCACGCCCTTGGTCGCCGTCGCGGTGCTCTCGGTCAGCATGCGGCTGACCGCGGTAGCGCGTTCCTCGGCGCTCTTCAGCGTCTCGCTGATGATGCGCGTGAACGACGACATCAGCCCGTCGAGTTCCTCGCTGCGCGTCTTCAGGCCGGCGGTGAGGGCCTCCAGGGCCGGGCGGCGCTCTTCGACGGTCGAACTCGATCTGCCGGTTGACGTCCGACAGGTTGCGCGAGGCGGCGGTGAGCGAGTGGGTCTGCTCCTCGAAGCGTTTGACCACACCGCTGACGCTGTCGAGGATCTCGCGCGACACGTCGCGCAGGCGGGTGACCTGGTCGCCAAGTTCGCCGGCGGAGAGCTGGGTGGTCTCGACCGCGTGGTCGATGGCGGTGGAGAACTCGCCCGAGCGCTCGGCAAGGCCGGTCTCGATCTTGGCCAGGTTCTGTGCCGTGGCGGCCAGCAGCCCGTTGAGGGTGTCGGTGGCGCCGGCAAGATGCTCGGCGATTTCGGCGATCTCGCGCTTCAGCCTGTCATTGGTGGTGGCGAAGCTGGTGGCGACGCGGTCGCCCGACTCGATCAGCGTGCGCGAGGCCTCCTCGCTGCGGCTGACGACGGTGGCGACGATGTCGGAACCGCGCTGGTCGAGAGCCTTGATCAGCATGCCGGAGCGCGTGTCGAGCTGGGAGGTCAGCTCCCTGATCTCGCCCTGCATCTTCGCGTTGGTGGCGGCGAAGCTGGTGGCGACGTGGTCGCCGGCCTCGAGCAGCGAGCGCGAGGCCTCCTCGCTGCGGCTGACCACGGTGGCGACGATGTCGCTGCCGCGCGCGTCGAGGGTCTTGACCAGCGCGTCGGAGCGGGTGTCGAGCAGCGCGGTCAGCTCCCTGATCTCGCTCTGCATCTTGTCGTTGGTGGCGGCGAAGCTGGTGGCGACGCGGTCGCCGGCTTCGAGCAGCGAGCGCGAGGCTTCCTCGCTGCGGCCGACGACCATCTCGACGATGTCGGTGCCGCGCTGGTCGAGGGTCCTGAGCAGCGCATTGGAGCGGCCGTCGAGGAGGGCGGCAAGCTCGCCGGAGCGGGCGCCGAGCACGTCGTTGAATTCGCGCGTGCGCTGCTCGAGGGCGTCGGTGACGGCGGAGGCGCGTGCCCCGAACATGCCCTCGATCTCGTTGAGGGCACGGCCGAGCACGGTGGCGGCCTCGGCCGCCGAGGCGCGCAGCGACCGGGTCGCCTCGCCGGACTCGGTGATCAGGCGCTGGGTGACCTCGCCCACAGCTTCGCTGATGGTGGTGGCGACGTCTTCGCTCCGGCTGGCGAGCGAGTCGGTGGCGGCATAGGCACGCTCGGTCATCAGCGTGGCAAGGGCCTCGACCTGCTGCGTCATCTGGTTGCCGACGTCGGCCAGGCGGTCGTCGATCAGCGAGGCGAAGTCGTTCTGGCCGTGGGTGAAGGTCTCCGAAATCTCGCGCGTGCGCTCGATCAGGGTCTGGTTGATCTGGCGCGAGCGGTGGTCGAGCGCTTCGGCGATGCGGTGCGCGCTGGTCTCCAGCGCGTCCGACACGTCGGCGATCTTGCCGCGGATGCCTTCGCCGAAATGGTCGAGCCTGCCGGTGAGCGCCTCCTCCATGCCGAGCGCCTGCTCGGACAGGGCGGCGACCAGCGCCGGGCCACGCTCGCCGACCAGCTGGGCAATGGTGGTGAAGCGCGTCTCCAGCTCGTCGCCGATCGTTTCGGTGCGGTCGGCGATCAGGTTCGAGAAGCGCGTGCCGCTGTCGACGATGCGGTCGTGGATGGCGTTGCCGCGGTTCTCGATGTTGTCGGCGACCTCGGTGCCGGAGGCGATGATCTTCTCGTGGATGGTCACGCCGCGGCTTTCGATGGCGTTGGCGACATCGCGGCCGGAGGCCAGGATCTTCTGGTGGATCGAGGTGCCACGGCTTTCGATGGCGTCGCCGACGTGCTGGGTCGCCTCGACGATCGAAATCGTAGACGGCGGTGCCGCGGCTCTCGATCGAGTCGGCGATCTCGCGCGACGACGACAGGATGCGCTCGTAGATGGCGTTGCCGCGGTTCTCGATGGTGTCGGCCATCTCGCGCGAGGAGGCGATGATGCGCTCGTGCAGCGCGCCGCCGCGGCTCTCCATCTCGTTGGCGATCTGGCTGCCGGACTGGACGATGCGCTCGTGGACCGCGTTGCCCTGGTCGAGGATGCGGTCGTGGATGGCGGTGCCCTGTTCGAGGATGCGGTCGGCGATGCGGGTGCCCGAATCGACGATGCGCTCGTGGATGGCGCCGGCGCGCGAGGCGACCGTCTCGGCGATCTCGTTGCCCGAGGCGATGATCGTCTCGTTGATCTTCATGCCGCGCACGGCGATGGCCTTGGCGACTTCGCCGCCGACCGAGGCCAGGCGCTGGGTCAGCTCGGCGCTGCGCTCGTCGAAGGACTCGTTGACCGAGGAGGTCGCCGAATCGATGGTGATGCGCAGGGCATTGGTGCGCTCTTCGAGCAGCTTGGCCATCACCTCGCCGGTGCCGGCGAGGCGATCGTTGAGCTCGGCGCCGTTGACCGAGATCGACGCGAAGATGCGGTCGCCGGTCTGCGACAGGCGGTCGGCGAGCTCGCCGCCGCGGGTGGTGATCGTCTCGGCGATGCGCGAGCCGGTCTCGTCGAGCTTGTCGGCGATCTCCTGACCACGCAGCGCCAGGTCGACGAGCAGCGAGTCGGAGTTGGTCTTCAGCGCTTCGTTGACCTCGCGCACGTTGGCCGAAATGGTATCGGCGGCCAACGAGCCGGCCTCGCTGATCGAGCGGGTGATCTCGTCGGTGCGGCCCTCGAAGCCGGCGATCAGCTCGGTGCCGACGGAGGACAGCGTGTCGTTCACCTCCTGGCCGCGTTCGGCGATGGTATCGGCCATGGCGCGGCCGGTGGACGACAGGGTGTCGTTGATCTCGGCGGAGCGGGCAAGCAGGGCGTCGGTGACCTCGCTGCCGGTCTGGGCGAGCGAGACGGCGACGTCGCTCACCGTGTCGGCGAGCCGGCTGACCAGGTCCTCGCCGTGGGCGGTGAGCTGGTGGACCATGGTCTCGCCGGCGGTGCCCAGCGCCACGGTGATCTGCTCGCCACGTTCGGTGAGCGTCGAGGTGATGCGGTTGCCGGCCTGGGTGACGTTCTCGGCGATCGATTCAGAGGCGATGCGCAGGTCCTTGGACAGCGATTCCTGGGCGCTGACGATGGAGGTGCGGACGCGCTCGGAATTGATGACGATGGCTTCGCGCTGACCGGCGAGGTCGTCGATGAGCGCGCGCATGCGCGTCTCGTTCTCGGAGTAGGAGCGTTCGAGCGCCGCAACCTCGTTGTGGACCAGGAGCTCGAGTTCGCTGGCACGGGCGAGCGCGCGCTCGACGCCGTCGCCGACCGAGGCCACTTCGCGGCGGATCGCCTGGCTGACGTTGGTGACCGAATCGACGGCGATGTTCTCCGGCTCGGCCAGGTGCGCCACCACGTCGCCGATCTGCCGGGCGAGGATGCGCATTTCCTGGGCGCGCCAGATCAACGTGGCGATGCCCCAGAAGAAGGCGATGGGCACGCCGATCGACAGCGCGATGATGAGCAGGCGCGGCGAGGCGAGGGCGTCGCCGGTGCCGAACAGGCCGCCGGTGGAGAGCGCGTAGACGATCACCGCCAGGGCCCACACCGCCGACACGGCGGTGGCGGTCGGGTAGATCAGGCGCGAGGGGCGCCGCTGGTAGCCAAGCGCGACGCTGCGGCGGTCGTCATTGGCGGCGAAACGGTTGCGACCGCGCTCACTGCGCGGGCGTGCCGCCGGTATTTCATCGCCCTGGTTGCGGGCGGTGGGCTCAGGCTGGCGCGGCTCGTCGGCGCGGCGGGCCTCGGCACGCGGCTCGTCGGCGCGGCGGGGTTCGGGACGCGGCTCAGGGCGGGGCTCGGCTGACCGCGGCGCCTGGTCTTCGGGGCGCTCGGGGCGTTCGGCCCGGCGGGGCGGCGGCTCCTCGAAGCGCTCTGCCCGGTGGGCCGGCTGGTCGCTGCGGCGGGGCGGCGCCGGGCGCTGGGACGCCTCGGGGCGACGCAGGGTATCGGGGCGGCGTACCTGCTCGGCGGCGCGCGGCGGCTCCGGACGGCGCTCGCGCCTCGGCGGCGAGGCCCGATCCGGTTCGGCCTCATCCTCCGGGCTGAAATCCATGCGCAACGCCTCTTCCACTGCCGAAAGCGCTGCGTCGTTCGGGTTCTTAGTCCTCGGATTACTTGCCATTGGTCCGCCTCGCGTCCGTACTCATTACTATGTCGGCCGCTTACCGGGCGATACAGGCCCGGCATGCATACGGAAACGTTCCCGGGAAAGTTGGCCTGGCGCCCCAATCGCCCTGCCGCTCCCCTCCCGCGGCCCGCCGCCGCTTCAGCGAATCGGCACTTGCCGATCCTGGGTGGCCTCCACACCCTTGCCGCTATGGTATCCTAATGGCACATTGAAGGCAGAGGAACAAGAAAACGCCACGGTCAGCGACGTTTCGGGAGGTTGGTGAACCCCCAATGGAGAAGCGTCAGAGAGCTTTGAACGAGGCTGTTAACGTGCCGGTAAAACGGGGTGGCGACGCGCGCCCGTCCTGGCGCCCGACCACAGCCCAGAAGCGATACCTGTCGTTGGGGCTCGACCAGCCCGGCGGCAAGCTGCCTCTGTTCGACCGCAATGGGGCCGGAATCGACCGGAAAACCGTCGAATCCTGTATCGCCAAAGGGTGGGCCGAACCCTGGTTCGCCAATCCGACGAAACCCGACTGGCTGGTCTGCAAGCTGACGCCCGCCGGCTATGCCGTTCTCGGCCGGTCGTCGCCGCCCGGTGAGGGCGCGGCGTAGGGTCCGCCCCAAAATCGTCGTTAACGATAAATTAAGATTCCTTGTCCGCCTGTCGGCCGAGCCGCCTATTGAAGGCGTGTGGGAGGCGTCTTGCGGCATAAGCCTAGGTAGTTTTGCCGATGAGTGCCAATGAACCATCGATTGCCGCCGACCGCACCGACAGGGACGGGCCGGTTGATCTGTCGATCCTGAGAGCCCAGACGGGCGGCGATCCGAACCTCGAGCGCGAGGTGCTCGGCCTCTTCCTGACGCGCTCGGACAGCGAGCTTCTCCGCCTCAAGGCGGCGGAGACCGCCGAGGAGCGCCGGCGGATCGCCCATGCGCTGGTCGGTGCGGCCGGGGCGGTGGGGGCCGTCGCGGTCGCGCGCCTGGCGTCATCGGTGGAACGCGGCAATGCCGTCGCCATCCCGGCGCTGGAGGCGGCCATCGCCGAAGCCCGCCGCCAGATCACGCGCCACCTCGCAGAATAGTGGCCGCTGCGCGATCGGATCGCATTGGCAGGCACGAGGGAAATCGCCTATAGAGCCGGCGGTTTTCGCCGGGGCCTCATGCCCGGCATCGTCTGCTCTGCATCTCCCTGAGGTCCAATGGCCAAGATCACCTACGTCACCAGCGACGGTCAGCGCTACCAGGTGGAGGCGGAGAACGGCACCACCGTGATGGAGAACGCCATCCGCAACGGCGTTCCCGGCATCGAGGCGGAGTGCGGCGGCGCCTGCGCCTGCGCCACCTGCCACGTCTATGTCGACGAGGCGTTCCGCGAGATCGTCGGCGAGCCCGAGCCGATGGAGGAGGACATGCTGGACTTCGCCTTTGATGTCCGGCCGAGTTCGCGGTTGTCCTGCCAGATCCGCGTGCGCGACGAGCTCGACGGCCTCACCGTCACCGTGCCCGACCGCCAGGGATAGGCCTCACGCCCGGCGCACGCGAAATTTGCTCCCGATCAAGCCGGGCTCGCAACAAAGTTGCTTTGACCCGCCGGCCATGGCGGCTAAAGCTCCGCCGCAGCTTGAGCAAGGATCGGTAGTGGAATGGACGCGACGAGCATGAACGCCAATGGCGCCGGCGAGATCATCGAGACCGACGTGGTCATCGTGGGGGCGGGGCCGGTCGGCCTGTTCGCCGTCTTCGAGCTTGGCCTGCTCGACATCCGCTGCGCTTTGATCGACATCCTCGACCGGCCGGGCGGCCAGTGCGCCGAGCTCTATCCTGAGAAGCCGATCTACGACATTCCCGGCTATCCCATCATCACCGGCCAGGAACTGGTCGAGAAGCTGATGGAGCAGATCCATCCCTTCCACCCGACCTTCCACCTCGCCCAGATGGTCGAGACGCTGGCGCGCGAGCCCGACGGGCGCTTCCGCCTCACCACCGATGCCGGCACCACCTTCCTCGGCAAGGTGGTGGTGATCGCCGCAGGCGGCGGCTCGTTCCAGCCCAAGCGCCCGCCGGTGCCCGGCATCGAGGCCTATGAGGGCACCTCGGTGTTCTATTCGGTGCGCCGGATGGAGGACTATCGCGACCACGACCTTCTGATCGTCGGCGGTGGCGATTCAGCGCTCGACTGGACGCTGAACCTCCAGCCGCTGGCCAGGAGCCTGACCCTCGTCCACCGCCGCGACGAGTTCCGTGCCGCCCCCGACAGCGTCAACAAGCTGAGGGCGCTGATCGAGGCGGGCAAGGTCAAGCTCGCCATCGGCCAGGTGAGCGGGCTGAAAGGCGAGGGCGGCCAGGTCACTCACGCCACGATCAAGGACAAGGCGGGGGCGGAGAGCGAGGTCGCTGCGACGCGCATCCTGCCCTTCTTCGGCCTCACCATGAAGCTCGGGCCGGTCGCCGACTGGGGCCTCAACCTCAATGAGAACCTGATTCCCGTCGATACCGCGACGTTCGCGACCTCGGAGCCCGGCATCTTCGCCATCGGCGACATCAACACCTATCCGGGCAAGCTCAAGCTGATCCTGTGCGGCTTCCACGAGGCGGCGCTGATGGCCCAGGCCGCCGTCCACATCGTCTTCCCGGAGAAGAAGGTCGTCTTCCAGTACACGACCTCGTCCTCCAGCCTGCAGAAGAAGCTCGGGGTCATCTGAGGTTCCCGCGTCCCCGGCGCGGTGCAGCACGGAGTGCTGATCCGCAGACCCGGGACCTGCGCGTTGCCTCGACCCCGGATCTGCGGAGCACCGCTTTGCGCTGCTCCGCGTCCGGGGAACGGCGCTATCGCGGCCGCCGCCCCTTGATCGCGTTGGCGCGGGCAGTCTGGGTGATGTGGCCGGCGGCGCCGGAGGAGAGCCCCGCGCGCGTCCGCGCCTTCACGTCCGCGAGCTCCGCCTCCGTCAACGTCGCGAGTGGCGGAACCACGACCTGCATCGTCGACACGTTGCGCCAATAGGCGTCGAAGTCGTCGAACGTCTTCGCGACCACGATCTCGGTCGTCTCGATGGCTTCGAGGCCGGTGTCCGCCCACAGGCTGCGCAGCGCCGCGGTCGCCGACACCCGGTCCGGCGGCGCCGGCGCCGGCCGCCCGATGGCGCTCAATGCCGCCAGCAGCGGGTCGTGCGGCATGCCTCCGGTGCTGCGTTCCCAGGTGTAGGTCGCAACCGTGCCCCCGGGCCGCACGACGCGCGCCATCTCGGCCAGCGCCTTGGCCGGATCGGGGATGAAGGCGATGACCAGCGCCATCACGGCGGCGTCGAAGCTGCCGTCGGCGTAGGGGAGCGCCATGGCGTTGCCCTGGCGGAACTCGGCGAGCCGGCCGGCGGGGCGCGCGGCGGCATAGGCGATCTGCGCCGGCGCCAAGTCGATGCCATGCACCGCGACGGGCGCGCAGCGGTCGACGATCAGCTCGGTGAAGGCGCCGTTGCCGCAGCCGACGTCGAGCCAGCGCTGCTGGCCGGCCATGTCGAGCCAGGCGAGGAAGTCGCTGCCGATCATGCGGCTCCACAGCCCCATCGACTGCTCGTAAGCGTCGCCGTCGTCGAAGGCGATTTTCGGCTGGTTCAAGGTGTCCTCACTGCGGCCGCCGCCCCTTGACTGCGTTGGCGCGCGCCGTCTGCACGATGCGGCCGGCGGCGTCGGTTGGAAGGCGCGCATGCACCCTGAGCTTGAGCAGATCGACCTCGCTGTCGGGCATCGTCTTGAGGATTGCGGCAACGGTGTTGGCGGTCGACGCGAACGCCCAGTAGGCGGCGAAGTCGGCAAAGGTCCGCTGCACCGTGAATTGCCGCGTCGCCGTCGCCACGAGTCCGCAGCCCGACCACATCTCGTCCAGGGCCTCGATGCCGGCCGCCAGGTAGTTCGGCGGCCTGAGCGGCGCGAGGCCGATCGCGCTCAGCTCCATCAGGACCGGCTCGACGGCAGTCCCGCCGCCGGCAACGTCCCAGGCATAGGCCGCAACCGTGCCGCCGGGACGGACCACGCGCGCCATCTCGGCGACGCATCTCATCGGATCGGGCACGAAGAAGATCACCAGGGCCATGACGGCGGCGTCGAAACGCTCGCGGCCATAGGGCAGGGCCATGGCATCGCCCTTGCGAAAGAGCGCAATGCGTCCCGACGGTCGCGTGCGCGCATAGGCAAGTTGCGGCTCCGCCGGGTCGACCCCGTGAACTTCGATCGGCGCGCAGCGCTCGACGAGCAACTCGGTGAAGACGCCGGTGCCGCAGCCGACGTCGAGCCAGCGCGCCCCGGGCGTCGGCTCCAGCCAATCGAGAAAGTCGGCGCCGACCAGCCGGCTCCACGTCCCGACGGTCTGCTCGTAGATGGTGCCGTCATCGAAATGGATCGTCGCGTCAGGCATGGACGGTCTCTCTCGTGGGACCGAGTGAGGCGAGGGGCGCTCGGCGCGTCCCTCGGCGCAATGTGGTCAGCCCGACCAGACGGCGTCTTCCGGTTGGCGTGCCGGACCGGGCGCGCGATAGGCCGTCGCCACCTTGGCCACCTTCTCGGCAACCGCTTTGAACTCGGCCGCCGTCCACGCCCTGATCGTGGTCTGGTCGGTGATCGTGCCGGGTGCTGCGGCCGCCATCGCCGCGGCGACGATCGATTCGGCGTCGGGCGCTTCCGCGATGAGCATGAAGTCGTGGTCGCCGGTGGTGAAATAGAAGCCGATGAACTTGCCGCCGGCCGCCTCGACCAGCTTCCTGACCGCGGGTTCGCGATCCTCGGGGAGATCGAGCAGCCCCTTGATGTGGCTCCCGCTGAACTTGCCCCGCGTGATCAACCTGATCATCTGCCGCTCCCGACCCGCCAGATCATGCCTTGCCGGGCGCACGATAGGCCGTGGCAACCTTGCCCGCCTTGTCGGCGACCGGCTTGAACTCGGCCGGCGTCCACCCCCTGATCGTGGTCACGTCGGTGATCATGCCGGCAGCGCCGGCCACCATCATTGCGGCCATCGCGGACTCGGTGTCGGAGGCTTCGGTGATGAGCAGGAAATCGTGGTCGCCGGTGGTGATGTAGTAGGCGATCATCTTGGCGCCGGCGGTTTCGACCAGCTTGCGCACCGCGGGTTCGCGGTCCTCCGGCGCATCCATCAGTCCCTTGACGAAGGTCTGTGTGAAGCGACCCCGTGTGATCAGCCTGATCATTGTTCCCCTCCTCGAGCCGTCTCGGCCCGCTCGCACGTGCGCGCGCCCCGCGCGAACCTAGGGCAGTTGCTCGTTTTAGATTTGGAACAGTTTGCGTATATCGACGCGGCGGCGTAGCAATTGCGGCCTGGGGCGATGCGCTTGGGGGAAGGGCGCGCCGTGGACGATCCGGATTTTCTGCGACTGACAGCTGGTGTGCCGCACCTGACGATCGAGGAGATCGTCGGGCATCCGCTGATGGCGGAGGCGCGCCGGCTCTATCTCGACCGCTTCCTGGCGATCTACGGCGACGATCCGTTCATGGCGCGGCTGCTGATCGAGACCGGCCGGTTCCTCGTCTTCCTGGTGGCGGTGGTGCTTGCCGCCGGCCACGATCCCGGCGCGCCGCGAAACCTGGTTCACGGTCGGGCGCCTGAAGCAGGAAATGGCGGTCTTCGGACTGGCGAGCGCGCGCCAGATCGACCATCTCATCGCCCGCCTGTGCGCGGTCGGCTTCATGACGGCCGAGCCGGCCGAAGGCGACCGCCGCCTGCGCATCCTGAAGCCGACCGAAGCGATGCTCGCCCACGACCGCGCCTGGCTCGCGGCCCACTATGCGCCGATGACGGTGATCGGCCGTTTCGATGACTATGCGCCGGCCATGCGCCAGGACCCCGCCTATCACGTCGCGCAGCGGCGCATCTCCGTCGCCTTCCTGCCGTTTTCCGGCAAGCTGCTCGCGATGGCGCCGGAGCTGATGCTGTTCTTCAACCATGCGGCTGGCCACGTCGTGTCCGCCGCGCTGATCCAGGCGGCGATGGTGGCTGGCGACCTGCATGCGGCGGTGCCCTATGGCGATGTCGGCGAGCGCTTCGGCGTGTCGCGCACCCATGTCCGCAAGATCGTGCAGGAGGCGCAGGATGCCGGCCTCGTCCGCCTGCACGGCCGCGGCGGCCACCAGGTCGAAATCCTGCCGCGCTTCTGGGCGAGCTACGACCGCGGCCTTGCGGTCGGCATGTTCATCCACGACACGGTGCATGCCGTCACCATCGGCCGGCAGGTGGAAGAGACGCGCCAATCGGCAGCCATCGCCGCTGAATAATGGCGCGCCGCCACTCCACCCCCGCCATTTGACGTATGACAAAGACGGAGTTTTTTCATACGGTAGGTTCCAGTCGCAAAAAGGCGATCTGAAGGAACCGGCCTGCAATGCACATCCCTGACGGCTATCTCAGCCCGTCCACCTGCGCGGTCGCCTATGCGGCGGCGGCGCCGTTCTGGTACGTCGCGGTCAAGCGGGTGAAGCGGCTGCTCAACAGCCGCGTGGTGCCGCTGCTCGCCGTCACCTCGGCCTTCAGCTTCGTCATCATGATGTTCAACCTGCCGATCCCGGGCGGGACGACGGCGCACGCCGTCGGCATGGCGGTCGCAGCGATCGTGCTCGGGCCATCGGCTGCGATCCTGGCCCTATCGATCGCGCTCGCCATCCAGGCACTGTTCTTCGGTGATGGCGGCATCCTCGCCTTCGGCGCCAACGCCTTCAACATGGCCATCGTCGGGACGCTCACCGCCTATTGGAGCTACCGGGTGCTGGCCGGCGACGCGCCGGTCTCCTCGCCCCGCCGCGTGGTCGCGGCGGCGGTCGCCGGCTATCTCGCCATCAACGCGGCGGCGCTGGTTACGGCGCTCGAGTTCGGCATCCAGCCGATGCTCTTCCACGACGCCACCGGCGCGCCGCTCTATGCGCCCTATCCGCTCTCCGTCGCCGTCCCGGCGATGATGTTCGCCCATCTCACCATCGCCGGCGCGGCCGAGGTCATCATCTCGGCCGGCGTCGTCGCCTATCTCCAGCGCGCCAATCCGGGCCTGCTCGATGCGACCGCACGCGAGACGGCGCGGACGCCGCTGCCGTCTGCGGTTGGCGGCTGGTTCGGGACGCGCTGGCTGTGGACCGGGCTCGGCGCCCTCATGGTGCTGAGCCCGCTCGGTCTGCTCGCCGCCGGCATCGCCTGGGGCGAATGGGGCGCCGGGGATTTCGCCGATCCGGCCGTCCGCGAACAGATCACCGCTGCCTCGGGCAACGTCGCCCCGCCCGTCGACGTGCCGCAGGGGCTGGAGCGGCTGTCGAGCTTCTGGACGGCACCGATCCCCGACTATGCGCCGAGCTTCATGCACAATGAGAGCTTCGGCTACATCCTCTCTGCGTCGTCGGCGCCGGCCTCATCGTCCTCCTCTTCGCCGCTTTGTCGTGGCTGATGGGCCGCGCGCGCTCCGGCGAGAGCCGCGCCTGAGGCGCGGGGCAGGGGGCGCAAGGGCCGGCCATGGCAGAACAATCCTTCATCCGCCACGGCCGGCACAGGGGCGGTCTTCTCGATCGCCTTGCCGGCGGCATCGCCCATGCGCTCGCCCACGCGGTCGATGCCGATGATTTCGCCCGCCGCGACGGCTTCCTGCAAAGGCTCGATCCGCGCGTGAAGCTCGGCATCCTGGTCGGCTTCATCGTCGTCGCGGTCATGGTGAAGTCGCTCGTCGTGCTCGCCGGCCTGTTCCTGCTGGCGGTGGCGCTGGCGCTCGCCTCCGGCATCGCCATCGCGCGGCTGGCGGGCCAGGTGTGGATCGGCGTCCTCGCCTTCACCGGCCTCATCGCGCTGCCGGCGCTCTTCCTGGTGCCGGGCGACGTCGTCGTCAGGCTGCCGCTCCTCGGCTGGCCGGTCACGGCGCAGGGCCTCAGGAGCGCCGCCTTCCTCCTCGGCCGCTCGGAAACCTCGGCCAGCTTCGCGCTGCTGCTCATCCTGTCGACGCCGTGGGCGCATCTCCTCAAGGCGCTCCGCGCCTATCGCCTGCCCGCCGTGCTGGTCGTCATCCTCGGCATGACCTATCGCTACGTCTTCGTCTTCCTCGCCACGGCGGCGCAGATGTTCGAGGCGCGGCCGCAGCCGCATGGTCGGCCGCCTCAGCCCGCGCGACAGCCGCCGGCTGGCGGCGGCGACCGCCGGCGCGCTTCTCGGCAAGGCGCTCGACATGAGCACGGAGATCCACCTCGCCATGATCTCGCGCGGCTATCGCGGCGAGCCGCGGCTGATCGATGATTTCCGCGTCGGCGCCATCGATCTCGCGGCGGTCTCCGGCTTCGTCGTCATCGCCGCTCTGGCCCTGTGGCTGCAGGCATGATGGACGGGTCGCTCCCCCTGCCGGTCGATCGGGCCCCGGTCTTCACCGTCAAGGACGTCGCCTACGCCTATCACGAGGCGCCGGCGCTCGATGGGCTCAGCCTCACCATCGCCAAGGGCCAGCGCATCGTGCTCCTCGGCGCCAACGGCTCGGGCAAGTCGACGCTCCTCCGCCTTCTCGACGGGCTCTATTTCCCCAGCCGCGGGACGATCGAGGCCTTCGGCGCGCCGCTCACCGAGGAACGCTTCGCCGAGGACGAGACGGCGATCGCCTTCCGCCGCCGCGTCGGCCTGGTCTTCCAGAACCCGGACGTCCAGCTCTTCAACCCGACCGTCTTCGACGAGATCGCCTTCGGCCCGTTGCAGATGGGCTGGCCCAAGGACGAGGTGCGCCGGCGCGTCGCCCAGGCGCTCGACGATTTCGCCATCGCGCCGCTCAAGGACCGGCCGCCGCATCGCCTCTCCGGCGGCGAGAAGAAGCGCGTGGCGCTCGCCTCCGTCCTGGTGCTCGAGCCGGAGGTGCTGCTCTTCGACGAGCCCACCGCCTCGCTCGACCCGCAGAGCGCCAGCCATCTCATCGACCTCATGGTCAAGAGCCGCGGCTCCGGCCACACCGTGGTCACCGCCACCCACGACCTCGACATCGTCGAGGACATCGCCGACCACTGCTTCGTGCTGGAGGCCGGCCGCGTCATCGCGGCAGGCGCGCCCCACGACATCCTGCACGACGTGGCGCTGCTCAAGCGCGCCGGGCTCAGCCATGCCCACCTTCACCTGCATGGCGACGCCGTCGCCCACAGCCACCACCATCTCCACCGCGCCGAGAGCGGCGAGGAAAGCTGACGGTCATCGCAACGGGGCACTGAGCCGAACCTCCCCCTTGAGGGGAGGTCGAAACTGCGAAGCAGTTTCGGGAGGGGGCAGGCTCGTGCTTCTCGCCTGCGCCGAAGGGGCCCGATTTCCCTTCACGCGACCCTGCTCTAGCATTCACCCTTGGCAATCCATGCGGCGCCGAGGCCCGAGCCCATTTCGAGGAGACACGCGATGCAGCGCATCACCATCACCATCGACGACGATCTGCTCGAAGTGGTCGACGCGCTGACCAAGGCGCGCGGCTATGACAGCCGCTCGGAAGCCTTCCGCGACATCGTCCGCGAGATGGCGAACCGCGAACAGGCCAAGGCGTCGAACGCGCCGTGCATCGCGGTGCTCGGCTACGTCTTCGACTACGCCACGCGCGACCTGGCGCAGCGGCTGTCGCGCCTGCAACACGAGCACCACGACATGTTCGTCGCCAACATGCGCGTGCCGCTCGATCACACCAGCTGCCTGGAGGTCTCGGTCCTGCACGGGCCGGCGCCCGCCATCCAGCATGTTGCCGACGAGATCAGCACCCAGCGCGGCGTGCGCCACGCCAGCCTGCACGTCATCCCGGTCAAGCTGTCGCAACGGCCGCACAGCCACGAGACCGGCGGCGCTCCCCATCAGCACATCCAGGCGTGAGGCGTGCCTCGTCCCCCGATCGGGTCGGGGGCAGGCTCTTCGAGGGCTGCCTTCGGCAGCCTCCTCAGGGTGAGGCCTCTTGCGCCCTCATGGTGAGGTGCGCGCGGGACGCGCGCCGCGAACCACGAGGGCGGTCTTCCGACTGCCGACCGCAATCCGCCTATTTGCTGAAGGTGACGTCGGTCGGCGTCCACGAGTGGCCGCCCTCCGAGCGCCGGCCGAGCAGGCGATAGCCGCCGCCGGTGAGCGTCATCGTGGTCACCGACTTCGCCTGCACGTGGGTGTTGGGGTCCATGAACGTCATGCTCAGCGTCAGCCGTCCGCCGCTGCCGCTGCCGGTGAAGCTGGCCGGGCCGTCGGAGGCCATGCTGCTGAGCGAGCCGCTGTAGCGGCCGCCGCCATTGGACTTGATGGTTCCGGCAATGGCGGTTGACCCGCTGGAGATCGAGCAACGCCCGCTCTGCTGCAACGCCGTACCGTTCTGCACCAGCGTGTTGGTGATCTTGCAGAAGACGCGTTCGCCGGCGGCGCTGGCGCTCTTCTGGTAGGTGCCGCGGCCGGTCCAGGAGCCGGCCAGGCGCGACAGGATCGGGTCGTCGGCCAGGGCCGGCAGGGTGAAGGCGATCATCGCCAGCAGGGCTAGGGGAAGGGCGCGCTTCATGGCTTTGTCTCGTGCGGGTTGCGGGTCGGGTGCCGGTCGAACCAGCGGCGGCCAGGGCCGGCCATCAGCGCCGGCAGGACGACGATGTCGCCAAGGATGCCGGCGAGCAGTGTCAGCGAGGCGATGGTGCCGAACAGGCCGATGGTGGGCATGCTGCTGGTCAGCGTGGTGGACATGCCGGCGATGATGATGAGCGTGGTGCCGATGATGACCGGGCCGATGCGCCGCGAGGTCTCCACCAGCCGGTCGCCGAGTGTGCCGTTGTCGTCGGTGTGCAGGAAGCGGTTGATGAAATGCACCGAATCGTTGACCGCGACGCCAAACGCCACCGTCAGCGCCATGACTGCCGTGAACTGCATGCCGCGTCCCGTCAAGAAGAGCATGGTGCCCACCGCCAGGATGGGCAGCATGTTGGGCAGGAATGAGACGAAGCCGAAGGACAGGCCGCCGAAGGCGAGCGCGATGACGCCGAGATTGGC
This sequence comes from uncultured Alphaproteobacteria bacterium, assembly GCA_963830205.1. Lineage (GTDB taxonomy): Bacteria > Pseudomonadota > Alphaproteobacteria > Rhizobiales > Kaistiaceae > CAVSRC01. The sequence continues at coordinate 102,883 of CAWHLP010000022.1, read as the reverse complement.
GACCACCGAAAGCAGCAGGCTGACGTTGAGATTGCTGATGGTGCGCGTGCTCTCGCGGGCATTGATGACGGTGATGCCGGTGATCTTGACGCCGGTAACGCCGGTGGCGGCGATTTCCCGCTCGACCTGGTCGACGATGTCGGCCGACTGCGAGCTCGACATTTCCCGCGTGGTCGCGGTGATCAGCGCATTGCCCTTGGCACCGATGAAGCGGCTCTTGGTCGTCGGCGTCACCTGGTCGAGCATCTTGTTCATCGCCGCGCCGGCGTGGGTCGGGTCGGCCGGGTCCAGCCATTCGGCCATGTTCCACAGGGACAGCGGCGCGCCGACGCCGTCGACCTTGGCGACGGCGTCCTGCACCGCGTGGATGCGGGTCAGCGCCTCGGGCGAGGTCGGGTCGAGGCCGTTCGACGGCACGATGATCTCGAGCGGGAAGACGCCGCCGAAATCGGCGTCCAGCCGACCGAGCGCGGCATTGGCCGGATTGTTGGAGGGCAGGTCCTCGCGGAACGAATGCTCGGGCTTGACCGAGTAGTGCGCCGCCCCGAGCAGCACGAACAGCACCAGGGAGAGCAGCGTCAGCGGCTTGGCGAAATGCACCGAGAACTTGCCGACCGCGGCGCTCGGGCCTTCCAGCAGGGCGAGCAGGTTGTCGGACTTCGCCGCCGGCCTGAGCTTCCAGAAGCGGCCGAGCAGCCGCACGATGAGGCCGTGGACGATGAGGACGAGGAGGCTGCCGCCGAGGGTGCCGACGGCACCGGCGGCGCCGAAGCCCTGGACGATGGTCACCGAGGAGATGACCAGCGACAGGAAGGCGATCGCCGTGGTGATCGCCGAAAGCGCGCAGGCGCCGGCCAGTTCGCGCTGGGCCAGCCGCTCGGACTCGACCACGTCGTAGCCGGCGTTGCGGTATTTGCGCCAGGCGAAGCCGAGATGCATGCCGTCGGCATAGCCGAAGATCATCACCAGCGCCGGCACCACCGTCGACATCACCGACACCTTGACGCCGGCCAGTCCCATGAAGCCGACCACGGCGAGCGCGGCGACGATGGCCGGCGCGGCTGCCAGGATCGAGGCGACGAAGGAGCGGAAGACGATCAGGCTCATCACCGTGCCGATCAGCGCCCCGAAGATTTCCAGGGTCACCTGGTCATGGCGGACGATGTCGGCGATCGAGTAGCGGATCACCGGGAAGCCGGTGACGGTGACCTTGAGGTCGCTGCCGCCGAGCACGTCCTTGGCGGTGGTGTCGATGGCGGCGGTGAGCGTGCGGGCCACGGTGAGCGGCGCCTTGGGTTGGCTCGGCGTGACGGTGAAGGCCATCGCCGTGCCGTCGGCGCTGAGCATGCGGTCGCCGAGCAGCGGGTGGGCGCGGATGCTCTTGATGAGGTCAGGCGTCAGCCCGGCCGAAGTGTCGCCGACCAGCGGCGCGGCGTCGCCATTGGCGTCGGGCGGCTGGCGCAGGGCGAACAGCGAAAAGACGTTGTCGACGCCATCGACGAGCTGCAGCTCGAGCTGGAAATCCTCGAGCTTCTGGAAGTTCGCCGGCGTGCCGAGGTCCTTGCCCTCGACCAGCACCAGCAGCTCGTTCTCGGGATCGACGAAGTCGCTGGTCGCTTCGGCGTAGTCCTTGAAGACCTGGGAGTTGCCGGCGAAGATGTTGCGCAGGTCGTCGTTGAAGCGGACCTGCGTCATGCCGTAGCCGGTGAGCGCGATCACCGCGATCAGGATGGCCAGGCCGAGGCGCGGGCGCTCGAAGATGAACAGCGCGATCCGCTCCAGTCCGAAACCGATTCCCAGTCCCTTCATGAGAGCGTCCGCGTCCAAGCCCTTGGGAAAGACCGTCACCAATGCCATTTTCGGCAAGGCGGCAACGTTTTGACCGGTCGCATGCGGCCTGTCAAACTGGGCCGGTGCCTCACCCGGGAGGGCCGGCCCATGCTGATCAGCCTCCACCATTTCGCCGACGACGGCGACATCCCCAACAACCGCCTGCCGCTCATCCTCTACGCCGGCGCCATCGATCCCGCCGCCGGCGACCCGGCGCGGGCCTTCGAGGAGCTATTCCACCGCAATGGCTGGGGCAATGGTTGGCGGAACGGCATCTTTCCCTTCCACCACTATCATTCGACCGCCCACGAGGTGCTCGGCATCGCTGCGGGCGAGGCGAACGTGCGCTTCGGTGGGGAGGGCGGTGCGACCGTTCACGCGCAAGGCCGGCGACGCGGTGCTGATCCCGGCCGGCGTTGGCCACAAGCGCCTCAGCGGCTCGCCCGACCTCCTGGTCATCGGCGCCTATCCCCTCGGCCAGCGCGCCGACCTCATGCGCGAGGGCGCCGAGGACACCGCCGCCATCCGCCGCCGCATTGCCGCGGTGCCAAGCCCCAACGCCGATCCGGTGCAGGGTGCCGATGGGCCGGCAGTCAAGGAGTGGGCGAGCAGTGAATAGTGAATAGTGAATAGTGAATAGGGGCTCAGGAGCGCTCACCCACCATTCACGATTCACCATTCGCTATTCACCGTTTGCCTTCACCGCCATCGGCCTGAGCGCCGCCATGACGTCGACCAGCCGCGGCGGCGAGCCGTGGATGAAGGGCAGCGGCCGGCACACCTCGATCGCCGCAATGCCGACACGGGCGGTGAGCAACCCGTTGACGACGCCCTCGCCGAGCCGCGCCGAAAGCCGTGCCGCTATGCCGGTGCCGAGCACCTGCTGGACCAGCGAATCCCCCGCCGCCATGCCGCCGGTGACGGCGAGATGGGTGAGCGTCGCCCGTGCCAGGCGGAAGAAGCCGATGGTCCCCGGCCGCCCGCCATAGAGCGTGGCGATCCGCCGGATGAGGCGCAGCACCTCCGAGCCGACGAAGAGCAGGTCGACCAAAGCGCGCGGCGAGATGGCGGTGACCAGCGCCACCCGCTTGGCGGCGTTCATCACCATGCGGTGGGCGCTGGCGTCCAGCGGCAGGAGCAGTTCGGCCTCGGCCAGCACGATGAGGTCGCGCCCGTCGATGATCTCCTTGCGGTGACCGCCAAGCGCCGCCCGTCCGCGCGCCGTCTCCGGGCGATGGCGGTAGAGCTGCTCGATCTCGTCGAGGACGCTGAGCGCCGCCTCGCGGTCGTCGCCTTCGGCCGCAATCACCGCGCGGGCGTGGATAGCGTTGATGCGCCGAAGCGCTGAACAGTGCCGCGATCTCGCGGACAGCGAGCACCAGCATGCGCCAGCCCCGCCAGCGCCACCAGGCCCAAGGCGAACCAGCCCAGCCAGTCGTTGCGGGCAAAGAGGTCGCGCACAAGCCGGTCGATGGCGAGCCCGATGGCGAGCGAGGCGAGGCCGCCGAGCGCCGCGACGAGCAGGCCGAGCCAATGGCCGCGCCGCGGCGGCCTGGCGGGCGCCGCGTCGGCTGCCGGCGCGGCCTCCTCCGACGGGTAAAGCTCGTCGGGCTCGTAGCGCACCTCGTCGAGGGTGAAGGCTCTCGGGCGTCTCATGCCAGCCGGTCTCCGAGCAGGAATTCCAGCGCCCGGTCGAGCCGGATGTGGGGCAGCGACAGGGTCAGCCCCTCCGCCGTCTTCTCCAGTTTGGGCGGCCGGAAGCGGGCGAAGCGCACCGTCGGGCCGCCGCTGCCGCCTTCAAAAACCGATTCCGGATCGTCCGGCAAGTCACCGGGAAACCACGCGATTTCGGTGCGGCCGTCGAACACCTTGCCGTCCACCGTCTCGCCCGGCTGGGGGGTGCCGATGATGGTCGGCAGGCTGTCGCCGCCCTTGGTCACCGTCGCCTCGCGGGTGGCGCGCACCGAGGCGAGCGCCAGCACCTCGACGCGGGCGCCGGCGAAGCGGGCGCGCTCGACGGCGCGGTTGACCAGCCGGCCGAGGATCGCCTCCAGCCGGTCGTGGTCGCCGTGGTGGAGCTGGTCGGCCTTGGTGGCGGCGAACAGGATGCGGTCGATGCGCCGGCTATAGAGCCCGCTCAGCCAGTTGGTGCGGCCGAGGTGGAAGGAACCGAGGATGGCGGCAAGCGCCGCTTCCAGGTCGGCGACGGCGACCGGCCCGGCATTCAAGGCGGTGAGCGCATCGACCATGACGATCTGGCGGTCGAGGCGGGCGAAGTGGTCGCGGAAGAAGGGACGCACCACGGCGCTGCGATAGGCCTGGTAGCGGCGCGCCATCATGCGGGCGAGCGATCCCTGCGGCCCTTCGTCGTCGTTCTCCAGGCGCAGCGGCGCGAAGGTGAGGGCGGGTGAGGCTTCCAGCTCGCCGGGCATCAGGAAACGGCCGGGCGGCTGGGTGGAGAGCAGGCGCGTGTCGGCGCGGCAGGCGCGCAGATACGCGGTGAAGGCATCGGCGAGTTCGCGCGCCAGCGCCTCGTCGGCCGGCTTCAGCGGGTCGACCTCGGCCAGGCGCCTCAGCCACGGCCCGGCATGGTCGCGATGGCCGTCGCGCACCGCCGCGGCGAGCGCCTCGCGCGACCATTCGGTGTAACCCTTGGAGAGCAGCGGCAGGTCGAGCAGCCATTCGCCGGGATAATCGACGATGTCGATGTGCAAGCGGCCGCTGCCCAGCGTGCGGGCCAGGATGCTGGCCGACTCGTAGGCGACGGTCAGGCGCAGCTCGCTGATCTGGCGGGTGGAATCGGGCCACAGGCGCTCCTCGACCAGAGCGCGCACGTGGCGCTCATAGTCGAAGCGCGGCACCGCATCGTCCGGTTGCGGCTCCAGCCGGGCGCCGGCCACCCGCCCGGCGGCGTAGGACTTGAATAGCGGCAGCCGGCCGCCGTGGACGAGGTTGTGGACCAGTGCCGCGATGAACACCGTCTTGCCTGCCCGCGCCAGGCCGGTGACGCCCAGCCGCACGCCCGGCGTCACCAGGCCGGTGGCCCGATCGGCCAGGTTGGCGAGCGCAAGACGGGTCTCGTCGGTGATCGTCGTCAGCTGCACGAACCGGCTCCGGCTGTTCCGGGCCAGATGTAAGGGTCCCGGTCCCTTGGTGAAAGGCCGGAATTGTCGGGATTGGCCTGCTGGCGGAAACGAAGGTGAATAGCGAGGAGAGAAATAGAGAGGAGCGCGTGATGCAGGTCTCCCTGCTCGCTACTCCCTATTCGCCTTCTACTCAGCGTCGCGCGGGCGGATGAAGGCGGCAAGCTCGCCGCTGTCCTCGGTGATGGCGTGCCAGGAGGGGGCGTTGAAATCGATGACCACCAGGGCCCCGGTCGGGTATTTCGCCGCCAGGTGTTCCTGGTCGGCCCGCCGGCCGCTGCTGATCAGCTCGAGCGCGGTGATGTGGATGCGCGGATTGTGGCCGATCACCATCAGCCGCTCGGCGTCGCCGCCCTTGTCGGCGATGAGCCTGCGATAGTCCGGCGCCGGGCCCGAATAGAGCTCTTCGAGGAAGTCGACCTGGCAGTCGGCATGGAGGTGCCCCTGGAGGAGGGCCAGCGTGTCGCGCGTGCGCCGGGTCGGCGAGCACAGGATGTGGTCGGGGACGAGGCCCTGGGCGACCATGGTGTCGGCCAGGGTGACGGCGTCGCGCTTGCCGCGCGGCGCCAACGTCCGGTCGCGGTCGGCAAGGCCCGGCTCGGACCACGACGACTTGCAGTGACGCAACAGCATGAGTTGTTTCATGGCGCGAATGTAGCCCTCGCCGTGCGCCCGACAAAACGAAACGCCCGCGACAAATGTCGCGGGCGCTTCCGAGGTCAGGGGGGTGGTGTGGGACTGCCCTACAGGCTGCACCAGTGCCAGTAGCCGTCGAAGCCCTTGAACTGGCCGGCCTGCGGGCCGGTCCACTGGAACGACTTGTACTTCTGCGAGCAGGCGTTCATCCACCACTGCTGGCCATAGCCGGGAGGCGGCTGACCCGGGTCGTAGATGGGCTGCGGCTGGGGCTGGCCGCCCATGCACTGCCAGTAGGCCTGGTTGTAGACTTCATGGCGCTTCTGCTGGTTGATGGCGCCGCCGGCGATGGCGCCGCCGCCGGCACCGATGGCCGCGCCGGTCCCGGCGTTGCCGCCGGTCGAGCCGGCAATCAGGCCGCCGGTGATGGCCCCGAGAACACCACCGACGACGAGGCCCTGGCCGGTCGGAGCATAGGCATCCGCCTGCTGCTGGGCATAGGCTCGGCACTGATAGTCAGATGCGGCAAGGGCGTTTCCGGCGAAGAGGGCGACACCGCCCAACGCAGTCGCCGCCATCAAGAGTTTCTTCATCTTATCGCTCCTGAATTGCGTGAACCGCCCGCATGGCGAGCATCCGCGCGTCGTGATCATGCACCGTCCAAGCCGGAAAAAGCGGTCAAAACTGGGCGCCCTCCGGCCGGATGGTTCGCATCATAGATAGAATTGCGCGGATGAATGGCTTGTGAACAGGGTCACAACGCAAATTATTCAAATTGCCGGTACCCGGCGAGGGGGCTCGCCGGCCCTGCCCGAGCACGACCGGATCAGGCGGCAGCGCCGGTCAGCAGCTCGGCCAGGGCGTGGGCGACGAAATCGGGCTTCATCGCCAGGCAGCGGTCGGCGTCGCCGTAGCCGTAGCTCACCCAGCAACTGGCGATACCGGCGGCCTGGGCGAAGGCGATATCGGCGGCCGTATCGCCGACCATGAGGAAATCGGACGGCGCCAGGCCGGGAAACAGCGGGCGGACGCGCTGGTGGAAGACCTCAGGGTCGGGCTTCACCGGCAGTCCCGGATCGGCGGCAATCACGGCGCTGGCGACATCCTGCATGTCGAAGCGGGCAAGGGTGTTCTCGAGCGCGGCGCGCGACTTGTTGCTGAGCACCACGATCTCGCCGCCGTGGCGCTTGAGGCCGGCAAGCGTCTCGTGGACGCCGTCGTAGAGCGCGGTCATCTCCCGGTCGATCTCGGTGTAGAGGGCGCGATAGCGGGTGGCGCAGTCGGCGATGTCGGCGTCCGTCAGGTGCGGCGCCAGCGTGGCAAGCGTCACCTCGAGCGGCACGCCGGTACCGATCACCGCCGCCATGCGCGATTCAGAAACATCGATGCCGCGCTCGGCGAGGGTGCGGGTCAGCCCGGCGATGCCGGCGGGCCGGGTGGCGGCGATGGTGCCGTCGAAATCAAGCAGGTAGACGCGAAAGCTGAGCATGCTGGCGTCTACTCCGTCGGGCATTCCCGTGTCCACCGGTTGGCTCAAGCGGGTGCGTCGGTACAGGCGTAGTGCTGCACCGTCTCTGGCCGGGTCAGGAGGTAGCGATCGTCTTCGGGGAAATAGCGGGCCCGCGAGATGTCCTTGCCGGCGAAGCCTTCGATGGCTGCGGTGTCGGTCCACCAGCTCAGCGTCACGATCTCGCTCCGCTGCTCGTCGAGATCGCGCGTAGCGATCATCGCGCCAAGGTTGCCGGCGGCCTTGCGATATGCGTCGAGACCGGTGGCGGTGACGTAGGCGACGTATTCGTCCTTCAGTTCGCGCCTGATCTCGGCGCGCCATTCACGGAGAATGGGCATCGGTCACCTGTGCTTTCTCGTGAGGCTGGTCCGGCCGCGGGCCCTCAGTCGTCGCGGTAGACGCGCTCGCGGCGCTCGTGGCGCTCCTGCGCCTCGATGGAGAGGGTTGCGATCGGCCGGGCGTCGAGCCGCTTCAGGCTGATCGGCTCGCCGGTCTCCTCGCAGAAGCCGTAGGTGCCGTCCTCGATGCGGCCGAGCGCCGAATCGATCTTGGCGATCAGCTTGCGCTGGCGGTCGCGCGCCCTGAGCTCGATGGCGCGGTCGGTCTCCGACGACGCACGGTCGGCCAGGTCGGAGTGATTCTGGTTTTCGTTCTGGAGGTGCTGCAGGGTCTCGCGCGCCTCGCGCAGGATCTCTTCTTTCCAGGCCAGAAGCTTCTGGCGGAAATACTCGCGCTGGCGTTCGTTCATGAACTCTTCGGTGTCGGTCGGACGATACTCGTCAACGCGCGCACGCGGCATGAAAACCCCTCGCATCCCACTGCAATGCGCGCGGAATATAGCGACGCGATTCAATCGGGACAACAACTGTCCGTTGACAGTCCCGTGACAAGGATAATGGCCGGAAACGGCGGATTTTCGCCGTTCTTTCGCCTCAGCTCGATCGCCGCGTGGTGATCTCGTCGAGAAGGCGCGCCATCTCGCGTTCCAGGTCGCTGACCCTGGCGGGGGACTCGGGCGCCGCCGTCTCGTCCCCGGAGGGGGCAGTGGCGGGCGCCGCTTCCGCTTCGGCGGCGGTTTCGACGGTGTCGGCAGGGACCATCTCGTCCTCGCCGGCCAGGGCCGGGGAAAGGTCCGCGTCGCCGAGGTCGAGCGCCGACTGACGGGCCGCCTCGGCTGCCTCCCATTCCGCCTGGGCATACGTCGCCGGCGGCCGTGCGGCCGCTGGCGGCGGGGCTGCCTCTGCGACCATCACCTCGGAGAGAAGCACCTCGGCTGACGCTTCTTCCGGCGCCTGCGGCGGCGCGGAAGCGCCTTCCTCGGCCATCTGGTGCACGTCCGGCGCGGGCTCCGGCGCGACAAATGGCGCCGGCGCCACTGCCGGTTCTTCAGCGATGGCGGCTGGCGCGGGCCGGGGCGGCGGCTGGCGCATGGTGCGGAACAGCGATCGGCCGTTGCCGGCGGCCGCCGGCTGGGACTGGCCGCTGCGGGCGACCGGGAAGGGGATCGGTTCGTTGGCCGGCCGTCCGGCGGCGCGCGGCGCCTCGGGCTGCCGGGCCTCCGGCTCGGGCGCTGTCTCGGCGGTGGGCTGCATGGCCGCGCGGGCGGCCGCGGCCTGGGCGGCAGCCTGGGCGCTGCGCTGGCGGACGCGCTGGATGGTGCCCTCGACCACCACGTCGCTGGGGCCACCGAGGAGCAGCAGATGCTCCACATTGTCGCGCCTGACCAGCACCAGCTTGCGGCGGCGGTCGACGGCGATGGCATCGATGACGGCCAGCCGTGGCACCCGCCCGCGGCCGATCCCGCCGAAATGCACGCCGGAATAGCGCCGCATGACCCACCAGGCGGCGACGATCAGGCCGAGGACGATGACGACGGTGAGCAGGAACTGCGCCACGACCGCACCCGTTTCCCCGAAAACCGGTATCAGCAAATCCCGCATTAGGCGCCTCCTACCGTTTTCAAAGCGGCTCCACGGCGAACATGGCAGTGACCGGCAAGCTGGCGCCGAATCACCGGGACACCTGACTCTTCCGGTGAAGTGGCCGGAAATGCAAGGGATGCGGCCACTTCACCCCTTGGCGCGGGCGGCAGGTCAAATCCGCCGCATCGCGACACGGCCACGTTGAATTCTGACGCTTTCCCCACCATCCTCGCACGCGAGGCGTTAATATTGATTCTCCGCGCACTTCCACCCTTTGGCCAAAGTCAGGAGGCCCTGCGGCGGCCGCCATGAGTGATCGCGCCAGCCATACGGTCAGCCCCGAGCCGCTGGTCGACCGTCCCGGCCGCATCACCGGCGCCGGACGGCTGATCATCCTTGCTTTCGGCCTGGTCGGCGTCTCGCTCGGCCTGACGCTGATGCCGCCGAACCAGGCCCAGCCCTTCGTGCTCGGCCTGCTCGCCGTGCTTGCCGTCATCGGGGTGGTGACGCTGCTTGCCGGCGCCATCGGCTTGGTCCGCTTTGGCGGCCGCAGCATCAACGACGAGTTCGGCAAGATGTTCATGGGCGCCATGGGCGAGGGGGTGCTGATCACCCGCCGCGACGGCGGCATCGTCTATGCCAACCACGCCTATGCCGATCTGATCGGCGCCACCGAGGCGAGCGAGGCGCGCACGCTGGAGCGCGTCATGGTCGGCAGCCCGGAGGCGGCGGAGGCGCTCTACCGCATCGCCCAGGAGCTGCGCGAGGGGCGGCCGGCGACCGAGGAGGTGCGCATGGCGGCGCCGCTCTCCGGCGGCGAGGGCAACGGCGCCCACTGGTATCGCATCGCCGCCCGGCCGCTGCCGGTGGTGAGCCGCCGCAAGGCGTTGACCGCCTGGACGCTGACCGACATTTCCGCCGAGCGCGCCCGCCAGGAGGCGGTGTTCCAGGACCTCCAGCACGCCATCGACTATCTCGACCACGCCCCGGCCGGCTTCTTCTCGGCCGAGCCGGACGGGCACATCGTCTACATGAACGCGACGCTCGCCGAATGGCTGGGCATCGACCTGACCCGCTTCGACGCCACGCGGCTCAAGCTCGCCGACATCGTCCAGGGCGATGGCATCGCGCTGCTCGCCGCCCCGCCGGCCGACGACGAGATGCGCAACCGCACCGCCATCATCGACCTCGACCTGATGCGCGCCAACGGCCAGAGCCTGCCGGTGCGCCTCCTGCACCGGGTGCCGGTGACCGTCGACGGCGCGCCCGGCGCCACCCGCACGGTGGTGCTCAACCGATCGCCGGGCGAGGAGGGGTCGGAGGCGCTGCGCGCGGCGGAGGTGCGCTTCGCCCGCTTCTTCAACAACACGCCCATCGCGATTGCCGCCATCGACCGCAAGGGCCGCATCGGGCGCACCAACGCACCGTTCCTGCGCATGTTCCCGGGCGTCCGTCCGGACGCCACGCGGGCGCTCACCGATCTGGTCGCCGACCAGGACAAGCCCAACCTCACCGCCGCGCTCGCCGCCGCTGCCGAGGGCGCCGGCGTGGTGCCGGCCATCGATGCGACGCTGGCCGGCGAGGAGGAGCGCTCCGGCCGTTTCTTCATCAATCCCGTCGCCGAGGGCGCCGGCGGCAGCGAGATGGTGATCGTCAACGTCATCGACATCACCGAGCAGCGGGCGCTCGAGCAGCAGGTGCGCCAGCAGCAGAAGATGGAATTGGTCGGCCAGCTTGCCGGCGGCATCGCCCACGACTTCAACAACGTGCTCACCGCCATCATCGGCTTCTCGGACTTGCTGCTGGCCAACCACCGGCCGAGCGACCCGTCCTTCCAGGACATCATGAACATCAAGCAGAACGCCAACCGGGCCGCCGGCCTGGTGCGTCAGCTGCTTGCCTTCTCGCGCCGCCAGACGCTGCGCCCGCAGGTGCTCACCCTCTCCGACACGCTCTCCGACCTGTCGATGCTGCTCCAGCGCCTGCTCGGCGAGAGCGTCAAGCTCGAGCTCGTCCACGGCCGCGACCTGTGGCCGGTCAAGTTCGACCTCAACCAGTTCGAGCAGGTGATCGTCAATCTCGCCGTCAACGGCCGCGATGCCATGCCCAAGGGCGGCACCATGACCATCCGCACCCGCAACCTGCCGGCGGCGGAGACGGCGAGCTTCGGCTACAAGCCGTTGCCGGCGGTCGACTACGTCATGATCGAGGTCACCGACACCGGCACCGGCATGAGCCCGGAGGTGCAGGCCAAGATCTTCGAGCCGTTCTTCTCCACCAAGGACGTCGGCAAGGGCACCGGCCTCGGCCTCTCCACCGTCTACGGCATCGTCAAGCAGACCGGCGGCCACATCTTCTTTTCGAGCGTGGTGGGCGAGGGCACGACCTTCCGCATCTTCGTGCCGCGCCACGTGCCGGCCGAGGGCGAGCTGCCGGTGAGCGAGGCGCAGGTCGCCGCCGAGATCACCGACCTGACCGGCACCGCCTCGATCCTCCTGGTCGAGGACGAGGAGGCGGTGCGCGCCTTCGCCGCCCGGGCGCTCACCTCGCGCGGCTACAAGGTGGCCGAGGCCGCCTCGGGCATCGAGGCGCTGGAGGTGATGGAGGAGCTTGGCGGCGACATCGACCTGGTCGTCTCCGACGTGGTCATGCCCGAACTCGACGGCCCCTCGCTGCTCAGGGAGCTGCGCAAGACGCGGCCGGACCTGAAGATCATCTTTGTCTCCGGCTATGCCGAGGAGGCCTTCCGCAAGAACCTGCCGGAGAACGAGAAGTTCCACTTCCTGCCCAAGCCCTTCTCGCTCAAGCAGCTCGCCGTCGCGGTCAAGGAGACGCTCGGGAAGTAGGGGGCGCCGGCTATCGGCAAGGCGCCCCTCATCCTAAGGCGCCCTGCGGAACCGGGCCTCGAAGAATGAGACGCCTCAAGCCGTTCGCTGGGAGACGCTGGCTCGGTAGCCCTCACGGCTTCGGCGCGGTCCCGTCAGGCGGCGTCTTGCCCTGCCAGTCGGCGCCCTGCGATGCCGGGTCGGCGTACTTGCCGATGGCGGGGCGGTAGCCGCCATAGTCCCGGTTGCGCCGTTCCGGATCGAGATAGGGGCTGTCGGGGGCTATCCAGGCATGCCTGGCGCGATCCTCGGGCGTCGGCGGCGCCTCCGCCGGCTTCAGGGCGTCGAAATCGGGCGTCTGCGGCAATCCGGGCGCCTCGCTGCTGCCGATTTTCTTGCCGGCGTCGGTCGCGGCGACCTTGCGGGCATAGGCGGTGAAATGCTTGTCCCTGTACATCTCGGGCTCTCCTTGCTCCGTCAGAGCGACACTGCCGGGGACGTTCAACGCGTCCGGCCGAGCCAAGGTTCCAGGCGGTCGGTGGTTCCGACCGCTCACGCCCGCTCGAGGTAGCCGGGCAGTTGCCGCTCGAACTCGGGGAAATAGTGCGCGATCACCGTCACGTCGAAGCGGCCGAGGATCGATTCTTTTGGCTCGCGGTCGAGCAGGAAGCGGAATGCCGCCTCCACGAGGGCCTCCGGCGTCGCCTTGCCGGCCGCGAGGCGCTGAAACGCCTCCTGCGTCATCGTGACATGGTGGCGGCTCTCGCCGCGTCCCTCGGTGATGACCACGTCGAATGTGAGCGGGTCATCGCCACCACTGCGTCTGACGTCGATCATGCGGCCTCCGTTCGCGCGCCTGCGCCCCCCTGAAGGGAAAGAGCACCTCGCCGTTGCGGTCAAGGAAACGCTGGGAAAGTGGCGGCGCGACTGTTGAAAGTCCGCCACGCGCGAGACGCGGACTTCGCCTGGAGAGGATCGAACGACGGCCCCGCGGACGAGATCCGGCGAGCGGCCCCTACGGTGCTTTTCGCTAAAATTTTAGTCGAATTGCCGGCGACATGTTCGCAAGATTTGAATGATCCTTTGATAGGTCTCCCCAAGCAGTTTTGCGACGCTTTCGGGAGGGCCAGGTGTTCAGCATTGTCAGGCGCGGCGTCCTTTTCGCCGCCATTTCAACCCTGGTCCTGGTCGGCAGCGCTGAAGCTGACCCGTGGCACGTCGCCCAGTCGAGCGGTTCCGTCTGGTTCGGATCTGATACGGCGCAACTCGTATCGCTTGGACCGACTGCCGATGTTCCCGGTGGCGCGACGGTCATGACCGGCGAGGGCGCTCGCGCCTTTCTGGTTCGGGGGTCGCAGACCATGCTGGTCGGTCCCAACACGGTCATTACCCTTCCGGATGGCGACAGCCATGGCATCACCACGGTCCTCGAGCGCGCCGGAGAAGTCACATTCGACGTGGATCGGCAGACGGTGAAGCATTTCGCCGTGGAGACCCCATACCTGGCTGCGGTCGTCAAGGGCACCAAGTTCACCGTGCACGTCGATGAACATGGCGCGACGGTTGCGGTGGAGCGGGGGCTCGTCGGGATCCAGGACCTCGCTACCGGCGACACGGTTGACACCCCTGCCGGGCAAACGGCGCAAGTCGATCGACAGAGCGCAGAGCTGACGGTTTCGGGCTCGGGGCCACGCCCCGTCATACAGCCGGGCAATCCGCGCGCTCCGCTGGTCGATGGCCTTTCCCACGAGTCCGTCCATGCCCTTCAGGTTGCCGCGTTGGACAATTCGGGTAACTCGACACCCGGCCTCACGCCGCTCATGCAGGCGCGAGACGATGGCACCGGCGCGGTGGTGGCGGCAGCCGGCTCGATCGGTCCCGGTGGTGATGATTCCGGTGGCAATGCGAGTGGCGGAAGCGGCGGCGGTCGCGGAGTAGCCGTCCTCAAGACGCCAGGCCCGTCTGCGCGCATGGTCGAACGCAGTTTCTTCAGCAGGTGGTTTGCCGGTGAAGACGGCGAGGGCTTCAGCCCGCAGGCGCTGGCGAGCATTTTCGGGCTGTCGATCGCCCTGGCGTTGGGCCTTGCGTTCTTCAAGGGAAAGCTCGGCTGAACCAATTCGGTTCGCGCCGCGGCAGTCGCTTCACCGTTGTCACGCGGGCAGACGCTCATGCTTCGCCGGATAATTGCCGTTGCCCTTGTCGTCCTCGTTCCGATGGCGGCCGAGTGGAGCGGCGTATTACGCCCGATTGAGAATCAGCAGACCGCGGTCCGCATGGCAATGCACCGCCGGGCACCGACCGGCGACGTTGTCGTTGTCGATATCGATGCCAAGAGCATTGCCGCGATGGGAAGCTGGCCCTGGCAGCGCACGGTCTTTGCGCAGTTGGTCGACAAGCTGGTTGCGCTGCATGCCGCTGAAATCGCGATCGACGTGGATTTCAGCGCGCGGTCGGATCCGGCCGGCGACGCCGCGCTCGCCGCGGCCCTGAAGCGCAGCGGCGGCGGCGCCATACTTGCCGCGTTCGCGCAAAGACTGAGCGGCACCGCCAATGCTGCTACCACCTTCAATCAGCCGCTGCAGCAATTCAGCGAAAACGCATGGGTCGCAAGCGTCAACGTTCACCCGGACGCCGATGGCCAGGTTCGCTCCTTCGGCTACGGATTGATCGTCGATGGCCGTCTGGTTCCGTCCATGCCTGCGGTTCTCGCCGGAGGGCCGGGTGAAGCTGGGAAGGCGTTCCCGATCGACTTCAGCATCAATTCAAATGCCATCGACAGGATCTCTTTGATCGATGTCCTGCGCGGAGCGACCGATCCGGCCCGCATCGCCGGCAAGAAGGTGATCGTCGGCGCGCAGGCGATCGAACTTCGCGACTTCTTCCAGGTGCCCGTCGCCGGAACGATATCCGGCGCCTTGCTCCAGGCCGTCGCCACCGAGACACTGATGCAAGGACGCGTTCTGCACGAGACCGGCGCGCTGGTAACGCTGGCGGGTCTGATCGCTATCGCCATCGCAGTCTTCTTCATCGGTCGTGCGAAGTGGCAATACCTGTTCGGCGGACTCTTCGTTGCTGCCGCGGTGATCGAAGCGTCCGCGATGCTGCTCCTGACGAGCCACGCGCTGATCGTCAATACCGCGCCCTGGCTGCTGGCATTTGCGACCCTCGCCATCATCGCACTGGTGAGCGAGATCGACATCCGCCAGCTTCTTCAGACCATGTGGCGTGTGCGGGCGAGCAACGCCGAAGCCCTGCTGACCAAGGTCGTCGCGGACAACTTCGCCGGCATCGTGGTTGTCGATGAGGCCGGCACGATCCGCGCGGCGAGCCGCAGCGCCGCGGAGTTGCTCGACCACCGAAGCAATCTCGTCGGGTCGAAAGCGCGCGCGGTCCTGCCGCCGCAACTCATGGCCGCGGTCGACGCGGTCCTGGTCACCGGCTTCGATCGCTGCGTTCGGCGCCCGAGCGTGGTTTCGCTACGGCGCGGCGACGGCGAGATTCGCTTGCTCGAATACGTCACCACCATTTCGGAAGTTGAGAGCGAGCCGGCCGAAAACGGCAATGCGCAGGCCGAGCACCGTGTCGTCTGTCTGACCTTTACGGACATCACGGAGAAGAAAGCGGCCGAAGCAAAGATCGCTCACATGGCCCGGTTTGATTCACTCACCGAGCTGCCCAATCGCCACCAGTTGATCGAGCGCCTTGAAGGGGTATTCACGGCCAACGACACCAGGCTGCGCTCCAGCGCGGTCGTCTGCTTCGATCTCGACCGGTTCAAGACCATAAACGACACGCTCGGTCATCATATCGGCGACCTCGTCCTGCGTGGTGTCGCGGCGCGAGCCGCCAACCTGCTTCCCCACGATGCCATCGTTGCGCGCCTCGGCGGCGACGAGTATGCGGCCCTTTTTTCCGGTCCGAAGGCAGGCGACGACGCGGTTGCGTTTGCGACCCACATCGTGGCGACGAGCAGCAAGGCGCTGGAGCTGGATGGTCGCCAGGTTCTGGTCGGCGCGAGCGCCGGCGTCGCACTGGCGGATGCCCGCGACAAAGGTCCGGACGATATCCTCAAGCGGGCCGACATGGCCTTGTACCGAGCCAAATCGAGCGGTGGCAGCGGGTTCGTGGTGTTTGACCGGACGATGCTGAAATCGTTCATGGAGCAGCAGCGGCTTGAATTCGAACTCGGACAGGCCCTCGAGCGCGGCGAATTCGAGGTCTGGTACCAGCCCCAGATCGAGCTCTGCAGCAATCGCCTGGTTGGCGTCGAGGCGCTGGTGCGCTGGCGTCACCCGACGCGCGGGGTGGTATCGCCGGACGAGTTCATTCCGCTTGCGGAAACCACTGGGCTCATCGATCCGCTCGGGCGGTGGGTCCTGGAAACCGCCTGTGCCGAGGTCGCCGGTTGGTCACCGCAGGTTCGGCTGGCGGTCAACGTCTCTTCGGCGCAATTTGCGCGCGGCGACATCGCGGAGTTCGTTTCGCGCGTGTTGAAGCGGACGGGCATGCCCGCATCGCGGCTCGATCTGGAGATCACCGAGTCGCTGTTCATGCAGCCGAGCAACGCTGTCCACCGCGCTCTCAAGGATTTGCGCGCAATCGGCGTCGGCATCGCCCTTGACGACTTCGGGACCGGATACTCATCCCTCAGCTATATCCAGAAATTCCCCATCACCAAGATCAAGCTGGACAAGTCGTTCGTGGCCGACCTGCCCGAGAACACGGGCTCGGCCGCGATCGTGCGCGCCGTCGCCAGGCTGGCGACCGACCTCGGGCTGCATCTCAATGCCGAGGGCGTGGAAAACGCTGCTCAGTTGGCGTTGCTCAAGTCTCTGGGGGTCGATGAGGTGCAGGGTTTCCTGTTCGGTCGCGCGCAGCCCGCCGGCGAGCTGACCCGCGTCTTGGAGCCTGCCGGCGAAGTCGTGCGCCTCAGGGCGTGAGGCCTGACGATCGGCCGGTCGCCCGACTGCGATTCCCGGCGGAGCCGCGCGGCAGGGCGGGCCCGGCGGACGGTCCGCGGTCACCCGGCCAGACCCGTTCCCTCCGGGGTGTGACCTCGGTCTCTTGGCAACCTTGGATACGCCGGTCAAGCTCGCTGTGCGCGACCGGTCGTGGGGCTGATGGCGGTCGCATGGAGGCGAAAATGTCGAAACTGCGCATCCTGTCCTTGGCCCTTGGCGCGAGCGTCTGCCTGGCGGCCGCCGGCCACGCCGCTCCCGTCTCGCTCAATGTGCAAAACGGCCTGTGGAATATGACCACCGCCGGCACCACCAGCGGCACGCCGACGATCCCGGCCGCGCAACTGGCCAAGCTGTCGCCGGCCCAGAGGGCCCAGGTCGCTGCCATGATGGCGGCGGCGTTAGCGACGGCCGACAAGCCGATCACCTACCAGTCGTGCGTCACCCCGGAAAGCCTGCAGCACGGCTTCAAGGATCCGGAGCTGTCGGGCGGCTGCACCGAGACGGTCGTGTCGAGCACCGCGACCGAGATGAACGTCAAGATCGTCTGCACCGGCAGCCACCACATGACCGGCAGCTTTCACGTCCAGGCATCGAGCCCGCAGGCGATCAGCGCCACTGCCGAGATGACCGTGACCGATGGCGGCGGCGCGATGAAGGTCAACCGCCAGATCACCGGCAAGTGGGTGAGCGCCGATTGCGGCGACGTGAAGCCCTGAGGGTTGCCGGCGCCGCCAGCCAACGGCTAGGCGCTGGCGAAGAAAGGGAAGCCCTCATCCCGAGAGCCTGTCCCCCGGCTTGACCGGGGGACGCCCGGCGCAGGCGGGTCATCACCACTGCTTCGCGGCTTGCCGGCGGCGCGCTCTGCCGGCTATACGGAAAACGCTGCGCGGAACGCTTCCAGCGCCGTCTCCGCGTCGCCCTTCGCCCAGGACTCCAGAGCGACCGGGCCACGGTAGCCCATTGCGTCCAGCGCGCGGGCGACGCCGGCATAGTTGATCTCGCCTGTCCCCGGCTCGCAGCGGCCGGGCACGTCGGCGACCTGGATCTCGCCGACCCAGGGCAGCGCCCGGCGGCACAGTTCGATCAAATTCCCCTCGCCGATCTGCGCATGATAGAGGTCGAGGTTGAGGCGCAGCCGCGGGTGGTCGATCGCCGAGACCAGCGCCAGCGTGTCCTCGGCGCGGGCGAATGGCACGCCCGGGTGGTCGACCTCGAGGTTGAGGTTTTCCAGCGTGAAGACCACGCTTTCCTCCTCGGCCAGGTCGCATATGCGGCGCAGCGTGTCCGCCGCCTTCAGCCACATCGCGCCGGTCACGACTTCGACCGGGTTCACCGGCAGTCCGCCCTCGCCAAGGCCGGTGCCGTGCAGGTTGAGCCGGGCGACGCCGAGCCGCTTGCCCACCTTGGCCGTCTGGCGCGCGGTCGTCAGCAGTTCCTCGGCGCCCGCGTCGTCGGTCAGCCGGCCGCTGAGGTAGCCGTTCATGATCGAGAAGGTGGCGCCCGATTTCTCCAGCCCGTCGAGGTCGTGGCCGGGCCAGTTCCACAGGCCGACCTGGAAGCCCATCTCGTGAAGGCGGCTGGCGCGCCACCCGATCGGCCTGTCCCGCCACAGCATCTCGGCGCACGCGGCCAGTATGAAAGACATGGATTCCTCCTGCATTCTGCGGCATGGTCGGCGCCAAGCGGGCCGGTATCCCGGTCTGCCGCCTTGTTCCCGGGGCCAGACTACCATCTTCGCCCCGACCCATGGCGGGCACGGCTGCCGCAGGAGGGGCGCGCCGGCGCCACACGCCTTCGTCATTCCGGCGGAGGCCGGGATGCAGGTGGCTTCACCACGCTTGCGGGAATCGTCTGGGCCCGGCGGCGGTCTCCCTCCCTCCCCGGAACGGGGAGGGGGGACCATGCGAAGCCGTAGGCGAAGCATGGTGGGTGGGGTTGGTCATTCGCCCGCGTCTGTCACGAATCTGGTGCGGAGGCCACTATGGCAACAGATGGGCGGAGAGGAGACGGAAGGGGAGGTGAGGCATCTCTTCACCTCTCCCCGCGTGGGAGAGAGCCTGTCCCCGACCCGATCGGGGATCGAAACTGCGCAGCAGTTTCGGGAGGGGGATGAAGAAACAAGCCCTCATCCAGAGAGCCTGTCCCCTGGCTCGACCGGGGGATGCCCGGCGCAGCCGGGCCTCGAAGGATGAGGTCCCACTCCGTTCGTCCCCGCGAAGCCCCTGTCCGTTCGCTCCCGCGAAGGCGGGAGCCCAGGCGAAAGTCGCCGTCGGGCGACGAGCCTGCCGCCCGTCCGGCCTGGATGCCCGCTCGGGGGCGGGCATGAACGGAGTGTGGGGCTTGGGCCGTGCCCCACACGCCTTCGTCATTCCGGCGGAAGCCGGAATCCAGACGGCTTCTTCGCGCTTGCGGGCCTTATCGTCTGGGCCCGGCGGCAAGCCCCCTCCCTCCCCGGAACGGGGAGGGGGGACCATGCGAAGCCGCAGGCGAAGCATGGTGGGTGGGGTCGGTTTTTCGGCCGCATTGGTCACGAATCTCGTGCCGAGACCACTATAGCAACAGAGGGGCGTGGGGGTGCGGGGGAGGGAGACGCTTAATCGGCCACGGATAGGTGACCATCGGCGAATTGATAAAAATCGGGATTTCGCTCCGCAAGAATCGCTAGACATTCGGCGAAGAACGTCTCGAACGAGATTTCAACGTCGGGCTCGCCGATCCTAAATAGGCGCAGCACCGGCGGATTCATGTCGCCATTCACAAGCGCAACATAAAATCGTTCGAATTGTTCATTTCGTCCGGCAGGGTCATTCCTGCCTGTGAACAACCGAAGGCGAGGGTGAACGTTCGCAAACGTAGATCGCCGTTTGCGTGTGCTGTCGTTGTTGGCTTCGGCGTCAAGACAAAGCAGGCCAATCAGCACCGAATAGGGGAACCGCTGATGCAGGGTGACCGCTTCAAAGAGCATGTCCCCGCGACGGTTGGTTAGGTTCTTTTGAAAGTTGTTCGATTTCCGATCTCGGAAGTTTATTGTCTTGATTGACACTCCGAGCAGAAGCCCGGATTCCTCCGTCGACCAACTGACGTCGACCCTCTTTGCTCCAAGCCCCCCTGAGAGCCTTCGTTCCGCGCCTGATCCGCCAACTGTACCCGGTGGTGCTGGTCTGGTCCCGATGAGCCCGCGCTCACTGAAACCGGCGCTTAGGGCTAGTGCCAAGAACTGAGACATTTGCTCGCTGTAGCGGCCCTTTTCGCGCGAGCTTGCAGTGTCGGCAGGCTTGGGCCCGAGTTGTTGCAGCGCCGCGGAAATGAGTGCATTTGCCTCAGTCATTTCCGTCGCTTGTTCCGTGTTGTTCGACGTTCAAACAAAGCGCGCCTTGCGCTTCGAAGATCGCGGACCTCGGCCTGAGACAGCCCCATAACATTGCGCAGCAGAATATCATCCACGGGTGCACAGACGACCTCTAGCTTCTCCCTGCGCAACAGCCCGGCAACCTGAGGGGCAACGGCTCGCAGATCGGCGGCAGCCTCGGCAATCGTCGAAGCAGATGGGACAGGTAGTCTTTCGACTTCTCGGGGTTCGATCTTCAGCAGACCTCCTCCGTAAGCGCGGCCTTCCATTTCAGAACCCAATAGGGTCAGGCTGTTCAGGGACGCGAGAGGAAATAAATCTCTGCCAAGGCTTTTGCGGCCACGTGTGAGCCGGAACCCGTAATGTGAGTTGGTAATGTGGATATCGGCCCTATTTGCCACAAACCGCACACCCTCCTGCGTCATGTAGCTAATGAACAAATCTGGCTTCTCCACGAGTGGAACCGACCACCACGGCTTTCTAACACGACATTTGTATCGCCTGTCGGTGCCACCGTCTTCGCCTATACTAATATACCTACGTGATTCCTCAGACGGAATGGCAACGCTGGGCGCAAAAAGAAAGACTCTTTCTCCCTGCTTCATGCCGTGGGCCCAGGCAGTCTTCGAAAATTCAAATCCTTTCGAATGCTTTGAACCTGGCGGTAGCATTGGGATCAATTCTTGTCCTGCCAATTGAAGCGATGCGGCTTGCTCTGCCGTCAGCAAGAAAAACTCGTTGGCGCCAGTAACGCATCCTAAATAAGCTCTTCCCCAAGCGCTGGCCGGCTCGAAGGCTTTCTTCGCACCAAATGCTCGGTATACGTTCAAGGCATCATCGGGAATGAAGGCGTAGGTCCACTTGTCGCCGAGTTGAAGCGGTTTAAAGTATGGCCACCGACGACCCAAAGAGCCTTCCAAATCTTCGAGATTTTTGGCTTGTAGTAGATCAAAACGATCGGACTCGCCGACCCCCGAGGCAAGAAGGAGAACGACTTCCTCCTGGACGCCAGGGAAAATGCTTTGCTCAAACGCGATGATCTTAAGAGAGCGAAATCGCCTCATAAGGTAGCTGCGGACTGAGGATGCATAATTGACGGCGAGCAATTCAGCCGGCAAAACGAGGCCCAAGCGTCCATTGGGCTTAAGGAATGCACATGCGTGGATCAAGAAAGCTGCCCACGCACTCGCGAGTTTACTTAGGCGGACGCCCTGGCGCAGCGCTGCGGCGACACCTTTCAGGCGCCCTTCGCCATTGAACGACTGATATCGGATAAATGGGGGATTCCCAAGTACCGCGTCAAATTGTTCCTTTGGCTCGCAATCGAAGAAATCGGCAACATTAATTTCGGCCGAAACCCCTGTGTCGGTCAGCCTTCCTCTGGCGATAGCGGCGGAGGGGGCATGAATTTCGACGCCCACGAGATGGCCAGGGATGCCGCCCAGTTTTTCTTGTGCCGTGGCCGCCGCCAACAAGAACGCGGCTTCACCACATGACGGCTCAAGAACCGCGTCTCCGGAAGAGTGGATTGCCCAAGCGGCCAAGAACTCGGCAATTTGCGGTGGCGTGAAGAACGCGCCTCGGGACTTTGCGGAACCTGTGGAAGTTATCGGGTCCATGACAATGTTCATATTATGTTCCGCGACGCGGGGCAACCGTTGAGAGAGTTGGGTGTAGCCGATTTGTCAGTGTGGGCCGGTCTCGTAAAATACTTATCCCCCTCCGATTCCCCCATGAGATACTCGCTTCATCCCCGCCCACGAGGGGGCGCGCTCATGAGGCGTCTTGCAGCGTGGGGCGGGGTGCGGTGTCCGTCCTTCCGTGTCGCAAGCGGAGGGGCGGGGCTCGGAATCACCGTCAGCGGAGGGCAACCTCCGTGCGCTTAAGCCCTGAAATGGTGCGGCGCTAAAGGCGGGCAGGGGTCAGCCACTGGTGGGACCGGTCTTGGAAACGGGTCACCGGCACCGTGGTGGTCTAGGGCGGCCGATGTGCCAGCCCGCCTCTGTCAGCCCAGACGGGCCGGAACGCGTAAATCCCGCGGCGGGCGCTCGGTGAGCGCCACCACTGGACTACCCGACGCGGCACTCATCGAGCGCCCGCCACCCCCTCATGCCTTCGGGCAGAGGGTCGTTCTTTGAAATGTTCATAGCCCGGTGCTTTTGGCACGCGAGAACGAAGGTCCGTGTCCCGGGCGCAGTGCGGTGCGTAGTGCCGCACTGCAGACCCGGGACCTACGAGTTGAGTGGACCCCGGCTTTGCAGCGCGTCATTTCATGCTGCGCTGCGTCCGGGGAACGGAGTCCTGCCCTCCCGGTAAAGAGCCGGGACCCGGTCATCGCCGCGGCCGGCGATCGGGTCACGGGCGCCTGCGCCTATGGGCGTGCCCGGTCCCTCCCTAGAGATCGAAGTTGGTGGGCATCATCACCACGTCGCGGATGGTCATGCCGCGCGGCCGGGTGAGCATGAACATGACCACGTTGGCCACCTCGCTCGCCTCCAGCAGGCTGCCCGCTTCCTTCAGTTCCTTCAGCTTCTCGGCCGGCCAGTCGGCGATCAGCGCGGTGATGACCGGCCCGGGCGAAATCGCGCCGACGCGGATGCCGTGCTTGAACACCTGGCGGCGCACCGTCTGGACGAAGCAGTTGATCGCCCATTTGGACGAGGCATAGACCGGCTCCCATGGCGTCGGATAATGGGCGGCAAGCGAGCTGGTGACGATGATGTCGCCGCTCCCGCGCGCGATCATGTGGGGCAGGACGTCGTGGACGTTCTTCATCACGACGTTGACGTTGAGGTTGAGCATGCGGTCGATGGCGCCGGTATCGGCATCGATCAGGTCGCCGCCGACATAGGTGCCGGCATTGGCGTGGAAGATGTCGAGCTGGCCGACCGCCTCGAGGACGCGCGGCAGCAGCGTGGCGCAGTCCTTGGGATCGAGCAGGTCGATGACGAGCGGGATCATCGCGTCGCCGTGCTTCCTGGACAGCGCGGCCAGCGCCGCCTTGTCGCGGTCGATCATCACCACCCGCGCGCCCGCGGCCAGCATCGCTTCGGCGCTCGCCAGTCCGATGCCCGATGCCGCGCCGGTCACGGCGGCGGCCTTGCCTTCCAGTTCTTTCGTCATAGTCCTCTGCCCCTGCGGGTCACCACAATACGGGCCACAGTCTAGCAAGCCGGACGGGTTGGCGGGGGACAAAGCGCTGCCGGAGGATCGCGCGCGGGGCCGCATTCCACCACTTGTGCGCCTGGAGATGGACGCGGCTGCGAGCCCGCAATTCCTGCGGTTAACCCAGCGATTACCCTGTGGTCCCGGCGCTCATCGCGGTGACGATTTGTTATTTGAATGAATTCTAATGTGCGCGGGCAAAGGGGGGATCGATTCCATGGTTGTTTCGCGATGAGCACCGCGGCGGGCCTGGCGAAGTTGGCGGTCAGCGTCGGCGAGGAGCCGGCGGCCGCGGGCTTTGCCGACCTGGTCAACAACCTGATCGAGCGCACGCGGCTGCTTGAAGCGGTGGTCGACAATTTCCCGGGCGGCATCTCGGTCTTCGACAAGGACCTGCGCATGGTGCTGTGCAACGAGCAGCAGAAGCGCCTGCTCGAATACCCGGACGACCTGTTCGCCCACGGCTATCCGTCGCTGGAGGACATCTATCGGCTCAACGCGACGCGCGGGGAGTACGGGCCGGGCGATCCGGAGGCGCTGGTCAAGGTGCGCATGGATCTCGCCCGCGAGCAGAAGGCGCATGTCTTCGAGCGCACGCGACCCAACGGCACCGTGCTCGAAATCCGCGGCATGCCGCTGGACGGCGGCGGCTTCGTGACCACCTATCTCGACGTCACCAGCCAGCGCCGCAGCCAGGCGGAGATCGCCCACATGGCGCATCACGATGCGCTCACCGATCTGCCCAACCGCTCGCTCTTCCAGGATCGGCTGGAACGTGCCATCGCGCGGGCCCGCTGCGGCGAGATGATCGCGCTGCATTTCCTCGATCTCGACCGCTTCAAGCCGGTCAACGACGAGATGGGGCATGCGACCGGCGATGCGCTGCTCCAGGCCGTCGCCAAGCGGATCAACGGCGCCAAGCGGGAGACCGACCTGGCGGCCCGCCTGGGCGGCGACGAATTCGCCCTGATCCAGGGGTCGATCGTGCAGGACTCGGACGCCGAAGGCTTCGCCCGGCGCATCCTGTCGTCCGTGTGCCGGCCCTATTCGATCGGCGGCAGGAGCGTCACCGTCTGCGGGTCGATCGGCATTGCGCTGGCGCCGCGTCACGGTCTCGACGCCGACCTCCTCATGCGGCGCGCGGACGCCGCGCTCTATCGCAGCAAGGTCGAGGGCCGCGGCGTCTTTTCGATCTTCGCCTGACCGGATCGCCGTCGGGCCGCAGTGCACGAGCCGCCCCGTGACGGTGGCAGGCGGCGCTTAACCACGACAGCGCCTGCTTAACCATGACCGCGTTCGGCCGGCTATGTTCGGGCCCTGGATGGCCGGATCGGCGCATGCCTTAAGCCAAATTTATCCGAAGCGTGCCATCTCCGGTGGTGGCGCAGACTGGATGCGACCGACAATCCCGAGGGCGGCGACGTGGCGGCATCGTCCAGACCATCAGTGATCGAGGGGGAGCGGCGGAAGAGGGCCCCGCTCTCATCGACGAAGCTGCACTCGCCAGGCTCGACGAGCTGGCGAAGGGGTCGGGCGTTGCCCCCGAACTGCTTGCCGCGACGCCGGCACGCGACATCAGCGCGGCGGTCGAGGCCATGCTCGTCCTTCTCGATGGCCTCGACTACGGGCAGCTGCTCGCCAAGCAGGGTGGTATTTCGCGCCTTCTCGGGGCGGATATCGAAGCACGGCTGAAATTCGAGCTGGCGGGCCAGGAGGTGCTCATCGCCATGCAGCAGCTCCGCCAGGCGGCGGCGAACGGCAGGCGCACCGTGACGCTGCTTCGTGCCGCACGCAGCGAGCTTGCCGGGGATCAGGCGCGGCTCGATGCGGCCATCGCCTGGGCCCAGCGGCTCCATGCCGAAGGCGCAGGGCAAGCCGATCCGTTTCTGCTGGTGCGCTTCGAGCGGCGGCTCGCCAGCATGATCGCCATGTCGTCCTCCAATGTGGTGACCGCCGAGCAGATGGTGCTCGCCGAAAACGTGCTCGCCAGCCTGCTCGACCGCGTCACCGACGTCGACACGGTGCTTCTGCCGCTCTGGCAGCGCAACATGCTGGCGCTCGCCCACGCCGCGCACGGCCGTCCGGCGCGCGCGGCGGCCGATGCCTTCGCCTCGGTGCAGACCCGCCTGATCACGCATCTCAAGCAGGGACAAACTCCATGACCACTGGCACTTCTGTCGAGAGGGATGCCGCGAAGACCCCTGATGCCGACAATGCGGCGTCGGATGCGGAGGTTGCGCGGCTCGCCGCGACCATCGATTTTTATTCGCCCATCTCCATCCAGGAGTTCGGCAGCGAGGTGGCCGAGCGTTCGGCGCACTATGTCGATGATATCCTGGTCAAGGCGCGGGCCATCGATCTCGACAAGACCGGCGAACAGCTCAACCAGATCGTCGCTGCGGCCAAGGCGTTCGACCTCAATTCGTTCGACAATCCACTGACCAAGAAGCCGGTGATCGGCGGCCTGGTCAAACGGTTCGCCATGTCCAAGGAGCGGGCGGTGGCGCGCTTCGAGAACGTCAAGACGCAGGTCGACAAGCTGGTCGGGCAGGTGGAAAGCACCGCCGACCTCCTCAACCGCCGCAACCGCGACTTTCAGGCGATGTATGAGGGCGTGCGCGAGGAGTACGGGCTGCTCAGCCAGCATGTCGAAGCCATCGCGCTCAGGCTGGCCGATCTCGAAGCGGAACTCTCCGGGCTCGACCTCAGCGGCGACGACCTCGACGTGCGCGAGCGGGCGGCGGTGCTGGAGGCAAGTCGCAACCAGCTCACCAAGCGCGCCGACGACATGCGCGTGCTTCAGCACGCCGCCATGCAGATGCTGCCGACGGTGCGCATCATCCAGTCGAACAATCTGGCGCTGGTCGACAAGTTCCAGACCATCCGTCAGCTCACCCTGCCGGCGTGGAAGCGCACCTTCATGCTGGCGCTGACGCTGGACGAGCAGAAGAGCGCGGTCGAACTCGCCTCCACGATCGACGATGCGACCAACGCGATGATGCGGCGGAACGCCGAGCTCCTGCATCAGAACTCGGTGGAGACGGCGCGCGCCAACCAGCGGCTGGTGATCGATGTCGACACCTTGCGTGAGGTCCACGAGAAGATCCTGCTGACGCTCGCCGAGGTGCGCCGCGAGCATGAGGAGGGCGCCGGTCGCCGTCGCGAGGCGATCGGCGAGCTTGGCCGGCTGCGCGCGGAAATGGCGGAGGCGGTGAAGGCGGTCGACCTCAGCCATGCCTGAATTGCCGGTCTTCGGAAGGCATCGACAGCCTGCAGCGCGCGGGGCTCGGGTGAGCACGCTCGCTGACGAGGCGGGGCGCAACCTTGGCCATTTCGCCGACCGGATTTTGGGCGGCGGCGGGCTGATCGCGTTCGGCGGTCTGCTTCTCCTGTTCGTGGCGACGCAGGTCTGGCCGCCCGACGCTGCGAGTCTCGGCGTGCTCGGCGGCACCATCTATGTTCCGGCCTCTCTGAAAGAGGCTCTCGCGGCGATGCAGCCTCCGTTCGCGGTACATACGGCGCGGATGGTCGTGCACTCGGTCGGCATCGACCTCATCAATCCGGCCGTTGCGCTTCTTGCCCTTGCCGGCCTCGGCGCTTCATTCCGCCGGCGCTGGTGGCTGGCCGGGCTGACGGCAGCTTTCTTCGCCTTTCCCTGGGCGCTGATCGGCTACCACATCGTCGGTGCGCCTGTCGTTCTCACACTCTTTGCCGGGGCGGCGCTCTACGGCATCTACCGCCCACCGCCATGGGTCGCGATCGCCGGAACGCTGTTCGCGGTCTTCGTCCTGCAGGCGCTGTTGCCGCTCTCGCAGGTGATCGGGCGGCTGACCTTCGCCGACACCGTCAAGGTGACCTATCAGACGATCCGCTTCGCCGATCTCAAGCAGGCAGGGGCGACGGACGGGGGTCCGAGGACGGCGGCCCTTGCCGGGATACCGGTCTCCGACCCCGTGCAGTCGGCGGCGAAGTCCTACGTCGTCGCGCAGGAGCTGGCGCTCGGCGGCAATGCCGCGGGGGCTCTCGCGGCGGTCAAGGATGCCGAGGCGCAGGGTTTTGTCGCGACCGTCTTCGACCAGCGCCGCGTTGCGGCCATCGAGCGCTACGCAACGGCTTCGGGCGTGATCGGCGATGCGGCCAAGAGCGCGGCAGCGGCAAGCGACCGCATGGGCAGGATGCTGGCCACGGCGCTTGCCGCAATCGGCATCGTGCTGGCGCTGTTCGGACCGATCAGCGACATCATCGGCAGGCGCCTGCTGAAGCGCGTCGCGCGGTTGGATAAGGCGAAAAGCCGGCTCGAGACGCAGTACGCGACGATCGCGCGGAGCGAAGCAGGGGCAACCGGCGGCGAGGCCGACACCATCCGCTCGATCGCGGTATTGGACGGCCAGGCGGTCATGGCGGCCATTGCCGGGCGCGTCCGCCTCTATCGCCGCGCAGTCGTCACGCTTGCCGTGATGACGGCGGGTTTCCTGCTCGGCGCCGTCTGGCTCTGGCTGCCGGCCGCCAGCGACAACACCGCCTTCGCCATGTTGTCGCTGCCGCCCCAGCTTGCCGCGATGGCCCGGGACGCGGGGCTCGTCGCGCCGGGCGACCGGCCCGATTTGGCCTCCTTCTATGCCTCCACGTTGGCGGCACTGGCACCGATCATCGGCGTCTATCTGCTCGTGCGGCGGCGCCGGCTGGCGCCGGTCGGGCTGATGCTGATTGCCTATTCGGTCATCCAGATCGCGGGGCTGTCGCCGATCCGCCATTCCTTCACGGAAGTCGCTCCGGCAGCCGTCGGGGAAGACATGATCGCGACCTGGCGAAACGGCCTCGACTATCCGGACGAGGCGGACGCGCCGGACACGCTGCATGGATCGGAAGCAGCCTATGGGCTGGCGCAGCTCGCCTATCTTGCGGGGCGGCCCACCGACACGCGGACCTATCTCGACAAGATCAGGGATACGAAACTGCTCGGTGGTGTCGTCCATCGCCAGAAGGTCGAGCTCATGCGCGACTGGACCGCGGCGCATGGATTTGCGGTCGCGCCGGACAGCGCCGCGGCGTCGCTGCCGGCATCGATGGCCACCACGCGCCTGCTGTCCCGCGCTGGGCTCGGTCTCGGCTTTTTCTCGGCCCTTCTCGCACTGCTTGCGGCCGCGGCTGGCGTGATTGCCGGGCGCCGCCAACGGCGGATCGATGCTCTGGTCACCGCCAGGGCCGCGGCGGACATGCCGCTTAGCCGTCGGCACATGGCGGCGGGAAACACGATGCCGCACGCCGCCGGCTGAGGGCGGCGTCGCCAGCCTTGCCGCGCCGCTATCGCGCCAGTTCCACCGCGACCTCGGCGGCGAGCCGCGCGTTGTTCTTCACCAGCGCGATGTTGGTGATGAGGCTGCGCCCGCCGGTCAGATGGAAGATGGCGTCGAGCAGGAAGGGCGTCACCGCCTTGCCGCTGACGCCTTTGGCCGCCGCGTCGGCAACCGCCGCGGCGATCACCGGCGCCATCTCGGCGGCGGGGATCTCGTCGGCCTCCGGCACCGGATTGGCGACCAGCATGCCGCCCGTCTGGCCGAGTTCGGCGCGGGCGCGCATGAAGCGTGCGATGGCGGCCGCATCGTCGAGGCGGATGGGCGTTGCAAGGCCGCTGTCGCGCGACCAGAAGGCCGGGAAGACGGGGCTCCGGTAGCTCACCACGGGCACGCCCAGCGTCTCCAGAACCTCCAGGGTCTTGGGCAGGTCGAGCAGGGCCTTGGCGCCGGCCGAGACGACCGTGACCGGCGTCTTCGACAGCTCGGTCAAGTCGGCGGAGATGTCGAAGCTCTCAGCGGCGCCGCGATGGACGCCGCCGATGCCGCCGGTGGCGAAGACGCGGATGCCGGCGAGATGCGCGGCGATCATGGTGGCAGCGACGGTGGTGGCGCCGGTGCGCCCCGAGATGAGGCCATAGGCGATGTCGGCGGAGGAGAGCTTGAGCACGTCTTTCGCTTGCGCCAGGCGCTCCAGTTCGCCGCGGTCGAGGCCGACGTGGATCTTGCCACCGATCACGGCGATCGCTGCCGGCACGGCGCCGGCTTCGCGGACCACGGCCTCCACGGCGAGCGCGGTGTCGAGGTTGTCGGGCCAGGGCATGCCGTGGCTGACGATGGTGGTCTCCAGCGCCACGACCGGCCTGCCGGCGGCGAGCGCTGCGGCGACATCGGGGGAGAGGGCGACCTTGCGATTCATGGCAGCTACTTGTTGACCGGACCAGCGCCGATGCGCTCGCTCAGCACACCGGGCCGGAACGGTGCCGCGGCGACGCTGCCGTGCTCGATGGTAAGTGCCGCGGCGGCCAGGCCGAAACGGATGGCGCCGTTCAGCGAGCGCCCGCCGGACATCGCGGCGATGGTGCCGGCGGCGAAGGAATCGCCGGCGCCGTTGACCGCGGTGATGCTCGTCTTGAGCGGCACGAAGGAGCGTATCTCGCCGCCGCGCGCCGCGATCATGGGCTCGCTGCCTGCGGTGACCACGATGCGGGTCTGGCGCGTGCGGGATAGCGCCTCAGCGAGGCCCGTGGTGCTGCCCGCGAGGTTCGGGTCGATGCCGAGCAGGGCCGCGGCCTCGCGCCGGTTGGTGAACAGCACGGTCAACTGATCGAGAAGACCGGAGAGCCGCATCGCCTTCACCGGCGAAACCGAAAGAGCCGCCACCGGCGTTCCGGTCGCGGTCGCCTGGGCGACCAGAAAGGTGAGCGTTTCCTCCGGCAGATTGGCGTCGACCACCCACAACTCATCGGCCCCGGGTGCTGCTGCGTGGGGGCCGACCACGGCCGGGGTCAGCTCGGCGCAGACCTCCATGTCGGCGATGCCGATGATCAGCTCGCCCAGGTTGTCGAAGGCGGCGTGGTAGCCGGCGGTCGGCCTCTCTGTCGAGACGCCGACGCCGGAGGCGTCGACCCCAGCCGCCGCGCAGGCGGCGACGACCAGATCGCCGTCCGGGTCGGCGCCGATGCGGCTGACGAAGCGCACCGCGGTGCCGAGACGGGCGAGGACCACGGCAACGTTGAAACCGACGCCGCCGGTCTGGCGTCGCGCCCGGCCGGGGTTGGAGGCGCCCATCACGGGCTTGGCGAAGCTCTGCGCAATGCGGTCGATGGTGGCGCCGCCGAATACCGTCACCCGATCGAAATGGCGCAATGGCTGGTCCATGGTCGTCGCTCCTTGCGCCCCCCGGCCACCTTGGCGCCGAAAATTTACCGGATCGTATCTGCCGCTCTCGACTTTGGCGCAAGTGTGCCGATTTCTTGCGAGCCGGCTTCGCCTTAGGATGGGCCAGGACGACTCAAGGAAATCCCGGCGGGTCCGCCCGCCGGCGAAAGCGGACGTGCCATTCCCCATGACCAGTTCCAGACAATCGTCGACCTCCCGTCCGGCGCGCGTGCCGGCACCGCCCGATCCGCGCTTGCGCCGGACGCCGCTGCCCGACTTCCAGCCGAAGCCAGCCGAGGAGGATCCCGGCGCGCCGGAACGGATCGCACAGATTCTGGCGAGCCCCACCTATCGTTCCGCCGATGAAGATCCTGCCTTCCTTGCCCGCGGCGAGGTACGCGGCGTCCGCCTGCAGCTCGACTACCTGAAGGCGGAGAAGCTGCTGGAAGAGAAGGGCATTCACCACACGGTGGTCATCTTCGGCTCGACCCGCATTGCCGAGCCGGCCGCGGCGGCCAAGCGGGTCGACGAGATTGAGGCGGCGCTCTCCGCCGCGCCGGACGACGCCGATCTCGCCCACCACCTTGCCGTCGCGCGGCGCATCCTCGCCAAGAGCCGCTATTACGACGTGGCCCGCGCCTTCGGCCGGCTGGTCTCCTCCTCACACCTGCTTTTCCGCGGCCATCCTCTGGTGGTGACCACCGGCGGCGGCCCGGGCATCATGGAGGCGGCCAATCGCGGTGCCTTCGATGCCGGCGCTCCGACCGTCGGCCTCAACATCACGCTGCCGCGCGAGCAGTTCCCCAATCCCTATGTGACGCCGGAGCTCTGCTTCCGCTTCCACTATTTCGCCCTGCGCAAGCTCCACTTCCTGCTGAGGGCCAAGGCGCTGGTCGCCTTTCCCGGCGGATTCGGCACTTTCGACGAGCTGTTCGAGCTGCTGACCCTGATGCAGACGCGCACCATCAAGCCGATGCCGGTGGTGCTGGTCGGCGAGGAGTACTGGCGCGGCGCCGTCGACTTCGATTATCTGGCTGACGAGGGCGTCATCGACAGGGAGGACCACGACCTGTTCTGGTTCGCAGAGACGGCCGAGCAGATCTGGGAAGGCATCCTCTCCTGGCACGCCGCCAACGGCGAACCGCTCAAGCCGGCGAAATAGCCGTGCGCTCGTTCAATCGGAGAAACCGCGCGTGAAAATTTCCTTCCACGGCGCTGACCGCACCGTCACCGGCTCCTGTCATCTGGTCGAATGCGCCGGAAAACGCATCCTCATCGACTGCGGCATGTTCCAGGGCAGCCGCGAGCTTGCCGAGGACAACGGGGAACCGTTCGGCTTCGATGCACGCGCCATCGACGTGGTGCTGCTCACCCATGCCCATCTCGACCATTGCGGGCGGCTGCCACTCCTGGTGAAGCGCGGCTTCAAGGGCGAGATCATCGCCACCGGCGCCACCCGCGAGCTCGCCCGGCTGGTGATGCTCGATTCGGCCCGGCTGCAGGAGGAAGAGGCCGACCGCGACAGGCGCAGGCGGGCGCGGCGGCACGGCGGCGAGGAGGGCGGCGGGCCGCTCTACACCGTGCTCGACGCCATGAACGTGCTCGACTATTTCGGCCGCACGGCGCGCTACGACCAGGTGATCGATGTGGCGCCGGGCATCCGCGCCACCTTCTTCGACGCCGGCCACATCCTCGGCTCGGCGAGCATCCTGCTCGAGCTTGAGGAGAAGGGCACCCGCCGCCGGCTGGTCATGTCGGGCGACATAGGAAACGCGGGCCGTCCACTGCTCGACGCGCCCAAGCCGCCGCCGCAATGCGATGCGGTGGTCATGGAGACCACCTACGGCGACCGCAACCACAAGCCATTCGGCCCATCGGTCGAGGAATTCTACACCGCGATCGACGAGACCTTCGCCCGTGGCGGCAACGTGGTCATCCCGACCTTCGCGCTGGAGCGCGCCCAGGAGCTGCTCTACGTCCTCCACGACGCCATGGACACTGGCAGGCTGGCCAAGGCGATCCAGGTGTTCCTCGATTCACCCATGGCGATCACCGCCACCGAGATCTTCCGCCGCCATCCGGAGGACATGTCGGACGCGATCACCGACGTCTTCCGCGACGGGCGCGACCCGCTCTCCGTGCCGGGGCTGCATCTCACCCACGAGACCTCCGATTCGATGGCGATCAACAAGATCAGCGGCGGCGCCGTCATCATGGCCGGTTCGGGCATGGCGACCGGCGGGCGGGTCCGCCATCACCTCAAGCACAACCTCTGGCGCTCCGATGCCGGCATCATCTTCGTCGGCTTCGCGGCACAGGGGACGCTTGCCCGCATCATCATCGACGGGGCCAAGACGGTGCGCATCCTCGGCGAGGAGATCCCGGTCAAGGCCAAGGTCTATACGATCGGCGGATTCTCGGCCCATGCCGACCAGCAGGAGCTGCTTGCCTGGCACAGGTCGGCGCACGCGGCGCGCACCTATCTGGTCCACGGCGACGAGAAGGTGATGCAGGCCTTCGCGCCGATGCTTCAAGACACCGAGGCGGTGATGCCGGCGATGAACCAGGAGTTTGAGCTGTAGGGGCAGAGGACAAGCGTTCGACAAGCGTGTGGCACATAGGCCATCGATGCGGCCCCGCGTCACATGTTGATGGCATGAGAACAAATATAGAACAATCATGCGGCGCGGCGACCTGGAAGAGGGTTTCGGAGCCATTTCGTCTGGGGAGGGTCATTCATGTTTTTTCAGGTCAAAGTCAGGGTGAATCTCGCAAGGATGATGGAATTCGGTCAGAAGCTGCGGAACAACGAATTGAACCGTAGCGCGATCCGCACTGACACCTACTGCCTCAAGTCCGATCCTGCCGTCGGCTTCAGCATTTGGGAGGCTGCTGATCGCGATGCCCTCGACAAGGTGTTTGCCGCCTGGCGTGCCTATTATTCGGAAGTTGAGGTCACCGAGATGATTGCCGCTCGCGAAGCCATGGGCGAGTTGATCAAACAATTGCACTGAGTGCCCGATTGCGGATCCATCACCCCGGCCGCGCTTCGGTGCGGCCGCTTTTGCGTCTGGCAAGACGCGGAATTGTAGGCTCGGCGGCATGGACGATGACGACGACCTCGGCGACCTGACCCATGCCGCGCCGGCCTACAAGCGGGCGCTGTGGATCGTCACCGTCCTCAATGTCGGTTACGGCCTGATCGAGGGTGGCGGCGGCTTCCTCGCCGGCTCGCAGGGGCTCAAGGCCGATGCGCTCGATTTCCTCGGCGACGGCACCATCACGCTCCTCGGCCTCATCGCCATCGGCTGGGGGCCGCTCTGGCGGGCGCGCTCGGCGCTGCTCCAGGGCATCTTCCTCGCCGTCATGGGGATCGGCGTGCTCGCCGCCACGCTCTACCGGGTGTTCGTTGCCCATGTGCCTGAGGCCGAGCTGATGGGCGCCTTCGGCATCGTCGCGCTTGTCGTCAACGTCGTCTGCGCCGTCATCCTGCTCAAGCATCGCGAGGGTGACGCCAACGTTCAGGCGGTGTGGCTGTTCAGCCGCAACGACGCGCTCGGCAATGCGGCGATCGTGGTTGCCGCCGTTCTGGTGGCGGCGACCGGAAGCGCGTGGCCCGATCTCGTCGTCGCGGCGGTGATCGCCGGCCTCTTCCTGCAGTCGTCCTGGCGCATCATCGCATCGGCAAGGCGCGAGTTGGGGGAGGGCAGGTGAGCGGCGTTTTGGCTTGGCTGGAGCGCAGCGCCCATCATGGCGCTCCAGCCTGAGCCAACACGGCATCCGGATGCGCTACGTCCGAACGCTCCAAGACCTATGACGTGCGGGCTCGAAAGGCAAACTGAGGCCTGCCAATGAAGCCCCCCTTGCGCAATGAGAACAAAACATGTACAAACGGCCCCACGCACTCCGGGTAGCGAATCTTTTCCCCAAGCCATTCCACCATCCCCGGTGCCTGTGGAACAAGGAGCATCTACAATGGCCGCGACGCCGCTTCGTGTGATCGAGGGTAATGGCATGGACAAGTCGAAAGCGCTCGATGCGGCGCTGAGCCAGATCGAGCGGGCCTTCGGCAAGGGCTCGATCATGCGGCTCGGCCAGAACGAGGCGACGGTCGATATCGCGACGGTGCCGACCGGCTCGCTCGGCCTCGACATCGCGCTCGGCATCGGCGGTGTGCCACGCGGCCGGGTGGTTGAGATCTACGGGCCGGAATCCTCGGGCAAGACGACGCTCGCTTTGCATATCATCGCTGAGGCGCAGAAGGCCGGCGGCATTTGCGGCTTCGTGGATGCCGAACACGCGCTCGACGCCGGTTATGCCCGCAAGCTTGGCGTCAAGCTCGACGATCTGCTCATCTCGCAGCCCGATACCGGCGAGCAGGCGCTGGAGATCACCGATACGCTGGTGCGCTCCGGCGCGGTCGACGTGCTGGTGATCGATTCGGTTGCGGCGCTGACGCCGCGCGCTGAAATCGAGGGCGAGATGGGCGACCAGCTTCCCGGTCTTCAGGCCCGCCTGATGAGCCAGGCGCTCAGGAAGCTCACCGGCTCTATTTCGCGCTCCAACACCACCGTCATCTTCATCAACCAGATCCGCATGAAGATCGGCGTGATGTTCGGCAATCCGGAGACGACCACCGGCGGCAACGCGCTGAAATTCTACGCCTCGGTCCGTCTCGACATCCGCCGTATCGGCTCGATCAAGGAGCGCGACGACGTGGTCGGCAACCAGACCCGGGTCAAGGTGGTCAAGAACAAGCTGGCGCCGCCGTTCAAGCAGGTCGAGTTCGACATCATGTACGGCGAGGGCATCTCCAAGACCGGCGAATTGATCGACCTCGGCGTCAAGGCCGGTATCGTCGAAAAGTCGGGCGCGTGGTTCTCCTATGACAGCCAGCGCCTTGGCCAGGGCCGCGAGAACGCCAAGACGTTCCTGCGCGACAATCCCGAGATCGCCGGCCAGATCGAGAAGGCGATCCGCGCCAATGCCGGGCTGATTGCCGAGAAGTTCCTGGAGAAGGGTGGTCCGGACGACGAGGGCGGCGGGGATACCGGCGAAGTCTGAGGCCGCGAGGAGGGGACTATCGTGGACCAGCGGGTCAGCCTCGTCACGCTGGGCGTTGCCGATCTCGGCCGGGCGCTCCGCTTCTACGAGGCGCTCGGCTGGAAGCGCGGCAACAAGGACGCGGGCGTCGTCTTCTTCCAGATTCCTGGCGCGGTCTTTGCCCTGTGGTTACGGGCGGCGCTTGCCGAGGATGCCCATGTGGCGGACAGCGGCGCCTCCTTCGGCGGGATCGCGCTCGCCTACAACGCCCGCTCCAAGGCCGAGGTGGACAAGGTGCTGGCCGAGGCGGAGGCCGCGGGCGGCACTATCCTCAAGCCGGCCGTGGATGTCTTCTGGGGCGGCTATTCCGGCTATTTTGCCGATCCCGACGGCCACCTCTGGGAGGTCGCCTGGAACCCGGGCTGGTCGCTCGATGCGGAAGGCCGGGTGAGCCTCCCCTCCTGAGAACCGTCACAATGATGGACATGGCCGCCGCCGGGGCTGTAGAACCCGGCGGTCGCGGCCCTGCCGCTTTTCCCAGAGCCCCTCACGGTCATGAGTAGCGTCAACGACATCCGTTCTCACTTTCTTGGCTTCTTCGAGAAGAACGGCCACACGCCGGTTGCGTCGGGCCCGCTGGTGCCGCGCAACGATCCGACATTGATGTTCACCAATGCCGGCATGGTGCCGTTCAAGGACTATTTCACCGGCCGCGCCCGGGCGCCCTATCCGCGGGCGACGACCTCGCAGAAATGCGTGCGCGCCGGCGGCAAGCACAACGACCTCGACAATGTCGGCTATACCGCCCGGCACCACACGTTCTTCGAGATGCTCGGCAACTTCTCCTTTGGCGACTACTTCAAGGAGCAGGCGATCGAGCTCGCCTGGACCTTGATCACCAAGGAGTTCGGCCTCGCCAAGGAGAAGCTGACCGCGACCGTCTATATCGACGACGATCAGGCCTTCGACCTGTGGCGGAAGATTTCCGGCCTGCCGGAGAGCCGCATCATCCGCATCGCCGGTTCCGACAATTTCTGGCAGATGGGCGACACCGGTCCGTGCGGGCCGTGCTCGGAGATCTTCTACGACCATGGCGAGGGCATTCCCGGCGGCCCGCCGGGTTCGCCGGACGCCGATGGCGACCGCTTCATCGAGGTGTGGAACCTCGTCTTCATGCAGTTCGAGCAACTCCCCGGCGGCGAGCGCGTCGGCCTGCCCAGCCCGTCAATCGACACCGGCATGGGTCTGGAGCGCATCGCCGCGGTGCTCCAGGGCGTCCACGACAATTACGACATCGACCTGTTCAGGACGCTGATCGCGGCCTCGGTCGATCTCATCGGTGTGCCGGCGGAGGGGAAGAACCGCGCCAGCCATCGAGTCATCGCCGACCATCTGCGCGCCGCGAGCTTCCTGATTGCCGATGGTGTGCTGCCCTCCAACGAGGGCCGCGGCTATGTGCTCCGCCGCATCATGCGGCGCGCCATGCGCCATGCCCATCTGCTCGGTGCCGCGGAGCCGGTCATGTACCGGCTGGTGCCGGTGCTGGTCGCCGAAATGGGCCGCGCCTATCCCGAACTCGTGCGCGCCGAATCCCTGATCGCCGAAACGTTGAGGCTGGAGGAGACACGCTTCGGCCGCACGCTGACGCGCGGCCTCACCCTGCTCGACGAGGCGACCGAGGGGCTCGCTACCGGCGCGACGCTCGCCGGCGACGTCGCCTTCCGCCTCTACGACACTTTCGGCTTCCCGCTCGACCTCACCCAGGACGCGCTCAAGGCGCGCGGCATCGCGGTCGATCTTCCCGGCTTCGAAACCGCGATGGAGAAGCAGAAGGCCGAGGCGCGCGCCTCCTGGGCCGGTTCCGGAGAGGCGCAGACGGAGCCGATCTGGTATCGCCTGCGCGAGTCTCTCGGCGCCACCGAGTTCCTCGGCTACGGCACCGAGGAGGCCGAGGGCGAGATCCTTGCGCTGGTCAAGGCGGGCGACGCGGTGCCGGAGGCGAAGGCAGGGGAGGAGATCGCGGTCGTCCTCAACCAGACGCCGTTCTATGCCGAGTCCGGCGGCCAGGTGGCCGACAGCGGTGTGATCGAGAATGCCGATGGTGGGCACGTGCGCGTGGACAATGTCCAGAAGCGCGCCGACGGTCTGTTCGTGCACTATGGCAAGGTCGAGGCGGGCAAG
Source organism: uncultured Alphaproteobacteria bacterium (assembly GCA_963830205.1). Lineage (GTDB taxonomy): Bacteria > Pseudomonadota > Alphaproteobacteria > Rhizobiales > Kaistiaceae > CAVSRC01. The sequence continues at coordinate 65,143 of CAWHLP010000022.1, read as the reverse complement.
GTCACCGTCGGCGATGCCGTGCGGCTGGTGATCGACCGGCCGCGGCGGTCGATGATCCGCGCCAACCATTCCGCCACCCACCTGCTGCACGCGGCGCTGCGCAATGTGCTCGGCACCCATGTGGCGCAGAAGGGCTCGCTGGTGGCGCCTGACCGCCTGCGCTTCGACTTCTCCCACCAGAAGCCCATGGACGATCGCGAGATCGCGGCGGTCGAGGACCTCGCCAATGCGGTGGTGCTCGAGGACGCGCCGGTCGTCACCCGGCTGATGGACCGCGAGGAGGCGATGCATTCCGGCGCCATGGCGCTGTTCGGCGAGAAATACGGCGACGAGGTGCGCGTCGTGTCGATGGGCACCATGCCGGAGGATCCGGCCGGCAAGACCTATTCGGTCGAACTTTGCGGTGGCACCCATGTCGGGCGCACCGGCGAGATCGGCCTGATCACGCTGGTCAACGAAGGCGCGGTCGCCGCCGGGGTCAGGCGCATCGAGGCGCTGACCGGCCAGGCGGCGCGCAAGCACCTGGCCGACCAGGAGCGGCGGCTCAAGGCCGTCGCCGCGGCGCTCAAATCGCGGCCGGACGAAGCCGCCGAGCGCGTCCAGGTGCTGATGGACGAGCGCCACAAGCTGGAGCGCGAGCTTGCCGAGGCGCGCAGGAAGCTCGCCATGGGCGGCGGCGCTTCCGGCGGCGCGGACGGCACGGCTATTGCCGATGTCGGCGGCGTGAAATTCTTCCGCCTGTCGGTCGCCGACATCGCCATGAACGACCTCAAGGCGCTCGCCGACGAGGGCAAGACCAAGGTCGGCTCCGGGGTTGTCGCCATCGCCAATACGACGGCCGAAGGCAAGGGCAGCCTGGTCGTCGGCGTCACCAGCGATTTGACGAATCGCTTCAATGCTGTCGATCTTGTCCGCAAAGGCGCCGAGGCGCTTGGTGGCAAGGGTGGCGGCGGCCGGCCGGATTTGGCTCAGGCCGGCGGACCCGACGGCAGCAAGGCCGACAAGGCGCTCGAGGCGATTGCGGAGGCGCTCGCGGGCGGTTGAACGCGATGGAGCCGGGGCAGCGAACCGGAGCGGCACGGCGAGCCGCAGGGCAGCCGTGAGGCGCCCGCGCACGGCCATTTCCGCGGCCGGCCCGGCCGCCGTCGCAATCGCTCGGATTCGCCGCCGGACCTACGAAGTGCTGGAAGAGGCGCGGCGCGACGATCCGCTCAGCCGATTCGTCGATCTCCTGCTGATCGTCCTGATCACCGTCAATCTGGTGGCGGTCGTGCTGGAATCGGTGCCGGCGCTGTCGGCGCGCTATCACATCGTCTTTTTTGTCATCGAGATCGTCTCGCTGGTCGTCTTCACGGTGGAATACGTGGCGCGCATCTGGGCGGCGACCGACCAGCCGCTGCGTCCGCGGCGATACCTGCCGCCGTGGCTCGGCTATATGGTGAGCGCCTCGGGCCTGATCGACCTGCTGGCAGTGGTGCCGTTCTGGATCGCGCTGTTCTCTGCGGCCGATTTGCGCGTCCTGCTCGTCTTCCGCATCGTCCGTTTCCTCAAGCTGGCGCGCTATTCGCCGGCCATGCGTTCGCTGCTCGATGCGCTCTATGCCGAGCGGCGGGCGCTTTTCGGCTGCGTCATCATCCTGCTCGGCGCCACGGTGGTTGCCGCCTCGATCATGCACGTGATCGAAGGCGCGGCGCAGCCGGACAAGTTCGGCACGGTGCCCGACGCCATGTGGTGGGCGATCGTGACGCTGACCACCACCGGCTATGGCGACGTGGTGCCGATCACCCCGCTCGGCCGCGTCGTCGGCGGGCTCACCGTGCTGATGGGCATCCTCATGCTGGCGCTGCCGGTGGGCATCATCGCGACGTCCTTTGCCAACGTCATCCACCGCCGCGATTTCGTCGTCACCTGGGGCATGGTGGCGCGCGTGCCGATCTTCGCCGGGCTCACGGCAAGCGAGATCGCCGATGTCGCCGGCCTGCTCTCCGCCCAGTCGGTCGAGCCGGGCGGCATCATCGTGCGCAAGGGCAGCACCGCCAGCGCCATGTATTTCATCGCCGCCGGCGAGGTCGAGATCGATCTGCCGGCGGAGAAGGTGCGCCTCGGCGTCGGCCATTTCTTCGGCGAGATCGCCGTGCTCAAGCGCGCCCGGCGCTCGGCCACGGTCACCGCGGTGACGCGCGCCAATCTCCTGGTGCTCGATGCTGGCGACCTGCATGCGCTGATGGAGCGCGATAGCCGCTTTGCCGAGCGGGTGCGCGAGGTGGCGCGCAAGCGTGTCGGCGAGGACGTGGTGACGCCGCGCGGCGACATCATCGGGGCGGAGCTCTCCGGCGACGCTTGAGCGCCGGGTTCCGCGCATCCTAGCGGGCGGTGAGCGCCGGGCCGATCAGATCGACGCGGTTGGTCCAGATCAGTCCGTCGAAGCGGGCCGGCACGGTGTCGAGCTCGGCAAGCGTGTCGATGCCTGAGGAGAAGCCGCTACCGTCATAGGCACCGAGGAGGACGACCCGCGTGCCATCGGCGGCGAGGCGCGCCGTCAGGCGGTTGGGGAAGCCCCAGGCGAAGCGGGCGTAGTTCACCGGCAGCATGAAGAGCGTGTTGCGGCATTCGCTTGGCACGACCCCGAGCCAGCCGAGGAGCGCGTAGCGGACGAGGCAGCGCTTCGCCGCGTCGGTGCCGAGCACGGTCACATCCGGCGCGGCGGCGGCAAATGCGGCAATCGCCTTGCCGCCGCCATAGACCCAGATGAGGGCGCGGCGTGCGGCTGGCAGAGGCGCAAGCTGGGCGGCGAGACGCTGGCCTTCTTCCGCGTCGTCGCTCTTGATGTTGATGAGGAAGCGCCGGTCCGGAAAAGCAGTCAGCACCTCGTCAAGTGTCGGCATCGCGCCCACGCCCTTGCCCCGGAACGGGAAGGTCCGGCCGCCGTCGGCGGTGTAGCCATAGCCGATGTCGAGCGCCTTCAGCTCCGCCAGCGTGTGGTCGCGCGTGACGCCGTGCCCGTCGGTGCGGCAGTCGAGCGTCCAGTCATGGAACACCACGAAATCGCCGTCGGTGGTCGGGTGGATGTCAAACTCGATGATGTCGGCGCCGGCCGAGAAGGCGGCGGCGAAGCCGGCCAGCGTGTTTTCCAGATAGGGATGCTGCGGCGGGAAGATGCGCTCCGCCGTGCACGTCTCGCCGGTCAGCCCTTCGCGGTGGAAGGTCTGGCCGAGGCCGCGATGGGCGATGATCAGCGGCTTGCCCGCTGGCGCAGGGGCCAGCAGGCTGGTGTTGAGCGCGAAGACGGTGATCGCCAGCCCCAGGGCGAACAGGACGGTGATGCGGACAAGGCGCAGGAAAGCGCGCACGGGAGGGCTCCGTTGACGATTCCCTGTGGGCGCTAAAGCCGCCGAAAGAAGGGCAGCTCAGTCCGGCCGGCGGCCGTCGCCCTGTCGTTCGATCATCCAGCCGGGGTATTCGGGCGGCAGAGCACTCACCTTGTCGAGCACGGCCCGTTCGTCGGCGGTGAGCGTGATCTCCGTGGCGGCGATGTTGTCGTCGAGCTGATCGGTGTCGCGGGCGCCGACGATCACCGTGGTGACGAAGGGCTGGTGCAGGAGCCAGGCGATCGCGATGCGCGCCACCGAGACGCCGCGCGCCTCGGCGATCGGCCGCATGGCGTCGATGCAGGCGAAGGCGCGCTCCTTGTCGACCGGCGGGAAATCGAAGGTGACGCGGCGCGAGCCGTCCGGCCCCTTGCCGTCGCGGCCGTATTTGCCCGAGAGCAGGCCGCCGGCCAGCGGGCTCCACACCATCAGGCCGACACCCTGATCTTTGAGCAGGGGCGCGATCTCGCGCTCCAGGTCGCGGCTGGCGATGGTGTAGAAGGCCTGCAGCGAGGCGAAGCGGGTCCAGCCGTGGCTGTCGGCGATGCCCAGCGCCTGCATGATCTTCCAGGCCGCCCAGTTGGAGCAGCCGACATAGCGCACGTGGCCCTGGCGCACGAGGTCCTCCAGGGCACGCACCGTCTCCTCGACCGGGGGCAGCGGGTCCTGGCCGTGGATCTGGTAGAGGTCGATGTAGTCGGTGCCGAGCCGCTTCAGGCTCGCCTTGACCCCATCCATGATGTGGCCGCGCGAGGCGCCGCGGTCGTTGGGCCCCTTGCCGGTGGCGCCGAGAACCTTGGTGGCGAGCACGAAATCGGTGCGCGGGCGGCCGGAATTGACCATCGCCCGGCCGGTGATCTCTTCCGACCAGCCTTCGGAATAGACGTCGGCGGTGTCGATGAAATTGACGCCGGCGTCGAGCGCGCGGGCGACGATGCGGTCGGCAGCCGTCTGGTCGACGTCGCCGATATGGGTCCAGATGCCGCCGCGGCCACCGAAGGTCATGGTGCCGAGGCAGATTTCCGAGACGAGCAGGCCCGTACGGCCGAGAGGCTTGGTGCGCATGGAAAAATGTCCGTGGTGAGGGGCGTTCAGGTGCCGGAAGCGACACCGCAGTTGGAAACCTAACACGCGGCTCATGGACGGCAAGAGCAAGGCCGTCATCGGATGGGCGGTTTCAGTTCACGCCCGCCGAAAGCCTCGACGTTGACACATATTTCATATTGTACGATGGTTGCCTCGCCGATCAAGGCGACGATCGGCAGCGCTATGGCGACGGCGCGCGCGTAGATGAGGGACATCCCGCCATCAGTCCGTCGCCAAATCACCAGCACACAACATATCGGAGGAAATCCATGCGCTATGCAGGTGGAATTGCTGCCGCTATTGCGGCAGGCCTTACCTTGAACGTCGCCGCCTTTTCGCCGGCGCTCGCTGCCGACAAGCCGACCCTGGCTTTTGTTGCCAACGTCGCGTCTGACTTCTGGAAGGCGGCCGAGGCCGGCATGAAGAAGGCCCAGGGCGAGCTGCCGAACTACAATCTCGAATTCAAATACCCCGCTCAGGGAACCACTGCTGACCAGCAGCGCCTGTTCGAGGATCTGGTGTCCTCCGGCGTCAAGGCGATCATCGCTTCGGTGGTTGATCCCAAGGCGACCGACCTTATCAACAAGATCGCCGCGGAGACGGACTTCTTCACCACCGATTCCGACGCACCGCAGTCCAAACGCATCGCCTATGTCGGCTCGTCCAACGTGCTGGCCGGCAACCAGGCCGCCGAGATCGCCAAGAAGGCGATGCCCGACGGCGCCAAGTGCATGGGTTTCGTCGGCCTGCTCGATGCCGCCAACTACAAGGAGCGCGCCCAGGGTTTCACCGAAGGGCTGAAGGGCACCAAGATAACGCTCGTCGATACGCGGGCTGACGGCGGCGACCAGACCAAGGCCAAGAGCAATGTCGAGGATGTGCTGACGGCTGATCCCACTATCAACTGCATGGTCGGCTTTTATTCCTACAACACGCCGCAGATCTATCAGGCGCTCAAGGAATCCGGCAAGCTCGGCCAGATCACGGTGGTGGGCTTTGACGATGATCCGATCACCCTCGGCGGCGTCGCCGACGGCAGCATCGCCGGCACCGTGGTGCAGCAGCCGTTCGAATGGGCCTATCAGGGCTTCAAGATGATGGCGGCCTATGTGGGCGGCGACAAGTCGGTGATCCCGGCCAATGGGCTCGACATCGTGCCGACCAAGATCCTCTACAAGGCCGATATCGCGGCCTATGAGGCCAACCTCAAGGCGATGTCCGGCAAGTGAGTCAAACGGCCCGACCTCGCTCGAGGTCGGGCCGTCCCCTTCGCAGCTCGCTTGTCGCTTGCGCGGGCCCTCCGCGGCGTGCCTACTGTTGATCCGAGATGACCAGTCCTGTCGCCGTTCCGGCCCCAGAGGCGCCGGCTCCGTTCCTGACCTTGACGGGTGTCCGCAAGGTCTACCCGGGCGTTGTCGCACTCGCCGGACTTTCCATGGATATCCGTCCGGGCGAGGTGGTCGGTCTCGTCGGCGAAAACGGGGCCGGCAAGTCGACGCTCATGATGATTCTGGGCGGCATCATCGAGCCGACAGAAGGCACCATCACCGTCGATGGCAGCCCGCGGCAGGCGCTGAGCGTTGCCGACAGCCTCGCAGCAGGCATTGCCTTCGTTCACCAGGAACTCAACCTTTTCGGCAATCTCGACGTCGCCTCCAACATCTATATCGGCCGCGAGCCGTTGCGGGGCGGCCCTCTGCGCCTCGTCGACAGCGACAAGCTGCGCCGCATGGTGCAGCCGCTGCTCGACCGCGTCGGCGCCAATTTCGGTCCGAACACACCCGTCAGCCAGCTGTCGCTCGCCCAGCAGCAGATGGTCGAGATTGCCAAGGCGCTGTCACTCGATGCTCGTCTGGTTATCCTCGACGAGCCGACCTCGAGCCTGCCGCCGGCCGAGACCGAAAAGCTGCTCAACATCATCGCTGGCCTCAAGGCGGAGGGCATCGCCGTCATCTTCATCTCGCATCGCCTGAACGAGATCGAGCGGGCGGCCGACCGCGTCATCGTGCTGCGTGACGGCCAGCTCATCGGCACCCTCGGCAAAGGCGAGATCGAGCACGACCGCATGGTCAAGATGATGATCGGGCGCGATCTCAAGGTGCCATTCGTCCCGCCCCACGCCGACCGGGGAGCCGTGGTGCTGGAATTGCGCGACCTGCGCACCGCCAGCCATCCGGGCACGACCGTCAATCTCGAACTGCGATGCGGCGAGATACTCGGTCTTGCCGGTCTCGTCGGCTCCGGCCGCACCGAGCTCGCGCGAGCCATCTTCGGCATCGATCCCATCCTCGGCGGCGCACTGCTGCTCGAAGGCGCGCCGTTTCGCCCGCGCGCCGCCAGCGACGCGGTGCGGCGCGGTATCTTTCTTGCGCCGGAGGACCGCAAAAGTTCTGGGCTACTTCTCGATTTCCCCATCGCGCAGAACATTTCGCTGCCGAATATGAGGGCCCATTCCCGCGCCTTCATGGTGACATCCGCCCGCGAGATCGCTACCGCCGAGACGCAGCGCGCCAAGCTCGACATCAAAGTGGCCGCGGTCAGCGAGCGCACTGGCTCGCTCTCGGGTGGCAATCAGCAGAAAGTGGTCCTGGCGAAATGGCTGGCGATGAGCCCGAAGGTCATGATCTTCGACGAGCCGACGCGTGGCATCGATGTCGGCGCCAAGGCGGAGGTCTATCGCCTGATGCGCGATCTGGCAGACAGCGGCGTCGCGGTGCTGATGATTTCCAGTGACATGGAAGAGGTGATCGGCGTCTCGGACCGCATCGCGGTGATGCACGAGGGCCGGATCGCTGACATCCTCGACCGCGATCGGTTCAGCGAAGAAAACGTTCTGCTGCTGGCAGTCGGCAAGGCCATCGCCGCGGTGGCGAGCCCATGAGCGACAGTCATCCTGCGGCGCAGGCAATCGCGGCAAATCCGCTGGGGAAACTCAAATGAACAAGAAGGATCTGGGCCTGCTGGTCCTGATCGTGGTGGTCGGAGCTGTGGTCGCACTGATCAACCCACGGTTCCTGTTGCCGATCAACCTTGCCAATACCGCCAATCAGGTTGGAATGTTCGGAATCTCGGCGCTTGGCCAGGCCATCGTCATCCTGACCGCCGGAATCGAACTCTCGGTCGGCTCGATGATCGCCCTCGTCGGCGTGCTGTTTGTCGATTTCATCGCCAATCGGGCCATTCCCTGGCCGCTGGCAATCATCATGATGCTGTTTCTCGGCGCAGCCATCGGCGCGATTCACGGCACTCTCATCACCAAGCTCAGGATGCAGCCCTTCGTGGTGACGCTGTGCGGGCTGCTGATCTATCGGGGCCTTGCCCGTTTCTACACCCAGGACGCCACTGCGGGTTTTGCTTTCGGGCAGAGCTTTCCGACCCTTGAGGCAATCACCACCGGGCGCCTGTTCGGGGTGCCCGCCCCCTTCATCGCCATGATCATCGTCACGGTTATTACCTGGGTCATCGTGCATCGCTCGGTCTTCGGCCGCTATCTCTTTGCCATCGGCAAGAATGAGGAGGCGGCGCGATATTCCGGCATCAAGACACACGGCGTGATTATCGCCGCTTATGTCATCTGCCAGATCCTGACGGTGATCTCGGCAATCTATTTCGCGATGTACACGCGCTCAATCGCACCCTCCACGCAAGGAACTTTCTATGAGCTCTACGCCATCGCGGCGGCGGTGCTGGGTGGCTTCTCACTGTTCGGCGGCGAGGGCTCGATCATCGGCGCGATCCTCGGCGTGGTGCTGCTGCAGGAATTGCAGAACCTCGTCAACCTGCTCGGCATTCCTTCTTCCCTCAACTTCTCCGTGATGGGCGGCGTGATCATCCTGGGCGTGATCGTCGATCAGCAGTGGGGGCTTTACCGCGAGCGACGCCGCACGCGCGAGGTTGATCGGCCCCCACGGAGTGGCCCAGAGGCAATGTCAGTTTAGGGTTGGTCTTGGCGCCAGCGGGAGCGTGGCCGGCTTCGGCCGGCGCGTCACGCAAGCTTGGCATGCGCGAAGGCCAGTTTCAGTCCGCGGGCTCGGTCGAGGCAATCCTGGCCTCGTCGGGCTGGCGCCAGCCGCGCAATACGCACGTAGACGCTGTAGTCGGCGCCGAATAGGCGGGGCCGGCTCAAGGTGGCCTGGCTCAGCCCATCGCCGTCTTCAGGTTCTCGCCGACCTTGTCGAGGAAGCCCTCGGTGGTCAGCCACTTCTGGTCGGGGCCGACCAGGAGCGCCAGGTCCTTGGTCATGGCGCCGCTCTCGACGGTGGCGACGCACACCTTCTCCAGCGTCTCGGAAAAGCGCGCGAGCTCGGCATTGTTGTCGAGCTTGGCGCGATGGGCGAGCCCGCGCGTCCAGGCGAAGATCGAGGCGATCGAGTTGGTCGAGGTGGCGTGGCCCTTCTGGTGCTCGCGATAGTGGCGGGTGACGGTGCCGTGGGCGGCCTCCGCCTCCACCGTCCTGCCGTCCGGTGTGGCCAGCACCGAGGTCATCAGGCCGAGCGAGCCGAAGCCCTGGGCGACCGTGTCGGACTGGACGTCGCCGTCGTAGTTCTTGCAGGCCCAGATGTAGCCGCCCGACCATTTCAGCGAGGCAGCGACCATGTCGTCGATCAGCCGGTGCTCGTAGGTGATGCCGGCCGCCTTGAACTTGTCGGCGAACTCGGCCTCGAAGACCTCCTGGAAGAGGTCCTTGAAGCGGCCGTCATAGGCCTTGAGGATGGTATTCTTGGTCGACAGGTAGACCGGATAGTGGCGCGCCAGGCCGTAGTTCATCGAGGCGCGGGCGAAATCGCGGATCGAGGCGTCGAGATTGTACATGGCCATGGCGACGCCGGCGCCGGGCGCGTCGAAGACCTCGTGCTCGATGACGGTGCCGTCGTCGCCGACGAACTTGATGGTCAGCTTGCCCTTGCCGGGGTAGCGGAAGTCGGTGGCGCGGTACTGGTCGCCGAAGGCGTGACGGCCGATGATGATGGGCTGGGTCCAGCCGGGCACCAGCCGCGGCACGTTCTTGCAGATGATCGGCTCGCGGAAGATGACACCGCCCAAGATGTTGCGGATGGTGCCGTTCGGCGACTTCCACATCTTCTTGAGGTGGAATTCCTTCACCCGCGCCTCGTCGGGGGTGATGGTGGCGCACTTGACGCCGACGCCGTGCTTCTTGGTCGCCTCGGCCGCATCGATGGTCACCTGGTCGTCGGTCGCATCGCGGTTCTCGATCGACAGGTCGTAGTAGAGCAGGTCGACGTCGAGGTGGGGGCGGATCAGCTTGTCCTTGATCAGCTGCCAGATGATGCGGGTCATCTCATCGCCGTCCATTTCGACGACGGGGTTGGCAACCTTGATTTTGGCCATGGGCGGGGAACCTTCGGTCTTGACCTGGGAGGCGGGGAGGGAAGTGGGCGTTTCCATATCAGCCGTCGCCGCGAACGCCAAGACCGCGCGCGGGCGCGCGGGCGGTCAGCGACCGCGCTTGGCGGCAAATCTCGCCAGCTCCCGGCCGACCTGGGGCCTAGCGGGGTCGGCCGGCCAGCGCCGTCAACATGAACAAACGGCCACAAGCCGTCAGGTCAATTCGAGAACTGCCTCTCCGGAAACCGGATCGGTGACGCCCAGGCCACCGCCGAGGTCTTCCAGCAGGTCGCGGATCTTGTCGAGGTTGGCGAGCATCTTGGGGCGCGCGCGGACGATGTCCTCCATCGTGCCCCACTGGCCGACCAGGCAGTAGGTGTGTTCGCCGGTCTTGACCAGGGAAGCCTTGCGGAACCCGGGGAGTTCACTGGCGTGGAATATCCGATGGTGGTCGACGAATTCCTTGTCGCGGCCAGGCTTCACCCGGAACCGCACGACATTGTAGGCGCTCATGGCGTGCCTTCCCCCACTGCCGTGGCGGCCACCGGCGGCGGCCGCGACGGGCAGGCGCAGTCTAGCAGAGGGCGGCGGTCACATGGAGGCCAGTCGCCGCCCGGCCATGGCGATCATCACGTAGCTCCAGCCGCTGAAAATGAGCGAGATGCCGGCGAGCGTGCCCGGCACCCACAGGCCGGAGAACGGCCAGGATGTGATGATCATCAGCGCGACGACGATGGCCAGGACGCCGGCCGCCAGGATCCAGCCCCAGCCGGCATGCGGCCGGTAACGCAGGCCGAACATGACCTGCATGACGCCCTTGATCAGGAACATCGCTCCAATGAGCAGGGTCAACGTGACGGCGGCGACAATCGGATTGATCAGCATGGCGATACCGCCGACGAGCACGACCAGGCCGATGATCAACTGCCAGATGAAGCCGCCCCACGAGCGGATGCTCCAGGCCTGAAGGACCTGGATGGCGCCGACCACGATGAAGGCCCAGCCGAGAACGATGCCAACGGCAAGGCTGGCGATGAGCGGCATGGCGATGGCGAAGACGCCGCCGACGATGAAGACAATGCCGAGCGCAAGGAACCAGCCCCAGTGCTCGCGCACTTGGGTGATGGCAGGCAGTGTCATGGACGTATTGGTCATGATTGGCCTCCTCTGCCAGGACTCGTACGCCCGCATTCTACAACGGACCGGGCAGCAGCGGCGGTCCGCGCGCGGGGGGACCGCAATTCCGCTTCGGCGCGGAATGCGCTAGTTAGCGCGCGTCATGCCAGAACATCCCACCATTCCATCGCAATCTGCCGGTCCGGCGATCGTCCTGGTCGAGCCGCAACTCGGCGAGAACATCGGCACGGCCGCCCGCGCCATGGCCAATTTCGGCCTGACCGACCTCAGGATCGTCAACCCGCGCGAGGGCTGGCCGAACGAGAAAGCGGTTGCCGCATCGAGCCGAGCGCCGGTGATAGAGACCGCCAGGGTCTTCGCCACGGTCGAGGAAGCGGTTTCCGACCTCGGCTATGTGCTCGCCACCACCGCCCGCGCCCGCGAGGTGGCCAAGGAGGTGATGGGGCCGCACGCCGCGGCCGCCGCGCTGCGGGCGCGTGTCGCGGCCGCGGTGCCGGTCGGCGTGCTCTTCGGGCGCGAGCGCAGCGGCCTCACCAACGAGGAGGTGGCGCTGGCCGACGCCATCCTGACGCTGCCGGTCGATCCGGCCTTTTCTTCCCTCAACATCGCCCAGGCGGTCATCATCGTCGCCTATGAGTGGCGCCTCTCCGGCTTTGCCGACGAGGCGGCGAGCGTGCCGTTCACCGGCGAGGTGGCGCCGCCGGCCGCAAGGCAGGACCTGGTGCGCATGTTCGAGCACCTGGAAGGGGCGCTCGACCGGGCCGGCTTCTTCCGTCCGCCGGAGAAGCGCGGCCATATGACACTTGCGCTGCGCGCCATGCTGCAGCGGGCGGGCCTCAGCGAGCAGGAGGTGCGGACGCTGCGCGGCATGATCGCGGCGCTCGACCGGCGGCCGACGCGGCCGCATGTGCTCACCGACGGCACGGTGAGCACCGAGCGCACCGCGGACGACGAGGGCGACGCGTGAAGCTCCTCGTCTTCGATTCCGGCATTGGCGGCCTGTCGGTCGCCCGCGCGATCCGGCACGTCCTGCCCGGCGTCGGCATCGCCTATGTGGCCGACGACGCCGGCTTTCCCTATGGCGACTGGCAGGAGGCGGCGCTCACCGACCATGTCGTCGCCCTGGTCGGCGACCTCATCGCCCGCCACGCCCCCGACGCGGTGGTCATCGCCTGCAACACCGCCTCGACGCTGGTGCTGCCGCCTTTGCGGGCCGGCTTTTCCCTGCCGATCGTCGGCACAGTGCCGGCGATCAAGCCGGCCACCCGTGAGACCCGCTCGGGCCTCGTCAGCGTGCTCGCCACCGCCGGCACCATCCGGCGCGACTACACCCACGGCCTCATCCGGGAGTTCGCCGGCCACTGTACGGTTGAGCTGGTCGGTTCGGCCCGGCTGGCGCCGCTGGCCGAGGCCCACATGCGCGGCGAGCCCGTGGCCGACGTGGACATTCTGGCCGAGATCGTTCCGGCCTTCGTCGAGAAGGACGGGGCGCGCACCGACGTCGTCGTGCTCGCCTGCACCCATTACCCGTTCCTGGCCGATGCCTTCGTCCGGCTGGCACCCTGGCCGGTCACCTGGATCGACCCGGCTCCGGCGATCGCCCGCCGTGCCGCAGCTGTGCTCGGCGCCCAGGCGCATGAGGGACCGGGGGGCGGGCAGGCGTGGCTGACCTCGGGCAGGTCCTGGCCGGCGGCCCTGGCGCCGATTCTCAAGGAAATCGGCCTGGAACCGGTTTGACACGACCCCGGCGGCCGGCTATGACCCTGCCGCCCGCGTCTTCGGCTTGCCGCCGGACGCGGCATTTCACATGCGACCCGTGGGGTCAAAGGGACGCTTACCCCTTTGCTCCTGTCGGCGGGCCCCCCAAAGGGCCGGCAGAGGAGGGCGCCTAACCCCGACTGAAGGGATTACGCGATGACAAAGCGCGCATCTGCGAAATACAAGATCGACCGCCGTCACGGCGAGAACATCTGGGGCCGCAGCAAGAGCCCGGTCAACCGGCGCGAATATGGCCCCGGCCAGCACGGCCAGCGGCGCAAGGGCAAGGTGTCGGATTTCGGCAACCAGCTCCGCGCCAAGCAGAAGCTCAAGGGCTACTACGGCAACATTTCCGAGAAGCAGTTCAAGAACATCTACTACGAGGCCATCCGCCGCACCGGCGACACCTCGGAGCACCTGGTCGGCCTGCTCGAGAGCCGCCTCGACGCCATCGTCTATCGCGCCAAGTTCGTGCCGACCGTGTTCGCCGCCCGCCAGTTCGTCAACCACGGCCATGTGCGGTTGAACGGCAAGCGCGTCAACATCGCCAGCTACCGCTGCAAGCCGGGCGACGTGATCGAGGTGAAGGACGCCTCCAAGCAGATGGCGCTGGTGCTGGAAGCGATCCAGTCGCCGGAGCGCGACGTGCCGGAATACGTCGCCGCCGACCACAACAAGATGATAGCGACCTTCGTACGTGTGCCATCGCTCTCCGACGTGCCCTATCCGGTGCACATGGAGCCGCACATGGTGGTCGAGTTCTATTCGCGCTAACCAGCGCGCGCGTATCGCGAGAACGCAAAGGCCGCCTCCGGCACCTTGAGAAGTCAGAGGCTCCGGTTTTCCGGAGCCTCTTGTTTTTCCTCAGGCGAGGCTTGCGCTGAGGGCGGCAGCACCGGTGAGGTTGATCGCCCTGAGGATGTTATAGGCGAGCACGCTGAGGGCGCCTTCGGCTCTGGTCTTTTGAAGACCTCTGGTAAGGAAACGGCCTCCGGCGGTCATTCGCTTGATGGTTCCGAAGGGATGTTCTGAGGCGCATCGGCGTCGACGCATCAGCGTCGGATCGGCCTCGACCCGGGCGTTCATGCGTTCCAGTGCATCCTCGTTGAGATGGCGGGTGACGAAGCGCCGCTTGGCCGTGGTGCATCGCGGCTTGAGCGCGCAGCCGGAGCAATCGGTCGCCGCATAGAGAACAAGGGCATCGCGCCGCATGATCTGCTTACGCGCGAGGGTTCGGCCAGCCGGGCAGCGGTAGCGATCCGCCTCCGGCTCGTAGGTGAAGGCCGAACGATCGAACAGCGTCCCACCACCCTGGTTGTTGGTCGATCGATTGGCCGGCACGCAAGGCGTGATGCCATCCGCCTCACAGGCCGCGGCAGCGCCGCCGTTGGAATAGCCGGCATCGGCTACGACCGTGAGGGTCTCGGCGCCGAGCATCTCCTTGGCAGCCTTGGCCATGGTGTGAAGAAGCCGGTTGTCGGTCGGCTCGGCCGTGACGGCATGATCAAGGATTAAGCCGGTGTCGGCATCGACCACGGTCTGCACGTTGTAGGACGGCGGCTTCGGCCCCTTGCCGGCGCCCATCGGCCGGGCATCAAGTTCACCCTCAACCAACGTGTTGCGCCCTTCGCTATCGAGCTTGGCGGCCAGGCGGTCGAGCTCGCAGCGCCGTGCCTGGAGAGCCTCAAGCGCCGCAGTCGTAGCGCTTGGGGCGGCATCGGGTTCGCGCCCGTCGCTCTCATCCAGTCCGGCGAGGTACTCGGCGATCCGGCGGTCGAGGCGGGCCGTCTCCTCGGCAATCTCCCGTCGACCGATGACCCGCTTGGCACTTGCCGCGGCGCGGAACTTGGAGCCGTCCAGCGCCACCAGCCGCGCCGTGAACAGACCCTGATCCCGGCAGAACAGCACAAAGGCCCGACAGGCACCAACGATGGCCGCGCCGTTGTCGCGGCGGAAGTCGGCGATCGTCTTGAAGTCCGGCGCCAGCCGTCGCAGCAGCCACATCACCTCGACATTGCGCAGGCACTCGCGCTCAAGCCGACGCGACGAGCGCACCTCGTTCAGGTAGCCGTAGACGTAGAGCTTCAGCAGGTCACGCGGATCGTATGGCGGTCGCCCCGTCGTCGCTGGTAACGAGCGGCCAAAGCCGAGGCCTCTCACATCGAGCCCATCGACAAACGCGTCGATCACCCGAACCGGCGCATCCGCCGCCACGTAATCCTCAATCGCCGCCGGCAGCAGCGCTGCCTGACCACGATCTTCGCCTCGAATGTAGCTCATCAAAAAAGGCCGCATCGTTGCAGATGCGGCCCTTCTTATCTGACTCGCTCAGTTCTCACACGGCCTGCTCCGGGCGGCCTTTTTCGTTGGCCGGCCTTCCGTCGATGATCAACCCGAAGGACGCGCTTTTGCGCCATCATCGTCGCCGTCGTCTCGGCCGTGCCCCGGTACGACTGTCACCCGCCGGCTTGATCCTGTCGCAAAATCGCTCCGTCGGAATGATTTCCATCTGACCGTGAAAGGCTCTAGCCGGTGAGCACCGGCTCGAGCAGCAGCGTGGCGGCGGCAATGGCGATCGGCGCACAGGCGAGCGTCACGAATACGGCCGGGCGGCTGCCGCGCTTGCGGGTCACCCAGGCCGCCAGTGGTGCGGCGACCGCAAAGACGATGAAGGCGACCAGCAGGGCCGCTGTCGGCATCTCAGGCCCGGTGTTGTTGACGCCTTCCAGGATGAAGCCGGACACGCCGACGAGCAGCGCGGCAAGCGCCCAGTCGATCAGCGTTGCGATGGCGAGGATGGCGACCAAGATGACCTCCCGCACCCACTATCATTGAGAATACTGCGATCCGGATGTATTGTCGCTCCACGATCCTCCCTAACGGCGCCCTGTTCAAAGAGATCGGCACGTCCAATGCCACAGCCGCGATCCGCTGTCGGGATGGAGTTTGTCGCGCGCTGCGCCGGCAAGGGAGAGATTGCGGGCCTCATCGACGAGTTCCAGGACCTTATTCGCGACTTCGGCTTGGATTGCTGCGCCGGCGGTTGCTGGGCTGGCGTCGGCAGAGAGCGCCAATACCGCTTCTTCTTCAACAACTGGCCGCCCGAGTGGCGCGCGTATTATGCCGCGCAGGATTACTTCCCGCGGGACTTCATCGTCGCCGAGTTGCGCGTGCGCATGCGGCCGTTCCTGTGGAACGAGATGGACTCTGCAGTTTTCTCCGTTCCCGGGGCCAAAGAGTTTTTCGACGCCACCCGCGCGCATGGCTGGATCGACGGATTCGTCGATCCCGATCCGCGGCCCGGGCGGTTTCGAGGGCATCGTCAGCCTCGCCGCCAAGCGAAGCATCAAACTCGATCCGACCGATCGCGCCGTGTTGGAGATGATGGGGCGGACCCTGCACGAGCGCTGCGGCTCGCCGTGGGTTTCGGCGCCGAACCGGCTGCCGTCCTGGCGCTGAGCGCCCGTGAAATCGAATGCGTGCAATGGGCTGCGGCCGGCAAGACCGATTGGGAGATCGGACGACTGCTCGGGGTCACCGGGGCCACGGCCCATTTCCACATCGAGCAGGTGAAGAAGAAGCTGAAGGTCCGTTCCCGCGTGCAGGCCGTGGCGATCCTCACCCTCCACGGCGTCATCTGACCGGCGCTCCGTCCCCGTCTGCCCTATCTGATCGGATAGGTGCGGCCCCGTCACCCCCACCGATACAGTCGAGCAAGGTGGCAAGAGAGAATGGGGCGTGCGTGCATATGCGTCTGCTCGAGGGCAACGGGCGAGCGCGGCGCTGAAGATTCCTCGCGCTGGTCGTCGGCGTCGATCCAGCTTGGGACGGTCTTTCCCGCGCTCGGTCAGAGCTTCGAGGGCCTCGGTTTCCCAACGGGCTCTTCCGACAGTCTTGCGCTGGGGATCAGCGGCGATGCCTCCACCGTGATCGGCTCTGCCGGCGCGCAGGCATTCTCCTGGACAGCCATCGGCGGGATGGTCGGTCTCAGCGGACAGCAAGCGCTTGGTGTCAGCACCGACGGCAACGTGATCGTCGGGGTGGATGGCGCCAATTATCCGGTCATGTGGACCGGCGGCAGCACAACCCCCACATCAATTCCCCCGATACCGGGCGGAGGCGATCTCTTCCTCGTCGGTCAGGCGCAGGGCGTGAGCGGTGACGGCACCAAGATCGTCGGCTTCGATGCCTTCCATAATTTCGTCCCCTCCTCATCCACCACGCAAGCCTTCCTGTGGACTGCGGGCGGTGGAGCGCAGCCCCTTGGCGGGCCGGATGGCGGCTTCACCCAAAGCGTGGCCAACGCCATCAGTTCCGACGGCACCACCATTGTCGGGCAGGGATATCCCAGCGGCACCGGTTTCGCCGATCCGAGCCAGCCCTTCTACTGGCAGGACAGCGCGACCGGCAAAGTAGCGATCAGCGACTTGACCGGCGGGACCGAGGGCTTCGCCAACGCAGTCAACGGTGACGGCTCGGTCATCGTTGGCGGGTCGACCAGCAGCAACACGGTCGCGCCGTTCACGACGGAGGCGTTCCGCTGGGACTTCGCCGATGGCACCGTTGGGCTTGGTGATCTTCCCGGTGGTTCCTTCGACAGCGTGGCCAATGCGGTCAGCGGCGACGGCTCGATTGTCCTTGGCCGCGGCATGATTGATGGCGACGTGCAGCAGGCGTTCCGGTGGACCTCCGCGACGGGGATGGTCAGCGTGGCGGACTATCTTTCCGGCCTTGGCGTCAATCTCGGGACGTGGTCGCTCAAGTCGGCTACCGGCATTTCCGCCGACGGCCAGGTGATGGTCGGCTTCGGCACCGACCCGGGCGGCCATACCGAGGCATGGCTGGCACGCGGTGCGGGCCTGATGACGATGAGCGATTTCGTCGACTCGCTCGCGCCGGTCGATGCCGCGATCGGTTCGGGCGACGCCCTTCTTCCGGCAGCCTCACCATCGCCGACGACGTAGGGCGCAACTACGACTGCATGGCCACGCGCAATGGCCACCCGATGCCAACCGTGAACTGTCTCTACATGGTCGGCGCCTTTGAGCACGCCGGCGATGAGTTCGGCAGCGGTCCGGGCGGTGCGATTGGGCTCATACACCGCTTCGATCCGGCAATCCGGGCCGGTATCGGCGTTGATGTCGGCACGCAGGGCAACAGCTTCGCTGATGGCGGATCGGTGGATGCGACGTTTGCTGGCGTGCAGGGCTTCCTCGCCTACGGGATGGATCGCAGCGGTCCGCAGATCAGCCTTGCGCTGTCGGCTGGCGGGCTCACCGTCGACACCACCCGCATCTATCTTAATGGCGTCGATCCGACGGCAGCGTCCGGCAGTACGACCGGCAGTGCCTACGGGGCGGAAGCCCGTTTGGGATGGCGGTTTCCGGTCGGCGTGCGCGCCTCGCTCACACCGTTCGCCGCCTTCACCGCGACCGAAGCATCGTTGGACGGCTACGCCGAAGGGTCGGCGGGGCCGTTTCCGGCGACCTTTTCATCGCGCACCAAGACCACCGCGGATGTCGCGTTGGGCGCGGAGGTGCGCGCCACGATCTCGGCGCAAACCTCAATCTGGGGATCGGCGGCATGGCACCACCGCCTGGGCGGAGAGACTGATCCCCTCGGCGCGACGCTAAACGGGCTCTTCACCGTGAGTGTGCCCGAAGCACAGCGCCTGCCGATGCGCTGCAGCTCGAAGCTGGGTTCAATCAGGCGCTGACGACGCAGACCACGCTGACGCTTACGACCCGTGCTCTTTTTCCGACGGCGCGACGCGCGTCGGTGTCCACATCGGATTCACCCTCCGCGGCTGAGCCCGTGGCTCTCCGTCGAGATCGGCCGCCGTCGCCTCAGGCCGTCTGCCCCTGAGGCGCGGCGAAGGCGATGCCCTTCTCGGCCAGCAGCGGCTGCAGCTCGCCTTCCTGGAACATCTCGCGGACGATGTCGCAGCCGCCGACGAATTCGCCCTTGACGTAGAGCTGCGGGATCGTCGGCCAGTTGGAGTATTCCTTGATGCCCTGGCGGACGTCGGCGTTCTCCAGAACGTTGACGCCTTTGTAGTCGACGCCGAGGTAGTCGAGGATCTGGACCACCTGGCTGGAAAAGCCGCACTGCGGGAAGGTCGGCGTGCCCTTCATGAACAGAACGACATCGTTGCTCTTCACCTCGTTGTCGATCCAGGCGTTGACGTCGCTCATGCGAATCTCCGTGACGTGTAGCGGGCGCGGGGGCGGCCCTGTTTGGAACAAGGATAGGGAGAGTGCCGGCATTTCGCAATGCAGCACGGGAGAAGGTCGTTGCCCGCTAGCCGCGAATTGAGGAATTCCATGCTCAACCCGTGTCCGGGCGGGCTGGCGCGGCGCCTCACAGCCATCGGCGGACACGGGCCTTGGGAGAGGCGCGGGCAGGCCCATGGCGGAGTGGTGTCGCGGTCAGTCCGGCGCGCTGGTCTGGAGCGCCAGCGCATGCAGCGCGCCCCCCATCTTCCCCTTCAGCGCGTCATAGACAAGCTGGTGCTGCTGCACCCGGCTCTTGCCCCTGAATGTCTCGGAAACGACCTCGGCGGCATAGTGGTCACCATCGCCGGCGAGATCGCGGATGACGATCCGCGCGTCGGGCAACGCGGTCTTGATCAGGGCCTCGATGTCGTTGGCGTTCATCGCCATAGGTCGGCCTCCTTGCCGGCAGGCTGGATTACGGGACGCCGCCGGCCATGTAGTCCGGGAACCAAGTCTCATAGGCTTGGGCCAGCTTTGCAATAGCAATGCCAGCCGCCGCGCCGAGCTTCAATTCGGTGCCGCCGGTGACCCCGATCCAGGGCGCGAAGACCGCCTTGCCGGTCCGTTCCCAGACATATTCCAGATTGTCCGGGTGGACGGTCACCACGTAGCGGCCCTGGTCCTCGCCGAAGAAGGCCGCGACCGGCGACACGTCGTTGAGCTGGTTGACGGTGGCGCCGATGCCCGACGCCATGGCCATCTCGGCGAGCGCCACGGCCAGCCCGCCGTCGGAGCAGTCGTGCACGGCGGTGGCGAGGCCATCGCGGATGAGGCCGCGGACGAGATCACCGACGCGCCTTTCGTGGTCGAGATCGACCGGCGGCGGCGGCCCGTCCTCGCGGCCGGCGATTTCGCGCAGCCAGATCGACTGGCCGAGATGGCCGCCCCACGTGGGTGACGCGCCGATGAGCATGATCGCATCGCCCTCGTGGGCAAAGCCGATGCGGGCGACGCGGCC
Source organism: uncultured Alphaproteobacteria bacterium (assembly GCA_963830205.1). Lineage (GTDB taxonomy): Bacteria > Pseudomonadota > Alphaproteobacteria > Rhizobiales > Kaistiaceae > CAVSRC01. Next base: position 45,215 of record CAWHLP010000022.1, on the reverse strand, counting down.
GACGTCCTTGATGAGGCCGACGCCGCCGATGCAGGGGGTGGGCGGGATCGCCGCCCCGCTGGTCTCGTTGTAGAGCGACACGTTGCCGGAAACGACGGGGAAGGCCAGCGCCTTGCAGGCTTCCGCGATGCCTTTGATGGCGGCAACCAGCTCGCCCATGATCTCGGGCTTCTCGGGATTGCCGAAATTGAGGTTGTCGGTGATGGCCAGCGGCTCCGCGCCGGCGGCGGTGAGGTTGCGCCAGCACTCGGCGACCGCTTGCTTGCCGCCCTCGAAGGGGTCGGCGGCGCAGTAGCGCGGCGTCACGTCGACGGAGAAGGCGAGGCCCTTCCCGCCGCTGCCGACCCGCACCACGCCGGCGTCGCCGCCGGGGCGCTCGATCGTATCGCCGCCGATGAGCGTGTCGTACTGCTCCCACACCCAGCGGCGCGAGCTCATGTCGGGCGACTTCAGAATCCGAATCAGGTCTTCGCCGCAGTCCCTTGATGCGGGAATCGTTTTCGGGTCGAGCGGCACCGGTGCCGGCGGCGCAACATGCGGCCGGTCGTAGCGCGGCGCCTGGTCGCCCAATTCCTTGATCGGCAGGTCGGCCTCCACCTTGCCCTTGTGGAGGACGCGGAAGCGCAGGTCGTCTGTGGTCCGGCCGACGATGGCGAAGTCGAGGCCCCATTTGCGGAAGATCGCCTCGGCCTCGGGCTCCTTCTCCGGCCGGAGCACCATCAGCATGCGCTCCTGGCTCTCCGACAGCATCATCTCGTAGGCGGTCATGCCGGTTTCGCGGCAGGGCACATGATCGAGGTCGAGCGCGATGCCGAGGTTGCCCTTGGCGCCCATCTCGACGGCAGACGAGGTGAGGCCGGCGGCGCCCATGTCCTGGATGGCGACCACGGCGCCGGTCGCCATCAGTTCGAGGCAGGCCTCGAGCAGCAGCTTCTCCGAGAAGGGGTCGCCGACCTGGACGGTCGGGCGTTTCTCCTGGCTGTCGTCGTCGAAGACGGCCGAGGCCATCGAGGCGCCGTGGATGCCGTCGCGGCCGGTCTTGGAGCCGAGATAGACCACCGGCAGGCCGACGCCGGAGGCGCGCGAATAGAAGATGGCGTCAGTCCGAGCGATGCCGGCGGCAAAGGCGTTGACCAGAATGTTGCCGTTGTAGCCGCGATGGAAATTGACCTCGCCGCCGACCGTGGGCACGCCGAAGGAATTGCCGTAGCCGCCGATGCCGGCGACGACGCCGGCCACCAGATGGCGTGTCTTGGGGTGTTCGGGGGCGCCGAAGCGCAGCGCGTTCATCGAGGCGATCGGCCGCGCGCCCATGGTGAAGACGTCGCGCAGGATGCCGCCCACCCCGGTCGCCGCGCCCTGGTAGGGCTCGATATAGGAGGGGTGGTTGTGGCTCTCCATCTTGAAGATCACCGCCTCGCCATCGCCGATGTCGACGACGCCGGCATTCTCGCCGGGGCCGCAGATGACGCGCTCGCCGGTCGTGGGCAGGAGCCTGAGCCAGATCTTGGACGATTTGTACGAGCAGTGCTCGTTCCACATGGCCGAGAAGATGCCGAGCTCGGTGAAGCTCGGCTCGCGGCCGATCAGTTTGAGGATGCGCTCATACTCGTCGGGCTTGAGGCCGTGGGCGGCGACGACGTCGGGGGTGATCTGGACCGGGGCGTTCATGTGCACCTTGTAGCGCCCTTGGCCCAGCGTGCCACGTCGGCGCGGATGCGCGCCCCGTTGGCCGTGTCGAGCAGCGGGCCGTAGACGGAGGCGCTGGAGCCATTGACCGGCTGCACCACCAGGCCGGGCAGGCCGGTGGGGTCATCCTTCTTGACGATCAGGATGCGTGACACGGCGGCATTGCGCTCTGGCGAATAGAAGTAGCCGGCGAACAGGGTCTCGCCGGGGGCGAACCAGCAGCGGCCGATGGTGTCGGCCATGCGCACCGACAGGCCGTAGGCCTCGTCGGAGAAATCGACGCTGCCTCCTCCTCCGCCTCCGGTCATCTGGCAGCCGGAGAGGGCGGTGAACGTGGCAAGGCCGATGCCGGCGAGGATGGAGCGGCGTGTCATCATGCGGCCCTCGCCACGGCGCCGACGACGCTCTCGAACAGGCCGCGGCCGTCGGTGCCGCCATGCGCCTCTTCGATCAGGTCCTCCGGATGGGGCATCATGCCGAGAACGTTGCGGCGCTCATTGAGGATGCCGGCGATGTCGTCGAGCGACCCGTTCGGGTTGCTGGTCGCGGTGCGCTCGCCAGAGCCGTCGACATAGCGGAATGCGACCCGGTCCTCGCCAGTCAGGCGCTTCAGCGTCTCGTCGTCCGAGCGGTAGTTGCCATCGCCGTGGGCGACCGGGCAGCGCAGCACCTGGCCTGGTGCATAGCGGCGAGTGAAGAGGGTATCGGTCGTCTCCACCCTGAGATGCACCTCGCGGCAGATGAAGCGCAGGCTGGCGTTGCGCATCAGCACGCCGGGGAGCAGCCCGGCCTCGCACAGGATCTGGAAGCCATTGCAGATGCCGAGCACCGGCACGCCGGCGGCGGCCCGCTCGGCCACGGTGCGCATCACCGGGGCGCGCGCCGCGATGGCACCGGAGCGCAGGTAGTCGCCATAGGAGAAGCCGCCGGGGAGCACGATCAGGTCGGCCGGCGGCATGTCTCTGTCGGCATGCCAGACGATCGCCGGACGGCTGCCGGTGACCTTCTCCAGCGCCGCGATCATGTCGCGGTCGCGGTTGGAGCCGGGAAAGATGACAAGGGCGGATTTCACGGGCGTCGGTCCGCTGTTTCGGCGCCGCGCTGAAAGGAGCGCCGCGACGGTCCACGCTTAGCCGATTCTGTCGCGTTGGGAAGGGGCAGGATGACGCCGGAGCCCGCTATTTTGGCGCATGGTCCCGGTTGAGGGGGCTGCTCCGCGATCCCGGCCGGCTTCATCGTGGCTTCAGGCCCTGGAGAATTTCGTCGACATGCTCGCTGGCGTGCCAAGGGGTGTGGCACCCTTCTCCCGGAGCGTCGAACAGGTAGGTCTTGCCGCCATAGGTGGTGCAGGCGTGCACCGGCCCGCCGGCAAGGTTGCGGCAGCCAAGATCAATTTCCGAGACGAGAAAGGTGAGGCCGGACTTGTCGAACTTGTCGGTCTGCGGCTGGGAACCCTCGGGATCGTCTGGATGCAGCGCATCGGGCGTGCAGGCGGTTTCGGCCGCGTCGACGACGGTGACGGCGATGGCGGTGTGGGCGCAGCCGGAGGCTGTGCAGAAGACGTTATAGGCCGTGTCAGCGCCGTTCACGTCCCAGCGGTTGGCATCGAAGCGCAGCTCGAGGTCGCCGATCCAGGCGACGCCGTTCACATGCGGCGGTTGGGCGTGGGCGGCAGGCGCCAGAACCAGAAACGCGATGAGAAAGGCAAACGGACGCATTGTTCTTGGTATTGTTGCGGTCGCCCCGGCGCGGTTGTGGTGGGCAATTGCGGCGAAAGCCGGGGCAGACGGGGCGTTCAGACGAGTTCGACGCGGTAATCCTCGATCACCGTATTGGCGAGGAGCTTGTCGCCCATCGCTTTCAGCGTCGCCTCGGCCTTCGACCGGTCGGTTTCGGCCAGGTCGATGTCGAAGACCTTGCCCTGGCGCACGCCGTTGACGCCGGAAAAACCAAGCGCAGCGAGCGCGCCCTCGATCGCCTTGCCCTGCGGGTCGAGGACGCCGGACTTCAGCGTGACGGTGAGACGCGCCTTCACCGGAGTCGGCGGCCTATTGCACCAGCACCGGGCCGCTGCCCTTGGGCCGGTCCTGCTCGATGAGGATGCCGAGGCGGCGCGCCACCTCCTGATAAGCCTCGACCAGCCCGCCGATGTCGCGGCGGAAGCGGTCCTTGTCGAGCTTGTCCTTGGTCTGCACGTCCCACAGGCGGCACGAGTTCGGGCGAGATCTCGTCGGCGACGACGATCCGCATCATCTCGTTCTCCCACAGGCGTCCGCATTCGATCTTGAAGTCGACGAGCTGGATGCCGGCGCCGAGGAAGAGGCCGGAGAGGAAATCGTTGACGCGGATGGCCAGCGCCATGATGTCGTCGATCTCCTGGGGGCTCGCCCAGCCGAAGGCGGTGATGTGCTCCTCGGAGACCATCGGGTCCTCGAGCTGGTCGCTCTTGTAGTAGAACTCGATGATCGAGCGCGGCAGCACGGTGCCTTCCTCGATGCCCAGCCGCTTCGACAGCGAGCCGGCGGCGATGTTCCTGACCACCACCTCGAGCGGGATGATCTCGACTTCGCGGATCAACTGCTCGCGCATGTTGAGCCGCCGCACGAAGTGCGTCGGGATGCCCATGCGGTTCAGGTGGGTGAAAATGTGCTCGGAGATGCGGTTGTTGAGGACGCCCTTGCCGTCGAGAATCTCGTGCTTCTTCTTGTTGAAGGCGGTGGCATCATCCTTGAAGAACTGGACGAGGGTGCCGGGCTCGGGCCCCTCGAACAGAATCTTGCTCTTGCCTTCATAGATGCGCCGACGCCGGTTCATGGGCACATACCGCGGTTTGTGAAAATCCATCAGAGGCATCCCAGGCCAAAAAACCGTTTTGTCACAACAGCCTGCGCCCGACTCAAGCGGCCGAACGATGCCGCGAGGCGGACCTTATGCGATCAGCCCACAAACCACAATGAGCCATCCCGATCGGCGGGATTGTCACATGGACGACAGGGTCGCCGACGGCGTTGATTTAGGCTATGGCTGACGATATGCAAGTCCGCCCTTACCGGTAGCCGGAGCCGCTGGAAAAATGACGACTTTCGACAAACGTGAGGATGCCTTCGAGAGCAAGTTCATACACGATGCCGAGTTGCAGTTCAGGGCCTACGCCCGGCGCAACAAGCTGCTCGGCCTGTGGGCCGCGTCGCTGCTCGGCAAGACGGGTGCCGATGCCGACGATTACGCCAAGGTCGTGGTTGCCTCCGACCTCGAGCATGCGGGGCACGAGGACGTGTTCCGCAAGATTCGCGAGGATTTCGATGCTGCCGGCATCAGCCAGTCCGATCACCAGATTCGCCGCACCATGGACGAGCTGTTGAGCAAGGCGATCGATCAGGTGCGTTCCGAGAAGATCTGACACATGTCCTTACCTGTCCTCGCCGCGCGGCTGCGCAATGGCGAGACGCTCTATTGCGGCTGGGTGGCGATGCCCGAGCCGCTGGTCGCAGAAACCGTCGCGCGCTCAGGATTCGATTGCGTCCTGCTGGATATGCAGCATGGCCTGCTCGATACCGGTTCGGTGATGACCGCCATCGGGGCGATCGCACTCGCCGGCAAGCCGGCGGTGGTGCGTGTCGCCCTCGGCGACGACGCCACCGCCAGCCGCGTGCTCGACATGGGGGCCGAGGCGATCATCGCGCCGATGATCAATTCGGTCGAGCAAGCGCGCCTGTTGGCGGCGGCCACCAAATATCCGCCGCTCGGCGAGCGAAGCTGGGGGCCGACGCGGGCGATGACGCTCACAGGCATCGACCGGCCGCTGGACTATCTGGCGGGCGCCAACCGCAACAGCGTCGTCTTCGCCATGATCGAGACGGTGCGGGGGCTCGACGCCCTCGACGCGATCCTTTCGGTGGACGGCATCGACGGCGTTTTCGTCGGCCCGTCCGACCTGTCGGTGTCGCTGTCGGCAGGGCGGCAGGTTGCCCCGGGCGATGTCTCGGTCGACGCGCCGATCAGGCACATCGCCGAGCGCGCCGAGGCGGCCGGCAAGGTTGCCGGCATCTATTCGGCGACGGCGGAGCGGGCACGGACGTTCCGCGATTTCGGCTATCGCTTCATCGCCATGGGCTCCGATCAGACCTATCTGACCCTCGGTGCGGCCGAACTGCTCAAGGCCGCGAGAGAGCCGTAGAGGTCCTTCGCCTGCTCGTGCTCTTTCTGCAACGCGGCGGGAAATATGTGATTCCCGCCATGTTTCCGATCTTGCGGGCTTTCCCGCCCCGATTGAGACTTCACCTCACCTGATTTGCTTGTTTTCTGCGGGGGCGACGCGCATGCGGGCAGGGGGTGGGACGGCGGCCGTCCGGTTGGCGCTGGCGGCTGCGACGGTGGTGCTGGTGGCGCACGGGGCCGCGCGAGCGGCCGGCGGGGGCGCGCCGGACGCGCTGGAATGGGACATCGCCTTCGGTACGACGGTGACCAGCGACTACATGTCCCGCGGCCTCTCCAACAGCGAGCATGGTGCTGCCGTCCAGCCCTGGGCGGAACTCGACATCGGCGACTTCTACGCCGGCTATTGGGGGTCGAACGTCACGGCATCCGGCGTCAGCTACTGGGAGCACGACCTGTCGGTCGGCGTGCGGCCGACGCTCGGTCCGCGTCTCGCTCGACCTCGGCTACGTCTATTACGTCTACAGCAGCGAGGATTACGCCTCGCCGTCGGGCGAGGCCTATGCCAAGGCTTCGATCAACCCGTCGACCCGCTGACATTGGGGTTGGCGTTCTACATCGACCCGGAGAACACCGCGGCGACCTATTCGGAGCTCAACGCCGCATACGACTGTCCGCACGGCTTCAGCGTTTCCGGGGCGGTCGGCTTCGTCACCGCCAATGACGACTATGGCGACTACACCACGTGGAACGTTGGCGCATCCTGGAAGCCGGCCGAGCCGGTGACGCTCGACGCGCGCTACCACGCCGGTCCGGAGACCGGCCGGTTCGTCTTCCGGTGTCTTTCGAATGTCCCTCCGGTCGCCGGGCAGGTCCTCCCTTGCCTTAGGCCGTTGCCTCGCCGAAGACGCGGCGGAAGATCGTGTCGACGTGCTTGAGGTGGTAGGCGAGGTCGAAGAGCGCGACGAGTTCGGATTCGGGAATCGCCTGAGAGACTTCCGGGTCCTTCTTCAACAAGGCGAGGAAGTCGCTGCCCTCCTGCCAGGCCTGCATGGCGCTGCGCTGGACGAGCCGGTAGGCGTCCTCGCGGCTCACTCCCTTCTGGGTCAGCGCCAGCATCACGCGCTGGGAGTGGACGAGGCCGCCGAGGCTGTCGAGATTGGCCCGCATGCGCTCCGGATAGACGACCAGCCTGTCGACCAGCCCGGCGAGGCGGGCGAGCGCAAAGTCGAGCGCAATGGTGGCGTCGGGGCCGATCACCCGCTCGACCGAGGAGTGCGAGATGTCGCGCTCGTGCCAGAGCGCCACGTTCTCCAGCGCCGGCACGACCGCCGACCGCACCAGGCGGGCGAGCCCGGTCAGGTTCTCCGAGAGCACCGGGTTGCGCTTGTGCGGCATCGCCGAGGAGCCCTTCTGGCCGGGCGAGAAATATTCTTCCGCCTCGCGCACCTCGGTGCGCTGCAGGTGGCGGACCTCGAGCGCCAGATGCTCGACGGAGGAGGCGACGACGCCAAGCGTGGCGAAGTACATGGCGTGGCGGTCGCGCGGGATCACCTGGGTGGAGACCGGCTCGGGCCTGAGCCCCATGGCCTCGGCGACGTATTCCTCGACGCGCGGGTCGACATTGGCAAAGGTGCCGACGGCGCCGGAGAGCGCCGCGGTGGCGACCTCCTCGCGGGCGGCGGAGAGGCGGCGGCGGGCGCGGGCGAACTCGGCATAGAAGGTGGCGAGCTTGACCCCGAAGGTGGTCGGCTCGGCGTGGATGCCGTGGCTGCGGCCGATGGTGACCGTGTTCCGGTGCTCGAAGGCGCGGCGGCGGAGCGCGGTCAGAAGCGCGTCGATGTCGGCGATGAGGAGGTCGGCGGCGCGCACCAGCTGGACGTTGAAGCAGGTGTCGAGGATGTCGGACGAGGTGAGGCCCTGGTGGATGAAGCGCGCATCCGGTCCGACGATTTCCGCCAGATGGGTCAGGAAGGCGATGACGTCGTGCCGGGTTTCGGCCTCGATGGCATCGATGCGGGCAATGTCGAAGGTGGCGTCGCGGCCCTTGGCCCACACCGTCTCGGCCGCCGATTTCGGCACCACGCCGATCTCGGCCATGGCGTCGAGCGCGTGCGCCTCGATCTCGAACCAGATGCGGAACTTGGTTTCCGGCGACCAGATCGCCGTCATGGCGGGGCGCGAATAGCGCGGAATCATCAGCTCGGCCTGCCGTTCTTGAGGGTTACGGCGCGGTCTAGCAGAGGCCGGCGGCGTTCACAATCAACAGTGGCTTGGGATCGTCCGCACCTATTGCGGCAGTGGCGAGGTTACGGCCAGGAAGCGGCGGTCGGGCCCCTCGAAGCCGACGGTGAACATGGAGAGGATGACGACCAGCACCGGCCCGGCGGCAGGCGGATAGTAGGTGAGCACGTCAGAGATGGCATAGCCGAGCGGGCAGTGGCGGCTCGACGGGATCGCCGTGTCGTTGGCGAGCGTGTGTGCGGCGCCCGCGGCAGTCGTGAGCGACAGGCGGAAGCCGTGGAAGGTCTGGCCCATGTCTGGGCAGTCCTGCGCCGGCAGCGCGATCTCGGTCAGCGCCAGGTCGTAGGCGTCGCCGCCCGCGGGCGTAACGATGCGCGGCAGGAAGCGGACGCGATGGGGATCGGCCGATAGCTCGGTCGGCGGATTGCTGGCGACGAGATTGCCGGGGGTGCCGATCCGGCGCGCCGCGAGGATCGGCCGCGCCTTGTTCAGCGCCTCGCTGCGGACCTTCTCCGGCGCCGCCGTCTCGTCCTTGGCCAACACCCGCACCGGCGTGCCGGCGACCCAGTCGTCGGCGCCCGTGTCGATCACGTAGATGTTGGAATAGGGGAAGCCGGAGCCGTCCTGGACGCCGTATTCCTCGAAGGCGAAGGCGCTGCCGTCGGGAGAAAAGCCGAGGATCTCACGGGCGGCGTAATCGCCGGCCGATGCCGTGCCGCAGGCGAGCACGATCACGATCAGGGCGCCGGCGAAGGAGCCCGGCCGCAGCATCCCTAGACCGCGATGCTCTCGGCCGCGCGCCGGAGCCGGGTGATGTTGTTGCGGTAGGCGCCGGCGCCGCCCTTGAACACGGCAGTGCCGGCGACGAGCACGCTGGCGCCGGCCTCGGCGATGGCGCGGGCGTTGTCCTGCACGATGCCGCCGTCGACTTCGATGACGATGTCGCGGCCGCCGATCATGGCGCTGATCTCGGCAATCTTGGCGAGCGATTCGGGGATGAACGACTGGCCGCCGAAGCCCGGATTGACGCTCATCACCAGAACCAGGTCGACAAGGTCGAGGGCATAGGCCAGAGAACTGGCGGGTGTCCCCGGGTTGAGCGTCACGCCGGCCTTCTTGCCGAGCGCGCGGATGGTCTGCAGCGAGCGATGAATGTGCGGTCCCGCCTCGACGTGGACCGTCATGCGGTCGGCGCCCGCCTCGGCGAAGGCGGCCAGGTAGGGATCGGCCGGGGCGATCATCAGGTGGACGTCGAGGAGCTTGCGCGTGTGTGGCCGGATCGCCCGCACGACGCCCGGCCCGATGGTGAGGTTGGGCACGAAATGGCCGTCCATCACGTCGACGTGGATCCAGTCGGCACCGGCCTCGTCGACGGCGGCGACCTCCTCGCCCAGGCGGGCGAAATCGGCCGACAAAATTGAAGGTGCTATGAGAATTCGGCGGTCCATGCGATCGGCGGTATCATGCCAGTCCGCCGGGCGCAATCACATGGACGGCAGAGTCCCTGGCTATCGGCAGATGCGGAACGCGCCGGGCATGCCGATGCACGTTTGGCGGGGGACGGGCGAGCCGCCGCAACGGGGAGAAACGTCGATGAGTTAGGAATTCTTCTGGCTGGCGCTGACGGTCGCAATGACCGGGCTGATCTGGGTGCCATACATCCTCGATCGGTTTGCCACGCGCGGGCTGATGGGAACCTTCGCCAATCCCAGTCCGCAATTGCCCCAGCAATCGGTCTGGGCGGAGCGCATGAAGGCGGCGCACTACAACGCCATCGAGAACCTGGCGGTGTTCGCCACCCTCGTGCTGATGTTGCATGCGCTCAACATCTCGACCGGGGCGACCGTGGCGGCGGCGGCAACCTATTTCTGGGCGCGGCTGGTCCATCTGGTGGTCTATGCGATGGGCATTCCCGTCCTGCGTACGCTTGCCTTCCTGGTCGGTTTTTTCGCGCAAGCCGTGCTGCTGCTCGCCGTGTTCGGACTGATGTGACGCATTTTTCTGTTCGCATTAATCGTCCGCTAACCATGGTGCGCCATAGTCATCCTCGCGGATAGGTACTGCGTACCGCACTAGTTTCACCGCCCCGGCCGGCAACGGCCGGGGCGGATTTATTTGGCGTTACAGAATTGCCCGTGGTTTCTACTAAAAGTAGCGCCACAGGCGAGGACTAACCGAACTTGTGCTGCCAAGTGGGCAGGAGATCGCCCGGTGCCGGGGTTGCTGCGTAGATGCCGCGGGCGATGGCGCGGGCCATGCAAGCCGCTCCGGCGGCGCCGATGGCGATCATGTCGGCCGTCCCGGTTGCCGTCGCCCGGCCGGTCGCGAGCGCAAAGACGATGTCGCCGTCCATCGGCGTGTGCGACGGCCACAGGGCGCGGGCGAAGCCGTCATGGGCCATGACGGCAAGCCGCTTGGCCTCGGCCTTGGTCAGTTTCGCGTCGGTGGCGATGACGGCGATGGTGGTGCTGGCGCCGGCCGCCTGTCCCTTGTGGCGGAGCGCCGTGGCGCCGGCGGGGTAGGCGAGGGGCGGGCCGAGGCCGCCGAACTCGCCGTTGCGCTCGAAGGGCGCCGCCCAGAAGTGCGCCGTATCGCCGATGGTCGCCTGGCCGAGCGCGTTGACCGCCACCAGGGCGGCGACGGTGATGCCGCTGTCGAGGCGCTCGGAGGCGGAGCCGAGACCGCCCTTGAGGTTGACCGTGGTGGCGCCGGCACCGGCGCCGACGCTACCGAGGGCGAAGTCAGCGCCGGCGGCGGCAAGCGCGGCGCGGCCAAGCGCCGGGTAGGGCGCGGCGGCGCCCCAGTCCTTGTCGCCGCCATTCAAGAGGTCGAAGAGGATGGCGGCGGGGACGATCGGCACGCGGGCGGTGCCGATGGCAACGCCGCGGCCGGCCTCGGCGAGGCCGGCCATGACGCCGCTCGCCGATTCCAGGCCGAAAGCCGAGCCGCCCGAGAGCACCACCGCGTCGACCGTGGCGATGGTCTGTTCCGGCGCTAGGAGGTCGGTGTCGCGCGTGCCCGGCGCCCCGCCCATGACATGGCCGGAGGCGATCGCCGGTTCGTCGCACAGCACCACGGTGACACCCGATTTGAGGCGCGCATCGTCGGCATTGCCGACGCTGAGCCCGGCGACATCGGTGAGCAGGTTCTTCATGGGGCGCTCCAGCGCTGGCGTCAGGTGCCGGCGGCGGCGAGGCGGCCGTCGTGCCACTGATAGAGGACGAAGCCGGGGAGCGACACGTCGCCCTTGGCGTCGAAGGTGAAGTCGCCGAGGACGGTCGAGAAGTGGCCGCTGTCCAGCGCCTTGATGACCGCGTCGGTGTCGTTCGTGCCGGCAGCCTTCGCCGCCTCGGCCCACGCCTGAACGGCGGCGTAGCTCGGCAGGATGTAGCCCTCCGGCTCCACCCCGCCGGCGCGGAATGCCGCCACCACATCGGCCGCGCCCGGGTTCTTGCGCGGGTCGGGCGTGAAGGTGACCAGCGTGCCCTCGGCGGCATCGCCGGCGACGTCGCGATACTCGTTGGTGATCAGCGCGTCGGGGCCGATGATCACGGTGTCGAGCCCGGAGGCGCGGATCTGGCGGGCGATCAGGCCGGCCTCGGTCGGGTAGCCGCCGATATAGACGACGCCGATGTTGGCCGCCTGCAGGCGCTCCGCCATGGCGGTGAAATCGCGCGTCCCCGGATCGTATTCCTCGGTGAAGGCCTCGCGCTTGCCGAGTGCGTTCATGGCGACGCGGGTGGCATCGGCCAGCGCCTTGCCGTAGGGGCTGCGGTCGTCGACGATGGCGACCGCCTTGTCGGCGAAGCGCTTGGCGATAGTTTCGCCGGCGACGAGGCCCTGCTGGTCGTCACGGCCGCAGACGCGATAGATGCCCGGACCCGGGCGCTTGTCGGTGTAGTCCGGCCAGGTCGTGCCCGGCGATATCTCGATGATGTGGTTGGCGACGTAGACCGAGGCCGCAGCAAGCGACGCGCTCAGGCAGAGATGGCCGACGACGACCGCGGCGCCCTTGCCGGCAAGCTGGTTGGCGACGGCATCGGCCGTCTTGGGATCGCATTGGTCGTCCAGCGCCTGGAGGGCCAGCGGTGTGCCGTTGACGCCGCCTGACCGGTTGATGTCGTCGATCGCCTGCTGGGCGCCGGTGCGCATCTGTTCGCCAAAGACGGCGAGGCTGCCCGACAACGGGCCGGCGAGGCCGACGATCGTTTGCGCATGGGCAGCACCGGCGGCAAGCACAATGGCGGCGGCCATCAGGCGGATGGCGACAAGGGCACGGGCGGACACTGGCGGCGGCTCCTCGGGCAGGTTCCGGCCTGCCAACCTGCAACTGCACAGCCCGGAAGGCAAACAAAAACCCCGGCGCGAGCGCCGGGGTTCCTGCACCGCCTCGCGGCGGCGATGAACGAGAAGCGACTACATTTGCAGGTAGTCGTACTTGCCGTCCTTCCATTCGTAGACGATGTAGCCGGGCAGGGTGACATCGCCCTTCTTGTCGAAGTTCAGCTTGCCGAGGACGGTGTCGAAGGTGTCCTTGTACATTTCCGCGGTCACCTTGTCGAAGTCGGTCGAGCCGGCGGCCTTGACGGCGTCAACCCAGATCTTCACGGCGGCATAGGTGTAGAGCGAGTAGCCCTCGGCCGTGCGGCCGGCGGCCTGCAGCTCGTCGACGATCGGCTTGGCTTCCGGGTTCTTGCGCGGATCCGGCGAGAAGGTCATGTAGGTGCCATTGCCGGCGTCGCCGGTGATCTGCCAGTACTCGTCGGTGACCAGCGCGTCGCCGGAGACCAGAATGGTCTTCATGCCCTGGTCGACCATCTGGCGCTTGATCAGGCCGGCTTCGGCGTGATAGCCGCCGACATAGAGCACGTCGATGTTGTTGGCCTTCAGCTTGGAGACGAGCGCGCTGTAGTCCTTTTCGCCGGCGTTGTAGGCCTCGTCGAGGACTTCCTTCTTGCCCGCCTCGTTCATGAACTTGCGGGTCTGGTCGGCAAGGCCCTTACCATAGGTGCTCTTGTCGTCGATGATCGCGATGTTCTTGTCCTTGAAGTGCTCGGCCAGGAACTTGCCCGCGACCTCGCCCTGCTGGTCGTCACGGCCGCAGACGCGGAACGTGCCGGGGCCGGGACGCTGGTCGGTGAATGCCGGGTTGGTCGAGGCCGGCGAGATCTGCACGACGTTGCCGTCGGAATAGACCGACGAAGCCGGGATCGACGAGCCGGAGCAGAAGTGTCCGGCAACAAACAGCACGCCCTTGGCGACGAGCTGGTTGGCAACCGCAACCGCCTGCTTCGGGTCGCAAGCATCGTCGCCGACTTCGAGGACGAGCTTCTGACCAAGAACGCCGCCGGCGGCGTTGATGTCGGCAACCGCCTGCTCGGCACCAGCCTTGAGCTGGGCACCGAACGTGGCGTACTGGCCGGTGATCGGCCCGACGGTCGCGATGGTGATGTCAGCGCGAGCGATACCGGCCATTGCCAGGGTAAACGACAGGGCAATGCCGGCCTTCAACATTTTCCTCATGCTCTTTGGTCCCTTCTGTACTTGGTGCGTTGAAGCACCGTGGTCTTAGTAGGGTCCACTTCCCCCACTAAACTCAAATTATCCCAATTCAAACTGCCGTGCCACCGTGGAAAACGGCGCGATCTCAATGGATTCCAGTGTCTGCACCCTCCGGCGTGCCGCCGTCGCCACCTTTGCGGCGGTGCCACGACAGGGGGCCGGCGCGCCGATAGAGCCAGCCATATTGGCTGGCCATCTGGCCGGCGCGGGTGATGCGGTAGCCAAGTGCGGCCAATGCGCCAAGAATGACCAGGTCGACGACGAAATACTGCAATGACAGCAACGTGCCGTGGAACAGGGCGTAATGAATGAACCGCACTGCGGCGCTGAGCAGGGCGGTGTACACGGCCAGCAAGGCCGTTGGTGCCCAAGTATAGGCCATGGCACGCCCGACGAGGTAAGCGGCCCCGCCGCCGAGAAAGACGGTGACCAGCAGAAAATCGATGATGTTGGTCTGATAGATGACACCCATGTTCTGTCTCCGGCCTTAGTGGCCGCCTTCGAGGTAGGCCCGGCGCACTTCCTCGCGCGCCAGCAGTTCCTTGCCGGTGCCGGTCAACGCGATCTGGCCGTTGACCATGACGTAGCCGCGATGGGCCAGGCGCAGCGCGTGATAGGCGTTCTGCTCGACCAGGAAGACGGTCAGCCCGTCGCGCTGGTTGAGTTCGCGCAGCACGTTGAAGATCTGGCGCACGATCAGCGGCGCCAGACCCAGCGACGGCTCGTCGAGCAGCAGCAGGCGCGGCCGGCTCATCAGGGCGCGCGCGATCGCCAGCATCTGCTGTTCGCCGCCGGAGAGCGTGCCACCGCGTTGCGCGGCGCGCTGCTCGAGCACCGGGAACATCTGATAGACGCGTGCCAGGTCCTCGTCGAAGTGCTCGAGGCCGGTGGCCACGGCGCCCATCTGCAGGTTTTCCAGCACGGTCATGCGCGGGAAGATGTGGCGCCCCTCGGGAGCCTGCGAGATGGCCAGGCGCATGATCTCGTGGGTTGGCCGCTGGGTGATGTTCATGCCGTCGAAGACAATCTCGCCGGAGCGCGCCCGTGGATTGCCGCAGATGGTCATCATCAGCGTCGACTTGCCGGCGCCGTTGGCGCCAATCAGGGTGACGATTTCGCCCTCGTGGACCTCGACGTCGACGCCGCGCAGCGCGACGATGTTGCCGTAGTAGGTGGTGACGCCACGCACGCTGAGCAGGGGAGCGGTCAATGTCCGACCTCCTCTACGATCGTCTCGACCTGTTCGTCCTCGACGCCGAGATAGGCAGCGATGACCTTGGGGTCGTTGCGGACGAAATCGGCGGAGCCGTCGGAGATCTTCACGCCATAATCGAGCACGACGATATGGTCGGAGATTTCCATGACAACGCCCATGTCGTGCTCGATGAGCAGGATGGAGATGTCGTGCTTGTCGCGGATGAAGCGGAGGAGCTGGTTGAGCTGGGCGGACTCGCGCGGGTTGAGCCCGGCGGCCGGTTCGTCCAGGCAGAGGAGCAGGGGATCGGTGCACATGGCGCGGACGATCTCCAGCCGCCGCTGGGCGCCGTAGGGAAGGCTCGCGGCAGGATCGTCGGCGCGATCGATGAGCTCCACCTGCTCCAGCCAGTATTTGGCCTTGTCCAGAGCTGCCTGGTGGCCGGCGCGGTAGGAGGCCAGGCCGAGAATGCCGGCGATCGAATAGCCGGAGGCGACCATCAGCTTGTTGTGCTGGGCGACCATCAGGTTCTCCAGCACCGTCATGCCGCCGAACAGGCGGATGTTCTGGAAGGTTCGGGCGACGCGCGCATGCTTGGCGATCTCGTTCTCGGGCATGCGCTCGAGCAGATAGAGGCCCTTGCCGTTGTCGGCCCAGGTGCCGTGTTCGGTTGCCGCAGTGAGGCTGTCGAAGGCGCCGGGCTGTTGACCCAGGGCGAGGCGGCCCTCGGTCGGCTTGTAGAAGCCGGTGATGCAATTGAAGACGGTCGTCTTGCCGGCCCCGTTGGGGCCGATGAGAGCGGTGATGTCGCCGCGGCCGGCGGCGAAGGACAGGTCGCCGACCGCCACCAGGCCGCCGAAGCGCATCGACAGGTGCTCGACCGTCAGGATGGGATCACTCTGCCAGCGGTTCATCCGTGACCCTCTCCCACCAATGCGCCCGACACAGCCTTGCTCTGCTTGAGGAAGACCGTCGGTCTTCGCGTCGATACCAGGCCACGTGGCCGCCACACCATGATGGCCACCATGAGCAGGCCGAAGATCAGCATACGGTACTGGCTGGGGTCGAAGTCGGGGCCGAAGACCGCCTTGAGGAAGGTAAGATTGCGCAGCATCTCGATGCCGCCGATCATCACCACCGCGGCCACCGCGACGCCGATCTGGCTGCCGAGGCCGCCGAGGACGACGATGGCCAGGATCGTCGCCGACTCCATGAAGTTGAAGCTCTCCGGCGAGATGAAGCCCTGGCGCGTGGCGAAGAAGGAACCGGCAAAGCCGCCGAACATGGCGCCCATGGCGAAGGCGGTGAGCTTGGTGTTGGTGGTGTTGATGCCCAGCGACCGGCAGGCGATCTCGTCCTCACGCAGCGCCTCCCAGGCGCGGCCGACCGGCAGCCGGCGGATCCTGAGCGTGACGAAATTGGTGATGAGGGCAAGGACGAAGATCAGATAGTAGAGGAAGATGATCCTGTGGTTGGGCGAGTATTGCAGCCCGAAGAAGGAGGCGAAGCTGCCGTCGCCGCGCGTGAACTCCAGACCGAAGAAACTCGGCCGCGGCACGTGGTTGATGCCGTCGGGGCCGTGGGTGAACGAGTACCAGTTGATCAGCACCAGACGGATGATCTCGCCGAAGGCGAGCGTCACGATGGCCAGGTAGTCGCCGCGCAGCCTGAGCACCGGGAAGCCGAGGATCAGGCCCCAGCAGGCGGCGAGCATGCCGGCCAGCGGCAGGCAGATCCAGAACGACCAGCCGAAATGCTCGGCCAGCAGCGCGTAGGAATAGGCGCCCACCGCATAGAATGCGACGTAGCCGAGATCGAGCAGGCCGGCCAGGCCGACCACGATGTTGAGGCCCCAGCCGAGCATCACGTAGGTCAGGATCAGTGTGCCGAGGTCGAGGACGTAGCGGCTCTGCGTCGGGAAATAGAGCAGCGTGAGGATCGGAACGGCGACGGCGGCGAACAGGAACAGCCCCGCGGCGATGGGGCCGGCATTGGGGATGGTCGGCATCGCCGCGGCGAGGCTCTTGCCGGCACCCTGGAAGAGCGGGCGCTCCGCCTTCCAGACGAACAGGTCGAGCAGCAAGCGGCCGACGAAGACGATGCCGACGACGACGGCAACGGTGTCCCAATGCTGAGCGAGGCCGAGGTTCGAGCGGGCGCCAACCGCCACCGTCTGCAGGCCGATGGTGGGCGCGGCGAGCGCGAAGGTGACCAGCGCGGCAAGGAAGGAATCCTTGAGCGAGCGCGCCAGCAGATGGTTGTGCCTGGGGGTCTCCGCCGCAGGCGGTTCACCGGCAAAGGCCTGCCGGCGCGCCTCTTCCTGAATTTCGGCGCCCTCCGGCGTGATGTCGGAGGTCGGTTCGCGCGAGATGCTGGCTGCCATGTCAGACCTTCTCCACTTCCGGCCGGCCGAGCAGGCCCGAGGGCAGGAAAATCAGCGTGATGGCAAGCAGCGAGAAGGCCGCGACGTCCTTGTACTCGACCGAGAAATAGGCCGACCAGAAGGTCTCGATCAGGCCGATGAGCACGCCGCCGAGCATGGCACCGGGCAGCGAGCCGATGCCGCCGAGCACTGCGGCGGTGAAGGCTTTGATGCCGGCATTGAAGCCGATGTAGAAGTCGATCACTCCGTAATAGAGCAGGAACATCATGCCGGCGACGGCGGCGAGCGCGGCGCCGAGCACGAAGGTGATGGAAATGGTGCGGTCGACGTTGACGCCGAGCAGCGCGGCCATGCGGGCATCCTGCTCGCAGGCGCGCTGGGCGCGGCCGAGCGCCGTGCGCGCGATCAGCAGCGTGAAGGCCACCATCAGGATCACGGTGGTGACCATGATGATGATCTGGATATTGGAGAGCTGCACGACGAAGTTGCCCCCGCTCATGATCGCATAGCCGCCCTTGATCAGCGGCGGCATCGGCTTCACGCGGGCGCCCTGGACGACCTGGACGAAGTTCTCCAGAACGATCGACATGCCGATGGCGGTGATCAGCGGGGCGAGCCGGAACGAGCCGCGCAGCGGGCGGTAGGCGAGGCGCTCGACCGCCCAACCCCACGCCGCCGTCAGCGTCATGGCCACAGCGAGCACGACAATCAGCACCGCCAGCAGCACCAGCACCGGCATGGTAGAGGTTGCGCCGACGATGATGAGCGCGATCAGCGCGATGAACGCCCCGACCATGAAGATGTCGCCATGGGCGAAGTTGATCATGCCGATGATGCCGTAGACCATCGTGTAGCCGATGGCGATCAGGCCGTAGATCGAGCCGAGCGTCAGCCCGTTGATCAGCTGCTGGACGAAATATTCCATTTGTCCCCTGGTCCCCTGTGGCTGCGACCAGGAGGTCGTGCCAGCTTTTTGAGCAATTATCATCTTGGCTTAGCTGTGGTGCCAAGACAACAGCCCGGATGGCATTTGGCGCTCCTTGCAGGATTCGCGCCGTTCTGCACGGCCGATGTGCGCGCTCGGCAGCGACGCTCTGTCGCTCCCCCGGGTGGGCTGTGACTCTGCCGGCAAACTCAGTAATGTAACCGGCGATGGGGCGCTGCTCCGGCGTTCCGAAAACTGCCGGGAATCCTTCGATCGCAAGACCAAGACCGAAGCAACCGGGGGACCGGATGGAGGTGAACATGCGTAAGCTTGCTATTGCGCTGGCTTCGGCTGCTGCCGTGGCCGCGCTGGGGACTACGTCGGCCTTGGCCGACGATATCAACATTGGCGTGCTTTTGGGCTTCAGCGGACCGCTGGAGACGCTGGCGCCGCCGATCGCGGCGGGCGCCGAGCTGGCGCTGAAGAACATCGACGACCAGGGCGGGACGAAGGATGGAATGCTGGTGCCGATCCGCGACGACAGCACCTGCGCCGACGCGACCGCCGCGGCCAATGCGGCCGACCGGCTGATCAACACCAAGAAGGTGCTGGCCATCATGGGGGCGATGTGCAGCGGCGCGACGATTTCGGCCGCCAACACTGCGGGCATCCCGACCAACACGATCATGATCTCGCCGTCGTCGACGGCGCCGGCACTGACGACGCTGGACGACAAGGATCTGGTCTTCCGCACCGCCCCGTCGGACGCCTACCAGGGCGACGTGCTCGCCCGCCTGCTGACGTCCAAGGGCATCAAGGACGTGGCCGTCGCTTACGTCAACAACGACTACGGCAAGGGCCTCGCCGACACGTTCACGGCGGCCTTCAAGGCCGACGGCGGCACCGTTGCGGCCGTGGCGGCCCATGAGGAAGGCAAGGCCGACTATCGCGCCGAACTCGGCTCGCTGGCCGCGTCCGGCTCGCAGACCCTGGTTCTGCTCGCCTATGCCCAGGGCTCCGGCCAGACCATGCTGCGCCAGGCGCTGGAGAGCGGCGACTTCACCAAGTTCGTGGGCGCCGACGGCATGATCTCCGACGACCTCTTCCAGGGCATGGATACCAGCATGCTGGAAGGCATGATCGGCACCAAGCCGGGCTCGCCGGACGTCCCCGGTGCGAAGGTGTTCCAAGACCTGGCCAAGGCTGGCGGCCTCGATCCGACGAAGATCTATGGGCCGGAGGCCTATGACGCCGCCTTCCTGCTGGCACTTGCCATCGAGAAGAACGGCGCCAAGCGCGAGGGCCTGTCCGCGGCGCTGCGCGCGGTGGCGTCGCCTCCGGGCGAGGTGATCCTGCCCGGCGAGTGGAAGAAGGCCAAGGACATCATCGATGCCGGCGGCGACGTGAACTACGAAGGGGCCACCGGTCCGGTCGATTTCGATGCGCACGGCGACGTTGCCGGCTTCATCCTCGAGGAGACGGTGAAGGGCGGCCACTGGCTGGCGGTCGGTCCGGCCAAGTAACCGTCTGACCACAGGCAGAAGACGCAAGGAGGCCCGGGAGCGATCCCGGGCCTCCTTTTTGCGTGGCCTTATGGTTGCCTATGCCTCGTGGCGGCGAATGCGCTCGGGGATCAGTCCGCGCGGCGCGTAGCGCAGCGCCAGCACGATCACCAGTCCGAGGACGAAGACACGCATCTGCAGGGCGCGCGTATCGACGTCGGGGATGGCGGGCAGGCCCACCATCTGCAGGCCGTCGTTGATCCAGTTGAAGACGAGCAGCGACACCGGCGCCGACATGTTCCAGGCGATGATGATCAGCACGCCGCCGAAGAGAGCGCCGAGGTTGTTGCCGGCGCCGCCGACGATGACCATCACCCACACGATGAAGGTGTAGTTGATCGGCTGATAGCCGCCCGGATCGTAAATCTGCACGTAGGTGGTCATCAGGGCGCCACCGATGCCGATGAGCACGGCGCCGAGCACGAAAAGCTCGATCTGGCGCGCCTTGATGTCCTTGCCCATGGATTCGGCGGCGACGTAGTTGTCGCGGATGGCGCGCATCATGCGGCCCCAGGCGCCGCCATAGGCCCGCTGCAGCAGGAAGAACAGGATCGCGGTGACCACGATCACCACCGAGAGGAACAGCGAGCGCGAGATGATCAGGGCGAGGTTGGTGTCGCTGACGCCGGTCTCGAGCGCGGTCGGAACCGGCCAGGGCAGCGGCGACACGGTGAGCGTGCCGCGCGTCAGCCAGTCCATGTTCTTGAGGAAGGCACGGATGATCTCGGCGATGCCGATGGTGGCAATGGCCAGGTAGTCGGACCTGAGGCCGAGGCAGACCTTGCCGATCAGATAGGCAACGCCGCCGGCAATCACGCCGCCGACCAGCCAGGCGAGCTCGATCGGCAGGCCGAGCCCGCCGACGAAACCGGCCTTGGCCTCGATCAGCGTGGTCGCCGGGTCGATCTGCGAACGGTAGCCGATATAGGCGACGAACCAGGCGGCGACCACCAGGACCGCCTTCAGCCGTCCTTTGATGCCGATGCGGTGGGCGTTCGAGGCGGCAACGATGATGACAGCGCCGATGATCGCGGCGGTCGCCGCCCGACCGAGCATCGCCGGGCCGTCGGAATTCCAGAAGGCCATGTTGAGCGGGTAGGAGGTCAGCACGACGGCGTAACCACCGAGCATGATGAAGCCCATGACCGCGAAGTTGAACTGGCCGCCATAGCCCCAGTGCACGTTGAGGCCGAGGGCGACCAGGGCGTAGGTGACGGCGCTGACCAGGAGCTGAATGGTGGTGGCCGGCCCCTGATAGAAGAAGACCGCCACGACGACGAGGGCGAGACCGACGAGCAGCAGCCCGTCGCGGAGATTGGCCGAGTACCTCATGTCACCGCCCCCTTGAAGATGCCGGTCGGCCGGAACAGGAGGACGACCACGAGGATGACGAAGGCGACGGTCAGCTTGTAGTCGGTCGACACCAGCGACAGGTCGGCGGGCAGTTCCCAGCCCGCCGGCAGCAGGCCCGCGAACGGGCGCAGCACGGTGGTCCAGTTGAACACGGCCAGCGTCTCGGCGAAGCCGACCAGGAAGCCGCCGGCGATGGCGCCGTAGGCCTGGCCGAGGCCGCCGACGACCGCGGCGGCGAAGATCGGCAGGACGATGTTGAAGGCAAGATCGGGCTTGAGGCTGACGTCGAGCGCCAGCATCGTGCCGGCGAGGCAGGCAAGCCCGCCGGCGATGATCCAGGTGGCGCGGATGACCTCGCGCGTGTTGATGCCGGTCACCTGGGCGAGGCTGGGATTGTCGGCCATGGCGCGCATGCCCTTGCCCAGCCGCGAGCGGGTCAGGAACAAGTGGAGCGCGATCACCACGGCCACCGTCACCACGACCAGCAGCACCTGCGGCTCCGACATGGTGATCGGCCGCGTGCCGGCGAACGGCAGGTTGAACCTGAGGATCGCCTTGGGCTCGCTGTCGAAGAAGCTGCGGTTCTCGACGCCGAAGAACAGGCGGATGAGGCCCTGCAGCATGAGGGTCACGCCGATCGAGGCGATGAGCAGGGTGACCGGCTTGGCGCCGCGATAGCGCAGCGGCCGGTAGAACATCCAGTCGATGCCCAGCGCCAGCGCGGCGGTGATCGGCATCGCCAGCGGCAGCACGATGAAGCCGGTCGGCCAGAAGGTGTGGATGCCGAGGGTGGCGGCGATGGCGGTGAGAGCGAAGGCGACGAAGGCGCCGAGCGTCATCATGTCGCCGTGGGCGAAATGGGCGAAGCGCAGGATGCCGAAGACCAGCGTCACGCCGACGGCGCCGAGCGCATAGATGCTGCCCAGAACCGTGCCGTTGACCAGCACCTTGTTGATGAAGAAGATGAGTTCGTTCACTGCCGCCCTCTCATCCGCCGAGAAAACTTCTCGCCACATCGGGATCGTCGAGCAGCGCCTGGCCGGTACCGCTGAAGCGGTTGCGGCCGTTGGCGATGACGAAGCCCTTGGTGGCGAAGGCCAGCGCGTGGCGCGCGTTCTGCTCGACCATCAGAATCGCGACGCCGTTGGCGTTGACCGTGCGGACGTGCTCGAAAACCTGCTGGGTGTGGATCGGGCTCAGCCCCGCCGAGGGCTCGTCGAGGAGCAGCAGCTTGGGCTGGCTCATCAGCGCCCGGCCCATCGCCACCATCTGGCGCTGGCCGCCGGACAGCTCGCCGGCGCGCTGGCGGCGCTTGTTCTTGAGCACCGGGAACATGGTGTAGATCGACTGCATGGTCGCGCTGAAATCGTCGCGACGGATATAAGCCCCCATCTCCAGGTTCTCCTCGACCGTCATCGAGGTGAAGACGTTGAACTCCTGCGGCACGAAGCCGAGCCCCATCGGCACCAGCCGGTCGGGATCGGCGTTGGTGATGGCGTTGCCGGCGAAGTTGATGGTCCCCTTGCTGACGTTGACCAGGCCGAAGATCGCCTTGAGGATGGTCGACTTGCCGGCGCCGTTGGGGCCGACGATCACCGCGATGTCGCTCTGATCGATGGCCAGGTCGACGCCATTGAGGATGGGCGCCCCGCCATAGCCGGCCTCGAGGCCACTGAGCGCGATCAGGCTCACGGGACGACCTCCGCCGGTGCGCCGAAATAGGCGTCGATGATCTCCGGCATCGCCCGGATCGCCTCCATCGGGCCTTCCGCGATCACCTTGCCCTCGGCCATGACGATGACCGGATCGCAGAGTTGGCTGATCAGGTCCATGTCGTGTTCGATGACGAAGAAGGTGTAGCCGAGCTCCCGGTTCATGCGCTGGATGTTGGCGGCGAGGTCCTTGAGCAAGGTGCGGTTGACGCCGGCGGCGACCTCGTCGAGCAGCACCAGCTTGGCGTCGACCATCATCGTGCGGCCGAGCTCGAGCAGCTTCTTCTGGCCGCCCGACAGGTTGCCGGCGAGTTCGTGGCGCACCGCCTGCAAGCCGAGGAACTCGATGACCTGGGCGGCCTTGGTGCGGACTTCCGCCTCGACGCGCTTGACCGCGCCCGGCCGCAGCCAGACATCGCGCAGCGTCTCGCCCGGCTGCCCGGCGGGAACCATCATCAGGTTCTCGGTGGTGGTCAGGTTGGAGAACTCGCGGGCGATCTGGAAGGTGCGCAGCAGGCCGCGGTGGAACAGATCGTGCGGCTTCAAGCCGGTGACGTCGGCGCCGTCGAAGACGATCTTGCCGCGGTCGGGCACCAGGGTGCCGGCGATGGTATCGAAAAGGGTCGTCTTGCCGGCGCCATTGGGGCCAATGAGGCCAGTTACCGAACCGCGGGCGACGCCCAGAGAGCACTCCGTCACCGCCTGCACGCCGCCAAACGACTTGCTGACGGCTACGGCTTCGATGATCACGTCATTTGCCATTTCTGTGCCCACTGTCGCCGGCTCCTGAGTTGGTGCCTGTGACATACGCTGGGCCTGAACTCCCCGTTGCCCCCGCGGTTGGATTAGCAAGACGCCGCCAGGATGACAACCGCATTGCGGTCTATTGGGGTGCAGGATCCGCGCCATCCTGTACCAGCGGGTCCGCCGGTCCGGCCGGGTCGGGCGGAAGGTCCGCTGCGGTAGCGCGTGGGTCGAGCGCGGCGCTCTCCGGCGTCACCGTCTTGGGCAAAGGCAGCCCGTGGAAGGTCTCGCGGGCCGTGCGGCTGGGTGGCGCGCGCCTGGTCATGCGGAACAGGGTGTAGCCGACAACCGCAGCGTGAACCGTGGCGGTGAAGGCGAACAGCGCCTCCGGGATCCAGACCTGCATGACGTAGGCGGCGACTGCCGGGCCGATCATCGTGCCGAGGCCGTAGAGGAGCAGCAGGCCGCCGGCGATCTTCACGAACTCGTCGGCGCCAGCGAAGTCGTTGGCATGGGCGACGCTGAGTGCGTACATGGGATAGGCCATGGCGCCGTAGATGACGACCAGGCTGGTGATCAGCACCGGGTCGCGCAGGCGCAGCGAGACCAGGGCGACGCCGATCGCCACCGCCCCGATGCCGACTGCGACCAGTACGCGGCGGCGGTCCATACGGTCGGAAAGCCAGCCGAGGGGAAATTGGACGAGCGAGCCGCCGAGCAGGGCGCCGGCTGTGAGGATCGCCACCTGGCTGACGGGCAGGCCGATGCGCTGGGCGTAGACGGCCCCGAGCGTGCCGAAGGCGCCGTTGGTGAGCCCGACCAGGAAGCAGACGACGGCCGCCACCGGCGACAGAGCGTAGAGGCGCTTGATGTCGAAGCGCGTCGTCTTCAGCGGCTGCGGCGTGGCGGCGGTGGAGAGAGCCGTCGGCAGGATGGCGAGACAATAGAAGATCGCGCCGAGGACGAAATAGAAGTAGTCGCTGGGCGGGGTGATGGTGAGCATGAGCTGGCCGGCGGTCGAGGCAGCGAAGCTGACCATCTGATAGATCGAGAAGATCCTGCCACGATTCTCGCGTCCGGCGCGCTCGTTGAGCCAGCTCTCCACGATCATCGCCGCGCCGGCGTAGGTGAAGCCCGATACGGCACGCAGCAGAATCCAGGCGACGGGCGAGACGATCAGCAGGTTGAGCAGGATGGTGATCGCTGCAACCGAGGCCAGCGCGCCATAGGCGCGGATGTGGCCGACGCTGCGCACGGTATAGGGGATCAGGAGGCAGCCGGTGACAAAGCCGGTCGCCCAGCCGGTGCCGAGCAGGCCCAGTTCGGTCGTGGTGAAGCCAGCAAAGTTGCCGTGCACGGCGAGCAGCAGGCCGTGCAGCGAGCCGGCGATCACCAGGAAGGCTGACCCCAGGAGAAGTGAGGCAACGGCGATGAGCTGAGGGGCCATTGGACCGGCGGCGGCGCGAGAATCGAAGTTCATCTTGTCCGCCGTCGCGCGGGCGATTTCAAGGCTGCCGTGGGGTGACGCCGGTCACGTCATCCGGGGGGCGAAGTTCGCTCGACCGGGCGGTGCAGGCCACCGCCGCCGTCATCCCTGGCGTGTTGCGCCGTCAGCCGCGCTTTCGTCGAGGGCTTCCTTGAGCGTCAGGAAATCGCGCCAGGCGAGCCGCTTCTGCAGCGGCTGGCGCAGCAGGTAGGCCGGGTGCAGCGTCGCCATGGAGCGGATCGTCCGGCGGCCGGTGTTGAACTCGTGCCAGCGCCCGCGGAACTTGAGGATGCCCTCGCGGTTGCCCATCAGTTCCGCGGCGGCCGGTGCCCCCATGCAGATCAGGAAATCCGGGTCGCACAGTTCGATCTGCCGCTCGATGAACGGCCGGCAGGTGGCGGTCTCCTGTGGCGTCGGCGTGCGGTTTCCCGGCGGGCGCCAGGGCACGACATTGGCGATGTAGACCGACGTGCGGTCGAGGCCGATCGCCGCCAGCATGCGGTCGAGCAGGTGGCCGGAGCGACCGACGAAGGGCAGGCCCTGGCGGTCTTCCTCGCGTCCCGGCGCTTCGCCGACGAACATGACGCGCGCGCCCGGCGTGCCGTCGGCGAAGACGAGCTGGGTTGCGGTCTGCTTGAGCTTGCAGCCGTCGAAGCGGTCGAGCGCCGCCCGCAGTTCGTCGAGGTCGGCGGCGGCGCGGGCAGCCTCGCGGGCGGCGCGGGCGGTATCGTCGGGGGCGTCGGCAGCGGCGGCAGCGATGGTCGTGCGCGGTGCCGGCGGCGCGGTCGGGCGCCAAGGCGTCTCGTCGTCGAAGAGGTGCGGCGGTGGCTCCTCCGGCGCCGTCACCGGCTGGAAAGCGGCGGGCGCCGCGGCGGCGGGCGCGGCCAGGCGGTTGACGGGGGTTTCCTCCAGCCCCACGTCGACACCCATCTCGGCGTACCAGGCGATGAGGTCGGCGGCGGCTTGTCGGTCGGCGGGCATTGTCTAGATAGACCCTCGTGTGGGCGTGCGCGCGGGCAAGCGCACGCTATCCCATTTTCGCACCCGTTGTCCTGGTTTAGCCAGCACGGCTGCGGAGGCGGGCGGCGCCAGTGACGGAGGTCTCTCGATGATGAAGCGGTTGTGGGCGGTCGTGCCAGCTTTGGCGGCGCTGGTCGCCCTGCCGGCCCTGACGCAGGCGGCGGACCCCGGCGGCGGCCCCGATACGGGCCTTGCCAACATGCTCATCGGCCAGGACGCCTTCGGCGGCTGGCAGAGCAACAAGCCGGGCGTCTGGCGCAACATCGGGGCCGGCGACCTGCCGCAGCCCTACGACAGCCCGTCGGCCAGCAATGCGCCCGGTCTGGTGCCCCGGCCACAGGGCGCGGTGCCCGAGGTGCCGCCGGGCTTCAAGGCGGAGCTTGTCGCCTCCGGCATGGACGGCCCGCGCGCCATGGCGCTGGCCCCGAACGGCGACATCTTCGTTGCCGACAGCGCCGCCGACGAGATCGTCGTGTTGCGCATGGCCGACGGCCAGGCCAAGCCCACCGCCCAATCGGTCTTTGCCAAAGCCGGCCTCGACCAGCCCTACGGCATCGCCTTCTACCCGCAGGCCAATCCGCAATGGGTCTATGTCGGCAACACCGGCAGCATCGTCCGATTCCCCTATCATGCCGGTGACCTGAAGGCGTCGGGCCCGGCCGAGACAGTGGTTGCCAATCTGCCCGCGGGCGGCCACTGGACGCGCGACATCGTCTTCTCGCCGGGCGGCACGACGCTCTATGTTGCGGTGGGGTCGGCATCGAACATCGCTGAGGAGGTGAGGGGGCTGCCGCCCGGCGGCATCGCCCATTGGGCCGACAGCCGTCCGCTGGGCGAAATGTGGGGCGCCGAGGAGGGGCGCGCCGCGGTGCTCTCCTTCAGCCCGGACGGCGCCAACCGGCACGTCCTTGCGACCGGCCTGCGCAACTGCTCCGGCCTTGCCATTGATCCCGAAAGCGGCGGCCCGTGGTGCGTCGTCAACGAGCGCGATGGGCTCGGCGACAACGTGCCCTTCGACTACGCCACCCGCGTGCGCGACGGCAATTTCTACGGCTGGCCCTGGTACTACATCGGCGCCAACCAGGACCCGCGTAAGCCGCTCAGCGGCCAGCGCCCGGACCTTGCCGACCAGGTGACGGTGCCCGACGTTTTGTTCCAGGCCCATTCGGCGCCGCTCGACATCGCCTTTTACCAGGGCAGCCAGTTTCCCGCCGACTACAAGGGCGACGCCTTCGTCACCATGCATGGCTCGTGGAACCGGGGCACGCCGACCGGCTACAAAGTCGTGCGGCTGAAGTTCGAGAACGGCCTGCCCACCGGCGCCTACGAGGATTTCGTCACCGGCTTTGTCACGTCTTCCGGCGACGTGTGGGGCCGCCCGGTCGGGGTGGTGGTCGCCAAGGACGGCTCGCTCATCGTCAGCGAGGATGGCAACGGCACGATTTGGCGTATCTCCCACGACCAGGCGCCGTCGTAGGGCCGCCGCCTGTCGTCCGCTCGCTCTGGTCGCCGGGGCCGCCGCGTTATATTCAGGGGAACATATCGAAAGCCAAACGGGGTCAGGCGCCATGTCCCATCCTGAGAACGACGTGCTCACCGTCGCCGAGGCCTGGCGCAAGGCCGGCCGCGACGTTGCCATCGCCACGGTGGTCGAGACCTGGGGCTCGGCGCCGCGTCCGGTCGGTAGCCACCTTGTGGTCGACGGCGACGGCAATTTCGAGGGGTCGGTGTCGGGCGGCTGCGTCGAGGGGGCGGTGGTCAGCGAGGCGCTCGATGTGATCGGCGAGGGCAGGGCCAAGGTGCTGGAATTCGGCGTCGCCGACGAAACCGCCTGGCGGGTGGGGCTCTCCTGCGGCGGACGCATCCGCGTCTATGTGGAAAAGCTGGTCTAGGCGCGCCAATGGACCTCGCACTGCTTGAGAAGCTGAACGCTGTCCGGCGCGCACGCGTGGCGGCGATCCTCGTTACCGACATGGCCACGGGCAGCGTGCGGCTGGTGGTCGAAAAGGACAGCTACGCCGGCGACCCGTTGGCCGCAGACCTCGGCGCGCGCTTCCGCTCCGGCGTATCGGGCAGCGTGGTCACGCCGGACGGCAGCCCTGTCTTCCTCACCGTGCATCTGCCGCCGCCGCGCCTCATCCTCATCGGCGCGGTGCACATCAGCCAGGCGCTGGCGCCGATGGCGAGGATCGCCGGCTTCGACATCACCATCGTCGATCCGCGCACCGCCTTCGCCACGCCCGACCGTTTCCCCGATGTTGCCATGCTGGCGGAATGGCCGGAGGTCGCGATCCCGAAGCTCGGCTTCGACGCCTTCACGGCAGTCGCGGCGCTGACCCACGATCCCAAGATCGATGACCTTGCTCTCAGCGCGGCGCTCAAGGCGCGCTGCTTCTATGTCGGTGCGCTGGGCAGCCGGAAGACCCACGCCAGGCGGCTGGAGCGCCTGGCTCAGCTTGGGCTCGACGGGGAAACGCTCGGCCTCATCCACGGCCCCATCGGCCTCGGCATCGGCGCGCAGTCGCCGGCCGAGATTGCCGTCTCCATCCTGGCTGAGATCATCCTGGCGCTCCGCCATCGCGGCGTTGCCGGGCAGGAGGCCGCGGCGTGACGTCCGGCGTCAGTCGCGGCGCTGGTCCTGGCCGCCGGCCAGTCCCGCCGCATGGGCGGGGCGAACAAGCTCACCGCCACCGTCGGCGGCAGGCCGCTGGTGCGCATCGCGGCTGAGGCGGCCCTGGCGAGCCGCGCTCGCCCAGTTGTCGTCGTTACCGGGCATGACGCGGCCGCGGTCGTGGCGGCGCTCGCCGGGCTCGCCGTCACCATCGTCCACAATCCCCATCATGCCGAGGGGCTGTCGACCTCGCTCAGGGCCGGCCTCAACGTTCTTCCTGCCGGCCTCGACGGCGTCGTGGTGATGCTCGCCGACATGCCGGAGGTCGGTGCGGCGATCGTCGACCGGCTGATCGATGCCTTCCACCCGGAGGCGGGGTGCGAGATCGTGGTGCCCGTCTGGCAGGGCCGGCGCGGCAACCCGGTCCTCTGGGGCGCGCGCTTCTTCGGCGACCTTGCGGCGCTCACGGGCGATGTCGGCGGGCGCCACCTGATCGGCCGGAACGGCGAATCGGTGGTGGAGCTCGCCATGGGCGCGGCCGTCGCCCACGACATCGATACCGCCGAGGCCCTGGCGGAAGCGGGCGGAAACCCGGCCTGAGAGCGGTCCACCTTGGCTGTCGCCGACCGCGACAGAAGCAACTATTCTCTCCCCCGGCCGCCCCGAGGGCGGCAACGATCCGGGAAGGCGTGCCGATGTCGATGTGGCTGACCCAGTTCTTCTTCTCGCCGCAGGAGGTGGCGTGGCAGTTCGGCCTGTTCGGCGTCGTGGTGGCGCTGGCCATGCCGACGATCACCGTCGTGCGCATCGCCGCCCTCATCGCCGCTGCCGTCGGCATCGTCCTGTCGGCGACCTATGCCGGCGACCCGGTCGGGGTGTTCTGGTGGTCGGTGCTGGCCATCGTCGTGCTGGTGCGCATGGTGGTGGCGCGCGGGCGCGGCTTCGGCGGCCATCTCAATGCCGAGGAGCAGCTCTTCCACACCCAGGTGGTCCCCGACTTGAGCGCCAGCCAAGTGCGGCAGCTGCTGGCCGTCGGCCGTTGGCGCGACGTGGTGGCCGGCACGGCGCTGACGCGCGGCGGGCAGGCGGTGAGCGAGCTGTGCTTCGTCACCCGCGGCCAGGTCGATATCCTCGTCGACGGCAAGCGCGTCGCTGAATGCGGACCCGGCACGCTGGTCGGCGAGGTCGGCATATCGACGGGCGAGCCGGCGACCGCCACCGCCATCTGCGCCACGCCGGTGCGCTATCTCGCCTTCGAGGCCAAGCGCCTCTATCGTCTGCTCGACAGCCACGTCCAGCTTCAGGACGCCATCGAGCTCGCCATCGAGAAGAGCCTGCGCGAGAAGCTCAACCGCTCCAACCTGGTTGCCGCACATTCGGGCACCGAGCTTCAGGATTAGGCGGCCGCGCGCCTCAAAATCGGCTGTTAGCAGCATTCCAGCCTTGCTGCCAATCTATTGATTCAGCGGCGCTTTCTGCATTTTCCGGATTGCCAGCCGGGCAGAGGCGCGTGATCCTTGTCGGTGTTCCTCTTCAAGGGAAACCGGCATAGGAGCCACGCGCATGGAGACGGGCGAGTTCCGCAAGCAGTTGCAGGGTTTCGGCCTGACCACCGCTAACATCCTCTATCGCATGCCTGACCATCCGACGTTCCTGCAGACCTATGTCTGGCAGGCCTACGATCTGGCGCCGCTGTTTCCGGAACTGCGCAAGTTCCTCGAATTCTGGAAGCGCGAGCTGGAAGGGCCGCTGCATTCGGTGCAGGTCGCCCACCGCCGGCTGATCGCGGCGCGCGAGGTGCGCACCATCACCGCCGAGTTCAGATTGAACTGAAGGGCGCCGAAAGTCGGATACGCTGCTGCGTTCCCCGGACGCGGTGCAGCGTGAAACGGTGCACCGCAGTTCCGCGGTCGACATAGATTCCGGTTCTGCAGTGCATCACTTCGTGCTGCACTGCGCCCGGGACACGGCAGGTGGTGTCACGGGGCGGAGCTACTTGTACGGCGGCAGGGGGATCGCCTTGTGGGCGGCGCGCAGCGCCTCCGACCAGCGCTCGCGCAGGTCGTGGAAATAGGGCTCCGTGGCATCGATGCGGTAGGTCAGATCGGACTTCAGTCCGTCGCGCCTGACCACCACGATGTCGATCGGCAGGCCGACGCCGAGGTTGGAGCGGATGGTCGAATCCATCGAGATCAAAGCGAGCTTGAGCGCCTCTTCGAGGCTGGTCGCGTCGGTCACCGAGCGATCGAGGATGGGCTTGCCATATTTGTGCTCGCCGATCTGCAGGTAGGGCGTGTCCGCCGTCGCCTCGATGAAGTTGCCGGCGGCGTAGATCATGAACAGCCTGAGCCGGCCGCCCTTGACCTGGCCGCCGAGCAGCATCGAAACGTCGAAGGAGCCGGGCAGGGCCTGTTCGAGCTGCTGGCCGACGGTGCGGTGGACCTCGCGGATGGCGCGGCCGACGAACTGCGCCGCCTTGAACATGCTCGGCATGTCGGTGATCGTGCGCATTTCGTGGCTGTCGGGGTCCTCCATGCCCTCGCTGATCAGCGTGAGGACCGACTGGCTTACCGCCAGGTTGCCGGCGGTGGCCAGCGCCATGACCACCTCGCCGGTCTTCTCGAAGAAATGCAGTTTGCGAAACGTGGCGATGTTGTCGATGCCCGCGTTGGTGCGGGTATCGGCGATCATCACAAGACCTTCGCGGACAAGGATGCCCACGCAGTAGGTCATCTTCGGCCTCTGGGTTCCCCGGGTGTCGGCGCGACTATGCTACGTTCACCGGTGCTTGTCATCGACCGCAAACCGCGAAAGCACGCCATTATTCACCCGCCGAACGAGCGGGCATCGGCGCGGACGTCGACCTTGACGGTCAACGATTCGCCGCCGCCGCCGAAGGTGAAACCGCGGATCGGGGCGGCGCCGAGATAATCGAGGCCGATGGCCAGCCGCACGTAGGCGTCGGTCGGACACTGGCCGTTGACCGGGTCGAAGCCGACCCAGCCGAGGCCCTCGATCAGCACCTCCGCCCATGCGTGGCCGGTGGGCCGTTCGCCGGGCTCGTCGGGGTTCAGCATGTAGCCGTTGGCGTAGCGTGCCGGCACGCCGAGGTGGCGGCAGGCGGCGATGAAGACATGGGCGAAGTCCTGGCAGACGCCATGGCCGAGGGCGAAGGCCTCGATGGCGCTGGTGCCGGTGCCGGGGCTGGTGGCGTCGCCCTCGAAGCGCATGCGCTCGCCCATCGCCTCCATGAGCGCGTGCATCAGGTTGAGGCGGTCGCCGCCGGCCGCAGCGGCAACCTCGCCGGCGAAGTCGCGGATAAGGGCGTCCGATGCGGTCAGCACCGTGTCGCGCAGGTAGAGGACCGGCTGGAAGCGCTCGACCTCGCCGGAAAGCACGCCGGCGGTGTCGACCGTCTCGACGCTGCCCTCGGCGACGATGGTCAGCTCGGCGATCGGCCCGTCGAGGGTGAAGGCGTGCATCAGGTTGCCGAAGGCGTCGGTGGATTGTTCCAGGCGGCAGTCGCAGTCCATGTCGATGCGCCAGGCGGCGACGTACTGGCCGTTGTGGCTGCGCGGCACCAGACGCAGCACCTCGATCGCCCGGCTCGCCGGGGTGGCATAGCGGTAGGTCGTCTGGTGGCGGATGTTGAGGCGCATGGGCTGGCCGTCGGTCAGGTCAGGTATTGCTCGGTGATGGCGGCGCCGAGGCGGGCATTGTCGGCGATGAACGCGCTCAGGAACTCGTGCAGGCCGGGCTGCTGGAAGATGTCGCCGATCTCGGCGTTCTGCAGGCGGGTGCGGATCGAGCGCGCCGTGCGCTGGGCGGGACCCTGGCGGCCATAGGCGAGCGACAGTTCGTCGAGGAAGTTGGTGAGGTTGGTGTAGCAGCTCGCCAGCGAGCGCGGCATCTGCTGGTTGAGCACCAGGAGGTCGGCGATCAGCCAGGGCTTGAGGCTCTCGTGATAGACCCAGCGATAGGCGGTGAGCGAGGACACCGAGCGCAGGATCGAGGCCCACTGGAAATAGTCGAGGCCGCCGCCGACGCGGGCGCCTTCGGGCAGCAGCAGGTGGTACTTCACGTCGAGGATGCGGGCGGTCGAATTGGCGCGCTCGAGATAGACGCCGAGGCGCAGGAAGAAGTAGGCGTCGTTCCTCAGCATGGCGCGATAGGCAGCGCCGTCGAAGCGCAGGCACGCCTCCTTTACGCTGGTCAGGAACTCGTTGAGCGTGTCGCGGTCCATATGGGCGCCGTCATAGCGCTTGAGGTCCAGCCAGGCGCTGTTGATCGCCTCCCACATCTCCATGGTGAGTGCCGTGCGCTCGGCGCGCGCATTGTGGCGGGCGACGGCGATACAGCTCTTGATGCTCGACGGGTTGTCGGCGGAGAAGGCGAGGAAGTCGATGACCGAGTTGCGGTCGGTGGTGGCGTGGATGGCCTTGTAGGCGTTGAGCGCACCGGCGGCGGCCAGCGCCGATTCCCACTCGTTGGCCTCGCCGACATAGGTGATCGGCGTGGCGGCAAGCCGGCTGGTGGCGTCGATGATGCGCGCGGTGTCGTCGGCGCGCTCGACGTAGCGCGCCAGCCAGAACAGGCTGTCGGCGGCTCGGCTCAGCATTCGCAGCCCCCGCCACAAGCTCCGCCGTCTCCCCGACAAGGGGGGAGAGGGAGCAAGTCAAGCGGCACTGCGTGCAAGGTTGCCATGATCATGCGTCCAGCACCCAGGTGTCCTTGGTCCCGCCGCCCTGGCTGGAGTTGACCACCAGCGAGCCTTCCTTGAGGGCGACGCGGGTGAGGCCGCCGGGCACGATGCGGATGCGGTCGGCGCCCGACAGCACGAAGGGGCGCAGGTCGACATGGCGCGGGGCGACGCCGGACTTGACGAAGGTCGGCGAGGTCGACAGCGCCAGCGTCGGCTGGGCAATGAAATTGTCGGGGTTGGCCTTCACCTTGGCGGCGAAGGCGGCGACCGTCGCCTTGTCGGCGGCAGGGCCGACCAGCATGCCGTAGCCGCCGGAGCCGGCGACCTCCTTGACCACCATCTCGGCCATGTGTTCGAGCACATAGGCGAGCGCGTCCGGCTCGCGGCAGCGCCAGGTCGGCACGTTCTTCAGGATCTGGTCCTCGCCGAGATAGAAGCGGACGATCTCCGGCATGTAGGAATAGACCGCCTTGTCGTCGGCGACGCCGGTGCCGACCGCATTGGCGAGCGTGATGTTGCCGGCGCGATAGGCATTCATCAGTCCGGGGACGCCGAGGGCCGAGTTGGGGCGGAAGGTGAGCGGGTCGAGGAAGTCGTCGTCGAGGCGGCGATAGATCACGTCGACCCGCTTCGGCCCCTCGGTGGTGCGCATGTAGACGAGGTCGTCGCGCACCAGCAGGTCGCGGCCCTCGACCAGCTCGATGCCGAGCTTGTCGGCGAGGAACGAGTGCTCGTAATAGGCGCTGTTGAACGGCCCCGGCGTCAGCAGGGCGACGGTGGGCTCATCCGGCGCGGAGGTCGGCGCCACCGACTGCAGCGTCGCCAGCAGCTCCTCGGGATAGTTCTCGACCGGGGCGATGCGGTTGAAGGCGAAGAGGTCGGGGAAGAGCCGCATCATCACTTCGCGGTTCTCGAGCATGTAGGAGACGCCGGACGGCGTGCGGGCATTGTCCTCGAGCACGTAGAAATCGGTGTCGTCGACGCGCACCACGTCGATGCCGGCGATCTGCACGTAGATGCCGTGCGGCAGCTTCACGCCGGCCATCTCGGGCCGGAAATAGGGGTTGCGGTAGACCAGGTCGGGCGGCACCAGCCCGGCCTTGAGGATCTCGCCCTCGCCATAGATGTCGGCGAGAAACAGGTTGAGGGCGTGGACGCGCTGTTCGAGGCCGCGGGCGAGCTGGTCCCATTCCCGCTTGGTCAGCACCCGCGGGATAATGTCGAAGGGGATGATGCGCTCTTCCGCCTCGGCCTCGCCGTAGACCGAGAAGGTGATGCCGATGCGCCGGAAGAGCAGCTCCGCCTCGGCCCGGCGATGGGCAAGCACGTCGGGCGGCGTTGATTTAAGCCACTGCTGGAGGAACTCGTAACCGCGGCGACATTGGCCGTCGCCGACGAACATCTCATTGAAGGCAACCGCCATGGCGCTTTCCGTCATGCAAGCCAGTCATGGACTCCTCAAGGGACCATCCTAGACCGTCTTGCAAGAAAAACGCCAATCCCGCGTTGATCCTTGCGCAAAATCAGGCGATGGCGCTCTCGCCCTCGTCCTCGCCGAGGTCGTCGGCCTCGTCGCCGAAGAGCGGCTCGATCGCCGCCGGCTCGCTGACGTCGACCGAGTTGATCAGCTCGAGGCGTCCGTCGAAATGCTCGGCGACCGCCGTGCAGCTCTCCACCCAGTCGCCGCAGTTGACGTAGATGACGCCGAAGTCCTCATGCAGCGCGGCGCGGTGGATATGGCCACAGACGACGCCGTCGACGTCGTGCTCGCGAGCGGCGGTGGCCACCGCCTGCTCGTAGTGGCCGATGAAATTGACGGCGCTCTTGACGCGCATCTTGGCCCAGTTGGAGAACGACCAGTAGGGCAGGCCGAGGGCGCGGCCGATGCGGTTGAGCACGATGTTGATGCCGAGCGCGGCGACATAGGCGTTGTCGCCGAGGAAGGCCAGCCAGCGCGCCTTGCTCTGCACCGGATCGAAGACGTCGCCGTGCAGGATGAGGTACTTCTTGCCGTTGGCCGCCTCGTGGATCACCTCGTTGGCGAATTCCAGGTCGCCGGAGGATTCGCCGACGCAATAGGCGCGGGCGAACTCGTCGTGGTTGCCGGGGATGTAGACCAGGCGGGTGCCGCGGCGCGCCTTGTTCATCAGGCAGCGCAGCACGTCGTTGTGCGAATCCGGCCAGTACCAGCGGGCCTGCAGCCGCCAGCCGTCAATGATGTCGCCGACCAGGAAGATGGTCTCGGCGTCGTGGCTCTGCAGGAAGTTGAGCAGCGGGCGTACCTGGCAGCCGCGGGTGCCGAGGTGGAAGTCCGAAAGGAACAGCGTTCGAAACCGCTGTGGCGCCGCGTTCGCAGTCATTGAGGCCTCTCCATTAACCGCCGGGCGGCGCGCCATTGCCCCGCTCCATGTTTGCCAGACGGCGCCGGCCGCTGGCAAGCGCAACGGCCGACCGTATCACGCGCGAGGTGCTCCACCGCTCGACAAGCCGTCGCACGGGCGTCCCCTCGTTCTTGATATCCATGGCGTTGCCACGCCAGACAAACGTGTTGCCTGTCCAGCCGACGACCCACAGCGGGAACAGCATCAGGTCGCGCACGACGATCAGGCCGAGGATGCGCAGCGACACCGGCCAGTCGTAGCGTCGGGCAAGCATGAGCTCGGCGCCGTACCATGCAATCACGAGGCCAACGAAGGCGGCGATCGGCAGCGCGCCCATGGCGGTGAGCGCGGCCGCGCCGATGATCGGGAAGAAGCCGCCGGCCACTGCCTCCGGTGCATAGACCAGCGGGAAGGACGAGCGGCGCAGGCGGGCCCAGCGCATCTGGCGGCGCCAGACGTCGCGGATGGCGCGGGTGCCCAGCGGCTGCGGGAAGGGATGGATGACCAGCCGCACCTTGCGGCCGGCGGCGCGGATCAGCTTGGTCGAGGCGGCGTCCTCGGCGGGCTCGGCGGCGAGCGCCTCGATGCCGCCGGCGGCGTCGAGGTAGTCGCGCCGCCAGAACATGGTCTTGCCCTGCGCATAGGCGGTGCCGAGCGCATCGGCGATCAATTGCCAGCGCGCCTGATAGGTGTTGAGGAAGGCGCATTCGAGATCGGCGCCGACACCCTCCGGCCGGGTGCCGACCGGCGGCGAGCAGACCAGACCCGTGTCCGGCCGCCAGCGCTCCACCACCCGGTCGAGGTAGTCGCGCGGCATCAGCACGTTGGAGTCGGTCATCACGATCCAGTCATGGGCGGCGGCGTGCCAGCCTTTGACCAGATTGTTGAGCTTGGGATTGATGCTGATGCGATCGTCGCCGACCAGCAGGCGGGAGGGCACCTCGGGGTGCTCGTCCATCAGGCGGCGGATCAGCGGGATCACCGGATCGCGGGCTTCGGCAACGCAGAAGACGATCTCATAATCCGGGTAGTCGAGCGCGAAGGCCGAGGCCAGCGTCTCCTCGACGTAGTTCTCGATGCCGCAGGCCGGCCTGAGGATGGTGATCGGCGGGCGCTCCACCGGCGGGCGCCGGCTGACGCTGCGCGTCCGCCAGAAAAGCATCGCAATGCCACCGAAATGGACCAATGCGGCTATCCCCACGGCGGCGAATATCAGCGACAGGAGAATCATTGCGGCGGACAGTGCCAATCAAGTGTGACGCCGGAATCAACCAATTATGACACCCGCGTTACGGTAAAGGCTACCACCGCCGCAGGCCAGCGGTATCGCCGAAAACCGGGGGTTACATATGGCCGCGGTCCCGGCCCGACGTAGATATTGGGAGCCGACCGGGCGGTTTCACCCCCTGACTTGAAGCAATCCATGAACACGCCGCTTGTTATCTGCCCGGTCCCGTCGGCCCCGGCAGGGAGGCCCGAGCCACCGCAGTCAGGCCAAAGTGGGTAATCAATGCGGTCGCCGCGGGCAAGCCTTTTTGGCCCCAGGCACCTATTTACCGCCAAAGACGGAGTGGCTGAAGGGGGGACCATTGGCCTCAGCCGCCATGCATGAAGCCGGGATAATCGGTCATGCCGCCATCGATGTAGACCGTGGTGGCTGTCATATAGCTTGCAACGTCCGAGGCGAGCACCACCGCCATGCCGGCGATGTCCTCGGGCTGGCCGATGCGGCCCATGGGGATCTTGGCGAGCAAGTCCTTGAGCCCTTCCGGGTCCTGCCAGACCTCGGCATTGATGCGCGTGGCGACGGCGCCCGGCGCCAGGCAGAGCACCCGCACGCCGTAGGGGGCGGCCTCCTGGGCAAGCGTGTTGGCCATCATGATCAGCCCTGATTTCGACGCCCCATAGGCACTGTAGCCGCTCCACGCGATCACCTGGTGGACGCTGGAGGTGTTGAGGATGACGCCGCGACTTCTGCGGCACCATGCGCTTCAGCGCTTCACGGGCGCAGAGGAAGGCGCCGGTGAGGTTGATGTCGAGCACCTTCTTCCAGGCGGCGATGTCGATCTCCCAGGCGAGCGCCCGGGGGCCATCGATGCCGGCGTTGTTGACCAGCACGTCGATGCCGCCCCAGGTCGCGTCGAGCGTGGCGAACATCGCCTCGACCGCGGCGGGGTCGCTGACATCGGCCTGGATGGCGATGGCCTCGCCGCCGTCCGTCTTCAGCCCGGCGACGAGCGCCTCGGCTTCCTCGGGGTGGCTGACGTAGTTGACGGCAACCTTGGCGCCGGCTGCGCCGAAGGCCTTCACCATCGCGGCGCCGAGGCCGGAGTTGCCGCCGGTGACCAGGACGCGCCTGGCGTTAAGATCGATCTGCATGGTGGCGGGACATATAGGGCGAAACGGAAGATCGCCACCCCCGGTGCAATCGGCCTTCCATGCAGCAGCGGTCCGGCCGGCCAACCTCCGAGAAAGGCATGGCGGCGGTGACCGCACCGGCAGCGAATGCCCTGAAAAAAATACAAAGCCAAACTTGACAGTTTTCCTTCGTATCTCCATCTTGGTGCCATGCAAAGGAAACCATCCTAGCTGCCGCCCGAGCGCATTGGCGCCATGGTGACGGACCTGCGGGCCCTGGTGGCGCAGTTGAAACGGCGCATGCGCGAGCAGGCGGACACGGGCGATCTGACACCCAGCCAGACGGCGGTTCTCCTGCGGCTCGAAAAGGATGGGCCGGCGACCATCTCCGCCCTTTCGCGGGCGGAGGGCGTGCGCTCCCAGTCGATGGGCGCCACGATCGCTGCCCTGGAAGCGGCGGGATTGGTCAGCGGCATGCCCGACCCCGGCGACAAGCGGCAGACGATCATCTCATTGACGGAAAGGTGCCGCCGGTGGATCGCGGAAGGACGCGCCGCCCGCCATGACTGGCTGAGCCGTACGATCGAGGCGCGCCTCAGCGTCGAGGAACAGCAGGAACTCGAGCGGGCCGTCCGTCTGCTCAGGCGTCTGGTCGATCCCTGACGCGCTTGAGGCCGCCAACCCAAGCTCGAGCATTCTTCCCGGCAGGGCTGCCGGGTCGCATTTTCATACGTCTCAGGAAAGGCCGCCATCATGGCATTGACGACCCTCGATCCGAAAACCGCCCTCATTGTCGTTGACCTGCAGAAGGGCGCCGTGGCGTTGCCGGCGATCCATCCCATCGCGGACATCGTCGCGCGCTCGCGCGCATTGGCCGAGGCCTGCCGGCGCCACGGCCTGCCGGTCGTCATCGTGAATGTCACGGGAATGGCGCCGGGCCGTACCGAGCAACCCGCGCATCGCGGGATGGAGCTGCCGGCTGACTTTGCCGAGATCCTGCCCGCGCTCGGTCAGCAGCCCGGAGATATTCTTGTCACCAAGCGGAGCTGGGGCGCCTTCGCCAACACCGGCCTTGAGGACCGGCTCAAGTCATTGGGCGTCACGCAGGTCATCATCACCGGAGTGGCGACGGGCACCGGTGTCGAAGCCACCGCGCGCCAGGCCTATGAGGCTGGCTTCAACGTTACGCTTGCCACGGATGCGATGACCGACCGGCGGGCGGAGGCGCACGAATACAGCATCACCAGGGTTTTCCCGCGGCTGGGGGAGACCGGCACGACCGCCGAGATTCTCGATCTTCTGGAAAAGACGAGAGGCTGACCCATGGATTGGCTCCACCTCGTCTCCTGGTTCTTCGGCGGCGCCTTTGTCGCCAACGCCGTTCCGCATTTCGTCAGCGGCGTGATGGGGCGGCCCTTCCCAACTCCCTTTGCCAAACCGCCGGGCCGCGGGCTGTCCTCACCGAGCGCCAATGTCCTGTGGGGCTCGTTCAATTTCGTGGTCGCGTACGGTCTTCTTTGTCGCGTCGGCGCGTTCGACGTGCGCATCACGGCGGATGCGGCGGCGGTTGGGCTCGGCGTGCTGGTGCTGGCTCTCTTTTCCGCCTGGCAGTTCGGACGGCCGAACGGCGGCACCGGACCGGGGAGGCGGCCTTGAGCCTCTTGCCGCTCAGCACGCTCGTCGCCATCATCGCTTTCGTCGGGGGCGTTGGCGGAGGATTGGTCTTTCCCATCCTGCCGGCGCTTGGTCTGGAGCTTGGCATTCCGGGCTTCCTGATCGGGCTGATCCTGTCGTCGAACCGGATTGCCCGGCTGATCTTCAACCTGCCGGCCGGGCGTCTCTACCACCGGCTGGGGCCAAGGCTCACCTTGACGGGCGCCTTGCTGGTCGAGGCCGTCGGCATGCTCGGCTTCAGCGTGGCGCTGCAGTCGAGCATCCCGGCGGCGTGGCTGCTGGGGGGACGCTTCGTCTATGGGATCGGCATGGCGTTCCTGCTGGTTGGGACGCAGGCGGCGGCGCTCGGCAACTCGGACAAGTCCAACCGGGGACGGCAGACGGCGGCGGTTCGCGTTGCGATCAACACCGCCGTCCCGGGAGGGCTGATCCTCGGTGGCATTCTCGCCGATCTCTACTCCGACAATGTCGCCTTCCTCGCCGGAGCAATCGTCAGCCTTGCCGGTGCCGTCCTGGCTGCCATGCTGTTGCCGTCAAGCGCGTCGGTGCCCGCCCGCGATGGCGGCCAGGCACCATCGCAGAAGATGGGCGAGGCTCTGCCGGCGGCAGAGAGCGAGCATGGTTATCTCGCGCTTTTCCGATCTGCGAGCTTCCCGGCTCTGGCTTCGGCCTGGAGCTTCAATTTCCTCATATTCCTGACCGTCCAGGGCGCCTTGCTCTCCACCCTGGTGCTGCTCATCCAGCAGCGTCAGGTTTCGATCTTCGGAATGGAGGCCGAGGGGACGTCGGGCATCGTCATGGCCATCATGGTTGGCATGGCGGCGGCGAGCGCATTCGCCATTGGGCGGGCAATCGATGCTCTTCCCTTGCGGTCGACGCCGCTGGTTCCTTCGCTGATCGGACTTGCCGCCGGTTTTGCCGTCATCGCGATGGCCCACACGCTGCCGGTGGTGCTGCTGGGGGCGGCAATTACCGGCCTGTCCTACAACAGCGTGACGCTGCCGATGATGGCCCTGCTGGGCGATGCTGTCGACGAACGCCAGCACGGTCCGGCGGTGGCGATCTTCCAATGGTGCGGCGATGTCGGGGGCACGATCGGTCCCATGCTCGGCATCGAGATGGCGACGCGCCTCGGCCTGACCGCGCTCTATTGGCTGATGGCGGCCGTATCGGCCCTTGCCATCGTCGTTGCCGTCTGGTTGCGGCGGTATGAAAGGCGGACGGCCGGCGAAACGGTAATGGCAGACCAAGCGCGCACACATGAGGCGCGCCGCAGCCGCGCCTCACATCAGCTGCAGCCCCTTGAGGCTGACGTGGCCGCGCTTGCCGATGATGATGTGGTCGTGGACGGCGATGCCGAGCGGCTTGGCGATGTCGACCACCTGCTTGGTCATCTGGATGTCGGCGGTGGAGGGGGTCGGGTCGCCGGAGGGGTGGTTGTGGACCAGGATGATGCGCCGCGGCGGAGAGCTCCAGCGCCCTTTTCACCACCTCGCGCGGATAGACCGGCGTGTGGTCGATGGTGCCGGTCTGCTGCACCTCGTCCTCGATCAGCATGTTCTTCTTGTCGAGGAAGAGCACGCGGAACTGCTCGACCGTCTCGTAGGCCATCGCCGCCGTGCAGTAGTCGATGACCGCCGACCATGAGGCGAGCAGCGGGCGCTCGCGCACCGGATCGCGGGCGAAGCGCTGGGCCGCCGCCTGCACCAGCTTGAGATGGTGGATGACCGCATCGCCGACGCCGGTGATCTTGCGCAGTTCGCCGGCGGGCGCGCTCAGCACCTCGGAGAAGGAGCCGAAGCGGGCAAGCAGCGCCTTGGCGATCGGCTTGGTGTCGCGGCGCGGCAGCGACTGGAAGAGGATCAGCTCGATCAGCTCGTAGTCGGCCAGCGTCGCGCCGCCGCCTTCGTGGAAGCGCTTCTTCAGCCGTTCACGGTGACCGAGATAGTGGGGCTGGTCCCCATCCCGGGCGGGCGGCGTGCTCATGCACCATCGGGGAAGGCGAGCCCGTGCTTCGGCGAGACGGTGAAGATCTCGTAGCCGGTCTCGGTCACGCCCACCGAGTGCTCGTACTGGGCGGAGAGCGAGCGGTCGCGGGTGACCGCCGTCCAGCCGTCGGAGAGCACCTTCACGTGCGGCCGGCCGAGATTGATCATCGGCTCGACGGTGAAGATCATGCCGGGCTTGAGTTCGACGCCGTCGCCGGGGCTGCCGTAGTGCAGGATGTTGGGGGTGTCGTGGAACAGGCGGCCGACGCCGTGGCCGCAGAAATCGCGCACCACCGAGCAGCGCTCGCCCTCGGCATAGTTCTGGATGGCGTAGCCGATGTCGCCGGTGGTGGCGCCGGGCCGGATGGCGGCGATGCCGCGCATCATCGATTCGTGGGTCACCTCCATCAGCCGGCGGGCGGCGCGCTTGACGTTGCCGACCTCGTACATGCGGCTGGAATTGCCGTGCCAGCCGTCGAGGATCAGCGTCACGTCGATATTGGCGATGTCGCCGTCCTTGAGCGGCTTGTCGCCGGGGATGCCGTGGCAGACGACGTGGTTGATCGAGACGCAGGTCGACTTCATGTAGCCCTTGTAGCCGAGCGTGGCGGGCAGGGCGCCGTGGGAAAGCGCGAAGTCGTAGACGAAGCGGTCGATCTCGTCGGTGGCCATCCCGGGGCGGATGATCGCCTCGATCGCATCGAGGCATTCGGCGGTGAGCCGCCCGGCACGGTGCATGCCGGCGAAATCGTCGGCGTTGTAGAGCTTGATCTGGCCGTCGTTCCTCAGAGGGCCGGCGGCGGCTTCGACGTAGGTAACCATGGCAACCAGCATATGGCGATTTTCGCCGGGGTGCGCAAGCAAAGCGGCTCAGGCGCAGGACCGGCAGGCCGCCGGTCACGACGATTTCGTCCGCACTGATCCGGCAGGCATAGGCGAGCGTCTCGACGCCGGCGGCGCGGGCGCGCGCGAAGGCGGCGGCATAGGTCGGGTCGATGTCGGCGGCGAGGCGGAAGCTTGTGCAGTCGCTGCGCTGGACGAGATAGACCATCACCGCGCGGTGGCCGGCAGCGACCATGTCGGAGAGCTCGGCCAGGTGCTTGGTGCCGCGCGCGGTCACTGAATCGGGGAACTCGGCGAGCGGCGGCTTGCGCGACAGGTGGACGTTCTTGACCTCGACATAGGCGTCGGCGCGGCCCGCGCCGGAAAGCAGCAGGTCGATGCGCGAATTGCGGCCATAGCGCACCTCGCGGCGGATGGCGTCATAGCCGGCAAGCTCGGTGATCGTGCCGGCAGCGATCGCCTCTTCCACCAGCCGGTTGGGATGGGCGGTGTTGATGCCGACCCAGCCGCCATCCGCCTCGACCAGCTCCCAGGAGAGCGGCAGCTTGCGGTCTTGGCTTGCGGAGCGCGACAGCAGCACCCGCATGCCGGGCGCCGCCAGGCCGGTCATGGCGCCGGGATTGGCGCAGTGGACGGTCGTCACCGTGCCGTCGGCGAGCGTCACGTCGGCGAGGAAGCGCTTGTAGCGGCGGATGAGCGTCGCTTCGATCAGGGGCGCGGCAAATCGCATGCGCCGGAGCTACAAAGCCGGGCTGTGGGTGCGGGTCGAGTTGGGCAGGTAGGTGTCGAAGGTCGCCGCCACCGCCCGCGCCAGACCCTTGCGCGTCGGGCGCGATCTCGATGACGCCGTCATGGCGGCTGACGATGCCGTCGGCCTCCATCGCCTCGATGCGGGCGAGCGCATCGCCGAGTTCGCCGGCGCTGCGGC
Source organism: uncultured Alphaproteobacteria bacterium (assembly GCA_963830205.1). Taxonomy (GTDB): domain Bacteria; phylum Pseudomonadota; class Alphaproteobacteria; order Rhizobiales; family Kaistiaceae; genus CAVSRC01. Next base: position 1,700 of record CAWHLP010000022.1, on the reverse strand, counting down.
CATGGCGGCGGCACACCGCCTCCACATCGACGCGGAAATCGCACATCAGCCGCTCGATCAGGTCGGCGCGCAGCCGGTCCTCGTCGGTGAGCGCATAGCCCTTGACGGTGGCGAAGCGCCCCGCGGCGATCGCCTCCGAATAGCCGCGCACCACCGGGTCGTTCTGCACATAGCCCTGCGGCAGGCGGCCGATGGCCGAGGCGCCGAGCGCGATCAAAAGATCAGCCGGATCAGTGGTATAGCCCTGGAAGTTGCGGTGCAGCCGGCCTTCGGCTTGAGCGATTGCCAGGCTGTCGTCGGGGTGAGCGTAGTGGTCGATGCCGATCTGGCGATAGCCGGCGGCGACGAGCGCTTCGGCGATGGCCTCGGCCTGGACGTTGCGCTCCTCGCCGCCGGGGAGCGTCGCGACGTCGATGCGGCGCTGGTGCTTCTTGAAGCTCGGCACATGGGCGTAGCCGAAGACGGCGACGCGCTCGGGCTCCAGCGCCAGGCATTCCTTCACCGTCTCAACCGACGAGGCGACGGTCTGGTGCGGCAGGCCGTAGATGAGGTCGAGGTTGATGCCGCCGATCCCGGCCGCGCGCAGCCAGTTCATCGCGTCGGCCGTCTGCTTGTAGCTCTGCACCCGGTTGATTGCCTTCTGCACCACCGGGTCGAGGCTCTGCACGCCGAGGCTGGCACGGTTGATGCCGCCTGCCGCGAGTGCCGCCACCATCTCGCGGGTGAGCGTGCGCGGGTCGATCTCGATCGCCCGCTCGGTGTTCTCGCGGAAGTCGAAGGTCTTGCCGAGCTCATCCATCAGCGCGCCGAACAGCGCCGGCGCCACGATGGTCGGCGTACCGCCGCCGAAATGCAGGTGGACGACCGGCAGGCGTTTGCCGAGGTGCTCCCGGACCATGGCGATCTCGGCCTTGAGCATTTCGCCATACTCGGCCACCGGCTCATCGCGCAGCGTCACCGACGTGTTGCAGCCGCAATACCAGCACATGCGGCGGCAATAGGGGACGTGGACGTAGAGCGAGGCCGGCGCGCCGGCGGGCGTCGCCGCGAGCCACTGGCCATAGGTGTCCGCCCCGACGGCCGGGCCGAAATGGGGCGCGGTCGGGTAGCTGGTGTAGCGCGGCAGGCGCTGGTCGGCGTAGCGGGCAATCAGGTCGGGTCGCATCGGGAGACTGAACCCAGCTTGGAGGTTCTCTGCTTTGCTCTAGCGCAAATTGCGCCGAACGGGCCCGAAATCAAGCTGCGAGCGCGCTTGAGGGGGCGAGGTGGCGGGTGTAAACGGACGCTCCTTTCCAAAGAGGGGTGAGGCATGGTTGACGCATCGGCCGGGGACATCGTCACCGCCGCGATCCTGGTCATCGGCGACGAGATCCTGTCCGGCCGGACCAAGGACAAGAACATCGGCTATATCGCCGAGTTCATGACCGCCATCGGCGTCGACGTGCGCGAGGTCCGGGTGGTGCCCGACGTCGAGGCCGAGATCGTGGCGGCGCTCAATGCGCTGAGGGCCCGCTACACCCATGTCTTCACCACCGGCGGCATCGGCCCGACCCATGACGACATCACGGCGGACGCGGTCGCCAAGGCCTTCGGGGTCACCATCGACGTCGATCCGCGCGCGGTGGCGCTGCTGCTCGAGCGCATCCCCAAGGCCGATCTCAACGAGGCGCGGCTGAGGATGGCGCGCATCCCCGCCGGCG
>CAWHLP010000021.1:0-27234 GCA_963830205.1 uncultured Alphaproteobacteria bacterium | reverse complement strand
GGAGTCTGACATGGCCGAAGTCGTCAATCTCCGCCGCTTCCGCAAGCACAAGGCACGGGCCGAACGCGAACAGGCCGCGACGCCAACCGCCGCAAACATGGTCTGACTGCGGCCGAGAAGAAACAGGGGCAGGCCGAGCGCGACCTCGCCGAGCGCAAGCTCGCCGGCCACCGCATCGAGCCTGACGACGGGTGAGCAAGCGTTCATCACCATCGCCGGCCACCGCACCTCGATCTCGCTGGAGCCGCCCTTCTGGCAGGCACTCACCGAGATCGCGACCGACCGCGGGACGAGTATTGCCGCACTGGTCGCCGAGATCGACCGCGCGCGGCCTGACCACACCAACCTTTCGGCTGCGCTCAGGCTGTTCGCGCTCGACTGGTACCGGCAGCGCGGGTCTGGTGTCGGCTAGTATTTCGGCGGCGTGATCACCAGAGGTCCGTTGGGCAGGACGCTCGGCACCTTGGGGAGCGGCACGCTCTTCGGGCTCTGCCGCGGTACCGGCAGTGGCGCCGTCGACACCGGCTCGGCGGCAACCGTGGCGCCGGCCGGCGCCTGGGCGGCATCCGCTCGGCCACCGCAGGCCGGCATTTCGATCGTGCCGACATTGGTCAGGCCCTGGGCCGCCTGATCGGCCGTCTGCCGGGCCGCCTGAGCCGCATCCGCCGCATCCGCTGCGACGGCCGCGGCCGCCTGGTCGGCGGCCTCCGCCGTCTTCGCCTGCGCCTCGGTGCTAACAGCGGCGGCCTCGGCTGCCTGATGGCCCTGGGCCGCACTCGCTGCCGCCGCCTGGGCGGCATCATTGGCCTTCGTCTTGGCCGCCAGCGTCTTGGGCTGCCGAACCGGAAGCGTTTGCCGCCGCGGCCGCCTTCGCGTCCGCCGACTTGGCATCGGCAGCAGCCGCCACGCGTTTTGCATGCGCCGCCTGTGCGGCCTGCGCCGTCTCGTCTACCGTGCCGGCACGGCTTGCGGCGGTCTTTCCGGCATTCGCCTTGTCGGCGAGCGCCGCCTTAAGGTTGGCCGCGGCGCGGTCGGCGGCATCGGCAGCGTCCTGGGCCGCCTTCTCGGCCGGAGTGGCGGCGGCGGCCGTCTCCTCCACCGCCGTTTCCTTGTCGGCGAGCACCGCCCTCGCCGCGTCGCGCGCTGTCAGCTTCTGGTCGAGGCCGGTCAGTGTCGCCGCCTTCTGCGAAGCGGCCCGGCTGGCCTCGGTCGCAGCGTTCTTCACCACCGCATCGCCCGCTACGGCAGCCGCCGTCGCCGAGGCCGCGCGCTTCTCGGCCGCTGCCGCCACCGCGGCGGCCTGGTCGAAGACCGCCTGCGCATCGTCCACGGCTGCCTTGGCATTGTCGGCGGCAGCCCTCTTCGCGGCAGCCTGCAGGGCGGCACCATCAGCCGCCCTCTGCATGGCCTCTGCCGTGGCGACCGCCTCCGCGTCGGCCCCATCGCCCGCTGCCATGGCCTTGGCGAGGTCGGCCGCCTGCTCGGCCATGGTCGTGGCCCTGTCGGCGACCTGCTGCACCGCCGCGGCATTCTGCTTGGCCGCGTCCAGCTTCTCGGCTGCATCATCGCGCGTTGCGGTCTCCGCCGTGAGCGCATCGCCGGCCGTCTTCGCATCCGCATCGGCCTGCGCTTTGGCAGCCTCCGCCGCCGTCGCGCTACCGCCGATGTCGTCGCCTGGCTCGCTGCCGCATCGGCAGCCGCCTGTGCCGTCTCGACCGCCGCCTCAGCATCGGCGAGCGCGGCCTTGGCCGCATCGCGCGCCGCGACCGCGGCGGCAGCAGCCTTGTCGGCCGCATCCTTGTGGGCGGCGGCGGATGCCTTGGCGGCGGCAGCCTTGCTCGCCGCATCGGCGGCAGCCGCCGCCGCGCGCTCGCCGTTTCAGCACCGCGTCTGCATCGGCCTTCGCCTGAACGGCCTTGTCGGCGGCATCCTTGGCAGCGCTCTCCGCGGCCGTGGAATTGGCGAGCGCCTGTTCGCCTGATCGGCCGCACCGGCACGTTCACCCATCGTTGGCGGCCGCATCGGCATTGGCCTTGGCTGTCGCGAGATCGTCGGCCGCCGCCGCGGCCTTGGCAGCCGCAGCCGTGTCCGCCGCCACGGCATCGGCCAGCGCCTTGGCCGCGGCATCGGCGTCGGCACGCGCCTGGACCGCCACCTGGGCCGCCTGTTCCGCGCTCGCCTTGGTGCGCTTCTGCTGGTCCGCCAGACGGTCGGCAAGGGCCGTCAGCGCATCGACATGGCGCTTCTCAACGAGGATCGCGCGGTTGACGTGGAACGCCTCGAGCACGATCGCCTGAGCCTGGACCGCGGCATGGCGCGCGGCCTCGCGCTCGGCGGCGATGCGCAGATCCTCGACACGCTGGGCGGCATCCTGCTTGAGCCTGTCGATGAGGCGGCTCAGCCGCTCCTTCTCCGCGCGCGTCGCCGCATCGAGCGCAATGATCTCGGTCATCCGCGCCGCCTCACGCTCGTTGAGATAGGCGGCGAACTGGAGCACGTCGAGCGACCGGCTGGGCGCCGCGATCGGCCCATGGAAGACGATCCGGCCTCCGGATCGGTGCCCTGCACCTTGTTGTCGACCGGGGCGAAGGCGAGGTTCCAGTCGCTGTCGAGCGTCATGGTGTTGAAGTCGATGACGGCGTTGCCCTTGGCGGTGAGCCCGGCACCGGCGGCGACCAGATTCTTCAGCCGCACGGCGCCGGCGACGATGGCGAAAGCACCGCTGGCATCGGTGAAGGCCAGGTTGTCGGCGTCGATCCGCTCGCCGAAGGCGGCCTTCAGCGCATCCTCGCTGAACTGCTGGCCGAGATCGGAGGCGCGCACGATCTGGCGCACCGTATTGGGATTGACGTAGCGCGCCAGGCCGTCATGCACGCTGAGCACCCCGCCGCCGGTCATGGTCGAGACGAGGCCAGCCGGCGAGCGCCCGGTCGATTCGAAATTGGCGGAGACATCGAACGTGCCGATGGCGACCGAGCGTCCGTCGCGCCGCCAGACGAAGGATTCCAGTGCCGCGCCCTTCAGGTCGAAGCGGCCGGCGAGGTTCACGTTGCCGCCGACATCGTGGATCGACATGCCGCCGGCCACCGTGCCGCCGGCGAGCTGGCCCTGGGTGAGATCGACATCGATGCGTTGCGGCTGCAGCGCCACCGTGAAGGCCGTGCTGGTGAGGCCGAGATCGGCCACATCAAGCCGGTCGGCGGCGACCGTGAGCTTGCCGCTGACCGGGCCATAGCCCGGGGCGCCGAATGGCGAACGCGACCACGGCTCCGCCGGATCGCCGGTCGGCTCCGGCGAGAAGCCGAGGCCGAGCGAGGCGATCCAGCCGAGGTCGACCTCATCGACCACCAGATTGCCGCCGATCTTCCAGCCGCGGATGCTGTCCGGCGCCAGCGTCAGTTCACCGCTGGCGACCGCCGGGCCGATCTTGCCGTTCTTCCAGGCGAGGTCGATGCCGGCGCCCGACGCGCTGAGCTGGCCGTCGAGCGCCAGCGGCGTGCCCCCCGGCGCACCGGGAATGGCGAGGCCGGCCATGGCGACGATCAGGTCGATGTTGTCGGCAGTGGCGCCGATCTTGCCGGTGAAGGCCGGGGCGAGGTCCTCGCCCACCGTGAGCTTGCCGCTGGCATTGGCGACGACCCCGGCGAGATCGGTCACCACCACGGTATCCAGCCCCTCGGCCGGAACGCCCTTGGCCTGGACCTCGACATGACCGCCATTGTCCTTGTCGAGGGCGACCGCGGCCAAGCCGAACTGGCGCGCGAGGCCGGCGCTGTCCGGCGAATTGAGCGTCACCTTGATATCCGCCGGCTTGCTGCGCCAATGGGCGAAGCCGCCGGTGAAGGAGGCGGACAGGTTGAACGTGGTCGAGGCGGCAACGCCGTTTTCGACGGTGAAGGCGAAGCCGCTGCCGCCATCGGGCAGCGGCGCCGTGATGCGGCCGGTCATCACCGCCTCGCCGAGCGAGGTGGCGGCGGTATCCAGCCAGCGGGTGAAGCCGCTCTGCGGCAGGAAGCGGTCGGCGAGCCGCGCCAGCCCGGTCAGCTTGGGCGCATCCAGCGTCGCATCGAGATGGCCGCGCGGGTCGCCCGACAGGTTGTCGATCTCGCCGTTGGTCTTGGCGATCCTGGCGCCGCCGATATCGTCGATCTGCAGCTTGGTGACGGTCAGCGCATCGTTGCGGTATTCGGCGTTGACCTCGATACCCTTGACCGTCAGGTCCTGGTAGGCGAACGCATCGGCGGTGACCTGGAGGCTGTAGCTGTCGGCGAGCGTCCCGGTATTGGTCAGGTTGCGGCCGACCAGCAGCTCGGCCAGCGCCTTCAGTTGGACGAAATCGATACGCGTCGCATCGAGCACCGCGAAGAGGTTGCGGTGGTGGTCCTTGGCTTCCTCTTCCCAGCCGAACTGGCCGGTGATGGTGGCGTCGTCGATGCGCGCGGTGACATGATCGACCGCGAAGCGGCTCGGACCGATGTCGGCATGGCCGGAGAGGTCGAACGGCGCCAGCAGCCGCCCGGCGCCCTCCTGGGCGCCGCCACGCCACCAGGTGGCGAAGGCCGAGGGCTGGAGCACCGCCAAATGGGCCTCGCCGACGAAGCCGAACTTCTGCCGGGTGGTCATCAGGCCGCTCGCCTCGAGCGTCGCCTGCCCGGGCAGGTTGGCGCTGAGCGAGCCGATCTGCCAGCCGCCCTTGGCCGGCGCCGCGGTGAAAGAGACGTTCTCGATGATGCGGCCGCCGACGACGATGGTCGGCACGCTCAGTTGGATGCTGCCCGGCTCGTCGGGGACCGGAAGCTGGCTGAGCCAGGCGATGAGGCTGTCGGTGGCCGCCGAAACATCGACCGGTTGGCTGGGGCCCTTGCCGAGCGTGCGGTCGAGATCGATCTGCCGCGCTTCCGCCGTTGCCGCAAACGACGGCGACTTGCCGAAGGTGAGCGCCAGCGTGCCGGCGACGCTGAACGGCCGGTCGGCGGGACCGTTCGACAACACCGCCTTGTTGATGTCGAGCTTGTCGCCGGTGAGCGTGAAGGCGCCGTCGCTGCGCCAGCCGGTCGGCCCGTTGGCGGCATCGCCATTGCCGCCGCCCTGATCGGCGGAGGCTACCTCGCTCACCGAATAGGTGCCCTGCCAGGACAGCCCCCCGCCGGGGTCGAAGCCGACCGGACCATCGACGTCGACGGTCACCGGCCAGCGCGCCGGCTCGACGTCTGCCTTGACGCGCAGCGTGCCGTTGTCGAGCACGCGGCCGGTCGAGATGCGGAAGCCGACCTGGCTGCCCTGATCGAGATAGAAGCCGTCGATATGCCACGGCCCGCTGAGCGACCGCGCCGACACCTGCGCCGAGATGCCGGCGAAGGCGAGATCGACGCCGCTCTGGGCGTCGGCATAGTTGAACGTGCCGTCCTTGATGGTGATGTTGTCGAGGACGACATTGTCAGGGTTGAACGGCTCGTGCAGCTTGATCCGGCTCAGCCAGGCGATCTTGCCGGCGGCATCGACCGAGACGTTGACCACCGGCTTGTCCAGGGTCATCGAGATCACCTGGATCTTGCCCTGGAGCAGCGGCATCAGCTCGATGACGACGTCGAAGCGCGCCACATCCATGATGCGCTTACCGTCCTCGTCGTCGACCTCGACATTGGTGAAGGTCAGCGACGGCGACGGCAGGATGATGGCGTGGGCGTCGCCTTCAACGTGCACCCGGTGGCCGAGGATGCGCGAGGCTTCCGCCTCGAAGCTGGCGCGGTAGTCGTTCCAGTTGATGAACCACGGCACGATCAGCGCTGCGAACAGCGCGACAACCAGGGCGCCCCCGACAATCAGGTAGAGCCTGCTCAGTGTGGCCTCCGCTTCGGCGCGATCACGAAACCGGTCAAGCCGGCGCGACGATCTTGCCCGGGTTCATGATCCCCTGGGGATCGATTGCCTGTTTTATCGCCCGCATGACGTCGAGACCGCTGCCCTGCTCAATCCCGAGATATTTCATCTTGCCCTGCCCGATGCCGTGCTCGCCGGTGCAGGTGCCCTCCATCGCGATGGCCCTGAGGTTGAGGCGCGAGATTAGGCCCTCGCAGCGCGCCACCTCGTCACGGTCGTCCATGTCGACCACCATGGTCAGGTGGAAATTGCCGTCGCCGACATGGCCGACGACCGGCGCGATCAGCCGGCTTTCCCCGGCGTCGACGACCGTCTCCACCACGCATTCCGCCAGCCGCGAGATCGGCACGCAGGCATCGGTGGCGATGGCCTTTGAGCCCGGTCTGAGCGCCATCGCAGCCCACAGGGCATCGTGGCGCGCCTGCCACAGGCGCGTGCGTTCCTCCGGCTTGGTCGCCCAGACGAAGGCGCCGCCGCCGAACTCGGCAGCGATCTCGCCGAAGGCCTCGGCCTGTTCCTTCACGGACGCACTGCTGCCGTGGAACTCCACGAACAGATGCGGCGTTTCCGGCAGATCCAGCTTGGCATAGAGGTTGATCGCTTTGGCCATGAGCGCGTCGACCAGTTCGATGCGGGCGACGGGAATACCGCTCTGAATGGTCAGGATTGTGGCATTGCAGGCACCCTCGACGGTGGCGAAGGGGACGACGCCGCCGGCGATCGCCTCGGGGATGCCCTGCAGCCGCACCACCAGCTCGGTGATGATGCCGAGCGTGCCCTCCGAACCGATGAGCAGACGGGTGAGATCGTAGCCGGCGGCGGACTTCTTCGCCCGGGCGCCGGTCTTGACCACCGCCCCGTCCGGCATCACCGCCGTCAGGCTGATGACGTTGTCGCGCATGGTTCCGTAGCGCACCGCGTTGGTGCCCGAGGCGCGGGTCGCCGCCATGCCGCCGAGCGAGGCGTCGGCGCCGGGGTCGATCGGGAAGAACAGGCCCTGGTCGTGCAGGTGGTCATTGAGCTGCTTGCGCGTCACCCCCGGCTCGATCACGGCGTCGAGGTCCTCGGCATGAACGGCAAGGATGCGGTTCATGCGGCTCAGGTCGATCGACACGCCGCCAAGGGGCGCGTTGACGTGGCCCTCCAGCGAGGAGCCTGCGCCGAAGGGGATCATCGGCACGCCGTGGCGGGCGCAGATGCGCACGATGTCGACGACCTCCTCGGTCGTCTCCGGGAAGACCACGGCGTCGGGCGGCTGGTTGACCAGCCATGTGGTGGTGTGGCCGTGCTGGACGCGCAGCGCCTCCAAATCGGCATAGCGCTCGCCGAAGCGCTGTTTAAGGATCGGCAGCACCGCCGCAATGCCGGCGTCGTTCCGCGCCGTGGCGCCGACCGCGAGCTGAAATCGTCATTGTTAAGTCCCGCGTTCCTCAGCTGCTTTCCCATGCCCCGCCGCTAGCGTAGCAAATCGGGAGTGCCGGCCAAAGTGGCGAAATCGCCCGCGGTTACTAAGGGAATGGCTCTATTCAGCCAATGTCGGATCGGTAGGCGGTGTCGAGCACCAGCCGACCACCGATGACGCGCGATACGCAGACACACAATCGGTCGCCCCGCGCCTTCTGCTCCTCGCTGAAGAAGACGTCGCGATGATCGATCGCCCCCTCCGCCTCAATCACATCGAGCGCGCAGAGGCCGCATTCGCCGCGCTCGCAGTCGGAGAGCACGTCGACCCCGGCGCCGCGCAGCGCATTGAGCAGCGTCTCGCCGACCCCGACGGTCACCCGGACGTCGTGCCGCGGCACCAGAACCTCGAAAGGCTCGGCTGCGAAATGGCCGCTCGACCCGAAGGTTTCGAAATGCAGACGGGTCGGCGCCCGCCCCGCTTCGGTCCACACCGCGTGCACCGCCTCCAGCATGCGCATCGGCCCGCAGACATAACAGACCGCCTCCGCCCCCAGCGCTCCGATCGCGGCCTTGAGGTCGATCCGGCCCCCCTCCTCGGAGACGTGGAGGGACAGCCGATCGCCGAGGCGCTCCTGCAGTTCCTCCACAAACGCCATATCGGACCGGCGCTTGCCGCAATAAGCCAGCCGCATGGGCGTGCCATGTTCGGCAATCGCTTCCGCCATGCCGAGCATCGGCGTAATGCCGATGCCACCGGCGATGAGCAGCGCCTCGCCGGCGTGCCAGTCGATCTCGAACAGGTTCTGCGGATTGGACACGCGGATCGCCTGACCGGGCACTAGGGCGTGCATGTTGGCCGAACCGCCGCGGCTGTCAGGCGCACGTCGGACCGCGATACGGTAGAGACCGGGTTCCGGCCGGCCGACCAGCGAATAGGACCGCGTCTCGGGCCGCTCATCGACCATGACGCCGACATCGATATGGGCGCCCGGGCGCCACGGTTGGGCAAGACCGTCGGTCGGGACGATGTCGAAAAGCCGTATCGACGGCGTCAGGTCGCGGATCGCGGCCACCTTGGCCTGGGACCAGTGAAGCGAGAAGCGCATGGGGGGTCCCTCCTCTCAGTCGCGGCGCCCGCTGATCAGCATGGCACCCGGTACGAGCGCCATCGCCTGTTTGCTGCGCATCGCCGCGCGCAGGTTGCGGCTGGCGACGCGGGCATGCTCGCGCATCAGCGCCTCGGCGCGTCCGCCTTCGCGGTTCTCGATCGCCTCGATCACGGCGCGGTGCTGGTCCTGCGCCACCGTCAGCACCGTGCGCGCCTCGGGCAGCGCCGACTGCGCCATCACGAAACCGCTCGGAGAGGCAAAGGGCTTGGCGCAGGCGCGGTCGATCTCGCGCGCCAGGGTGGGGCTGTCGGCGAGGCCGTGCAGCAGACGGTGGAAGGTCGCGTTGAGCACGATGTAGCGGGAGAAGTCGTCCTGATCGAGCGCACTCTCCGCGACCAGTTCGTCGAGTTCGGCCAGGCAATCCCTGATCGGCAGCAGGCGCGCCGGCGCCACGCCGCGCTCGGCCGCGAAGCGGGCCGCGAGCCCCTCCAGCACGCCGCGGATCTCGATGGCGTCGTGAATGTCGCCTTCGCCGAAGGAGCGCACGGAGAAGCCCCCGGAGGGGATCGGTTCGATCAGCCCCTCCTCGGCGAGGCGGGCAAGCGCACTGCGTACCGGCGTGCGCGACACGCCGGTACGCTCGACGATGGAAAGCTCGGAAAGTCGCTCGCCCGGCGCCAGCGCGCCATCGAGGATCATCTCGCGGATGGTGAGCAGCGCCTTCAGCGTCTGCGACCGCTCACGATCCTGCCCGCTCGCCCGCGCCGCGTTCATTCGGCCGCCTCCGCAAATGCCGCCGGCTCTTCTGCCGCAACCATCTGGTCGATGAGCTTGCGCGCCCACATGGAGCCGGCGTCGATGTTGAGATTGTAGAAGATGCGGTCGGGGTTTTCGTCCATGGCGCGCTGCTGCGCCTCCAGCACGATCTCGTCCTCATGGAAGATGCCCGACACGCCCTCCCGCAACTGTGTGGTGCGCGTCTGTTCGCCGAGCTTGTAGTTGCGCACGAAGGCCCAGAAATAGTGGCAGGAGCGTTCGCTCTCCGGCGTCACCGTGTTGAGCACGAAGCCGTTGACGCCGTGGCTGCGGTCGCCCTCCGGCGCGCCGCTGCCGGCCGGCGCCACGCCGACATCGATGGCGATCGTCGCCGGCGCCTCGAAGCGGATGATCTGCCAGCGATCGACCTTGCCCGGCTTGCCGAGCTGGCCGGCCCAGAAGGGCGGCGGATCGATGTTCTTCATCCAACGGCTGACGGTGGCGAAGCGGTCCGAATGATGCGTGTCGAACGGCGCCTCGGCCACCGAATCGTCTCCAATGGACGACGAATGGACGAAGGTCTCGTGGGTGAGGTCCATCAGGTTGTCGAGCACCAGGCGATAGTCGCAGTTGACGTGGATGGTCTTGCCGTCGCCGGCCCAGGCTGGGTCGTGGTTCCAATGGAGGTCGGGCACCGTCGCCGGGTCGGCCAGCGCCGGGTCGCCCATCCACACCCAGACGAAGCGATGGCGCTCGACCAGAGGATAGGCGCGCACGCAGGCTGAGGGATTGATCGTCTCCTGCGAGGGCATGAAGGTGCAGCGCCCGTCCGAATTGTAGGCGAGGCCGTGATAGCCGCAGACCACGTCGTCGCCGCGCAGCCGGCCGTGCGAGAGCGGCACCAGGCGGTGCCAGCAGGCATCTTCCAGCGCCACCGCGCCGCCGTCGGTACGGCGATAGAAGACCAGATGCTTGCCGCAGATGGTGCGCGGCAGCAGGGTGCGCTTCACCTCGTAATCCCACGAAGCTGCATACCATGCATTCATGGGAAACGGCTTCTTGCCAGACATTTTCAGAGCTCCTCCCCAGAAGTCAGGCAAAAATGTATACATGATGCATGCAATAGGGCAAGCGGGAATGTCCGGTCGGTGCAAGTTTCGGAATGCGCCGGTGCGCGTATCTGCTAGTGGATGGCGCCGGTTCACCCGCCCCAGAATTGCCCAGGTCCCCGATGCCGCCCGCCGTCAACCGCACCATGACCCCCGCCGAATGGGCGCTGCTCGTCACCCTGGCTCTGCTGTGGGGCGGCTCATATTTCTACATAGCCATCGCCATCAAGGTGCTGCCCGCCTTCACCATCGTCGCCTTCCGCGTGGTCGTCGGCGGGACCCTGCTCTATCTCGCGGTGCGGGCGACCGGGGCCGCCATGCCGCGCGACGCCGCCGCGTGGCGCGGCTATCTGGTCATGGGCTTCCTCAACAACGTCGTGCCCTTCAGCCTGATCGCCTGGGCCCAGAGCCACGTCACCAGCGGGCTGGCCGCCATCCTCAACGCCACCACCCCGCTCTTCGCCGTGGTCTTCGCCCACTACCTCACCGGCGACGAACGCATGACCGCGGGCCGCGTCGCCGGCGTCATCATCGGCTTCGCCGGCGTCATCGTGATGATCGGCCCGGATGCGCTGGGCGGCCTCAACGCCGACCTCATGTCCGAGCTGGCGCTGCTGCTTGCCTCGGTGTTCTACGCCCTCTCGCCGATCTACGCCCGCCGCTTCGGCCGTGCCGGCCATGCGCCGATCGTCTCGGCCATGGGCCAGTTCGCCGCCGCATCGGTGATGATGGTGCCGCTGGCGATTTTCATCGACCGGCCGTGGACCCTGCCCATGCCGGGCCTTGACGTGTGGGCGGCGCTGATCGCGCTTGCCACCCTCTCCTCGGCGGTCGCCTACATCATCTACTACCGCCTGCTGAAGACGGCCGGCGCCGTCAACCTGATGCTGGTCACCTTCCTGGTGCCGGTGAGCGCCATCCTGCTCGGCGCGGTCTTCCTGCACGAGCGGCTGGCGCTGGCCGATTTCGCCGGCATGGCGCTGATCGGGCTGGGACTGGCGGCGATCGACGGCCGCGCGCTGCGCCTGCTGGCCCGCGCTCAGGCGTAGTGGTTGACGATCACGGCGCTGGCGATCTCGTTGGCGGCGATGACGCCGATGACGTCCTCCGGCCGCGGAATCCGCGCCCGGTCGTTGACGACGATGCACAGGTCGCGATTGCGCCGGTTCATGCGGCTGATGATGGTGTTGAGGATCGCCGTATCCTGCGAGATGACGAAGTTGTCGTCGGTGATGCTTTGGAGCGTCTGGCCGGCATAGCGGTCGGGCGTGTAGGAGCTGGCGGCCAGCCGCGCCACACCGGCAATGCGCGGCCCGTCCGAGACGATGATGTGAGCGCCCGGCTTTTCGACGATCCTGGCCAGCGCATCGGCGATCGAGGTGGTGATCGGCAGGACGAGGAAATCCTTGTTCATCAGCTCGCGCGCCTGGCGCACCAGATACATGTTGGTGTGGCGGTTGACCGGGATCGGCCGGCCACGATGGCGCAGCTTGATGGTGTAGATGTTCTCCTTGATCAGCGCCCGCCGCGTGCCGGTGGCCATCGCCACGGCCAGCACCAGCGGCACGATGACGTTGTAGTCGCGGGTCATCTCGAAGATCATCACGATCGCCGTCATCGAGGCGCCGGTCGCCCCGCCGACGATGGCGCCCATGCCGACCACCGCGAACTCGATGACCGAGAAGCCGGACGCCGGGAACAGCGTGGCGCCGAGCGAGCCGAAGGCGGCGCCGAGCGTGGCGCCGATGAACAGCGACGGCGAGAAGATGCCGCCCGAGGCGCCCGAGCCGAGGCTGATCGAGGTGGCGAAGACCTTGGCCGCGAAGAGCAGAGCGAGCAGCACCAGGCCGACGGTGGTGCCGTCGAGGATCGACTGGATGGTGGCGTAGCCGACGCCGGCCGTATGCGGCTGCCCGGTCATCACCTGGAAGGCATAGAACAGCCCGCCGATGATGAGCATGCCGATGATGTTCTGGGTGTAGGCGTTGCCCGGCAGCTTGGGGAAGACGTCCTCGCACCAGGCGAGGAAACGGATGAAGGCCCAGGAGGCGACCCCGGCGGCGAGCCCGAGCAGGCCGAAGCCGGCCAGCACGATCGGGTCGCTGATGGTCAGGCGACCGGCGAGCGCCGCATCCGGCACGTAGAAGGCGGGCGCCAGCCCGAAGACGTAGCGGGCGATCGAGGTGGCCGTGGTGGTCGCCACCACCACCGGCAGGAAGGTGCGGTTCGACACCTCGGGCAGCAGCAGTTCGACGGCGAACAGCACGCCGCCGAGCGGCGTGTTGAAGGTGGCCGCGATCCCCGCCCCCGCCCCCGCGGCGATCATGGTGATCTTCTGCCAGCGGGCGAGGTGCAGGCCGCGCGCCAGCGTCGAGCCGAAGGAGGCGCCGATCTGGATGATCGGCCCCTCGCGGCCGACCGAGGCACCGGTGCCGATGGAGATCGCCGAAGCCAGCGACTTGATCACGGCGACGATGCCGCGCACGTTGCCCTTGTTGTGATAGATGGCGAACATGACCTCGGGCACGCCATGGCCCTTGGCCTCGGGCGCGAAGGTCTGCACCAGCCACACCACGACCAGCCCGCCGATGACCGGCACCAGGATCACGAACGGCCCCCAGGCGCTCGCCGGATCGAACTGGTTGGCGTCGTAGAGGAAGCTGAATTTCCCCAGGAACAGAATGTTGTGGATGATTCCGATCATGTAGCGGAACACCACCGCGCCGACCGCCGCGACCACGCCGATGAGGAAGGCCAGGACGACGAGGATGGGCAATGACAGGATGCGGTCCTCCCCGGCGAATTCCGCTTGCGCGGCGGCCGGGGGCGTTATGGGCGTGTCGGTCATTGGCTTCCGAACGGCGGGGGAAAGGTGGCGCCCTCCTGCACCCTCAGCGCTGCGGGGTCAAGGGTGGTGTCGTTCCCCGGACGCAGCGCAGCGCGCGAGCGGTGCGCTGCAGATCCGGTCCAGCCAGCGTGTAGATCCCGGTTCTGCGGCGCACCACTTCGTGCTGCGCCGCGCCCGGGACACGGCCCCTCGTTCTCGCGTGCCAAGAGCGCCGAGCTATGAACCTTTCAAAGAACGGTCCTCACGGCCTGAACCATGAGGGGGTGGCGGGCACTCGATGAATGCCAAGCCGTAATTCTTTGATGGGCACTCAACCGAGCGCCCGCCGCGGGATTTACGCGTTCCGGCCCGCCTGGGCTGGCAGAGGCAGGACTGGCACATGGGCCGCCTTCGACCGCCACGGTGCCGGGGCCTCGATTTCCCGGGCCGGTCTCACCGGTGGCTGACCTCTGCCCGCCTTTAGCGCTGCACCATTTCAGGGCTTCAGCGCGGCGGAGGTTGCCCTCCGCTGACGGGATTCCGAGCTCCGCCCTCCCGCTTGCGACACGGATCGGACGGACACCGCACCCCGCCCCACGCTGCAAGACGCCTCATGAGCGCGCCCCCTTCGCGGGCGGGGATGAGGCCAGTATGGGGGCGGTTCGGGAGAGGGGGATAACTATTTTTCGCTGCCGACGCCGCTTGCCCGGTGAACCTCCCCCTTGAGGGGAGGTCGAAGGTGACGAGCGCAGCGAGACACTTTCGGGAGGGGGTGTTTTCAATGCAGCGCCCATACCCCCTCCCGAAATGCCTCCGGCATTTCGACCTCCCCTCAAGGGGAGTTATGCACTTGAAAAAAGTGCTCGATCCTTCCAAATCAGAAGCCGACAGGCTGGCAATCCAAGTGACACCTGAAATGATCCTGGCAGGCTGCAAGGCCTATCGGGATTGGGAAGACTCGGAGGGCGATGGATGCTGGGATGAGCGCCTTATGGTGAGGCGCGTACTCGAAGTAGTCCTAGGTGAGCGTGTAACATTCGATTAGTTTGGAAGCTGAAAAACGCGTCCGTCACCTGTGCTATATCTTGGCGCAACTTTGTAAGATAGTTCAGATCAACGCTGGCAGTTTCAATATTTTCGACATTATGAAGCGCTCTGATTAGAAGAACGTCATATTTGTCTTCGCCAGTGTTGTTCCACAATCCGTGTATAATTAAATTCCTACGTTTAGATATTGTTTTACCGTCTGAACATATGTTGTCTGCCTGCTCTCTATAGATTGAAACAGTGCTGAATAGCGTGCAAACACATTTTTTCCAAAGCTCGATTTTCTTTTTGAATGAGATAGGCGCGGTGTTGGCGAGCGGCTGAAGAATTGGGTAGCGCATGAATTGGTGGGTATCGAATGAGATCCCGTTTTCGAAACGAGACCATTCAATCAAAATTGACGCCACCTCAGCCGCGAATTCTGGAGAGATTGATAGACGGTCGCTATGTATGTCTAGCCAGGGTACTCCGTTTTCGGATTGCGAAGTCATGCCCAAACCCCCGAAAGATGATCTAGCCGAGGCCAAGCGCATTGCCGCTAAGATGCTGGCGATGCCGCCTGCGCCGCGTCGCGAGGCCAAGCCGAAAAAAACGAAACGTTCCGGCGAGAAGCGCCAGTCGCGCAAGAGCCGGAAGCCCGTCGAACGATCATAAATCGCCGGTCGCCTTTGGCGCTTCGCGCGGATCGACAAACGGCGGAAGACCAGAATTCGATCTTGTCTGCTAAGGATCGAAGCATTGGAGCAAGCTGTCGTGCGGCTCGATCTTCGATTGACCGATATGGAGTCCAGTCGTTCTCGTCTGGAACTAAGCAAGTCAGGTGAAACACGTTGTGGTTCTCTAGGCCATCCTCGTCAGCCGCAAAGCTGAGCATGAAGGTAACCTCGTATCTCGCCGGCTGTCCGGGAATGGCGGCGGTATTGACGGTTACGTTGCCGGTTGTCTCGCTAGTGGCAGGTTGAGGATCGATCTTGCTGAAATATCTGACTTGTCCATTGCCGAATTGGACGGATTTTACGGTGGGCATGAGTGCGCAGCCTATTGCTAGAGGCTGAGCCGCCTTGTGCCTCGTCCTCAGTTCTTGCGCTCACGGCGGCTCGCAAATCCAGCATGAGCGTGCAGGCGGCAGCGATTCGTCATCGCTGCCACCAATAACCGTAGCACAAGGAAGACTACTTGGAGTTGCGGCGCATTCGCGCTAGCTTCCGCGCCAACTGGCGGTTAGTTCGCGGCTTCACCAGTCCGCCGATAGGTGAGGCGCTTGCCTTCGATGCCTTCGGCGATCCTGTTGGTGCGCTCGGCATCGGTAACGCCAAGGCTTGAGCCGTTGTTGTAGCGGAAATCGAATTCCGCAAGGTAACGATGCAGATGGGCTTCGCTGATGTGGTGGAAGGTTCCGTTCACGCCGCGCTTGCGAACGGAGAAATAGCCTTCGGCGGTGTTTGAGTGGGCGTCGTCGCGAACGTTGGCGCTTGAACCGCGAGCGTCGGTGATTACTGGGTCCCGGCCTTCGCCGGGACGACAAGGGAGGGTTGGCCTCCCAATACCCACATTCGTCGCCCCGGCGAAGGCGGGGCCCAGGAAACGCAGGCCTTGGCGATTGTGCCGCTTCGCCGGAATGACGAAGGCGCGTGGGGCACAACACGCTCCGTCGTGCCCGGCCCGACCGGGCACCCAGGAGTCGCGAGCGTTGGCGGCTCACGGGGCAACCCCACCCACCATGCCGCGCCTGCGGCTCGCATGGTCCCCCCTCCCCGTTCCGGGGCTAGGGCATGCACACATTGTTGTGCGGCAGAGTGACTCGGAGGAGCGATGAAGGCTTCTCAGCGAGTTGTGTGGTGTGATTCTGTATCTGACACTTCGCTTTGGGGGAGTGTCAGCGATGGACTTGGACAGGAATTGGTCATTGGGCCGGTTCGGGGATCGCCGCCTCGATAAAGGGGGGCGGCGCTGCTCGGACGCATTGTCGCGCGCGAAGGAGTGTGCCTTCGGCGCCTTGGTGAGCGGCGAGCGGACCACGTTCGGTTTGGTCGGTTCATCGCCAATCGCAAGGTGACGGTGGATCGGCTGATCGAGGGCTGGAGTGATCGGACGGCGGCAGCGGTAGCGGGTCGTCATGTTCTGGCGATCCAGGACACCAGCGAGTTCAATTTTGCAACCACTGCTGCCCGCCGGCGCGGTCTTGGCGAGATCGGCAAGGGGATCGGCCGCGGGGCGCTGGCCCATGTGATGCTGGCGGTTGATGCCGCTGACGGAGCCTGTCTGGGCCTGGTATCGGGACGGGTGTGGACGCGCTCGGGGCGGGTGACCATCCCGCATGGGCAGCGCTTGCTCTCGCAGAAGGAATCGGGGCGCTGGCTCGACACGGCTCAGGCTGCCAAATCGCTGCTTTGCGAGGCGGCATGCGTGATGGTGATTGCCGATCGCGAGAGCGACATCTATGCCGAATGGGCGCTTCTGCCGGGGGCGAACTTCCATGTGCTAACCCGCGTTCAGAAGGATCGGCGGCTAGCCGGCGGGAGCAAGCTCTACGCCTTCGGCGCGGCCCTGCCGCCAGCTGGAAGCCGTACGCTGACGTTGCGTGCCCGTCCCGGCAGGCCAAAGCGGACGGCTGAGCTGACGCTGCGCTTTGGCCGCGTCGAGATTGCTCGGCCTGGGAACGCGATCGAACCGGACCTGCCGAAGAAGGTGGCGTTGAGCTATGTCGAGGTGGTCGAACGCAATCCACCGGCAGGATGCGAGCCGCTCCATTGGCGGCTTCTCACCACGCATGCCGTGAGCGACGCCTTGGCCGCCTGGCAGATCGTCGATTGGTACGCGCAACGCTGGATGATCGAGCAGCTGTTCAGGTTGATGAAGCAGCAGGGGCTGAAAGTCGAGGATAGCCAGATCGCCATCGCCGATCGCCTGGTCAAGCTGATTGCCATCGCCGCCAAAGCCGCTTGCCTCACGCTGCAGCTGGTTCAGGCCCGCGACGGCGGCGACCGGCGCTCGGCAAACCTCGTCTTCTCCACTGACGACATCACCGTCCTCGAAGCCGCCAATCAGCGCGTCGAGGGCGCTACCGCGCTGCAGAAGAACCCGCACCCCAAATCGAGCCTCGCATGGGCGGCGTGGATCATCGCCAGGCTCGGCGGATGGGATGGCTATCCCTCGTCCAAACCCCCGGGGCCAATCACATTCAAAAACGGCATCGAGTACTTCCGAGCGCTCGCAAACGGCTGGAGCCTTAGAAATGTGTGCATCCCCTAGCGTTCCGGGGAGGGAGGGAGGCCGCTGCCGCACCCAGGCGATAGCCGCAGTGTGGTGAAGCCGTCTGGATTGAAGGGTCATGGCAAGGCGGTGCCTTCACCCCTCACCCGCCCGGCTGCGCCGGGCGACCTCTCCCGCAAGGGGAGAGGTGTCGCGCCGTGCCATATGCAATCGCCCTCCCCGAATCGGGGAGGGAGGGAGGCCGCTGCGTCGCCCTGGAGCGACGCACTGAACGCCCAGCAGCGCCAAACGGGGTGCCAGACAAGCGCCGCACCGACCGGATGGACACGCCCGAAGGTCAGGTTTTTCGCGAGGTACCGGGCTAACTGAAAATTAAAACCTGGATTTTCCTGGATTTTTCAAGTTTTTTCCGATAGAGTCGAAAAAGCTGGAATTGAAAAACTCAAATCGAAGGCAGAAGAGGCTAAATTCCTTCCGCCTGTCCTTTAATATTCATCTTGAGTATTACATTCATGCTGTGACTGCAGAACCTTGCAGGCACTGTTCGCGAAAGGCGATTTTTCTTTGGCCCGTTCCTCTTCGCCGCTTCCGCAGACGCCTGCCCATGACGGCACGGCGGATGCCCCGGCCGGCACGGCGGACAAGCCCAAGCAGTAGACGGCCGACGCGCCGGCGGGCGCCTGGCCGACACGACATGTCCCGGAGAAGCGACGTGCTCCTTGGGGGCCCACAGGACATCGCAGATGAGCCTCAACTTCCCCAATCCCAGCCGCAGCTACGATCCCGATTGGCGCCGCATCCGCTTCTGGGGTCACGACAGCGCGATGGAGGTGCGGTTCTTCCTCGAGGTGGACGCGATCTTCATCCTCTATCCCAAGACCAAGGACACCGAGGCGGGCATCCTGGCGGCCTTCGACGCCGCCCGGGAGCGCATCTTCGCCGTCGCCGCCAAGGCCTACGAACCGCGCCAGCGGCGCAGCTTCTACACGCTCTCCGCCGACCGCTTCTCGCCCGTGGCTGCTCAATGACGGCCCGGGTGACGGTGAGGACCGCGCGCCTGCTCGACGACCAAGGGCGGACCGTCGTGCCCGCCAAGCAGAACTGAAACCCCGCAGACGAGAAAAGGAAACGTCATGCAGATTCCAGTGCAAACCAAACCCGCAGTCTGGGGTGCCATCGGCGGAGCCGTCGCTTTGGCCATCATCGGATTCAGCTGGGGCGGCTGGGTGACCGGCGGCAATGCCGCGCAGGCCGCCAACGACAGCGCCAGGACCGCCGTGGTCGCCGCGCTCGCCCCGATCTGCGTTGTGCAGTTCCACGACCAGGCGGATGCGGCCGGCAAGCTCGCCGAGCTCAAGGCGCTGAGCAGCTATCAGCGGACCGATTTCATCGACAAGGGCGGCTGGGCGACGATGCCCGGCAGCGATGCCTCGGTGAAGGGCGTCGCTTTCGCCTGCGCCGAGATCCTGAGCGCCAAGAGCTGAGCCCGCCGGCAGAACCACGGCCCGAACAGGAGGGCCGGCGTTCAGCGCCGGCTCGCCGCCACCGTCTTGGGGGGGAATTGGGGGGAAGAGGAAAAGCAAGAGCCGGCAGCGCCACTTGATCTGTCCCAAGGACAGCCCGGCCGCTGCCGCTACGACTGATAAGAGAAAGCGACCCACGCCATGATCATGCACAAATATGCCATTGGGGAATCGATCACCTTCGTCAACGAGGATCGAACCCGCACGGCCGCCACCGGCGTCTACCGCATCGTCGCCCGGCGCCCGGTCAACGACGGCGAGCCTTGGTACGTCATCAAGAGCGACCTCGAACGCTACGACCGTGTGGTTGCCGAAAGCGACCTGAGATGACGGCGCTCGGCAGGGCGTGGTCCGCCTGCACGCACGCCATCGGCCGGCTGAACGGCTGGTACCGCCGGCGGAGCGAGCGCCGGTCGCTGGCCGAGGTCGTGCACGGCATCCTGCTCCGGCATTTGACCATGCGCCGGCCGCCGATCGGCCTGCCGGTCATCCTCGCGGTGGCGCTCGTCGCCGTCGCCTGGTCGGCTTCGGCCAAGGCCGCGGATTGCTACCGCTATGGCCAGGTCGTCACCCTGGCCGGCCACTACTTCGCCACGGTCGCGCCGGTGGATGACGGCGTCGTCCGCGACCCGCTGCAGGACATCGCGCGGCGCGCCACGCTGCTCAGGGTCAACACGCCGTTCTGCGTCGACGCCGACACCGTCAGCCGCGGCATCGCGATGGCGGCGACCGTCCAGCTCGATTGCCCCGCCATCCATCCGACCGACGGCAGCGCGCTGTCGATCGAGGGCCGCCTGCTCGGCGCCCACACCGGCAACGGCCAGACCCCGGTTCTGCTGGCCTGCATGTGATCGCGCGGGCGGCAGGCGCCGTCCGCCCGTGCGCACGGAAGAGCCCGCCGGGATTGCGGCCTTCGCCGCAATGACGACGGAGGATGACGCGGCGCCTGTTGCACCCCTGTCCGCCTCCCCGCACCATCTGTTGCTATAGTGGCCCTCACGTAGATTCTTTTCTTAAGGACTCGTGGGGAAACTGATCCGGTGCAGCCAAGATTTCATCCTTGCGCCCATCTTCGGCATTGTCGTCGCTGCGATCGCCTTCGCGGCAACGCTTCCCTCGCGCGCGGCCGCGCCGGCGTCGCCCATTCCGGCCTGGCTCAGCGCCCATGTCGGCGCCGACAACGGCGAGATCGCGCCGGTGGTGCTGGAACGGGCGCGGGCGTTCTACCGTGAGAAGGTCGCCGCCGGCGCGGTCAAGAACCCCTGCTACTTCGCCATGGATGCCACCCGCCCCAACACGGCCAGCAACGGCGGGCCGGGCTTGCGCTTCTACATCATCTGCGAGGTCAGCCAGTCGTTTCGCGCGATCTCGTCGGGCCATGGCGCCGGGCGCCGGCTGCCGGGCATCGCGGATTATTCCAACGGGCGGACGTGCGCCAAGAACTTCGGCAACGCCGAGGGCTCGAGCCTGACGACCGGCGGCGCCTATGTGACGGCCGAGATCAAGACCTCGTTCAAGGGCTATTACCGCACCGCGGCGCACCGCAACGCCCTGCTGGTGCGCCCGTTCCTCCAGTTCGACGGCGAAGGCGACACGGCCAATGCCCGCGAGCGCGTCATCGGCGGCCACGCCGCGGTGGTGCTGCACGGCGTCTGCATGCTCAAGGATCCGGCCAGCCCCTACGCCAACCGCGACGGCTACGTCCCGCGCGGGACGCTGGTGAGCTATGTCGGCGGCCGCAGCAACGGCTGCACGAGCTGGTCTGAGGCGGACGCCGACGCGATCATGGCGATGACCAAGGACGACCCGACCACGGTCTACATCTATCCGGAGGCCGCCGACATCGATGCGGTCGCCGCGGCTGTTGCGGACAAGCGGTCGCTGGCCTCGCTCGGGCTTTATTGGGACGCCGCCTGCCTCACGACGATCGGCGCGCCGAAATACTGGCCGGACGAGACGCTGGGTCCGCTCATCGCCCAATACCGCAAGGACCACCCGCCACCGCCCCAGCGGCCGACGCCGATCTGCAAGGGGCAGTGAAAAGCGCAGCAGCCAGGACGCGGAAGCGCGATCCCGCGCCGCATTGCGGCCGGGTGATTCGAATTTCAAAGAACGCCCCGCATCGTATTGAGAATGCGAGGGGTGGCGGGCGCTCGATGAGTGCCTCGTCGGTAGTCCGTTTAGTGGCGCTCAGCCGAGCGCCCGCCGCGGCGACTTTGGGTAACCCGCACTCGCGCTCCGCCGGGTGAACGGTGCGCTGCCGGTTCATCACCGGCCCGCTGCCTGGCCCCTCGCCCTTGGACAGGCGAGGTTTTGAACCCACCCGGCTTAAGGTGGACGGTGGCCACAGCCGGTCGTAGTGCCGGCGGACGAGCTGACGCGGGCACCTCCCGAGAATCCGGACTTGCGAATCCGAACCCGCGGGCGCCGCTCCCCGCTCCCATCTCAAGACGCCTCCGGAGACGCCCCTCTTGTCGAGCGAGGATGCGAACCAATATGGGGGCGGTTCGGACACCGGGGATAACTATTTTTCGTCCCCCACCCGGCCGGCTTGCGCCGGCCACCCTCCCCGCGCTGACGCGGTGGAGGGGGGGCGCATGCGGCGCGCTCGGCGCGCAACCTCCCCCTTGAGGGGAGGTCGAAGGTGACGAGCGCAGCGAGACACCTTCGGGAGGGGGTGTCTTCACTGCAGCGCCCATACCCCCTCCCGAAATGCCTTCGGCATTTCGACCTCCCCTCAAGGGGGAGGTTCGGCGCCTTGCTCGGAGCGATGCTCGGCGAAGGCGTACCCCGCCGCGTAGTTGCCGCAACGACGGTGCGGCGGAATACGCTTCGCTATTCCGCCCTACGGGCTCCGCTCCACCGAACGAACGCCTCGGAGGGCACCCTCTCATGAGCGGGGATGAGCGCAGTGTCTCATGGGGGGTCGAGGGCGGAGAGAATCATTTGGTCGCGCCGCCGCACCGCCAAATGGATTCGCAGCGGCGCGCACTGGTTGCTAACATCGCTCAATGAGTCGACCATCGGATGTGGTTATGGTTGCACACTCGTCGACGAACCTCACTTTTGACTCAGCCACGCGCGCAGCTCTTTTTGGTGCTGAGGATGCGGAGAACGAGGCCACTGAACGATTCAAAGAATATTTCTTCTTCAACAAGACTTACGACGAGCTAAACGTCGATCTGCCACTAAGAATTCTGGTTGGCCCCAAAGGCACCGGCAAGAGCGCCATCCTGAAGCGGTCGTATTTGGAGGACTTGGACAATCATAAGTTATCAATACTTCTCCAGCCTGGCGATTTACACGCCAAAGGTGAAAAGCAGCCCGATGATTTCATAGCCCAAATTGAAGACTGGAAGAGTTCTCTCTTTGCGGTCATCATTCACAAAATAACGCAAAACTATATGGATGGGGTGTCCGAGATTGAGCGATTTCGGGGCCTTAAAAGCGTAACCGCAATTGTTCCCCATATAATCCAAATGCTAAAGGACAAACTACCACAAATATCAAACAATACTACAAAAACGTTGCTATCTGGATTCATAGACCATCCGGTAATCAATATATATATTGACGATATAGATCGAGGATGGAGCGCCTCAACGAAAGATATTCGCAATATCTCTGCTTTGATAAATGCCATGCGCGACATTGCAGGTGGTGATCGGCGTATCCAGTTCAGAATTGGGCTTCGTAGTGACGTCTATTTTCTCGTACGCACATCCGACAAATCAACGGACAAGATTGAGCAAAATATTGTGTGGCTAAATTGGAATAATCACGAGATTTTGTGTATAATGGCCAAAAGAATTGAGACGTATTTTGGAGGACTTCGTACACAAGACCAAATATACAAGATGACCCAATCTGAAATATCTAAAGAAATATTCGGAAATATTATAGAGCCGCGTTTTAGCGGCCTTGGTCATTGGCATAACCGGTCAATTCGGCACGTACTCCTTTCACTGACGCGGCGACGTCCTCGAGATCTTGTGAAGCTGATGCATGGGGCAGCAGAAGTTGCATTTAAAGAAGGGAGAAATCCGATAACATCTGAGGATTTAAAGGCAAGTTTTTCTCGCTACTCTCATGAAAGATTGCGCGATATTATAAATGAATACAAGTCAGAAATGCCGGAGCTTGAAAGACTTCTGCTTGAAATGCGCCCAACCAAGAGAGAGCGAACGACCAAAGAGAGTTTTGTGTTTTCGACCGACGCCCTCGCAAGCAAGATTCGGCGAGTTATGGAGCACGTACCAATCAGGTTTACAAATGGGTGGAGCGCAACGCCTCGATCAATCATCCAATTTCTATACAAAATAGATTTCATAACCGCGAGGAAAGAAATTTTAGGATACATAGACCGGAAATATTTCGACCAGAACAATTTCCTAGGGCATGAATTTGCTGACTTTGGCTACGACTGGGAAATTCATCCGGCCTACCGGTGGGCACTACAACCATCTGACGTCAAAGATGTGCTAGAATCGGTTTCGAGCGGAGGCTTTGTATTGCCTGAACTCGTAATTCTGAGAATCTAGGCATTTCGTGGAGCCGAACTCCGCTGCAGTCCTAATATGCCCTCCCCGTCGCCATCCCCGCGCCCCATCTGTTGCTATAGTGTTCTCCGCTCAGATTCGTGGTAGTCGCCGGGGCCAATGACCGATCCCGCCAAGCGCATTGACAGCGGGTCGCCTGACGAGAGCGACCCCACCCACCATGCTTCGCATGGTCCCCCCTCCCCGTCCCGGGGAGGGATGGAGTCAGCCGCACCGATTGAACACGGCGACGCCACCCACCGGCCTGCGGCCGGTCCCCCCTCCCCGTCCCGGGGAGGGATGGAGTCTGCCGCATCGATTGAACACGACGACCCCACCCACCATACTTCGCATGGTCCCCCCTCCCCGTCCCGGGGAGGGATGGAGTCTGCCGCATCGATTGAACACGGCGACCCCACCCACCGGCCTGCGGCCGGTCCCCCCTCCCCGACACGGGGAGGGAGGGAGACTGCTGCACCGCCGGAGCCGAAAGCGGGCGGCATCGCCGCGCGGGCGGCGGGTGCGCGCAGCGCCCCGTGGCTGGAGAAGCTAAACCCCGAGCAGCGCGAAGCGGTGGAGGCGACCGAGGGGCCGGTTCTGGTGCTGGCCGGTGCCGGCACCGGCAAGACGCGCGTGCTCACCACGCGCATCGCCCACCTGCTCGCCACCGGCCGCGCCAAGCCCTGGCAGATTCTTGCGGTCACCTTCACCAACAAGGCGGCGCGCGAGATGAAGACCCGCGTCGGCGACCTCATCGGCGGCGGCGTCGAGGGCATGCAGTGGCTGGGCACATTCCACTCGATCGGCGCCAGGATGCTGCGCCGCCATGCCGAGCTCTCGGGGCTGAAGAGCGACTTCACCATCCTCGACACCGACGACCAGATCCGCCTGATGAAGCAGATCATCCAGGCCGAGGGCATCGACGAGAAGCGCTGGCCGGCGCGCCAGCTCGCCGGCTACATCGACCACTGGAAGAACCGCGGGCTGACGCCCAAGGACGTGCCCGAGGTCGACGGGCGCGCCTTCGCCGACGGGCGCGGCAAGAAGCTCTATGCCGCCTATCAGGCGCGGCTCAAGGTGCTGAACGCCGCCGACTTCGGCGACCTGATCCTGGAGCCGCTGTCGATCCTGAGAAACAATCCGGACGTTCTCGCCGACTACCACGCCCGCTTCCGCTACATGCTGGTCGACGAGTACCAGGACACCAACGTGGCGCAGTACCTGTGGCTCAGGCTGCTGGCGCAGGCGCCGCGTGCGACGACAATGCCGGCCCCCCCTCACCCGGCTCGGCCCGCCGAAGCGGCCCGACCCGACCTCTCCACACCGGGGAGAGGTGAAGACGGCAAACGCCGCGCGCGCAGGCCAACATCTGCTGCGTCGGCGACGACGACCAGTCGATCTATGGCTGGCGCGGGGCCGAGGTCGACAACATCCTGCGCTTCGAGAAGGATTTTCCCGGCGCCCGCGTCATCCGGCTCGAACGCAACTACCGCTCGACACCGCACATCCTCGCCGCCGCTTCGCATCTGATCAGCCACAACGAGGGGCGGCTGGGGAAGACGCTGTTCACCGACAGCCACGACCCGGAGGCGGTGCGCGTCGCCGTCGCCTCGTCGTGGGACAGTGAGCAGGAAGCGCGCGCGGTCGGCGAGGAGATCGAGCAGCTCCAGCGTCAGGGCGTGGTGCTGAACGAGATGGCGATCCTGGTGCGCGCTTCCTTCCAGATGCGCGCCTTCGAGGACCGCTTCGTCACGCTCGGCCTCAACTATCGCGTCATCGGCGGCCCGCGCTTCTACGAGCGCCAGGAGATCCGCGATGCGCTCGCCTATTTCCGCGTGGTGGCGCAAGGGGCGGACGACCTCGCCTTCGAGCGCATCATCAACACGCCGCGCCGCGGCATCGGCGAGACGACGGTGAAGCTGCTCCACGACCGGGCGCGGGCGGGAGGAGTTCCCCTGACCGCCGCCGCCGCCGAGATCGTCGAGACCGACGAGATCGCGGCGCGCACGCGCGCCTCGCTGCGCGACCTCATCAGCGCCTTCGCACGCTGGCGCGGGCAGATCGACACGCTCTCCCACACCGAGCTCGCCGAAATCATCCTGGAGGAGTCCGGCTATACCGAGATGTGGCAGGCCGACCGCTCGGCCGACGCGCCCGGGCGGCTGGAGAACCTCAAGGAGCTGGTGCGCTCCATGGAGGAGTTCGACTCGATGACCGGCTTCCTCGAGCATGTCTCGCCTGGTGATGGACGCCGACAGCGAGGCCGGCAACGACGCCGTCTCGATCATGACGCTGCATTCGGCCAAGGGGCTGGAGTTCGACGTGGTCTTCCTGCCCGGCTGGGAGGAAGGGCTGTTCCCCTCGCAGCGCACGCTCGACGAACAGGGCCGCGCCGGACTCGAGGAGGAGCGGCGGCTCGCTTATGTCGGCATCACACGGGCGCGCAAGCGCGCCCTGATCCATTTCGCCGCCAACCGGCGCATGCACGGCCTCTGGCAGTCATCCATCCCCTCGCGCTTCCTGGACGAGCTGCCCGAGGCCCATGTCGAGGTGAAGGAGGAGAGTTCCGACTATGGCGGCTATGGCGGCGGCGCCTATGGCGCCTCGCGCTTCGACCTGCGCGATCCCTTCGCCAACACCTATGCCACACCCGGCTGGCAGCGGGCCCAGAAGAACCGCGACAAGAGCGGCGGCAGCGGCGGCAGCAGCGGCGCCGGCAAGCGCGGCTTCGACAGCCCGCTCGCCTCGGGCCCGCGGCTGATCGAGGGCGAACTGGTGGCCAAGAGCGTCATCGGCGGCACCAGCGACTATTCGGTCGGCGAGCGCGTCTTCCACCAGAAGTTCGGCTACGGCCGCATCAGGTCGATCGACGGCAACAAGCTCACCATCGACTTCGACAAGGCCGGCCAGAAGCGCGTGCTCGACTCGTTCGTGGAGCGGCATTGAGGGGGCCCATCCTTCGAGGCTCGCCTTCGGCGAGCACCTCAGGATGAGGCTTGTGGGCTTGGCAATGCACATGGGTAAGCCGCAGGGCGGAGCGTTCCGCCCTGCGATTGCAATGCGTGCCTAGCGGCAGGCCCACCAGTAGGCGCAATAGCCCCAGTAGTTGCACTGCCAGGCCCAGACGCAATAGCGGCGCTCGTTGCCCGCCATCGGCTCCCTGATCGAGGAGAGCGCGTCCAGGATCGTCTTGTCGGTGCCGGGGAGGCCCTTGGCCTCAGCGATCAGCGCCGCCACGTCGTAGTTCTTCGGCTCGCCGCCGGCCGAAGCCGGATCCATGACCGGCGAATTGAGTTCGGAGAGCAGCTTCACCGCCGCCGCCATCATCAGCGGGTCCTTGTTGGCCCGCCCGACGGAGACCAGGCCGCTGGCAAGCGTCGCCTTCGCCGCCATGTCGCTCTGGTCGGCGGCGCTAAGCGGGCTCATCTTGGCCTCGTCGGCCCCGGCGACCCCAGAGGTCAGTGCGCCGAATGCCAACGCTCCTGCAATCAACAATGCAAATCGCATTTTCATGTCCGTCGTCCCCTTAAGTCATGTGTTAAGTCACGACATTTGCTCTGACGCTTAGGCTTCGTCGCCCAAGTCACGTCTCGACGGACCAAGCCAAACGGACAGAGCATCGAATGCCTTCGATCAGTCCAGCTTGAAATCGCCGCCGACGCGAACCTTGATCAGACTTCATGCAGCGAGTGTTGGCAAGAGAACAGTTTGTGTCGGTGAGAACAGACTGTGGCAGCCGTCGTCGATCGACTTCAGAACCTGTCGCCGATGCCGGTGTGAATCGAATCCGAAGACCGGAGTGCCTCAACGTGCCGTCTCCCCCCTCCG
>CAWHLP010000020.1:0-184664 GCA_963830205.1 uncultured Alphaproteobacteria bacterium | reverse complement strand
GCTCAGGCGCGCCATCGTCCATTCGCGCTACGTCGCTGCCCAGGCGCAGAACCCGGGGCTCGATATCCCCGACATCGTTCTGGAATATGTCGCCCAGTCGGTCACCTCCAACGGCCGCGACCTGGAAGGCGCGCTCAACCGCCTGGTCGCCCAGTGGCAGTTCACCCGCCAGCCGGTGACCATCGCCTCGGCCGAGATCACGCTGCGCGATCTTGTCGGCCAGCGCGAGCCGCGCCGGGTCAAGATCGAGGACATCCAGCGGGTCGTCGCCCGCCATTACAACGTCTCCAAGGCGGACCTGCTGTCGAGCCGGCGCACGCGGACCATCGTGCGCCCGCGGCAGATCGCCATGTATCTCGCCAAGATGCTCACCCCGCGCTCGCTGCCCGAGATCGGGCGGCGTTTCGGCGGCCGCGACCACACCACGGTGCTGCACGCGGTACGCAAGATCGAGGGGCTGATCGAGGGCGATATGACGCTGGCCGACGAGATTGAGCTCCTCAAGCGGATGATCGACGAATGAATTGGGGGCGCGGCGCTTAACCTCTTGCGAATTGGCGATGTCCGGGCCACCCTTGGCGTCCGTGGCGGCATTTCCTGCCGCCGGCTGAACCGCGAAGGCCTTACCCCATGCGCGCGACCGTCGAGCGATCGCATCTTCTCCGTTCCCTGAGCCACGTGCATCGCGTGGTGGAGCGGCGCAACACGATCCCCATCCTGTCCAACGTACTGGTCAGCGCCGAGGGCGGCCGGCTGACGCTCAAGGCCACCGACCTCGATCTCGAGGTCACCGAGACCGTGCCGGCCGAGGTCGATCAGGGCGGCGCCACCACGGTGCCGGCCCACATCCTGCACGATATCGTGCGCAAGCTGCCCGATGGCGCCGAGGTGTCGCTCGACACCGGCGACGGGTCGCAGCTTGCCCTCAAGTCGGGGCGCTCGCGCTTCACCCTGCAGGTGCTGCCCGAATCCGATTTTCCCGATCTCACCACCGGCGAGTTCCCGACGCGCTTTGCGCTACCGGCCTCCGCCGTCAAGAAGCTGATCGACCGCACCCAGTTCGCCATCTCCACCGAGGAGACGCGCTACTACCTGAACGGCATCTACCTGCATGTGGTCACCGTCGCCGGCAAGCCGATGCTGAGGGCCGTCGCCACCGACGGCCATCGCCTCGCCCAGTCGCAGTTCGAGGCGCCGGCCGGCGCGGAAAAGATGGCCGGGGTCATCGTGCCGCGCAAGGCCGTGGGCGAGATCCAGAAGCTCGTCGAGGCGCCGGACGCCGCCGCCGATATCGAGCTTTCCGACACCAAGATCCGCGTCACCATCGGCGACGTGGTGCTCACCTCCAAGCTGATCGACGGCACTTTCCCGGACTATGCCCGCGTCATCCCGCAGGGCAACGACAAGGTGCTCAAGGTCGACCGCAACGAGTTCAAGGACGCCGTCGACCGCGTCTCCACCATCTCGTCGGAGCGCGGCCGCGCGGTCAAGCTCGGCCTCTCCGACGGCAAGATGGTGCTCTCGGTCAACAATCCGGATTCGGGCAGCGCGGTGGAGGAGCTCGGCGTCGACTATCCCGGCGATGCCATGGAGATCGGCTTCAACTCGCGCTACCTGCTCGACGTCACCGAACAGCTCGAATCGGGCACCGCCGAGTTCCGCTTCGCCGATCCCGGTTCGCCGACCTTGATCCTCGACGACGGCGCTTCCGACGCGCTCTACGTCCTCATGCCCATGCGGGTGTGAGACGGCCCTCGGTTGGTGGCTCTGTTGCGAACAAACAGTGAATAAACTAGACTTCTGTGATGGCCTATGATGTTCGCGGAATTGCTAATTTTGTCCTAGACTTAGCTGTTGCTGAGTCGAGGCCGGTTAGCAACATGGCCATCAACAAGATCGTTTACTTCCTGCATTGCCATTTCTTAGTGGAATTTGGCCGCCCTTTAGTTAGTGCAAAAATCGAAGCGTGGGAGCACGGGCCTGTCTTCCGGGAGCTATATCGAGAATTCAAACGGTTTGGCGAAGCTCCGATTGGCGATCGTGCGACCGCTTTGAGCGTAGAAAGCGGAGAACGAGTTACCGCTTCCTGTGAATTGTCCGAAGAGGACTCGTCGTTTGTAAGGCGAATCGCGAGTAAGTATTTGCCTATGTCAGCAAGCGCCCTTCGCGCGCTTTCTCATGAGGCTGGCGGCCCTTGGGATCAAGTTTGGAATCATGCCGGGGCGACAAATGCGACAATGCGAATTACGGACGATTCGATCCGAACTTGGTTTCGAGAGACCGCGAGGCACTAATGGGACGTGACCTGCAGGCAATTTTGAGAAAGCTCGACCGGCCACCGGCCGGTCCTAATTGGGTTCGGTTCGTCCATGACGAACCTGAACGCACAGCGAAGGCAATCTTGTCGTTCGCAAAAGGCATTCCTCCGTTCACCTATCGATCAGGCTATGTCGCAGCAAAAGACCGGATCGAATTGGGGATCGACAAAGCCACGGCACTGGGAATCGCTCAAACGCGTGGTGCACCGGCTGGACGCGCGCAAAACGCCGAATTTATCGAGGCATTCTTCGAGTATGATGCCGAGAGAAGGTATTCTGCAGCCAATTCGATTGATTTCGAAGGCGGGCGCTTCTTGGTATCACGCGAAGTCTGGGTGCCTGTTTCTCCGCTATCGGTTATCCGTGAGCACGGTGTTTTTCTGCCTGTCTTCGTGTGCGGGTGGAACACAAACCCATTGTCGCTGACGCAGCGGCGCTTATACGCCACGCTGCAGGAAGACGCGTTCCTGTCGCTGACGGATTTCTTGAAGTCGCCGTCAGAAACCCTCTTCTTCCCGAAAGTCGATATCCACGGCCAAAAGAAACGCGTTCCGGAAGTTTGGCGTCGCGGCGACTACGAGCTTCTTTCGAAGTCTGAGCTAGACCGCTGCGTCGAGGTATTCCTGGTGGCAAGAGACGCGGCCCGTGCCGTGCTCATAGAGGAAATCACGGAGCAAGAGGAGAGACGGCGTCACGAGTCCGAGCGCGGGGAGCCGGAGCCGCTGTCGACAGACGACCTTTTTTACAAGAAGTGATTGCACTTCTCTGCATAACGGACGAGTGGCGGCTCACGCCGCCAAGCTCATAAACAACGCGCGGGGCGTCATGTCCGTTCGGGCGCGGAAGCGGCGATTGAAACTGGCGAGATTGGTGTAACCGACCATTCCAGCGCTATGCGCCACCGGCCGGTGGCTGTTAGCGCGCGGCGAGCCGTAGCCCGCATGGAGCGAAGCGCAATGCCGGGTTCTTGCGCCGCCCCCGATTTCGCTCACGCTCCATCCGGGCTGCAGGGCCAATACGCCCTCGAAAAGATATTTATCCCCGTTGCCCTGACCGCCCCCATATTGGTCGGCATCCTCGCTCGAATGAGGGGCGTCTCCGGAGGCGTCTTGAGATGGAGCGGGGTGCGGCGCCGCGGGTTCGGATTCGCAGTCCGGGTTCTCGGGAGGTGCCCGCGTAGACTCGCCCGCCGGCATTACGACCGGCCGTGGTACATGAGCCACCTTAAGCCGGGTGGGTTCAAAACCTCGCTTAGCGTAAAGCGGCGAGGGGCCAGGAAGCGGGCCGGTGATGAACCGGAGGCGCACCGTTCGCCCGGTGGAGTGCGAGTGCGGGTGCCTGAAATCGCCGCGGCGGGCGCTCGGTGAGCGCCACCACTGGACTACCCGACGCGGCACTCATCGAGCGCCCGCCACCCCTTCGTCTCCAAAAGAGGCGACAGGGAAGCAAGAAATGGTCATAGCCCGGAGCAAACCGCTCGCGGGAACGAAGGAGTGTGCCTCCCTCCGCAGGCGCAAGATTGCCAACGGTGCGTGCGGTGATACCGTCCGTCATCCGGCGCAACGATCGCCGGCCGAAGGGGAGGAAGCCAGCATGACGGACGCCACGACGGCGAAGGAATTCGATGTCAGCGGGGCGATCGTTGCCTTCAAGCGAAAGATGGCGCCCCGCCGCGATGCGCTGAAGCGCGCCTATGAGGACGTGCGCGGGCATGTCGCGCGGGCGGCGGAAAAGATCCAGGCCGACAGTGCCGCCGGCAAGCCGGTGGTCCCCGAGCTCGCCTATGCCGACATCAGCGCCGGCACGGTCTCCGATGCCACCCGCGCCGCCATCCGCCGCACCGGCTGCGCCGTCATCCGCGGCGTCTTCCCGCAGGCCCAGGCCAGCGACTGGTTCGATGAGGTCGGCCACTACATCGACGCCAACGACTATGAGCGGAAGGAGGTCGAGAAGCGCAGCCTCGACAAATATTTCTCCGCCCTCAAGGCCGGCAGGCCACAGATCTTCAACCTCTATTGGTCGAAGCCGCAGGTGCTGGCGCGCCAGGATGCCAAGCTCGCCGAGACCCGCGCCTTCCTCGACCGGTTATGGACCAACTACGAAGGCATCTTCGACCCCGATCTCCAGGTCACCTATGCCGATCGCGTCCGCCGCCGCCAGCCCGGCGACAAGACGCTGGGCCTCTCGCCCCACATGGATGCCGGCACGGTCGAGCGCTGGATCGACCCCGGCTACCAGGCCGTCTACGAACGGGTCTTCGCCGGCGACTGGCAGGGCTACGATCCCTTCGATGCCCGCCACCGGCTCGACACGCGGGAAATTCCCTCGCCGGCGGTGGCCAGCGTCTTCCGCACCTATCAGGGCTGGACGGCGCTCACCGCCCAGGGCCCGCGCGACGGCACGCTGCGCCTGATCCCGATCGCCGAGGGCATCTCCTATGTGCTGCTCCGCGCCCTTCAGGACGATGTCGCCGAGGACGATCTCTGCGGTGCCGCGCCCGGCCGCGCGCTCGGCGTCCGCCCCGAATGGCATGCCGACATGATGGCCGGCACGGTATCGATTCCCCAGGTCATGCCCGGTGATACGGTGTGGTGGCATACCGACATCTGCCATTCGGTCGCCGACGAGCACGCCGGAAAGGACTATGCCAGCGTCATCTACGTCGGCTCGGCGCCGGATTGCGCCAAGAACCGCGCCTACCTGCCGGGGCAGAAAGAGGCGTTCCTCGCCGGCCGCTCGCCGCCCGATTTCGCGCCGATGAATTTCGAGGTGGATTTTGTCGGCCGCGCGAGCGAGGCCGACCTGACCGAACTCGGTCGCCGCCAGATGGGTTTCTGACCGCGGCCGCCCAAAGGAACCGACATGCCTAAGGTGACCAACCCGATTCTGCCCGGCTTCAATCCCGATCCGTCCATCCTGCGGGTCGGCGACACCTATTATGTCGCTACCTCGACCTTCGAATGGTTCCCCGGCGTGCAGATCCATGCTTCGAGGGACCTGGCGAACTGGGACCTCGTGGTCCGGCCGCTCGACCGCAAGAGCCAGCTCGACATGCGCGGCGAGCCCGACAGTTGCGGCGTCTGGGCGCCGTGCCTTTCCCATGACGGCGACAAGTTCTGGCTGGTCTATACCGACATGAAGCGCCGCGAGGGCGCCTACAAGGACGCGCACAATTACATCGTCACGGCCGACCGCATCGAAGGGCCATGGTCGGACCCGGTCTACGCCAATTCCTCGGGCTTCGACCCGTCGCTGTTCCACGACGACGACGGCCGCAAATGGTTCGTCAACCAGCTCTGGGACTATCGCGCCCGGCCGAACCGGTTCGCCGGCATCGTCCTGCAGGAGTTCGATCCCAAGGCCGGCAGGCTGACGGGCGAGCGCAAGAATATCTTCCGCGGCACCGAACTCGCCCTCACCGAGGGGCCGCATCTCTACAAGCGCACCGGCAGACAAGGCACCTGGTACTATCTGGTCACCGCCGAGGGCGGCACCGGCTACAAGCATGCCGTCACCATGGCGCGCTCGCGCCGGATCGACGGACCCTACGAGGTCCACCCGCTCAGGCACATCATCACCGCCAAGGACGCCCCCGACAGCCCCATCCAGCGCGCCGGCCATGGCGATTTCGTCGAGACGCCCGACGGGCGCGTCTACATGGTCCACCTGATGAGCCGGCCCGACGCCAACCGGCGCTCGGTGCTCGGCCGCGAAACCTCGATCGAGGAGATGGAATGGCGCGACGACGACTGGCTGTGGCTCAAGGCCGGCGGATGCGCGCCGCAGCTTGAGGTCGCAGTGCCCGGCACCTTCGACGCGGCGGCCTTCTGGGCGGAGAAGCGCTACACCTTCGATGCCGGCCTGCCCAAGGACTTCCAGTGGCTGCGCACGCCGGAGCCGGCACGCATCTTCGCTCTCGCCGAGGGCCGGCTGCGCCTCTTCGGGCGCGAGAGCATGGGCTCCTATTTCGAGCAGGCACTGGTCGCCCGCCGCCAGACGACGGTCGACTACTACGCCGAGACCGAGGTCGATTTTACCCCGACGGACGAGCGCTGCCTTGCCGGCCTCACCGCCTATTACGGCCGCTTCAACAACTACTATCTGGCGGTCACGGCCGATGCCGATGGCGCGCGCGAGCTCGCCATCCTCGCCGTCGAGAAGGGCTGGCCGGACGGCAACACCGCGCTGCCGCTCGATCCGCCGGTCAAGCTGCCGCGGGAAGGCAAGGTGCGCCTCGCGGTCGAGGTCAGGAACGGCGGCCTGCAGTTCTCCTATGCGCTCGAAGGCGGGCCATGGCAGACCGTCGGTCCCGTGCTCGACGCAACCCAGCTCTCGGACGAATGCGCCGGACCGGGCCTGCACGGCAGTTTCACCGGCGCCTTCGTCGGCATGGCGGCGAACGACCTCAACGGCACGGCGACCCCGGCGGACTTCTCCTATTTCGTCTACCGGCCGCTGAAACGCTAGATGGTCGGCGCCTCGGCGGCCCCGCCGCCCGGGGGCAGCCGGATCATTGCAAACAGGGTGTTGCGGCGATCGATCAAGCTGTCAGCGATCTCTGAAGGGGACAGTAAGCGTTCCGCCGTAAGGTGCACGGGCCTGCAGCGCTGCTGAGCGGCGGGCCCCACCAGGGTGCACCATTCGTGAGTAGCCAGTTGTCTCGCCGACCGCGACCCGTCGACCCCGGCGACGCCCCCGAAGCTTCGGGCGTTGCGCCGCAGGCGGCCGAGGCGCAGGGCGACGGGGCCGAGCGCCGCCGGCATCCCCGCATCCGCCTGGATGCGGCGGCCGGCGAGACGGTCGCCACCGCGCTGCGTTCGGCCGAGCGCCGGCAGGATGACCGCCGGCAAGGCGAGCGCCAGGGATCGGGCGGCCTGCGCGACAATGTCGGCTGGACCGTTGCCAAGGACCGCGGCAGGCGCCTCGGCGATCGGCTGAAACCGCGTCTCAAGAGATCGCGCATCATCGTTCTGGGCATCGCCATGGTCGCCGGTGGCATTGCCGCCTATATCGCCAGCCAGGCCGCACACCCCGCACCGCCCCCCGTTGTCGCGGCCGCGCCGGCGGCGACCACTCAGGTTCTGGTCGCCAGCCAGGAGATCACCGTCGGCCAGCGCCTGTCGGCCGCATCGATGGCCTGGGTCGCCTGGCCCGAACAGGCGCTGCAATCCGACTTCATCACGGCGGCGGTGACGCCCAGGGCGATGACCGACATGGCCGGTCTGGTGGCGCGCGTCGGCTTCTCTCCCGGCGATCCCATCCGCCGGGAGAAGCTGGTCGAGGGGCGTGGCGGCTATCTGTCCACTGCGCTCGACGGCGACCTGCGTGGCGTATCGGTCGCCGTCACCGCCGAGGCCGCCTCGGGCGGCTTCATCGGCGCCGACGATCGCGTCGACGTCGTGCTGACGCGCACGACCTCGAACGGCGTCGGTGAAACCATCTCGCGTTCCCAGACGATCCTGCACGATGTCCGGGTGCTCGCCATCAATACCAAGGCCGGCGAGCCCGGCGACGAGAAGCAGCGCAATGCGCCGTTTACGGGACAGGCGATCGCCACCCTGGCGCTGGCCCCGTCGGACGCCGACCTGGTCATCGGCGCCGCGGCGACCGGCAAGATCTCCCTGCTGCTTCGCTCAGGGATCGAACCGGCCGGCACCGGCGACAACGCCAGGAAGCCCGACAGTCTCAATCAGACCATCCGCATGTTGAGTCCATTCTGGCTGAAATGATGCGCACCGCGAACAAACGTCATCCCTTGAAAGCGGCCGGCGCCGCGCTGGTACTGCTCGTCTCGGTGCTGCTTGGCACACCGGTTCTGGCGGCCCAGGACCTCAACTACGATCTTGCCACCACGTCGGTGCTGCGCATCAAGCTGCCGGTCTCGCAGGCGCTCACCGTCACCGTGTCCGATACCATCGGCAAGATCGTCGCCGCTGATCCCGCCATCGCCGACGCCCAGTTGATCACCGACCGCTCGCTCTATCTGGTCGGCAAGGGCCTCGGCATCACCACGGTCAACCTCTATTCCGCCGACGGCAAGCCGGTCGGCCTGCTCGCCGTCGAGGTGGGCGCCGATACGGCCGACATCGGGCGCTCCGTCCGCGCCGCCGTGCCCAATTCCAGCGTCAGGGTGAGCACGGTCAACGGCCGGGTGCTGCTCGCCGGGACGGTGCCCGACGACGTCTCGATGCAGAAGGTGCTCGAGATCGTGCAGCAGTACGGCACCGCGCCGGTGATCAACACCATCACGCTCTCCGGCGGCCAGCAGGTCAATCTCCAGGTGCGCATCCTGGAGGCCCAGCGCGATGCCGCCCGCAAGCTCGGCATCGAGTGGAGCGGCTCGAGCGGCAGCGTCCACGCCAAGATAGGCGGTGGCCAGAGCAACCCGGCTGCCGGCGCGTCCTCCTTCGCCTCCTTCGCCGCCAACGTGCTCTCCGGCCTGGGCGGGATCAGCCTCAGCGCGACGATCAATGCGCTGGAAGAGAAGGGCCTCGTGCGTACCCTGGCCGAGCCCAACCTGACGACCCTGTCCGGCGTCAAGGCGAGCTTCCTCGCCGGCGGCCAGATACCGGTGCGCGTCAACGACCAGAGCGGCAACGCCACGGTCACCTACAAGGATTTCGGCGTCCGGCTGATCTTCACCCCGGAGGTGCTCAATGCCGGCCGCATCCAGATCCACCTGACGCCCGAGGTCAGTGGCCTCAACGGCTACAGCCAGGTCGGCGATCCGATCTTCACCACGCGCAATCTCGACGCGACCGTCGAACTCAGGGACGGGCAGAGCTTCTCGGTGGCCGGCCTCCTGCAGAACGACACCAAGCTCAACCAGAACCAGTTGCCCTGGGTCGGCAACGTCCCGGTGCTGGGCGCGCTGTTCAAGTCGTCCGGCTACCAGAAGAACGAGACCGAACTGGTGGTCATCGTCACGCCGCGGCTGGTCCAGCCGGACAAGCCGGGCCAGATGGTGGCCTCGCCGCTCGACGGCGCGCAGCCCGCCAACGATGTCGACTTCTTCGCCCACGGCAAGCTCGAGGTTGTGCCGAGGATGATCCAGGACTTCCAGACCGGCGCCGGCGTCACCGGGCCGTTCGGCTACATCATCAATCTGGGAGGCGGCTGATGGCCATGCGGCGTTGGCTGATCGCTTCGGCCGCGATCGTCTTCCTGGCGTCGCTCACCGGTGGCTGCGCCAGCTACGACTACCTTCAGCGCACCGACCGGATCAGCTATCGCGCCGGCAATGCCGTCAAGGCCAATCTCGAGGCGGAAACGATCAATCCGTCGAGCGGCGCGATGTACGATGTGAGCGGCCTCGGCAAGAACGGTTCGGTGATACCGGCGGAGACCGGAACCGCGTCCACCGGCGGTGGCTCGTCGACCCCGGCCCCGAAGCCCGGCGCGGAAACGCCAACCGTTCAATAGTCCGTATGCATGTGAGGAAGGCTCGCAAACCGGCGTGGCCGCGCGCGGCGGCGCCATCCGACAGGGAAGGGCGCTTAGGCCTGCGGGCGGGCGCCCCGGCTCTGCTTCACGGCATTGGCGAGCATCGTCAGATTGTTGGCGATGACCGGGTTCTGCGGATCGAGCGCCTTCGCCTTGTTGAGGTTGGCGAGCGCCGTCTGGGTGTCGCCGCGCAGCAGATAGGAATAGCCGAGGTTATTGTAATACTGCGTCGTCCCGCCGGTGATCCGGTAGAGGGCGGCATAGACGCGATCGGAGAGGTCGAAGCGCCGCAGGCGATCATAGGACGCGGCAAGCCCGACATAGCCCTCCGCGTCGTTCGGCGTCAGCTCGACGTAGCGCTTGTAGAGCGCCGCGGAATAGCCGAAGTCGCCGATGCGGAAATGCGCCCGCGCATCGGTGAGGGCGCGATCGGCCGTGTACCCTTGCACGTTGGGGAGGTCGGAGGCCAGCAGCGGCCCGTCGCCAAAAGCACCGAATCCGCCGACGCCGCCGGTGTCGGTCGAACTGCATCCTGCCAGCGCCAGCGCGATCATCGCCGTAGCGAGCAGACTGCGGCTGGCTGATTTCACTGTGCGACGGTGCATGCCTGTTCAGCCCGATTGCGACCGCCGACACGAAATGGCGGCCGCGTTTCCCGAGCAGGACCCTAACCCCGATCGCAGTAAGCGACCGTAAAGCCGGTGCGGCGCGTTCGATTACAACTATCGGCAAATTGGATCTTTCGGGACGCCCCCGTGCCGCCTCACAGCAGCTCGGGCCGGTACTCGAAATGCATGGTGTCGAAGTGCCCCCATTTGCCACCCCAGATGAAGCCGTGCTTCTCGAAGATGTCGACGATTTCCGGTGGGATGCGATTACGGTAGGGGCTGTTCGGGCGCCACAGCCAGTAGTCGGCATATTTGGTGTTGATGTCGATGGCCGCGCCCCAGGCATGGACGCTGGGGTTGCCGGTGTCCTGAACGGTACGGCAGTTGAAGGTACCGGCGCTGGGAACAGCGAATTTCCGGATCGCCGGCGGCAGGAGATCGAGCTCGGCCGATACGGCTCTGAGCCGGTCGGCGACGCCGTTGACCGTCGTGATCATGACGGTGCCGCCGCCGGATTTCGGCAGCCACGGGATGCGCGTGAGCTTGCGCTGCACCTGGCCCTTGGTGCAGTCGCCGTACATCTTGTTGAAGAAGGCGGTGTTGCGGAACCGCCCCGGATCGTCCTCGCGTCCCGGCGGCGCTGTCAGCGGTCCCTTGATGTAGGGGATCGAAAGCTGATCGAGGATCGAGGCGTGGCGCAGCGTCTCGTCGAAGCTCTTGCCGCCGCGGCCGTCCGACAGCTTCATGCGCGTCCCGTCCTTCCAGATGAGATCGGTGCCGTCGTGGCCGGCGAGGAAGTCGGGATACGCGCCCACCAGCGTGTCGAGCGAGATCGTCTGCGCGCTGGTGGGGACGAGGCTGGCCAGCACAAGACAAACTGCCACCACCGGCAGCAACCAGCGGGGATGGACGGTCTGTTGACGTTCGCTCCCGATCATCTTGCCTAACCCGGTTCTGACCCGGCCAACCAAACGCGCCTCACATGCCGGAGTAGTTCGGCCCGCCGCCACCCTCCGGCGGCACCCAGTCGATGTTCTGGTTGGGATCCTTGATATCGCAGGTCTTGCAGTGGACGCAGTTGCCGGCGTTGATCTGATAGCGCGGCGCGCCCTCGCCATCCTCGATCCATTCATACACCCCGGCCGGGCAGTAGCGCGCCGACGGGCCGGCATAGACATCGTGCTCCGAGGTCTTCTGCAGTCCCGCGTCGTGCACATGGAGATGCACCGGCTGATCTTCCTCATGCGCCGTGCCCGACAGGTAGACCGAGGACATGCGGTCGAAGCTCACCACGCCATCCGGCTTGGGATAGGCGATCGGCCTGGTCTTTGCCGCCGGCAGCATCGTCTGATGGTCCGCCTTGCCGTGGCCGAGCGTGCCGAAGAACGAGAAGCCGAAGGTGTTGGTCCACAGGTCGAGGCCGGAGGCGATGATGCCGGCCGCGGTGCCGAGTTTCGACCACAGCGGCTTGACGTTGCGCACCGGCTTGAGGTCGTCGCCGATGGCCGAGGTCCGCCACGCCGCCTCATAGGCGGCCAGCTCGTCGTTGCTGCGCCCGGCGGCGATCGCCTGGGCCGCGTGCTCCGCCGCCATCATGCCGGAGAGCATGGCGTTGTGGCTGCCCTTGATGCGCGGCACGTTGACGAAGCCGGCCGCGCAGCCGATCAGCGCCCCGCCGGGAAAGGCGAGCTTGGGCACCGACTGCCAGCCGCCCTCGGTGATCGCCCGCGCGCCATAGGCGAGCCGCTTGCCGCCCTCGAGCAGTGGCCGGATCGCCGGGTGGGTCTTGAGGCGCTGGAACTCGGCAAAGGGCGACAGATAGGGGTTGGCGTAGTTGAGGTGGACGACGAAGCCGACCGACACCAGATTGTCGCCGAAGTGATAGAGGAAGGCGCCGCCGCCGGTGCGGTTGTCGAGCGGCCAGCCGAAGGAATGCTGCACCAGCCCGGGCCGGTGCTTGTCGGGCGCGACCTGCCACAGCTCCTTGAGGCCGATGCCGAACTTCTGCGGCTCGCGCCCCGCATCGAGGCCGAAGCGGGCGATCAGCGACTTGGCCAGCGATCCACGCGCCCCTTCGCCGATCAGCGTGTATTTGGCGTGCAACGCCATGCCGCGCTGGAATCCGGCCTTCGCCGTGCCGTCGCGGCCGACCCCCATGTCGCCGGTCGCCACCCCGGTGACGGCCCCGCTGTCGTCGTGGAGCATCTCCACCGCGGCGAAGCCAGGGAAGATCTCGACGCCCAGCGCCTCGGCCTTTCCCGCAAGCCAGCGGCAGACCTCGCCGAGCGAGACGATGAAGTTGCCGTGGTTGCGCATCAGCGGCGGCAGAAGGAGATTGGGCAGGCGCACGCCGCCGGCCGGGCCCAGCCACAGGAAGCGGTCCTCGCTCACCGGCGTCTTCACCGGGCAGTCGGGATCGTCGCGCCAGTCGGGCAGCAGCCGGTCGAGGCCGATCGGGTCGAGCACCGCGCCCGAAAGGATGTGGGTGCCGACCTCGGAGCCCTTCTCCAGAACCACCACCGAGAGGTCGGGTGCGAGCTGCTTCAGCCGGATCGCCGCCGACAGCCCGGCTGGGCCGGCGCCGACGATCACCACGTCGAAGTCCATCGTTTCGCGATCGTCGGTCATCTGCGGCGCATGCCGTTGTAGAGAAGGTTGAAGAAATCCTCGCCGAAGGCGGCGGCGCGCACCGGGCCGGCCGGCTTGTACCAGCGCACCATCCAGTTGACCATCGACAGCATGGCGCGCGCCGCGGTCGCGACGTCATCGACCGCCAGCGACGCCGGCATCAGAGCCCGCCTGGACAAGCCGCCGGATGAGCCTCTCGTGCTGGTCGCGAATCGCCTTCTCCTCTGCACTGACCGCGCGGTTCACGCCGCCGACCCCGTGCAGCAGCGTGACGTATTCGGTGTAGTTGCCCTCGAAGAACAAGCCTTCGCATCGCGAGCAAGTTGCCATGCTTACCGTCAAAAATATGGGATTTGGCCGTTGAGGCTCCACATCTAGCCGTTTAAGCCAAACTTGGGGCCGTCGCCCCCCGGTGGCGGGCCTTATTACACAGATAACGAGGTTTCCGATGAGCGCTGCCCCACAATCCATCGATTTCGATTTCCCCCTGACCGGCAAGACTGCGTTGATCACCGGCGCGGCCTCGGGCATCGGAGCGGCCATTGCTGACGCCTTCGCCAAGAAGGGCGTGCGCATCGGCATCGTCGACCTGAACCATGCCGCGGCCAAGACCAAGGCCGCATCGCTTCCGGCCGCCGAGGCGTTTGCCTGCAACGTCTCCGATCCTGCCCAGGTTGACGCGACGGTTGCGGCCGTCGAACGCACCTTTGGGCGCATCCACATCCTGGTCAACAGCGCAGGCATCGGCGATCTCGCTCCCGCTGAGGAGTTGTCGGTTGCCACCTGGCGGAAGACCATCGACGTCAACCTGACCGGCAGCTTCCTGATGACCCAGGCCGTGGGGCGC
Organism: uncultured Alphaproteobacteria bacterium; assembly: GCA_963830205.1. Lineage (GTDB taxonomy): Bacteria > Pseudomonadota > Alphaproteobacteria > Rhizobiales > Kaistiaceae > CAVSRC01. The sequence continues at coordinate 170,820 of CAWHLP010000020.1, read as the reverse complement.
CGGATGATCGCCGCCGGCGGCGGCAAGATCATCAACATCGCGAGTCAGGCCGGCTCGGTGGCTATCGACGGGCACGTCGCCTACTGCGCGTCCAAGTTCGCCGTCATCGGCATGTCCAAGACCTTCGCGCTCGAATGGGGCAAGCACGGCATCACCGTCAACACCCTATCGCCCACCGTAGTCCTGACCGAATTGGGCAAAAAGGCTTGGGCGGGTCCCAAGGGCGAGGCGATGAAGGGGTTGATCCCCTCTGGTCGGTTCGCCGAGCCAGCGGAGGTTGCTGCCGCGGCAGTCTTCCTAGCCTCCGGCGGAGCCGACATGATCAATGGCGCCGATCTTCTGATCGATGGCGGCTACACCATCAAGTAGGCTGGCATTCCAGGAACAACACAAGACGCACAATTGATGGCGCACCCGGCGAGATTCGAACTCACGACCTCTGCCTTCGGAGGGCAGCGCTCTATCCAGCTGAGCTACGGGTGCCACGGCGCGACCGAGGGCCGCACCAGGGCTTGATAACCCAACAACCGCCCCATAACAACATGACCGGCGATCTCCGGCCCCTGTCCTCCGCCGGGTGCCGAGATCGCCACCACTGCTGTTCTTCTAGGCAATCGCTCCCGCACCGACTTGACGCCGTCGATTTTCCTGAACCAAGGTAACAGCTTGTGCCGGCACGCCGGTGCATACATGCAGGCGACAACCGCAGACTGTCGATTCTTGGACGCAAACGAGGGGGCGCCCTTGCCGATGAGCCGTACGGGGCCGCTTGCGCGGCGAATTTGGCCTGGCCTGATCGGCCTCGCCCTGACCGTTTTCCTGAGTTCGCCGGCCTTCGCCTCGGAAGGCGAGATGCCGGCGCTGGTCCACGACATCGGCATCGGCCTTCTCCTCTCGGGCGTGCTGGCCATCCTTTTCGCCCGCCTGCACCTGCCTGCGATCGCTGGCTATGTCCTGGCCGGCGTCGTCGCCGGGCCGCTCGGCCTCAAGCTGGTCACCGATGCCGACAACATCAACACCATCGCCCAGCTCGGTTTCGTCCTGCTGCTGTTCGTCATCGGCCTGGAGATGGACATCGGCAAGATCATCAAGAGCGGCCGCACCATCCTCCTCACCGGGCTGATGTCCTATCCGCTCATCGCCATCTTCGGCTTCCTCGTCGCCCAGCTTCTGCTGCTTATCGGCTTCGGCGGCATCATCGGCCACGGCCTCGGCGCCCTTTACATCGGTGTGATTATCGGAGGCTCGTCGACCCTGCTCGTCGTCAAGCTGTTCCAGGAGGCCTTCGAGCTCGACACGGTGCCGGGCCGCGTCGCCCTCGGCCTGCTGGTCTTCGAGGACCTGTGGGCGATCGTCGTCATCATCCTGCAGCCCAGCCTGCACGAGCCGCACATCCTGCCGATCCTCGCCTCCTTCCTCGGCATCGGCCTGCTTGCGGTCATCGCCACCGTCGTCGCCCGCACGGTCATCCCCATCGGCTTCCGCTGGATCGCCAAGGTGCCGGAGATCATCCTGGTCGGCGCCATCTGCTGGTGCTTCGCCATCGTCTTCGCCGGCGCCAGCTTCGACATGGTCACCGAGAAGCTGTTCGGCATCCAGCTCCACCTGAACGTGGAATCGGGCATGGGCGCGTTGATCGCCGGCGCCACCATCGCCAGCCACCCCTATTCGACCGAGATCGTCACCAAGGTCGGCGTGGTCAAGGACTTCTTCGTCACCCTGTTCTTCGTCGGCCTCGGTCTCGGCATCCCCGAGCCGAGCGGCCCCGGCGTGCTCATCCTGGCGCTGGCCATCGCCATCGTGGCCGTCGCCGCCCGCCAGCTCGTCCTCTTCCCGCTGCTCTATTTCAACGGGCTCGACCAGCGCAACGCCGAGGTCACCGCCGTCCGCATCGCCCAGATTTCGGAGTTCAGCCTGGTCATCGCCTTCCTCGGCACCGATCTCGGCCATCTGTCCAAGGACCTGTCGAGCGCCATCATCTTCGCCTTCGTCTTGACCGCCATCGCCACCACGCCGCTCTATCGCTCCGCCTACCGCGTCCACCGCCTGGTGGCGCCGGCGCTGAGGGCGCTCGGCTTCAAGGATCCGTCGGCTGCCGCCGCGGAAGAGGCGGAGGAGTACCGCCTCGCCATCCTCGGCTTCCACCGTATCGCCTCGTCGCTGCTCTACGATATCGCCCGCGACGACGCCGACCTCGTCCACAAGACGCTGGTGGTTGATTTCAACGTCGCCCTGCACGACCGCATCCGTGCCGTCGGTGCGCATGTGAAATACGGCGACCTCGCCAATCCCGAGACGCTGCATCACGCCGGCGTCGACAAGGCCGAGGTGGTGGTGCTCACCGTGCCCGACGACCTGCTGCGCGGCATCGACAACCGCAAGCTGGTCGAGAACGTGCGGCGCATCAATCCGCAGGCGATCATCATCGCCAATGCGGTCACCTTTCCCGATTGCCAGGCGATCTACGAGGCCGGGGCCAATTACGTCTTCCTGTCGCGCCTCGACACCGCCCGGGAGCTCGGCAAGGCGATCGGCGAGGCGCTGAACGGCAACCTGGCGCCTTACCGCACCGCACGCGAGACCGAAGACGGCAAACCTGCCGCCCGCCAGGAAGTGCTGCACTGAGGCCGCCGCGGGCGGCCCCGGGGCCAGGCGGCCCCGGGCGGATCAGGGCATCAGCTGGCCGCCGTTGACCTCGATCGTCTGGCCGATGATGTAGCCGGAGAGCATGGCCGAGGCGAGGAACAGGTAGGCGCCGATGCAATCCTCCACCGTGCCGTGGCGGCCCTCGGGGATGGTGGCGAGCGACGCCGCCATCTGCTCCGCCGTCGAATAGCGCTCGTGGAAGGCGGTGAGGATGGTCCCCGGCGACACCGCATTGACGCGGATACCGCTGCCGATCAGCTCCTTGGCCATGCCGCGCGTCGCGGCCGAGACGAAGGCCTTGGCGGAGCCGTAGATGCCGGCGCCGCCGCTGCCGCCGGTGCGCGCGGCGATCGACGTGGTGTTGATGATGAAGCCGCCGCGCTTCTTCAGCCACGGAATGGCGGCGCGGCTGGCCATCACCACCGAGCGGGCGTTCAGGTCCATGACCTTGTCGTAGTGCTCGTCGGTCATCTCGGCATAGGCCAGGCGGTCGACCATGTGCCCGGCATTGTTGATCAGCCCGTCGAGGCCGCCGAAATGGCTGGCCGATTCCTCGACGATGCGGGTGCAGTTGGCCGTTGTCGTCACGTCGCCGCGCACCAGGAAGACATCGCCGCCGGCATCGGCGATGTCCTTGGCCACCGCTTCCGCCGCATCGACGCTGGAATTGTAGTGCAGCGCCACCCGTGACCCCTGGGCGGCGAAGGCGCGGGCCAGCGCCGCGCCGATGCCGATCGAGGCGCCGGTGACGAGCACGACCTTGCCGGCGAGGTCGGGAATGATGAGGCGGGCGTCTGCGGACATGGCTTCAGTCCTGGCTGGGAGAGGATGGGGAAGAGTGATTTATGCCCCTGGCGGCCCGCTTGGGCAACGCACGTGCCTTGAGTTTTGCCGGGAATCAGCGCAGAGCATTTCGACCCTAAGGCACGCCCTATAATCCTTCCATGCCGGACTTCAGGATTCGCGATGGCAGGCCTGCCGATCTTGCCGCCCTTTGCGAGATCGAGACCCTTTCCTTTGCCGCCGACCGCGTGTCGCGGCGGAGCTTCCGGCGGCTGATGGGCCGCCCCAGCGCCCGCCTGCGCGTTGCCGTCGCCGATCGCCGGATCGTCGGCTACCACCTTGTGCTGACGCACGCGGGGAGCACCATTGCCCGCCTCTATTCGATCGCGGTCGCTGCCGCGGCCCGCGGACAGGGTTTCGGCGAGCGGCTGCTGGCTGATGCCGAGCGCCAGGCGCGGCGCGCCGGCGCAGAGGTCTTGCGCCTGGAAGTCCGTCCCGACAACGGCCGGGCGATACGCCTGTACGCCGAGCGCGGCTATGAGCGGTTCGGCACCTACCGCGCCTTTTACGCCGATGGCTCCGACGCCCTGCGCTACCAGAAGCCGCTCCGCCGCGGCGCCGGGCGGGGCGCCCGCGCCGAAGGAAGCGGCGGCGATTCCGACGAGGATCGAAGTCCGGCGGACTTTGGTGTATCCCCGCCCGTCATGAAATTGTCACGATCCGCTGCTCCCGCCTGTCGGGCCCCCGCCGGCCGACAAGCCGCCGGCCTTTCCTTGCGAGATGATGCCTATGGCTGATTGGGTGATCCTGGTCGATACGCTGAAGGATTTTCCGAACGCCGACACGCCGCACAAAGTCATCACCACCCGGGATTACCTGGCGCGGGCGAACCTGTTCACCGGGGCGCGGCCGAAGATCATCAACCTGTCGCGCTCGTTCAGCTATCAGACGCGCGGCTACTACTGCTCGCTGCTTGCCGCTGCCCGCGGCCACCGGGTCATGCCGTCGGTCGAGACGATCATCGATCTGGGCGCCCGCCAGCTCTATGCCGAAGCGCTGCCCGAACTCGACGATTCGCTCGCCAAGGCGCTGGCCAGCGCCGACGACAAGACCGTGCCATCGCGCGTTGTGGCCTATTTCGGCGCGGTCGAGGATCACCGTTTCGATCGCTTCGGGCGGCTGCTTTTCGATTGGTTCCGCTGCCCGGTGCTCGAAGTCACCATCGAAAACAGCGGCAACGGTCACAGCCGCCCGCAGATCCGCCGGCTTGCGCCGGTGTCGGTCACCAAGCTCGGCCCCAGCGAACTCGCCTTCTTCCACGGCGCCCTGCACGCGCACACCACCCGCCAGTGGCGCTCGAGGAAGGATCGCAACACGCCGCGCTATTCCTTGGCCGTGCTCTACGACCCCAACGAGGCGATGCCGCCGTCGGACCGTGCCACCATCAAGCACTGGGCGCGGGTGGCCGAGAAGCTTGGCGTCGAGGTGGAGCCGATCACCCGCCGCGACCTGGCGCGTCTGGCCGAATTCGACGCGCTGTTCATCCGCGAGACGACCTCGATCGACAACCACACCTACCGCTTCGCCCGCCGCGCCATGCAGGAAGGCATGCCGGTCATCGACGACCCGATCTCGATGATCCGCTGCACCAACAAGATCTATCTGCACGAGCTCTTGACCGGGAACGGCTTCGCGGTGCCGCCGACGGTGATCGTCAGCGGCATGCACGACCTCGTCCGCGCCGCCGATACCTTGGGCTTCCCGATGGTGCTCAAGATCCCCGATTCGTCGTTCTCGCGCGGGGTCAAGAAGGTCGCCAACCAGCAGGAGCTGGCGGCGCTCGCCAAGGAATGGTTCGAGGACACCGACATGCTCCTCGCCCAGGCCTTCATGCCGACCTCGTTCGACTGGCGCGTCGGCGTGCTCGGCGGCAAGCCGTTGTTCGTCAGCCAGTACATGATGGCCAAGAACCATTGGCAGATCGTCCGCTACGGCGCCGACGGCAAGGGCGACGAAGGCCGGTTCTACACGCCCTCGCTGAGCGAGGCGCCGCCCAACGTCATCGACATGGGCCTGCGTGCCGCCCAGCTCATCGGTGACGGCCTCTACGGCGTCGATCTCAAGGAGACGCCCGACGGCGTCTTCGTCGTCGAGATCAACGACAACCCCAACATCGATCACGGCATCGAGGACAAGGCCGAGAAGGACCAGGTTTGGGTCGAACTGACCCGCTGGTTCATCGACCGCATCGAGCGTTAGCTAGCCGGCTTCCGCGCGCCGCGCCGATCGCGTAAACAGTCGCCTCCTGTGCGGCCGACGACGATTCCCGGGGACCCATGCCAGCGGCAGACGCCGAACCGCCGACAAGTCATTGGGGCGCTTTCCGTCATCGCGGCTTTCTGCTGTTCTGGCTGTCGCGCCTGTCGGCAACCTTTGCCGCCCAGGTCCTCAGCGTCGCCGTCGGCTGGCAGATCTACGACCTCACCCACGACCCCTTCGATCTCGGCCTCGTCGGCCTCGTCCAGTTCGCCCCGGCGCTGCTCCTGGTGCTGGTCACCGGCGCGGTGTCGGACCGCTACAACCGCCGCGTCATCGTGGCGATCTGCCAGTTCATCGAGGCGGCCTGCGGCCTGGCCTTCCTCGTGCTCACCGTCACCGGCACGATCAGCCTCCGGCTGGATCTTCTCCATCCTGGCAGTGTTCGGCGTCGCCCGCGCCTTCATGAACCCGGCCGCCTCGTCGCTCATTCCCAATCTGGTCCCCGAGCGCGACCTCGCCAGTGCCATCGCCATCTCCTCCTCGGCCTGGCAGGTCGCCACCATCGTCGGACCGGTCGCCGGCGGGCTGCTCTACGGCTTGGCAGCGGCGGCGCCCTATGCCACGGCGGTCGCTATGCTGGCGGCCGCCGGCGTATTCGTGCTGCTCGTGCCCAAGCCACCGCAGAAGACGACGCCGGAACCGGCCAACTGGTCCACCGTCGTCGCCGGCTTCCGCTATGTCTGGCGCGAGAAGATCGTGCTCGGCGCCATCTCGCTCGATCTGTTCGCTGTGCTTCTCGGCGGGGCGACGGCGCTGCTGCCGGCCTATGCCCGCGACATCCTCGCCACCGGGCCGTGGGGCCTCGGCCTGCTGCGCTCGGCCCCTGGCATCGGCGCCATCGGCGTGGCGCTCTACCTCGCCGCCCGCCCGGTGCGCGACCACGCCGGGGTGATCATGTTCATCGCCGTCGCCCTGTTCGGCGCCTTCACCCTCACCTTCGGCGTGTCCACCGCCGTCTGGCTCTCGGTCGTCGCCCTGGCGCTCGCCGGTGCCGTCGACATGATCAGCGTCTACATCCGCGAGACCCTCATCCAGTTATGGACGCCGGATGGCGTCCGCGGGCGCGTCAACGCCGTCAACATGGTCTTCGTCGGCGCCTCCAACGAGCTTGGCGAGTTCCGCGCTGGCACGGTTGCGGCGCTCATCGGTGTGGTCCCCGCCGTGGTCATCGGTGGCATCGGCACGCTCGCCGTCGCCGGCATCTGGGCCTGGGCCTTCCCCATGCTGCGTCAGGTCCGCCGGCTCGACCGGCGCGCCTAGAGCGTTTCTTGGTCAGATCAGAATTCGTTCCGACGGAGCGAAAAGCGCCCGTCCCTTCGGGTTTCTTAACCGGCGGGCGCCCGACGCCGATCCCGGCTCGACCGATGCCCGGCATCGCCCTTCGCCGGTCTCGACGCCGGATCGCTTCGCCGGTCGAGAAACGGAACTGCTTCTATCTGACCAAGAAGCGCTCTGGACCGGCCGCCGGCGGCCGCAGCGATGCCGCAATTTCGCAGGGTCGGGTTTACCGCGTCTCAATCCCGACCATGTAGAGGAAGCACAGAAACGTTTCCTCGATAGGCTCGGGATGGATAAGCCCCTTCAGCCGGCGGCGCTTGAGCTTGCCGGCCTCAGCAAGACCTTCGAACGCCCCGCCGTCGACGACCTCGATCTCACCGTGCGCGCCGGCGAGTTCTATGCCCTGCTCGGGCCGAACGGTGCCGGCAAGACGACCACGCTGCGCATGGTGGTCGGGCTGCTCACGCCCGACGCCGGATCGATCTCCGTCTTCGGCACCGACGCGGTCGCCGACCCCGTCGGCGCCAAGCGGATGATGGCCTGGGTCTCGGACGAGCCGATGATCTACGACAAGCTCACCCCGCTCGAATATCTCGAATTCGTCGCCGGGCTGTGGGGCATCGAGCCGGCCGAGGCCGAGCACAATGCCCGCGAGCTGATCGATTGGCTTGGGCTCGGGCCCCATGCCGACGAGCGCTGCGAGGGCTTCTCGCGCGGCATGCGCCAGAAGGTGGCGCTCGCCGGCGCGCTGGTCCACGATCCGCGCCTGATCATCCTCGACGAGCCGCTGACCGGTCTCGACGCCGGCACCGCCCGCCAGGTCAAGGACGTGCTGCAGGCGCGCGTGCACGCCGGCGGCACGGTGATCATGACCACCCATATCCTCGAAGTGGCCGAGCGCATGGCCGAGCGTATCGGCGTGCTCGCCAACGGCCGGCTGATTGCCGAGGGCACGCTGGCCGAACTCAGCCTCAGGGCCGGCCGCGGCGGCAGCCTGGAGGACGTGTTCCTGTCCCTGGTGGCGGAAAGCGCCGCGGCATGAGCCGCCCCGGCTCGATCCCCTGGCTTGCCGGCCACGAGCTCAGGCTCTCCTGGCGCGATTGGCTCTCCATGGTCACCGCCGGCAATCGCCGCCGCCTGTCGCGTGCGGTCATCGTCCTGGTCTTCGTCGGCCTGGTGCTGCACCTGCCGGCCTGGGCGATCGTCGCCCGCTTCGCCGAGGACGGCATCAACCCGGACAAGGCCTCGCTGGCCTCGGTGTCGCTGATCGTGCTGCTCTACATCTCGCTGCTGCTCAGCCAGGCGATGGAATCGGTCACCCGCACCCTCTACGCCCGCGGCGATCTTGACCTGGTGCTGTCGTCGCCGGTCAGCGCGCGCCGCCTGTTCTCCGTCAGGATCGCCGTCAATGCCGGCCTCATCGCCATGGTCGCGGTGGTCATCTCGGCGCCTTTCGTCGACGTGCTGGCGATTGCCGGAGGACCACGCTGGCTCGCCGGCTTCGGCCTCGCCATCGGCCTTGGCGTCGCTGCCGCGGCGCTTGCCGTGGCCATCACCATCGGCCTCTTCCGTGTGCTCGGCGCCCGCCGCACGCGGCTTGCCGCCCAGGTCTTCGCCGCACTCATCGGCGCCGGATTCGCCATCGGCGTCCAGGTCTTCGCCATCATCTACTACGGCGCCATGGTCAAGCCGGTGATGGGTATCGCCGACAACCTGGTCGCGACCCTCCCCGGCGAGGCAAGTCCGCTGTGGTGGCCGGCGCGCGCCATCTTGGGCGATTGGGCGGCGCTTGCCGGCGTACTCTTGATCTGCTTCCTCATCCTCGCCGCGGTCATGGCGGCGTTCGCCCCGCGGCTCGGCGAGCATTCCATTGCCGCCACCGACCTTGCCGCCCCGCACGGCCGCCATGCCCAGCGGCCGCACCGCTTCGCCCTCCGCTCCGCCGCAGCGGCGCTCCGCCACAAGGAGTGGCTGCTGCTCCGCCGCGATCCCTGGCTCGCCTCGCAGACGCTCACCCAGCTCTTCTACCTGGTGCCACCCGCCCTGCTTCTGGTCCGCAACTTCGGCGATGCCACCGGCGCCGTGGTTGTCGTGGTGATGGTCCTGGTGACGGTGGGCGGTCAGCTCGGCGGCGCGCTGGCGTGGCTGGCGATCTCCGGCGAGGACGCCCCCGACCTGGTGATGACAGCGCCGGTCACACCGCTGGCGGTCACCCGTGCCAAGGTGGAGGCGGTGATGGGCGCCGTCCTCATGGTGCTCGCCCCCTTTCTGCTCGGGGTTGCCTGGCTGTCGCCCCACCATGCCGCCGTCGCGCTCGTCGGCATCATCGTCGCCACCGCCTCGACCATCCGCATCCAGCTGTGGTTCCGCGCCCAGGCGAAGCGCTCGAACTTCCGGCGCCGCCACACCTCCTCGCGCATCGCCACCTTCGCCGAGGCGCTCACCTCGTTCGCGTGGGCGGCGGCAACCGGCCTCGCCGCAGCGGGCACGCTGAGCCTTGCTGCGGTGAGCGCGACCACGGCGCTCCTCATCCTGCTCGGCGCCCGCTCCGTCAGCCCGCGCAAGGCGCTGGCCTGACCTCACATCCATGTGACGCCCTTCACTGCCGGACGCCCCGTTCCCGCCTATTTCGGGCGCCATTCCCGTACGGCCGCGACGCACACGCGCGCGCCGCACGGGTTTTTCATTTGGGCGACATGAGGGCCGGCCATCCGCCGGCAGGTATGACGATGAGCATCGATTCCAGCAGCTTCACCATCCGCCGGGCGCGCATGAGCGACCGCAACCACCTGCTCGCCATGCAGGCCAATTCCATGCGCAGGCTCGCGCGCCACTGCTATTCGCGCGCGGAGGTGGAGGCGTTCATCGCCTTCGTCGGCACCATGGACGACCAGCTCATCCAGGAAGGCACCTATTACGTCGGCGAAGTCGGCGACCGGCCGGTGGCTTCGGGCGGCTGGAGCCGCATCCGCGCCAACTATGGCGGCGGCACGCCGGTTGACCAGACGGCCGCCAAGATCCGCAGCCTCTTCGTCCATCCCGACTGGGCCCGCCACGGCTTCGGCCGCCTGCTCATGGAGCGCGCCGAGCGGCAGGCATTCGAAGCCGGCTTCCAGCGCGTCGAGCTGAACGCGCTCCTCTCCGGCGTGCCCTTCTACCGTGCGCTCGGCTATCGCGAGCTCCGGCCGATCGCGCTCAGCCTGCCTGACGGGATCACCTTCCGCGGCCTCACCATGGCCAAGCCGCTGGGCATGGAGACCGCATCGCTCCACGCCGGCCAAGTGCCGGCGATGCTGCTCACCGGCCCTGAACGGCTCTGCTTCTGCGCCGCCTGAGGAAAGACGAAAAAGGCGGGCCACGGCCCGCCTCGTGCGGCTGGCTGCCACCGTCAGCGGCGCTGGTTGTCCTTGTCGTCGACGACGACGTACTCGGTCTCGATGTAGCCGGCCCGGGTCTTCTGCTGCTCGTCCCAGCGCTTCTGCGCCTCGTTCAGCGCCTTCTTCAGCCGCCAGCGGCCAATGAAGAGCGCGACGGCGACGATCGGCAGCAGGACCAGCGCCAGGCCGACGGACAGGATGACGAGCGCGGCAGCGGCGGCAAGCCCCAGCGCGACGGCGAGCACCAGCCCAAGCTGGCCGCGCCAGCCGAGCCGCGTGAACTGGAAGGATCGATAGGTTGCCATCGCCTGCTATGTGGCGGCCGAGTCGGGCCACGACAAGGCCAAATCGGCTTCAGCCGGAGAGGCCAAGGGCGAACAGCAGGCGGAAGAAGGCCGGACGAACCACATGCCGCCGCCGCTTCTCGATCGCCGTGATGACCGTTTCCGCGGCCTCCGCCACGGTCAGCTCCGGCATCGGCAGCGGCCCCAACGGCGGCAGGAACCGGCGGCTGCCGGGGTTGTGCTCCCAATAGGGGCTGGCGACCAGGCCGAGCGTCACCAGGGTGATGCCGACCGGCGTCTGGCGTAGCTCGGCCCGCAGCGCCTCGGCCAGCCCGCGTAGCGCGGAGCGGGCGGCGATATAGGCAGAAGCGTTCGGCCATACCATGAAGGAGGCCGGCGACGTGACGAAGCCGACCTGCCCGCTGCCGCGCGCGAGCATGGCGGGCAGGAAGGCGCGGGTGACGGCAAAGGCTGCCAGATAGGGCACCGCCATCATGCCCTGCGCCTCGTCCGCCGAGGTCTCCAGGAATGGCTTCCATTGTCCGGCGCCGGCATTGTTGACCAGGATGTCGGGGGCGCCGTGTTCGCCGATGATGGCCTCGGCCAGCCGCGCGACGGCGGCGGTGTCGGCGAGATCGATGGCGAAGGTCGCGGCATCGCCGCCGGCTTTGCGGATGCCGTCCGCCACCGCCTCCAGCCGCTCGGCGCTCCGCGCCAGCAGGAGCACGCGCGCGCCGCGGCGCGCAAAGCCTTCCGCCGTCGCGCGACCGATGCCGCTCGACGCGCCGGTCACCAGAACGAGCTTGCCGTTCACCGTTGTGCTCCCCGTTCCCGCGGGCGAGCTTAGCAGACGAACGCGCCCGCGATCATGACGGTTCGCTGGGCTCGTCCTCAGGCAGCTGGAAGCGGGTGAAGCGGTCGAGCGCTGCCTCGACGTCCCTCTTGTGCCGCCGCGCATTGCCCTTGCCGACCCAGTGCCAGGCCTGGATCAGGAGTTCGCCCTTCTGCCGGTCGGCCTTGAGGTCGAGCGCGGCGACGATCTCGTCGCCGACGAGCACCGGCAGGGTGAAATAGCCGAGCTTGCGCTTGGCCTTGGGCAGATAGGCCTCGAACAGGTGCTCGTAGCCGAAGAAGGCCGCCGTGCGCTTGCGCTGGATGATGAGCGGGTCGAAGGGCGACAGAATGTGGGTGAGGGCAGGTGGGGCGATCTCTGCCTCCAGCACCTCCGGCCGCGCCCAGTGTGTCTCCGCAGCGCCGGCAAAGGTCACCGGCACCAGCCGCCCCGCGCGCACCTCCCGGTCGATCAGCGCCTTGGTCTCCGCCCTGACGCCCATCGCCCCGAGCCCGACCGGGGCGAGGCCGACGAGGCCCTGCGCGCGCAGCGCCCGCTCCAGCCGGTAGCGGGTGATCTCGGCGGCGCTGGCGGGCTTGGGCAGCTTGTCCCAGCCGAAATGGCGCTCCGTCAACTCGTAGGTCTTGAGCATGCCCTCACGCCGAGAGATCACCAGTTCACCGCGGAAGAAGGCCGCCTGCAGCGCCCGCTTGGACGGCTTGCGCGAGGCCCACGGGTGGTCCTTGTCGGTGAGCACGTCGTCCTTGATGTCGGCGATGGTGAGCGCGCCCTCGTCGCGCACCCGGCGGATGACCTTGCGCACCTCCTTCGCTGTCACGTCGGCGTACCAGTGGGTCGGCGCCTTGCGCTGGCGCTTCATCTCGCCGGCGAAGAAGCGGAAGTCCTCGGTGGCGATGTAGGCGAGGGCGTGCGTCCAGTATTCGAACACGCTTCTCGCCTCGGCCTGCGCGGTCTCCAGGTCGGCGCGGCGGTAGGCGGGAATGCGGTTGTAGAGGATGTGGTGGTGGCAGCGCTCGATCACGTTGATGGTGTCGATCTGCACATAGCCGAGATGCTGCGACCGCCGACGCCACCGCCTCCGGCCCGGCGCCGAACGGCTCGGGCGTCGTTCAGCCGCTGCGCGTCGATCCAGAGCGCGCGGGCGCGCTCCGGCGAGATTTCAGCCGGAGCCGGGGAAGCGCGACGGCGCTGGGTTTCGGTTTGCGGGTCACGGGCGGGCGGAGCTGCGCTGCGATTCGCTGAGGTGCGTCGGATTGTACCAGCGGCCCGCGTCGACTCCACCGCGAGATCACCGCACGATGCCGATCGCGGCACGCCCTGCTGACAGCTTGGAGTCAGGAGCCGTCCAGGACCGGCGCGCGAGGAGCTTGGCCCGCGGCCCATTGCGATAGTGCACATCGTGCACTATCTTCTCGAGTGGATATTGGGATGCCGTGCATATTCCGGGACGGCAGGCTGGCCATCTACATATACGCCGACGACCACCTGCCGCCGCACTTTCACCTCCGCGGCCCAGACAGCAACGCGCAGATCGAGATCGCGACGATGCAGATGATGCGTGGAACGGCGAGCCGGGCCGAGTTGGCACGAGCGATTGCCTGGGCGGAAGCCAACCGCGATTTGCTGATGGAGAAATGGGTGGAGTTCAATGAGCGTGACTGAGCGGATCACCGTGGGCGAGCCGATGCCGCGCATCGTCACTGTCGCGGTGGCGGAGGGCTTCTCGGTCGTGGTCGAATGGGCGGCAGGAGAACGTTCGGGCCTGCGCGAGACTATCGATCTCGGCCCCGACATCCTCACCTATGCGCTTTATCGACCGCTACGCGACAATCCGGCCGGACTCGCAAGCGTCCACCTGATCGAGGATGGATCGGCGATTGCCTGGGGCGAGGACGACGCAATCGACATGCCGGCGACGGCAATCGAGCGCCTCGCGGCGGAAACGATGGTTGCCGATGATTTCGCCCGCTTCCTCAAGCGGAACCGGCTCACCTTCGATGCCGCCGCGGTGCAACTCGGCATCAGCCGGCGCCTTGTCGCCTATTACGCCTCCGGCAGGCCAATCCCGCGCTATATCGCGTTGGCTTGCGAGAGGCTGGATCAGGTGTTGGGCACGGCAGCGGGCTGAGCTGCCCTCACACGTCCAGATTCGCCACGTTGAGCGCATTGGTCTGGATGAAGTCGCGGCGCGGCTCCACCTCGTCGCCCATCAGCCGGCCGAAGAGGTCGTTGGCCTCGTCCGCCTCGCGGATCTTCACCTGCAGAAGCGTGCGCGCATTGGGGTCGAGCGTCGTCTGCCACAGCTGCTCGGCGTTCATCTCGCCCAGCCCCTTGTAGCGCTGCAGGGAGAGGCCCTTGCGGCCGGCGGCGGTCACCGCCTCGAACAGGTCGCGCGGTCCGTGGATCGCCGTCTCGTCGCCCTTGCGCACGAAGCGGGCGAAGGTGCCGTAGATCGGCTGCAGCCGGGGCGCGAAGGAATCGAGCTTGCGCGCGTCGGCGGAATCAAGCAGCGCCAGGTCGATGGCCGCAACGTCCTTGACGCCGCGCACCTCGCGCTCGAAGCGGAAGCCGCTCTCAGGCGAGAAGGTGCCGCTCCAGCCGCGTTCGGTTTCTTCCGACAATGCGTCGAGCCGCTTGGCGATGTAGGCGGCGGCCTGCTCCGCCTTCTCGGTCTCGGCGAGGATCGACTGGTTGAGGGCCCCGGCGATCGCCACCTGCTCGACCACGGTGCGGTTGTAGCGCGAGTGGATGGAAGAGAGCACGTTGACGAAGTGGCGGGCGTCGCTGACGATCTCGGCGAGGTCGCGGCCGGCGCGGTCGTCGCCGCGGGCGAGCTTGAGCACCGCCTCTTCGAGGCCCGTGCGGATCAGGTAGTCGGCCATCTCGCGCTCGTCCTTGACGTAGGTCTCCGACGAGCCGCGCTTCACCTTGTAGAGCGGCGGCTGGGCGATGAAGACGTGGCCGCGCTCGATGAGCACGCGCATCTGCCGGTAGAGGAAGGTCAGGAGCAGCGTGCGGATGTGGGCGCCGTCGACGTCGGCGTCCGTCATGATGATGATCTTGTGGTAGCGCAGCTTGTCGGGGTCGAACTCGTCCGGCCCGATCGAGGTGCCGAGCGCGGTGATCAGGGTGCCGACCTGCTCCGACGAGATCATCTTGTCGAAGCGTGCCCGCTCGACGTTGAGGATCTTGCCCCTGAGCGGCAGCACCGCCTGGTTCTCGCGGTTGCGGCCCTGCTTGGCCGAGCCGCCCGCCGAATCGCCCTCGACCAGGAAGATCTCCGCCTTGGACGGGTCGCGCTCCTGGCAGTCGGCGAGCTTGCCGGGGAGCGAGGCCATGTCGAGCGCGCCCTTGCGCCGGGTGAGTTCGCGCGCCTTGCGCGCCGCCTCGCGCGCCGCTGCCGCCTCGATCACCTTGCCGACGATCGCCTTGGCCTCCGCCGGGTGCTCCTCGAACCAGGTCGACAGGCCCTCGTTGGTCAGGCCTTCCACCACCGGCCGCACTTCCGAGGAGACCAGCTTGTCCTTGGTCTGCGACGAGAACTTGGGGTCGGGCACCTTGACCGAGAGCACCGCCGTCAATCCCTCGCGGCAGTCGTCGCCGGTGAGCGACGCCTTCTCCTTCTTGCTCATGCCGTCGGCGTAGCCGGTCACCTGGCGGGTCAGCGCGCCGCGGAAGCCGGCAAGGTGCGTGCCGCCGTCGCGCTGCGGGATGTTGTTGGTGAAGCAGAGCACGTCCTCGTGGTAGGAATCGTTCCACCACATGGCGAGTTCGACGGTGATGCCGTCGCGCTCGGCCCTGACGTAGATCGGCTGCGGGATGAGCGGGTGCTTGGCGCGGTCGAGGAAGCGCACGAAGGCCTCCAGCCCGCCCTCATACATCAAGGTCTCGCTCTTCGGCTCGACGCCGCGCCTGTCGGTGAGCACGATTCTGACGCCGGAATTGAGGAAGGCGAGTTCGCGCAGGCGGTGCTCGAGCGTCGCGTAGTCGAACTCGATGTGCGTGAAGGTGTTCGGTGATGGCGTGAAGGTGACCTCGGTGCCGTTGCGCCCGTCCCAGTCGCCGGTAACGGCCAACGGTGCATCGGGCACGCCGTCCGAGAAGCTCATCTCGTGGACCTTGCCCTTGCGCCAGACCTTCAACTTGAGTTTCGAGGACAGCGCATTGACCACCGACACGCCGACGCCATGCAGGCCGCCGGAGACCTTGTAGGAGTTCTGGTCGAACTTCCCGCCGGCATGGAGCTGGGTCATGATGACCTCGGCCGCCGACACGCCCTCACCCTTGTGGATGTCGGTGGGGATGCCGCGGCCGTTGTCGAACACTGTCACCGAGCCGTCCGGGTTGAGCGTGACCCGCACCTCGTCGGCATGGCCCGCCAGCACCTCGTCGATGCCGTTGTCGACGACCTCGTAGACCATATGGTGCAGGCCCGAGCCGTCGTCGGTATCGCCGATATACATGCCCGGCCGCTTGCGCACGGCGTCGAGGCCTTTGAGGACCTTGATCGATTCGGCGCCGTATTCAGCCACCGGCTTCACTTCGTTCATGCGCGTTTCCGTTTAGAGCAGGGCCCACCGGAGGTCGGGGGACAAGGCCTCGACACAGCCCAAATCGGCCTTTCCAGCGGACGCCGGAAAGGCCCCAGAATCATACTGTCATATATAGCAGAGCCGAGGCCGGATTTCGACCGTTCGCCAGCAATTTAGGGGCATTTTGTGCGCCGCACAAACGGCCCGATTCCGCGACCTTTCGGGTGAGTGTCGGGAGCCGGGCTGATATGCTATTGCGGGACACCGGATTCGAGCCGCCCGCGCGCCTCTCAACCGACCTTCTCCGGCGCCGCCGCATGGACGCCCGCACCCGCCCCGATCGGAGCTCCTTTGTTGCCGCTGGCCGAGCACTTCATCGCCACCTACGGGCTGCTGGTCGTCTTCCTGGGCACGCTCTTGGAAGGCGAGACGATCGCCATCATGGCGGGGTTCCTCGCCCATCAGGGGGTCATCGACGGCCGCCTGGCGCTGGGGGCGGCCTTTCTCGGGGCGCTCGCCAGCGACCAGGTTCTGTTCATGGTCGGCCGCCGCTTCGCCGACCATCCCATGGTCATGCGCCAGCGCAACCGGCCGCTCTTCGCCAAGGCGCTCAAGCGGGTCGAGGCCGGCGCGACGCTCTATATCCTGATCTTCCGCTTCCTCTACGGCCTGAGGACGGTGAGCCCGCTGGCCATCGGCGTCTCCAACGTCTCGGCGAAGAAGTTCGCCATCCTGAACGCCATCGCCGCCTTCGTCTGGGCGGCGGTGATGATCGGCCTCGGCTTCGCCTTCGGGCGCACCATCGAGGCCACCCTCGGCAACTTCCACCACATCGAGCATGTTCTGATCGCCATGGTGGCGGTCGGCATCGTCTCCTATGCGGTGCTCACCTGGCTGCACCGCCGCTTCATCAAGCGGCAGGAGTGAGGGCGCTTCAGCGGACGATGATGGCGGCCGCGGCCCCGGCCATGACCGAGCCGGCGATGCGGTCGAGCACCTTGCGCCGTCCGGGCGAGGCCAGGAACGTGCGGGCGCGGCCGGCAAGCGCCGCATAGGCGCCGATGACCACCGTCAGCACCACGGCGACGATGCCGATCATGGCGAGGTATTCCGCCAGGCCGACCGTGCGCAGGTCGATCAGCGCCGGCAGCAGGGCCAGGTAGAAGACCATCACCTTCGGGTTGCCGAGCGTGATCGACAGCCCGGCGAGGAACACCTGAACGGCCGAGCCGCGCGGGCGCGCCGTCGCGTCCGGCGCGTGCTCCGGCCGGCTCCGCCACAGGCGGATGGCGAGGTAGATGAGATAGGCCGCGCCCAGCCAGCGCACGACGATGAAGACCTCGCCGAAGGTGGTGGCGAGCGCCGCCAGCCCGCCGATGGCGGCAGAGATGTAGATGATGTCGCCGATGATCAGGCCGCCGATGATCGGCACGGTCCGGCGGAAGCCGGTGGAGAGCGCCCGTGCCACCACGGCCGCCACGCCCGGGCCGGGACTGGCCACGGCGATGGTCAACGCCACCGTGAAGGTGAGGAGATGGGCGAGGTTCATGGCGGTTGCCTTAGTCCCAATCCTCACGCCGGGGAAGGGGTCACGGCACCCTCGGCGACGGCCAGATGCTGTGCCCGCTCGCCGAAGGGGGCGAAGACGGCCGCGTCGGTGCCGGTCATGAAGGCCTGGCAGCCGAGGTCGTCGAGGACGGCGAACAGGGCCTGGCGCCGCTCCGCGTCGAGATGGGCGGCGATCTCGTCAAGCAGCACCAGCGGCGTCTCGCCGGAAAGCCGGGCCGCCAGCCGCGCCTGGGCAAGCACCAGGCCGATCAGCAGCGCCTTCTGCTCGCCGGTCGAGCAGGTCTCGGCGGCCGCCTGCTTGGGGGCGTGGCGGACGCGGAGGTCGGAAAGGTGGGGTCCGGAGAGCGTGCGGCTGGCGCTCGCATCGCGCGGCCGGTCGCCGGCAAGGCCGGCGGCATAGATCTCCTCCACCGCGCTCGCCCTGTGCCCGTCGAGCAGGTGCTCGAGCGTGCCTTCGAGCGCGATCTCCGCGGCCGGGAAGGGCGCCGCCACGTCGCCTTCGGCGATGAGCGCCACGGCGAAGCCCGCCCATTCGCGCCGCGCCGCAGCGATGGCTACCGCCAGTTCGGCCATCTCGCGCTCGATGGCATCGAGCCAGCGGCCGTCCGGCACGTCTTCGGCGAGCAGGCGGTTGCGCCCGCGCATCGCCTTCTCGAAGGCGTTGACGCGCGTGCCGTGGCCGCGGTCGATGGTCAGCACCGCCCGGTCGAGGAAGCGTCGCCGGTCCGCAGCCGGTCCGGTGAACAGGCCGTCCATGGACGGCGTCAGCCAGATGACGCGCAGATGGTCGAGCAGCGCGTCGGGTGAACCCGCCGGCGCCCGGTTGACCCTGACCGAGCGGCGGCTTTCCGGTCCCTCCGCGGTCATGGCGATGCCGGTGCCGAGCTCCACCATGCCGGCGGCGTTCTCCACCGTCGCCGCCACCGCCCAGCTGCCGTCTCCCGGCTGCCGCGCCACCTCGTCCAGCCGGGCGCGGCGCAGGCCCCGTCCGGGCGTCAGGAAGGACACGGCCTCGAGCAGGTTGGTCTTGCCGGCGCCGTTCGGCCCGGTGAGCACGACCGGCCGCCCGTCGAGGGTGAGCGACAGGGCGGCGTAGTTGCGGAAGCTCGTCAGCTTCAAGGCGCGGAGCGCCGCGCGGCCGGGACGGCTGCGGCTGGCGGGGTCCGGGGTAGGGTCGTTCGATGCGTCCAAGGCGTTTCACTCTGCCGGCGGCCGCTTCACGGACGGCGTCGCACCGGTGTACGGCAACGGGTGTCTCCCGCGGTCGCAATTCCGGGCGATTTCAGCGCGACATTTGCCGCAGGGACGGATCATGGGCAAGGGCCGGACGCATCGCGCCGTCCTTGTCGGGAAGTGCGGGGCGACGCGTGGGCGATGCTTGAAGAGGCGGTTCCTCGGAATGGACCGGCAGAGACGGCGGGCAGCGTCGCCGCTTCCGTCCTGCTCCATGCCCTCGTCGCCTTCGCCATCGTGCAGATGTGGGCTGCCCCGCCGCCGGTCGCGCCGCTTGAGGAGAGCATTCCCGTCACCCTGCTGACGCCGGACGAGGTGGCGGCGTTGACCGCGCCGGCGGCGCCGCCGGCGGCGCCAGAGACACCGCCGCCAACGCCGCCCGAAACCGCGACGCTGGAGCCGCCGGCCGCGAAGCCGCCGGAAGCGGCCTCGCCGCTGATGCACGCCGCCACCATCCTGTCGGGCCTGGCGCTCGCCGAGCCACGTAACCGGAGGGCGCGGGAAGCGCTGCCCAAGCTCAATCCGACCGAGCGCATGGTCCAGCTCTGCAATATCGAGGCGCTGCAGCAGGTGGCGCGGGTGCGCCACGACTTCACGCCGGAGATCGTCAGTGCCTATGCCATGAAGGCGCTGGCGATCGGACGCGACACGGTCGATGCCGAAGGCGCCGCCGTGCGCAGCGGCGACGACTGGTATGCGCTCAGATATCGTTGCCGGCTGGCGCCCGGCCATGGCGCCGTCGTCGCCTTCGATTTCCTGGCCGGCGACCGGCTGCCGCCCGAGCGGGTGGAGGAATTGGGCCTCGCCGTCGGGAAGTGACGTCGGGCTTGCGGGGAATCGCGACGCAGCCCATATTGGAGTTCCTATCAACAAACGAAAGGAGGTGATCCAGTGTCTCATTGTCATACGCCGCGTGCGGCGGACCGGACCTGGAAACCCGCCTTTGGCGAGGTTTGCGCCTCCTAGGCGTTTGAAGGTCTTCGGATCCGCCTCACAAGCGGACGGACAATGGAAGGGCCGCCCAAGGGCGGCCCTTCGCATGTCTGCAATCGCGCCGGTCCTTGTCGTGCGTCAAAGAAGGCAGGGCGGCCCTGCGGCTACAGTCGCGCCCATGACAAGCCGCGCAGAAACCGCAAGCCCGCACGACCAGACGCCGGTCTGCACCATCATGAAGCTGTGGCCGAAGACGATCCGCCTGTTCCTGGCGCGCGGCATGGCCTGCGCCGGCTGCCCGGTGGGCGGGCTGCATACGCTGGAAGAAGCCTGCGCCGCGCACAAGGTCGCCCTCGACCCGCTGCTCGCCGAGATCACCCAGGTGGCCCGGACGACGCGGGCCCGCTTCCCTCAGCCAGGATGAACAGCCGGTGCGCGTCGTTGACGGTGACCCGCCGTCGGCCGAGCGTGACCATCCCCTTTTGCTGCCAGCCGCTCATCACGCGCGAGACCGTGTGCAGCGTCGTGCCGGACATCTCGGCGATGTCCTCGCGCGTCACTGGAAAATCGATCTCGATACCTTTGGGCGTCTTGCGGCCGGCCTGATTGACCAGCCTGAGGATGGTGTGGGCGATGCGGCGCTCGACCGCCTCGGTTGACAGTTCGCGAATGCGCGTGTTCGCGTCCTGCAGCCGCCGCCCGACCGTTTGCATCGCCCCCATGGCGAAAGCCGGGTTGCGCCCGATGAAGGCGTCCCACTGGCCCACCGGCCAGACCAGCGCCAGGCTCTCCACCATGGCCATGGCCGTCCCCGGATAGTCCGGCCTGTGCACCGCCGGGGCGATGCCGAACAGGTCGCCCGGATTGATGTGGCGCACCACGATCTGCTGGCCGTCCGGAGTGGTCTGCTGGACCTTCAGGCGGCCGTTGAGCAGCAGGAAGAACTCCTCGGCCGGCGTTCCCTGGCGGAAGGCAACGGCGCCCTCCACCAGGCGGCGTGGACGGGCGAGCGCCAGCACGGCATCGATGTCCTCGGGCGGGACGCCCTTGAATATCTCGAAATCGCTAACCAGCGATCGGTCGATCGGCGTGGCCATGAGGTCAATCCCTGGGTGACCGCTGCGGGCGGACAGACATTCTCATCGGTCTTTGTTGGCGCACAAAGAAGAACCAGGCCAGCCGGACCATAGTCCGCCCATAGAACACAGCGAAAGAGGATTTGGAACCATGATTACCCGTCGCCAGGCGCTGATCGGCACCACTCTCACGGCGCTTGTCGCCGCCAGCCGGGCTCCGGTTCTCGCCGCTGCCGGCCCTCAGGATGCAGCCGGTCTCGAGCACGTCAAGGTCGAGCTGGTGAAGCCGCCGCTGGTCCATGCCCACGAGCAGGCGACCACCGCCGCACCCAAGGTCTTCGAGTTCACCATGCACGTGGTCGAGAAGGAGATCGTCATCGACGATGAGGGCACCAAGATGTGGTCCATGGCCTACAACGGCTGGCTGCCCGGTCCGCTGATGGTCGTGCACGAGGGCGACTACGTACAGCTCACCTTGGTCAACCCCGACGGCAACGAGATGCCGCACAACATCGACTTCCACGCCTCCACCGGGGCGCTCGGCGGCGGCGGACTGACGCTCATCTATCCCGGCCAGCAGGTGACGCTGCGCTTCAAGGCGACGCGTCCCGGCGTGTTCGTCTATCACTGCGCGCCTCCCGGCATGATCCCGTGGCACGTCACCTCCGGCATGAACGGCGCGGTGATGGTGCTGCCGCGCGACGGCCTCAAGGACGGCGATGGCAAGCCGCTCCACTACGACAAGGTCTTCTATGTCGGCGAGAGCGACTTCTACGTCCCGCGCGACGAAGACGGGAACTTCAAGACCTTCGACAGCCTCGGCGACTCCTATGCCGACACCACCGATACGATGCGCAAGCTGATCCCGTCGCATGTCGTCTTCGAGGGCAAGGTCAATTCCCTGACCGGCGACAACGCCATGCAGGCCAATGTCGGCGAGACGGTGCTCATCATCCACTCCCAGGCCAACCGCGACACCCGCCCGCACCTGATCGGCGGCCACGGCGACTACGTCTGGGAGCTCGGCAAGTTCGACAATCCGCCGATGGTCGGCCTCGAGACGTGGTTCGTCCCCGGCGGTTCCGCCACCGCGGCGCTCTACACATTCCGCCAGCCGGGCATCTACGCCTACGTCAACCACAACCTGATCGAGGCGGCCGAGCTTGGCGCCACCGCCCACTTCAAGGTCGAGGGCAAGTGGAACGACGACCTGATGACCCAGGTCAGCGCGCCCGGCCCGATCGTCGCCAACTAGAAGCGACGCTGGTCACGGTCCGCTCCGCTGACGGGGCGGACCGCCAACCGTCCGGTGCTGTCATGTCCGAGCCCATCAAGACGTTCGCATTCACCGGCCTGGCCGCCCTCGGACTCGCTGCCGGCCTGGCTCTCTCGCCGCACTCTGCCGATGATCCGACCGAGCTGGTGGTCCTGCCGGCGGCGAGCTTCGACTACCGCGTCGCCGGCCAGTTCCTCAGCGACGGCCAGCCGGTGAACCCGCCGCTGGAGACGGTGACCTTCGTCCGGCCGGTCGCCATCATGAAGAACAACGTCAGCCGCGCCGACTATGAGCGCTGCGTCGCTGCCCATGCCTGCAAGCCGGTCGAAGCGAGGCTGCCGGCAAATGCCGACGCGGTCCCCGCCGTCGGCGTGAGCTGGTACGACGCGGTTTCCTATGCCGCCTGGCTCAGCCACGAAACCGGCCACCACTATCGCCTGCCGACCGACGCCGAATGGGCCTATGCCGCCGCCGGCCTCTTCCACGACAACACCGTCGTCGAGGACGGCGATGCCGCCAATCCGGCCAAGCGGTGGCTGGCGATCTACGCGCGGACGGCGGCGAGCGAGCGGGCGGTGGACAGCCGGCCGCAGCCCTTCGGCACCTTCGGGCTCAACCAGAACGGCCTTGCCGATGTCGCCGGAAACATCTGGGACTGGACGTCAAGCTGCTATGTCAGCCGCTCAACCGGCAGCGACGGATCGCTGAGCGAGACGGAAGTCTGTGGCGTGCGCGTCATCGAGGGCGCCCACCGCACCTACCTCACCGATTTTGTGCGCGACCCCAAGGGCGGCGCCTGTTCGGTGGGGACGCCGCCGAGCAATCTCGGCATCCGCCTCATCCGCGACGACGACGATGGCGTCCTCGCCGGCCTTGTCGAGGTCCTCGGCCGGATCACCGGCTGAGCGCCAGGAAGCGCGTCGGCCGCCGAAGGTCTCAGCCGTACGCCACGCGATAGCTGGCATAGGCGCGCGCGAAGCGGTCCATGTAGTCGGCCGTATAGGCGGGGTAGTCGAAGTCGATGGTCGAATAGATTTCCGAGACCATGCTCCACAGCACCTCGCGCATCAGCGATGCGCATTTCATGGCGTCGAAGCTGGCGATGAGCCGCGGGTCCGGCGGCCGGCCGTAATAGGTGTGCAGCAGCCAAGCCTCCTGCTCGCGGTCGAAGTTGCTGTTCGAAGCCAGGTTGGCGAGGTCGAAGAGCGGCGCGTTGAAGCCGCCATAGTCCCAGTCGATCAGCCACAGACGCTCGCCGTCGTCGATGAAGTTGCCGGGCAGGAGGTCGTTGTGGGCGAAGACGAAGTCCACCGGCCCGACCGCCAGTTCCAGCCCGTCGGCGATGTCGGCGAGTTCGGACAGCCGCGAGGCGTAGCGGCTGCCCGCCTCGTCGAGCGTGCGCACGTAGTTGCGGATGGCATAGAACACCCAGAAGGCCAGGATCGGCCCGCTGATGTGGCGCGGCATTTCGCGGTGCACGCGCTTGACCAGCGTGATCGCCCGCTTCAGCCGGGCCGGGTCGCGGATGTCCTCGGCCGTGCAGGTCATGCCTTCGATGAAGCGCATGATCATCACGCCGGGCTCGGCGTGCACCAGCTCGGGCGAGATGCCGGCGGCATCGGCGGCGCTGGTCGCCGCGCGCTCGTTGAAGCGCAGGATGTGGTGCACCGGGATGTCATCACCGACGCGCACGAAGTAGCTCTTGCCGCCGTCCTCGACCCGGTAGTTGATGTTGGTGATGCCGCCATAGACGCGCGTCGGTTCGATCGGCCCCTGCCAGAAGGCGAGCTTCCTGACGCGCTCCAGCGCGCTTGCCTCGGTGGTCGGTCGGCTCATGCCGTGGTCATCGCAGGGAGGGCGGCCGGGGATGGAAGGGTCGATGGTGACGAACATGTCTCTCGGCAGTCTTGCGGCAAAGCGGCCGCCGTTTCAACAAGCGTGCTCAAGCCGGGGCAACGCTGAGCCGGCAAACCCTAGCATTGATACGCCACCTGTGACGCCGTCGCTGTGACCGGAGCCACAATCCAGCGGGAGTCGCCTCTCCCGGCTGCCTGTGCCAGAATTCCAGGGGGTGCAGGGAGGGGAAGCCATGGCGCTGGAAGAACCGAAGATCCGCATCGAAACGCGCGAGGAGCTGATCTACCTCCTCGCCGAGGCCTCGGCGATCGAGCACAACCTGATGTGCTGCTACTTCTACGCCGCGTGGAGCCTCAAGCGCGGCGAGCGTGACGGGCTGACCGCCGAGCAGGCGGCAGCGGTCAAGCGCTGGCGCCGCGCCATCACCTCGGTCGCCATCGAGGAGATGACCCATCTGACGCTGGCCTCGAACCTGCTGGTGGCGATCGGCGCCGGCCCCCACCTGTCGCGGCCGAACTTCCCGGTTCCCCAGGGCTACCATCCCTCCGGCGTGGTGGTGGAGCTCGCCGGCTTCTCGCGCGGCGTGCTCGATCATTTCATCTTTCTCGAGCGGCCGGAGGGCAAGGAGCTCCGCGACTCTTCCGAATTCGTCCACCCGGCCGACTATCACCGCACCATGCCCAAGGGCCGCCTGATGCCGAGCGCCCAGGACTACGGCACCGTCGGCCATCTCTATCGCGGCATCCGCCACGGGCTCGCGGTGCTCGCCCATCACATCGGCGAGACCGCGCTGTTCTGCGGCGACCCGGCCTCGCAGATCGGCCCCGGTGACGCTTCGCTGCCCGGGGTCAGCACCATCACCGATCTCAAGAGCGCCGAGGATGCGATCGAGACCATCATCGAGCAGGGCGAGGGCGCGCCCAGCCACAGCGAGGACAGCCACTACAACCGCTTCGTCGCCGTCCGCGAGGAATACGAAGCTTTCCTCGCCGCCGACCCTTCCTTCGCGCCCGCCTTCCCGGTGGCCCATAACCCGACCATGCGGCCGCCGCTCGACCCGACCAACCGCGTCCACGTCAACAGCCATGAGGCGGCGCCGGTCCTCGACCTGGCCAATTCCCTCTATGGCGCCATGCTGCGCTGCCTGGGGCAGGCCTTCGGCCGCGGCGCCGGCGACAGCGAGGGCAAGCGCTTCTTCGTCGACATGGCCATCGAGCTGATGGAGCAGCTGCCGCGCATCGGCTCCCATCTGGCGAGCCTGCCGGCCAACCATGCCCATGCCGGCGTCAATGCCGGCATCACCTTCACGACTTTGCGCGACACGGCGCGGCTGCCCAGCGGTGGCAGCGAGAAGCGCATGATGGCCGAGCGCGTGGCCGAGATCGCCAAGCATGCCCGCCACGTCTTCCCGGCGGGCCACGAGCTTGCCGGCACGGCGGACGCGCTCGACACGCTGGTCGCCCGCTTCGGCATCGCCGATCTCAAGACGGTCGGCGCCGAGCATCCGCTGCCGCCGCCACCGCCGCCGGCCAAGGCCGACGACCAGCCGGCGAGCGGCGGCGCATGCGAGATCGCCAGCGGACGTGCCATCGACATCAGCTTTGATGGCGTGCGCTGCATCCATGCGCGCTACTGCGTGCTGGGCGCCCCCACGGTGTTCAAGGCCAACACGCCGGGGGAATGGATCTTCCCCGACACCATGGAGACCGAGGCGCTGGTCCGCGTCGCCCACAACTGCCCGTCCGGCGCCATCACCTATGTCCGCAAGGACGGCGGACCGCCGGAGGCGCCGCCGCCGGTCAACCTCATCCGCCTGCGCGAGAACGGCCCCTATGCCTTCCACGGGCCGCTCGCCATCGATGGTGTCGGCGTCGGCACCCGCGCCACGCTCTGCCGCTGCGGGGCCTCGCAGAACAAGCCGTTCTGCGACGGCTCGCACAAGACGCTGCCCTTCACGGCAACCGGCGAGCCGGCGACGCGCGAATCGGAGCCGCTGGCCGTCCGCGACGGGCCGGTCGCGATCGCGCCTGAGACGGACGGGCCGCTTCAGGTCTCCGGCAACCTCGAGATCGTCAGCGGCACCGGGCGAACCATCGACCGGGTGACCAAGGTCAGGCTCTGCCGCTGCGGCGGCTCACGCAACAAGCCGTTCTGCGACAACACCCACCTGAAGATCGGCTTCAAGTCGGGTTGATGGCGGCGCTGGCGCGGCGCTTGCAACGTTTCGGCGTCCGCCACCAATGGCCGCCGCCGGAGACCGCATGAGACTGCCGCATCATGGTCGCTTTCCCTATCGCTCGATCAGGCAGCCGATCGCCAGGACCTGGCCGAACGGCAAGGGGCTGGCGGTCTATTTCGCAATCAATCTCGAGCATTTTGCCTTCGGCGAAGGCCTCGGTGCCGAGCTGGCGCCGTCCGGCCAGCCGGACGTGCTCAACTACGCCTGGCGCGACTATGGCAATCGCGTCGGCGCCTGGCGCCTCATCGATCTCTTCGACGCGCTGTCGCTGCCTGCGACGGTGTTGCTCAATTCATCGATCCTCGACCACTGCCCCGAACTTGCCGATGCCCATCGCCGCCGCGGCGACGAGATCGCCGGCCATGGCCGCACCAATTCGGAGCGCCAGAGCGGGCTCAACGCGGCAGATGAGGATGCGCTGATCGGCGAGGCGACGGACCGGCTTGCCGCGCATTTCGGCCGGGCGCCTGCCGGCTGGCTGGGGCCGTGGATCGCCGAGACCCATGCGACGCCTGATCTGCTCAAGGCGCGGGGCTACCGCTATCTGCTCGACTGGTGCCACGACGACCGGCCGACCTGGATGGCGACGCGCGCCGGGCCGCTGCTCGCCGTGCCCTATCCGCAGGAGGTCAACGACATCCCGGCGATCGCCGTGCGGCGCATGTCGGCGGCGGACTTTGCCGACATGATGGTCGACCAGTTCGACGAGATGCGCGACCAGGCGCGCGATCAGGCCCTGGTGATGGGCGTCGCGCTGCACCCCTATATCGTCGGGCAGCCCTTCCGCCTGCGGCAACTCAGGAAGGCGTTCGAGGATATTGCGGTGAAGCGCGACGCGGTGTGGTTCACCACGGCCGGGGCGATTGCCGAAGCGTGGACGGAGATGGAGCCGCCGCCGGCCTGAGGGCGGCCGTGGACTTCGCTGCCCTAGGCGTGATCGACCTTGCCGATCTCGTGCAGCCGGTGATGCAGGCTGACATCGTCGAGATGGGGCAGATTGACGAAGATGCCGATGCGCGTCGCCAGCATGCGGTAGGCGTCGTCGAAGGCGAGCTGGATCTCCGCCGGCGTGCCGGTCGCCCTGGCCGGGTCGGGAACGCCCCAGTGGGCGGTCGCCGGACGGCCGGGCCAGATCGGGCAGGCTTCACCGGCGGCGTCGTCGCAGACGGTGAAGATGAAATCCATCTCGGGCGCGTCCGCGCCGGCGAACTCGTCCCAGCTCTTCGAGCGGCAGCCGCTGATGTCGTAACCGAGATTCTCGAGCAGGCTGAGGGCGTGCGGATTGACCGTGCCGTTCGGATGGCTGCCGGCCGAATAGGCCTTGAAGCGGCCCTTGCCCTCGCGATTGAGGATCGCTTCCGCCAGGATCGAGCGGGCCGAATTGCCGGTGCAGATGAACAGAACGTTGTAGGCCTCGTCGCTCACCGCACACCCCTCTGCCGCAAGGTCGATCGGCGGGTTTTCGCCGCGTCGTGTGACAGGCATGTGACGATGGGCCAAGCGATTCAGTAGCGCGTCGTCAGCTCGGTCAGCCAGGCCGGCGAGGCATCGACCAGTGCCGTCTCGATCCGGTGGTCGTAGCCGGCGAGGATCGCCGCACCGACGACGATGAGGATGGCGCCGAGTGCCAGTTTGATGCCCTTGCCGGCGCCGGCGAGGCGGTCGCGCCAGGCGAGGATCGCGGCGCGCGACAGCGTGCCGATGAGGGCGAGAGGCAGCGCCGCGCCGAGACCGAAGGCGAGCATGGCGAGCGTCACGGCGCCGAGGTCGCGGCCTTGCGAGGCGAGCAGCGAGGCGGCGCCGAGCGTCGGCCCGACGCAGGGGATCCACACCGCGCCGAGCAGCAGGCCGAGGGCGAACTGGCCGCCCAGGCCGGCGGTGGCGAGGCCGCCGAAGCGCTGTTCGGTCCAGTTGCTCACCGGGCCTGCGGCCGTCGCCAGCCGCGTCTGCAAACCCGGAACCAGGAGCACGGCGCCGACGACGATGAAGAGGATGGCGGCGACCAGGCGGAAGAAATCCGAATCAAGGCCGATGGCGAAGCCGACGGTGGCGACGAACAGGCCGATGACGGTGAAGGAAAGCGCCAGCCCGCCGGCGAGCGCCAGCGGTCCGAGGCGATGCTCCGCCGCGGCGCCGGCGAAGACCAGCGGCAGCAGCGGCAGCACGCAGGGCGACAGGATCGACAGAACGCCGGCGACAAAGGCGAGACCGACGGTGGCGAGCATGGTCAGGGTCGCTGCCCGGCCTCAGACGGCCTTGGCGAGCAGCGCTTCGATCGCAGGCTCGCTCGTCTCCCACGACAGGCGGCCGACCTCGGCGCCGCCCTTGTAGGCGATCAAGCGTGGCGCGCTGCTGCACGCCGAAGGAGCGCATGATGTCCTTCTCAGTATCGTAGTCGACCGTGAACACGGTGAAGCCGGCGTACGGCTTCATGGCAAAGAGCTTGTCGAGCACCACGTGCTGCTGCTTGCAGGTGGTGCACCAGGTCGCCGAGACGTCGATGAGGACCGGCTTGCCGGTCGCCAGCGCCGCCTGGAAGGCGGGGCGGTCGAAAGGCAGGCGCTCGGCGGCCAGGGCGGCGGGCGCCAGGGCTGGTACAGCGACAATGGCAAAGGCGCCGGCCATCAGGCCAAGCGCCGCGCGGCGGGTGATCATGGGGCGGACCGTGGACTGCATCTGAGGTCCACTTTAGCCGCCTTGGCGGCGGGGGCTGTTCACGATCGGGCCGCTAGCGATCACAAGGCCGTGGGGCCCAAGAGAAAGGGCGGCGCCTGCGGTGCGCCGCCCTTTCTGAGGCAGGTGGGCAGGGACTAGTCGTCCATGCCTTCGCCCATCTCGCTGCCCTCGGCGCGGACGCCGTGCTCGATGCCGTTGTCGTCGCCGAGGCGGATCTTCTTGATGTCGACGCCCTTGAGCGGCTCGGCCTTCTCGGCCACCGTCGACTGGCTGCCCGCCTTCACGAACAGCTCGTCGCCGGTGGTGGCGGCCGGCTGGGCGGCGAAGGCGGTGGCGCCGAGCGCGACCAGCGGGGTGACGGCGACGAGTGCGATGAGGGTCTTGCGCATGGTAGGTCTCTCCTTGGTTGGTGCCGGGGGAGATCGCCCCGATCGCCCCCTGTCTAGGGGAGAGGCCCTGACGGCAGACCCAGCCCGCCCGTCAGCCGTCTGACAGCTTGTGGCGGGTGCCGGAGATGTCCTCGATCAGGCAGGCGCCGTCTTCATAGGCCACATAGCCGGGGCCGACCGGCACCTTGCCGTGGCCGCCGGGGATGTCGAGCACATAGGTCGGCTGGCAGAGGCCGGAGAGGCGGCCGCGCAGCGCCTTCATCAGCGCCTGGCCTTCGGCAAGCGTGGTGCGGAAATGGCCGGTGCCCGGCGCCAGGTCGCCGTGGTGCAGGTAATAGGGCTTGACCCCGGCCGCGACGAAACCGCGCATGAGCGCGGCGAGCGTCTCGGCATCGTCGTTGACGCCTCTGAGCAGCACCGTCTGGCTGACCAGCGACAGGCCGCCCGCGGCAAGCCGGCGAAGCGCTGCGCGGCGCCTCGGCGTCAGCTCGCGCGGATGGTTGGCGTGGACGGCAAGCCACGGCGTCTTGCCGGAGGCAGTGAGCGCCGCCACCAGTTCGTCGGTGATGCGCTCCGGCGCCACCACCGGCACGCGGCTATGGAAGCGAACGACCTTCACATGGTCGATGGTGGCGAGCGCCTTCATCACGGCCTTGAGCCGCCGCGGTGCGGCGATCAGCGGGTCGCCGCCGGAGAGGATCACCTCCCAGATCGCGTCGTGCGCGCGGATGTAGCCGAGCGCCGCATCGACCGCTTCTGGCGACAGCATGCCTGAGCCGGCCCGGCCCACCGTCTCGCGGCGGAAGCAGAAGCGGCAATAGACCGGGCACACCGAGACCAGCTTGAGCAGCACCCGGTCGGGATAGCGGTGGATCAGCCCCTCGCTGACCTGCATGCACGCCGTCGCCGATCGGGTCGGCGCGCTCGTCCGGCGTCGTCGCCAGCTCGGCGGCGTCGGGCACGAACTGGCGCGCGATGGGGTCGGCGGGATCGTCCGGGTCGATGAGATCGGCCATGGCCGGCGTGATCGCCACCGCATAGCGCGCCGCCACGGCCTCCAGCGCGTCGCGCTTCGCTTCGGGCGCGAGGCCGGCGGCAACGAGATCGGCGATGGAGCGCAGTGTGGGCCCAGCGTGCCGTCACCTCTCCCCTGGGGGGAGAGGTCGCGCCGAAGGCGCGGGTGAGGGGGCGCCGCGCTATCCGGATAGGTCGGCCCCCCCTCACCCTGTCCCTCTCCCCGCTGGGGAGAGGGGACGGATGTGGCAGGCGCCCTGCGCGTAAACGGCACCTCGTTCATGGCGCGCCCTCCACGCCGGCCACCGGCGTCCATTGCACCTGGTCGATGGACGTGGCGCCGGTCGCCAGCATCACCAGGCGATCGAGGCCGAGCGCCACGCCGCTGGCCTCCGGCATGTGGGCGAGCGCGGCGAGAAAATCCTCGTCGAGCGGATAGCGCTCGCCGTGGATGCGCTCCTTCTCGTCCATGTCGGCGGCGAAGCGCCGGCGCTGCTCGGCCGGGTCGGTCAGCTCGGCGAAGCCGTTGGCGAGCTCGACGCCGCAGGCATAGAGCTCGAAGCGTTCGGCGAAGCGCGGATCGTCGGGCTTCGCCCGTGCCAGCGCCGCCTCGCTCAACGGATAGTCGGTGAGCAGGGTGGCGCGGCCGATGCCGAGCTGAGGCTCGACCTTCTCCACCAGCACGCGGCTGAACATGTCCGACCATGTGTCGTCGGCGGCAACGCGGATGCCCCGGCTGGCGGCCGCCGCGGCGAAGGCGGGGCGGTCATCGAGGCAGCCGACCAGCTCGATGCCGGCATGGAGGAGGAAGGCGTCGGCCACGGTCAGCCGCTCCGGCTCGGCGAAAGGGTCGGCCGCGCGCCCGCGCCAGCCGAGCGTCGTGCTGCCGGCTGCCTCCGCCGCCTGCGCCAGGACCGCCGAGCAGTCCGCCATGATCGCCTCATAGGGAGCGTTGGCGCGGTACCACTCGACCATGGTGAACTCCGGCGCATGCAGGGGGCCGCGCTCGCGATTGCGGAAGACGCGGGCGAAATCGACGATCCTGTCCTCGCCCGCCGCCAGCAGCTTCTTCAGCGCGAATTCCGGCGAGGTGTGCAGGTAGCGGACGGCGCGGGCGCCGTCCGGGCCGATCATTTCGGTGGCGAATCCGTGCAGGTGGGTCTCGTTTCCCGGCGATACCTGCAGGATCGCCGCCTCGGTCTCGACGAAGCCCTGGCCGGCGAACCAGGCACTGAAGCGCCGCCGCGATGCGGTTGCGGGCGAGCAGGAACGGCCGCCGGTCGTGGTGGCGTCCATGGTCCCAGAAGGGCGGCAATCCGGTCATTTCGGGCGCGCGTTCGCGGTCATCTAGGTGCATAATCCTCTGGCAGTCCCCGGCAAAATCGCTAAGGTGCGCGCCGAATTGGCGGCCCCGGTGCCGTCCGAGCCATAATCGAGGTCACCTTGAAAGTCATCGCCAGCCAGGTCCGCAAGGGCAATGTCGTCGAGGTCGACGGCCAGCTCTATGTCGTGCTCACCGCCGAGAACTTCCATCCCGGCAAGGGCACGCCCACCACCCAGATCGACATGCGCCGCATTTCCGACGGCGTGAAGGTGTCGCAGCGCTACAAGACCACCGAGCAGATGGAGCGCGCCTTCGTCGAGGACCATGACTACCAGTTCCTCTTCGCGGACGGCGACGGCTTCACCTTCATGAACGGCGAGAACTACGAGCAGGTGCATGTGTCGAAGGATATCGTCGGCGACCAGGCGCCCTACCTGCAGGAGAACATGACCGTTCGCCTCAGCCTCTACAACGGCCTGCCGATCGCCATCGAACTGCCGCAGCGGGTGTCGCTGGAAGTGGTCGAGACCGACCCGGCGATGAAGGGCCAGACCGCCGCCTCGTCCTACAAGCCGGCGCTGCTTTCCAACGGTGTGAAGACCAACGTGCCGCCACACATCGCGGTCGGCACGCGCATCGTGGTGATGACCGCCGACGGCTCCTACGTCGAGCGCGCCAAGGACT
Organism: uncultured Alphaproteobacteria bacterium; assembly: GCA_963830205.1. Lineage (GTDB taxonomy): Bacteria > Pseudomonadota > Alphaproteobacteria > Rhizobiales > Kaistiaceae > CAVSRC01. The sequence continues at coordinate 138,478 of CAWHLP010000020.1, read as the reverse complement.
GATCGGACCTCTGCAGCCTCTCCTGTGGTGCCCGCCCCCGAGCGGACACCCAGCAAACGCCGGGCACACGGAGACCAGCTTGAGCAGCACCCGGTCGGGATAGCGGTGGATCAGCCCCTCGCTCACCTGATGCACGCCGTCGCCGATCGGATCGACGCGCTCGGCAGGCGTCGTCGCCAGTTCCGCGGCGTCGGGCACGAACTGGCGCGCGATGGGGTCGGCGGAATCTGTCGGGTCGATGAGATCGGCCATGGCCGGCGTGATCGCCACCGCATAGCGCGCCGCCACGGCCTCCAGTTCGCTCCGCTTCGCTTCGGGCGCAAGGCCGGCAGCAACGAGATCGCGGACGGAGCGCAGTGTGGGCCCAGCGTGGTCACCTCTCCCCTGGGGGGAGAGGTCGCGCCGAAGGCGCGGGTGAGGGGGCGCCGCGCTATCCGAATAAGTCGGCCCCCCCTCACCCTGTCCCTCTCCCCGCTGGGGAGAGGGGACGGATGTGGCAGGCGCCCTGCGCGTAAACGGCACCTGGTTCATGGCGCGCCCTCCACGCCGGCCACCGGCGTCCATTGCACCTGGTCGATGGACGTGGCGCCGGTCGCCAGCATCACCAGGCGATCGAGGCCGAGTGCCACGCCGCTGGCCTCCGGCATATGGGCGAGCGCGGCGAGAAAATCCTCGTCGAGCGGATAGCGCTCGCCGTGGATGCGCTCCTTCTCATCCATGTCGGCGGCGAAGCGCCGGCGCTGCTCGGCCGGGTCGGTCAACTCGGCGAAGCCGTTAGCGAGCTCGACGCCACAGGCATAGAGCTCGAAGCGCTCGGCGAAACGCGGATCGTCGGGCTTCGCCCGTGCCAGCGCCGCCTCGCTCAGCGGATAGTCGGTGAGCAGAGTGGCGCGGCCGATGCCGAGCTGAGGCTCGACCTTCTCCACCAGCACGCGGCTGAACATGTCCGACCAGGTGTCGTCGGCGGCAACGCGGATGCCCCGGCTGGCGGCCGCCGCGGCGAAGGCGGGGCGGTCATCGAGGCAGCCGACCAGCTCGATGCCGGCATGGAGGAGGAAGGCGTCGGCCACGCTCAGCCGCTCCGGCTCGGCGAAGGGGTCGGCCGCGCGCCCGCGCCAGACGAGCGTCGTGCTGCCGGCGGCCTCCGCCGCCTGCGCCAGGACCGCCGAGCAGTCCGCCATGATCGCCTCATAGGGAGCGTTGGCGCGGTACCACTCGACCATGGTGAACTCCGGCGCATGCAGGGGGCCGCGCTCGCGATTGCGGAAGACGCGGGCGAAATCGACGATCCTGTCCTCGCCCGCCGCCAGCAGCTTCTTCAGCGCGAATTCCGGCGAGGTGTGCAGGTAGCGGACGGCGCGGGCGCCGTCCGGGCCGATCATTTCGGTGGCGAATCCGTGCAGGTGGGTCTCGTTTCCCGGCGATACCTGCAGGATCGCCGCCTCGGTCTCGACGAAGCCCTGGCCGGCGAACCAGGCATGAAGCGCCGCCGCGATGCGGTTGCGGGCGAGCAGGAACGGCCGCCGGTCGCGATGGCGTCCATGGTCCCAGAAGGGCGGCAATCCGGTCATTTCGGGCGCGCGTTCGCGGTCATCTAGGTGCATAATCCTCTGGCAGTCCCCGGCAAAATCGCTAAGGTGCGCGCCGAATTGGCGGCCCCAGGTGCCGTCCGAGCCATAATCGAGGTCACCTTGAAAGTCATCGCCAGCCAGGTCCGCAAGGGCAATGTCGTCGAGGTCGACGGCCAGCTCTATGTCGTGCTCACCGCCGAGAACTTCCATCCCGGCAAGGGCACGCCCACCACCCAGATCGACATGCGCCGCATTTCCGACGGCGTGAAGGTGTCGCAGCGCTACAAGACCACCGAGCAGATGGAGCGCGCCTTCGTCGAGGACCATGACTACCAGTACCTGTTCGAGGACGGCGACGGCTTCACCTTCATGAACGGCGAGAACTACGAGCAGGTGCATGTGTCGAAGGATATCGTCGGCGACCAGGCGCCCTACCTGCAGGAGAACATGACCGTTCGCCTGAGCCTCTACAACGGCCTGCCGATCGCCATCGAGCTGCCCCAGCGGGTGACGCTGGAAGTGGTCGAGACCGACCCGGCGATGAAGGGCCAGACCGCCGCCTCGTCCTACAAGCCGGCGCTGCTTTCCAACGGTGTGAAGACCAACGTGCCGCCGCACATCGCGGTCGGCACGCGCATCGTGGTGATGACCGCCGACGGCTCCTACGTCGAGCGCGCCAAGGACTGATCGGCCCTCCGCCTCCTCGCCTGTGGTGTCCGGCCCCGAGCGGGCACCCAGCAGACGCAGGTACCTGCGAGCGAGCCGCGAACGGCAGTGACGACAGGCTCCGGCCGGGGCCCAGTAATCGCGGGCGTTTGTGATGGAGTCGCTTACGCCAGCGATTACTGGGTCCTCGCTTTCGCGAGGACGACAAACACCATCGTTCTCGCGTGCCAAGAGCACCGAGCCATGAACCTTTCAAAGCGTTCCCTCGCGAACGAGGGGGTGGCGGGCGCCCGGCGATTGCCGTGCGGTTACTCCGCGAAAACTGGGGCACTCGACCCGAGCACCCGCCGCGGTGATTTTCTGCTCCGTTTCCCGGCGAGCTCTACGCCCAGCATTTGCGCTGGGTTCAAGCCTTTCGGCGGCCGGTCGTAGTGCCGACGGTCCCGCCGGGATCGCCCCGAGAACCGGATAAGCGAATCCGGCCCGCGGGGGCACCGCACCCCGCTCCATCTCAAGACGCCTCCGGAGACGCCCCTCATTTGAGCGAGGATGCGAACCAATATGGGGGCGGTTCGGGAGAGGGGGATAAGTCTTATCTTGTCCCCGGTCGGCGGGGCGGTGCGATAATGGGACAGGCGCTTGCCCTCGCCCCCACCCCGCCGGCTATCGCCGGCCACCCTCCCCGCTCTCACGCGGGGGAGGGAGGAAGCATGCCGCAACCACCCCGCCCAACCTCCCCCTTCAGGGTAGGGCAATCGCATGTGGCACGGCGCAACACCTCTCCCCGCCGGGGAGAGGTCGCGAGCGAAGCGAGCGGGTGAGGGGGCGCGGAGTTATCTGGATGGGCTCTCGCCCCCTCACCCTGTCCCTCTCCCCAATGGGGCGAGGGGACGACCAAACCAAATGTCGGTGCAGTTGCCAGACGAGAACACGCCGAGCCCCTCCTCGCCGGCTGCGCCGGCTGACCTCCCCTTCCCGGGGTTGGCCGCCTGGCAGATCGTCGATTGGTACGCGCAACGCTGGATGATCGAGCAGCTGTTCAGGTTGATGAAGCAGCAGGGGCTGAAAGTCGAGGATAGCCAGATCGCCATCGCCGATCGCCTGGTCAAGCTGATTGCCATCGCCGCCAAAGCCGCTTGCCTCACGCTGCAGCTGGTTCAGGCCCGCGACGGCGGCGACCGGCGCTCGGCAAACCTCGTCTTCTCCACTGACGACATCACCGTCCTCGAAGCCGCCAATCAGCGCGTCGAGGGCGCTACCGCGCTGCAGAAGAACCCGCACCCCAAATCGAGCCTCGCATGGGCGGCGTGGATCATCGCCAGGCTCGGCGGATGGGATGGCTATCCCTCGTCCAAACCCCCGGGGCCAATCACATTCAAAAACGGCATCGAGTACTTCCGAGCGCTCGCAAACGGCTGGAGCCTTAGAAATGTGTGCATCCCCTAGCCTGAAAGCGGGAGGATAGGAGGGGGTCGCGTCAGGCTGGCCTCGCCGATGGGCGCGCGCGCGACGCTTCGCCTCAGGCCGCCGTCACCTGGGCGAGCCACGCCTTCAGGCTGCCGGCGTCCATGGCGCCGGCGCGATGGGCGATCGGCCGGCCCTTGCGGAAGACCATCAGGGTGGGAATGCCCTGGATGCGATAGCGGTTGGCGATGTCCGGCTCGCTCTCGGTGTCGAGCTTGAGGAAGCGGATGTTGGGCTCCATCTCGGCCGCCACGCGCTCGAAGATCGGCGCCATCATCTTGCACGGTCCGCACCACTCGGCCCAGAAGTCGACCACCACCGGCACGTCGTTGCGGGCGATGTGCTTGGCGAAGTTGGCCGTGGTCGCGGCCTCCGGGTGGCCGGAGAACAGCGGCTCGTGGCAGACGCCGCATTTGGCCTCCCGGGTCTCCGCTGCCGGCTTGTCGCCGGGCAGGCGGTTCACGGCGGCGCAATGGGGACAGACGATGTGGCGGGTCTCTGCGGGCATGGACGTACGGGCTCCTGGAAGCGCGCCGGCGACGCACCGGCGGACATATCGCAATTTTGCGATATGTGGTGTGGCGGGCGCCTCCTTGCCAGAGGGTGCCGCCGCCGCCCTTGACCCCCGTCAAGCGGCAGTGAGCCGGTCCACCTCCGCCATTTCCTCCGCCGTCAGCGTCCAGCCGACCGAGCCGGCATTGGCCTCGACCTGTTCCGGCTTGGTCGCGCCGGTGATGATCGAGGCGGTGAGCGGCTTTGAGGCGAGCCAGCTCATGGCGAGTTCGAGCAGCGTGTGGCCGCGGGCCTCGGCGAAGCCAGTCAGCGCCTCGATCGTGTCCCAGTGCGGCTTGACGAAGCGGCTCTCCTCGGTGAGCCGGGTATTGGCGGGAAAGGCCTTGTCCTTGCGGTACTTGCCCGACAGCGCCCCGCCCGACAGCGGAAAATAGGGAACCAGGGACAGGCCCAGCGCCTGCATCGCCGGGAACAGCCCGGTCTCGTGCACGCGGTGGAGCAGGCTGTACTGATCCTGACAGGCGACGAATCCCTGGCACGCCGACCGCCTTGGCCGCAGCCGCGGCGGCAGTGAGCTGCGCCGCGTCGAAATTGGAGGCGCCGACGGCGCGCACCTTGCCGGCCCGGGTGAGCTCATCGAGCGCCCGGAAGGTCTCCTCCATCGGCGTCGACGGGTCCGGCTCGTGCATCCACAAGAGGTCGATCACGTCGGTCTTGAGCCGCGTCAGGCTCGCCTCGACCGCCGACAGCAGGTAGGCGCGGCTGCCGCGGTGCTGCTCGTGGGAGCCGGCCATCAGCTTGCCGAACTTGGTGGCGAGCGTCACTTGCCCGCGGCGCTCGCCCAGCACCTGGCCGATGATCGTCTCCGATCCGCCGCTGTTGCCGTAGATGTCGGCGGTGTCGAAATGGGTGACGCCAAGATCGAGCGCCTTGTGGATGACCTTGCGCGACGCCTCCAGGTCGAGGCGGCCGCCGAACTGGTTGGTGCCGAGGCCGACCAGCGATACCTCAAGGCCGGACGGCCCGAGCTTGCGGGTTTCCATGGGGCTGTTCCTTGATCGTGTGTGCGAACGGTGGGACGGGACACGGGGTCTGAAGCCCGTGAGAGCGCCAACAATGCCCGCTGCGGCGCCCTGTCGCAAGGCGTGACGTCAGCGCGATTGACGCGAGCCGGCCCGGCGCGGGATCATCGCCCGAACAGGGAGGACATCACATGCTCTTCGGAATCGATCCGATCCTCGGACCGGAACTGCTGCACGCGCTGCGCGCCATGGGCCACGGCGACGAACTGGTCATCGTCGACGCCAATTTCCCGTCGACCAGCAAGGCCAACCGCCTCGTCCGCCTCGACGGGGTCGATGCCGTCCGCGCCCTCGACGCGGTGCTGTCGCTGATGCCGCTCGACGACTTCGTCGATTGCGCCGCCTTCACCATGGAGCCGGTGGGCGACCCCAAGTCGGTGCCGGAGGTCTGTCACCTGTTCCGCGAGACCGTCGACAGGCGGGCGCCCGGATTTGCGGTCGGCACCATCGAGCGCTTCGCCTTCTACGAGCGGGCCGAGAAGACCTTCGTCACCATCGCCAGCGGCGAGCGCCGGCTCTACGGCAACATCATCCTGAAGAAGGGCGTCATCCGGCCGGAGGCAGGCTAGGCCCGGCACGCCGGTCGCGCAGTGAAGGGAGACTACCCGTGACACTCGTCAGCGAGGACACCGAATATTTCGATCGCCGCTTCCGCGCCATGACCCAGGGGTCGGCCCGCAAGGAGGTGCTGTTCGACCAGTGCCGCTGGGCGGAGGGGCCGGTATGGTTCGCCGACGCCAACATGCTGGTATGGAGCGACATCCCCAACAGCCGCATGCTGCGCTGGACCTGGGACGGCGCGGTCGATGTCTTCCGCCGCGATTCCAACTATTCCAACGGCAACACCCGCGACCGCGAGGGTCGGCTGGTGACCTGCGAGCATGGCGGCCGCCGCATCACCCGCACCGAGCCCGACGGCACCATCACCGTCATCGCCGACAGCTACCATGGCAAGCGCCTCAACTCGCCCAACGACGTGGTGGTGAAGTCGGACGGCACCATCTGGTTTACCGATCCCAACTACGGGATCATGAGCGACTATGAGGGCCACAAGGCCGAGATGGAGCAGGACGGCTGCTACGTCTATCGCGTCGATCCCGCGACCGGCGCGATCACGGTCGTCGCCGACGACTTCAAGATGCCGAACGGCCTCGCCTTCTCGCCCGACGAGGCGATCCTCTACATCGCCGATTCGGGCCGCAGCCACGACCCGGATTTCCCCACCCATATCCGCGCCTTCAAGGTCGGGGCGGACGGCAGCCTCAGCGACGACGGCGTCTTCTGCGAGACCGGCAACGGCCTTCCCGACGGTTTCCGGCTGGATACCGACGGCAACGTGTGGACCAGCGCCGGCCCTTCGGTCGAGGTCTATGACCCCGAGGGCGACATGCTCGGCCGGCTCAATTTCCCGCAGACCGTCGCCAATGTCGTCTTCGGCGGGCCGAAGCGGAACCGGCTCTTCGTCTGCTGCACCTTCGCGCTCTATTCGGTCTACGTCTCGGCGACCGGGGTGCAGCGGCCCTAGGTTTTCGGCGGCGGCGCCGTGGAGCCGCGCACCACCAACGAGAAATCGACGGTCTCGCGCCGCACGATCCCGTCGTAGTCGAGGATCCGTTCGGCCGCGCGGCGGCCGATCTCGACGATCGGCTGGACGATCGTGGTCAGCGGCGGCGTCGAGGTGGCGCTTTCCGGCACGCCGTCGAAGCCGACGATCGACACGTCGTCCGGCACGGCGATGCCGCGGGCGGAAAGCCAGTCGAGCGCGGCAAGCGCGATGCGGTCCGACTGGGCGAGGATCGCGGTCGGCGGCACGGCGCCGGCGGCAAACATCGCGTCCATCGCCGCGTGGACCGTGGTCTCGTCCTCCTGCGTCGCGAAGATCGGCAGCGAAGCGGTGTCGATGCCGTGTCCGGCGAGGGCGGCGAAATAGCCGTGGACGCGGTCGCGCGGTTCCGAATCGATCGTCGCCTCGACCTTGGCGAGGGAGACCCGGCCATAGGTGCTCTTGTCGAGCCGCATCGTCAGGACGGCGAAGTGGCGATGGCCGAGACCCGCCAGGTGCTCGGCCGCCACCCGCGCGGCGGCGACGTTGTCGATGCCGACCACCGAGATGGCGGTGTTGCGCTCACCCAGCGACAGCGCCACGAACGGCAGGTTGCGTTCGCTGGCCGAGCGGATCAGCTCGTGCGAATCCTCCATGCACAGGAGAACGAAGCCGTCGACCAGCGCATTGCGCACGTTCCAGGCGAGCTCTTCCCGGTTGGCCAGCGACACCAGCGAGACGCCGGCGCCGCTCGCCTGGGCGGCTTCGGCGATGCCGATCATCAGCACGCGGGCGAACGGATCCTTGAAGAAATAGGGAAGCGGTTCGGCGACGGCGACGCCGATGGCGTTGACCTTGCCGGCGCGCAGCAGCCGGCCGGCCGGGTCGGCGCTGTAGCCGAGCTCTCCGGCGACCTTGCGCACCCGCGCCTGGACCTCGGCGCTCACCACCTTCGGCCGGTTGAAGACGTTGGAAACGGTGCCGGCCGACACCCCCGCCGCCTTGGCGACATCGGCGAGCTTCGCGGTCCTGCCCGGTCTGGCTGCTGCCATCGGTCGTCCATCCTCAGCAAGCGCCCAGGGCACATATAGCAGGGCCGTTAAACCGATTCAATTTCTCCTTGACTCGGGATCGGACAAGGCATATTGAACCGATTTAATAAATCGATTCAATCGAACTGTTGATGGAGAAAGGACGATGACGACGATCGCGATGACCGAACCGTGCTGCGAACGGACGAGCCTGCTTCCGGCGGTTTCCGTGGCCGAGATTTTCCAGGCCTATCTGCGCTGGCGGCGCCAGCGGCGGACGCTGGCATGCGTGTCGCGGCTGTCCGAGCATCTCATGCGCGACGCCGGCCTCGACCCCGAGGACGTCTACGACGCCGTGCCCGGCCGTTGGGAAGAGGCCCACCCCGGCCGCTCCCGCATCCGCTGACCGCCGGGGAAGGCAGCGCTAGTTGGCGCTGTCCGGCGGCCGGCAGGCCGCCAGGATGCCGTTCCAGCGGGTGCGCTGGTCGTCGGTGAGGTCCGCCATCGTGCGCGCCTGCATCAGGTCGGTGCCGGCGAGGTTGGTGTACATGCAGCCGCAGAACGTGTTGCAGGTGGCGTCGTCGCGGCCCTGGCGATGGCAGGCCTGGGAGCATTGATCCATGAAGGTGCGCTGGAGCACCGTCTCGTCCGGCTTGACGAAGGGGCTTGCCGCCCACAGGAGCCCGTAGAAGACCGGCTGGTGGATCAGGTAGATGGCGAGGCTCCACCGCCCCGCCCAGGTGAGCGCCTTGCCGAAGCGTTCGGTGGGCCGCCAGCGCGCGAAGGGCGTGTCGAGCGAATAGGCGAGGAACAGCCGCCCGAGCACCAGCCCGGCCAGCACCACGCCGAACCACGGGAAGACCGGCACATAGTCGACCGTCAGCGGCGGCGTCGTCGGCAGGCCGACCCACCACAGCGGCGGCCAGTCGAAGAGCGGGCTGGAATAGACGAAGGGGAGCGCGATCACCACCGCCGCGGCAAGCGCCGCCACCACGGTCGGCAGCCACAGGAAGGGTAGCGCCAGCACGCTGGCCAGCGCGATCTCGTGCAGGATGCCGAAGAAGACGAAGCTCTGCGGCTCCGCCCACCAGGTCACCACCGTCACCAGCAGCGCCGCGCCGACGATGATCCCCAGCCGGCGCAGGTAGGGCCGCGGCCTGAAGCCGTTGCGCGTCGCCAGCACCAGGCTCCAGCCGACCAGCATGAGGAAGGTGCCGGCGGTGAGGCGGGCGAGCACGGTCCAGCCCGGGTCGCTGACCACGTCGACCGGGATCAGGCGGCGGACCGAGAGGTCGAAGCCGCCATGATAGATGACCATCGCCACGATCGCCGCGCCGCGGATGGCGTCGATGGCGGCGAAGCGGCGGCCGTGCTGTTCCGCGGCAGGCTGGACGGGATCGGGGCGGCTGGGCGTCATGATGGGCGATTTCGCGAGGAGGTCCGTTCGCGGGAGAGGCCCTGACCCCTCCCCGAAACGGCGCAAGCCGTTTCGGCTCTCCCGCAGGGGAGAGTTGGGGCGTTTGTGCCACGACTCTCGGTCTCCGCGCCAGCCATGTCCGAGCGGCAGCTCTTCACGAAAGTCGTGGCCGGCCGCCAGGGTTGCGGGCAACTGCAGCCTACCCCGGGCCGTTCAGGATGGTGGACAGGGTGCGACAAGGCCTGTATTGACCCCGCTTGGCGTCTTGGCGGGAACCTTCCCATCTGCCCGCCGGGGCGCTACGGCCGCGTTGCAAATAGCGCGGCGCGGCTGCAATATCCGGGGCGCTGCCTCCAGGTTATGAGCTGCAAGCTCCGGTTCCGGTTGCCGCGCCGAGCCGGGGGGTGGCGACGCGCGGTCCACTAGGGGAATGCCAAGACCATGTCTGCGACCTTCGACACTGTCGCCCAGGTCATCCACGAGACCAGCGAAATCCCGCTGTCGGAGATCACGCCCGAGGCGCATGCCATCGACGATCTGGGCATCGACAGCCTGGACTTTCTCGATATCGTTTTCGCCCTCGACAAGAAGTTCGGTATCAAGATCCCCCTCGAGGCGTGGACCAAGGAGGTCAACGCCGGCAACGCTTCGGTCGAGGATTACTTCATCCTCAAGAACCTGGCGGCGCGGATCGACGAACTCGTCGCCCAGAAATCGGGCTGAACGGCCCGGTCCGCCCGATGCGACTCGAGTATTTCGATCTCATCGACCGTGTTGAGGAACTGGACGTGGATGGCCTGACCATCCGCGTGGTCGGCACCCTGCCCGAGACCAGCCCGGTATTCGACGGGCACTTCCCGCGCTACCCCGTGCTGCCCGGCGTGATGATGCTGGAATTCATGAACCACGCCGCCGGCTACCTGCTGCTGCGCCGGCAGGAGCTGGCCAAGTTCGTCTTCCTCGGCGGCATCAAGCGGGCCAAGTTCCGCCGCTTCGTCGTGCCCGGCGACACCATGATCGTCAGCGCCAAGATCACCCACGAAGGCTCCGGCTTCTCGATCGCCGAGACCGCCGTCAGGGTGCGCGATGAGGTCGCCGCCGATGCCGAGGTGGTGATGATCTCGACCGACTGGCCGAACGACGTGCTGCGCGACGAGTTCCATCGCCGCATCCCGCTCATCCCGGTCGACGGCGCGGCGACGACACCGATGGTGGATTAGATGGCACGCGAGGTCTGGATCACCGGCATCGGCCTGGCCTCGAGCCTCGGCGAGGGCCTCGACGCCCATTGGCAGGCGATGGTCGAGGCCGAGCGCCCGCGGCCGGTGGTCGACCGCACTTTCGTGCCGCCCTATTCCATCCACCCGATGGTGCCGCTCGATCTCGACAAGCAGATCCCCAAGCGCGCCGACCAGCGCCAGATGGAAACCTGGCAGCGGCTGGGCGTCTATACCGCCGGCCTGGCGCTGGAGGATGCCGGCATCGCCGGCAATCTCGATATCCTCAGCCACACCCATGCGGTGGTTGCCGCCGATGGCGGCGCCCGCGACGAGGACGTCGACGACAGCATTCTCAAGGGCCTCGAAGAGGCGCCCGACGCTGCCGCCTATCTCAACCAGCGCCTGTCCAACGATTTGCGCCCGACCCTGTTCCTCGCCCAGCTTCCCAACCTGCTCGCCGGCAACATCTCCATCGTCCACAAGCTCACCGGCTCCTCGCGCACCTTCATGGGCGAGGAGATCGCCGGCGTCAGCGCCGCCGAGGTCGCCTGGCGCCGCATCCGCGCCGGCCAGGGCGACATCTTCCTGGTCGGCGGCACCAGCCAGGCCGACCGCAAGGACACCGTGCTCAACTGCGCGCTCGGCGGCATATTGTGGGCCGGCGACCCGGTCTCGGTGTGGGCGCGGCAGGCCGAGGGCGGCGGCTCGATCTTCGGCTCCGCCGGCGGCTTCATCGTGCTCGAGGCGCGCGAGCACGCCGAGGCGCGCGGCCGCAAGCCTTATGCGCGGCTGGCCGACGTGCGCGCCGACCAGACCCGCCGCCGCCCGGGCGACGTCACCGCCGCCGCCACCCGCCAGTTCGACGCCATGCTGCCCGTCGGCAGCCCGCCAGTCGCGGTCCTCTCCGGCGCCACCGGCGTTGCCATGCAGACGCAGGAGGAGAAGGCGCTGATCGAGCGATTGATCGCCGCCGGCCGGGTCGATACCGTGCGGGCGCCGAGCACGCTCCTGGGCACGGTTGCCGGCGCGACCTTCCCGGCCATGGCCGGGCTCGCGGCGCTGGCGCTCAAGCGCGGGCGTTTCTTCCAGCCGGCCGACGAGAGCGGCTTCGAGCAGCCCGCGGCGCGCCAGCCGGAGCGTATCGCCATCACCACGATGGGCATCTGGCGCGGCGAGGGCATGGGCCTCATCGAGGCAGTCAACTGACGGAGGTGAGTGATGGCTGAGACCCGGGACCATCTTGGACGCCCCGTCGTCGCCGTGACCGGCTACGGCATGATCTCCTCGCTCGGCCGGGGCGTCGCCGATTCCTGGGCGGGGCTCACCGCCGGCCGCTCGGGCATCAAAACGATCTCGCGCTTTCGCACCGACAACATGCGCACCCGCATCGCCGGCGCCATCGACTATCTCTGGCAGGACGGCGACAGCGCCATGGACATCACCATGCGCGCCGGCATCCTGGCGGCGGAAGAGGCGATCGCCGATGCCGCCATCGGCAGCAAGGGCGATTTCCCCGGGCCGCTCTATGCCGCCCTGCCGCCGGCCGAGATGGAGTGGCCCTATCGCCGCCGCATCTTCCACGCCGCGCCGCCGGCCGAGGGCAACGCCTATGACCGCATGATCGGCGCCGCGCGCGGGGCGAATGACGACGACGGCTATCACCACACGCTGCTCGGCTTCATCGCCGAGGGCATCGCCGAGGAGATCGGCTCGAAGGGCGCGCCGATCTCGCTGACCACGGCCTGCGCCTCCGGCGCCACCGCCATCCAGCTCAGCGTCGAGGCGATCCGCCGCGGCGACACCGATGCCGCCATCTCGCTCGGCGCCGACTGCTCGGTGAACCCGGAGATGATGATCCGCTTCGGCCTGCTCTCGGCGCTGTCCGGCACCAACGAGCCGCCCGAGGGCGTGTCGCGTCCCTTCTCCAAGGATCGCGACGGCTTCGTCATCGCCGAGGGGGCCGCCGCGCTGGTGCTGGAGAACTACGACGCCGCGGTCGCGCGCGGCGCCAAGATCCACGCCATCATGCGCGGCATCGGCGAGAAGGCCGACGATTTCCATCGCACCCGCTCGCGCCCCGACGGCGCGGCCATCATCGGCGCCATCCGCACCACCATCGCCGACGCCGGCCTGACGCCGGATGCGGTCGGAGTACGTCAACGCCCACGGCACCTCGACGCCGGAGAACGACAAGATGGAGGCGATGTCGCTGCAGGCGGTCATCGGCGAGCGCATGAGACACGTCCCGATCAGCTCCAACAAGTCGATGATCGGCCACACGCTGACCGCCGCCGGCACCATCGAGGCGATCTTCTCGATCAAGACCATCGAGGAGGGCGTGCTGCCGCCGACCATCAACTACAACGCGCCCGATCCCGAGATCGATTTCGACGTGGTGCCCAACCAGGCGCGCAACGCCGAGGTCGACATGGTCCTGTCGAACTCCTTCGGCTTCGGCGGCCAGAACGCCTGCCTCCTGATCGGCGCCGAGCCGGCGTAGCTGCAGGTGGTCATGATGGCGCGCTGTGACCGCAGCCACGTGCTGCGGCTGGTCCCTCCCCCCTGGGGGAGGGACAGAGAGGGGGGCTCACCAGGCACAGGCTTTTGTAGTTGTCCCGTGCGCGCCCTCTCCAGCTTCGCCAACGGCTCGCTGGCGCGAGCCATCAAGTCGATTTATCGACTGGACATTCCCCCGAAGGCGGGAGAGGAGGTCGGTGACACGGCGCGTCGGAACCTCCGTCTGATGCGGTCGCTCCAGGTTCTCGATAGCCGGCAGCTCGCCGTCGTCGACATGGATGAGCCGCCGCCGCCGGCCGAGGGCGAGGTGCAGGTCAGGATCGGCGCGGTGGCGCTCAACCACATCGACGTGTGGGGCTGGCGCGGCATGGCCTTCGCCAAACGCAAGCTGCCGATCGTGGTCGGCGCCGAGGCCGCCGGCGAGATCGTCAGCGTCGGCGCGGGCGTCGGTCACCTCAAGCCCGGCCAGATCGTGGCGCTGTTCGGCGCCGAGACCTGCGGCACCTGTCCCGCCTGCCGGGCGGGCCGCGACAATTTCTGCGTCAACGTCGCCGGCATCCGCGGCTTCCATGTCGACGGGCTGGCGCGCGAGAAACTCAACGTCGCCGCCCGGCTGGTGGTGCCGGCGCCGGCCGGCATCGATGTCGTCAAGGCCGCCTGCGCGCCGATCACCTACGGCACCGCCGAGCACATGCTGTTCGACAATGCCCATCTCGAAGCCGGCCAGACCGTGCTCGTCCAGGCCGGCGGCAGCGGCATCGGCACCGCCGCCATCCAGCTCGCCAAGGCGGTTGGCGCCATCGTCATCACCACGGTCGGCAGCGACGACAAGGCCGAGAAGGCACGCGCGCTCGGCGCCGACCACGTCATCAACTACCGCGAGGAGCGCTTCGAGGGCGTGGTGCGCAAGCTCACCAACAAGGAGGGCGTCGACGTCGTCTTCGAGCATGTCGGGCCGGACACCTTCGCCCGCTCCATGTTCTCCATGAAGCGCGGCGGCGTGCTGGTCACCTGCGGCTCGACCACCGGGGTCAGCGCCGAGATCAACCTCTTCCAGCTCTATCAGCGGCAGTTGCGCCTGATCGGCAGCTTCGGCTGCAACTTGCGCAACCTCGCCACGGTGCTCGACAAGATGGCGGCCGGCGTCGCCCGTCCGGTCATCGATACGGTGATCGGCCTCGATGAAATCGACGCGGCGCTCGCCCGCCTCGAATTGCGCAACGTGTTCGGCAAGATCATCGTGACGCTTTGACCAGCGACGCCACCGGACCGGACAAGAAGAGCCCACGGCTCAAGCGGGCGAAGCGCTTCCGCGGCAACACCTGGTTCAAGCGCTTCCTGCGTTCCGACGGCGTCGAGCGCTTCGTCGCCTTCGTCGTGCGCCATCTCATCCGCTTCGTGCGCTGGATCGGCCGTCGCCGCGCTATCGCCATCGTCACCTTCCTGGTCCGCCTCGTCGGCCCGCTCCTGCCCGAGCACAGGACGGCGGCCAACAACCTCGCCATGGCCTTCCCCGAGAAGTCGGCAGCCGAGCGCGCCGCGATCCTCCGCGGCTGCTGGGCGAACTTCGCCTCGGTCGCCGTCGAGTTCCTGTTTCTGCAAGAGATGACGGCGCCCTTCGATCCCGCCCGGCCGGACGAGGGGCCGATCACGGTCAGCGGCATCGACCAGTTCGTTTCGCTCCGCGACGACGGCCGCACGGCGGTCATCTTCACCGCCCATCTCGCCAACTGGGAGGTGCTCGGCGCCATCGCCACCAAGTTCGGGCTGAAGACGGTGCTGCCCTATCGCGCCCCGTCCAACGCCCATTTCGGCGAGGACATGCTGGCCGAGCGCGAGGCGCTGATGGGCACGCTCATCCCCAACAGCCGCGGCGCCGCTTTCGAGATCGCCACCGCCATGGAGGCCGGCGCCCATCTCGGTATGCTGGTCGACCAGAAGCTCTTCGGCGGGTTGCGTGTCCCCTTCTTCGGCCATCCGGCGCCCACCAATCCGCTGGCTGCGCGCTTCGCCCGCCAGTTCGACTGCCCGGTGCACGGCGCCCGCGCCATCCGGCTCCCCGGTGGCCGCCTGCACCTTGAGCTGACGCCGCCGGTGGACCTGGCGCGCGACGCCGACGGCCTCATCGACATCGCCGCCGCCACCGCCAAGATCACGGCCGTGGTCGAGGGCTGGGTGCGCGAGCACCCCGAACAGTGGCTGTGGCTGCATGACCGCTGGATGATCCCCAAGCGATGACAAGGGCTTTTGATCGCCCTTCCCTTGGCGCCAGTGCTGTGCCACTTTTGTTCTCATGCTGACCGACCTCTCCGCCATCGTGCCGCCGGTTGATGGGCGGCAATCCGCCCACGCCGCCGCCGTCTGCCGGGGCGTCGGCCGCCTGCTGCGCCGGCTGGGTTTCGCCCATGTGACTGAGTTGCCGCTGGCGACCGGCCGCCGCGCCGATGTGGTCGGCCTGGGGCCGGGCGGCGAGGTGTGGATCGTCGAGATCAAGTCGTCGGTCGAGGATTTCCGAGCCGACAACAAGTGGCCGGACTATCGGCTCTCCTGCGACCGGCTGTTCTTCGCCAGCCACGCCGGCGTGCCGCTCGACCTGTTTCCCGGGGATGCCGGCTTGATCCTGGCCGATCAGTTCGGAGCCGAAATGATCCGCGATGCGCCGGAACATCGCCTCGCCGGGGCGACCCGCAAGGCCATGCTGCTGCGCTTCGCCCAGGCCGCCGCCATCAGGCTGCACGGCCTGGTCGACCCGGACGCGGGCGTCCTATCCACGATCGATTGAGGCACCGGATGACGACACCAAAGGGACACTGGGACCAGCGCTACGCCACGGACGACTACCATTATGGCGTCGAGCCGAACGCCTTCCTGGTACGCGAGGCTTTTCGCATCGCCCCCGGCGCCCATGTGCTGGCTGTGGCCGATGGCGAGGGGCGGAACGGCGTCTGGCTCGCCGGTGAGGGCGCCCACGTCCATGCGATCGAGGCCTCGCCGGTCGCCATCGCCAAGGCGAAGCGGTTGGCCGAGGCGCGCGGCGTCACGCTCGCGATCGAACAGGCCGACATCTTCCAGTGGGCGTGGCCGGTCGCCGCCTATGACGCGGTGGTGGCGATCTTCGTCCAGTTCGTCGATCCGGAGGACCGTCCGGCCTTCTTCGCCAACATGGCGCGCGCCCTCAAGCCCGGCGGCGTGCTGCTCATGGAGGGCTATGGAGCGGGACAGCTCGCTTATGGTACCGGCGGGCCGCGCCACGCGCCGCAGCTCTACAGCGAGGAGATGCTGCGCGCCGCCTTCGCCGACATGGAGATCGTGACGCTCAGCGCCTATGACGCCGTCATCGAGGAGGGGACGGCGCATTCCGGCATGTCGGCGCTGGTCGATCTGGTCGCGGTCAAGCGCGGCTGACGGCGGACGCCGCGAGACTCAATCGACATTCACTGGCCATGCCAAACCCTTCCCTCTCCCTGGCAGGGAGAGGGCGGTTCGCCTTAGCGAACTGCAAGCGAGTTTAGGCGAACCGGGTGAGGGTGACAGCGGCGAGGGGAGGCACGAGGCCGACAAGCGCGCGCTGCGTGCGCGAGAACGCGGCCTTGCCTCCGCCGGCGCGGCCGGCTCCATCGTCGCCTTGCCTTCCCGCAGCGGTGCACCCCCCACCCGGCCTCCCCCACAAGGCAGGGCTATCGCATGTGTGCGAGGAGGGAGAGGAGGAAGGCATCGTCCCATCCGGCGCGTTTGACCTTTCGGCGGATGGAAGCGGTGTCGGGATGGGATCGCAGCAGGTTGAGGGCGAGCTTTCTGAGGATGGCGATGTTCTCGGGCCCGTGATCCTTGCGGTTCCTGGCGCGATCCTCGTTGAGGATGACGTCGAGCACCCAGTGCAGCTGGTTCTCGATGCCCCAGTGCTGTCGCACGATGGTGAGCAGGCGCTTGGCGGAGAAGCGGCGGGAGAGCAGGAAGTAGCGAACCGCCTCCTCGCTGTGGCTGCCTTCGAGCGTGCGTCGTGAAGTGAGCCGGGCAACGGCTCGCAGGCCAGGGAAGGCATGCTTGCGGCCAAGGCCGGCAGCGCTGACCACGACGATCTCGCGCCTTTCCTGGCGACCATGGCTGATCGGCTGCTCGCTGCACGCCTGGTCGCTGCGCTTGGCGCTGGTGATCGTCTGGCGGACATCGGCCCACAGCTTGGGATGGTTCTCCTTGAGGGCGAGCACGTAGTTGGCCTCGGCGTCGCGGATGGCCTGGGCGGTGTCGGCGCGGCAATGCAGGGCATCGGCTGTGACGGTGCAGCCCTTGAGCGACAGCAGCGCCAGCGCCTCGAGGACGCCGGCCGTCTCGTTCCGGTCGGGAGCGGTGTGTTGCGCCAGCACCAGCCGGGCCTCGGCCGCCCACACGTTGACCAGATGCAGCGGCGTCGTCTTGCGGCCGCGGGCAAAGGCGCCCTTGACCGCCTTGCCGTCGATCGCCACCACCCCGCGGATGCGGCTGGCCCGCCCGAAGGCCGCCATGAAACGGCCGAAGGCGGCCTCAAAGGCCTCCGGCCTCAGCGCCCGGAACACCCGGCTGAAGGTGTCGTGGCTGGGGATGCCATGTGCCAGGTGCAGTACCTGGCGCAGGACGCCCTCCTTGGCACGGCCGAAGTCAGCCATGTCGACGCAGCCTTCCGCCCCGCACAACAGCGCTGCCAGTGCGATGAACAACACCTCGGTCAGATCGTGCACCGCATTGGCAGCGCGCGGGTCCGGCAGATCAGCAAAGCAGCCCTTGAACCGCTCCATGGCCCTCTCCCCGAAAACGTGGAGAGACCCTCAGAATCCTGTTCGCCAATCTTGGCAACACCCATCCCAAAGCCACATGCGATTCCCCTGCCCCACAAGGGGGGAGGTGAGAATCCCGATGACGCCGGGCATGGGCCTGAATATCGCCGGGACTCAGATCGCCTCGGCGCTGAGCTCCGCCTTCCAGAAGGCGAGCCGGTCCTTGAGCGCCTGGTCGCGGACGTAGTCCTTCATGTCCTCGGCAAACGTCTCGACGCGCTCGAAGGTGAAGTTCGCCGCGCCGTGCTCCTGCCACGCCGCCTGGAGGCCGCGATTGGGGTGGCCGCCGTGGCTGAGGCCGAAGCGGTGGCGGTTCTCGATCGTCCCGAGGTCGCGCGCGCTGCCCACCCAGCACTGGCCCGTCGGCTTGCAGCGGATGGCATAGACGCCGGCCGGCGGCTTGCGTTCCTTGTAGGCCGTGATCGCGGCCCGCCTGTCCTCGCGCTTCATCGTGTCGGCTCCTTCGCCTGGATTTATACCCGGGTGTTATTGGCGGCGCAATAATACCCGGATAAAAACTCCGACGACGGACGCGAGGACGTCCGCACCTATGCGCTCGCCCTCGCCTTAGGCGGTGCGGACGGCGCAGTGTCGGGCGCGACGTAGCGCAGGACGGTCTCGACGACCATCTGGCGCTGCGCCGGCACGTCCTCCTTGTCCCACAGGTCCTTCTCGAAGACGGCGCGCATGGAATAGCGGTTCGAGACGCGCATGAAGCACAGCGCGCTGATCATGAAGTGCAGGTGCCAGGGGCTGATGCCCGGCCGGAAGGAGCCGTCGCGCTCGCCGCGCTCGAGCACGTCGCTGACGGTGTCGAGGGCGATGGCGTTGCGCTCGACCAGCGACGGCCGGCCGGCGATGTGGCGGCCCTTCTCGATGTTCTCGACGCTGATCAGGCGCACATAGTCCGGGTGTTCGGCATGATAGTCGAAGGTCGCCTCGACCAGCCGGCGCATCGCCGCCGCTGGCGGAAGATCGGCCAGGTGCAGGCCCTGTTCGGTCGAGCGCACGCCGCCATAGGCCTCCTCCATCACGGCGGCGTAGAGCCGCTCCTTGCTGCCGAAGTGATAATAGATCATCGGCTTGGTCGTGCTGGTGTTGGCGGCGATGGCGTCGACGCGGGCGCCGCTGAATCCCTTGGCGGCGAATTCCTGCATGGCGGCGGTGAGAATCTCGCGTCGCGTCCGCTCGCCGACCTTGGATGAGACGCGCTGCTTCGGGCGCGGCCTCATATCCTCGCCGTCATCGCCGGGCGGTTCGGCGGGGCGGCCGGCATCGCCGCCATTGCTGCGCCGGGAGAGCTCGGCGCGGGCGGCGGCGAATTCCTCCTCGAGCGTGTTCAGCATGGCGAGCGCGATCGGCACGCCCACATCGGCGTCCTCGGTTCCGGTCGACCGCTCGATCACCTTGGCATGGGGCGCGTAGCGCGGATGGTTCCACAGGTCGCGCGGCACCTTCTTGAGGATGCCGATGCGGCCATTGCGGCCGACGCGGACATTACGCGGAAACGTCGTCAACGAGGCACTCCCAACGACCGGCGACACCGGTATGGAGGGTATGGATTTTGGTCAGAGAGTATGGAGTATGTACACTCCAGCGGTTCCGTCAACAAGCGCCTTGCGGGCGCTGGGAGGAGCCTAGCGCAAATGGATGAGCATGCAAAATGGTCCGATTGGCGCCGAGATGGATCATTAGAAAGTTGATATTATTGCTATTTCCGCGTCGCGCGGTGCCTTGTGTTATCTGGTATACTAGTTCTGCGACCGGTTGTCGCGCCTCTGCCCGAAAGCGGCTTTTGAATTGACATGACCTACGAGTAGGTTTTCGGTGCAGTCATGGCGCTGCTGTCGGCATTGCCCGCCAAGCGGGGAGATGCCAGCCCGGGAGAAGCCCGAATCGGCAGGCGACAGAGCGCGCTCGTGAGGTGTCCGCCGGCATCCGCCGCCGGATCAGCAGACTCGGTCGATCGACCGATCGCTTCGCCGCCCGGCAAACGCTT
The DNA here is from genome assembly GCA_963830205.1 of uncultured Alphaproteobacteria bacterium. Lineage (GTDB taxonomy): Bacteria > Pseudomonadota > Alphaproteobacteria > Rhizobiales > Kaistiaceae > CAVSRC01. The sequence goes on along the minus strand of CAWHLP010000020.1, from coordinate 118,644 downwards.
CAGACGCGGCGCGGGGGGCAAAAGATGGGAGGTTCATATGCATAAAGCCCTTGTGCGGGCGGTCATGGTGGCGGCGGGTCTGGCGCTCGCCTTGCCGGCCGTCGCAGCCGAATTCAACTTCAAGTTCGCCCACTCGCAGCCCGAGGACTCGGTTCGCCACAAGTCGATGCTGATGTTCAAGGACGCCGTCGAGAAGGCGAGCGCCGGCCGCATCGCCGTCGAGATCTTCTCGTCGAGCCAGCTCGGCAGCGAACCGGAAGTGATGGACATGGTGAAGATGGGCACCGTCCAGGGGACCAGGGGCGGCGCCTTCACCAAGGCCAACGAGAAGTTCCTGATCTACACGCTGCCCTTCCTCTACGACAACACCGCCGCCGTGCTGAAGGCCATGCGCAGCGATTTCGGCACCGAGATCGCCAAGGCGGCAGAGGCCAATGGCTACTACATCCCCGCCACCGGGGTGGCCGGCGGCTTCCGCCAGATCACCAACAACAAGCACCCGATCAATGCGCCGGAGGATGTTGCCGGCCTGAAGATCCGCACGCCCGGCATCGAGACCATCGTCAAGACCTTCCAGGCGCTCGGCGCCAACCCGACCTCGATCCCCTACGGCGAGGTCTACATGGCCCTCAAGACGGGCGTCGCCGACGGGCAGGAGAACCCGCCTTCCAACATCGTGGTGATGAAGTTCTACGAAGCGCAGAAGTACATGTCGCTGGTCAACTACCAGATCCATCCCGATCCGTTCATGGTCAACCTCGCCTGGTACCAGTCCCTGCCGGATGACCTGAAGGCCGTGTTCGACAAGGCCGCCAGGGATGCGATGGCGTGGAGCGACGAGAACTGGCTGGCCTCCGAGGCCGATTACCTCGCCTTCCTCAAGGACAAGATCGCCATCAACGAGATCACGGCGGAGAACCGTGCCAAGTTCGTCGCGGCCGTGCGTCCCGTCTGGGACAACTACATCGAGAGCGGCACGTTCACCGAGGACGAGGTCGACAGGGCGATTGCTGCCGGCAAATAGTCCCTTGGTTTGCCGGACCTCCCAAACCGCCCGGAGGGTGTACGTAGCCTCCGGGCGGCGGGGTGGACCTGGAACAAGCTCCAGAGTCGCGCCATGACTGCCCCAGCCGCCGCCACAACCCGTTTCGTGCTCCGCCTCGAGGAAGTGCTGGTGCGGACGCTGCGGGCGCTGCTCACCGCGATCTTCGCCTTCATCTTCGTGCTGGTGGTGGTGCTGGTGGTGCTGCGCTACGGCTTCAACGCGACCATCGTCGGCGGCAGCGAGGCGGCGGTCATGCTGTTCATCTATACGACCGCGCTCGGGGCCGCCGTCGACATCGCCCGCGGCAAGCATATCCGCATCGACAGCCTGATCGGGCTGCTGCCGGCGCGCGGGCGCAGGTGGGTGGAGATGCTCGATGTCGTCCTGATCGGCGGCCTCCACGTCTTCCTGTTCATCTACAGCCTCGACTGGATCAGCGTCGTCGGCGGCAGCCGGGATCCCGTCCTCCACACGCCCGAAGCGCTGGTCGAGGTGGCCATCCCCATCGGCTGCCTGTTCGCGGTCCTCTTCTGCCTGACGCGCCTGGTCGCGCTGGCGCTCGCGCCGCCTCAGGACGACGGAGTGAGGCCGCCATGCTGGTGCTCATCGGCAGCCTGGTGGTCTTCATGCTCATCGGCGTGCCGATCGGCTTCTCGATGGGCATTTCGGCGCTGCTCTATTTCCTGCTCTATCAGCCGGCGCTGATCGCGGTGCTGCCGGCGCGCGTCTTCGCCGGCATGAATTCCTCCATCATGCTGTCGCTGCCGCTGTTCATCGTCATGGGCCACCTGATGAACCATGGCGGCCTGACCGCGCGGCTGATCGACTTCTGCATGCTCTTCGTCGGCCGCCTGCGCGGCGGCCTCGGCCTGGTCTCGGTGCTCACCTCGATGGTCTTCGGCGGGATTTCCGGCTCGTCGGTCTCCGACGCCGCCTCGATCGGCCAGGTGATGATCCCGGCCATGCAGCGCAAGGGCTATCCGGTGCGCATGGCGACCGGCCTGGTCGCCGCCTCGTCGACCATGGGCATGATCATCCCGCCGTCGATCCCGATGGTGATCTATGCCTTCGCCGCCTCCGAATCGGTCGGGCGGCTGTTCCTCGGCGGCCTGATCGCCGGCGTCATGGTCGGCGTCTTCCAGATGGGCATCGTCCTCTTCCTCGCCCACCGCAACCGCTACCCGCGCGAGGAGGTCGACCTGTCGCTGAAGGAAATCCTGCGCTGTACCCGCGACGGGGTGCCGGCGCTGCTGATGCCGCTGATCGTCGTCGGCTCGGTGGTGACCGGCGTCGCCACTGCCACCGAATCGGCGGCGGTCGGCGCGGCCTACGCCCTGATCGCCGGCCTGTTCGTCTATCGCGGCCTCAAGCTCAGCGACCTGCCGAAGCTGTTCGGCGACGCCATCCTGAGCTCAGCCAATGTGATGATCATCATCGCCTTCTCGGTGGTGTTCACCTGGATCCTGGCACTCGAGCACGTCACCGAGATGATCGGCATCCTGTTCGACCAGCTTCAGCTCGGGCCGCAGGCAGCACTTCTGGCGGTCGCCGTGGTCATCCTCGCCATCGGCTTCTTCGTCGATGTCAGCCCGGCCATCCTGCTGCTCACGCCGGTCTTCCTGCCGGCCTTGAAGATGCTCGGCGTCTCGCCCATCCAGTTCGGCGCGGTGCTGATCTCGGGGCTCGCCGTCGGGCTGGTGACGCCGCCGGTCGGCATGTGCCTCAACGTCTGCGCCTCGATCTCCGGCCACAGCATCATCTCCGTGTTCCGTGGCGCGCTGCCGTTCCTTCTCGCCAATGTGGTGGTGCTCGCTTTGCTCAGCCTCATCCCGGCGCTGAGCACCTGGCTGCCCGCCCTCTTGATGGGGAACTGAGCCCTCAGGCGAGCCGCTCGCGGAGGTGGGCGCCCACCCGGAGCGCGTTGGCGACGATGGTCAGCGTCGGGTTCACCGCCGAGGAGGAGACGAAGAAGCTGGCATCGACGCAATAGAGATTGTCGAGCTCATGCGCCTTGCACCAGGGGTCGAGCACCGAGGTCGCCGGATCGGCGCCGAAGCGCAGCGTGCCGCACTGGTGGGCGGTGCCGACGATCGGGATCAGCTCGTCGACGGCGAAGTGGTGGCCGGAGAGCACGTGATGGTGCGAGACGAAGCCGTCGAGGCCCTCGGTCAGCTTGTGGACCAGCCGGTTGTGGGCCGTCATGTCGCCGAAGCGATAGGCGAGATGGATCTCGCCGGCGGCGCCGACGGTGATGCGGTTGTCGGGATTGGGCAGGTCTTCCGACAGGACGAGGAAGGCGACCATGCGGTTGGCGACCGCATTGGAGAGGAAGTCCGGCACCAGCGTCGGCGGCAGCCAGTCGGCGACCTGGCCCTCGATCGTCTGGCCGCTCATGTATTCCAGCATCTGGATCTGGCCCATGGGATAGGGAAAGCCGTCCTCGCCGAAATAGAAGTCGTTGACCGTGAGCGTCTTGGGGAAGTCCGAGCCGAAATGCGACAGCGACAGGGCGATGACGGCGGAACTGGCGTGGAACATGTAGTGCCGCCCGACCATGCCGGAGCCGTTGGCGAGGCCGTGCGGGTGGGCGGCGCTGGCCGAACGCAGCCATAGGGCGGCCGAGTTGGCGGCGCCCGCCGAGGTGACGATGATGTCGCCCTGGATGCGCTCCTCGCCGGCGACCCCGTCGGTGATAACGGCGGTGGCGCGCTTACCCGTAGCGTCGGTCTCGATGCGGATGGCGCGCCGCCCGGTCATAAGCCGGACGTTGTCGTGGGCGAGCGCCTTGGAGAGCACCGCCGTGCGCGCATCGACCTTGGCGAGCAGCTTGCACGGAAAGCCGCCGCAGGTGCGGCAGCGGATGCAGGGCGCCGCGGCAGGGTTGGCGTCGTCGCGGCGGATGCCGAGCGGCAGCGGCGAGGGATGCCAGCCGAGCGCGCGGAAATGCTCGGCGAGCGCTGCGACGCTGGGGTCGTTGGCAAGCGGCGGAAAGGGGAAGGGCGGGTCGTCCGGCTGGTCCTGCGGGTCGACGTGGCGTTGCCCATGCACCTCCCACAGCGCCTCGGCTTGCGTGTACCACGGCGCCATCTCGGCATAGTCGACCGGCCAGGCGGGCGAGACGCCCGCCGTAATACTGCATGCCGTCGAAATCGCGCTTCTTCATGCGCATCAGCGCGGCGCCGTAGAAGGTGGTGTTGCCGCCTGCCCAATAGTGGGTGTGCGGGCTGAAGGGCCGGCCGTTCTGGTCGATCCATTCCTCGCGGGTCTGGTACTTGCGGTCGACGAAGACGGCCTTGGGCGACCAGTTGTCGGGCTCGACCGGGAGCAGGGGGCCGCGCTCGATGATCAGGATCGACTTGCCGGTATCGGCGAGCGCATGAGCGAGCGTGCCGCCGCCGGCGCCGGAGCCGATGATGATCACGTCATAGGACTGGGTCACGGGCGGGTCTCCTTCAGGCCACCAGCCTGCCCGCCCAGCGCAGGAGCGCCCCGGGGGCAAGCTTCATCGCCACCGCCGCCAGCTTGTTGTGCCAGCCGGGGATGACGATCAGTCGCCCACTGAGATTGCCGTCGAGCGCGGCGCGCGCCACCGCCTCGGATGATTGGCTGAACAGGTCCGAGAGGCCACCGGCCTTGGCGGCGATGTTGTTCGCCTGGCGGAACTCGCTCGCCGTGGTGCCGGGAAGCACGCTGGTGCAGACGATGCCGTGGCGGCGCACTTCGGCGTCGAGCGACAGCATGAACTTGTGCACGAACGACTTGGCGGCCGGGTAGATGGTGTGGCCGGGGCCGCCCTCCGACAGGGCGACGATCGACGAAATGGTGATGATGCGGCCGGAGCCGCGGGCGATCATGCCGGGGAGCACCGCATGGGTGAGGCCCGCCACCGCCATAATGAGCGTCATCAGCGCGTCGCGCTGGCGCTCCCACGGCACCTCCGCGAACGGTCCCGGGATCGACAGGCCGGCATTGTTGATAAGCAGGTCGACCGGCCGGCCGGCGAGCGCCGCCATGACGGGCAGGTGTGCGTCGGGGAGCGACAGGTCGGCGACGATGGGAAGCGCCGTGCGGCCGTGGCGCTCGGCCGATCTCGTCCGCCAGCGCCGCCAGGCGGTCGGCGCGCCGCGCGACCAGCGCGACGTCGTAGCCGCGCTCGGCGAGGAGCCGCGCCAGCGCCGCGCCGATGCCGGACGACGCCCCGGTGACCAGCGCAAGCGGTTCAGCCATTGGACCGGCGTGTCACCTTGGGACACCTCCGTCACACCCGTCGCCACGCCTCACGATGCTACATGATCCTGCGGCCCTGTCCCACAAGGCCATGCGCGGCGACCTACATCTGCAGCGCGCGTGACCGGGCGGAGCCGATATGGGCTTCCAGCGCCGCGACCGCGCCGGCCGCATCGCGGCGCCTCAGCGCCTCGATGAAGGGCAGGTGCTCGTGCATCACCGACACCACCAGTTCCGGCAGCATGCGCACGCGCTCGAAGCTGATCAGCCGGATCTTGAGCGAATTCACCCGATAGGCGTTGGAGATGATCTCGTTGCCGAGCCGGTCGATCATCAGGTCGTGCAGGTCCCAGTCCATCTGCTGGGCCCGGCGCAGAAGCTCCGGCGTCACCCCGCGTTTCGCCTCGGCGAGTGTCGCCAGATGATTGGCATGCAGCGCTTCCAGCTCCTCGTCGCTCGCCGCCTCGGCGAAATGCGCGGCCGCCTCCCGCTCCAGGATCAGGCGGAACTGGAAGGCATTGCGGATCAGGTTGAGATCGACATGGGCGATCTGCATGCCGCGCTGCGGCACGGTGGTGATCAGCCCGTCGGCCTCGAGCCGCGGGATCAGCTCGCGGATGGCGCCGAGCGACATGCCGGTGATGCCGACCAGCTCGCGCTGGCTGACGAACTGCCCCGGGCGGATCTCCTGGGCGAGCAGCCGCTCGGTGAAGCTCTGGTAGGCCCGGTCGCGGAGGTTCAATGCCGGCGACGGAGAGCCCCGCCGTCCCGGCGGGCGCGTGCCTCTCTGTCGTGCCGGCGCCGCGCTCATGCCACCATCCGGGCCAGCAGCCGGTCATAGGTTGCCGCCAGGCCCGCCGCCTCGGCCTCGCTCAGCGCGCTCAGCGGCGGCCGCACCGCCCGCCAGGCGGGTTCGCCGGTGACGTGGGCGACAAGGGCCTTGACCGCGGAGGTGGCTGGGAAGTGCAGGATGGCATCGACCAGCGCCGTCAGCCCCGGGTCGGTCGCCGCGCCGGCCATGATCTGCGTGAGCAGGTCGGGGCGGAAATTGGCGACGCCGCTGATCGACCCGGCGGCGCCGAGCCGCGCACCGCGCTCGAGCAGGCGCTCGTCGCCGATGAGGATGGCGAGATCGGGGAATTGGTCGAGCAGGCGCTCGGAGTTGGCCCAGTCGCCGGAGGAATCCTTGACGCCGAAGATGCGATCCGGGAACGCGGCCGTGAGCGCCGCCACGGTTTCGGCCGGCACCGGCACGCCGGTCACCTGCGGGATGTTGTAGAGGATCACGTTCGGCCCGGGCTCGGGCAGCGCGCCGATGAAGGCGGCAAACCAGTCGCGCACGGCTGCCGCACCCACCTGCTTGAAGTAATGCGGCGGGGTCACCAGCAGCGACGGGATGCCGAAGTCGCGGGCCAGGTGGGCCTCAGCGAGCGCATCGTCGACGGCCGAGACGGTGACGCCCAGCGACAGCCTGGCGCTGTCGAAACCGCGCGCCTTGAGCGCCGCCAGAACCGGCCGGCGTTCGGCGAGCCCGATCGAGGGGCCTTCACCGGTGGTGCCGAACAGCGAGACGCGATCGCAGCCGCGGTCAAGCGCCGCGAACGCATGGCGGCAGAGCCGCTCGATGTCGATCGCGCCGCCGGAAAACGGCGTCGTCAGCGCCGCCGCAATGCCGAATTCCCGCCGCTCAGCCATTGTCCCATGTTCCTGTGTCGCACCGCGTCCGGTGCCGCTTGTGTATCAGTGACGGTTAAGGTAACATGTTAGTGTGCGCACAACAAGCGTGATTGCGGCCGGAAGAAGTCGGCCTGTCGCCCCGAGGATGCATTGAGGCCGGGCGGCATCTGGAGGACAATCGCGTCGGACGCCAACTAGGGAGGAAGTTCAATGACGCAGATCAGCACAAGACGTTCGGTTCTGGCGCTCGTCGCCGTCGCTGCCATGGTCGTCGCCGCGCCGGCGCTGGCCGATTCGATCAAGCTCCGCATTTCCACCCCGGCCGTCGAATCGGACTGGCACGCGAAGATGCTCACCGTCTTCAAGGACACGCTCGACAAGAGCGCGCCGGGCCAGTTCGACGTCGAGATCCACCTCAACGCCACCCTGTTCAAGCAGGGCACCGAGCCTGCCGCCATGCAGCGCGGCAATCTCGACATGGCGATGATTTCCGCCCAGGACATCGCCAAGCAGATCCCGGCCTGGTCGGTCTTCACCGCCGGCTACCTGATCCGCGACCCCGCCCACCAGCAGAAGGTGTTCCGCGGCGACATCGGCAAGGAATATTACAAGATGGTCGAGGATCAGATGGGCATCCACATCCTCGACGTCGGCTACCTCGGCACCCGCGAGCTCGACCTGCGCGGCGACAAGAAGATCACCACGCCGGATGATCTGGCCGGTGTGAAGCTGCGCATGCCCGGCTCCGACGCCTGGCAGTTCCTCGGCACGGCGCTCGGCGCCAACCCGACCCCGATGGCCTTCGGCGAGGTCTATACGGGCCTGCAGACCGGCGCCATCGACGGCCAGGACAACCCGTTGCCGACCGACAAGGCCGCCAAGTTCTACGAGGTCACCAACCAGATCGTGCTGACCGACCATCTGGTCGACGCCATCTTCCTGTCGATCTCCAAGATCACCTGGGACAAGCTCTCGCCCGACCAGCAGCAGAAGGTCACCGACGCTGCCATGGCTGCGACCGCGTACAACAACGAGAACCGCATCGCCGACGAAGCCCAGCTCGTGCAGTTCTTCAAGGACCAGGGCCTCAAGGTCTACAAGCCGGACCTCGATGCGTTCCGCAAGCACGTCCAGGACATGTACCTGAAGTCCGATTTCGCCAAGGACTGGGCGCCGGGCATCGTCGATCGCGTCAACGCGGTGAACTGAGCTCACTGAAATGGCGCAGATCCTGCGTCACCTGCGCAAGGGTGCCGAACTGGTGGCGGTCATCGCTTTCGTCGCCATGTTCGGCGCCTTTCTGCTCCAGGTGTTCATGCGCTACGTGGTCAACCATCCGCTCGGCTGGACCTCGGAAGCCTGCGTCATCTTCTATATCTGGGTGATCTTCTGGACCGCCGCCTTCCTGCTGCGCGAGCGCGACCACGTCTCGTTCAACATGATCCACGACGGCGTCAGGCCGCCGGCCCGGCGCGTGATGGCGATCCTCGGCGTTGCCGCAATCGCTGTGGCCTTCATCGCCGGCTTCCCCGCCCAGCTCTCCTTCATCACCTTCATGAAGATCGACGTCACGCCGGTGACGCGCATCCGCTTCGACTACGTCTATTCGGTGTGGATCCTGTTCGTCGTCGCCGTGATCGTGCGCAGCGTCGTTTCCCTGATCCGGCTCTTCGGGCGCAACTGGCGCCGCGAGACCGGCGACGAGCCGCCCGCCGGGCATGAGCCCGTGGCGAGAGTGGAATGACATGAGCAGCGGCTTTCTCTTCGCCATCGGTGCTCTTCTCATCCTTTCTGCGATCGGCGTGCCGATTGCTTTTGCCACCCTGGTCGGAGCGATCGGCTATCTCTTCATCAGCCACCAGGATGTCGGCCTGGTGGCCGAACAGGCCCTCAACGGGCTGTTCGATTCCTTCGTCCTGCTCGCGGTTCCGCTGTTCATCGTCGCCGCCAATTTCATGAACGCCGGAACGATCAGCGACCGGCTGCTGGCCTTCTGTCTGGCGGTCGTCGGCCGCTTTCGCGGCGGCCTGGCCCAGGTCAACGTCGTCGCCAGCCTGATCTTCTCCGGCATGTCCGGTTCGGCGATTGCCGACGCCGCCGGCATCGGCCGCATCATCATCGACATGATGCGCAAGGAAGGCCGCTATCCCGCCGGCTACGCCGCCGCGCTCACCGCCGCTTCGGCCGTCATCGGTCCGATCATCCCGCCCTCGATCCCGATGGTGCTCTACGCGCTGGTCTCGGACACGTCGGTCGGCTACCTGTTTCTCGGCGGCATCATTCCGGGGCTCGTCATCGCCGCCGCGCTGATGGTCCTCAACGTGTGGACGGCGCGCCGGCGCAACTTCCCGCGCGACGAGGCCGTGCCGCTGCGCGACATGCCGCGCCTCACCGTGCGCGCCTTCCCCGCCCTCATGCTGCCGGTGATCCTGCTCGCCGGTATCTATGGCGGCGCCACCACACCGACCGAGGCCGCCTCCATCGCCGCCGCTTATGCGCTGGTCCTCGCCGTCTTCGTCTATCGCGCCCTCTCCTGGCGCGATTTCTTCAGCCTGGTGCTCGACGCCGCCCGCTCGACCTCCATCGTCGGGCTGATCATCGCCTCGGCGCTGGTCTTCAACTACCTGGTGGCGAGCGAGAACATCCCCGATCTGGTTGCCACCCAGCTGACCGCGCTCAATCTCTCGCCGGAAGGCTTCCTCATCGCCACCAACGTCGTCTTCCTGATCCTCGGCTGCCTGTTCGACGCCACCACGCTGCTCTTGATCGTCGTGCCGATCTTCCTGCCGACGGCGCGGGCGCTCGGCATCGATCTCGTCCATTTCGGCGTGGTCATCGTGGTCAACATCATGATCGGCCTGGCGACCCCGCCCTATGGCGTTCTGCTCTTCGTCATCAACGGCATCACCGGGATTCCGCTGCGCGACATCATCCGCGAAATCTGGCCGTTCCTCTTCGTCCTCATCGGCTCGCTCATCCTGATGGTGCTCTTCCCGGAAGTCGTGCTGTGGCTGCCGCAGCAGTTCGGCTATCGCGGCTGACCGCGTGCAGCCCGGCCTGCCGCGGGGCCGCTTCAGTCCTCTTCCGGCCGCAGCGGTGAATCGCCACCTGTCGTGCGGAAGGTGGTCGGGCTGACGCCGAAATAGCGCTGGAACACCTTGGCGAAGTAGTTCGGGTCGGCGAAGCCGGAGAGCGCCGAGATCTGCTTGATCGGCAGCACGGAATGGCCGGTGAGCAGCCGGGCGGCACGGCGCATGCGCTCCTGCACGACGAAGCCGGCCGGTGCCGTTCCGGTCTGTGACATGAACAGGCGGGAGAAATGCGAGCGGCTGAAGCCGGCGACCTCCGCCAGGACGTCGACCGACAGATCCTTGTCGAGATTGGCGCGGATATGTTCGACGACGCGCAGGATGCTGGTCACCTCGTTGTCTTCATGCAGCGGCTCGGAGGTGAAGGCATCGTCGTAGAGCGCCGTCGCCGCCTCATAGGCGATGGCTGAAGCCGCGCCGGCGGTCTCGCCTTCCCCGTCGATCAGGCGCAGGCAGCAGCGGGCGATGTGCTCGATCGTCTCCGGCTTGAGGCGCAGCACCGGTCCGGCGGTGGCCTGGATCGCGCGGTGGATCCTGACCGCCTCCTCGCCGGTCATCGACAGCCAGAAGAACTCCCAGCGGCCGCCTTCCTCGATCCAGTAGCGGTGGTTGTGGGGAACGATGACGAGCATCGTCTCGCCGGCCTCGAGGCGGTAGCGCCGGCGCTCGTAGACGAGGTTGCCGGCCCCCGCCACGGTGTGCTGCAGCACGGAAAAGGGCGTGGTGCCGCGCCGGCGTCCGTCCCAGTCGTAGCTCGGCTCCTGGCGGATGTCGTAGCCCATGGTGGTCGGCATGGCATGCAGGCGATGGCGGCCGCGCGGCAACGAAACCGCCTTCATGATCGGCGCCCGTTCCGCCAGGTCTTCTAGCGCAGATTTACCCATACAAGCACGATTCCGCTCTATTTCGCGCTTCAAACCGCAGCAGGATACACGCTATCGATTGACCCGAAGGAGCCAAATTCACCCGCGACGCGCATTGGAGGATTTCCAATGGGTGTGGCGTGGCTCACGGCACGGATTCCCGGAGGTTCTTCCCCTATGACTGCCCAACCCAAGATCACCTTCATCGGCGCCGGCTCGACCGTGTTCATGAAGAACATCATCGGCGACGTCCTCCAGCGCCCGGCTCTCTCCGGCGCGACGATCGCGCTGATGGACATCAACCAACAGCGGCTGGACGAGTCGGCGATCGTGGCGCGCAAGCTCGCCGCGACGATCGGCGTGCCGGCCAAGGTCGAGACCTATACCGACCAGAAGAAGGCGCTGGACGGCGCCGACTTCGTCGTCGTCGCCTTCCAGATCGGCGGCTACGAGCCCGCCACCGTGACCGATTTCGAGGTGCCCAAGAAATACGGCTTGCGCGCCACCATCGCCGACACGCTGGGGGTGGGCGGCATCATGCGGGCGCTGCGCACCGTGCCGCACCTGTGGACGCTCGCCGAGGACATGCTGGCCGTCTGCCCGGACGCCGTCATGCTGCAATACGTCAACCCGATGGCGATGAACACCTGGGCGATCGCCGCGAAATATCCGGCGGTCAAACAGGTCGGCCTCTGCCATTCGGTGCAGGGCACCGCCGAGGAACTGGCCAAGGACCTCGACATCCCGATCGAGCGCATCCGCTATCGCTCGGCCGGCATCAACCACATGGCCTTCTACCTCAACTTCGAGGAGGTGATGGCGGACGGCAGCTACCGCGACCTCTATCCCGACCTCATCCGCGCCTACCGCGAGGGCCGCGCACCGAAACCCGGCTGGAACCCGCGCTGCCCCAACAAGGTGCGCTACGAGATGATGACCCGCGTCGGCCACTTCGTCACCGAGAGCTCGGAGCATTTCGCCGAATACACGCCGTGGTTCATCAAGCGCGACCGCCCGGACCTGATCGAGAAGTTCGGCATTCCGCTCGACGAATACCCCAAGCGCTGCATCGAGCAGATCGGGCGCTGGCAGGCGCAGGCCGACGAATACCGCAAGGCCGACCGCATCGAGGTCAAGGCGAGCCGCGAATATGCCTCGTCGATCATGAACTCGGTGTGGACCGGCGAGCCGTCGGTGATCTACGGCAACGTGCAGAACCGCGGCTATATCACCTCGCTGCCCGAGGGTTGCGCCGTCGAGGTGCCCTGCCTGGTCGACCGCAACGGCATCCAGCCGACCCACATCGGCGCCATCCCGCCGCAGCTCGCCGCCATGATGCGCACCAACATCAACGTGCAGGAGCTGACCGTCGCGGCGCTGATGGAGGAGAACCGCGAGCACATCTACCACGCCGCGATGATGGACCCGCACACCGCCGCCGAGCTCGATCTCGACCAGATCTGGAACCTGGTCGACGATCTCATCGCCGCCCATGGCGACTGGCTGCCGCCGTGGGCGCGCGGCGCGCGCAAGCAGCAGGTGGCGTGAGGCGGAGCGTTCCGCACGGCACTGCCTCCCAGCCAAAGTCGGATATTTCCGACTTTGGCGCTTATGAACCAAACACGGGCAAGCCCGTGTTTGACGGAGGGGTCAGCACCGCGAAGCGGTTCTGGGGAGGGGTCTGGGCATCACCCCCTCCCGAAATGCCTTCGGCATTTCGACCTCCCCTTAAGGGCCCTCAAGGGGGAGGTTGAATCCCGAGACAACCAGGCGGGTCGCGGCTGGCGGCGGCCTATGCCAGCTTGGCCATCACGTGGCGGACGACCGTATAGTCCTCCAGCGCGTAGAGGCTCATGTCCTTGCCGTAGCCGGACTTCTTCATGCCGCCGTGCGGCATCTCGTTGGTCAGCATGAAGTGGCAGTTGATCCAGGTGCAGCCGTATTGCAGGCGGGCGGCGACCGCCATCGCCCGGCCGACGTCCCTGGTCCACACCGAGGAGGCCAGCCCGTAGTCGGAATCGTTCGCCCAGGCGATGGCCGTCTCGGTGTCGTCGAAGCGCGTGATCGAGACCACCGGACCGAACACCTCGTTGCGCACGATCTCGTCATCCTGCCGGGCTCCGGCGACGACCGTCGGCTGGTAGTAGAAGCCGCCGCCGGCAGCGGACTTGCCGCCGGCCGTCGACCTCGACATGCGTGTTCGTCGCGGGCGCGGTCGACATAGCCGGCGACGCGCTCGCGCTGGCGGGCGGAGATCAGCGGGCCGATCTCGTTCTTGTCGTCGTCGGGGAGGTCGTAGGCGATGGTCGCGACGGCGGCGGAGAGGTCGGCGACCAGCTTGTCGTAGACCTTGGCGCCGGCATAGAGCCGGCAGGCGGCGGTGCAGTCCTGGCCGGCATTGGCGTAGCCGAAGACGCGCACGCCCTGCACCACGGCGTCGATATCGGCGTCGTCGAAGACGATGACCGGCGCCTTGCCGCCGAGTTCCAGGTGCGTGCGCTTGATCGACTGGGCCGCCGCCGCCAGCACCTTCTGGCCGGTGCCGACCGAGCCGGTGAGCGACACCATTGCCACCTTGGGGTGGTTGATGAGCGCGTCGCCGACGGTCGCGCCGCGCCCGACGACGACGTTGAGCACGCCCTCGGGCAGCACCTCGGCGGCGATCCTGGCGAGCTTCAGCGTGGTCAGCGGCGTGTGCTCGGACGGCTTGAGCACCACCGTGTTGCCGGCGGCGAGCGCCGGGGCGATCTTCCACGCCGCCATCATCAGCGGATAGTTCCACGGCGCGATCTGCGCGACCACGCCGATCGGGTCGCGGCGCACCATCGAGGTGAAGCCGGGCAGGTACTCGCCGGCGGCCGACGCCGGCACGACGCGCGCCGCGCCGGCGAAGAAGCGCAGCACGTCGATGACCGCCGGGGTCTCGTCGCGGGTGACGGTGTAGAGCGGCTTGCCGCAGTTCAGCGCCTCCAGCCGGGCGAAGTCCTGCTCCTCGGCGGCGATGCGGTCGGCCAGGCGCAGGAGATAGCCGGCGCGCTCGCCCGGCGTCGTCCGCGACCACTTGGCGAAGGCCCGCTCGGCCGCCGCGACCGCCTGGTTGACCTGCTCGATCGAGGCTTCCGGGACGGTTGCGATCGCCTTGCCGGTGCGCGGGTTGAGGACGGTCTCCTCAGCGCCGGTGCCCTGGGCGAAGGCGGAGCCGATCAGCATCTCGGTGTGCATGGCTTCACGTCCTTTCGGAAGTCTAGTGGGCCGCCCCGCCGCCGGTCGATTCCTCGCGCGTCAGGTAGTAGGCGGCGAGGATCGGCAGGAAGGTGAGGGCGATGACGATGACGGCGACGACATTGGTGACCGGGCGCTGGCGCGGGCGCACCAGCTCGGACAGCATCCAGATCGGCAGCGTCGTCTGCTGGCCGGCGGTGAAGGTGGTGACGATCACCTCGTCGAAGGAGAGGGCGAAGGCGAGCATGCCGCCGGCGAGCAGCGCCGTGGCGATATTGGGCAGCACGATGTGGCGGAAGGTCTGGAAGCCGTCGGCGCCGAGGTCCATCGACGCCTCGACCAGCGACGGCGACAGGCGGCGGAAGCGGGCGACGGCGTTGTTGTAGACGACCACGATGCAGAAGGTGGCGTGGCCGAGGATGATCGTCCAGAACGAGAAGGGGATGCCGGCGACATCGAAGGCGGCGCGCAGCGATATGCCGGTGATGATGCCGGGCAGCGCGATCGGCAGGATGAAGAGCAGCGAGATCGTTTCGCGGCCGAAGAAGCGGGCGCGCGCCAGCGCCCCGCCGGCAAGCGTGCCGAGAACGAGCGCCATGAGGGTGGCGATGCTGGCGACCTCGACCGACAGGCCGAGCGCGTTGAAGATGTCCTGCCGGCCCCACGCCACCGCGAACCATTTCAGCGTCAGCCCCGGCGGCGGGAACTGGTAGCTGCGGTCCTCCGTCGTGAAGGCGTAGAGGATGATGAAGAGCAGCGGCACGTGGATGAAGAGCAGCGAGCCGGTCGCCGTCAGCTTCAGCCACAGCGAGGCGCGCGGCTTGAGGGCGCCGTCAGAGCGCATCGAAGGCCCCCAGGCGCTTGGCGACCGTCAGGAAGACCCCCATGATCAGGATGGGCACGACGGCGAAGGCGGCGGCCAACGGCACGTTTCCGGCGGTGCCCTGCTGGATGTAGACCACCTGGCCGAGGATCAGCGACGACGGGCCGATGATCGACGGGACGATGTAGTCGCCGAGCGTCAGCGAGAAGGTGAAGATGGCGCCGGCGACCACGCCGGGGAGCGCCAGCGGCAGGATGATGGTGCGGAAGGTCTGCCTGGGGTCGGCGCCGAGGTCGCCGGCCGCCTCGATCAGCGAGGCGGGCACGCGCTCGAGCGCCGCCTGCATGGGCAGCACCATGAACGGGATCCACAGATACATGAAGACGACCACCGTGCCGATGTAGCTGGTCGACAGCGACGGGCCGCCGATGACGGGCAGCGCCAGCATCCAGTCGATCACCGCGTGGAGGCCGAGATGGTCGTAGACCCAGGGAATGACGCCTTCCTTGGCGAGCAGCAGCTTCCACGCATAGACCTTGACCAGGTAGCTCGACCACAGCGGCATCATGATCGCCAGGTAGAGCAGGGCGCGCATCCGGCCGCGGGCATAGCGGGCGACGTAATAGGCGATCGGGAAGGCGACGACGATCGACAGCAGCGTGACCACGGCGGCGATGCTGACCGTGCGCAGGATGACGTCGAAATTGGCCGGCCTGAGCAGCTCGGCATAGGTCTTGAGCGTCGGCTGGCGGACGATGACGCCGGAGAAGTCGTCGATCGAGAAGAAGCTCTCGACGAGCAGGGCGAAGAGCGAGCCGATATAGACGACGCCGATCCACAGGAGCGGCGGAACCAGCAGCAGCAGGACGTAGAGGCCGCGCCGGGCGAGCAGCACGTCGGACAGGCGGCGCAGCAGGCTCTCGCGCGGCGGCGGAATGGCGAGGTCGGCATTCGCCATCTCACCCCTCCATGAGATGCAGCGCGTCGCGCGGGAAGACGGCGCGCACGGCCTGGCCTTCGTGCACCGGCGATGCGCCGACGGCGGTCGGCATGGCGGCCGTCAGGCGCCCGATGTCGGTGAGGAGATCGATGCGCCGGGTGGCGCCATGGTAGAGGATCTCATCGACCATGCCGGCGACGGCGATCGCATCGGCGGGCATTGCGCTGCCCTCGGGCAGCACGACGATCTTCTCGGGCCTGAGGCTCGCCGGCTGCGACCGGCCGATCCAGCCGGCGATGGTCTCCGCCGCGATGACGTTGGAGCCGCCGACGAAATCGGCGACGAAGCGCGTGCGCGGCCGCTCGTAGACCTCCTCCGGAGTGCCGACCTGGACCAGGCGGCCCTCGCTGAAGATCGCCACGCGGTCTGCCATCGACAGGGCCTCGCCCTGATCGTGGGTGACGAAGACGAAGGTGATGCCGAGGCTGCGGTGCAGGCCCTTGAGCTCGCCCTGCATGTCTTCGCGGAGCTTGAGGTCGAGCGCGCCCAGCGGCTCGTCGAGGAGCAGCACCTTGGGCCGCAGGACCAGGGCGCGGGCGAGCGCCACGCGCTGGCGCTGGCCGCCGGAGAGCGCTGCCGGCCGGCGTTCCTCGAGGCCTGAAAGCTTGACCAGGGCCAGCGCCTCGCGGCCGAGCCGCTCGCGCTCCGCCCGTGGCACCCGCCGTATGGTCAGCCCGTAGCAGACGTTGGCGAGCACGTTCATGTGCGGGAAGAGGGCGTAGTCCTGGAAGACGGTGTTGACCGGCCGCCGGTAAGGCGGCACGGCGGCCATCGAGACGCCGAACACGTCGATGGCGCCGGCCGACGGCGTGTCGAAGCCGGCGATCAGGCGGAGGCACGTCGTCTTGCCCGAACCGGACGGCCCGAGCATGGCGAAGAACTCGCCGGGGGCGACCTCAAGATCGATCCCGTCCACGGCGCGCACCGCGCCGAAATGGCGGGTGACGCCGCGGAAGGAGACGGCGGCCAGCGTATCGGTCGCCGTCATGGATCGCGAATGCCCCGCCGCCCCGGCAAGTTGCTGAGCTCCCGGTCCCTACTGGCCCCCGACGATGGCGATGTAGTCGCTCGCCCAGCGCGAATAGGGCACGCAGGTGGCCTGCAGTCGCGCACTTGCCGATCGGCGTCTTCCAGAAGGCGATCTTGTCGAAGTTGTCGAAGCCGTTGAGGCTGCAGCCCTGGTCGGTCAGCAGTTCGTTGCCCTTGCAGGCGGCGGGAACCGCCGGCACCGAGCCGAACCACGCCGCGACGTCGCCCTGCACCTTGGGCTCCAGCGAATGCTGCATCCACAGATAGGCGCAGTTGGGATGCGGCGCGTTCACGTGCATCATCGTGGTGTCGGCCCAGCCGGTGGCGCCTTCCTCGGGGATGACCGAAGCGATCGGCTGCTTGTTGGCCTGGAGCAGGTTGACCTGGTAGGGCCACGAGCCGGAGGCGACGACGCCCTCGTTGGTGAAGTCGTCGGTCTGCACGGTGGCGTCGTGCCAGTAGCGCTGGACCAGCGGATGCTGCTCGCGCAGCAGGTCGAGCACCGCCTTGTACTGGTCCTCGTTCAGTTCGTAGGGGTCCTTGATGCCGAGCTCGGGCTTGGTCTTCATCAGGTAGAGCGCGGCGTCGGCGATGTAGATGGCGCCGCTATAGGCCTGCACGCGGCCCTTGTTCGACTTGCCGTCGGGCAGGGTCTGCTCGTGGAAGATGACGCCCCAGCTCGTCGGCGCGGCGCCCTTGAAGGCGTCGGTGTTGTACATCAGCACGTTCGGGCCCCACTGGTAGGGCGTGCCGTAGTGCTTGCCGTCGACGGTGTGCCAGGCGCCGTTCTGCAGGCGCGGATCGACGTTCTTCCAGTTGGAGATGAGGTCGGTGTTGATCTCCTGGACGGTGCCGCCGGCGATCAGGCGCAGGCTGGCATCGCCCGAGGCGGTGACCAGGTCGAAGCCGCCGGCGTTCATCAGCGTGACCATCTCGTCGGAGGTGCCGGCGACCTTGACGTTGACCTTGCAGCCGGTCGACTTCTCGAAATCGGTGACCCAGTCATAGGCCTTGTCGGTCTCGCCGCGCTCGATGTAGCCGGCCCAGGCGACGATATCGACCTCGCCCTCGCCCGGGCCGACGCTCGTCATCATCGCGGCATTGGCGATCTGCCCGCTGACGAGCAGCGCGGCGGCCGCTCCGGCAGTCACAAGTCTGACGCTCCGGTACATGTGAACGATCTCCCCCTTGGCGCCGTCCTTGGCGCAGGCCCGGCACGGACGCCCGCCCAGGCAAGCTGATAGTCTTAGGATAGACCTAGAAAAAATGGAATGCGGCCGGCGGCCTTCCGTCGGCTTCAGGCTTCGTCTACGCGCCGAGATAGGCCTGGCGGACGCGGTCGTCGTGGAGCAGGGCCTCGCCGGTGCCGGAGAGCGCCACCCGGCCGTTCTCGATGACGTAGGCATGGCTCGCCAGCTTGAGCGAGGCGGCGACGTTCTGCTCGACCAGAACGCAGGTCATGCCGCTGGCGTTGAGGTCGGCGATGGTCTTGAGCACGCCCTGGACCGCCAGCGGGGCGAGGCCGAGCGACGGTTCGTCGAACATGATCAGCTCGGGCGATCCCATCAGGCAGCGGCCGATGGCGAGCATCTGCTGCTCGCCGCCAGACAGCGTGCCGGCCGGCTGGCGGCGTCGCTCGGCCAGCCGCGGGAACATGGTCATCACCCGGTCGAGGTTGCGGTGCCGGTCGCGATGGGCGCGCGGCAGCATGGCGCCCATGGCGAGGTTCTCGGCCACCGACAGGGTCGGGAAGACCTGGCGGCCCTCGGCGACCTGGCCGATGCCAAGGTCGCAGACGCGATGGCTCGGCCAGCCGGCGATGTCGGCGCCACGATAGAGGATGCGTCCGCGCGCCGGACGGTACATGCCGGCGATGGTGCGGATGAGCGAGGTCTTGCCGGCGCCGTTGGCGCCGACGATGGCGACGATGGCGCCTTCCGCGATGGTGAGCGACACGCCGTCGAGCGCCTGGGCGTCGCCGTAGAAGAGGTCGAGGGACTCGACGGCGAGGATCATGCCGGCGCCTCCGCGCCGAGATAGGATTCGATGACGGCGGCATCGCGCACCACGGCCTCGGGCGCACCGTTGGCGATCAGCGCGCCGTGATGCAGCACGACGATGTGGGTGGCGAGCGCCATCACCGCGCGCATGACGTGCTCGATGAGGACGATGGTGAGGCCGCTGTCGCGATTGAGGGCCTTGAGCACCGCGACCATGCGGTCGGTCTCGGTCGGCCTGAGGCCGGCCATCACCTCGTCGAGCAGCAGGAGCTGGGGATCGGTGGCCAGCGCCCGCGCCACCTCCAGCCGCTTGCGGTCGGGAAGCGTCAGTGCGCGCGCCTGCTGGTGGCGCTTGTCGTAGAGGTCGAGCTGGCGCAGCAGGTCGTGGGCGCGCGCGCGGGCCGCCGTGACGCTGGTCCGGTGCAGGAGCCCGCCGACGATGACGTTGTCCTCGACGGTGAGCCCCGGGAAGGGACGCACGAGCTGGAAGGTCCGTCCGATGCCGCGCCGGCAGACCTTGTCGGCCGACAGTCCGTCGATGCTCTGGCCGGCGAAGGTGATGCTGCCGCCGTCCGGCACGAAGACGCCGGCGATCATGTTGAACAGCGTCGTCTTGCCGGCGCCGTTCGGCCCGATGACGCCGCAGATCTCGCCGGCCTCGACGGCGAACGACACCTCATCGACGGCCACCAGGCCGCGGAAGCGCTTGGTGACGTCGTCGAGGGAGAGGAGCGCGCTCACCGGCCGTTCTCCGTCAGGCCGAGCCGGCGGGCGAGCCACGGCCACACGCCGCCCGGCAGCGCCGCGATGACGAAGAGCAGGCAGACGCCGTAGAGCACCTGTCTGGCGCCCGGAATGTCGATGCCGATGGCGGCCAGGAGCCCGTTCAGGCCCTCGGCGAGGCCGGTGAGCAGGAAGGCGCCGACGATGGGCCCGAGCAGCGTGCCCAGCCCGCCGATGATCGGCCCGACGATGATCTCGATCGAGCGCGAGATGTGGAAGACCTGCTCGGGGAACAGGTTGTTGTAATAGAAGGCGTAGAAGACGCCGCCGAAGGCGGTCATGCCGGCGGAGATGACCACGGCGGCCATCTTGTAGCGGAAGGTGTCGATGCCGGAGGCGCGCGCCGCCTCCTCGTCCTCGCGGATCGCCAGCCAGTAGTAGCCGATGCGGCTCCTGAGCAGCAGGCGGCAGAGGATGAGCGCGGCGACCGCGGCGGCCAGCATGACGTAGTAGAACATCACCGGCGGTCCGCGCAGCAGCCACAGATCGACGTGATCCTGCGAGGCGACCGGCAGGAAGAAGCCGCCCGAGCCGTTGACGATATCGAGATGGTCGAAGCCGATGCGGGCAAATTCGGCGAAGGCGATGGTCAGGATGGCGAAATAGACGCCGGTGACGCCGAAGCGCAGCGCCAGGAAGCCGATGATGGCGCCGGCCAGCATGGTCAGCGGAACCGAGGCCAGGAAGCCCAGCCACGGGCCGACGCCGAAATCCTTGAAGATGAGCGCGGCGAGATAGCCGGCGAGCCCGACATAGAGGGCGTGGCCGAGCGAGAGCTGCCCGGCGAAGCCCATCATCACGTTCCACGCCTGGCCGACATAGGCGAAGTAGAAGATGAGGATGAGGACGGTGACCAGATAGTCGCTGGCGAAGAAGGGCGCGGCGACCAGCCCGGCGAAGAGCAGAGCGAGCAGAACCAGGTTCAGCGGCGACAGGCCGAGGTCGAAGCGCCGCATCGCTCAGGCCTTCCGTCCGAGGATGCCCTGCGGGCGGAAGAGCAGCACCAGCACCAGGATGGCGAAGCCGAACATGCTCTTGGCCGAGGGCGTGAACATCAGGCCGGCCATCGCCTCGGTCATGCCGATGAGGACGCCGCCGAGCAGCGCGCCCGGCATCGAGCCGAGGCCGCCGGTGATGACGATGATGAAGGCAAGCAGCGTGTAGGCTGGCCCCAGCGCCGGCGTCACGTCGACCAGCAGCACCAGCATCGATCCGGCGGCGCCGACGCAGGCGGCGCCGAGGCCGAAGGTGAGCGCGTAGTAGTGCTGGACGTTGAGGCCGACGACCAGCGCGCCGGTGTGGTTGTCGGCGCAGGCGCGGATGGCGGTGCCGACGCGCGTGAAGCGGAAGAAGGCGTAGAGCGCCGCGGCGACGACGATCGATACGCCGGCGGCGTAGAGCTTGGTGGCGTCGATGATCAGTTCGCCGATGGCGAAGCTGTCATAGGAATAGGCGGTCTGCACGCTCTGGGCGTCCGGCCCGAAGACGATGAGGAGGACGTTCACCAGGATGAGCGCCACGGCGATCATCAGCAGGAACTGCGTCGATTCCGGGCGGGTGATGAAGCGGTTGATGAGCCCGGCCTGGAGGCCGTAGCCGAGCGCGAAGAGCACGGCGGCGATCGGCACCAGCATGACCAGCGGGTCGAGGCCGAGGGTGGAGAACAGGGTGACGGCGATGTACATGGCGACCGTCATCATCTCGCCATGGGCGAAGTTGACGACGCGCACGACGCCGAAGATGACCGACAGGCCGAGCGCCATCAGCCCGTAGACCAGGCCGGTCAACAGGCCGCTGACGGCGACGTTGAGATAGACCTCGACTGGCACCCCATCCCCCGAAAAGCGCTCCGGCCGCCGGATGGCGGCCAGAGCCCAGTACGTCTTGCGTGTGTCCTAGCGCTTGTTATACGGCGTCAGCGGCCATTCCGGTGCGGCATTGGCCGAGGCCTTCGGCGCGATGGTGACGTGCTTGCCGCCACGGTTCTGGATGGCGCCGTCGCCGACCTTGTCGTTGTGGCCCTTGGCGTTGAACTGGATGCCGCCGCCGATGGCGACGTTATCCGTGATGTTGGTGGCGCGCAGCGCGTCCGCCAGTGCCGTCGGGTCGGTGGAGCCGGCGCGCTTGTAGGCGTCGGCGGCCGTGAGCAGGGCCTCGAAGGTGAACACGTGGTTGGTGTTCATGTTGACCTTCGGATAGGCCTTGGCGAGCGCCGCCTGCAGCACCGGGGTCAGCTTCTTGTTGGGGTCGTACCACGGCGCGAAGCTCATCGGGCCGTCGGACAGCTTGCCGAGCGTCTCCATGTACTGGTCCTCGTACCAGCCCGGGCCCATGGACAGGATCGCCGTCGGCGTCCAGCGCTGCTTGACCAGTTCGCGGGTCATCAGGATGGCGTCGTTGAGGCGGCTGACGACGATCAGGAGCTCGGCATTGGTCGCCTTGGCCTTGGCCACTTCGACCGAAAGGTCCTTGGTGGTCGGGTCGTAGGCGATCTCGTCGAGGACCTTGAAGGGCAGCGGGAATTTCGGCGCGACGGCGCCGAAGCCCTTGGCCATGGCGGTGCCGAAGGTGTCGTTGGCGTGCACGAACACGGCCGACTTCGGCGCCGAGTTGGTGATCGAGAACACCTCCAGCATGTTGGCGAAGGCGTCGCCGAGGATGCGCGGTGCGATCGGGAAGTTGCGGAAGACGAACTTGTAGCCCTGCTCGGTGATGTCCGGCGCCGCCGCGATGTTGATGACGAAGGGGATGCCCTTCTGCTCGGCGACCTGGGCGATGGCGGCGCTCTCGCCGGAATCGAAGGCGCCGACGAGAAGCTGGGCACCCTCGCCGATCATCTGCTCGGCGCGCGAGCGAGCGGTATCGACGCTCGATTCGGTGTCGCCGTTGATGATCTCGAGATCGGGATAGCCGAGATCCTTGAGGATCGGCCCGGCGACATCGACGCCGCGCTGGCAATCCTGGCCGATGCCGGCGAGATAGCCCGAGCGCGGCAGGATGACGCCGACCTTGAGCGGCCCGCCGGCAGCGCGGGCGATCGAGAACGGCGCCGTTCCGGCCATCAGGCCGAGGGCACCAACGCCCGCCGCAAAGGTGCGGCGGGTCATGCGCGGACCGGCAGTGACGGTCCAGGACTGCGACTTGCGGCTCATGTCATTTCCCTCCCTTTCAAAGCCTCAGCAGGCTTCTGGCATTGTCCTTCAGAATGAGCGGCCGGATCTCGGGCTTGATGTCGAGCTCGGCAAAATCCTTGAGCCAGCGGTCGGGCGCGATCGCCGGCCAGTCGGATCCAAACAGCACCTTATGCTTGAGAATGGAGTTGGCGTATTTCACCAGGATCGGCGGAAAGTACTTCGGCGACCAGCCCGACAGGTCGATATAGACGTTGGGCTTGTGCTGGGCGACGGCGAGCGCCTCCTCCTGCCAGGGAAAGGAGGGGTGCGCCAGGACAATCGGCATGTCCGGAAAGTCGACGGCGACATCGTCCAGGTACATCGGGTTGGAATATTTGAGCCGCATGCCCATGCCGCCCGGCATGCCGGAACCGACGCCGGTCTGGCCGGTGTGGAAGAGGGCGGGGACTCGGGCTTCCGCGATCGCCTCGTAGAGCGGATAGGCGCTGCGCTCGTTCGGGTAGAAGCCCTGCATGGTGGGGTGGAACTTGAAGCCGCGGATGCCGAAGCTTTCGACCAGCCGCCGCGCCTCGCGGGCGCCGGCCTTGCCCTTGGCCGGGTCGATCGAGGCGAACGGGATCATGATGTCGGAGAACTGGGCGGCGAGTTCCGCCATCTCCTCGTTGGCATAGCGGCGGAAGCCGGTCTCGCGCTCGGCATCGACCGGGAAGATGACGCAGGCGATCTTGCGCTCGCGGTAATAGGCGGCGGTCTCCGGCACCGTCGGCGGATGCGGATGGGGCGACTTGAAATAGGCGGTCATCGCCGCCTGGAAGTCGTCATAGCCGTCGTCGGCGTGGGTGCCGCAGGGCTCCTCGGCGTGGGTGTGGATGTCGATGGCGACGATCTCGTCGAGATTGATCGTCATGGCGACCTCTCACGCTGCGCCAGCTTGGCGAGAAGGCGAAGCAGGGTATCGCGCTCGCGCGCGGTGAGGGCGGTGGTCGCCGCCTTGTCGCTCACCGCCAATTGAGGGACGGTCTCCTCGACCGCGATGCGGCCCGCCTCGGTCAGGCGCAATTCGACGGCGCGCCGGTCGCGTTCCTGCACCCGCCGCTCGATCAGGCCCTGGTCCTCGAACAGGCGGACGATCTTGGCCATGTTCGACCACTTGATGTGCAGCGCGTCGGCGAGCACGCCCTGGCGTACGCCGGGATTGCGGCTGATGGCGACCAGGATGCCGATCTGGCCGGGGGTGATGCCGCGGGCCGCGAAGTCGTGGAAGAAGGATTCGAACAGCCGTAGCTGCGCCAGGCGCAGCATGAAGCCGGCAAGGTCGGTGAGCGGACCGAAGGCGACCTCGCCGGCCGTGGCCGGGGGCGGAACCGCGATGGTCTCGTGGCGGGTCACCGGCGGCTTACCGCTGCTTCGGCGCGGCGACCTTGGCCGCGCGCTTGTCGAGGAACGCCTTGAGGCGCTGGCTCGCCTCGGGGCTGGTCTGGGTGAAGGCGGCGACCAGCGATTCGACGAAGAGGCCGTCGTCCTGCGCCATGTCCTGGATGCGCGGCAGCGCGTTGATGATCGCGTAGTTGGAAAGCGACGCGTTGCCGGCGGCGATCTCAGCCAGCTCCTTCGCCTTGGCAACGGCGCCGCCGGCCGCCACCACGTATTGCGCCAGGTTGCAGCGTTCGCCTTCTTCCGCGTCGAGCACCCGCCCGGTCAGCATCAGGTCGGTCATGCGCGCCACCGTCATCAGGCGCGCCACCTTCACCGAGCCGCTGCCGCCGACGAAGATGCCGCGCTGGCCCTCCGGCAGGGCGAAGAAGGCGGTCGCATCGGCGACGCGGATGTGGGCCGAGGCGGCAAGTTCCAGGCCGCCGCCGACCACCGCGCCGCTGAGCGCCGCGACGAAGGGAATGGCGCCGCGCTGGATGCGGTCGAAGACGGCATGCCAGCGGCGCGAACCGTGGATGCCCTCGATCGGGGTCTTGGTGACATGCTCGGCGAGATCGAGCCCGGCGCAGAAATGCGCGCCCATGCCGTAGATGACGCCGGCCTTGGCCTCTTGCGCGGCGCGCTCGACGGCAACCGCCAGCGCCTCGACCATGGCATCCGAGATGGCGTTGCGCTTCTCCGGCCGGTTGAGGGCGATGAGCGCGATCTCGCCCTCCAGGGCATAGGTCACCAGCGGCTTCGACATCGGGCCCGGCCTTCCCTCCCATGACCGCTGCTCGCCCCTTTCCCGGGGTCTGGCGGTGCTCGGGCCGGCAGTCGGGCAAAGGTGCGCCGGCCAAAATTAGTTTCCTAGTGGACGAAATACGCGCTCTTGTGTCAAGATCATTCGGTCGAACGGCGCTGCCCGGCCGGCCGGAGGGAGGTCGGCGGGGTGATTTTTGCCGGCGTCGTCGGCCGCGTGGGGAGGACACGCCTTGACTGCTCCGGTCACCAGCGTCGCTGCCATCGAGGCGGCGCCGCTGCGCAAGGTTCGTTTCTGGGAACCCGAGATTCTTGTCGACCGGCGGCCGGACGGGACGATCCTCGTGCGCCAGGCCGGCGACGCTGCCGGCCTTTCCGCCGCGCTTGACCGACCGGCTGGTGCATTACGCCCGGACGACGCCCGATACGCTCTTCCTCGCCGACCGCAATGGCGGCGACGACTGGCGCACCGTCACCTATGCCCAGGCGCTCGACCGGGTGCGGCGCATCGGCGAGGCGCTGATCGGCTTCGGCCTGTCGCTCGACCATCCGCTGCTGATCCTCTCGGGCAACGACATCGAGCACGCGCTCCTCGGGCTCGCCGCGCAATATGTCGGCGTGCCCTATGCCGCGGTGTCGCCGGCCTATTCGCTGGTCTCCACCGATTTCTCCAAGCTCGGCGGCATCGTCGACAAGCTTGAGCCGGGCCTGGTCTTCGCCGCCGACGGCAAGCCCTTCGGCGCGGCCATCCAGGCGGTGGTGCCGGCGGCGACGCCGGTCGTCACCGTGCAGAACCCGCTGCCGCGGCATCCCAACGTTCCCTTCGCCGATCTGGAGGCGCATGCGCCCACCGGCGCCGCCGACGCGGCGCACGACACGGTCGGGCCGGACACCATCGCCAAGCTCCTGTTCACCTCGGGCTCGACCGGCTCGCCCAAGGCGGTCATCAACACCCAGCGCATGATGACCGCCAATCAGGAGATGGTGCGCGACTGCTTCGTCTACATGCGCGACGAACCGCCGATCGTCCTCGACTGGGCGCCGTGGAACCACACCGCCGGGGGCAACAAGGTCTTCAACATGGTGCTCTATAACGGCGGCACCCTCTATATCGACGACGGCCGCCCGACCCCGGCGGCGATCGGCAGGACCGTGCGCAATCTGAGGGAGGTGGCGCCGACCTGGTATTTCAACGTGCCCAAGGGTTTCGAGGAGCTGATCCCGTACCTGGAAGAGGACGCGGAGCTGCGCCAGCGCTTCTTCAGCCGCCTCAACATGATGATGTATGCCGGCGCCGGCCTCGGCCAGCACACCTGGGATGCGCTCGAGCGCCTGGCGGTGCAGGCGACCGGCGAGCGCGTGCTGCTGGTCACCGGCCTCGGCTCGACCGAGACCGCGCCCTTCTCGATGATGTGCACGGTCGATCAGCGCATCGCCGGCAATATCGGCCTGCCGGCGCTGGGGCTGGAACTGAAGCTGGTGCCGGTCGACGGCAAGCTGGAAGCGCGTCTCAAGGGCCCCAACATCACCCCCGGCTACTGGCGCGACCCGGAGCGCACGGCGGAGGCCTTCGACGAGGAAGGCTTCTACCGTCTCGGCGACGCCTTCCGCTTCGTCGATCCGGACGACGCCGCCAAGGGTTTCTATTTCGACGGGCGCATCGCCGAGAACTTCAAGCTCAACACCGGGACCTGGGTGAATGCCGGGGCGCTGCGCATCCAACTCATCGACGCGCTCGGCGGGCTGGCGCGCGACGCGGTGATCACCGGGCTCGACCGCGAATTCGTCGGCGCCATCGTCATCCCGGACCTCGCCGCCTGCCGCGTGCTCATGGGCAATGCGGCGGAGGACACGCCGGTGGCGGCGATCATCGAGGACGACCGGGTGCGCGCCGATTTCGGCGTCCGCCTGGCGGCGCTGGCGCGCACCAGCACCGGCTCCTCGACGCTCGTCCGGCGGATCATTCTCTTCGGCGGGGCGCTCTCCATCGACAGAGGCGAGGTCACCGACAAGGGCTCGCTCAACCAGCGCGCCGTCATCGCCAACCATCCCGACGTGGTCGAGGAGATCTATGCCGGCTCGCCGCGGGTCATCGCCTTCAGGCCGGGCGGCTGAGGGAAGCGAGCGGTGAATGGTGAGTGGTGAGTGGTGAATGGTGCGCAGCCCGGATGAAGCGTTGCTCGCTCTATTTCGGCGCCATGCGCAGCGCGCCGTCGAGGCGCACGACCTCGCCGTTGAGATAGGGGTTGGTGATCATCGCCGCGACCAAGGCGGCGAATTCCTCCGGCTCGCCGAGGCGCGCCGGGTAGGGGATCGACGCGGCGAGCGCGGCTTGCGCCTCCGCCGGCAGTTCCTCCAGCAGCGGCGTGCGGAAGAGGCCGGGGGCGATCGCCAGCACGCGGACGCCGAAGCGGGCGAACTCGCGCGCGGCAGGAAGCGTCAGCGCAACGATCCCGCCCTTCGACGCGGCATAGGCCGCCTGGCCGATCTGGCCGTCATAGGCGGCAATCGAGGCGGCCGAGACGATGACGCCGCGTTCGCTGGTCTCGCTCGCCGGCAACGTGCTCATGGCGGCGGCGGCAAGGCGCATGACGTTGAAGGTGCCGATCAGGTTGACCCGCACGACGCGCTCGAAGGCATCGAGCGCCATCGGACCGTCGCGCCCGACGATGCGCGCCGCGCCGCCGATGCCGGCGCAGTTGACCAGGATGCGCGCCGGGCCATGCGCCGCCGCTGCCTTGGCGATCGCCGCCGCGACGCTTTGTCCCTCGCTGACGTCGCAGGGGCAGAAGACGCCGCCGATGTCGGCGGCGCAGCGCGCGCCGCTGTCGGCGTTGCGGTCGAGCACGGCAACGCGCGCGCCCTCGCCGGCCAGCATCCGCGCCGTCGCGGCGCCAAGCCCCGATGCGCCGCCGGTGACCAATGCCGCGGATCCACGAATCTGCACGCTCTCACCTCCCTCTCGACCACGACGGGACCAAGCTTGGCGCAATCTGCCCGAGCCGCGACAGGGGGGACAAGGCCTTTGACCGGGATCGACGCGAACTCTGATGGCGGAAGGCAATGACAGGGATCGAAGGCAAACGCTCATCGGCGGCTGAAGCGCTCGCCGCCGCGGGCGACCGCGAGGCGGCAGAGGATATCGGCGGTCTCGACGCAGCGGCCGGCGCGGCGGATGCCAGGCTGGCGGCGGTCCGCAGCGGCCTGGTCGAGCGCCTGATCTATGGTCCGCTCCCCGACATCGATGAGTTGCGCGCCGGGGGGCGCATCGCGGCGGAACTGGAAGGCCGGACCCACCCGGTCCTTGCAGCGGCTCTCGCCAAGCTGGGGGAGGGCGTTGCCTTTGCGGCCGACGGCAAGCTGTCTGAGGAGCTGCGCGAAGCCGTAGCCAGGGAAGGCGGCTATGGCCTGACCATACCCACGGCCCATGGCGGCAAGGGGGACAGCTATCTGCAACTGGCCGCCATCGAGGAGGCGCTCGCCGCCAACGGACTTGGTGCGCTGGCGGTCGAGCTTTCGGGCCAGCTCACCATCGGCGCCGGCTCTCTGATCGGTTACGGCAGCGACAGCCAGAAGCGGACCTTTCTGCCGCTGGTCGCCGAGGGCACGCTCATGGGGTTCGCCCTGACCGAGGTCGGCACCGGCGTCAACGCCAAGAAGATCGCGGCCTATGTCGAGACCGACGCGGACGGCACCTACCGCCTGTTCGCCGACGGCGTGCGCAACAAGCTGTGGATCACCAATGCCCGCCATGGCGGCCTGGTGGCGATCGTCGCCCGGATCGGCCGGACGGGACGCGACCTCGGGCTCTTCATCACGCGCCTGCCGGACAGCGACGTGGCGCTCGGCGACGCAGGGCTGGGCGTTCCGCTGCGCCCCCTCCGGGGTCGACGCCTTCACCGCCAACACCAATTCGCGGCTCCACTTCGAGAACTATCCGATTTCCGCGGCAAACCGCATCCCCGGCGACGGCGTCGAAGTGCTCTTCTACAGCCTCAGGCTCGGCCGCTGCATGCTGGCCGCCATGTCGGCCGGCTATCAGCGCATGCTGGCCTCGGACGCCAGCGCCTATGCCCGCCAGCGGCCCGGCGTCGGCGGATTGGTCATCCGCCATGAGCTGCCGCAACTCGCCATCGGCCGCATGCTGGGCGGGTCGTTGCAGGCGCGTGCGCTCGCCTTCCTCGCCCTCAGCCAGAACGAGGCCGGCGTCGACTTGGGCGGCCTGCGCGACCTGACCAAGTCCGCCGCGGCGGAGACGGCGCTGGAGTCCATGGTCGCCTGCGAGCACGTCATGGGCGGGCGGGCCTTCGACCGGGCGAGCCGGGTCAATGCGGCGCGGGCAAACCTGCATCTCTTCGGCGTCGTCGAAGGCGAGGACGAACTTATCCGCATCGGCATGGTCCGCGATGTCACCCAGCGCTTCGTCGACGCCTATCTGGCGCCGATCCTGAAACAGCTCGGCGCGGTCAATGCCACCAGCGACGGTCGGCCGCTTCCCGCGGAGGAGCGCCTCTTGCGCCTGGGGCCGGCGACGCTGTTGCAGCGGCCCGGCCTGGCGCTGCCCTTGATCGGCAGGATCGCAATGACCGCTGCGCCCTGGCGCCTGCTCGGCTGGATCGTGCTGCGCGCGCTTGGGGACTTTTGGCGCCTGCCCGGTCGGCTCGTGCCTCATGCGCTGCACGCGCGCACCCGGGACCTGCCGCGCGACCTGCAATCCCATGCCCGGTTTGCCGAGCGCGAGCTGCGCCGGATCGGCTGGACCTATCTCAGGCTAAGCCTCACGCTGCAACTTGAGCTGACCGTCGCCCAGATCGCGTTGCAGCGCCTGGGCCAGCGCATCGAGTGGCTGACCTCCGTCCTGGCTCTCTGCCATCACGCCGCCTGCCAGGACCGCAGCCAATGGCACGTCGCGGCACTGCAATGCGCGCTCCTGCGCGAGCGGCTGCGGGCGAACCGGCTCGACCTGAAAGGCTCGGCGCTGGCGCGCGTCCGCAAGGCGCTCGCCGCCGTCACCGCGGATGTTCAGGGCGACACCAGCAGCCTGCTCAAGGACGTTGAGCCGGAACCCTGGGCGCATCCCTTCCTGCCGTAGCGCCCGCCGCCTCCCGCGCTAGCTAGAAGTTCACCTTGTCGGCGCCCTTCAGCTGGAGAATCTCGCGCGCGTCCGCCGGCGTGGCGATTTCAAGGCCGAGACCTTCGACGATGCTCCTGGCCCTGGCCACCTGCTCAGCATTCGAGGTGGCGAGCTTGCGGTACCCGATCCACAGGGAATCCTCCAGGCCGACGCGGATGTTGCCGCCCATCGCGGCCGACATCGAGGCGATCGCCAGCTGGTTGCGGCCGGCGGCCAGCACGGACCAGCGATAATCGTCGCCAAACAGGCGGTCGGCGGTGCGCTTCATGTGCAGCACGTCCTCGGGGTGGGGACCGATGCCGCCCAGGATGCCGAACACGCTCTGCACGAAGAACGGCGGCTTCACCAGGCCGCGGTCGACGAAGAAGGCAAGCGTGTAGAGATGGCCGATGTCGTAGCACTCGATCTCGAAGCGCGTGCCGTTCTCGGCGCAGGTGGTCAGGATGTGGTCGATGTCCTGGAAGGTGTTCTTGAAGATGCGGTCATAGGAACCCTCGAGGTAGGGTCGCTCCCAGTCCTCCTTGAACTCCTTGTAGCGGTCGAGCATCGGAAACAGACCGAAGTTCATCGAGCCCATGTTGAGCGAGGCGACCTCAGGCTTGAACTGGGCGACCGGCCGCAGCCGCTCCTCCACCGTCATCGTGGCGGCGCCGCCGGTGGTGATGTTCACCACGACGTCGCTGCGCTGCTTGATGACCTTGAGGAACGGCGCGAAGCGTTCCGGCGACTGATCGGGCGCGCCGGTCTCGGGATTGCGCGCGTGCAGGTGGACGATCGCCGCCCCCGCCTCGGCCGCGCCGATCGCGGCGTCGGCAATCTGTTCGGCGGTGACCGGCAGATAAGGCGACATCGACGGCGTATGGATCGATCCCGTGATGGCGCAGGTGATGATGACTTTGCGTGCCACAGCGTGGCTCCTTTCCTCGTATGCTTTCCTTGCTACGCGCGCGTCGGGTGATGCTCAGATGGTTTCGACGTTGCCGCAGACGCTGATCGCCTGGCCCGAGATGTTGGCACCGGCCGGCGAGCACAGGAAGAGCGCCATGGCGGCCACGTCTTCGGGGCCGACCATGCGGCGCAGCGAGATGTTCGACAGGTAGCGGGCCTCCATCTCCTGGTAGGAGATCGCCTCGCGCTCGGCGCGGGCACGGATGACATTCTCCATGCGCGGGCCGCGAACGACCCCCGGCAGGATCGCGTTGACCCGCACACCGTCCGGGCCGAGCTCCTTGGCGAGGCTCGCGGTCAGGCCGACGATCGCCCATTTGGCGGCGGCATAGGGCGTGCGCAGCGCGTAGCCGAAGCGCCCGGCGACCGAGCCGATGTTGACGATCGCGCCGGCGCTCTCGCGCAGCAGCGGGGCCGCCAGCCGTACCATCAGGAACTGGCCCATGACGTCGACATCGAACGTGCCGCGGATGTCCGCGATCTTGAGATCGTCGATCTTGCCGGTCGGGCCGGAAATGCCGGCATTGTTGACCAGCACGTCGAGGCCGCCGAAGCGCTGCCTGGCTTCGTTCATCAGCGCTTCGACCGCCGATTCATTGGAGACATCGGCCCATTTGGTCAACACGCCGGGATGGCCGGCGGCGAAGCAATCGAGGGCCGCCTGGTCTATGTCGCAGATCATCACCTTGGCGTCCGCCTCGGCGAACCCTGCGGCGATCGCGGCACCGATGCCCGACGCCCCGGCGGTGATGACCACCCTGAGGCCGGGCTTCGGGCGCATGCGTTCAATCAGGCTCATGGCATTATCTACCGTCATTGGGTTCCGCGATGGTCACAGCCGGGTCGGCGCGGCATGTCAGGCAACCTCCAGCCACTGGCGGCGAATCTCCGGCCGTTCGGCCAGCTCATCCGGCGTGCCACGGAAGACGATCTCGCCGTGGCCCATGACCATCACCTCTTCGGCGATCTTGAGAGCGATCGTCAGCTTCTGCTCGACCAGGACCACCGCGACGCCGCGGCGGCCGATGTCGAGAATCACTTCCATCACCACCTCGACGACTTTGGGGGCGAGGCCCTCCGTCGGCTCGTCGATGAGCAGAACGTGCGGATTGCCGAGCAGCGACCGGCAGATCGTCAGCATCTGCTGCTCGCCGCCAGACAGGTAGCCGGCGCGCACCGTTGCGCGATCCTTGAGTCTCGGGAAGTAGGCGTACATTTCCTCGAGGCTCCAGTTGTGCGAGCCGGTGGCCGCCTTGTGGACGCCCATCAGCAGGTTTTCCTCGACCGTCAGGTTGGCGAAGACCAGCCGCTCCTCGGGGACGAAGCCGATGCCCTTGCGGCAGACGTCGAAGGGCCGGTGGCCGGCGAGATCGACACCCGCCAGGCGCACCTCGCCGGCGGTCGGCGGTACCAGGCCCATGATCGCCTTCAGCGTGGTCGAGCGGCCGGAGCCGTTGCGGCCGAGAAGCGAGACGATCTTGCCGTTGCCGACGGAAAGATCGACGCCCTGCAGGATGTGGCTCTTGCCGTAATGCGCATGCAGCCCCTTCACCTCGAGCAGGTTCATGACGCGGCCTCCTCGCCGAGATAGGCCTCCTGGACCTCGCGGTTGGCGCTGATCGCCGCCGGCGTGTCGCTCGCCAGGATGTTGCCGTAGACCAGGACCGAGACACGGTCGCACAGGCTGAAGACGACGCTCATGTCGTGTTCGACCATGAGCAGCGTCTTGCCTTTGGTCACCTCGCGGATGAGCTCGACCGCCTTGGCCGTCTCTTCGCGCGACATGCCCGCGGTCGGCTCGTCGAGCAGGATCACGTCGGCGCCGGTGGTCAGTGTCATGCCGATCTCGAGCGCGCGCTGCTCGGAATAGGTGAGGTCGCCGGCGAGGTCGTCGGCGCGGGATTCGAGGCCGACCAGGGCGAGGACCTCAGCCGTCTCCTCGTTGATCGCGCGCATCTGCGAAGCGAAGCGGAACAGCCCGTAGCGCACGCCGTGGCGGGCGAGGACGCCGATGCGGACGTTCTCGAACACGCTCATGCGGTGGAAGATGCTGGTGATCTGGAACGAGCGGGCGAGACCCTTGCGGTTGATGTCGTGCGGCGCCATGCCGGCGATGCTGTGTCCGCGCAGGTGGATGTCGCCGCCCGACAGGTCGAACAGCCCCGAGATGAGATTGAAGAGCGTCGACTTGCCGGCGCCATTGGGGCCGATGACGGCATGACGCTCGCCCTCGAGGACATCGAGATTGACGCCCTGGATGACCGAGATCGGGCCGAAGGACTTGGTGACGCCGGCAAGGCGCAGCACCGGATGCTGTGCATCGCTCATGCGAGTTTCTCCGATGGCTGCGCCGCCTCTGGCAATTCGAGCTCATCATCGTCCTGGCGCGAACGCTCCCAGACCTCGGCGATCGGGCCGCGGACCCGGACGATGGCAACCACTCCGGCGATAAACAGCACGACGGGGATGATCCAGGTGAGCGGGCTCAGCGGGTTCCACTGGACGCCGAAGACATCGTATGGCGGGAAGCCGCCGCCCATGTTGTGGCGCATGACCGAGTAGGATTGGCCGAACAGGACCGCCACCGACTCGGTGACGAAGACGACGCCGGCCGCGACCAGCGCGCCGCCCAGCGCACCCAGCGCATAAGGCCCCACCAGATGCGACCAGTCGAGGTCGCGCCGATGGCGCCAGTGGTAGTGGACGACGCCGCCGATGCCGGTCGGCGCGTAGAGCATGACCAGCACGAAGATCAGCCCCTGGTAGAACAGCCAGGAGCGGGTGAGGTCCGAGATGAGAAAGGCGAACAGGGTGAACACCACCGCGCCGATCGCCGGCCCGAACAGGAGGCTGGTGCCGCCGACATAGGTGTGCACGACCACCTGGGTCGAGATGTTCATGCCGAACAGCGCGTAGTTGGCGGTCTCGTTCGACAGCACTTGCAGCCCGCCGGCGATGCCGGAGAACATCGCCGAGACGCCGAAGATGATCACCTTGGAAGAGTGCGCCCCGTAGCCCAGGAAGCGAACGCGCTGTTCGTTGTCGCGCAGCGCCAGCGTCAGCCGGCCGAAGGGCGTGCGCGTATAGGCCCATAGCAGCAGTACCGAAAGGGCCACCCACGCCAGCACCAGGTAGTAGACCTCGATCAGCGAGCCGAAGGTGATCCCCATCCACGGCATGCGCATCGACGACATGCCCGCCTCGCCGCCGAAGACGCTCTGCAGGTGTGGCGCCAGCGAGTAGAACAGCTCGCCGATGGCCAGCGTCACCAGGGCGAAATAGACGCCCGATCGCATGGTGGCGAAGTAGCCGGCGGCAAGGCCGACGATGAGGCCGGCGACCGCACCGACCACCGGCAACAGCGGTGTCGGGAAGGCGAGGCCGTTTTCCACCGCCATCATCAGGTGGAGGACGGCGAAGGCGCCCACGCCGTAATAGGCGGCATGGCCGAAGGACAGCAGGCCGACCTGGCCGGAGAGGATGTTGAAGGAGAGCGCGAACAGGCTCGCGATCAGCATGTTGATCAGCACGTTCTGCCAGCCAAGCCCGAGGAAGGGCGGCACGGCGATGAGCACCGCCAGAACGGCGACGACGAGGGCAAGCGTCGTTGCGGGGCGCATCTCAGCTACGCTCCCCGAACAGGCCGGCAGGCCGGACGAGCAGGACGAACAGCATCAGCGCGAAGGGGATGGTGCCGCTGACCGAAGACACTGTCAGGGTCATCAATCCGCCGACCGAGCGTGCCCAGCCGCCAAGGCCGACGAGGCCGAAGAGATCCGCCAGCGACCAGTCGATGCCGACGGCGAAGGACGAGAACAGGCCGATGAGCAGCGAGGCGACCAGCGAGCCCTTGAGCGAGCCGAGGCCGCCGACCACCACCACCACGAAGACGATGACGCCGAGTTCCAGCGCCATGTTCGGGTTGGTGGGATAGAAGGCGCCGGCGACCGCTCCGGCCAGTCCGGCCAGCGCCGCACCGGTGCCGAAGACGCCCATGAACACCAGCGGGATGTTGTGGCCGAGGGCCTCGGCCATCTTGGGCAGCCGCTCGGCGGCGCGCACGACGATGCCGATGCGGGTGCGCGACAGGAGAAACCAGAGGACGACGAACATGACCACCGCCACCGCGCCGATGAACAGGCGGTAGAACGGATAGTCGGTGCCGAACACGGTGAAGGCGGCGAAGCGCAGGCTGCCCGGCATCTGATAGTTGACCGGAAAGTCGCCGAAGAAGAGCTTGACCAGCTCCTCGATGATCAGCGCCAGACCGAAGGTCAAGAGCAGCTCGTGGCCGTGGCCGTAGGCGTGGACGGTGCGCAGCAGATAGCGCTCGACCAGGATGCCGACGACCGCGACCAGGATGGGGGCTATGACCAGGCCCGCCCAGAAGCCGAGGACCGACGACACCGCAAAGGCAATGTAGGCGCCGAGCATGTAGAACGAGGCATGAGCGAAATTGAGGACGCCCATCATGCCGAAGATCAGCGTCAGGCCGGCCGAGACCATGAACAGGAGCAGGCCGTAGATGACGCCGTTGAGGATGGAGATGATGACGAATTCCATGGCAAGGGCTCTGCTAGGGAGTTGAGCTGTCGTCGCCAGGGAAGGGCCCGGCAGAAACCTGCCGCCGGGCCCCCTCCGGGAGAGCCTTACTCAGGCCGCTGCATCTTGCAGGAATCCTGGACCGGATAGATCGCCTCGTCGCCGGGAACGACCTTGACCTCCTGGAAGCCCATGGTGGTGTCGTCGGCCGGATACTTGGCGTCCTTGACGACCTTGGAGACCACGACCGGACGGATCGTCTGGTGGTCGGCCTTGCGCACGGAGATCGGGCCGACCGGAGTCTGGTAGGTGACGTTCTCGAGGGCTTCGGCGATCTTGGTGACGTTGATATCGCCGCCCTTGAAATCGAGCCCGGCCAGTGCCTCTTGCAGCGCGCCGACCGCGAAGACGGTCTGCGGCTCGACGAACACCGGGTAGTGCCCCTCCTTGGTCTTGTAGTCCTCGGCGAATGTCCCGTCGCCGGAGCCAAGCACATAGCTGTTGGCCAGATAGTCGCCGAGCGCCGTGTCGCCGGCATTGGCGATGTTGCCGGGCTGATCGAGGAAGGCCGTGCCGAAGCGGACATGGAGGCCGGCATTGCCGACAGCCTTCATCAGAAGCAGCAGGTCATTCGACCAGTTGGCGGTGATCACCGTGTCAGGATTGGCTTCCTTGATCTTGGCGACGAAGGGGGCAAAGTCCTGGATCTTGTTGACGTCGTGCAGCACTTCGCCAACCACCGTGTAGCCGTATTTCGGCGCGGCGGCTTCGATCGCGGCCTGCATGTCCTGGCCCCAGGAATAGTTCTGGTTGATCGAATAGACCTTGGTGCCGAGGTCGCCGGCATCCTTCATCGCCGAGACCAGACCGTTGAGGCGCATCGCCGCCGTGGTGATGAAGCGGAAATGATAGAAGTTGCAGAGGTTGCCGGTCATTTCCATCGCCTCGGCACCGACGTTTATGTACATCATCTCCTTGCCGGGGTTGCGGATGTTG
Source organism: uncultured Alphaproteobacteria bacterium (assembly GCA_963830205.1). Lineage (GTDB taxonomy): Bacteria > Pseudomonadota > Alphaproteobacteria > Rhizobiales > Kaistiaceae > CAVSRC01. The sequence continues at coordinate 81,957 of CAWHLP010000020.1, read as the reverse complement.
TGCTTGCGCACGTCCTCCGTCAGCTCGCCACCGATCGCCGACGAGGCGCCCTGGAAGATGATGTTCACGCCATCGGCTTCGGCCTGACGGAACTTGGCGGCGGCTTCGGTCGGGCCGCCGGCGTTATCGTACTCGACGACCTGTACCGGCTCTCCATTGAAGCCGCCGGCGGCGTTGATCTTGTCGACACCATAGTGGACGGCGGTGGCGTAGAGACGGCCCGACGAGGTCTGCGACCCCGACAAGCTCTCGATGATTCCGATCTTCAGCGGTGCGGCCTGGACCGTCGTCACGCCGAGGGCGCAAGCCGAAGCCAAGGCGGCGATAAACACGTGATGTCTCATAGTGATCTCCTCCCGAAATATCTGAACCGTTCACAAGCGGCGCACTGCGCCGACAGCAGCGGATGCCCGCTCGCCTCCTCCTCGAGCCTCTGCGGGTTCCGGCCGGAAGATTTATCTGCTAGCGTTTCACACGTCAAGATATTTGATGTATGATCTGTGATCACAGATGACGGATGCGACAATAAGATCTGCCGGGCGAACGCCGCTGGTGCCCCGGCATCCACTAAAGTTGGCCACCATGGATTCGATGAACATCAGGTTCGAACTCGCGCGGGTCGATGTTACGACCATCCAGGAGAGGGTCTATCAGAGCCTGCGCCTGGCTTTGCTGAAGGGCCAGTTCCTTCCCGGCGAACAGGTTTCGATTCGCAGCCTCGCCCAGGCGCTGGGGACCAGCGCCATGCCGGTGCGCGAGGCGGTGAGGCGTCTGGTCGCAGAAAAAGCCCTCGAGCAGTCGTCCGACAGGCTGCTGCGCGTCGCCCCCTACGACGCCGCCGACCACGAGGAGTTCATCCGCATCCGCATCCAGCTCGAGGGCTATGCGGCGGAGAAGGCGAGCTGCGCCAAGCGGCCGGGCCTGATCGATGCGCTCGGCCGTCACAACAAGGCCATCCTGCGCGGGCTGAACTCTGGCGATCTTGAATCCGCTCTGGCCTCCAATCAGGCCTTCCACTTCGAGATCTACCGCTCCGCCGGTTCGCCGCAGCTTCTCGACACCATCTCCAGTCTGTGGCTGCGCACCGGCCCGATCCTGGCCGCGTCGCGCAAGCGGGTGGAGCTCTTCGAGCGGCTGTTCAACAACGGGTATCGCATCCACGAGAAGGTGATCGATGCCATCGCCCGGCGCGATCGGGTTGCCGCCAGGCGGGCGATGGCGCTCGACGTCAGGGCGGCGCATCTGTCGATCCGGCACAGCTTCAGGGCGGAAGAGATCTGGCCGCTGGCGAGTTGAGACCGCGGCATTGCCGGCGGTCTCCGGGAGGGGACGCGGCCGGATGTTGGTGCATCCGGCCGTCGTGTGATCACGCGGCGCCTGACAATTTCCCCTGGGCGTTGAGGGCGGCGGTGGTCAGCTTCTCCGCCTGCTGGAAGCCTTCCGAGATCATGCGCCAGTGGGTCGGGTCGCTGATCTCGTCGAAGTGCTCGGCGATCGCTTCCGGGGAGAGCTGGTCCTTGGCGAAGCTGACGCCTTCGGTCTCGGTGACGTAGACCCGGGCGAACGAGCCGGCGCCGGCCGACAGGATCACGCGCGAGGGCGCTTCCCTGGAGACGAGGAACAGCACGCCGGGCGCCACCGACGCCGGTGTCAGCAGCCGTTCCGCTTCGGGGCTGAGCAACCCCTCGGTCATCTTGGTCGCCGCCATCGGCATGATGGTGTTGACGTGGATGCCGTATTTCTCACCCTCCATGTGGAGCACGTTCATCAGCCCGAGCAGCGAGGCCTTGGCGGCGGCGTAGTTGGACTGGCCGAAGATGCCGTACATGCCCGACGCCGACGTGGTCAGCACGATCCGCCCGTATTGCTGTTCGCGCATGGTCGGCCACACCGCCTTGCACACGTTGACCGAACCCATCAGGTGGACGTCGACGACCGTCTTGTAGTCGTCGAGGTCCATCTTGGCGAAGGTGCGGTCGCGCACGATGCCGGCATTGTTGATGGCGATGTCGACGCGTCCCCAGGCGGAAAGCGTGCTGGCGACCATGGCCTCGACGTCATGGAAGTTGGTCACGTCGAGCTGGTAGGCCGTGGCCTTGCCGCCCTCACTGCGAATCTCCGCGGCCGTCTTCTCGGCCTCCTCGCCAAGGTCGACGATGGCGACCTTGGCGCCGCGCATGGCCAGCGCCAGCGCATAGCCCCGGCCCAGTCCGCGGGCGCCGCCGGTCACGATCGCGACCTGATCATTGAATGTGATTGCCATGCCCATGTCTCCTAGCCGCTCCCGTCCGTTCACCGCGCTGCGGGGCCCATCGGCCATGCGCTACCGGGCCCCGCCGCGCTTCGCCCGTGGGAGGGAATCATGAATCCTGCCTGTTCAATACCGCGCCATCAGACCTTTTCGACGGTCAGCGCGATTCCCATGCCTCCGCCGATGCACAGCGTCGCCAGCCCCTTGGCGGCGGAGCGCTTCTGCATCTCGTAGAGCAGCGTCACCAGGACGCGCGCGCCCGACGCCCCGATCGGGTGACCAAGCGCGATGGCGCCGCCATTGACGTTGACCTTGTCCTCGGGGAACTCCAGCCCGCGGGCGACCGCCAGCGCCTGGGCGGCGAAGGCCTCATTGGCCTCGATCAGGTCGAGATCGGCAATCGTCCACCCGGCGCGCGCCAGCGCCAGCCGCGTCGCCGGGATCGGGCCGGTGCCCATGACCGCCGGGTCGACGCCGGCGGTCGCCCACGAGACGATCCGCGCCAGCGGATCGATGCCGCGGCGGCGGGCCTCGTCGGCGGTCATCAGCACCACGGCGGCAGCGCCGTCATTGATGCCCGAGGCGTTGCCGGCGGTGACGGTTCCGTCCTTGCTGAAGGCCGGCCTGAGCTTGGCAAGCGTCTCCAGCGTCGTCTCCGGCTTGGGATGCTCGTCGGTGTCGACGATGACCTCCTTCTTGCGGTCCTTGACCGTCACCGGCACGATTTCGTCGGCGAAGCGCTTGGCGGCCATGGCGGCGCCGGCCTTCTTCTGCGAGGCGAGCGCGAAGGCGTCCTGGTCCTGGCGGGTAATCTGGTAGCGCTGGGCGATGTTCTCGGCGGTGATGCCCATGTGGTAGTTGTTGAAGGCGTCCCACAGGCCGTCCTTGACCATGGTGTCGACCAGTTCGGCCGGCCCCATCTTGACGCCGCCGCGCATGTTCATCGCATGCGGCGCCTGGCTCATGCTCTCCTGGCCGCCGGCGACCACGATGTCGGCATCGCCGGCCTGAATGGCGCGGAAGCCCATGGCGACCGCGCGCAGGCCCGAGCCGCACAGCTGGTTGATGGACAGAGCCGTCGATTCCTGCCTGAGGCCGGCGGCGATCGCCGCCTGGCGGGCCGGCCCCTGGCCGGCGCCTGCGGTCAGGATCTGGCCGAGGATGACCTCGTTCACCTCCGCCGGGTCGACCTTGGCACGGGCAAGCGCCCCGCGGATGGCGACCTCGCCCAGGGTGTGTGCCGGAACCTGCGCAAAGGCTCCGTTGAACGTGCCGACGGGTGTGCGCGCCGCAGCGGCAATGACGACTTCTTCCCGCATGGGAAATCCTCCTGCTCAATCCGGCCGGCGGCCGCGATCATGTGAGCGCGGCGCGGCCATGAAGAAGAGCGGCAGCAGCGGCATCAGGCGGTGCGCATCGGCGCTCTTCGGGTTCTCACATGCGTCGGGCAGGTGACGTCCGACGCGATTTCGATCGCGGCGCGGTGCTCTCCTCAGTCCGCCACCTGCATGACCGGCACCTCGCCGCGGACGATCAGGGTCGCCTGCGTCGCCGCGCGCACCTCGTCCACGCTGACGCCGGGCGCCACCTCGCGCAGCACCAGCCCTTCCTCGGTCGGGGCGATGACCGCGAGATCGGTGACGATGAGATCGATGCGCCGCACCGAGGTCAGCGGCAGATCGCATTTCTTGACGATCTTGGGCGCTCCCTTGGCGGTGTGGATCATCGCCACGATCACCTTCTTGGCGCCGGTGACCAGGTCCATCGCGCCGCCCATGCCGGGCACCATCTTGCCGGGCACCATCCAGTTGGCGAGCTGGCCGGCCTCGTCGACCTGCAACCCGCCGAGCACCGTAACATCGAGGTGGCCGCCGCGAATGAAGGCGAACGAGGTGGCGCTGTCGAAGGCAGCGGCACCGGGGATGAAGCCCACCGGCGAACCGCCGGCATCGGTCAGGTCGGCGAAGGCGGCGGCCTTCTCGGCCAGGGCCTGCAGGCCGATCAGGCCGTTCTCGGTCTGGAAGAACACGTGCATGCCGGCGGGCAGGAACTGGCTGACCATGGTCGGCAGGCCGATGCCGAGATTGACCAGCATGCCGTCCCCCAGCTCCTGGGCGACGCGCTTTGCAATGAGAACCTTGGCGTCCATCTCAGACCTCCCGACCCACGAGGTGATCGACGACGACGCCGACCGTCTCGACGTCGTCCGGCGGGATCATGCCGACCGGCAGGATCTCGGTCGCCTCGGCGATGACGGTTGCGCCGGCCATGGCCATGATCGGGTTGAAGTTGCGCGCCGTGAGCTGGTAGCGCAGGTTGCCGAAGAGGTCGGCACAGAATGCGTTGACCAGCGCGAAGTCGGCCTTGAGCGGCGTCTCGATCAGGTAGGTGACGCCGTCGATTGCGATCGTGCGCTTGCCGTCCTCGACCACGGTGCCGACGCCGGTTGGCGTGATGACGCCGCCGAGCCCGGCGCCGCCGGCATGGATGCGCTCGGCGAGCGTGCCCTGCGGCACCAGCTCGACCTCGATGTCGCCGGCGATCATGCGCTTCTGGGTCTCAGGGTTGAGACCGATATGCGAGGCGACGAGACGGCTGAGCAGGCCGGCTGCCACCAGCTTGCCGATGCCGACACCGGGCATGGCGGTGTCGTTGGCGATCACCGTCAGGTTCTTCTTGCCCTGACGCACCATCTCGTCGATCAGACGATGCGGTGAACCACCACCCATGAAGCCGCCGATCATCAGCGAGGCTCCATCCGGGATCAGGTCCACCGCGTCTGACAAGGCCAATAACTTGGACATTGCCTCCCTCTTGCTCATGCGGCGGTGCAGCGCCTATTGCGGCGCCGCACACGACAGTCCTCCTGGCGCCCGCGAGGCAGGCAGCGGCCATCCGCGTGTACCGGAGCTAACCGCGCTGTTGCGGGTGTCTGGGCTAGAAGCTCCGGCAGAGAACGGCGTTTGCGCTGCGAAACGTCCTACGTTGGGCGCCAATACCGGCGGATGCCCACAGCACTCCCCCCTGGCACTCCTCGCGCCGCTGCGGGTTCTCCACCACCGGAAAAACAGGTAGCCGACAATCCCCCAGAGGTCAAGATATTTGATTTATGATCTGTGATCACAGTCGCTGCTCTGGGGTCGTTTTGGTGGTTTCGGGCGGTACCCTGGAGCGCTGCCGTGGCCACTGCCCCGCGGGCTGCCGTGGCCAATGCCCGGCGGGGCGAGGTGGCCAATGGCGGGCGCAGCGCCCCGCGCGCCAGAGAGGGCGCCTGCGCCAAAGCAGCTGGGCGTGTCTTGGCAGATTTATCGATTTCGGCCCTCGCCTCGCGGCCTCCGGACCGGGTAAGACGGTCTGGCGAAGGTCCGTCGCGCGATTCTTCGGATAGGCGCGGCGCGGCCGGTCAGGAAGGTGGCGACCATGGATTCCCCGAATGCGAAGCTCGCCCTGGGGCCGATCGATGTCACAACCCTCCAGGAGAGGGTCTATCAGAGCCTCCGGCTTGCCCTGCTCAAGGGCCAGTTCCTGCCGGGCCAGCACGTTTCGATCCGCAGCCTCGCCCAGGCGCTGGGGACCAGCGCCATGCCGGTGCGCGAAGCGGTCAGGCGCCTGGTGGCGGAAAAGGCCCTGGAACAGGCATCCGACAGGCTATTGCGCGTCGCCCAATATGCCGCCGCCGACCATCAAGAGTTCATTCGCATCCGCATCCAGCTCGAGGGCTATGCCGCCGAGAAGGCGTGTCGGTCGAAGAAGCCGGGTCTGACCGCCGCGCTCAATCGCCATAACGACGCCGTTCTCCGGGCGCTCCGCCAAGGCGATCTCGAGTCGGCTCTGGCCTCCAACCAGGCCTTCCACTTCGAGATCTATCGCGCCGCCGATTCGCCACAGCTGCTCGACATCATCTCCAGCCTGTGGCTGCGCACCGGCCCGATCCTGGCGGCATCGCAGCGGGAAGGGGAGCTCTTCGCGCGGCTGTTCAACAACGGACACCGCATCCACGAAGAGCTGGTCGAGGCCATTGCCCGACGCGACGGCACCGAGGCGCGGCGCCTGATCACCCTTGACATCAGGGCGGCCCATTTCTCTATCCGGCGCATCCTGAAGGTGACCGAGGAAGCGGCGCGCGCCGCCGGCTAGCCGGCCGCTCCCGACCGTTAGAGCAGGATCGTCACCGGCGGGGCCGAACGCCGCATCGGTCCGCCGGCGGGCCGTAGCGGGCCCGTGCTCAAATGCACCACCAACCGTTGCCGCAGGCTGCGGAAACCGCAGATAACGGCCGATTGTGCCAGGCCACGTCAGGGCCGACGACCCGATGGTGCTGCTCAAAGTGATCTGTGATCACAGATATCTAATCTCTGATCTTGACTCTCGGCCTTTGTTGCTCAAGACTGCGCCTGCTTTGGCCCGCTCCGGGGAGAGGAGCGGCAGGCAAAGAGCTGAAGCATGGGGCTGCCACAGTCATAGCTGTACCGTGGAGCTGTCCGGCGCGCCGGGCGCCAACCACCCTATGGCTCCAACGTGAGGATCGCGGGCTCGCTCCCTGCCGGAACGCCGCCGGGCATGCACTCGGACATCGGCGGCGGAAGCAACGGCTCTTTCACGTCGACGTGCCGCGACCACAGGCTGGTCGCTCTTTAGGGAGGTATGAATGCGTCGTTTGTCTTATCTGATGGTCGTTGCGACCAGTCTGGTCGCCGCCATGGCCATGCCGGTTCTGGCTCAGCCGACACCGACCTTAGTCTACAACAACAGCACCCTCGGTCCGGCGCCGATTCCGCTTCAGGAGAAAGCGCTCCAGACCATCACCGCGGAACCGTGGTTCAAGGTTTCCGACAAGGGCATCCAGCTCGAGGGCGCTTCCTTCGATCGCGACGGCAACCTGCTCTTCGTCGAGGTCTTCGGCGGCCGCGTCTTCAAGCTGTCGCCCGACATGAAGCTGACCACCATCATGCCGGAGAACGACCGCGCCTCGGCCGGCATCGGCATTCACAAGGACGGGCGCATCTTCGTGCCCGGCCTCGGCAACTTCAAGGACACCGGCTCGGTCGTGTCGATCAATCCGGACGGCTCCGACCTCAAGGTCATCGTCCCGGCCTCCGATGGCTATCTCTGCGACGACCTGATCTTCGACAAGGCCGGTGGCTTCTACTTCACCGACTTCCGTGGCGAGGCCAACGATCCCGCCGGTGGCGTCTACTACGTCGCGCCGGACATGAAGACGATCACGCCGGTCCTGCCCAACGTCGCCATCGCCAATGGCGTCGGCCTCAGCCCGGACGGCAAGACCCTATGGGTCACCTCGGTGGCGGCAGGGCTGCTCTATCGCGTCGAGCTTGCCGACGCGACGACGATCGCTCCTTTCGGGGCCTCGATCACCTACCACTTCACCGGCTTCGGGCCTGATTCGCTGCGTGTCGACGAAGACGGCAACGTCTATGTGGCGATGTACAGCCAGGGCCGCGTTCTGGTGTTCAACCCGAATGGCTTCCCGATCGGCCAGATCCTTCTTCCCGGTCGCGATGCCGGCCACAACATGCGGTCGACCAGCATGGCCTTCAAGCCGGGCACCAACGACCTCTACATCGTGACCAACGACTGGGACGGTGGCGAAGGCTCGCAGATCTTCCACGCCAAGGGCTTCGCCAAGGGCGTGACGATGTATTCCCATCAGTAGGGCAGCGTCGGGACGTTGACTTGCGGCCGTCGCCGGTCGCCGAAACAACCGGAAGCCCCTCTTCGGAGGGGCTTCTTCTTTTGGATAAATGGCGCTCAGGCGGCCGGGCCGTTCGCCACGCTCAGCGCAGCGGCGCGCAGCTGTCGCCGACCACCAGGGTGGGCTGAAACACCACGTTGCGCCCCGGCCCGTCATAGCCGCCGTCGATCCGGTCGATGAGCATGCGCAGCGCCGCGTTGGTCATGTCGACGTCGGGGTGCTCGGTGCGCGTCAGCCGTGGCCGCAAGCCGCCGACACCGGCGATCGTATCGGTCGATGCCATCGACACGTCCTCGGGGCAGCGCAGGTTGAGGTCGGCCAGCGCGCGCATGACGCCCAGCGCCATGACGCCGTTGGCGACATAGAGCGCCGTCGGCCGATCGGGATTGCGCAGGAGTTCGCTCGCCACCGAATAGGCCACCTCCTCGCGGAATTCGCCATTGCGCACGTCGCTGGCGCGCGGCTTCAGTCCGCGTTCGCTCATCGCCTGGAGCATGCCCTCGTGGCGGCCGCTGGCGGTCGACAGCTGCATGCGGCCGGTGATGGTCCCGATGCGGGTGTGGCCGAGATCGAGCAGGTAGCTGGTCGCCTGCCGGCCGGCGGCGACATTGTCGATGGAGACGGTGTCGATGTCCTGGTGGTCGACGGAGCGGCCGAGCAGCACGACCGGACATCCGATCGAGAGGTCGCGCCGACGGTAATTGCTGTGCGAGCCCACCGGCGCGATCACGGCGCCGTCGCAGCCGAGCTGGCGGATGCGTTCGAGCCCGCGCTCCTCCGCGTCCGGCTTTTCGTCGCTGTTGAAGATGACCAGCGAGAAGCCCCAGGCGGAAACGGCGGCCTCGGCGGCGCACACGATGCGCGAATAGAAGGGGTTGGCGAGATCGGCGACGACCAGCGCGATCAATTGGGTGCGCCCGCGCCTGAGATTGCGCGCCACCTGCGACGGTTTGTAGCTCAGGGCATCGACCGCCCGCATCACCCTGACCGTCAGGTCCGGACTGACATAGGCCGATTCGTTGATCACCGCGGATACGGTTGCGGTTGAGACGCCTGCCTTTTTTGCCACGTCGCGAATGGTTGCCATGGCCTCTGTGCCGAACCGATTAGCCCTTGTTAGGTCACACAGAATGGCCATTTTGAAGGGAAATTCAATGAAAAACACTTGTGCTCTGGGCGACAATCCACGATTATAGCGAAACGGTTCGCTGTCCTCCGCAGGCGACGACCGGCATTGGGAGAGGCAAAGGGAGAGGAAGATCACCAATGAAAAGAACAACGCTGAAGGGCCTGTCGCGGGGCCTTATCGCCGCCAGCCTGGCGATGGTCGCAGTCTCGGCCGCCGCGCAGGACAAGCCGCTGATCGGCATCGTCTCGATCAGCGCCTCCGAGGCCAACAACGCACGCTACATCCAGGGTGCCACCAAGGCCGCCGACGAACTCGGCTACCAGATCAACGTGATCGACGCTGCCGGCAGCGCCGACCAGGCCAACGCCGCGATCCAGAATTTCGCGCAGCTCAATGCCTATGCCATCGTCGACATGGTGTTCCCGTGGTCGTCGATCGGCGCCGGCCTGGCTGCGGCCGGCTCCGCCAATATCCCGGTCGTCAGCTGGGGTGGCGGGCTCGGCAGCACCGTGGCCGCGACCAACGGCTCCGGCGGGCCGATGGTCGTCCCGGTCGATGACCTGATGATCAAGACCATGGACGGCAAGGGGTCGATCCTCGAGCTGACCTATCACACCGGCGAGGTCTGCCGGAACCGCGAGGTCGAGCTCGACAAGGCCCTGCAAGCCTATCCCGACATCAAGGTGACCAAGAACGAAGTGCGCATCCCCGGCTATTTCGAGGACGGCGCGCAATACGCCAATGCGTGGCTCGCCAGCCATCCGGCCGGCCAGGAGAACCTGGCGATCTGGGGCTGCTGGGACGATCCCGCCATCGGCGCCATCGGTGCCCTGCGCACCCAGGGCCGCACCGACGTCAAGGTCTATGGCGTCAACGGCAACGCCCAGGCGCTTGAGAACATCAAGAACGGCTTCATGACCGCGACCGCCTGGCAGGACAGCTTCACCGAAGGCTACAACATGGTGAACATGCTGAAGCAGATCAAAGACGCCGGTGCGTCCTGGCAGCCCAAGGCGGTCGAAGTTCCGGCCGTGCTGGTGACCAAGGACACCATCGACGACTTCCTGGCCAAGCACCCGGACGCCATCCAGTAGCTCCGGTTGACCGCCGGTGAAGCAGACACGAGTATTGTCAGGTCGTGTTGAAGCTCGCGAATGCGCCTGATCTGCAAGGAGCGGGGAAGCCCGTCGGCCCCCCGCTCCTTGTTGCCAGGAACATTGTCAAATCCTTCGGCGGCGCCCAGGCGCTCAAGGGCGTCTCGCTCGACATCCGGCCGGGGGAAGTGCATGGCCTGGTCGGCGCCAACGGCGCCGGCAAGTCGACGCTGATCAAGATCCTCGCCGGACTGGTCGACCGGGACTCCGGCGTCATCGAAATCGATGGCAAGGCGGTGTCGATCGAGACGCCGCACCAGTCGACCGCACTGGGGATGAACTTCATCCACCAGGAGCTTTCGTTCGTCCCGGGCATGACGGTTCTCCAGAACATCATGCTGGGCATCCCCAAGCGTGTGCGCTTCGGCATGGTCGACTGGCGCTCGATTGCGCGCGATGTCGCCCCGATCGCCCAGCGGGTCGGCATCACCGCCCCGCTCAACGCCAATGTCAAAGGCCTGTCGACGGCCGAGAACTGGCTGATCAACATCTGTCGCGCGCTGGTCCGCAAGGCGCGCCTGATCGTCATGGACGAGCCGACGGCATCGCTGTCGGAAAGCGAGAGCGAGCGGCTTTTCGCCATCGTCCGCGACCTGTCGGCCTCGGGTGTGTCGGTGCTCTACGTGTCGCACCGGCTGCAGGAAATCCTGACGCTGTGCGACCGCGTCACCGTCTTCCGCGACGGGCGGTCGACCAACCTGTTCGAAAAGGCCGGGCTGACGCGCCAGCTTCTGGTCGAAGCCATCGTCGGCGGCACCCCGGCCGCCGAACAACCGTCCCAGCGCTCGTTCGAAGGGCACAAGACCGTGCTCGCGGTGCGGCGGCTGACCCGCTCGCCCAAGGTCGAGGACGTCAGTTTCGACCTGCACGAGGGCGAGATCCTCGGCCTCGGCGGCCTCGTCGGCGCCGGCCGCAGCGAACTGGTCCGCCTGATCTACGGGGCCGACCGTGCCGATGGCGGCGCCATGACCCTGGACGGCCGGCCGTTTTCGCCCGCCTCGCCCAACGCGGCGGTCAAGGCCGGCCTCGGCCTGGTGCCGGAGGAACGGCGCACCGAGGCCCTGATCCTGACCAAGAGCATCGCCTTCAACCTCAGCCTCGCCAACCTCAAGAGCATTGTCATGAGCCCGGCGCTGCCGCTGGTCAGCGGGCGCGCCCGTACCGCGCTTGCCCAGGAGGTCGTCGCGGAACTGGCCATCAAGACGCAGGACGTGATGACCCAGGTCGGCAGGCTCTCCGGCGGCAACCAGCAGAAGGTCGCCATCGGACGCTGGCTGAAACGCATGCCGCGCGTGCTCATCCTCGATGAACCCACCCGCGGCGTCGACATCGGCGCCCGCGTCGAGATCCATCGCATGATCCGCGAGCTTGCCGGCAAGGGCATGGCGGTGCTGGTCGTCTCGTCCGAGCCGGAGGAGCTGCCCGAGGTCTGCGACCGCGTGCTGGTCATGGCGGAGGGGCGGATCGTGTCGGAATTCAGCGGCGCGGAGGTGACACGCCACGCCATCGTGACGGCCAGCTACGCCGAACACAAGAAACAAGTCTCGGAGGAGCCCGCATGACCGACATCGCAATCGGCAGCCGACGCCTGACACCACAGACCAAGGCGGCGCTGGGTGTCTTCGCCCGCTACGGCACCATCATCGGCCTGGTGGCGATGATCGCGGTGTTCTCGCTTCTGTCGCCGCGGGCCTTCCCGACGCTGAACAACTTCACCAATGTGCTCAATCAGGCGTCGCTGGCCATGATCATCGCCGGCGGCCTCACGCTCGCCGTCATCGTCGGTGAGCTCGACCTGTCGATCGGCATGGCCGCCAGCATGCACGGCATCCTGGTCACCGGCCTCATCGTCCACAACAAGCTGCCCATCCCGGTCGCCATCATCATCGTGCTGGCGCTCGGCGGGCTGATCGGGCTGGTCAACGGCTTCATCGTCACCAAGATGCGCGTCAATTCGGTGATCGCCACGCTCGGCGTCGGCACCATCCTCACCGGCTTCGCCTTCGCCTATTCCTGGGGCGTGCCGATCGTCGCCGGCGTTCCCGAGCTCTTCCTGCAGCTGTCGCTGGGTCGCTGGCTGTTCGGCATTCCCAACAACATCGTCGTCATGGCGCTGGTCATGGGCGGCCTGTGGGTTCTGGTCGAACGCACCGCGATCGGCCAGGAGATCCAGGCGGTCGGCGGCAATGCCGCCGCAGCGCGCCTGGCCGGCATCGACGTCGACCGCATCAAGACGCTGGGCTTCATCATCTCCGGCATGTGCGCCGCGCTGACCGGCATCCTGCTCGCCTCGCGGCTGGGCAGCGGCACCACCAGCGCCGCCGACTCCTACCTGCTGACGGCGTTTGCCGCGGTCTTCCTCGGGTCGGCGACGCTGCGCGACGGCGAGTTCCATGTTCTCGGCACCCTGGTCGGGGCGCTGATCATCGCCATCGGCTTCAACGGCCTCAACATCTTCGGCGCGCCGACCTTCAGCCAGTACATGTTCCAGGGGTCGATCCTGATCGTCGCCGTGGCCCTGTCCAGCCTCGGCCGTCTCATTGCGGAAAGCTAGGAGGAACCCTCATGTCCGACATCTGGGATCTCTACGTCATCGAATATGCGCGCTCGAAGGAGCAGCCGTGGGTCGATCTCATCAGCGGCATGTACAATGAGGGGGTCGTCGACCTGCCGTTCTCCTTCATGCTGGCCCGCCAGGGCGACCGCAAGGTGCTCATCGACACCGGCTTCATGCAGGACGAAGCGAGCTCGGGCTTCTCGCGCAAGTTCGGCATCCCCTACTGGATCTCGCCGGTGCGCATGCTCGGCGAACTCGGCGTCAAGGCCGAGGAGATCACCGACATCGTCATCACCCACGCCCATTTCGACCACATGGGATCGATCGCCCAGTACCCGAACGCCAACATCTTCATCCAGAAGAGCGAGCTCTTGACCTGGTATGAGGCGATCGCGCTGCCCAAGCGCTTCGGCTACCTGACCGCGATCATCGATCCGGACAATCTGAGGACGGCGCTGGAAGCCTCCATCGAGCATCGCGTCACCCTGATCGACGGCGACAAGGACAACATCCTGCCCGGCATCCACGCCCGTCTCGGCCCCGGCCACACCCCCGGGCATCAGTTCGTGATGATCGAGACGGCGCGCGGACGGCTGGGAATCTCGGGCGACTGCGTCTATTCGCGGCGCCAGTTCAGCGGCATCAACAATGACGGCGTCTATGCCCCGCTGAACAACGCCACCGGCAGCTTCTGGGACCAGCTCAAGACCCTCGACAAGGTCGAGACCGAGATCGGCCACGACCAGAAGCGGCTGATCCTGATCCACGATTCCGATCGCTGGGAGGGCTTGCCGGTGGTCAAGGAAGTCGAAGGCTACAAGATCGTCAAGGCGGCGTAGGCGCTGCCGGCCAACCGGCGGCGTCCCGATGCGAGCGTGAGGGTCGTGCCCAAGGTCGAACAGGCGCCGCCGATGACGTCGACGGGAATTCGGGACCGTTACGCCGGTTGCCGCCGGCGCGCCGTATCGTTGACGCCTTCGAGGTCGGGCATCTTGCCGTAGCTCATGTTGGTCATCTGCTTGATGACGCGCGCCATCTCCTCGTCGGAGAGGATCGGCGGTTCGCCAAGCGGCAGCGCCTGGACATAGAGACGCGACAGCGCCTCGACCTCGATGGCCAGCGCCAGCGCAGTCGTCGGCGACGCGCCCAGCGAGATCTGGCCGTGCTGGCCGAGCAGACAGGCGAGGCGGTCCTTGAGTGCCTCGATGGCCGCATCGGACAGCGCCTGGGTGCCGTAGGTGGCGTAACGGGCGCAGCGGATCGTCGTGCCGCCGGCAAGGCCGATCATGTAGTGGAAGGCGGGGATCGTCTTGTGATGCACCGCCACGGTCGTTGCATAGATCGAATGGCAATGCAGGACGCTGTCGATGTCCGTCCGGTTATGCAGGATATCGCGATGGAAGCGCCATTCGGACGACGGCCTGAGGCTGCCCTCATAGGTGCCGTCGAAATACATCTGCACGATGTCTTCGGGCTTCATCAGGTCGTAGGGCAGCGAGCTCGGCGTGACCAGGAAGCCGGTGGGGTTGCGCGCCGACAGGTTGCCGGCGGTGCCCTGGTTGAGGCCGATGTCGTTCATGCGGCGGCAGACCGCCACCATCTCCTGCCTGAGTGCCTTGTCGTCATAGGTCGTCACGGGGTGTGCTCCATCATCTGGCTCAGCGCGCACCAATCGGCGCGATACTCGGAAAGCGGGGGAATGCCGGCCACGTTCGCCACCTCCACCGACAGCGGCGCCGGCCGTTTCCGGGTCGCGTGGGAGGCAAGCAGCGCGGCACCGGTGGTGGTGCCGGCACTGTCGCGATTGACCAGAACACGCCGGTCGGGGAACAGCGCCGCGAGGATCTCGCCATAGAGCGCGTCCCGCACGAAGCCGCCATCGACCACGATCGTCGACGTGCGCGGCATGTCCTCGATGCATTTTGCCGTCAGGAGGGCGGCGTAGAGCGCGGCAAGCGCGAAGCGCGACGCGCGATCCTCCGCCAGCGGCCCCTCGATGCGCCCGCGGTGGGCGGTGCCCGGGAACAGGCCGTCATCGGAGGCAAAGGAGGGCAGGGCCATGGTTCGCGTTGCGACGATGCGCGCCAATGCCGCGTGCGACCCCGGTCCCTTCGCGTCGCCGGCGACGGACTGGAACTCGCGCCCGCCCATGGTCAGCATGCCGGGTATGGGTCGGCCGAAGATATTGGCGTTGATCGAGTGGCCCGGTCGCTCGCGATCGAACTCGGTTTCGGTCCGGTCGGAGAGCATGACGATCCAGGTGCCGGTCGACACCACGACGAAGTCCGACAGGCCTGCGGCCTGGTAGCGGTAGAAGTTGGCCGAGGAATCGTGGATGCCGCAGAGGACGGCGGTATCCGGGGCGAGCCCGGTCCTGGCGACGATCTCCGGCTTGAGCGGGCCGAGCACCTGCCAGGCGGGCCTGAGCGGAGGGATCAGGTGCAGCCAGCCGCGCTCCCTGACCAACGCCGTCGGGCGCTGGTCGGCGGGCGACCACACGTGGGATTGGGCCGAGAGCGCCGTCACCTCGCTCGCCGGGACCCCCGACAGCCGCCAGGCCCAATATTGCGGTATCATGAGGATCGCCCGCGCGCGGGCGAAGTCCTGCGGCCAGCAGGTCTCCTGCCAGAGCATCTGACGGGCGACATGCGAGGCGCCCAGCATGATCGGGCTGCCGCGTTCGCGGAAGGAACCGGCGATGGCGGCGTAGGCCCTGGCCACCTCGTCCGGGATCGGCTGCTCGTAATCGACCATGGGCAGCACCGCTGCCTCGGCACCGACCAGGACGCCGCGCCCGCCATGTGCGGTGGTGACGATGGCGCTGACGGCATGGCGGGCAGCGAGGTTGCTCAAGCCGTCGAGCAGCCACGCTTCGAGCCCGACGATATCGTGATGGCGATAGGGCGGACCATCGAGCTCGACGTTGGGCGTCGACAGCGTCTCCACAACCGCGCCGTCCGGCGTCGTGGCGGACAGCTTGATATTGGTCTTGCCGATGTCGAGGACGACGACGGCGGGCGCGGTCATGCCTCCGGCTCCGTGACGTCGTAGACGAGGCCGAACGCATCGCGCGCCGCCTCGGCCGAAGCGAACACACCGGCGCCCTTGAGGGCGAACATGGCGGCGCCGAGCACGGTGGTTTCCGGTTCCGCGACGGTCTTGACCGGGATGCCGAGCGCATTGGCCTTGAGCTGGGTCCACAGGCGGTTGCGTCCGCCGCCACCGACCAGCGTCAATTCGTGCGCCTTGAAGGCGCCGGCCTTTTCCAGCACGCCAAGTCCGGTCTTCAGCCGCCCGGCGAGCGCCTGCAGCAGCGCGCGGAACAGCGTGCCGCGGTCGACGTCGAGCGAAAGGTTGACGATGCTGCCCTTGCCGACGAGGAAATCGGGATCAAGCCCGATGCCGCGGCAATCGGCCGGGGCGGCCTCGGCCTCGCGGATCATGGTCTGGTACTTCTCGGCGCCCGAGAGCTCGCCGAACATGGTGCGCCCGGCCCATTCGACGACCGCCGATGCCACATACTGGAAGCCGGGATTGTAGTGCCCTTTGAGCACGTCCCATTCGCAGGTGAAGGCGTCGTTGAAGTCGTCGATGGCCGGCAGCGTGACGCTGTCGCAGCGGGCCATCAGGATTTCCCATGTCCCCGACGACAGGACCGGCCGGCCGGGCGCGGCGCCGGCGCCGAACACGGCGAACTGCGTGTCATGCCCGGCGGAGACGACCGGAATGCCCGCCGGCAGGCCGAGTGCCGCGGCGACATCCGCCCGCAACGGGCCAATCACATCGCCGGGAAAGACGATCTTTGGGAAGAGCGATCGCCTGACCTTGAGCGCGGACAGGATCTCGTCGCTGAAATCCTGGCTCTTGATCTCGGCCATCTGCGAGGTGCCGACCATGGTGGCATCGTTGGTCAGCCGCCCGGTCAGCCGGTGGGTGATGAGCGAGCTGGCGAACAGGAAGGCGCTGGCCTTCTCGATGAGGTCCGGCCGGTGCTCGCGGAACCAGATGAACTTGTTCAGCGTGTTGAAGGAGAAATGGCCGACGCCGCTGATCGCGACCGCACGGTCCGGATCGATGTAGCGCGCCATGTGGCTCTGCGATTCGATCGTGCGCGTGCACGACCACGAGATGACCGGGAACATCATCTTGCCATCGGCATCGAGGAAGGTGCCGTCGCCGCCGAAGGTGGTCGCCGTGACTGCGCGCACCCGCTTGGGGTCGATCTCGGCAGCGATGGTGCGGCTGCAGCGGTCGAGCTTCTCGAAGATCTGGTCGAACGACCAGTAGTGCCAATCGTCGTGGTCGGGGTCGGCGATCGTCGCGTTCTTTTCCGATGCGCGGGCAATCACCTTGCCGGACGCCGATACGGCGATGGCGCGCAGGTTGGTGCTGCCGCAATCAAGGACGACGACGCAGTCTTCGCTCATGGCTGTCTTTCTCGCCGTGCGTAAGGACGCCCGCCATTGAACCAGATGCGCGCGCCCGCCGCCTGAGGCATTTCGCTGCGACTCCCCACCGCCGGTTGACCGGCGCTCCGCTCCGATCGATCGCCCAAGGCCATTTGGCGGTCACCTTTCCACCCGCCGAACCGCGCCGACGACGCCGTCTTCGCTGATCCGGCAGTCGATCTGATCGGCACGGTTGACCAGCGCCAAGGCCGAGCGGCCGAACTTGCTGGTATCGCACAGCAGCACATTGGAGCGGCTGTTGCGCAGCATCGCCTTCTTCGCGCCGGCATTGAGCTCGTTGCTGTCCCAGGCCGCGACCCCTTCCTGGAAGGCGCCACAGGAATGGAAGCAGATGTCGGCGGTGAACTCGAGGATGTTGTTGACCGCGATGACGCCGAGAAAGGCGCCGTAGCTCTCGAAATACTCGCCACCGACCGCGATCACCTTCACCCTGGGCTTGCGCACCATGTCGAACACGATGCGCACCGAATTGGTGATGATCGTCAGCGCGATGTTGGGCAGCGCCTGGGCGAGGTACCAACAGCTCGAACTCTGATCGAGCATGAGCACGTCGCCCTCCCGGATCATCGGGATCGCCAGCCGGGCCATTTCCTTCTTGGCCTCGGCGTTGCGCAGTTGCCGCGAACCGAAGGCGAGCGATGCTTCGTCGTTGTCGAGGATCGACACCGCACCGCCATGGGTGCGGCGAACGTAGCCGCCCTCTTCGAGCGCGCGCAGGTCCCGGCGGATCGTCTCGACCGCCACGCCGAACTGGCCGGCGAGATCGCTGACCGTCGCCGAGCCGACATGGTCGACGCGATTGACGATGTCCTTCATGCGCCCGACGAGCATTCCCTGGTTCCCCGCCAAACGGTCATAAACGGGCATTGGCGCTTTATCGCGCAGGAGCCGCGGCGTTTCAAGCGAAACCGGCGGAAAATGGCGCAAATATTGCGGAGCCGCACCGAACGAATATGTCGCGGAACGGCATGCCGTGGTCGCTTGTTGCGACCCGCAATGGGGTGCTAGAACGGGCTTAAACGGGCATATGGAACCGGAGCGCGCGGCCGAATGGGCGTGTGCTCCGGCGGTCTTTCGCAAAACCAGGAACCAGAGATGAACGACACAACGGCCTTGCGCCAAAGCATTATCGACGCCTGCATCGAGATGAACGCGAGCGGCCTCAACCAGGGCACGTCCGGCAATATCAGCGTGCGCCATGAGGGCGGCATGCTGATCACGCCGTCCGGCGTCGCCTATGACAAGATGGCACCCGACGAAATCGTCTTCGTCAGCGACGACGGCGCCTATGCCGAGGACGCCGTGCCGTCGAGCGAGTGGCGCTTCCACCTGGCGAGCTATCGCGCCCGTCCCGACGCCGGCGCGGTCGTGCACAACCACGCGGTCAACAGCGCCATCATCGCGATCCTCAACAAGCCCATTCCCGCGATCCACTACATGGTCGCCGTTGCCGGCGGCACCGACATCCCGGTCGTCGACTATGCGACCTATGGCACGCAGCAGCTCTCCGACTTCGTCGAGGCGGGGCTCAAGAACCGCAAGGCGATCCTGCTCCGCCATCACGGCATGATCGCCACCGGCCCGACGCTGGCGAGTGCCATGTGGCTGGCCATCGAGGTGGAGACCCTCGCCAAGATGTACGTCAACCTGCTGCAGATCACCGACAGGCCGCCGGTGCTCGCCGACGAGCAGATCCAGATCGTGCTCGACAAGATCGCGAGCTACGGCCTGAGGGAAAAGGCCTAACTGGAGCATCCAGAGCCGCAGGAACACGCCGGCCGCGACTCGCGAAGGGATCGCGCGCCGCGGCCGGAAGGTTCGCAACTCGGCCTGCCGCCCTTGTCAGATCAGGCGGTATTGCGCGGCCTTGTTGCGTAGGAATGGCAGGCCCTTGGACATGACCGCGTCGCGGCTTTCGGCCACCGGACGCCAGACGGACAGCCCGTAGGCGATTTCCGGCATCATGTTGATGAAGCTCTCCATCGCCAGGGCGCCCTTGTAGCCGATCGCCGCCAGCGTCGCGAAGATCTCGTCCCAGCCGCAGGTGCCCTCGCCCGGCGTGCCGCGGTCGCTTTCGCTCAAGTGGATGTATTTCAGGAAGTCGCGGGCATCGAGGATGCCGTTGCCGAAGCCCTTCTCCTCGATGTTCATGTGATAGGTGTCGAGATGGATGAAGATGTTGTCGGCGCCGACCCGGTGGATCATGTCGCGGGCCTGCCAGCCGGTATTGATCAGGTGGTTCTCGTAGCGATTGACCGGCTCGATCCCGAACAGAAGGCCGATCTTCTTGGCGTAGGCGGCCGACGCCGCGAGCGCCTTGGCGACATTGGCAAGCTCGGTCTCGGTGGGCGGCAAGCCGGAACGTTCGCCGATGCCGCCATAGGTGACGCCGGAGAGCGCTTCGGCGCCGCAGGCCTTGGTCTTGTCGAGGGCAAGCTCAAGGTACGCGATGGCGTCGTCCGGATGTGCCGACGGCCAGCATTCCTCCGGCAGGCCGAGCGAACAGACGGCGCGCAGATGGTGCTGCTCGAGCAAAGCGCGGGTGTGGCCGGTGTCGATATCGCGCGGGCGCAACATCGGGATCTCGATGAAATCGACACCATATTGCTTGGCCCCGATCACTGCCCGTTCGGCGCCTTCGCGATCCCAGTTCATGGTCCACATGCTCGTGTGAACGCCAAATCCTTCCATGGTGTCAGCCCCTTCTGAAATAGTGCAACAGCGAGGAGACCTGCTCGGATCGCAGGATCATCACCGCAATCAGGAACAGGCCCCAGACGGCGGTGGCGAGATGTTGGTTGGCTCCGACCAGGTTGAGCCCCGAAGACAGGATCTGCAGGATCAGGATCGACAGGATCACCGGTACGACCTTGCCGTAGCCGCCGAAGGGATCGATGCCGCCGAGGAAGATCGCCAGCACCGTGACCAGCAGCAGCGCTTCGCCGTGCCCGACGCGCACCGAATTGAAGCGGGCGAGCATGAGGATGCCGGCGAGCGCGCAGACGAAGCCCGACAGGGCGTAGATCGCGACCAGGGTACGCTTGGTGTTGATGCCGGCATATTCCGCCGCGCGGATGTTCGAGCCGACCATGTAGACGGCGAAGCCGTGGCGGCTGCGCCTGAGCAGGATGTGCCAGGCGATGGCCACCAGGAAGAACACGATCAGCGGCACCGGCACACCCAGCACGGTGCCGTGGCCGAGCAACCCGATGGTCTCGGGAAAGCCCGAAATGTCGCCGCCCTTGGTCAGGAACTCGCCGAGGCCACGCAGGAAGATCATCATGGCGAGCGAAACCAGGATCGGATGGGCGCCGACATAGGCGACCACCGCGCCTTCGATCGCTCCCGCCAGGGCGCCGACCAGGAGCGCAGCGACCACGCCCATCAGGATGGCCATGGCCCCGGCGTCAGGGCCACCGTCGCGCAGCATGAACCAGGCGAAGGTCAGCCCCGAGATATTGGCGGTGTAGATGATGGCGAGGTTGAACCCGCCGGAGATCATCGGCGCCAGCATGGCGATCGTGAGCAGTCCGAGAAGCGGCGCCTGGAAGCCCATCGAGGCGAAGCTCGCTTCGGTCAGGAACTTGGGCGTTGCCAGGCTGAACGCCGCGATGATGACGACCATGAGCACCAGAAGGCCGAGCGTTTCGCTGCCCAGCGTGTCGCGGACGCGGGTAAGGCTGAACTTCATTTCGCGGCCTCCCGGCGGGGTGCCGACAGGCCGCCGAACGACATGTTGCCAGTGGAAATCGCCAGAAGGATCGCTGCGCCGATGAGCATCTTGAAGGCGAACGGCGAAATGCCCAGCAGGTTGAGCCCGTTCTGGATGACCGCCACGAACATCACCCCGAGGACGGCTCCGATGACCGTCCCTTTGCCGCCGCCGAGCCGCGCGCCGCCGAGGACGACGGCGGCGAGAACTTCCAGCTCGCGGCCCGCCAATGCGTTGGGCACCACTTCCTGGACGATGTTCACCTGCATCAGGCCGGCGATTCCCGCCATCAGCCCGCACCAGCCGAAGGCGAGCGCCTGCATGGCGGCAATGCTCACGCCGGCACGGCGCGCGCCTTCGGGATTGTCGCCGAAGGCATAGAGCTGGCGGCCGAGGTTGGTCCGCCGGATCAGGAACCAGGTCGCGGCGACGCAGGCCACCATGACGGCGACCGGCAGCGTCAGTTCCGACCAGGTGCCGTCGGCCGACTGGTGCTGAAACAGCAGCACGCGATCAGTCCACCAGTCGGGAAGATTGTAGATGCTGCGGCCGTGGGTCGCGAACATCAGCAGGCCGAAGAAGGCATTGAAGGTGGCGATGGTGACGACGATCGAGATGATGCGGAAGCCGTGGATCAGGGTGGCGTTGATGAGGCCGAGCCCGATGCCGATGGCGCCGCAGAAAATGAAGCCGAGCACCCAGTTGCCGCCGCCCATGCCGATCAGGATGACAGCGGCGACGTACTGGACGACGGAGGCGGCGACCGCGAACGAGATGTCAATGCCGCCGGCAATCAGCACCACGAGCAGGCCCACCGCCCAGATCAGGTTGACCGAGCTGTTGTTAATGAGCGAGGTCAGGTTGCCGAGGCTGAGGAAGGTATCGGTGGTCAGCGACAGCGCGACGCAGACCACGGCCAGCGCGACGAACAGCCGAAACTCGACCTGACGATTTCGCAGGAAGTTACGCATAGATCGCCTTCTCGAGCTGGCTGACGGTTGTCGCGCGGGGGTCGAAGGTCCCGGTGATGCGGCCTTCGGCCATCTGCAGAATGCGGTCCGCGTTGAACAGGACCTCGGTCACCTCGTCAGAGATCATCAGGATCGCGAGCCCGCGATCGGCCAGCTCGCGCACGATGCGGAAGATGCCCGCCCGCGCACCGACATCGACCCCGACGGTCGGACTGTCGAGGATGAGAAGCTTGGGTTCGGTCGCCAGCCACTTGGCCAGCACGGTCTTCTGCTGGTTGCCGCCCGACAGCGTCGCGATCGAATCGCTGGAAACGCCGATCTTGATGCCGAGGCGCTCCACCCATTGCTGGACCAGGGCTTCCTTCTTGGTCGAGGAGATCAGCCGGAAGCGGTCGAGCAGCTGCTTGAGCACCGAGATGGCGATGTTGTCGGCGATCGACTGCTTCTGCAGGAGGCCGAGCTGCAGCCGGTCTTCGGAGACGTAGGAAATTCCGGCGGCAATCGCGTCGCGGATGGAATTGGGACGATAGGACCGCCCGTTGAGCAGCATGTCGCCGTGGGTCGGCCGGCTCATCCCGATCATGGCGTGGGCGAGTTCGGTGCGCCCGGCGCCGATCAGCCCGGTCAGGCCGACCACCTCGCCGGCCCTGACGGTCAGGCTGATGTCGGCGAACTGGCCGGGCAGGGTGAGATGGCGCGTTTCGAACACGACGTCGGCGGCGCCGACGTCGCGGGCGTGGACGCTGCTTTCCAAGAGATGCCCGGTCATCAGCTCGCCGAGCCGGGCCTGGGTCATGTCGCTGGTCGGGAAGACGCCGACCAGCTTGCCGTCGCGCAGGACCGTCACGCGCTCGGAAACCTCGAGCACTTCGGCCAGCCGATGGCTGACGAAGACGACCGCGACGCCGTCGGCCGACAGCTTGCGCACGATGTCGAGGAGCCGATCGGTTTCCGACTGGGTGAGCGAGGATGTCGGCTCGTCCATGAAGATGAGGCGCGCATCGTTGACCAGCGCGCGGGCGATCGCCACCACCTGGCGCATGGCGATCGGCAGCATTTCGAGTGGCCGCCCGAGGTCGAGGTCCACCCCCAGCCGCGACAGCGCCCCGGCCGCCCGGGCGCGTATCGCCGGATAGTTCACGCCCCGCGGCACCAGGCCGACCAGGGCATCGAAGGCGATGTTCTCGGCCACCGACATGTTGGGGAACAGCGACAGGTCCTGCCAGATCACCGACACGCCCTTGGCGCGCGCCTGGACCGGCGTGATCGAGTGCAGTTCTTCGTCGAAGAGTTCGATGAGGCCGGCGGCGTCCGGCTGATAGACGCCGGCGACGACCTTGATCAGCGTCGACTTGCCGCTGCCGTTTTCGCCGGCAAGGCAATGCACTTCGCCGGCACGGACTTCGAAGTCGACGGCATCGAGCGCCTTGACGCCCCCGAAGTGCTTACTGATGCCCTTCAGCCGCAAGGCAAACCGGTCAGTCCCGGTGCTCGTCATCACCCAGTCCTTCGGGCAGGTGCTGCGGGCGCCTGAGCGCCCGCAGCGAGACAATCAACCACGTCGCATGACAGAGGATCAGAGGCCGAGTGCGGCCAGACCGTCCACCGTCTTGTCGTTCAGCTCGAGGAGGTTGTCGGTGATGATGTTCTTGGTCGCTGCGTCAGGATGGACGACGCCGAGGCCTGGAATATCCATGCCGTCGGTCACCGTCTGACCTTCGGCCAGCATCTTGCCCATGGTCACGAAGATTTCGCCGGCCAGTTCCGGGTTCCACATGTAGCCGCCGAGAAGCACGCCTTCGTGGACGAGCTTGGCGCCCTGCCCGGGCGAGAACGGTCCGACCACGAACACCTGCCCGCCAAGATGACGCTCGGCGATGGCACGGCCGGCGCCGATCGGGCCCTGGCTGCCGAAGGCGAGGAAGCCCTTGAGGTCAGGGTTCGCCGCCAGCAGGTCGAGGGCGGTCTTGCGGCTGTCGTCGACGTTCTCGGCCACGCCGTAGCGGTCACCCACCGGCGTCAGGTCAGGACGATTGGCCTTCAGCCAGGCGATGGCGGCATCGGCCCAGGCATTGTGCAGCGGAACCGTCAGCGAACCGACGTAAACCGCGTATTTGCCCGCTCCCGGAATCTTGCTGGCCATCAGCTTGGCATGGGCTTCGCCGAAGCCCTTGGCCGAGGCGAGCTCGAAGTCCCAGAGCTTGTTCTGGATGCCCGGGCCTTCATGGGCGATGACCTTGATGCCCGCGTCGAGTGCCTTCTTGAGCACCGGCTCGAGCGCCTTCTCGTCGTTCGGCACCACGCCGATGACGTCGACGCCCTTGGCGATCAGGTCTTCGATGGCCTGCACCTGGAGAGCCGGGTCGGCCGAGGTCGGGCCGATCATCTCGGCCGTCACGCCCAGTTCGGCGCTTTTCTTCTTGATGCCGTCTTCCATGGCGTTGAACCACGGAATGCCGCCGATCTTCACGACGACGCCGATTTCAGTGGCGGGCGCAGCAGTGGCCAGCCCCAGAAACAACGTAAACACGCTGGCGAGAGCCAGATATTTCTTCATTGGTTCCTCCTCCCGGGGTTCGCCCCCACAGACTGTCCC
Organism: uncultured Alphaproteobacteria bacterium; assembly: GCA_963830205.1. Lineage (GTDB taxonomy): Bacteria > Pseudomonadota > Alphaproteobacteria > Rhizobiales > Kaistiaceae > CAVSRC01. The sequence goes on along the minus strand of CAWHLP010000020.1, from coordinate 57,405 downwards.
TTGAATGCCGGGCAGCTCATTGAACAATCGATTGTGCAGACATCTCTTTCAGTTGCACAATCGATAGTGCAATATACACCGGTACCGGTTCCAGTTGTCAAGATCGCGGACCTGAGGTGAACGGGCGCACATGAAGCCGACGCAGAAGCAGACGATCTACGACATCGCCAAGAGGAGCGGCACGTCGCCATCGACGGTGAGCGCGTCGCTGAGCGGCACCTGGAAGGCGCGCCGCATCAAGGAATCGACCGCGGAGCGGGTGATCGCGCTCGCCCGGGAGATGGGCTACTCCGTCAACCTCCAGGCGCGCGGACTGCGCACGGCGCGCTCGGGCCTGGTCGGCCTGGTCCTTCCCGAACACAACAACCGGTTCTTCTCCGACTTGAGCCAGAGCTTCACGCTCGAGGCGCGCCAGCGCGGCCAATGCCCGATCATCATCGCAACCCAGCGCGACCCCGCCGCCGAAATGGAAACGGTGCAGGACCTGATGGCCTATTCGATCGACGCGCTGCTGATCGCCGGCGCCTCCGATCCGGCCCATATGAGCGAGCTCTGCCGGTCAGCGGGCCTTCCCCACGTCTTCATCGACCAGCCGTGTCCGGGGGCGCCTTCGGTCATCACCGACAACGAAGACGGCGCCCGGCGCCTCACCGAAGCGATCATCAAGAGCCTGCCGCCCAATCCGGCGCCCGGCCGCGAGAAGATCTACCTGATCGGCGGCGACGCCCGCTTGCACGCCTCCGCGCGCCGCGTCGAAGGATTCCGTTCCGCCATCGAGACTCATTTCGGCCAATGCGACGCGGAACAGATCATCGCGTGCGGCTATGACCCCGACGTCGCGCTTACCCAGTTTCGCAAGCTCAACCATCGCCTGGGCGGTCTGCCCGCGGGTCTCTTCGCGAACTCGATCAATGTCTTCGAGGCGCTGCTCAGGTTCCTCGTGGAACTGCCGGAAGCGGAGCTTCAGCAGTCGTCGTTCGGCTGCTTCGACTACGAGCCCTATGGCGAGCTCTTGCGGTTCCCGGTCCACATGATCCGCCAGCGCCACAGGCAGTTGCTCACCACCGCCTACGAGCTGCTGGAGAAGAAGACGGACGGACATGACCTCATCACCGTGAAGCCGGAGCTCTACCTCGCCCATCCGAGCGGGCGCGGATTGCGGTGGGGGCAACAGCGGGCCACGTCGCGCTCCACCAACTGAGGTTGGAAAGGCCCATCCTCGGCCGCGCGGACAACCTTCACCGCTTCGGCATCGGGTCCAGCAGGGCGCCCTTGGTCACCTTGCCGGCGGCGTTGCGCGGCAGGGCATCGATCACCTCGATGCGCGAAGGCACCTTGAAGCCGGCAAGGTCCCGCCGGCAGAAGCGGATGACCTCCGTCTGGTCGATGGGCGCGCGGATCTCGACGAAGGCGACGACTTCCTGGCCGAGGGCGACCGACCGCACGCCGACGACGGCGACATCGACGATCGCCGGATGGCGCCTGAGCACCTGCTCGACCTCCTGCGCATGCACCATCAGGCCGCCGCGCTTGATGAGGTCGGCGGAGCGCCCGGTCAGATGGAGGATGCCGCCGGCCGCGAACCTGCCGAAGTCGCCGGGGTAGTACCAGCCGTCGCGGAATCCCTCGTCGGCGCTCTCGACCGCGCCGACCATCTCGGTGGTGACGGCCCGGCCGCGGATGCGGATGCGACCGATCGCGCCGGTCGCGACGGCCTGGCCGCCCTCGTCGACGACCGCGATCTCCATGCCGATCGCGCAATGACCGGCAGCGGTCGGCTCGCCAGCGTCGTCGTCGGGGCCGATGACCGTGATCGGGCCGGCGCCCGAATTGCCGTAATAGTCGATGACCTGCGGGACCACGTGCTGGCGGAGGGCGCGGCGTTCGTGCGGGTCGAGCTTGCCGGTGGTCGAGATCATCGTGCGCACATTGGGCATCAGGAGACCGCCGGCGCCGCCGAGAGCAAGGACGGCGCGGCTCATGTTGGGCGACAGATTGAATGCGGTGATGGCGCGGGAATTGACGAAATCGACCAGTTCCTGTGGTTCGAAGAGGGTCGGGAAGACGACCAGCGTGGCGCCGAGCAGCAGGGGATTGAGAGCATGCTCGCGGCCGGCGAGATAGGCCAAAGGCAGGGTCGTCAGGAACCGATCGTCGCGCGTGAACATGCCCTCCAGCGCGCGGGTCATGCAGCGCGCGTAGGTCTGGTCATGAGTGGTGACCATCGCCTTGGGCAGGCCAGTCGTGCCCGACGTCAGGGTGAGCGCCATGACGCCGCCGGGTGCCTCGGCCATCGGCGCCAAGTCGGGCTCGACCGCCGCGCTCCTGTCGACAGGAACGAGGAGTGGTGACCAGCCATGCGTCGGGTCGTGGTCGTCGAGGATGGCCTTCGGCGCAAACTGAGCCACCACGCGGTCGAATTCACTGCGGGCCGCACGCCAGTCGAGCGGCAAGATCGGTGCTCCGACACGCATGCAGGCCAGGAACGCCGCGATGTGCATGGGCGTGTCGCGGAGGTGCACACCGACGACATCGCCGGCGCCGACGCCGGTGCAACGCAGCAGAGCGGCGATCCGCCGGATCGACTGATCGAGGCCGCTGTAGGTCAGGCTCTCGCGGCCGGACTCGACCGCGACCTTCGCCGGCTGGTATTCCGCCAGATAGGCAATACGTGCGTAGAGGTTCACCGGTGGCCTCCGGTCTCGCGGGCATCAGGCGCTGAGGCGGGCGATGAACTTGGCTACGGCTTCGGCGACCTGTGCGAGGCCCTCCTTGAACATGCCGGTGTGGTTGGTGGTCAGCACGACGGTCTCCAGGTCGCGCGTGAGAGACGGATAGCCGAGCGACCTGTTGAGGAGGGCGTCGCGACGTTCCGGTGTGCAGACAAGCAGTGTCGGCCCGTCATAGGGTGCCGGCATGTAGGTGCCGACGGCGTGTTTGATGCCTGCCGCCACGAATTCACGCCGCCTCTCGCCAGTCGGATTGGGGTCGGCCTCGATCAGAGCATCGAGCTGTGCAGCGCGCTTGCGCCAGGACGATTGGAGAAGCGAGAGCTTCATCCCCGAGTTGTACAGATACGGCGCAAGCTCGGGGTAGTCCTCCGGGTCGACGAGAACCAGACCGGCGGGTGGGTCACCGATGCGCACCAGTTGCTGCGCCATCTCGTAGGCGATGATCGCGCCGGCGCAGTGGCCGAACAGGATCAGCGGATCCGGCGTGCGAGCCCGCGCGATGCCGGTGAGATAGGTTGTCGCCATCGCCTCGACCGAAGTCAGTATCTGCTCGCCGTGCTCGAGGCCAATCGCCCGGAAGGCGTAGAACGGATGCCGGCCGATGGTATTCGACAGTCGCAGGGGCGCCATCGACTCGCCGCCCGTGCCGTGCACGCAGAAGATCGCCGGCGGGGCGCCTCCGTCGGCGATCGTGACCAGACAGGGCGCGACGCGCTGAACGTTCTTCTCCAGGATCGCCGTTGCCAGCGCACGCGGGGTCGGCGCCTCGAGCAGGATCGAAATCGACAGAATCAGGCCGAAGCGTTTCTCGATTGCCGTCGTCAGGGCGGCGCCCAGCAGCGAATCGCCACCCATCTCGAAGAAATCGTCGTCGATCGCGACGGAATCGAGGGCAAAGACCTCGGCGAACAAGCCGGCGACGATCTCCCCGTGAGACAGCGGATCGCTGGTCACGACAGAAAGGCCCGTTCCATTCATTGCGTTCCCCCGCGCAATTCAGGTTCAGGTTCGAAGGGGCGAGCCGTCGCCCCAGCCCGACAGGATCGTACCCGGGCCGCAGCCGCACCGGCAAATCACGCTCACGCGACCGGGGCCCCCTTGCCTTTGGCCGGACGGGCGGCGACCATGGGGCCGGTCAGCGAGCCGACAGGGACGGGGGGCGGAAGGTTTCGCGAAGACGATGCCAGGCGATGCGGACTTCGAGGTTGGCATAATCGGCGGCGGGCCGGCCGGGTCGGCGCTTGGCGCCTACCTCGCCCAGGCGGGCATCAGCTGCTGCATCTTCGAACGGGCGACGTTCCCGCGCGAGCATGTCGGCGAGTCGCTGGTGCCCTCGTCGACCCGCGTGTTCCGTGATCTCGCCTTCCTCGACAAGATGGAGGCCGCCGGCTTCCCGCACAAATACGGCGCGGTATGGACCTCGCCGCGCTCCTCCGAGCAGTTCTTCGACGTCAGCTACAAGGGCATCAAGTTCGACAACGCCGACATCCGCTTCGCCGAGCGCGAGCAGGCCGGCGTCGGGCAGGACTACACCTATCACGTCGACCGCGGCAAGTTCGACAAGCTGCTGCTGGAGCATGCGGCCGAACTTGGTGCCGTGGCTCGCGAGAGCACGACGGTGAGCCATGTCGACTTCTCGCCGCCGAACCCGGTGATGACGGTGCAGAGCAGCGGAGCCGGTGGCACCGGGAGCGACACGGTCGCCGTGCGCATGGTGGTCGATGCCTCAGGGCGGCACACCGTGCTCGGACGGCAGCTCGGCCTGATGGTCAAGGACCCGGTCTTCGACCAGTTCGCGGTGCATAGCTGGTTCCAGGGCTACGACCGCCTGTCGGTGTTCGTCGACCGGCGATTCCGCGACTACATCTACGTGCACTTCCTGCCGCTCACCAACAGCTGGGTCTGGCAGATCCCGATCACCGACGACATCACGAGCGTCGGCGTGGTGACGCAGAAGAAGCATTTCGCCGGCTCGAAGAAGGAGCTCGACGCCTTCTTCTGGGACAGCGTAGCGAGCCGCCAGGAACTCTCGGACGGACTTAGAGAGGCGACGCAGCTCCGGCCATTCAAGGCGGAAGGCGACTACAGCTACGCCATGACGCAGATCTGCGGCGACCGCTTCATGCTGATCGGCGACGCCGCCCGCTTCGTCGATCCGATCTTCTCGACCGGCGTCAGCATTGCCCTCAACAGCGCCCGCTTCGCCAGCCGCGACATCATCGCGGCGGCCGACGCCGGCGACTTCGGCAAAGAGCGCTTCGCGCCGTACGAAGCGACCATCCGGCGCGGCACCAACAACTGGTACGAGTTCATCACGCTCTACTACCGGCTCAACGTCCTCTTCACCGCCTTCGTCAACGACCCGGAGCACCGGCTCGATGTTCTGCGCCTGCTCCAGGGCGACGTCTACGACGACGACGAGCCGGCCGTGCTTGCCCGCATGCGCAAGATCGTCACCCTGGTCGAACGGGACGAGAAGCACGGCCTGCACAAGTTCCTGGGCGACTTGACGGGCGACGCCTTCAAGCCCGCGTTCTGAGCCTTCCCGGCCGAGCGACCCGGGCGGTCGTTGAAAAGCCGGCCTGCGCCGCTAAGATGCCAGTCGCGGGCCGCACGATGCGCTGCCTGGGGCCGATATCACGGCAGCCTCCGGCGCGCCGCCGCGACGACAACGACGGACCAGCCATGACAATCCAGAAACGCACATTCGGCCGCACCGGCCACCAGAGCTCGGCCGTCCTGTTCGGCGCCGCGTCGCTTTCCGAGGTCGACCAGGCGACTGCCGACCGGGTGCTCGACCTCCTGTTCGCCCATGGCGTCAACCACATCGACGTCGCCGCCAGCTATGGCGACGCGGAGCTGCGCGTCGGCCCGTGGATGGACCGCCACCGCGACGACTTCTTCCTGGCCACCAAAACCGGCAAGCGCGACCATGCCGGCGCCTATGCTGAAATCCGCCGGTCGCTCGACCGGCTGCGCACCGATCACGTCGACCTCATCCAGCTCCACGCATTGATCCATCCCGACGAGTGGGAGCAGGCGCTGTCGCCCGGCGGCGCGCTGGAAGCGGCGATCCAGGCGCGCGAGGAAGGCCTGGTGCGCTTCATCGGCGTCACCGGCCATGGCTGGAACGTCGCCGCCATGCACAAGCGCAGCCTGGAGCGCTTCGACTTCGATTCGGTGCTGATGCCATGGAACTGGTATGTCGCCCATCACGAGACCTATGGCGACGACTTCGAGGAGACGGCGAAGATCTGCGCCGCGCGCAATGTCGCCGTGCAGACCATCAAGTCGATCGCTCGTGGCCCCTGGGCGGCCGGCGTCAAGCGCAACCACACCACCTGGTACCAGCCGCTGGAGAACGAGGCGGACATCCGCGCCGCGGTCCATTGGGTCCTCGGTCGGCCCGGCATCTTCCTCAACTCGGTCGGCGATCTCGACCTGTTGCCGGCGGTGCTGCGCGCCGCCGATGATCTCGCCGGCGCGCCGGGCGACGATTTCATGGCCGGCCTCAGCGACCGGGTCGGGCTCGCCTCGATCTTCGGCATATAGGCGTCCGCGTGAGCCTGCAGGTTCCCCGGAGGAGATGTCGATGACGGCCGGCAAGATTGCTCTTCTCTACGGTCGCGGCGAGCTGACGGTCGACCTCCCCGCCGGCGCCGCACCCACGATCGTGCGCAAGCGCGCGCTGCCCAAGCTGCCCGACCCGCGGGCGGCGGTTGCCGCCGCGCTCACCGCGCCGACGGGTTCGGCCCCGCTCGCCACCCTCGCCAGGGGGCGCAAGAGCGCCTGTATCCTGATCTGCGACATCACCCGGCCGGTGCCCAACCGGCTGTTCCTCAGGCCGATGATCGAGACCATGGTCGCCAGCGGCATCCCGCTCGGTGCCATCTCCATCCTGGTGGCGACCGGGCTCCACCGGCCCAACCTCGGCGACGAACTCGCCGAGCTCGTCGGCGATCCCTGGGTGCTTGAGCACGTTTCGGTCGAGAACCACTACGCCCGCGACGAAGCGGCGCATGTCGACCTCGGTCGCACGGCAACCCGCGGCACGCCCGTGCGGCTCGAGCGGCGCTTCGTCGAGGCGGAGTTGAGGATCGCCACCGGCCTGGTCGAGCCCCATTTCATGGCCGGCTGGTCCGGCGGCCGCAAGGTCGTCGCGCCCGGCATCGCCCATCACGAGACCATCCGCACCTTCCATTCGGCGCGCTTCATGGAGGACCCGCTCGCCGTGCAGTGCAATCTCGTCGGCAATCCGCTGCACGAGGAACAGCTCGAGATCGTTCGCATGCTCGGCGACGTCTACGCCCTCAACACCGTGATCGACGAGGAGCGCGACCTCGTTCACGTCACCTTCGGCGAGATCATCGCCAGCCATCAGGCCGCCGTCGACTTCATCAGCGTCGCCACGGCCATACCGGTCGGCCGGCGGTTTTCGACCGTCGTCACCTCCTCGGCGGGCTATCCGCTCGACAAGACCTATTACCAGACGGTCAAGGGCATGGTGACGCCACTCGATATCCTGGAACCCGGCGGCACGCTGATCATCGCCTCGCAGTGCTCCGAAGGCATCGGCTCGGCCGAGTTCCGCGCCTCCCAGGCCCGCCTGATCGCACTCGGTCCCGAACGCTTCCTGGCCACGCTGACGGCCAAGAGCCTCGCCGATATCGACGAATGGGAGACCGAGATGCAGCTGAAGCCCATGCGGCGCGGCACCATCGAGCTCTATTCGACCGGGCTTTCCGGCGACGACCGCGGGCTGACCGGCGTCGCCATGATCGACGACGTCGGCGAGGCTGTCCGCCGCAGCATCGCCAGGAGCGGCGATCCGGCCGTCGCCGTCATCCCCGAGGGCCCTTACGTCGTGCCCCGCTTTTCTCCAGGGACCTGAAAGCGGCCGGCCGCCATGCTCGAAATCCATCTCGACCCGCTCGGGGGCATTGCCGGCGACATGTTCGTCGCTGCGCTGATCGATCTGAGGCCGGACCTCGCGCCGGGCTTGCAGCAGGTGCTGGCGGAGGTGCCGCTGCTTGAAGGCGTCACCAGCGAGGTTGTCAGCCATAGCGACGGCGTGCTTGCCGGCCGTCGCTTCCTCGTCCGCCGCGACCATGCGGACCACGATCACCACATCGCCTGGAAGGACATTCGCGCTGCGCTCGCCCGGGCACCGCTCGACGGGGAAACCGGTGCTCATGCCATCGCCATCTTCACGCACCTCGCCGAGGCGGAAGCGCGCGTCCACGCCACCACCCCGGACGAGGTGCATTTCCACGAAGTTGGGGCCTGGGACTCGATCGCCGACATCGTCGCCGCCGCCTGGCTGATCGCGCAGCTGAGGGCGGCGCGCTGGACGATCGGCGCACTGCCGCTCGGCGGCGGCAGGGTCGCCACCGCTCACGGATTGCTGCCGGTGCCGGCGCCGGCCACGGCGCTGCTCATGGAAGGCTTCGCCACGATCGACGACGGTATTTCCGGCGAACGGGTGACGCCGACCGGGGCGGCGATCGTGCGCCATCTCTGCGACCCGAAAGTGTCACCACGGCAGAAGCGCCGGCTCACCGGCTCAGCGCACGGCTTCGGCACGCGGACCCTTCCCGGCACCAGCAACTGCCTGCGCGTTCTTGCCTTCGAGACCGACGCTCCGGCGGCCTGGGCGACCGACCGCATCGTCGTGCTGGAATGCGAGATCGACGACCAGACCGGCGAGGACCTGGCCTTGGCGATCGACCGTCTGCGGGCGCTCGATGGCGTGCTCGACGTCATCCAGGCGCCGGTCTTCGGCAAGAAGGGGCGGCTGATGACCGAGCTCCGCCTGCTCGCCGCGGAGGCCGCGGAAGACGCTGTCGTAGCGGCGATCTTCGCGGAGACGACCACGCTCGGTCTGCGGCGCTCGCCGGTCGACCGCTACATCCTCGGACGCGAGATGGCATCGGTCGCCGCCGGCGGCCGCACGCTGCGCGTCAAGCGCGCCGACCGTCCGATGGGGCCGACGGCGAAGGTGGAGACCGACGACCTCGCCGACGTGGCCGGCGCGGGGGCACGCAAGAGGGTGCGCCGAAAGGCCGAGACACCGTTCGAGGACGGGGAGGGGAGCTGATGCAGGAGAAGCTTGCGACCGTCCTCGACAGCCTCGCTCCCGCCGCCATTGCGGTCAGCGGCGGGGTCGATTCGATGACGCTCGCCGTCTTCGCCCACCGTCACCTCGGCGGTGACGCAATCCAGATGATGCACGCCATCTCGCCGGCAGTGCCCCCCGAGGCGACCCGGCGCGTGCGCCGCCATGCCGATGCCGAGGGCTGGCAGCTCACCGTCCTCGACGCCGGCGAATTCGCCGACCGCGACTACATCGCCAATCCGGTCAACCGCTGCTACTTCTGCAAGACCAACCTTTACGGCGCCATCGCCGGGCGCACCGACCGGCGCATCCTGTCCGGCACCAACACCGACGACCTCGGCGAATACCGCCCGGGCCTCGACGCCGCGCGCGAACATGACGTGCGTCACCCCTACCTGGACGCCGGCATCGACAAGGCCGGCGTGCGCGCGCTCGCCCGCGACCTCGGCCTCGGCGATCTCGCCGAACTGCCGGCCTCGCCCTGCCTGTCGAGCCGGATCGAGACGGCCATTGCCATCGATGCGGGGGTGCTTGCGGCCGTGCATGCCGCCGAAACCCTCATTGCCGACAGTCTCAATCCGCGGACCGTGCGCTGCCGCGTGCGGCGCGGCGGCATCGTCGTCGAGCTCGATGGCGAGAGCCTCGAAAGCCTCGACGCAGCGCGGCGCGATGCGCTCGCCGCCGCCGTTGCCGGGGTTTTCCCGGAGACGGCTCAAGGGAACGCTGGTGGCGTTTGCGCCCTATCGGAACGGCAGCGCTTTTCTGGGTGGGCGGAAATGAGCGGGCAGGACATCGTCTTCGATTATGCCCGCACGGCGCGCATCGGGCTCGGCGAGGCCGTGTTCTGCGAAGGCAAGACGGCCGAGCAGATCGCCGCGATCCTGGAAGGCGCCCACGAGCGCGGCGTCGCGCTGCTGCTCACCCGCCTCGACGGCGAGCAGATGAAGCGCCTGCCGGCAGCGCTTTCCGCTGCCATCGACTATTGCCCGCTGTCGCGGACGGGCTTTTTCGGCCCGCTGCGCCCCGACCCGGTCGCCAATCTGGTCGCCATCGTCGCCGCCGGCACGGCCGACGCACCGGTGGCGCGCGAAGCGGCGCGAACGCTCCGCCACGGCGGCGCCGAAGCGACGCTGATCGCCGACGTCGGCGTCGCCGGCCTGTGGCGGCTGATGGAGCGGATCGCGGAGATTGCACGCCATCCCGTCGTCATCGTCGTTGCCGGCATGGATGCGGCGCTCGCCAGCGTGGTGGGCGGGCTGGTGCCCGGCGCCGTCATCGCCGTGCCGGTGTCGACCGGCTACGGCGCCGCCGAAGCCGGCCGCACGGCCCTCAATGCGATGCTGGCGAGCTGTGCGCCGGGCGTCACCGTCTGCAACATCGACAACGGCTACGGCGCCGCGACGGCGGCCCTGCGCATCCTGCACGCGATGAAGGCGGTCAAGCCCGAATAGACGGAGCAGCGGACAGCGCCCGTCACTATCCCTCGATCGCGACCGCCACCACTGCGGCGCAATCGCCGGTCTTGACCAGGCCGGGGAAGTGGCGGGCGACGAGCATGCCGTCCATGCGCGCGGCAAGCTCGACCGGCGCGACGCCGGTGCGCCCGAGCGCATAGATGCGCACCAGCGGCTGGCCATGCTTCACCGGGTCGCCGAGTGCGACCAGAGATTCGATGACGCCGTCGTCTTGCGAGAAGAGGAAGCAGTCGCCCGACGGCATGTCGAGCCAGACGGTCTCGGCCGCTTCGACGGCGCCGGCGAGGATGCCGCAATGCTTGAGGAAGTTGTTAAGGCCGCGGCGGGCGATGCCGACGGTGGCCGGGGTGCTGGTGCCGCCGCCGCCCAGCTCGGTGGTGACGAAGACGCGGCCGAGGCTCTCGGCGGCCGTGTCGTACATGCCCACCGCGTCGATCTCCAGCATGCGCATGGAGTAGGGGGCGCCGAACGCCTTGACCGCGGCGAAGCAGCGGTCCTCCTGCATCTTGTCGGGCAGGATATGGGCAGCCGCGAAGGGCAGGAATTCCAGCGTCCGCCCGCCGGAATGGAAATCGAGCACATGGTCGGCAAGCGGCAACAGCACGCGCTGGAAGTAGTCGGCGATCTTCTCCGTCACCGTTCCGTCCGGCCTGCCCGGGAAGGAGCGGTTCATGTTGCCGTTGTCGATCGGCGAGGTGCGCGTGCCGGCGCGGAAGGCGGGATAGTTCATCGCCGGGACGATGATGACGCGGCCGGTGATGTCCTCGGCCTTGAGCGTGTTGGCGAGCTCGAAGAGCGCCAGCGGTCCCTCGTATTCGTCGCCGTGGTTGCCGCCGGTGACAAGCGCCGTCGGTCCCTCGCCATGGCGCACGACGGTGATCGGGATCATCACCGAGCCCCAGGCGGAATTGTTGCGGCTGTAGGGCAGGCGCAGGAAGCCGTGCTGCACCCCGTCGGCGGCGTAGTCGACGGTGGCGACGATCGGCGATGGTCCTGGCGACGTTGCGTCCATGGGTGCGCCCTATTGCTTGACGAAGAGCTGGCGCGGAACGTCGGCAAGCAGCTCCGGCGCGCCTTCGGTGATGGCGATCGATTCGGTGATCTCGAAGCCCCAGTCCTCCATCCACAGGCCGGTCATGAAATGGAAGGTCATGCCGGGTTTCAGTTCCGTGCGGTCGCCGGGCCTGAGGCTCATGGTGCGCTCGCCCCAATCGGGCGGATAGGAGAGGCCGATCGGATAGCCGGTGCGGTTGTCCTTGACGATGCCATAGCGGGCGAGCACGGCGAAGAAGGCATTGGCGACGTCCTCGCAGACGATTGCCGGCGCGCGCCTTTTCCAGCCCCGCCGCCATGCCTTCCAGGATCGCCTTTTCGGCGTCGATGAAGGTCTGCGTCGGCTTGCCCAGGAACACCGTGCGCGACAGCGGGCAGTGGTAGCGGTGGTAGCAGCCGGCGACCTCGAAGAAGGTGCCTTCGCCCGCCTTGAACGGCTTGTCGTCCCAGGTCAGGTGTGGCGCGGCGGCATCCGATCCCGACGGGATCAGCGGCACGATGGCCGGATAGTCGCCGCCATGGCCGTCGATGCCGCGCGTGCCGACGCTGGTGATGCCGGCAACCAGGTCGCATTTGCGCATGCCCGGCTCGACGGTCTCGACGATGTAGCGGTGCATGGCCGAAACGATCTTTCCGGCGATGCGCATGTAATCGAGTTCCTGCGGGCTCTTGACCGCGCGCTGCCAGTTGACGAGCGCCGTGGCGTCGACGAAGCGCACGTTGGGCAGCTCGCGTTGCAGCGTGGCGAAGGCCGCTGCCGAGAACCAGTAATTGTCCATCTCGACGCCGATGACGCCCTTGCCCCAGCCGCGTTCGGCGAGCTGGGCGGCGAGCACCTGCATGGGATGGCGCTCGCTCGACTGCACGTAGATGTCCGGATAGCCGAGGATGCGGTCCTCGCCCATGTAGACGGTGCGCAGCGCCCCTTGCACATCCTGCGAGCGGCCCCACCAGACGGGATCGCCGTCGCCCGGCACCACCACGCCCTGATGGACGTAGAACGACCAGCCGTCATAGCCGGTGAGCCAGGCCATGTTGGACGGGTCGGAGACGATCAGCGTGTCGATGCCGCGCGCCGCCATGGCATCGCGGGTCTTGGCCAACCGATCGGCATATTCCTGACGGGTGAAATGGAGCGGAACGTCGGGCATGGGGTGCCTCAGCTGTGGAAGAGGGTGCCGGCCTTGGCGGACTTGGCGCGGGCGACGGCAAGGGTGGCGATGGCGGTGTCCTGTGCGCCGGTGCCGGTGAGATCGCACAGGGTGATATCCCCCGGCGCGCTGCGGCCGGGGGCCGTGCCGGCGATCACCTGACCGAGTTCGGCGAACTGCGCGTCGGCGGCGACCACCTGCGCGGCAATCGCATGGTGCAGTTCGCCGAGACGGCGGGTCTGGGCGATGCTGTCGGCGACATAGGTCACGCGCGCGAAGGCGGCGGCATCGATCTCGTTCTTGTGCTCGGCGTCCGAGCCCATGGCGGTGACGTGCTGGCCGGGCGACAGCCATTCGGCCCGGAGGATGGGCTTACCCGCCGGCGTGGTGGTGACGACGATATCGGCACCGCTGACCGCCTCTGCCGCATCGGCCACGGCCGTGACCGGGATGCCGAGCTTTGCCGTCATCTCCGCGGCGGCGGCGGCGGCCAATGCGGCATCGGACGGAATCGTCCACATGCGCGCCGCGCGGATCGGGCGCACCAGGGTCAGCGCTTCGAGTTGCAGGCGGCCCTGGGCGCCGGCCCCCAGGATGGCGGCGACCGAGGCGTCCGGACGCGCGAGATGCTTGGCCGCCACCGCTCCGGCGGCGGCCGTGCGCACATTGGTGAGATAGCCGTTGTCGAGGAGCAGCGCCTCGACGATCCCTGTCTTGGCGCTGAGATAGATCATCAGCCCGTTGACGCTCGGCAGTCCCAGCTTGGGGTTGTCGAAGAAGCCGGGGCTGATCTTGACGGCGAAGCCGGCGAAGCCCGGCACATAGGCCGTCTTCACGTCCACTTCGCCGCGCGCCTCGGCAATGTCGAGGCGGAGGATCGGCGGCATGACCACCTGCCCGGAAGCGAGCGCGCGGAAGGCGTCCTCGACGGTTGCCACGGCAGCCAGATCGAGCGGCACGATCGCTCTCAGGTCGGTCTCGGTGAGGATGGTGATGTCGGCCAACGGTCTCCTCCTCAGGCTTTGGCGGGCGCCGGGCAGACGATGCTGCGATGCAGGTCGGGCGCGATGTTCTTGCCGGAGAGCACGATCGCCGTCGGTCCCCGCAGCTTGACCTTGCCGGCGATGAGCGCCGCGATGCCGACCGCGGCGCCGCCTTCGATGACCTCGCCTTCCTCATCGTAGGCGAAGCGGATGGCGGCGGCGATCTCGTCCTCGCTGACCAGAACGGTGTCGTCGACCAGCGCCCTGACCATGGCGAAGGTGTGCCGGTTGGTGAGGCCGATACCGCCGCCCAGCGAATCCGCCAGCGTGCGCTCCTCGGCGACCTCGACCGGATGGCCGGCGGCAAGGCTCTGCACCATTGCCGCGCCACGCTCCATGGTGATGCCGATCACCCGGATTTCGGGCTTCAGCGTCTTGGCGGCGAGCGCCACCCCGGAGATGAGCCCGCCGCCGGAGAGCGGCACCAGGAGCGTATCGAGCTCCGGCGCGTCCTCGACGATCTCGAGGCCGAGCGTGCCCTGGCCGGCGATGACCGCTTCATGGTCGAAAGGCGGGATCTCGGCCATGCCGTCCTCGGCGACCAGCCGGTCGACCTCGACCTGGGCGTCGTCCTGGCTCATGCCGACGATGCGCACCTCGGCGCCCAGCGCCGCGATGGCGCGCACCTTGTTGTCGGGGACCAGGCTGGACAGGCAGATGGTCGCCCTGACGCCGGCCGCCTTGCCGGCATGGGCGACGGCGCGGCCGTGATTGCCGGTGGAGGCGGCGACGACGCCGGCGCGGCGCGCCTCGTCCGAGAGCGACAGCACGGCGTTGGTGGCGCCGCGCAGCTTGAAGCTGCCGGTTGTCTGCTGGTGCTCGCACTTGATGAAGACCGCCACGCCGGCGCGCTGCGCCAGCCCGTTGGCGGGGCGCAGCGGGGTGTGCAGCACCAGGCCGCGGATGCGGTTCCGCGCCTCGAGGATACGCGAGAACGAAATCATGCCTCAGCCCCCACTGCGACGCGGTTCACCCTCGGCCGCGCGAGAGGCGGCATGCGCCCCTCGCGCACGTCGCCCGACACTATGTCCGCAGCCGCAAAGGTGATCCGTCCAATCTGTCATGGGCCGACAGCCGATCCGCCTGCCCGAAGGATGAAAAACAGTCATATTCTCCCTCGACACCGATGGCGCTCTCCGCAACGCTGGACACTTCGGGGAAGGGGAACATCCAGGAAAAGAAAACGCCGTACCAGTCCGTGAGCACCGGACCGCTCATCAGATGTTCTCGACGAACTTGCCGTCGCCGGCAACAGCAGCCTCAGCAACGCCATCCGGAAGGACTATGAACATGGCACGACGCACACGCTCTCGCATCCTTGCCACTGCCCTCGCCGCGCTTGCCGCGACCGCCATGACGGCCGCCGCCGCCAATGCCGTCACCCTCAAGGAAATCCAGGACCGCGGCTATATCCGCATCGCGGTCGCCAACGAGATCCCCTACGGCTACGTCGATCCCAACGGCGACGCCAAGGGCGCTGGCCCGGAGGTCGCCACGGCGGTGGTCAAGGCGCTCGGCATTGCGCCGGAGAACATCCAGTGGGTGGTGACCAACTTCTCCTCGCTCATCCCCGGCCTGCAGGCCAACCGCTTCGACATGACGGCGGCCGAAATGGCGATCCGCCCGGAGCGCTGCCAGAAGGTGGTCTATTCCGAGCCGAACACCTCCTACGGCGAGGGTCTGCTGGTCGCCACCGGTGACCCGAAGAACCTCCACACCTATGCCGACTTCGCCAAGGGCGACGCCAAGGTCGCCATCATGGCCGGCGCCGACCAGCTCAACATGATGCAGTCGCTGGGCGTGCCGGAAGGCAACATCGTCACCATCGCCGCCAACGCCGACGCCATCTCGACGGTGGCCACCGGCCGCGCCGACGCCTATGCCGCCACCGGCCTCACCGCCAGCGAACTCGCCCAGAAGAGCGACAAGGTCGAGCTGGCGCCGGACTTCGTCGACCCGGTCGTCGACGGCAAGGAAGTGCGCTCGTGGGGCGGCTTCAACTTCAACAGCGACTCCAAGGACCTGCGCGACGCCTTCAACGCCGAACTGGTGAAGTTCAAGAAGACCGACGCCTGGAAGAGCATCCTTTCCGGCTACGGCTTCACCCCGGCCGATATCGCCGGCTCGACTGCCAAGACCACCGAAGAGCTGTGCAAGGGCTGATTGCCCGAAGCCGGCATTGGGCCCTTGGCCCAAATCTGCTTGACTGAGCCGGGCGCCGCGCGGCGCCCGGCTGTTTCCCCCGGGGCGAACAGTGACAAGGGGGTGCTTCGCCGGTGCATTGGGCAGAATATCTCCGGCCGCTCCTTCAGGGAGCCTGGATCACCGTCGAACTGACGGTCTTCTCCACCATCCTCGGTGGGCTCTGCGCCTTCGCCTTCGGCATCGGCAAGACCTCCCGCAACTGGGCGATCAAGGGCTTCTCGATCGTCTACATCGAGATTTTCCGCGGCACCTCGCTGCTGGTCCAGCTCTTCTGGCTCTATTTCGCCCTGCCGATCGCCGGCGACGCCATCGGCATCAACCTCAGGCTTCCCCCGGTGACCGCCGGTGTCGTCGCGCTCGGCCTCAACATCGGCGCCTATGGCGCCGAAGTCGTGCGCGGCGCCATCCAGGCGGTGCCGTGGAGCCAACATGAGGCGGCCAAGGCCCTCGACTTCACCGCGCAGCAGACCCTGTGGCGCATCGCCCTGCCGCAGGCCATCCCCGAGATGATGCCGTCCTTCGGCAATCTCGCCGTCCAGAACCTCAAGGACACGGCGCTCGCCTCGCTGATCAGCCTCGGCGACCTCGCCTTCCGCGCCGAGCAGATCCGCAACTTCACGCAGGATTCGACCACGGTCTATTCGATGATCCTGCTGATGTATTTCGGCATGGCCCTGGCGCTCACCGCCATCATGCGCCTGCTCGAACATTCGGTCGGGCGCTGGCGCGACCCGGCGAGGACGTGACGCCATGCTGTTCGGCTTCCATTGGGATACCGCGCACGGCGAACTGGCCTTCGCCTGGTCGATCCTGCCCATGCTGCTCGTCGGCATGTGGGTGACGATCGAAGCCTCGATCGCCGGCTTCGCCATCGCGCTCGGCCTCGGCCTGGTCTTCGCCGTTCTCAAGCGCGTGCCGCTCAAGATCGTCTCCTATCCGGCGATCGTGCTGACCGAGTTCTTCCGCGACACGCCGCTCCTGGTCCAGCTCTTCTTCCTCTATTACGTGCTGCCCGATTACGGCATCGTGCTGCCTGCCTTCCTCACCGGCGCTCTGGCGCTCGGCGTCCAGTATTCGGCCTACACGGCCGAGGTCTATCGCGCCGGCATCGAGGCGGTGCCGCCCGGCCAGCACGATGCCGCCAAGGCGCTCGATTTCTCCCATGTGCGCACCTTCACCCACGTCGTCCTGCCGCAGGCGGTGCCGCGCGTCGTGCCGGCGCTTGGCAACTACCTGGTGTCGATCATGAAGGACGTGCCGGTGCTCTCGGTGGTCACCGTGCTGGAGATGCTCAACGTCGCCAAGATCATCGGCGACCAGACCTTCGACTACCTCGTACCGTTGTCCATGGTCGGCGGGCTCTACCTCATCCTGACGCTGGTCGCCTCGGCGGTCGTGCGCTGGGTCGACGTCAGCCTCCCCAAGACAGGACTCCCCCTCAGATGAGCGAGCCGATCATCACCTTCGACAAGGTCGTCAAGCGCTTCGGCGACCACGTCGTGCTCGACGAACTCGATTTCAGCGTGGCGCGCGGCGAGAAGGTGTCGATCATCGGGCCGTCGGGCTCGGGCAAATCGACCGTGCTGCGCATCCTGATGACGCTCGAGAGCATCAATGGCGGCGTCATCACCGTCGACGGCGAGCCGCTGTGGCACGAGTACCGCAACGGCCAGCTGGTGCCGGCCTCTGAGAAGTACCTGCGCCACCGGCGCACGCTGCTCGGCATGGTGTTTCAGCAGTTCAACCTGTTCCCGCACATGACGGTGATGCGCAACATCACCGAGGCGCCAACCGCCGTGCTCAAGCTGTCGAAGGAGGAGGCGCGCGAGCGGGCGGAGCAACTGCTGGCGCTGGTCGGGCTCAAGGACCAGGCGAACAAGTTCCCGGCACAGCTCTCCGGCGGCCAGCAGCAGCGCGTCGGCATCGCCCGGGCGCTGGCCATGCGCCCCAAGATCATGCTGTTCGACGAGCCCACCTCGGCCCTCGACCCGGAACTCGTCGGCGAGGTCTTGAACGTCATCCGCCAGCTCGCCGAGGAGCACGACCTGACCATGCTGCTGGTGACCCACGAGATGCGCTTTGCCCGCGAAATCTCCGACCGCGTCTGCTTCTTCGACCGGGGGCAGATCAGGGAGCAGGGCGCGCCCGACATGCTGTTCACCAACCCCAAGGAGGAGCGGACGCGCGCCTTCCTGCGCTCCGTCCTCGGCAACAGTAGCCCTTGCGGGCGCTATCAGACGGCCTGCTGTTTGCATGAGCGCTCATCTGGACGCCGCGGCCACGGCCGCATTAGTGTTCTCCGGTCAACGGGCAGGACGGACGACTGGCGTGAGCGTAGTCAAGGATGCAACGCCCAGGCTGGATGCGCGGGACATCAAGATCCTGAGCATTCTGCAGCGCGAGGGACGGCTGTCGAAGGCGGCGCTGGCCGAGCGCGTCAACCTGTCCCCGACGCCGTGCTGGGAGCGCCTCCACCGGCTGGAGCAGGCCGGCATCATCGAGAGCTACGGCGCCCAGATATCGCTCAAGGCCTTCGGCCCGGTGACCGTGGTCTTCGTCGAAATCTCGATCGAGAACCACCGCAGCGAGGATTTCCAGCGCTTCGAGGAGGCCATCGCCAAGATCCCGGAGATCGTCGAGTGCTGGGCGGTGGGCGGCGGCATCGACTATCTGTGCAAGGTGGTGGTGCGGCATCTGGCCGACTATCAGGAGCTGATCGAAGCCCTGCTGGCCCGGCAGATCGGCATCCAGCGCTACTTCACCTATGTCGTCACCGCGCCGGTGAAGAACGAGCCGCTGCCGGTGCATCTGCTCGCTCGGCCCGCGCCGTAGGCAATTCTCCCCAAAAGACGCGGCCGGGCAGGACATTCCTCCGATTTCGCGCGTGACTTTGGCGAACCTCTCTGGCGGGGCGGCCTCTATTGTCGCAGGCGCCCGACAGGAGACGAGGAATGGCCCACGCCGCTGCCGCGCCGCGCATCCCGGCAGAAGCGATCGGGGGCCTGGCGGACCCCGATCTGTTCTCTGCCGCCGCGATCGTCGGCGGCCGGCGGATCGGGCTCGACCAGCGCGTCGGCTTGGCCGTCACCGATCCGGCGACCGGCGCGACCATCGGCAAGGTTCCCGCCCTCTCCGCGGCCGACGCCCGCGCCGCGGTGGATGCCGCCAGCGCCGCCTTCCCCGCCTGGGCCGGGCTGCTGCCGCAGGAGCGCTCCCAACGCCTGCGCACATGGTTCGACCGGGTCATGGCGGCGCGCGACGACCTCGCCGTCATCATGACGATGGAGCAGGGCAAGCCGCTTTCGGAAGCCCGCGGCGAGATCGACTATGCCGCATCCTTCATCGAGTTCTATGCCGAGGAGGCGAAGCGTCCCAACATCGAGAGCGTGACCTCGCATCTTCACGGCGCCGAGGTCGAGGTGTGGCGCGAGCCGGCCGGCGTTGCCGCGCTGGTGACGCCGTGGAATTTCCCGGCGGCGATGCTCACCCGCAAGGCGGCGGCGGCGCTCGCCGCCGGCTGCACGGCGGTCGCCCATCCCTCCCATGAAACGCCGTTCACGGCGCTCGCCCTTGCCGTTCTTGCCGAACGCGCCGGCATTCCCCCCGGCGTCTTCAACATAGTCACCGGCCGCGCCTCCGAGATCGTCCCGGCCTGGACCGAGGACGCGCGCGTGCGCGTGCTCTCCTTCACCGGCTCGACCGAGGTTGGCCGGCTGCTCTTCCGCCAGTCGGCCGAGACGATCAAGCACCTGGTGCTGGAGCTCGGCGGCCACGCGCCTTTCATCGTCTTCGCTGACGCCGACCTCGACCGCGCCGTCGAGGAGGCGATCAAGGCCAAGTTCATGACCTCGGGCCAGGATTGCCTGGCCGCCAACCGCTTCTTCATCGAGCGGCCGGTCTATGGCGAATTCTGCCGGCGCTTTGCCGCCGCCGCGGCGGCCCTCACCGTCGGGCCGGGGATCGCGGATCCCGATATCGGCCCATTGATGAACGCCGGCGCCGTGGCCAAGCAGAAGGCCCACGTCGCCGACGCGCTCGCGCGCGGCGCGCGGCTCTTGACCGGCGGCGGCGGCCATCCCGCCGGCCCGCTGTTCTTCGCGCCCACCGTTCTGGCCGATGTTGCCGACGACGCCCTCATCATGCAGGAGGAGACCTTCGGCCCGGTGGCGCCGCTCACTGCCTTCGATCTCGGAAGACGAGATCGTGGCGCGGGCCAACGCCAGCCAATACGGCCTGGTCGCCTATCTCCACACCAACGAGCCGCGCCGCATCTATCGGGTGAGCCGGGCGCTGCAATACGGCATGGTCGCGGTCAACCGCACCAAGGTCACCGGCGCCCCCATCCCCTTCGGCGGCGTCAAGCAGTCGGGCATCGGGCGCGAAGGCGCTCGCCTCGGCATGGAAGCCTTCACCGAAGTCAAATACGTCTGCCGCAACTGGCTCTGACCAAGCCTGAAACAGAGAAAGGAGCAGCCATGCTCGCCAACGACCAACTCGACAAGTGGGACCGCGAAAGCTTCTTCCATCCTTCGACCCACCTGGCGCAGCACGCCCGCGGCGAGAGCCCCAACCGGATCGTCACCGGCGGTTCCGGCGTCTACATCGAGGATCGTGACGGCAAGCGGCTGCTCGACGCCTTCGCCGGTCTCTACTGCGTCAATGTCGGCTACGGCCGCAAGGAGATCGCCGACGCGATCGCCGCCCAGGCGCGCGCGCTCGCCTACTACCACGCCTATGTCGGCACCGGCACCGAGGCCTCGATCACGCTGTCGCACATGATCCTGGAACGTGCGCCCAAGGGCATGTCCAAGGTCTATTTCGGCCTCTCGGGGTCCGACGCCAACGAGACCAACCTCAAGCTCGTCTGGTACTACAACAACATCCTCGGCCGGCCCGAGAAGAAGAAGATCATCTCGCGCTGGCGCGGCTATCACGGCTCCGGCCTGATGACCGGCTCGCTCACCGGGCTGGCGGCCTTCCACAAGAAGTTCGACCTGCCGCTGCCCTATGTGAAGCACACGACGGCGCCCTACTATTTCCGCCGCGCCGACCTGGCCATGAGCGAGGCGGACTTCGTCGCCCACTGCGTCGCCGAACTGGAGGAGCTGATCGAAGCGCGAGGGCGCCGACACCATCGCCGCCTTCATCGGCGAGCCGGTGCTCGGCACCGGCGGCATCGTGCCGCCGCCGGAAGGCTACTGGCCGGCCATCCAGGCGGTGCTCAAGAAGCACGACATCCTCATCATCGCCGACGAGGTGGTGACCGGCTTCGGCCGGCTCGGCACCATGTTCGGCTCGACCAAATACGGCATCGCGCCCGACATCATCACCATCGCCAAGGGGCTGACCTCGGCCTATGCGCCGCTCTCCGGTTCGATCGTCTCCGAGGGCATCTGGCAGGTGTTGATGCAGGGTACCGACGAATACGGGCCCATCGGTCACGGCTGGACCTACTCCGCCCATCCCATCGGTGCTGCCGCCGGCGTCGCCAACCTCAAGCTCATCGACGAGCTGGGGATCGTCGCCAATGCGGCCGATGTCGGCGGCTATTTCAACCAGGCCATGCGCGATGCCGTCGGCGGCCACAAAAACGTCGGCGATGTGCGTGGCGCGGGGATGCTGTGCGCCGTCGAATTCGTCGCGGACAAGGACAGCCGCACCTTCTTCGCCGCCGACGAGAAGATCAGCGCCAAGGTCGTCGCTGCTCTCCTCAAGCGCGGCGTCATCGCCCGCGCCATGCCCGAGGGCGATATCGCCGGCTTCGCCCCGCCCTTGTGCCTGACACGGCAGGAGGCCGACATCGTGGTTGGCGCCCTCGCCGAGGCCGTCAAGGACGTGCTTGGCTAGAGCCGTTCCGACCGGCCATCCACCAGGAACGCGTCTTCGGCAGGCTGCCGACGACGCGCAGCCTGGCACCACTCTTGCCTCTCGCTCGACGGGTTGGTGCCTGTCGGGGGAGGTTCGCCATGATGACTGCATTCGTCCACCGGCTGTCGGCAAGCGGCCCGGACGACACGAAACCTCTGGAGGATGCCATTGCGGCCGGCGCGATCGATCCGGCCGGCATCGTCGCCATCCTGGGCAAGACCGAGGGCAACGGCTGCGTCAACGATTTCACCCGTGCCTTCGCGGTGCGGGCGCTGCGCGACGGGCTCGCTCGCCATCTGCCCGCGCCCCAGGTCGCGCGCGTTTCGCTGGTGATGTCCGGCGGAACCGAGGGCGGCCTTGCGCCGCACTGGCTGGTGCTGGAGCGGCGGGAGACGGCGGAGGAGAGCGGCCCGGCGCTCGCCATCGGTTCGGCCCATACGCCTGACCTCGCCCCGGAACATCTGGGCAGAGGGGCGCAGGCCGAGCTTGTCGCCGCCGGTGTCCGTGCGGCCATGGCCGACGCCGGCATCGACGATCCGGCCGATGTCCACTTCGTGCAGATCAAGTGCCCGCTATTGACCGCCGAGCGCGTGACAGGAGCGGAAGCGCGCGGCGCGACCACGGCAACGCGCGACACGCTGAAATCGATGGGCTTGTCGCGCGGCGCCTCGGCGCTGGGCGTGGCGCTGGCACTGGGCGAGATCGACGGAGCGCGGGTGACGGACGCCGCCATCGGCCGCGACTACGCGCTGTGGTCCGGCCGGGCGAGCACGTCCGCCGGCGTCGAACTGATGAACCACGAGATCGTCGTCCTCGGCATGAGCCGCCAGTGGGCGGGCCCGCTTGCCGTCGATCATGCGGTGATGGCGGACGCCATCGATATCGAGCCGGTGCGCGCGGCCCTCGGGCGCTGCGGATTGGCCGCCGCGGGCCAGTTGCCGGCGGCGGAGCGGCCGCGCCTGGTGGCGCTGCTCGCCAAGGCGGAGGCCGGGTCGAGCGGGCGCATCCGCGGCTACCGCCATACGATGCTGGACGATTCCGACATCTCGTCGACCCGCCATGCGCGCGCCTTCGTTGCCGGGGCGCTGGCCGGCCTCGTCGGCCACAGCGAGATCTTCGTCTCCGGCGGCGCCGAACATCAGGGGCCGGACGGCGGCGGTCCGGTCGCCGTCATCGTCACGCGCGAAGGGCTCTAGCTAAAGCGCCAGCAGGTCGGACAGGCCGCCGGCATGCCGTGGCCGCGGGCTGAGGTCGAGGCCGGAGAGGATGTCGACCAGATGGCTGCGCATCAGGTCGCTCGCCCGTTCGGCGGCACCGGCGGCGATGGCGTCGACCAGCTCGTGATGGGCGTGGCGCTCGCAGATGGCGTCGCGGCGGCGCCAGTAGAGCGCCACCACCAGCGACGAGCGCGAGGTCAGCTCGCGCACGAAGGCTTCGAGGATCGGCTGGGCGGCGATCTCGGCGATCGAATTGTGGAAGGCGGCGGAGAGCGCGATGGCGCGGCTCTGCTCGTCGGCGGCCAGCGCCGCATTCTCCTCGGCAAGGTGCTGGCTGAGGCGCTGGACATCGTCGGGCGTGGCGCGTCCGGCCGCCAGCGCCGCCACGCGCGGCTCGATCAGCGAGCGGGCCTCGAAGACATGGCGCGCCTCGACAACCGTCGGTTCGGCGACATGGGCGCCGCGGTTGGGCGCGATGGTGACGACGCGCTCGTGCGCCAGCGCCTGCAAGGCGGCGCGCACGATGGTCCGGCTGGCACCGAAGAGTGCCCCGATCTCGTCCTCGGGCAGGCGCGTGCCGGGCGGCAGGCGATGGTCGAGGATGGCGGCGAGCAACGCCGAATAGACCTTCGCCGAACGGGCGGACTTCAGCGCCGGGGCGCGGTCGGCCTGCGTTCTGCTTTCGGGAAGGTCGAGATCGGATACAGCCACGGCCACGTCCTCACGCACCCCCACTAGATAGCACAATCACGACGTATCCAATCCGAATCCTGAATTGTATACGATTTGTGCATACTGCTGCGCTGCGCTGCACAAGATGCGGGCGCCGGCCGGCAGCGGCCGGAAATCCGGCCGGCGCGCGATCGCCTGCCGAAAAGTTCGCGGATTCAACCCGCTAGCCGAACGCGGCAACGGCTACGGCAGGTTGGCACAGGGCTTGCGCTCATACCCCCGACCACGAGGGGTGCCCATGAGCCGTGCTGCCGACCTGGAACTGGTTGCCGTCACCAAGCGCTATGGCGACACGCTCGCCGTGGACAGCATCGACCTCAGGATCGGCGCGGGCACCTATTGCTGCCTGCTGGGGCCGTCGGGCTGCGGCAAGACCTCGACACTCAGGATGATCGCCGGCCACGAGACGGTGTCGGTCGGCGACGTCCTGCTCGCCAACGAGAACATCACCGACCTGCCCCCGGCCGGGCGCGGCACCGCCATGATGTTCCAGAGCTACGCGCTCTTCCCCCACCTCAACGTCCGCGACAACGTCGCCTTCTCGCTGAAGATGCGCGGGCGGACCAAGGAAGAGCGCCACGCCCGCGCCGACGCCATGCTCAAGCTGGTCGAACTCACCCAGTATGCCGAGCGCATGCCGGGCCAGCTCTCCGGCGGCCAGCAGCAGCGCGTGGCGCTCGCCCGGGCACTGGTGACCGACCCGGCCATCCTGCTCCTCGACGAGCCGCTGTCGGCGCTCGACCCGTTCCTGCGCATCCGCGTGCGCGCCGAGCTGAAGCGCTTCCAGCGCGACCTCGGCATCTCCTTCATCCACGTCACCCACAGCCAGGAGGAGGCCATGGCGCTCGCCGACCTGATCGTGGTGATGAGCGACGGCCGCATCGAGCAGCAGGGCACGCCGCAGCAGGTGTTCAACGCGCCGGCGACCGAGTTCGTTGCCCGTTTCATGGGCGGCCACAACGTGGTGCCGATCGACGGCCGCAAGATCAGCGTGCGCACCGACCGGGTCAGGCTGATGCCGGCGCCGGCCGAAGGCGACGCCCGCCCGGTGACGGTGACCGACGTCGAATATCAGGGAGCGGCGGTGCTGGTCGCGCTCAAGGGCGCTGACGACCTCGAACTGACGGCCGTCGTGCCGGAACGAGCCTTCTTCGCCCGGCCTTTCGAGGTGGGCGAATCCGCGGCGATCGGATGGGACCCAGCGGACATCCACGAACTCGCCACCTCTGCCTGACCGCGGAAACGGTCGGCCAACACGGGAGTAGCAGATGATGAAGGACGTGAAGAAGACAGGCGTATCGCGCCGATCGGTGCTCAAGGGCTCGGCAGCAGTCGCGGGTCTGGCGGCTGGTGCCGGCGCGATCACCGGCTTCCCCATGGTGTGGGCCAAGGACCCGATCACGCTTCGCCAGTTCGGCACCGGCGTCTCGAACCTCAACGACATCGCCGACAAGTGCAAGGCCGACCTCGGCATCACGCTCGAGATGACGGCGATGGATACCGACGCCGCCGCCCAGCGCGCCGCCACCCAGCCGGACAGCTACGACATCGCCGATGTCGAGTACATCACCTGCAAGAAGGTGTTCCCCCTCGGCGTGCTGCAGCCGATGGATACCAAGAAGCTGACCTATTACGGCGACATCGTGCCGCTGTTCATCACCGGCAAGCTGACGCCCGATTCCAAGATCGCGCAGGGCACGGCGCCGCACACCGTCGGCTTCGTCGAGTCGCCCGACTCGACCACCTTCGCCAAAGAGCCGACCGAGTGGATGACGATGGTTCCGACCATCTACAATGCCGATACGCTGGGCGTCCGCCCCGATCTGGTTGGCCGTGACATCACCAACTGGCGCGACATGCTCGACCCCAAGTTCAAGGGCAAGACGTCGATCCTCAACATCCCGTCGATCGGCATCATGGATGCCGCGATGATCATGGAGTCCGACGGCCAGATCAAATACGCCGACAAGGGCAACATGACCAAGGACGAGATCGACAAGACGATCGCCTTCCTCATCGACACCAAGAAGAAGGGTCAGTTCCGCGCCTTCTGGAAGACCTTCGACGAGTTGGTCAACCTGATGGCCTCGGGCGAAGTCGTCATCCAGTCGATGTGGTCGCCGGCGGTGGCGGCGGTACGCGCCAAGGGAATCCCCTGCGTGTACAAGCCGCTGGAGGAAGGCTCGCGCGCCTGGGGCGGCGGCCTGGGGCTGGCCAAGCATCTCTCCGGCGCAATGCTCGACGCGGCCTACGAATACGTCAACTGGTACATGTCCGGCTGGGTCGGCGCCTATCTCAATCGACAGGGCTACTACTCGGCGTGCCTCACCACCGCGAAGAAATTCATGAGCGCCGACGAGTGGGGCTACTGGATGGAAGGCAAGCCGGCCCAGGGCGATGTCCTCTCGCCCGATGGCAAGGTGATGGAGAAGGCCGGCGCCACGCGCGACGGCGGCTCGTTCGAGCATCGCATGGGCAACATCGCCTGCTGGAACTCGGTCATGGACGAAGACCGCTACATGGTCTCCAAGTGGAACGAGTTCATCGCCGCGTGACCGAAACGGCTGCCTCAGCCTCCGACATTGCGGGGTCGCGCGACGGCGCGGCCCCGGCCATCTCCGGCGTCGTGGCTCCCGCCCAGCGCGGCGGCCACGGCCGCCGGCGCTTTGCCGGCGCGGCGCCCTACCTGCAGGCCGGCCCGCTGGCGCTCATCCTCGGCATCTTCCTGCTCATCCCCATCGTCACCATCGTCGTGGTGAGCTTCTGGGACTACGATTTCGCCCGCATCATTCCGAGCTTCATCCTGACCAACTATCAGGAATCGCTAAGCTCGCCGGTGACCTGGAAGATCTATTTCAACACGCTGCGCTACGCCGTCATCGTGTGGGCGGTGACCGTGCTCGTCGGCTTCGCCGTCGCCTATTTTCTCGCCTTCCACGTGCGCACGGCGGGCATGCAGATCCTGCTCTTCCTGGTGTGCACGGTGCCCTTCCTGACCTCGAACGTCATCCGCATGATCTCGTGGATCCCGTTCCTCGGGCGCAACGGCCTGCTCAACTCGGCGCTGATCAAGCTCGGCATCGTGCACGAGCCGCTCGAGTTCCTGCTGTTCTCCGATTTCGCCGTCGTGCTCGCCATGGTGCACCTCTACGTGCTGTTCATGGTGACGCCGATCTTCAACACGCTGATGCGCATCGACCGCTCGCTGGTCGAGGCGGCCAAGGACGCCGGCGCCAGCGGCTGGCAGACGCTGGTGAACGTCATCATTCCCCTCGCCAAGCCGGGCATCGCCATCGGCTCGATCTTCGTGGTGACCCTGGTGATGGGCGAGTTCGCCACCGTGCGCTTCATGTCGGGCGGGCAGAGCGCCTCGGTCGCGCTGATGATGGCCAACCAGATCTCGCTGCTGCAATACCCGGCGGCGGCGGCCAACGCGGTCATCCTGCTGATCACGGTGCTGCTCATCGTGGCCGCGATCCTGCGGGTGGTCGACATCCGCAAGGAGCTCTAGGCGATGTGGCGCACAAGCCTTGGATGGCCTGATCCGCTCCCGTCCTCCCCTTTGCACGGGGAGGAAGAAGCCGCGGCAAGGCTCTCCGCAATCATAGGCGCCGTCGTTTCGTCGCTATGGTGGCGGCGGGTATCCCCTCCCCCTGAAAGGGGGAGGATGGGTGGGGGGCGATCCTATGCGTAGCAGCGAGCGCCGCGGTGCGAGCTTCTGGTTGCTGGCGGCCTTCTTCGTCCTCTTCGTCCTCTTCCTCTACGGGCCGATCTCGACCATCGTCATCCTCTCCTTCCAGGGGCCGGATGGCGGCCTCACCTTCCCGATGAACGGGGTATCGCTGCACTGGTTCCAGAACCTGTTCGAGAGGCAGCAGGTGGGCGATCTCGGCGGCTCCTTCCGCCGCTCGCTGACCCTCGGCCTCATGGTGATGGTGGTGACCGTCGTCGTATCGCTGATGGCCGGCATGGCCTTCCGCCGCCGCTTCCGCGGTTCGACGGTGCTCTTCTACCTGACCGTCGCCAGCCTCATCGTGCCCTCGATCCTGATCAGCCTCGGCATCGGCCTCGGCTTCCAGATCACCCATATCAGGCCGGCCTGGTACACCTCCGCCTTCGGCGCGCACCTCACCTGGACGCTGCCCTTCGGCCTGCTCATCATGTTCGCGGTGTTCAACCGTTTCGACAAATCCTACGAGGAGGCGGCGCGCGATCTCGGCGCCAGCGCCTGGCAGACCTTCCGTCACGTGGTGGTGCCGATCATCCTGCCCAGCCTCATCGGCGTCGGCCTGTTCGGCTTCACCCTGTCCTACGACGAGTTCGCGCGCACGCTGATGACCGCCGGCACGTTCAACACGCTGCCGCTCGAAATCTACGCCATGACCACCAACGTCACCACGCCGGTGCTCTATGCACTGGGCACGCTGACCACGGCATTCTCCTTCCTGATCATCCTCCTGGCTCTGGTCACCATCCTCCTGCTTCGCCGCCGGGCGGCGCGGCGCCAGGCCGCCTGACCGCCATGCGCATCCGCATCGTCAACCCGAACACGACCGCATCGATGACCGAGAAGGCCGCGATCGCGGCACGGCGAGCGGCCGCGCCGGGGACCGTGATCGAGGCGGCGACCTCGGCCAACGGTCCGATCTCGATCGAGGGCTTCTTCGACGGCGCGCTGAGCCTGCCGGGGCTGCTGGCCGAGATCCAGGCGGGCGAGGAGGCGGGCGTCGACGCCCATGTCATCGCCTGCTTCGACGACACCGGCCTCGACGCGGCGCGCGCGCTGGCAAAGGCGCCGGTGATCGGTATCGGCGAGGCGGCCTATCACCTGGCCACGCTGGTTGCCGGCCGCTTCAGCGTCGTCACGACGCTGCCGCGATCGATCCCGGTGCTGGAGAGCAACCTGGCGCGCTACGGATTTGCCGCACGCTGTGCCTCGGTGCGCGCCGCCGGCGTGCCGGTGCTGGAGCTGGAGGAGCCGGGCAGCGCCGCCTGCAATCGCATCTCGGCGGAGATCGCCGCCGCGCTCCGCGACGACGGAGCCGAAGCGATCGTGCTCGGCTGCGCCGGCATGGTGGACCTGGCCGGTGAGCTCGCGGACGAGCACGGCGTGCCGGTGATCGAGGGCGTCGGCGCGGCGGTGAAGCTTGTCGAAGCGCTGGTCGGGCTGAAGCTTGCCACGTCCAAGACCGGCGGATGGGCGACGCCGGTGGCCAAGCCCTATGACGGCGCCTTGGCCGCCTTCCAGCGCGTCGGCGTGCGTTCGTAAGGGGCGCACGAACGCGGCGAGCAAGCACACAGCTCCTGCGAGGCGGGGCGCCTCAAAGGATGCGCCGCCGGGTCATGCCGTCGGACGCCCACCTCCTGTTCAGCGCCGCAGCCACGGCGGGGTCGAGCGGGGCTCCGGTGAGCAGGACATCCATGACGCCCGGATAGTTGATCGCCGGCATCAGGGCTTCAGCCGGGAGCGCATCGATGAGCGCCGCCAAGTCGCAATGAGTCGCTTGCGACACGGCACCGAGCAACCGGCGCGACTGCGCCTGCGACTGCTGCCGGTGGGCCGGAAAGCCGCCGCCGCTCGGCTCGACGAAGAACTGGTCGAAGATCAGCGACAGGTTACGCTCCGCCGCCCAGCCGTAGCCGTAGTTGAGGGCGAGGCTGATGCAGTTGCCGCCGTTGATCTGCGCAAACAGGAAGGCGTCGAGCGGCTGCTGGATCAGGCCGCAGACGACACCGGGGTATTGCATCGCAGAGTTGAGGAAGCCGATGCCGGTGCCGCAGCCGCCGACCACCAGATCGACGCAACCGGTGCCGAGCAGCAGCCCGGCGATGAGGCCGGTGTGGATGTAGGTCAGCTCGGGCGTCTCGCCGCCCTTCTTCATGCCGCAGTTGACGATCTCGTGGCCGCGGCCGCCGAGAGCCCGGATCACGTCGGCGTTGCGGTCGCCGGCGCTGGTTTCGTTGATGACTGCAATCCGCATGGGGGACCTCCCGGTGTTCTGTTGCGCTGTCTCTTGCGAGACAGCAGCTCTTCGACGTGGCGCACGACGCCGTCTGCGTCCATGCCGAAGCTGGCGAAGATCTGGTCGTCGTCGCCCGATTCCATGAAGGTGTCCGGGAAGCCGAGGCGCTTGACCGGACAGAATGCGCCGTCATCGGCGAGGGCCTCTGAGACCGCCCCGCCGAGCCCACCGATCACCGAGTGGTTCTCGATGGTCAGGATTGCGCCGCAGTCGCGCGCCGCTTCGACGATCGCCGCGGCGTCGAAGGGCTTGAGCGTGCCGTAGTGGAGCAGCCGCACGCCGATGCCGCGGGCGGCGAGCCTCTCCGCCGCGGCGAGCGCCACCGGCGTCATCATGCCTTCCGAGCAGATGGCGACATCGCCCCCTTCGGACAGCTTCGCCGCCTTGCCGATGGTCGGCCGCCAAGACGAGTTGAAGATCACCGGCACTTCGCAGCGCACAGTGCGCAAATAGACCGGACCCGGGATCGACATGGCGAGGTCGGTCATCGCGATCGTCTCGACCGCATCGGCCGGGGTGAGCACCGTCATGTTGGGCATCGCCCGCATGATCGCCAGGTCTTCGACCGACGAATGGGTTGCACCGGCCCGACCGGTCGGCAAACCGCCGTAGGTAGCGTTGAGCTTCACCGGCAGCCTGGTGTGGGCGACCGAAACGCGCACCTGGTCGAGGGCGCGCTTGGCGATGAATACCGCGAACGTCGACACCCACGGCGTGAAACCGCTGAGCGCCATGCCGGCGGCAGCGCCGACCATGTTGGCCTCGGCGATCCCCATTTCATAGAAGCGATCGGGATAGGCTTGCTTGAAGGCGCATCGTCTGGGTCGAGGCGCTGACGTCGGCGTCGAACACCACCATCTTCGGATAGGTGTCGGCGATGTCGACCAGTGCCTTGCCGAAGGCGTTGCGGTGGGCGATCCGGTCTCCCTTGTTCATGCCCCGATCTCCCTCATCGCCAGTTCGAATTCCTTGTCGTTCGGCGCCTTGCCGTGCCACTCGTAGCGGCCTTCCATGAAGGACACGCCCTTGCCCTTGACGGTTCGGGCGACGACCATCACCGGTCCATCCGCGGAGAGCGCCCGCGCTCTCTCCAGCGCCGCCACCAGCGGCCCCATGGCGTGGCCGTCGACGTCGATCACCGTCCAGCCGAACGCCTGCCATTTGTCGACGATCGGCTCGAGCGGCACCGCATCAGGGGTGGCCGAGGCGAGCTGCACGCCGTTCATGTCGATGACGCCGACCAGGCCGCGCACCTTTTTGGCACCGGCGTAGAGCGCCGCCTCCCAGACCTGGCCCTCCTGGCACTCGCCATCGCCGATCAACACGAAGGTGCGGACGCCGGCCATCGCCGGATCGCGCGCCGCGGCCAACTGGATGCCGATGCCACAGGACAGCCCCTGGCCGAGCGAGCCGGAAGACATGTCGACGCCCGGCGTCTTGTGCATGTCGGGATGCCCCTGAAGGATGCTGCCCAGGGAATCGAAGGTTTCGAGGGCCGCGATCGGGAAATAGCCGCGCAGCGCCAGCGTCGAATAATAGCCGGGCGAGGCATGGCCCTTCGACAGGATGAAGCGGTCGCGATCGACCCGTCGGTTGGCGATGTCGCGGTTACGCATGACCCGGAAGAACAGGGCGGTCAGGATGTCGGCCTCCGACAGCGAGCCGCCGGTGTGGCCCATGCGCGCGTGATGGGTCGTCCCCAGGATG
This sequence comes from uncultured Alphaproteobacteria bacterium, assembly GCA_963830205.1. Lineage (GTDB taxonomy): Bacteria > Pseudomonadota > Alphaproteobacteria > Rhizobiales > Kaistiaceae > CAVSRC01. The sequence continues at coordinate 26,084 of CAWHLP010000020.1, read as the reverse complement.
AGGCGGCGGATGGTTTTCGCCTTCGCCTCCAGGTCCGGTACGGTCGGCACAGGGTCGGACATCAGCTTTCCTCACAAGACCTGCTCGGGCGGGCTCATCAACCGCGAGTCGGCGTGCCGCCCCACGTGTTGCCTCAGATGGCGGTGCGGACGTAGCGCGCTTCTACGTCGGCCACCCAGTTGCCGACGTTCCACGCGCCATAGACGCCGAGGCCGCCGACGGGATCGTCTCCGCCGTAGACAGGAACGTGGATCACCGCGAACCCATGATGGGCATGGGCATCGGCAAGCGCTTTGCGCAATTCGCCCGCCGTTTCGCCGCCATTGAGCGCCAGCACGCCCGGAAAGGCGCTGGCCATGCGCTGATAGTCGACCGCCACGCTGTCGCTGGTGCGGTACTCGGCACCGTATTGCGCCTGCTGCAGGCTGGAGATTGCCGCCATGCGCCGGTTGTCGAAGATGATGAGCGTGGCGCGCAGGCGATGCTCGACCGCGTCAAGCAGGATCTGCGGGTTCATCATGAACGATCCATCGCCGGAAAAGGCGATTGGATAGATCGGCTCGTCGGCAAGCGCCGCCGCCATCAGCGCGCTCGCGGCATAGCCCATGTAGGAGGCGCCGGTTTCGGTGAAGGTTTCGAAGGGCCGGTCGTCGGTGGCGATCTGGAAGCCATTGGCCTGCACGTCGCCGGCATCGAACAGCTTGGTCGCACCGACTTCATCGGCGAAATCGAGCGCCGTGCGGACCGCCTGCGGCTGCGTCATCACCCGCCGCTGCCAGACCGCGTCGACCGGCGGCACGGCGGCAAGCCGCGCCTTGCGGAAGGCCGCCCATTCATCCTTGCGCAGCGCGCATTCGGCAAGCCACGCCAGCCGGCCGGCGCTTGTCCCGCCCGTCCAGCCTTCCAGCGCCGCCAGCAGGCGCTTGAGGCTTGCCCCGATGTCGCCGGCCAGCGTCAGCGTGTTGGCGTAGTGGGTAAGGTCGTCGATGTCGCCGTTGAGGTTGATCACCTCGCGGGCCTTGGGATAGCCGATGCCCGAGCAGTCGGATTGGCACACCGCGCGCGTGCCGATGGCGATCAGCAGTGTCGCCTCGCCCATGGCGTGGTTGCCGCTGATCGAGCCTTTCGACCCGCCGACATGCATGTTGAGAGGATGGGCGTCGGGCATCACGCCGAGCGAGCCTGGCGACAGCACGACCACGCCGTTGATGCGTTCGGCAAGCGCGCGAATGGATTCGGCGAACTTGCGCCCACCGCCACCGACCTTGATGACGATGCGCTCATGCGCGCCGATGCGTGCGGCGGCTTCAGCGAAGATGGTCGGCTCCGCCGCCACCACCGGCGGAATGTCCACCGCCTGCGGCAGGGCGGCGAGATTGATGGTCACCATCGCCGGCTGGGTGTTGATCGGCATGAGCAGGTAGAAGGGGCCCGCCTTGTAGGGGTGGCGCACCGTCGCCGCGCCGCGGCGCAGCGCCTCGCGCAGGGATTCGGGCGTATGCAGCACGTGGCTGCGCCCCATCACCGCCGTCAGCCGGCCGAAATTGCCCTGCTCGGGCTTCGGCACCTGCTGCATGTTGTAGCCTTCGCCGTGCGTCGTCTCGTCACCATAGATGTGATAGACGCCGACGCCGTTCGAAGCGGCCGCCAGCGACGCGGCGAAAGCCTGCAGCGCCCCCGGCCCGATCGAGGTCACCACCGCGGCCACCTCGCCATATTGCCAGGAGAGCTGCGTGGCGGCGTGCGCCATGGCGATCTCGTTGCGGAACTGCCAGCAGCGAACAAGGCCGTGGCTTTCGTATATGCGCAGCATTTCCGCGAGGGCGATGTTGCCGTGTCCGAACACCGCGAGGTACTTGGTCACGCCCTGCCGCATCAGGCCGATGAGCAGCGCCTCGACCAGCGGCAGATCGACGACCTCCGACAACAGGCCCTGAGCGGCGGCGGCTTCGATGCCGCCGACTTCACGCAGCCATGCCGCCCGCGCTTCGGGCGAAGTTCGCGGAATTCCCGAAGTGGTTCTACGCTCGAGCATTCCGAAGTCTCCTCTGCGCCCTAGTGCGGCAAGCTGATCGACCGCCCTTCGAGAGCCGACTGCTCGGCGGCGAGCGCGAAGCGCAGCACCTGCCTGCCCTGCTGCGCGGTCAGCATCGGTGGCTTGCCGCTCTGCAATGCCTCGAGGAAATGACGTGTCGACAGGATGAAGCTCTGGTCCCAGCTGTTGGGTACCTCGTAGTGGGTGATGACCTGGTCGCGATAGAGGGTCAGCGGAGGCGTCGGCCCCAGGTGCCCGTGTCCGCCATTGATGAAGATGACGCCGGAGGTTCCGGTTATCTCGACGCGGTCGTCGCCGGCGTAGAACTTGGTGACGATCTCCATGTCGGGCGAATAGACGATCTCGAGATTGCCGATCCGATTGCCGGGGAAGCGGAAGGAGATGATCGACTGCGCGTCGAACCGCTCACCGGCGGCGGCCACCGTCGAGCCGATGAAGGCGTGCACTTCCTCGGGCTCGCCCATGAAATGCCAGGCCAGCGCGAATTTGTGGTGGCCGTCGTCGAAGACCAGCGGCCCGCCACCCGATTGCTCGCGTTCGTTCCGCCAGGCCCAGGCGGAGGCGGGGACCGGCCAGGCGGTGGCGCAGCGCGCGGAATTGGTCTTGAGGCGGATTGACAGCGGTCTGCCGATCGCCCCCTCGTCGATGAGCTGGCGTGCCTTCATCACCGGCGGGTAGAACACGAAGTTCTCGAACACCTTGAATGGTCGGCCAGACGCCTCTGCCGCGGCGACGACCTGATCCGCCTCGTCGAGATTGCGGCACATCGGCTTCTGCAGGGAGACGATCTTGCCGGCGGCGATGGCCTTCAGCGCCGCAGAGAGATGCAGGTGATGCGGCAGCAGGATCTCGACGAGATCGATGTCGGGACGGGCGAGGAAATGGTCGAGGTCGTCATCGACGACCAGATCGGGCACGCCCCAAGACGCGGCCTTGGCCTTGGCTTGCGCGACGTTGGTGTCGCAGATGCCGGCCAGGCGGGCGGCCGGGTTCTGCAGGTACTCGATGACGTGGAGATCGGAGATGCGCCCCGCGCCGATGATACCGACGCGGACTGGTAACGCGGTCATGAAAGGGCTTCCTTCCGTAATTCATCAGCTGAGAGTGGGAGAACGATGCGGCCGAGCTCGGCCAGGCGCGCAGGGGTTACCCGGACGCTTGGGCCGGAAAGGCCGACCGCGGCGATCATGAAGCCACTGTCGTCGTAGATCGGGCGCGCGACGCAACGAATGCCGGTAGTGAACTCCTCGTCGTCGGTCGCGTAGCCGAGGCTGCGCGTGCGCGCCAGGTCTTCGGTCAGCGCGCGCTGGGTGGTCAGCGTCCGCGGCGTGTAGCCGACCAGTTCGGCCGGCAGCGGCGTCCGCCCGAAGGCAAGAAAGGCCTTGCCGAGCGCGGTGCAATGCAGCGGTGCCAGCGAGCCGATCTGATGATCGACCTTCAGCGGCAGCCGCGAATTGACCTTGTCGATGTACCAGACCCGCTCGCCGACCAGCGCCGCCAGATGCGCGCATTCACCCGTCATCGCGACCAGATGGTCGAGCACCGGCCGCCAGGCCTCCTTCACCGCCACGATCGCTTCCAGCGAGTGCGGGTTCGGCCGGGCGGGCGCGGCCTTCGGCGTCACTGCGTATCGCCGGCGTTCGTCCTGTTCGGCATAGCCGGCCGCGACGAGCGTCTTCAGCACGTGAGCGGCGTTCGACTTGTCGACGCCGAGGGCGGCGGCGACCTCCGTCAGCCGTGCTGCTTCCGGACTGGCACGCAGGTAGTCGAGGGCCTTGAGGCCCCGTGTGAGAGATTGCAGGAGGCGCATGGGACATCCCTGAACTGAGGTTGGTTGTCCTATATTAAACTTCGAGTACATCATGCGCAAACAATTTCCGCGACTTCGCGATCGCAGGCCCCATCATCGGCAGTTTTTTGCGACATGCAATACTTTTTGTTGACAGTGGACAGGTTTTGATGAAATCTCTCTGGGCAGTTCAGTGCCAAGTTCAACATAAGTAAACTTCTGGAGAGGTTGGCATGCGAGGAATTAATCGCCGCACATTCTCGCTGGGCTCGGCGGCGGTGGCGGCCGTGAGATTCACGATTCGTGCTTTTGCCGCTTCTGGCGGGCTGACGCTCAGCGACCACCTCACCGGCACGAACGGACTGAACTCATCCAACGCGCAAAGCGCAGCTTGAAAACGGAGGAAAGCCGATGAGACTTTGGCATGCGATAGGCGCCGTTCTTGGCGCGGTCATGCTGGCGGCACCGTTGCCGCTGACATCCACATCCGCACTGGCGGCCGACACCGAGATGACCGTCTCGCACTACTTCTCGGGCAACATCGGCATCGCTGGCATCAAGGACTTCTTCGAGGAGTTCAAGAAGGAGACCGGGGTGACCGTGGTCGACAGCCCGGTTGGCCACGAGGATTTCAAGACGGCCATTCTGGTGAGGGCGGCCGCCGACAAATTGCCGGACGTCTTCAGCTATTGGGCCGGCGCACGTACTCAGTTCGTCGAGAGCACCGGCAAGCTAGCGCCCATCGATGATATGTGGAAGCAAGCCAATCTCGACGCGGTGGTGGTCAAGTCGGTGGCAGATGCCGCCACCATCTACGACGGCAAGCGCTATCTCGTGCCGATCGGCTACCACTATGCCGGCATGTTCTACAATCCGAAGGTCATGAGCAGCGCTGGCATCACCGCGATGCCCAAGACCTGGGATGATCTTCTGGCCGTCTGCAAGACGCTCAAGGCCAAGGGTGTCGAACCCATCGCGATCGGTTCCAAGAACCGCTGGCCGGCGCAGTTCTGGTTCGACTATCTCATCCTCGGCACGGCCGGCGCGCAGTACCGCGCGGATCTCATGTCGGGCAAGGCGTCTTACACCGATCCGCAGGTGAAGAAGGCGTTGGGGCTGTGGAAGGACCTCGTCGACAACGGCTGCGTTGCTCCCAACTCGAACGCCAATGACTGGACCGATGCGGCCGACCAGGTCGGCCGTGGCGATGCCGCCATGACCCTCATGGGCACCTGGATCACCGGATACTGGGAAGAGGCGGGGCTCAAGCCCGTCGACGACTATGATGTCTTCCCGTTCCCGGTCATCGATCCGAATGTCCCGGTCTCGGTGGTTGGGCCGGTGGACGGCTTCGTGACCGCGAAGAATGCCGCGCATCCGGAAGCGGCGCGCGCGTTCCTCAAGTTCATCGTCACGAACGTGCCGCTGCAGGCCAACTGGGCGAAGATCCAGGGCGCGCTGTCGCCGAACGTGAACGTCGACCCGGCTACCTACACGCCAGTCCAGATCAAGGCCCTCGGCTATGTGAAGGCGGCCGCGACCTACGCCTTCAACTACGATCTCGCGACGCCGCCGCCGGTGGCCGAGGTCGGGCTGGACATGTTCGCTAGGTTCCTCAACGATCAGGCCAATATTGACGGCCTTCTGGCCGACACCCAGACCGCTGCTGCCGATGCCTTCAAGAAGCAGTAACGGCTGACGATAACTGCGGTGGACGGGCGGCGGATTGCCCGTCCACCATGCCGTTTCCTTTCCACCGCCAGCTCAATGCCCGCCGACCAACAATGAGCCCGACCATTCAGCATCCTTCATCTTGGTCAGAAGCTGGCCGCAACAGGGCGCCACTCGGCGTCGTGCCAGGGGTGCAACGGTGAACGTCCGCTGGCGAAACATCCTGTGGCGGATCATTCTTCTCGGACCGACGCTGCTTGTATTCTCGGTCTTCGTTCTGTGGCCGCTGCTCGATTTGTTCCGCTACAGCGTCACCGACTGGAACGGCTTCTCTTCCGAGCCCAGCTATGTCGGCCTCGCCAACTTCGCCAAGATCCTGTCCGATCCCGAGTTCTTCCATGCCGTGGGCAACTCGGCCATATGGATCGTCGCCGCGCTTGTCCTGCCGACGCTGATGGGCCTCGGCCTGGCGCTGCTGCTCAACACCGGGCTTCGCGGCTCGAAAATATTCAAGTCAATCTTCTATCTTCCGATCTGCCTTTCGGCGGTGGTCGTCGGTCAGATCTGGATTTGGATCTATCAGCCCAGCTGGGGCCTGCTCGACACGATCCTGGCGCCTCTCCTCGGCGTACGTCGTTTCAACTTCGCCTGGCTCGCCGAACCCAGCACAGCCCTCGGCGCCGTCATCGTCGCCTGGTCGTGGCAGCAAACCGGTCTTGCCATGGTGATCTTTCTCGCCGGGCTGACGGCCATCCCGCGCGACATGCTCGAAGCGGCCGAGGTCGACGGCGTCAAGCGCTGGAAACAGACGCTGCACATCGTGTTGCCCATGTTGCGTCCGGCGACCGTGGTCGTCGTCGCACTCTCGGTCATCAGCGCGCTGAAAGGCTTCGACATCCTCTATGTCACGACCGGCGGCGGGCCATTCCACTCATCGAGCACGCTCGCCTTCCTCATGTACGAGGAGTCCTTCAAGAAATACCGGATGGGCTATGGCAGCGCCATCTCCGTGGTGCTCTTCCTGATCACGCTCGCCATCATCGTTGTCTACTTCCGGCAGTTGAAGAAGCTGGAGGACACCTATGACTGACGCTGCTCTGGCCGACGAGAGCGCCACGTTCCGGCCGCAGCGCGCGGCACTCTTCATCAGTCTTGTCGTGCTCGCCGTGTTCTTTCTTGCGCCGACCATCGGCGTGGTTCTCTCGGCCTTCAAGACGACGCGCGAGATCTCGCTCGGCCAGTTCTGGACGATTCCGACGCGGGTCTATCTCGGCAATTTCGCTGAAGTCCTCAGCAATCCCGCGGTGTGGGGCTATTTCGTTAACACGTTGCTCGTCGCAGCGCCTGCCGCTGCGGCATCGATCGTGTTCGGCATCCTTGCCGGCTGGGTCTTCGCCAAGCTGCGTTTCCCGGGCAGTGAGGCGCTTTTTCTCGTTATCATCTCCGGCATGTTCTTCCCGCCCCAGGTCGTGCTCATCCCGCTGTTTCGCCTTTTCAACGCGCTCAATCTCCTGGACACGCTGTGGCCCATGATCATTACGCATGCGGCCATGGGCATTCCCATCTGCACGCTGCTCATGCGCAACTTCTTCGCGGCGGTGCCGAGCGCGTTGCGCGAGGCGGCGCTGGTCGAGGGCGTCAACGAGTGGCAGATCCTCACCCGCGTCGCCCTGCCCATCAGCCTGCCGGCGGTGGCGGTACTGGCCACGCTGCAGTTCACCTGGATCTGGAACGACTTCCTCTGGCCGCTCATCTTCACTCAGAGCGACAGCAAGCGGACGATCATGCTGGGCATCGTCTTCATGCGCGGCGAGTACAGCGTTGCTTGGGGTCTGCAGGGAGCCTTGTCGGTCATCGCCAGCTTGCCGACGCTGTTCGTTTTCCTCTTCTTCCAGCGTTACTTCATACAGGGAATGACCATGGGAGCGGTCAAGGGATGAGCGACGTTCGTCTGGAGAACGTGCACAAGAGCTTCGGCGCCGTGGAGGTCATCAAGGGCGTCGATCTCGCCATCGGCTCGGGTGAGTTCGCCGTCTTCGTCGGACCGTCGGGCTGCGGCAAGTCCACGCTGCTGCGCATGGTCTGCGGGCTGGAAAGCGTCACCGCCGGCTCGATCGGCATTGACGCGCGCAACGTCACCCGTCTGCCGCCGGGCCAACGCGAGGTGGCGATGGTCTTCCAGTCCTACGCCCTCTATCCGCACATGACGGTGGAGGGGAACCTGTCCTTCGGCCTGCGCATGACTGGCACGCCCACCGACGAGATCGCTCGGCGCGTCGCCGAGGCCGCGCGCATCCTGCAGATCGAACCGCTGCTGCAGCGCAAGCCCAAGCAGCTCTCCGGCGGCCAGCGCCAGCGCGCCGCCATCGGCCGTGCCATCGTGCGCAAGCCCAAGGTCTTCCTGTTCGACGAACCGCTCTCCAATCTCGATGCAGCGCTGCGCGTGCAGATGCGCGTCGAGATCGCCCGCCTGCATTCCGAGCTCGGCGCCACCATGATCTACGTCACCCACGACCAGATCGAGGCGATGACGCTCGCCGATCGGATCGTTGTGCTCAATCACGGCGAGGTCGAGCAGGTCGGCGCCCCGCTCGAACTGTACGAGGCGCCGCGCAACCGCTTCGTCGCCGGCTTCCTCGGCCAGCCGGCGATGAATTTCCTCGACGGCACCGTTGCCGTCGCCGATGGCGGCACCGCCATCCGCTTCGTCCGCGACGGACTGGTGCGCATGCCCAATCTCGCGGGTGTCAAGACCGGCAGCACCGTTGCGCTCGGCATCCGTCCCGATGCGATCGCGCTCACCGAACCGGGGCGCGGCGATCTCGCCGGCACCGCCGCCGTGGTCGAGCATCTCGGTGGCGAGACCCTCATCTATGTCACCGTCGATGGCGTTGCCGATCTGGTCACGGTGGCGCTGCACGGACACGGCAGTGTCAGGATCGGCGAACGCGTCGGCCTGACGATCGATGCCGAGGCGTCCTACGCCTTCGATACCGACGGCCTGGCGCTCCCCGGCCTCAGGCGCCGGGCCTACATCGCGAAGGAAATGCGAGGACGCCCATGAAGGTACTCGTCACCGGGGGAAACGGCGAGGTCGGCCAGACGGTCGTTCGCCGCCTCAGCCAGCTGCACCAGGTGCGCGTTGCCGACATCAGCGTGCCGGACACGGCCGCCCGTTCCCCCGACATTGAATGGATGGCCTGCGATCTGACCAGCGAGAGCGCGGCGGTGACGGCCGTGGAGGGCCAGGACGCCGTCGTCCACCTTGCCGCGATTCCCAATTCCTTCGTCGCAGAGGGGCCGGAGATCCTGCGCGTCAACGTCGTCTCCAGTTACGCCATCGCCGAGGCGTGCCGGAAGGCGGGGGTGAAGAAGCTCATCTATGGCGGATCCGACTCCGGCCTCGGCTACGGCATCCGCCGCATCAACTACAAGCCGGCCTACCTGCCGATCGACGGCGACCATCCGTGCTGGCCACACGAGAGCTACAGCCTGTCCAAATATTTCGGTGAGCGGCTGTTCGAGGAATACGCCCGCGCCTTCCGCATCCCGACCCTCTCCATCCGGCTGCACTACGTGCTGCTCGACAGGCGCTGCAAGGATGACGTCCGGGACATGCTTGCGAACCGCGGCAACGCGGCGCGGGCCGACTGGGTCGGCAGCTACGTGATGCCTGAGGACGTCGCCGGGATGATTGCCGCGGCGCTCGATTATGATGTTGCCGCGGCGCGGCCCGACTTCCCCTACGAGGTCTTCTTCGCCCACGCCCCCGACACGCTGAACAGCCTCTTCACCCGGCGCACGACGCTCGAGCAGGCCGCCGCCCTGTGGGGCAGCGTGCCCGAGCTGAAGCAGCCGGAAGTCTATGAAAAGGACCCCTACGCGCCGTTTTTCGACATTGCCACGCCGGCGCGGAAGCTCGGCTACCAGCCGCGCCACACCTACCGCGAATTCTACCTCTACACGGCGTGAGGGAGGGGGCGTGACCCTCGAATTCATGGCGAGCCTCGGCTACGCCACGATGGCGCCCGAGGCGGTCTGCGAAAGCCTGGCGGAACTGGGCTACGGCGCGGTCGGCTGGACGATGGCGCATTTCGATGTGCAGGCGAAGCCGCGCGCCGAACTGGTTGCGCTGATCAGGCTGCCGCGGAAATTCGGCCTGCAGGTCGGCGAGCTGGTCGTCCAGCAGGACATGGTGACAACCGACGAGGCGCTGTTCCGGCAGCGCATCGACACGGTCGTGAAGAGCATCGAGATAGCGAGCGAGGTCGAGTCCCCACCGGCGATCAACCTTTTCAGCGGCCCGGCGAGCTGGAATCCGGCCGCCCTGGTCGTCGGAAAGAACATCACCTATTCGGCTGCCTGGGACCGCATCCTCTCCGGCGCAGAGGCCTCGGTGAAACGCGCCGAGGCGCTCGGCGTCGATCTCGCCGTCGAAGGCGTTTGGGGCATGGTCTGCCACGACTTCTTCACCACGCGCCACCTCATCGAAACGTTCGACAGTCCGCGCCTGGGGGTCAACTACGATCCCTCGCACGATGTCCTGGTTGGCCTGGAGGATGTCGATTGGGTCATTCGCCAGTGGCAGCAGAAGAAGCGCATCAAGCACGTGCACCTCAAGGATGCTGCCGGAACGGCCGATGGAGGCCGCTTCGTCTTTCCGATGCTCGGCGAAGGCCGGATCGACTGGACCGCCTTCTTCGCCGCGCTCGCCGACACCGGCTACGACGGCTGCATGAGCGTCGAATACGAGTCCTTCCGCTACTACGACACGGTCCTGAAGGGGAACGTGCGCGAGGCGGCGCGCCTCTCGATGGAGCAGATCAACCGGCTGCGCGAGCCGGCAAGGCCGGTCCGGCCCGGGTTCTGACGTCGGCCGCCTCGGGCAAATTCGCCGTCTTCGTCGGGCCGTGGGGTTGCGGTAGACTTACGTCGCAGCGAATGGTCTGCGGAACCTCGTTTTTGGCGGGAATGAGCCAGGAAACCGGGTGTTGATCCACCTCAGGGCGCGGACAACGGCAAGCGCTAGTTTCCACCGTGGGAGCCGGTCCGTGGGTCGTCCAGATGGGCCACCGACTGCTTCGTGCGGACGGTGCGCCGCCGGGTCTTCAAGCACCCGGCCCGGTCATCACCGCGCGCACCGGCGGCAGTCCGGCTGCGGCTGGCATCGCCGGCCGAAATCGGAAAGGAACTGGCATGGTTGAGCGCGTCGCCGCGGCTCGACTTCCAAGACAGGCGGACGTCGTCGTCATTGGCGGCGGCGTTGTCGGCTGCGCGATTGCGCGCGAATTGTCCCGCTATTCCCTGAGTGTCGTTTTGCTCGAACGCGCGCCCGACGTGGCGATGGGCACGTCGAAGGCCAACAGCGGCATCCTGCACGCCGGCTTCGACAACGAGCCGGGCACCTGGAAGGCGCGGCTCAACGTGCGCGGGGCGCAGCTCTACAGGGAGATCAGCGAGGACCTCGGCATCCCGCGGCGCCGGGTGGGGTCCCTGGTCGTGGCGCTCGACGAAACCCAGCGCGCCACGCTCGAAGAGCTTCGCCGCCGCGGCATCGAGAACGGGGTCACCGGCCTCGCCCTGTGGAGCCGCGACGAGGTGCTCGCCCATGAGCCCAATCTTTCGCCGGACGTCATCGGGCGCATTGTGGGCGCCGACCGCCGCCATCGTCTGCCCGTTCACGGCGACATTCGCGTTTGCCGAGAACGCCGTGCTCAACGGTGCGCGCATCGTCACCGGCTGCGCGGTCACCGACATCGACGTCGTCGGCGACCGGGCGATGGCCGTGGAGACCACACTCGGCCGCATCGAGGCACCCTTCGTCGTCAACGCCGCCGGGGTCCATTCGGGCGAGGTCGCGGCGATGGCCGGCGACGAAAGCATCACCATCAAGCCCAGGCGCGGGGAATACATCCTGTTCGACCACTCGGTCAGCGACCTGGTGCGCTCGGTCGTCTTCCCGACCCCGAGCAAAGTGTCCAAGGGCATCCTGGTGGCGCCGACCGTTCACGGCAATGTCTTCATCGGCCCGAACGCAAGCGATATCGGCGACTCGGAGGACCACGAGACCACCCGCGGCGGCTTCACCGAGATCATTTCCGGCGCCCAGCGCATGGTGCCGAAGTTGCCACTGGCCAACGCCATCACCGAATTCGCGGGCGTCAGGGCTGTCGCCGGCAAAGACTTCGTCATCGGCCTGTCTCCGGTCGTCCGCGGGCTGGTGCATGCCGCCGGCATCCAGTCGCCGGGCCTGACCGCTGCCCCCGCCATCGCCGAAACGGTCGTCGACTTTCTCGCCGAAGCGGGCCTCAAGCTGGTGCCCAACCCGGCCTACCTGCCGGTCAACCCGGTCCGGCCGAAATTCGCCGAAATGAGTGCTGCCGAGCGGGCGAAGCTGATCGCGGCGAACCCGCTCTATGGCCGCATCATCTGCCGCTGCGAGTCGATCAGCGAAGCCGAAATCGTGGCCGCCATCCACGCCCCGGGCGGGGCCTCGACCATGGACGGCGTCAAGCGGCGCGTGCGCGCCGGCATGGGCCGCTGCCAGGGCGGCTTCTGCGGGCCGCGGGTGACCGCGATCCTCGCGCGCGAACTGGGCATACCGGTGACGGCGGTGCGCAAGGACAGCGCCGACTCGTGGCTCTATCTCGACCGCGATCTGCCGCCCGCCGAACCCGAGCCCGCGGAGCTCAGCCATGCCTGAGTTCCGCTACGACGTGGTGACGATCGGCGGCGGTCCGGCCGGGATGGCGGCGGCGCTCGCCGCCAAGGAGGCGGGCGCCAAGCGGGTGCTGATCATCGAGCGCGACCGTGAGCTCGGCGGCATCCTGCAACAATGCATCCACAACGGTTTCGGCCTGCACCGCTTCGATCTGGAACTGACCGGGCCGGGCTATGCCCATCGCTACATCGAGCTGGTGAAGGCGGCGGGCATCGATGTGTGGCTCGACACGACGGTGCTCTCCGCCGATCCCGGCGGCATCGTGACCAGCGTCAATCCCGAGCACGGTCTGCGCGTCGTCACCGCGGCCTCGGTGGTCTATTCCATGGGCTGCCGCGAGCGGACGCGCGGCGCGATCCGCATTCCGGGCAGCCGGCCGGCCGGCGTGTTCACGGCCGGCGCCGCGCAACGCATGGTCAACATGGAAGGTTACCTTCCCGGCCGCGAGGTGGTGATCGTCGGCTCCGGCGATATCGGCCTGATCATGGCGCGCCGCATGACGCTCGAAGGCGCCACGGTGAAGGGCGTGTTCGAGATCATGCCCTACTCGAACGGCCTCAACCGCAACATCGTGCAGTGTCTCGAAGATTTTGCGATCCCGCTCCATCTCAGCCACAGCGTCGTCGCCGTGCACGGTGAGGATCGCGTCACCGGGGTCACCGTCGCCCGCGTCGACGAGAAGATGATCCCGGTTCCGGGTACCGAATTCGACGTGGATTGCGACTGCGTCCTCCTGTCGGTCGGGTTGATCCCCGAAAACGAACTCGGCCGCGCCCATGCGCTGGAAATCGACCCGGTGACGGGCGGCGCCATCGTCGATCAGTTCCGGCGGACCAACCTTGCCGGCACCTTTGCGGCCGGCAACGTGTTGCACGTGCACGATCTGGTCGACTGGGTGTCGCAGGAAGCCGAGATCGCCGGGCGTTCGGCAGCATTGTACGCCCTGGGAGAGCTGCCGGAGGTCAACGACCAACGAGCCGTCATCGCCGGCGACGGGATCCGCTACGTCGTGCCGCAAAAATTGTCGCCGCCCGCGGAAGGGTATTCCGTGCGCTTCTATATGCGTGCGTTGCTGCCTCTGGGCGCATCCATGCTGCGCCTTCACACGGACGATCGCGTCGCCTGGGAGCGCTACTACGAGGCCGTCAAGCCGAGCGAGATGATTGTCGCCGACGTCCCCTGGGAAAAGATCGGCGCGGCCCGCGAGATCAGGTTCACCGTGGCGCCCGTGCTGGAAGAACACGGGGCTGAGGACGAACCGGCCGCAGAGAGAACCGCATGACGCGGCGGGCGCAATCCGTTCTCTGTATCGGTTGCCCGACCGGCTGCGACGGCGAGGTCGTCATCGAGGACGGCGTCGTTGTCGAGATGCACGGCTACACCTGCAAGAAGGGCAGGGCCTACGTCAGGGAAGAGGTCGTCGCGCCGAAGCGCATGGTCACCACGACCGTGCGCGTCAACGGCGGTGCGCTGGCGCTGCTGCCGGTCGTGTCCGATCAGCCCGTTCCGAAGGAATCGATCTTCGCCTGCCTCGGCGAGCTCCGGAAGGTCGCAGTGACCGCGCCGGTGAAGGCCGACAGCGTGGTGCTGGCCAACGCCCTCGGCCTCGGCGTCAACTTCGTTGCGGCCCGTGACTGCCCGGCTTCGGCAGTCCCGCGTGGGTCAGCCAGGCGCCGCAGCGCGAGGCCGTTGACGGCGTCCGGTTCTTCGAGAAGCAGCTCGACCTGTTGCGCAAGCGGCTTCTCAAGGATCCCAATTCGCTGCGTCAGGTATTCATTGACAACGGTGCCCGCGCCATCGCCTGGGAGTTCCAGCAGAACCGGCTCGGCGCAGAATTCACCAGGACGCTGTGGAAGCTGCTGCTCAACGACGACGAGATGTCGGTGGTCCTGCAACGCTTCATCGGGGCGCTGCCGCTCGAATCCCAGCACAAGTTCATCGCCGCGCTCGATGGTCACCTCTCCGACCGCTACCCGATGTTCAGGGGCCTGTCGAAGGACTGGCCGACGGGAAACACCATCGAGCCGCGCCCGGCCGAGGAAGGCAAGCGGAACGCGGACCGGTGACGGCGGACTACCTCGACTACCGCGCACTTGGCTATTCGTTGCGCGAAGTCGACCTGTTCGCCTGGCTTGAGGTGCTGCACAACAAGCAGGGCAACGACGGCACCGGCGAGGTTGGCTAGCTTCTCAAGGGGGAGCGGACGTCATTGCGACGCCGCGACCTCGAACTCCTTGGCCGCCGCAACGGTTTCCTGGTCGTTCATCAATTCGCGGGCGACTGCCGGGGCGATGGTGAAGCAATCGAGGCCGAGTCTGGCGAGCTGCGCCATCTGGCCGACATTGCGGATCGAAGCGACCAGGATCTTCGTTCGACCTCCGGACAGCCGGCCGATGGCAAGCATCTGTTCCATGGCCTCGAAGGCCGGCAGGTTCTTCTCGATCATCCGGCCGAAATACGGGGCGATGTAGTCGGCGCCCAGGGCAGCCGCGACAAACATCTGGCTCGCGGCATAGGCCGCCGTCATCAGGATCCCGCCACCCAGGGCCTTGATGGACGGCGTCGCCCGGATGCCCGCCTCGGTCAGCGGCACCTTGACGACCGTTCTGATGCCCGCCTTGCGCCCGTGTTCGTAGAACGTCCCCGCCCAATCGACATATCCCTCCACGGGTCCGAAGACCTGGCCGTGGAGTTCCTTGGCGCCGAGATCGGCGGCCCGCCGGGTCAGCCCGGCCCAGTCCATGTCGCGATAGGAGAGCCCGGCACGTTTGGCCAGAAGCGGGTTTGTCGTGATCCCCATGAATATCCCGGTGGGCATCAACTCCTGCCAGGCTTGGACGTCCGCTGTGTCGATGAGGAGTTCCATCTCAGTTCATGCCTTGTGAAGAAGGGCTGCTTCGAGTTCGGCTTGCGTTGGCGGGTCGCAGCCAGCGCGCGCGCAATTGAGTGCTGCCGCAGCGTTGGCACGCCGCAACAGGGCGTGCAACGTCTCGTGTGTCAGTGTTTCGAGCCCCTTCGGCGAGAGGGCGCCGATTTCCGCCAGACCAGCGAGCAAGGCCGCCGAAAAGGTATCGCCCGCGCCGACGGTATCGGCAAGCTGCGCTATGGTTTCGGCCGGCACGTCGATGCGGTTGCCGTCCAGCCAGGCGCTTGTGCCGTCGCCCCCTTTGGTGAGGACGACGAGCCGAGCCGACGCGGCATCGCGCAACGCCGCGATGGCGGCTTCCTGCGCAAGAACGGGAAACAGGGCCGCGAGATCCTCGTTGCTGAGTTTGATGAGATGCGTGCGCCCGCACATGCGCCTGATGCGCTCCCGATAGCCGGCGAAGTCGGAGATCACCGAAACCCGCACGTTCGGGTCGAGGGACACCAACAGCCCCTCGTCAAAACATGCGGCGCAAAATCTCTCCCAGGCATCCGCGTCGGCGCCATCGGTCAGCGTCAGGGATCCGGTATGGATTGCCTGTGCGTTGGCGGGAAGAGCGGCTCTGAGACTCGCGATCGTAACCGCCCTTTCCGCGGTGCCGTCGCGCTCGAAGCTGTATGACGGAATGCCCTCGGTTACCGTCACGCGCGCCATCGTCGTCGGTTCCGGTCGCCGACCGCCGGAAAGGACGACGTGCGCATCGATCAGTGTCTCGGCCAGCAGGTCGCCCCAATGGTCGGCGGAGATCGGCGAGATATAGGTCACGTCCGCGCCCAGCCGCCCGAGAGCCATGGCGACGTTGTAGGGCGATCCGCCAGGGTAGGCCGTGGCGACGCCTTCCCGGTCCACGTAGTCGATCAGATTCTCGCCGCCGACGGCGATTGGCGCCTTTCCAATCATGGGGGGTGTCGGGCCTATGTGCCTGGTTCTGTCGAACCTTTAGTCACGATGCGTGCCAGCGGCAAGCCGCGGGCCAAGCGACAAAGGTGCCCATACCTTCTCCAGCGCCACGACGGAATCGTCGCCGCACACCGCATAGGTGTAGCGGCCGAGCGTCACCACAACGTTGGCGTGACAGCTTGGCGACCGACCTCCTGGCTTTGGGATTGCATGGCCGCGATGGAGCTGTAGAAGGCGCTGACATAGGCAAGCGGGCCGCTGGCTCCTATGATCCCGCGGCGGTCCCGCGCGCCGACAACAAGTTCAACCTCGAAGTTCTTTTCCCATGACAATCATTCCACGACCACAGCGCCTCGTTCCGGGCGAGGGGCGCTTTCGCCTTTCGGCCGAGACCACTATTGCCGCCGGCCCCGGCGCCGCCCAGGTGGCGACGTCCCTTGCATCGCGGCTGCGCAGCGCGACCGGATTTCCACTGCCAGTTCGCAGTGAGGCCTCGGGGCCGAACGCCATCCGTCTTCGTCTGGATGGGGACGTCGCGCACGAGGAGGGCTATCGCCTGACGGTTTCTCCGGACGATATCTCCATTGCCGGGCGCAGCGCGGCGGGCCTTTTTCGCGGAACGCAGAGCCTCTTGCAGCTCTTCGACCGCTCGCCATTCGGTTCGGCTGCGCCTGGAAAGCCTGGACTGGACGCTGCCTGCGCTCCGCATCGACGATGAGCCTCGCTTCGCCTGGCGCGACCTGATGCTTGATACCGGGCGCTATTTCATGCCGGTTTCGTTCATCAAGCGGCTTCTCGATCTGATGGCCGTCTACAAGCTCAACGTCTTTCACTGGCACCTGACGGACGACCAGGGCTGGCGGCTCGAGATCAGGAAATATCCGCGCCTGACGGAGGTCGGTGCCTGGCGCAGCGAAACCCTCGTCGGCCATCTCGATGAACCGCCTCACCGCTATGACGGCATGCGCCACGGCGGTTTCTACAGCCAGGACGACGTGCGCGCTGTCGTGGCCTATGCGGCCGAGCGGCACATAACGATCGTGCCCGAGATCGATATGCCGGGTCACATGCAGGCGGCGATCGCGGCCTATTCTGCGCTGGGCAATCTTGCTGAACCGGTTGAGGTCGCGCGCAAGTGGGGCATCAGCGAGCATGTCCTCAATGTGCGCGAGCCGACGATCCGCTTCATGGAGGACGTCCTCGACGAAGTGATGGAGCTGTTTCCGAGCCCGTACATCCATATCGGCGGCGACGAGTGCTTGAAGACCGAGTGGCGCAACAGCGAAGAGATGCAGGCCCGCATGCGGGAGCTCGGGCTGGCCGACGAGGACGAGTTGCAGAGCTACTTCATCCGGCGGATCGCGAAGTATCTCCACGATCGCGGCCGCAGGCCGATCGGCTGGGACGAGATCCTCGAAGGTGGGCTGGCCAGGGAAGCGACGGTGATGTCGTGGCGTGGCGAGAAAGGCGGAATCGCGGCGGCCAAGGCCGGACACGACGTGATCATGACGCCCCGCGAGAGCGTCTATTTCGACTATTACCAGAGCGAGGATCGCAGCCGGGAGCCGCTGGCCATCGGCGGCTGCGTCGCCCTCGAAACCGTCTACGGCTTCGATCCGGTTCCCGAGGCGCTCTCCGCTCGCGAGGCGGAGCGCGTGCTGGGGACGGGCGCCAAGCTGTGGACGGAGTACGTGCCCACGCCGGAACGCGCGGAATACATGATCTTTCCGCGTCTCTGCGCGCTTGCGGAGGTTGCCTGGAGCGGGCGGGACGGGCGCGACTACGAGGATTTCCTGCGGCGTCTCGACGGCCACCGCCGCCATTTCGACGCGCTCGGCGTCAACTATCGCGACTGGGCGGGCCGAGTGCGCCCAGCCTGACGTGACTCACGCTTGTCGTGAGGTAATCGAGCAATCGGAGGACAAGTGACTGCGATCATTCGCCTGGCGCGCGCGGAAGACCGACCGGCGCTCTATGATGTCGTATTGAAGACCGCCGACAACGGCGCCGACGCGACGGCGCTTCATCGCCTGCCGGACGTTGAGGGCGACGTCTATGTCGGTCCCTATCTGACCTTCGAGCCTGAACTCGCCTTCGTGCTCGACGACGATCAGGGACCGGCGGGCTTCGTGCTCGGCGCGCTCGACACGCGCCGGTTCGAGGCGCGGCTGGAACAGGACTGGTGGCCGCCGCTGCGGCTCAAGTACAAGGACGCCGACAGCCGAGGTCTGCTCCGCGACGACAAGCGGCTGCTCGGGCTGATCTATGATCCGCAGACTGCGCCCGAATCCGTTCTGCAGGATTATCCGTCGCACCTGCACATCGACATCCTTCCCCGGCAACAGGGCAAGGGAAGCGGCCGGAAGTTGATCGAGACGCTGTTCGCCGCCCTTGCCGCAAGGGGCTCGCCCGGCGTGCATCTGTTCGTCGGCGCGCGCAACCAGCGGGCCATCGCCTTCTATCAGCGCATGGGGATGACGGCGTTCTCCACGGACGAGCGGGTTGTCGGCATGTGCCGCAAGCTAGCCTAGCCAGCGCTTCGGCTACCAGCTTCCTAGCCATCGTTCTCCGAAAGAGTTGCAGTCTCCTTGGTCGGCCCGCGACGAGTTTTCGCCTTAGGCGGCGCCTCGCGACTGTCCACGGGCTGGCCTTGGCGCTGAGAAGCGTTGTTGATGTGCCGAGCCATAGCGGCATGAGCCGCTACAGCATCTTTCTTATCGATCGCTTCCAGAACCGCACTGTGTTCTCCAATCGTTACACTAGCCATCTCGTCAGAGCCCTCGTTTTCGTTGCCCGCGGCCAAAATGCTCTGCTGGAACGGTTCGGAAAGGAACTTGAGGAACTCGGTCATATAGGGGTTGCCCGTCGCCTGCGCGATGGCGAGATGAAATTGCAAATCGGCCTTCAGCCAATGGACGCTGCCGTAAGGCACGCCCATCATCGTCTCCAACGCACTTTGCATGTCTGCAAGGTCCTCATCCGAACGACGCTCTGCAGCCAGCGTAGCGGCCTGCGCTTCAACAATTCTCCTTATCTCGAAAAGACCCTTGAATTTGGTGCTTGAACGCGAGGTGTCGCGCTTGGTGGTCAGCACCAATGCGTCTGTCTTGTCGGCGATGAAGGCACCGCGCCCCTGCTTGGACCACACATGGCCTTCGGAACGCAGAATGGCGATTGCCTCGCGCACGACGTTCCTGCTGACCCCGAACGTCGTCGCCAAAGCCTGTTCACTTGGCAGCTGGTCGCCTGGTTTGAGACGGCTGTGCGCGATTTCCCGCGAAATCGAGCTTGCGACAAGCGCAGGCAGATGGGGACCGCGATTCAGTTTGCCGAGTTTCAGCGCCATAGGTCAGTCCTCCCGAGGAAGACGAGCATGCTCCACGCATTGCAAAGCCAGCCCCACAGGACACCGCAACGTCCCCATGTGCCGAGACAATCGTCAGAGGCACCGGTATGCCCGATGGCATACTGCAATATCTGCGTGTGCGGGCAAAAGCCAGCATCGTGGCTTACTGCGACGGCCGTATGCCGCATTGCAGTCATCGGGGCTGCCAATTTCTGTGAGCCCCGAAAGACCCCTCCCTGGAGCACTGAAACCGAAACCAGAGACGCAGCATTACCGCCCCTCACATGAACGTTCGCCGTGTTCAGAGCCGATTGACCGGATAGCGCACGGTCTCGCCCATGGCGAAGCGGATGGCCTCTTCGGCCACCTTGCGATTGAGTTCTTCCGCCGACTCCTCCGAATACCAGGCCATATGCGGCGTCACCAGGCAATTGGGATGGGAGAGCAGGGGCGAATCCGGCGCCAGCGGCTCGCGTGCGACGGTGTCGATCGCCGCGCCGCCGATCGCGCCCCGGGCGAACGCATCTGCCAAAGCGGCCTCGTCGATGATGCCGCCGCGTGCGGTGTTGATGAGAACGGCCGTTGGCTTCATGCGGGCGAGCGCATCGGCGCCGAACAGGTTGCGCGTCTCCGCCGTCAGCGGGCAATGGATGGAGATGACGTCGGACTCGGCCACCAGTTCGTCGAACGAGACGAAGCGGGCCTCGGGATGCTGGCGCTCCAGCGTCGGGCGGAGCGGATCGACGCCGAGCACCCGGCAGCCGAGCGCGCTGACCTTGTGGGCGAACAGGCCGCCGATCCTGCCGACGCCGACGACGCCGACCGTGAGCGTGGCGAGGCGGCGCACCGGGATCGTGCGGCGGTAATCCCAGTCGCCCCGCCGGGTGCGGTCGGTGATGAAGGCCAGCTTGCGCACCAAGGCGAGCATGAGGCCGAGCGCATGGTCGGAGACCTCGTTCATGCCATAGTCCGGCACGTTGCAGATCTGCACGCCGTGCCGGGTCGCCGCCTCCAGGTCGATGTTGTCGACCCCGACGCCATAGCGCACGACCAGCTTCAGGTCGGGAGCGAGCCCGGCGAAGACGCGCTCGCTGAACGGTGCATACTGGTTCATGACGATGCCGGCGCCGCGGCACTCAGCGATGACCTCGTCCTCCGTCCGGCACGCCAGGTGGGTGTAGGAGAGGCCGTTCTCGGCGAACAGCCGCTCCTCGACGCTCATCGAGTCGTGGTCGCAGTCGGATATGACGATTTTCATGGAAGGCGATGTCTCCGGGGTGTTGGCCAGGGGTCAGCGGCCGAGATACCCGCCGTCGACGGGGATGATGGTGCCGTTGACGTAGTCGGAAGCGGCCGAGGCGAGGAACAGCAGCGGCCCCTTCATGTCCTCGGCGGTCCCCCAGCGATGCGCTGGTATCCGGGCCGAGATCTCGGCGTTGCGGCCGGCGTCGGCAATGAGCGCGGCGTTCATCTCCGTCGCCATGTAGCCGGGGGCGAGCGCATTGATGTTGATGCCGCGCCCGGCCCATTCGTTGGCCAGCGCCTTGGTCAGTTGCGCGATGCCGCCCTTGCTGGCGGCATAGGCCGGCACCGTGAAGCCGCCGAAGAACGACAGCAGCGAGGCGATGTTGACGATCTTGCCGCGCCCCTGTTCGAGCATGACGCGACCGGCCATCTGGCAGAGCGCGAACACCGCGGTCAGGTTGACCTCGATCACCGCGGACCAGTCGTCCAGCGGAAATTCCTCGCTCTTGTGACGGCGCTGGACGCCGGCCGAGTTGACCAGGATATCGACCCGGCCGCCGAGGAGCGTCACCGCCTCCGCGAACGACGCCTCGCGCTTCCTGGCGTCGGCGAGGTCGCTCACCAGCCCGTGGCAGGCGAGCCCCTTGGCGCCGTATTCCCCGGCGATGGCGTGCACCTTGTCGGAGGTGCCGAAGATGACGACCTCGGCGCCCGCCGCAAGCAGGGCCTCGGCCATCCCGAGGCCGAGGCCGCGCGTCCCGCCGGTCACGATGGCCTTGCGGCCCCTGATGTCGAACAGATCCATGGTTTGGACTTCCGGAAACGGTTGCGTGAGCGCGCTTGGCGCGCGGTCATTGCGTGCAGTCGACCAGTACCTTGAGCGTGTCGACGGCCGGATCGGCGATCATGTCGAAGACGCCCCCCGCCTTGCCGAGCGGCACCACCTGCGTGATGACGCGCTCGAGGTCCTCCTTGATCCCGTCGGCATAGGCGACGGTCTGCTCGAACTCGCGCTTGGTGTAGACGCGGCTGCCGACGATGGTCTGCTCCTTGAAGTTCAGCTCGCGCAGGTCGACCGCGTGCGGCGCCTTGTGGATGCCGGTCATGCAGATCATGCCGCCGACGCGGCAGACCTGGGTCATCTCGCGGGCGGAGCTCTCCACCCCGGCGCACTCGAAGACGACGTCCATGCCTTCGCCGTTGGTAATCTCCCTGACGTAGTCGACCACGCCGCCGTCGCTGCCGTTGACCGTCTCGAAGCCGAAGGACCGGCAGAGGCCGAGCCGGCCCTCGTCCACGTCGGAGATGACGATGCGCGAGGCGCCGCTGTGGCGGAGCACGATCGCGGTCAGCACGCCGATTGGGCCGGCGCCGATGACCACCGCCGAATCGCGCAGCTGGAAGCGCGACTGGTGCATGGAGCGGACGATGACCGCGAGCGGCTCGACCAGCGCCGCGATGCGGTCGCTGAGCGTGTCGGGGACCTTGAACAGCACGTCCTCGTCCACCCAGACGTAGTCGGCCATGCCGCCGTCGCGGTCGATGCCGATCAGCCTCAGCGTCTCGCAGACATGCGGATGACCGGTGCGGCAGGGCAGGCACCTGCCGCAGGAGATCAGCGGATAGGCGACCACCCGGTCGCCCGGCTCGAAGCCGCGCGTGCCGCCGCGCACGTCCTCGACCGTGCCGACGAACTCGTGGCCAAAGATGAGCGGCGGCTTCGCCCGCGGGTGCTTGCCGGCGTGGATGCCGATGTCGGTGCCGCAGATCCCGCAGAAGTGCGTCCTCACCTTGACGGCACGGTCGCGCGGTTGCGGCTCCGGGACCTCGCGCACCTCCGCCTTGTGGGGCGCCGCGTAAACCAGCGCTTGCATCTTAAGAGTCCTCCTTGGAAATCCGTGGCGTGCGTATCCGCGCCTTGTCGCGACGGCGAAAAGGCGCGCGTGAATTGGCCTTGCCGGAAAGCGCCAGCGAGCCTGCTTGCGGTCTCTCACGATGCCAGTCCGGCATTTCGCCCCTTGTGTTGATGCCGCGACAATTGTACCGGATATCCGGTTGTCCTACAAGCCGGTGACAGGGTAATATAAGGACAGCTCGCGATTGGGTGGCGAGCGTCGACCTGCGTCACGCCCGCGACTGCGCTCCACTTCGCCCCACCCGACAACGCGTTAGGTCGCAACAATCTCTGCCTAAGATGCTGATTCACGATTCGGCGTCGGGCCAGCCGCGCTGCCGTGCATCAGGTCAAGAAAGCATTGCGTGACCGGATTGATCTGCCGGTAGCGATAGACCAGGCTGCCCCACGAAGTCAGCGTCTGGGAGAAGGTGTAGGGAAGAATGCGCAGCAGATTGTGGCGCTCGAAACGCTCGGCCACCGAACGCGGGATGACCGAGATCATCCGGCTGTGCGCGGTCAAGTCCGTCGTCGTCAGGAACGATGAGGTTTCCACCAGCCCCCGCGGCAACGGCTCGTGATGGCCGCGGAATTCCTGCTCGACGATTTCGCGTATAGGGCTGCCGCGCAATTGGAAGATCCACGGGTAGTCCAGCAGCGAACACATTTCGGGTCATGCGCAACAACATGGCGGCGCTGGGGCGCGAGTTGCACCAATTGCGCCTCGGCAGCTCCGGCACGCTGCTGATCGGCAGCATCACCTACTCCGTGTTCACCAACCTGAGTGCGGTCGTGAACGGGCTCAAACAGGAGTTCCCGCTGCTCTCGATCAAACTGAGCGTAGACACCAGCGATCGCCTGATCGAGCTGCAAGTTCGTGCAGCATCTTGCTGGCCGCCGGTTGGGCTGCACAAAATGAAAGACCGCGCAGTGGCGGTCTTTCATGCCTAAGAAGTGGCGTGCTGCGGCTAGGCGATGGCCTTGCGTTTGCGTCGGCGCGCGAGCAGGCCGACGAGGCCGACGCCACTTGCGAACATCGGCAACGCGGCCGGCAGCGGCGTCGCGGCGACTGCGCCAAGGTCGGCGATGCGAACATTATCAATACCGCCGTTGAAACCACCGGGCGCGTCGCCGTTGAAGAAGCCAAGCGCGGTTGTGGCGAAGCCTGCCATAAAATCGAAAGTGAAATCCTGCCAGACGATCGTGGTTCCCAAGTTGGTTAGCTGAAACGAACCCAGCACCGGTGTGGCGTTGATTGTCGGATCAACGAAGGTAGCGCCGTTCACGGCGCCGATGCCAAATGTCACCTCATAGGTGTGGCCGATGGCGGTATCGAAAGTCTGCGTCACACCTTGGTTCACACCGGAAGTACCGCTCGGGTCGAGCCATTGCGCACCACTCTCGGCGGCAAGGTCTGCGCCCGCGCCGGCGCCGAAAACCAAGACGTTGCCACCAACGACGCTCCACCCGCCGATGTCGTCGCCAGGATTATAGATTTGATTGAAAAGATTCCCGATGTCGGGCGTTTCAAAATCGCCGTTGGTGAAAGGCGCTGCATTGGCACCGGAGATCAAACCAAAGGCCGCGCAGGCAATGAACGCGCCCCGCGCGGCATATATTCGTTTTGTCATCGAAGGATACCCCCAAAATGCCCTGTTCTTTCAGAGCGCCGCGCTCAGGCAGCCTTGCGTTTGCGTCGGCGCGCGAGCAGGCCGAC
Source organism: uncultured Alphaproteobacteria bacterium (assembly GCA_963830205.1). Lineage (GTDB taxonomy): Bacteria > Pseudomonadota > Alphaproteobacteria > Rhizobiales > Kaistiaceae > CAVSRC01. Next base: position 1,819 of record CAWHLP010000020.1, on the reverse strand, counting down.
GAGGCCGACGCCACTTGCGAACATCGGGAACGCGGCCGGCAGCGGCGTTGCGACCGCCAGATCACTGATGCGAACGTTATCCAGCCCGTTGAGACTGCCGGTTGCGTCGCCGTTGAAAAAGCCGATCGTCGTCGAAGCGCCGGCCGCGGTGAACGTGAAATTAAAATCCTGCCATGCGAGCGTGGTGCCCGCATTTGTATATTGGAACGTGCCCGGAACGAGCACGCTGCCGATATACGGATGTACGATGCTTGTTGTGCTGCCGTCTCTCTTCGCGGCGCCGATGCCAAATGTCACCGAATAGGTGTGGCCGCTCTGGGTGTCGAAAGTCTGCTGCAGGCCTTGGTTGAAGCCACTGCTCCCAGTCAAGTCGATCCATTGGTGGCCGCTTTCCGCTGGATATGCCGGGCTGTTGAACGTATCCGGGAAAAGCTGCGATGTTTCCGCCACTCAGGGCGACTGCCGTCCAGCCGCCGAACAAGCCCCGTTTCCGTACAAACTACCTGAACCACCAGCGGTCGGCGTCTCAAAATCGCCGTTCGTGAAGGTCGACGCGTGAACCGCGCCACCGCCCCGAATGTCGCATACAGCGCAATCGCGCACGTTATAAACGGAAGCCTTTTGGCAAGCATATGAACCCCCACTACCTACGCCGCGATGTCTGCACTGCCCTCGCCTCTCGCCACATTGCGTCATCAGGCCGCAGAACGTGCCTTTGCGCTACTATCTGAACAGATGGGTTTTGCCTCCGCGGGACAAAAAGGGCGCGCCGATCTCGCGGTCGCCACTTACGAAATTCCGTGCAACGTAAGCAGCGCGACGGCTTGCGCGCGCGTCGTGGCGTCGAGTTTCTTTTCGGCGCGCTCGACGTGAAAATGAACCGTCGGAGCGGCGATGCCGAGCAACTGGCTCATTTCCCAGTCGGTCTTGCCGGTGCAACCCACGCAGGACTCGATCTCGCGCTTGGTCAGTTTCGGCGCCGCTGCATCGGGGGAGGCCAATTGGTGGCTGGAACGGCAACGCTCGTGCATCGCTAACGACGTGGCCTCAGCAGCGCCCGATCCGTCCCGGACAGGACTGCCGGCGCCTTCGACGTCATGGTTACGATCGCCTGATAGCCGGCGGGGCCGTGGATCGGCACGGCGAAAGAGTTCGCCCAGCCGTAGTGGCGCGCGGCCCGGATAGATTTCCGCTTCCGCCTCGCTCAGCGCGCGCTCGTTGGACAGCATCCGGCCAGCCGAACGGACTCATGCGCGCTGCCGCTTCGGAAACGAGCACGTCCCCGTCCAGCCAGCCACGGGCCATATACCGATCGAGCCAGCTTGCGGCCCGTTGACGAAATAGACCCGTGCCACGCGCTGCGTGCCGACGCTGGCCCAGGCCGCACAAGCGGACGCGGCAAAGCCGAAAACGGCAATCGTCCGTCGGAAAGCACCGACGAGTTCCGCGAATGCCTCGCCTCCAGCGCAGCGCTCGCGAAGTCGAGCGCGCATTCTGTCTTCGAGGGTTTGTGCGCCTTGCGTCCATGCTCGTCCCGCAAAGCATGGATTGTGAGACCAGGCTCGACGCGCGCCCGATCCGAAACGGATAGGGCCGGGTTAGATTTTGCCACGGAACCACGATGGCTCGGTCGTGGGGGGATGATCGAAGCTGACCCGGCGCTATTGGATGCGCTTTATGGTGGCGCGACCGACACGGCGGAGTTTCTCCGCGCGTTGACTATGCTTAGCGGGTTATTCAGTTGCCGCTCCGCCGCCCTCGTCTCACTTGAAACGCACGCGCCAGCTAATCTCGTCCTACCACCGGCGCCTTCGATGGC
>CAWHLP010000019.1:0-81280 GCA_963830205.1 uncultured Alphaproteobacteria bacterium | reverse complement strand
CCGAGCGCGGCGGTGTTGGTGACGGTGCCGGAGATCGGCAGCACGACATGGGTGGCGGCGGCAGGTGCGAAGGCCCAGCCGCCGAACACGACGAGCAGTTCGGCGAGCAGGACGACGCCGACCAGCGCACCGACCGGCAGGTAGTTGAGGAAGCCCTGGCGCAGCTCGACGAAATCGACGTCGAGCATCATCACCACGAACAGGAAGAGCACCGCCACGGCGCCGACATAGACCACGACCAGGATCATCGCCAGGAACTCGGCGCCGAGCAGCACGAACAGGCCGGCCGAGTTGAAGAAGGCAAGGATGAGGAAGAGCACCGAATGGACGGGGTTGCGGGTGCCGACGACCATGATCGCCGAGGCGATGGTGACCGCCGAGAACAGGTAGAAGAAGAGTGCCGCCAGGATCACGTCATTCGCCCAGATATTGTGCCCATTTCACGTAGGCGTCAGGCACGCAGCGCGAGGCCGCCGACTTGACGCTTTCGGCATCGGACCGGGTTGCGTAGGCGCCATCGACCACCACTTGGAAGCCAGGCTTGAAGCCGACGAATTTGCCGGAGAAATCGTTGAACGGCCTGAGGCCGCAGCCTTCCATCTGCCGCACGATCGCCTGGACGTCCTGATCGGCCGGAACGGTGGCGAGCACCACCCACCAGCCGGTGTCCTGCTGTTCCGCGACCTTGGTGACCACCGCGGCCGGCTCGCCCTTGCCCATCCAGCGGGCCGGCTCGCACAGCGCATTGGGATCGCTGGCGGCCGACAGGTCCGGCCGCCGGGAGAATTCGGCAGCCGCAGCCGGCACCGATGCAGAGGCAAGAAGCGCGCAGGCGACGAGCCCGGCGGCCTCCAGTCCTCGCAATGCGGTGCTTCGAGCGATCATCGGTAGGGTGCGTCCAGCTTGATGTTGTTGGCGATCTCGCGTTCCCAGCGGTCGCCGTTGGCCAGCAGTTTGTCCTTGTCGAAATAGAGCTCCTCGCGGGTCTCGGTGGCGAACTCGAAGTTCGGCCCCTCGACGATGGCATCGACCGGGCAGGCCTCCTGGCAGAAGCCGCAATAGATGCACTTGACCATGTCGATGTCGTAGCGCGTCGTGCGGCGGGTGCCGTCGTTGCGGCGCGGGCCGGCCTCGATGGTGATCGCCTGCGCCGGGCAGATCGCCTCGCACAGCTTGCAGGCGATGCAGCGTTCCTCGCCGTTGGGATAGCGGCGCAGCGCATGCTCGCCGCGGAAGCGCGGGCTCACCGGCCCCTTCTCGAAGGGATAGTTGAGGGTCGCCTTCTTGCCGAAGAAATAGCGCAGCGACAGGATGAGCGCCGACACGAAGTCGGTGAGGAAGAGCGCTCTGGCGGATTGGTCAAGTCGCATCGTCTCGCCTCAAGCCAAGCCCGTCAGTTTGAGGAATCCCGCAACCACCACGACCATGAGCAGCGACAGCGGCAGGAACACCTTCCAGCCCAGGCGCATCAACTGGTCGTAGCGATAGCGCGGCACGAACGCCTTCACCATGGCAAACATGAAGAAGACGAAGCAAGCCTTCAGCACGAACCAGATGATGCCGGGGATCCAGGTGAAGGGCGCCACCGCGATCGGCGGCAGCCAGCCGCCGAGGAAGAGGATGGTGGTCAACGAGCACATGACGCAGATGGCGACATATTCACCGAGGAAGAACAGCAGGAACGGGGTGGAGGAATATTCCACCGCGTAGCCGGCGACCAGCTCCGATTCCGCCTCCGGCAGGTCGAAGGGCGGCCGGCTCGTCTCGGCCAGGGCCGAGATGAAGAAGACGATGAACATCGGGAAGAGCGGCAGCCAGTACCAGTCGAGGAAGCTCGCGGGCAGACCAAGTTTGGTGCCGAGGCCGCCTTGCTGGGAGACCACGATATCCGAAAGGTTGAGCGAGCCGGCGGCGAGCAGGACGGTGATGATGACGAAGCCGATGGAGACCTCGTAGGAGACCATCTGCGCGGCCGAGCGCAGCGCGCCAAGGAAGGGGTATTTCGAGTTGGACGCCCAGCCGGCCATGATGATGCCGTACACGCCGAGCGAGGAAATGGCGAAGATGTAGAGGATGCCGACATTGATGTTGGCGATCACCACGCCGGCATCGAAGGGGATCACCGCCCAGGCCGACATGGCCAGCACCGAGGTCACCAGCGGGGCGAGCAGATAGACGCCCTTGTTGGCGCCGGAGGGAACGATCGGCTCCTTGAAGACGAACTTGAGCAGGTCGGCGAAGCTCTGGAACAGGCCCCAGGGACCGACGACGTTCGGCCCGCGGCGCATCTGCACCGCCGCCCAGATCTTGCGGTCGGCATAGAGGATGAAGGCGATGAAGACGAGCAGGCTGACCAGCAGCAGCAGGCTCTCGGCGACCAGGATGATGCCGGGAATGACGTAGGTGGAGATGAAGCCGCTCATGCCCATGTCACTCCGCCGCCGTTGCCAGCCTGCCGGCGGCCAGCGCCGAGCACTCCGCCATCACGGCGGAGGCGCGCGCGATTGCGTTGGTCAGATAGAAATCGCCGATGACGTTCCGGAACGGCTCGCCGCTCGCCTTGCCGGCCCCCGCGGCCAGGGCCTGCACGTCATCGAGCGCGCCGGCCGCGATCTGGTCGATGCGCATGAAGTGCGGGTGGGCGGCGTAGAGGGCAGCGCGCAGCTCGGCGAGGCTATCGAAGGGCAGCCGATGTTCAAGACGATCGGACAGCGCACGCAGGATCGCCCAGTCCTCGCGCGCCTCGCCGGGCGGGAAGGCCGCCCGTTCGGTCATCTGCACACGACCCTCGGTATTGACGTAAGTCGCTGATTTTTCAGTGTAAGCGGCGCCGGGCAGGATCACGTCGGCGCGATGGGCGCCGGCATCGCCGTGGGTGCCGATGTAGACGACGTACGCGGAGCCGAGCGCCTGCATGTCGATGGCATCGTTGCCGAGCAGGAAGATCAGGTCGATCTCGCCGGCGGCGGCGGCGGCGACCATGCCTACCGTGTCGAGGCCGCCCTTGCGCGGCACGAAGCCGAGATCGAGCGCGCCGACGCGGGCGGCCGCGGTATGAAGGACGGCAAGGCCGTTCCAGCCCTCGTCACGGGTGCCGGCGGTGGCGATCTTGGCGGCGAGCGCCAGAACCTCGCGGCCGTCGGGACGGGCCAGCGCCCCCTGCCCGATCAGGATCAGCGGCCGCTTGGCCTCGGCCAGAGCCTTGCCGAAGGCGGACGCGCCGCCGGCAAGCTCGGCCAGGCTCTGCGGTCCGGCGCCGAGATAGTCATAGGGATAGGTGAGGTCCACCGCCTCGCCGATCAGCCCGATCGGCACGCCGTCGCCGGCGCGCCAGCGCTTGCGGATGCGGGCATTGAGCACCGCCGCCTCGTGGCGCGGGTTGGAGCCGACGATGAGGATGGCATCCGCCTGCTCGATGCCGGCGATGGTCGGGTTGAAGATGTAGCTGGCGCGGCCGGCCGCCGGGTCGAGCTTGTCGCCGACCTCGCGGCAATCGAGGTTGTTGACGCCAAGCGCGCCCATCAGCTCGCGCAGCGCGAAGATCTCTTCGACGGCGGCAAGGTCGCCGACCAGTGCGCCGATACGCTCCGGCTTGGTCGCCTTCACCTTGTCGGCGATGGCGGCAAAGGCCTCGCCCCAGGTCGCCGGCGCCAGGCGCCCGTCGCGGCGGACATAGGGCTTGTCGAGGCGCTGGGTCCTCAGGCCGTCCCAGATGAAGCGGGTCTTGTCGGAGATCCACTCCTCGTTCACCGCCTCGTTGAGGCGCGGCAGGATGCGCATGACCTCGCGGCCGCGGGTGTCGACGCGGATGGCCGAGCCGACCGCATCCATGACGTCGATCGATTCCGTCTTGATCAGCTCCCACGGCCGGGCATGGAACTCGTAGGGCTTGGAGGTGAGCGCGCCGACCGGGCAAAGGTCGATGACGTTGCCCTGCAGCTCCGAGCTCATGGCGCGCTCGAGGTAGCTGGTCACCTCCATGTCCTCGCCGCGGCCGATGGCCCCAAGCTCCTCGATGCCGGCGACCTCGGCCGAGAAGCGGATGCAGCGCGTGCACTGGATGCAGCGGGTCATGGTCGTCTTGACCAGCGGCCCGATATACTTGTCCTCGACGGCGCGCTTGTTCTCCTCGAAGCGGCTGCCGTCGACGCCATAGGCCATCGCCTGGTCCTGCAGGTCGCACTCGCCGCCCTGATCGCAGATGGGGCAATCGAGCGGGTGGTTGATGAGCAGGAACTCCATCACCCCTTCGCGGGCCTTCTTCACCATCTTGGACTTGGTGAACATCTCCGGCGGTTCGCCATTGGGGCCGGGGCGCAGGTCGCGCACGGCCATGGCGCAGCTTGCCTGCGGCTTGGGCGGGCCGCCCTTCACCTCGATCAGGCACATGCGGCAATTGCCGGCGATCGACAGGCGCTCGTGGAAGCAGAAGCGCGGAATTTCGGCGCCGGCCGCCTCGCACGCCTGGAGCAGCGTGAACTCGGCGGGGACGTCGATTTCTTTGCCGTCTACCTTGACTACCGGCATGGTCCCTACTCCGCCGCCTCGATCATCGTCGGCGCTGCCGCCTGAGGGCGCGCCGCGCCGCGCGCGTCGGCCTTCACACCGCGCTGCGTCTTCCACAAAGCCGCGCTGGGCAGCTGCTCCCAGCCGAAGGCATAGTCGCTCGGCCCATGCGCCATCAGGTGATCGCGGCGCCGGACGCCCTCGGCCATATCGGGGCGCTCGCCGGCCGCCACCCACCACATCACCAGCGGGGTCTCCATGGGCACGAACCAGGTCTCGCGCCGGCGGTAGAAACGCCCGTGCACAGTCTGCCAGATGAAGCGCTCCAGCCCTTCGACGCTCCGCCACAGGGTCAGGTTGGGCAGGATGGTGGGGTCGTCGTAGACCCGCATGTTCATGGCGTGGCCGCTGTAATCCTGAAGCCGCCAGACGAAGCCGTCGATCTGCTCCGCGAGCTTGTTGACCCGGTCGACGTTCTCCACGAACTCGGCCATGCGCGGATCGTCGAGCGGATAGGCGATCCGCGCCACGTTGAATTCCGCAAGATGGCGGGTGTCGCTCATGCCGCCCTACTCCGCCGCCTCGGTCATCAGCGGATCGCCGACGCTGGGGTGAACCCGGTGATAGGTGTCGATGCGCCGCTCGATCTCGCTGCGGAAATGGCGGATGAGGCCCTGCACCGGCCAGGCCGCCGCGTCGCCGAGGGCGCAGATGGTGTGTCCCTCGACCTGATAGGTGACCTCGAGCAGCATGTCGATCTCGGACTTCTCGGCGCGCCCCTCGGCCATGCGCTCGAGCACCCGCCACATCCAGCCCGTGCCCTCGCGGCAGGGCGTGCACTGGCCGCAGCTCTCGTGCTTGTAGAAGTAGGACAGGCGGGCAATCGCCTTCACGATGTCGGTCGACTTGTCCATGACGATGACCGCCGCCGTGCCGAGGCCGGACTTGACGTCGCGCAGTGCATCGAAATCCATGATCAGGTCGTTGCACATGTAGGCCGGCAGGCAGGGCACCGAGGCGCCGCCGGGAATGACGGCAAGCAGATTGTCCCAGCCGCCGCGCACGCCGCCAGCATGGCGCTCGATCAGCTCGCGCAGCGTGATGCCCATCTCCTCTTCCACCGTGCACGGCTTCTCGACGTGGCCGGAGATGCAGAAGAGCTTGGTGCCGGTGTTGTTCGGCCGGCCGATGCCGGCGAACCAGGCGGCGCCGCGGCGCAGGATGGTCGGCGCCACCGCGATCGATTCGACATTGTTGACGGTTGACGGGCAGCCATAGACGCCGACCGCTGCCGGGAACGGCGGCTTCAGCCGCGGCATGCCCTTCTTGCCTTCGAGGCTTTCGAGCATGGCGGTCTCTTCGCCGCAGATATAGGCGCCGGCACCGTGGTGGACGACGATGTCGAAGTCCCAGCCGTTCTTGTTGTTCGTGCCGATGAGGCCCGCCGCATAGGCCTCGTCGACGGCGGCCTGAAAGGCCTCGCGCTCGCGGATGAACTCGCCGCGCACATAGACGAAGGCGGTATGGGCGCCCATGGCGAAGCCGGCAATCAGGCAGCCTTCGACCAGAAGGTGCGGGTCGTTGCGCAGGATCTCGCGGTCCTTGCAGGTGCCGGGCTCGGACTCATCGGCATTGACGACCAGATAATGCGGCCGGTCGCCGATCTGCTTGGGCATGAACGACCATTTGAGGCCGGTCGGGAAGCCCGCCCCGCCGCGGCCGCGCAGGCCGGATGCCTTCATCTCGTTGATGATGCCGTCGCGGCCCTTCTCCAGGATCGCCTTGGTGCCGTCCCAGGCGCCACGCGCCATGGCGCCCTTGAGGCCGCGGTCATGCAGGCCGTAGAGGTTGGTGAAGATGCGGTCCTTGTCGGCAAGCATCGGTCTTCAGGTCTTTCCTTGGCCGGCGTCGGAGCGGCGGGCGAAATCAGTCGCGCCGCCGGATGCCAGAAGTCTTGGCCTGGCCGATCCAGTCCTCGCGCCGGATGCGGCCCTTGAACTTCAGGTCGCTGTCGACCCAGGCGATCTCGGCCTCGTTCCAGCCGGCGATCTGGTCGTAGTGGAAGATGCCGCGGGCGTTGAGCATCTCCTCGATCTTGGGGCCGATGCCGGAGATGCGCTTGAGGTCGTCGGCCTTACCGTCGCGCGGCGCCGCCATCCCCTGCGGCTGCACCGCCTCGACGACGGCTCCGTCGGCAGAGGCGATGACGTCGGTCAGCGTCGTCGGCCCGCCGATGGGCGCCGAGAACTGGCGGTCGATCTGGGTGCCGGGCTTGAGCGGACTGCCGGCAGCGATGTCGTCGATGAGCTTCTCGAAGCTCTCCGCCGTCAGGTCCTCGTAGGTGTCCGCGCCGATCTGCACCAGCGGCGCATTCACGCAGGCGCCGAGGCACTCGACCTCTTCCCACGAGAAATCGCCGTCGGCCGAGACATGGTGATCGGCGCCGATCCTGCGCTTGCAGACCTCCTTGAGGTCGTTGGCGCCCCTCAGCCAGCACGGCGTCGTTCCGCACACCTGGATGTGCGCCTTGGCGCCGACCGGCTCCAGGTTGAACATGGTGTAGAAGGTGGCGACTTCGAGCACGCGGATATGGGCCATGCCGAGCAACCGGGCGATGGCGCGGACCGCCGGCTCGGTGACCCAGCCTTCCTGCTCCTGGGCGCGCCACAGCAGCGAGATCACCGCAGAGGCCTGGCGGCCCTCGGGGTACTTGGCCATCTCCTTCTTCGCCCATTCCAGATTGGCGGGCGTGAAGGCGAAGCTCTCGGGCTGCTTCTCGGCGAGACGACGGACGGCCATTTAGCGATCGACCTCCCCGGTTCTCCCTCCCCCTGAAAGGGGGAGGTCGGTCGGCGCAGCCGGCCGGGTGGGGGTCGCCGGAACCAACCCCGCGACGGTCCGGTCAATCTCTTCAATTACGCCGGCAACATTGGTCAGCACGTCATGGTTCCAGAAGCGGAGCACCGTGATCCGGTTTTGCACCAACCAGTTCGTCCGTCCCCGGTCGTGAGCTGCTGTGGCCGGCAGTCCGTGCTGACCACCATCCACCTCGACCGCCAATCGGACCTCTGCACAATAGAAGTCCAGAACGTAGTCGCCCTTAGGGTGCTGCCTGCGAAATGAAAGACCGCGCATTTGTCCACCGCGAAGATGGCTCCATAGCTTTGCCTCGGCATCGGTCATCGCCCGTCTCAATCGACGCGCTCGTGCCGTCTTGGCCACGGTGCGGCTAAATCGGCTGGCTTGCTTGACCCCCACCCGACGCTTCGCGTCGACCTCCCCCTTCCAGGGGGAGGTGGTGCCAGCCTCACCATTCAGCGCTATCCTCATCGATCGACCTCCCCGAAGACGATGTCGAGCGAGGCGAGGACCGCGGTGACGTCGGCGAGCATGTGGCCGCGGGTCATGTGGTCCATGGCGGAGAGATGGGCGAAGCCCGGCGCCTTGATCTTGCAGCGGTAGGGCTTGTTGCTGCCGTCGGCGACGAGATAGACGCCGAATTCGCCCTTGGGCGCCTCGACCGCGGCGTAAACCTCGCCGGCAGGCACGTGATAGCCCTCGGTGTAGAGCTTGAAATGATGGATGAGCGCTTCCATCGAGCGCTTCATCTCGCCGCGGCTGGGCGGCACCACCTTGCCGTCATCGGAGGTGACCGGCCCCTTGCCCGCGGGCTCGTTCAGCTTGGCGATCGCCTGCTTCATGATCTTCACCGACTGGGCCATCTCCTCCATGCGGATGAGATACCGGTCGTAGCAGTCGCCGTTCTTGCCGACGGGAATATCGAAATCCATCTCGGCGTAGCACTCGTAGGGCTGCGCCTTGCGCAGATCCCAGGCCGCACCCGAGCCGCGCACCATGACGCCGGAGAAGCCCCACTTCCAGGCATCCTCCAGGCTGACCAAGCCGATATCGACGTTGCGCTGCTTGAAGATGCGGTTGTCGGTCAGGAGGCCGTGGATGTCGTCGAGCACCTTGGGGAAGGTGTCGCAGAAGGCGCCGATATCGTCGATGAGCGCCTGCGGCAGGTCCTGATGCACACCGCCGGGGCGGAAATAGGCCGCATGCATGCGGCTGCCGCTGGCGCGCTCGTAGAAGACCATGAGCTTCTCGCGCTCCTCGAAGCCCCACAGCGGCGGGGTGAGCGCACCGACGTCGAGCGCGTGGGTGGTGACGTTGAGGAGGTGGTTGAGAATCCGGCCGATCTCGCAATAGAGCACGCGGATCAGCTGGCCACGGCGCGGCACGGTGATGCCGAGCAGCTTCTCCACCGCAAGCGCGAAGGCATGCTCCTGGTTCATCGGCGCGACGTAGTCGAGCCGGTCGAAATAGGGCACGGCCTGGAGATAGGTCTTGTGCTCGATCAGCTTCTCGGTGCCGCGATGCAAGAGTCCGATATGCGGGTCGACGCGCTCGACAATCTCGCCGTCGAGCTCGAGCACCAGGCGCAGCACGCCGTGCGCCGCCGGGTGCTGCGGCCCGAAATTGATGTTGAAGGTGCGGACGTCGGTCTCAGACATTACTGCTTCGCCTTCTCATCGCCCGGCAGCACGTACTCGCGTGCCTTCCCATGGCGAGAGGAAATCGAAATCGCGGAACTCCTGGGCGAGCCGCACCGGCTCGTAGACCACCCGCTTCTGCTCGTCGTCGTAACGCACCTCGACGTAGCCCGTGAGCGGGAAGTCCTTGCGCAGAGGATGCCCTTCGAAGCCGTAGTCGGTGAGGATGCGGCGCAGGTCCGGGTGGCCGGTGAAGAGGATGCCGTAGAAGTCGTAGGCCTCGCGCTCGAACCAGTCGGCGCCGGGGAAGACCGGCGTGATCGAGGGCACCGGCGTTTCTTCGTCGGTCGCCACCTTGACGCGGATGCGGATGTTCTGGCGCGGGCTGAGGAAATGATAGACCACGTCGAAGCGCTTCTCGCGCTGCGGCCAGTCGACCCCGCACACGTCGGTGAGGTTGATGAAGGCGAGCCGCGGGTCGTCGCGCAGGAAGCGCACGAACGGCACGATCTCGTTGGCCGCAACGGTGACGGTGAGCTCACCGTAGGCCACCTGCCAGTCGGCGACGACATCGCCGCGCTGAGCCGCGATGTAATCTCCGAGCTCCTGAAGTGTCTCGTCCAATGCCCCGGTCCCCCTGACCGCGCTAGCGTTCGATCGTCCCGGTGCGCCGGATCTTCTTCTGCAGGAGAAGGACGCCGTAGACCAGGGCCTCGGCGGTCGGCGGACAGCCGGGCACGTAGATATCGACCGGTACGATGCGGTCGCAGCCGCGCACGACCGAATAGGAATAGTGGTAGTAGCCGCCGCCGTTGGCGCAACTGCCCATCGAGATGACGTAGCGCGGCTCCGGCATCTGGTCGTAGACCTTGCGCAGCGCCGGCGCCATCTTGTTGGTCAGCGTGCCGGCGACGATCATCACGTCCGACTGGCGCGGCGAGGCGCGCGGTGCGAAGCCGAAGCGCTCGACGTCGTAGCGCGGCATCGAAGCCTGCATCATCTCGACGGCGCAGCAGGCCAGCCCGAAGGTCATCCACATCAGCGAGCCGGTGCGCGCCCAGGTGATCAGGTCGTCGGCGGCGGCGACCAGGAAGCCCTTGTCGGCGAGCTCGTTGTTGATCTCGACGAAATAGGGGTCGGTGTTGCGCTGGAGCGGCCGGCCGGCAGCAGTGACCAGCGGCTTGTCGGCGGGCGCGGTCAATCCCATTCGAGCGCTCCCTTGCGCCACTCGTAGATGAAACCGATGGTCAGGACGGCGAGGAAGACCATCATCGACCAGAAGCCCGCCCAGCCGAGCGCGCCGAAGGAGATCGCCCAGGGGAAGAGAAAGGCGACCTCGAGGTCGAAGATGATGAACAGGATGGCGACCAGGTAGAAGCGGATGTCGAACTGCATGCGCGCGTCGTCGAAGGCGGCGAAGCCGCACTCATAGGCCGACAGCTTCTCCGGGTCGGGGTTCTTGTAGGCGATGATGAAGGGGGCAACGAGCAGCGCCAGGCCGATGATCGCCGCGATGCCCATGAACACCACGACCGGCAGATAGGCACTCAGCAGGCTTTCCATTCCGCTCTCCGGTCGCCGCGGTCCCCAAAGGACCCGCGGACCCCGCCCCAGCATCAATTTATCGCGCTGCAGCATAGCGGCAAGGCCGCCCCCTGCCTAGCCGGATGCCGCGATGGCCAGCCTGACCCTGTAGGGGTTCCAGGCTGTGAAGAAAGTGCCGGTGGCTTAGCCGAGCAGACGGGGAGTCGCAAGTCACAATGACGCGCAACAATCGCCCCAATCGCCGCCACCCTTCGTTGCAATCGCCGAAACGCGAACCTACCATCGCGGCCGCCAAGCGGAGGGGCGGACATGAGCTATGTCAACAGCGTCCTGCAGCCGAACGAGACGGTGATCTATCGCGGCAGGCTTCACTGGATCATCTACGGCTCGGCGATCTTCTTCGCCGCACTGGCCCTGGCCGCGGCGGCCGCAGCGTTCGCCCTGCCGGAATTTGCCAAGATCGCCTGGATCGTCGCCGCGATCATGATCGCCGCCGCGCTTGCCTACGCGGCCAAGGCATGGTTCGACCAGTGGATCACGGAAATCGCGGTGACCAATTTCAGGGTGATTTACAAGACCGGCTTCATCCGCCGCCACACGGCGGAAATGAACATGGAGAAGGTCGAGTCGGTGACCGTCGACCAGTCGCTGTGGGGGCGGCTGCTGGGCTACGGCACGGTCCATGTCATGGGCACGGGCGAAGGCATCGAGCGGCTGCGCCGCGTCGACCGCCCGGTCGCGCTCCGCAACGCCATCGTGGTCGGCCGGTGAGAGAACGGCAGAACTGGGCGATTTCGGTGAGAACTGGCGGGAGCGACGGGGCTCGAACCCGCGACCTCCGGCGTGACAGGCCGGCACTCTAACCAACTGAGCTACGCCCCCGCGGGCGTTCTGGCGCGCCGTTGCAGCGCGCCGGCAGGAGTTAAGCGAGCGCCCCTGCCAAGTCAAGGATTTGTCAAAGCCGACCGGGCGACGCCAGGCCGAAATCGCCGCTGGCCGCGCGGAACCATCCCCGCGACGCACAGCGCGAGCGACCCAAAACATGGGTGACGTTTCGTGCCGGACAAGCACCGGGCTGGTGGGCGGTGAGGGACTCGAACCCCCGACATCCACGGTGTAAACGTGGCGCTCTACCAACTGAGCTAACCGCCCGCCCTTGCGGCATTTAGGCGGCCAGTCCCCGGCTGTGCAAGGCCGGTTTCGGCGCGGCGCTGCTCACGCGCGACCCCGTGCGGACGACAAGGCCCCGCGCGAGCGCGGGGCCTGTCGGGAAAACGGGTTGTCGCGGCTAGCGGTTGACTGCGTCCTTGAGGCCTTTGCCGGCCTTGAACTTTGGGGTTTTCGACGCGGCGATGTTGATCGCCTCGCCGGTGCGCGGATTGCGTCCGACGCTGGCGGCGCGCTTGGCGACCGCGAAGTTGCCGAACCCAATGATCTTCACTTCATTGCCCGCCTTCAGTGAATCAGTGATCGCATCGAAGGTCGCATCGACTGCCTGTCCGGCCCCAGCCTTGGACATGCCGGTCCGTTCAGCCACAGCCGCGATCAGATCATTCTTGTTCATGGAAACTCCCTTTCCCTCGTCAGAGCCGAAAGCGATTCGCGCCGTCGACTTCGCCGTGGACAGTCCTGCCAAAAAACGCCTCTGGCAAGCAAAAACGGCGGAATCCCGCGATTTTGATCGAAATTGCCCCGCGCACAAAAAAAGCGCGCCGGCCACCAGGCCGACGCGCTTTTAACCGCTATTTCAATACCTTAGTGCGCAACGAGGGCGCCCGGGCTGTCCTCGTCGGCGACGACCGGCGCCGTACGCTCTTTCGGCTCGGTCCATTCGATCGGCACCGGAGCACGGACCAGCGCCTGCTTCAGCACCTCGTCCATGCGCCCAACCGGCATGATCTCCAGGCCGCTCTTCACGTTCTCCGGGATGTCCGCCAGATCCTTGGCGTTGTCCTCGGGGATGAGCACCCGCTTGATGCCGCCGCGCAGCGCCGCCAGCAGCTTCTCCTTGAGGCCGCCGATGGGCAGCACGCGGCCGCGCAGCGTGATCTCGCCGGTCATGGCGACATCCTTGCGCACCGGGATGCCGGTCATCACCGAGACGATGGCCGTGACCATGGCGACGCCGGCCGACGGCCCGTCCTTGGGCGTGGCGCCTTCCGGCACGTGGACGTGGATGTCGGTCTTGTCGAACATCGGCGGTTCGATGCCGAAGTCGATGGCGCGCGAGCGGACATAGGAGGCCGCCGCCGAGATCGACTCCTTCATCACGTCACGCAGGTTGCCGGTGACGATCATCTTGCCCTTGCCCGGCATCATGACGCCCTCGATGGTGAGCAGTTCGCCGCCCACCTCCGTCCACGCCAGTCCGGTGACCAGGCCAACCAGGTCCTCGGCCTCGATCTCGCCGTAGCGGAAGCGCGGAACGCCGAGGAAGTCCTCGACGGCCTTGGGCCCGACCTTGATCGACTTCTTCTTGGAGAGGATCAGCTCCTTGACGCTCTTGCGGGCAAGCGTGGCCAGCTCGCGCTCGAGATTGCGGACGCCGGCCTCACGCGTGTACCGCCGGATGACCATCTTCAACGCCTCGCCGTCGACGCTGAACTCCTTGTCCACCAGACCGTGCTCCTTGAGGATCTTGGGGATCAGGTGGCGGCGGGCGATCTCGATCTTCTCATCCTCGGTGTAGCCGGCGATGCGGATGATCTCCATGCGGTCCATCAGCGGCGGCGGGATGTTGAGCGTGTTCGCCGTGGTGATGAACAGCACGTTCGACAGGTCGTAGTCGACCTCGAGATAGTGGTCGTTGAAGGACGAGTTCTGCTCCGGATCGAGGACCTCGAGCAGCGCCGAGGACGGGTCGCCGCGGAAATCCATGCCGATCTTGTCGACCTCGTCGAGCAGGAACAGCGGATTGACCTTCTTGGCCTTGCGCATCGACTGGATGACCTTGCCGGGCATCGAGCCGATATAGGTGCGCCGGTGGCCACGGATCTCGGCCTCGTCGCGCACGCCGCCGAGCGACATGCGCACGAACTCGCGGCCGGTCGCCTTGGCGATCGACTTGCCGAGCGAGGTCTTGCCGACGCCGGGCGGGCCGACGAGGCAGAGGATCGGGCCCCTCAGCTTGTTCGAGCGGCTCTGCACGGCCAGGTACTCGACGATGCGGTCCTTGACCTTCTCGAGGCCGTAGTGGTCCGCGTCGAGAACCTCCTGGGCGTAGTTCAGGTCGTACTTGACCTTGGACTTCTTGCCCCACGGGATACCGAGCAGCCAGTCGAGGTAGTTCCTGACCACCGTCGCCTCGGCCGACATCGGGCTCATCTGGCGCAGCTTCTTGAGCTCGTTGGTCGCCTTCTCGCGCGCCTCCTTGGAGAGCTTGGTCTTGGCGATCTTGTCCTCGAGCTCCTGAACCTCGTCCTTGCCATCCTCGGAGTCGCCGAGCTCCTTCTGGATCGCCTTCATCTGCTCGTTCAGGTAGTACTCGCGCTGCGTCTTCTCCATCTGGCGCTTGACGCGGCTGCGGATGCGCTTTTCGACCTGGAGGACGGAAATCTCGCTCTCCATCAGGCCGAGCACGCGCTCCAGCCGCTCAACCACCGTGGGCAGCGCCAGGATGCTCTGCTTCTCGGCGATCTTGACGGCAAGGTGCGAGGCGACCGTATCGGCGACCTTGGAATAGTCGTCGATCTGGCCGACCGCGCCGACCACTTCCGGCGAGATCTTCTTGTTGAGCTTCACGTAGTTCTCGAACTCGGTCATCACCGAGCGCGCCAGGGCCTCGGCCTCGACCGTGTCGCCGACCACCTCGGGCAGGCGGTGGGCGTGCGCCTCGTAATAGGACTGATTGTCGGTGAACAGGCGGATTTCCGCGCGCCCTGCCCCCTCGACCAGCACCTTGACGGTGCCGTCGGGCAGCTTGAGCAACTGCAGCACCGAGGCCAGCGTGCCGACGGTGAACAGCGTCTCGGGCTTGGGCTCGTCCTCGCTGGGGTTCTGCTGGGTGACCAGCAGAATCTGCTTCTCCGCCCGCATCACCTCTTCGAGCGCGCGGATGGACTTCTCGCGGCCAACGAAGAGCGGCGCGATCATGTGCGGAAACACGACAATGTCGCGCAGCGGCAGAACAGGGAAAACGTCGGCTTCGCTTGCGGGCAATCCGATAGAACCCGGCCGGTCGGTGGTCATGCGATCTCTGTTCCTTTCCTGACGGCCGGCTTCCGGGGAGGCGGAAGCGGCGTCACACGGCGGGCACCGGCGGGCGCGGAATCAAAGTCCGGGCTCGTCCGGCAGTTGACCATTAGGTGGCGTTGCGGGCCAAGGGTGTCAAGGCGCCGGCCCGCGGTCGCTTTGCGGCAGGATTCCGCCGCTGCCGACGCGCCTGGCGCGTCGCGGCGGCGGGATCAGAACCGGCTCAGGCGGTGGAGCCCACGTCCTCGCGCCGCTCCGAGTAGATGTAGAGCGGCCGGGCCCTGCCCTCGACGACGTCGGCGGAGATGACCACTTCCTGCACCCCGTCGAGGCCGGGCAGGTCGAACATGGTCTCCAGCAGGATCGCCTCCATGATGGAGCGCAGGCCGCGCGCGCCGGTCTTGCGGTCGATCGCCTTCTTGGAGATCGAGACCAGCGCGTCCGGATGGATGGTGAGGTCCACGTTCTCCATGTCGAACAGGCGCTGGAACTGCTTGACCAGGGCATTCTTCGGCTCGGTGAGGATCTTGATCAGCGCATCCTCGTCGAGGTCCTCAAGGGTGGCGAGCACCGGCAGGCGGCCGACGAATTCGGGGATCAGGCCGAACTTGAGCAGATCCTCCGGCTCGACGTCGCGCAGCACCTCGCCCGTGCGCCGGTCCTCGGGACCCGCGACATTGGCGCCGAAGCCGATCGAGGTCTTGCGGCCGCGGTCGGAGATGATCTTCTCCAGCCCGGCAAAGGCGCCGCCGCAGATGAACAGGATGTTGGTGGTGTCGACCTGGAGGAATTCCTGCTGCGGGTGCTTGCGGCCGCCCTGGGGCGGCACCGAGGCGACGGTGCCCTCCATGATCTTGAGCAGCGCCTGCTGCACGCCCTCGCCCGACACGTCGCGGGTGATCGACGGGTTGTCCGACTTGCGGGAAATCTTGTCGACCTCGTCGATGTAGACGATGCCGCGCTGCGCCCGCTCGACGTTGTAGTCGGCGGCCTGGAGCAGCTTGAGGATGATGTTCTCGACGTCCTCGCCGACGTAGCCGGCCTCGGTCAACGTGGTGGCGTCGGCCATGGTGAAGGGCACGTCGAGGATGCGCGCCAGGGTCTGGGCGAGCAGCGTCTTGCCGCAGCCGGTCGGCCCGAGCAGCAGGATGTTCGACTTGGCGAGCTCGACGTCGTTGTTCTTGGCGGCGTGGTTGAGCCGCTTGTAGTGGTTGTGGACCGCCACCGAGAGCACGCGCTTGGCGTGACGCTGGCCGATGACGTAGTCGTCGAGCACGTTGCAGATTTCGGTCGGCGTCGGCACGCCGTCGCGGGACTTCAGCGCGGAGGTCTTGTTCTCCTCGCGGATGATGTCCATGCACAGCTCGACGCATTCATCGCAGATGAACACCGTCGGCCCGGCAATGAGCTTGCGCACCTCGTGCTGGCTCTTGCCGCAGAAGGAGCAGTAAAGCGTGTTCTTGCTGTCGCTGCCGCTGACCTTGCTCATCCTGCATCCTCACTACCGCGGTGACCGGCACGCCGCCGGCCTTCAGCCTGTTGTACTCGCCCGCGCCCGCCCGTCGGCGCGAACATTCACCTCAACCTTAACGTCCGGTCGGCCCGGCGCAAATCCTCACGCGGCGATCCAACCATGCTATCCGCGATTTGTTCAAGAGATACTTAACGGCGGAATTGCGCCAATTACCCGGCACCAGCCCCGCGACCATCAGCCACCCTGCCCGGTTCCCTCGCTCGCTTCAAGCGTCGCCCGGTCGCTCAGCACCTTGTCGATGATGCCGAATTTGTGGGCGTCTTCGGCGGACATGAAATAGTCGCGGTCGAGCGTGCGCTCGATGGTTTCGTAATCCTGGCCGGTGTGCTTGACATAGATCTCGTTCAGCCGCCGCTTCATCTTGACGATGTCCTCGGCGTGCCGCTCGATGTCCGAGGCCTGCCCCTGGAAGCCGCCCGAGGGCTGATGCACCAGGATGCGGGCATTGGGCAGAGCGAAGCGCAGGCCAGTATGGCCACCGGCGAGAAGCAGCGAACCCATCGACGCCGCCATGCCGATGCACAGGGTCGAGACCGCCGGCTTGATGAACTGCATGGTGTCGTAGATCGCCATGCCGGAGGTCACCACGCCGCCCGGCGAGTTGATGTACATGGCGATTTCCTTCTTGGGGTTCTCAGCCTCCAGGAAGAGCAGCTGGGCCACGATCAGCGACGCCATGTGGTCCTCGATCGGACCGGTGACGAAGATCAGGCGCTCCTTGAGCAGCCGCGAATAGATGTCGTAGGCGCGCTCGCCGCGGTTGGTCTGCTCGACCACCATGGGAACGAGCTGCATGTAGGTGTCGATAGGGTCTTTCATGAGAATCCTTCGGCCGCCCATTGCCGGGCGGCGCATCTGGCTCGGCACCGCCGGCGTTCCACCGGATCCGCCGGATAAGCGAATCCCCGATTGCAGGCCATAGATATGGCATGCATCGCCGGTTCGGAAGGGGGGCGCCGCGCCCTCGCCGTCAGTTGCCGACGAGGCCGTCTTCCTCGGCCTGCTTCATCAGTTCCTCGGTCGTCGTCGGTTTGTCGGTGACGTTGACCAGCTCGAGCAGGTAGTCGACCACCTTTTCCTCGAAGATCGGGGCGCGCAGCGACGCCAAGGAATCGGGATGCTGGCGGTAGTAGTCGAGCAGCGCCTGCTCCTGGCCGGGGACCTGGCGCAGCTGGGCGGCCATGGCGCGCTGCAGCTCCTCCTCGGTGACCTCGACCTTGGCGCGCTCGCCGATCTCCGACATGACTAGGCCGAGGCGCACGCGGCGCTCGGCGATCTTCTGGTACTCCTCGCGGGCCTTCTCTTCGGTGGTGTCCTCGTCCTCGAAGGTGCGGCCGGTGTTGGACAGCTCGCCGAGGATCTGGCGCCAGATGGTCTCGAACTCCTGGTCGACCAGGCGCTGGGGCAGGTCGAAGTGGTGGGTCTCGTCGAGCCGGTCGAGGATCTGCCGCTTGACCCGCTGGCGGATCGCCTGGGTGTATTGCTGCTGGAGCTGCTGGCGCACGGTGTCGCGCAGGCTCGCCAGCGTCTCCAGGCCGAGGCGCTTGGCCAGCTCGTCGTCGATCTTGACCTCGTCGCCGGCGGCCACCGCCTTCACCTCGATGTCGAAGGTGGCTTCCTTGCCAGCCAGCTGCGCGGCCGCATAGTCCTCCGGGAAGGTGACGGTGATCACCTTCTTGTCGCCGGTGGAGAGCCCGACGAGCTGCTCCTCGAAGCCCGGGATGAAACGTTTGTCGCCGATCCTGATGACCGCGTTGTCGTCGCTGCCGCCCTCGAAGGGCTCGCCGTCGATCTTGCCGGCATAGGCGACGGTGATGCGGTCGCCGGTATCGGCCGCGCCCGCCTTGGTGGTGTAGCTGCGCGTCGAATTGGCCAGCCGCGTGATCTGCTCCTCGACCTCGGCGTCAGCCACCTCGACCGTCGGGCGCTCGACCGAGATGGTCTTGAAATCGATCAGGTCGATGTGCGGCAGCACCTCGTAGGACATGGTGTAGGCAAGGTCGTGCTTGCCGGCGAGCACGTCGTTGGCCTCGCCCTGGTCCTCGGGCAGCGCGTAGTGCGGCTGCATGGCCGCCTTCTCGCCACGCTCGCTGATGGTGTTGCGGGCGATCTCGGAGATCACGTCCTGGACGATCTCGGCCATGGCCGAGCGGCCGAACAGCCGCTTCATGTGGCTCATCGGCACCTTGCCCGGGCGAAAGCCCTTGATGCGGACCTCGTCCTTGAGCGAACTCAGGCGCTCAATCAGGCGGCCGTCGAGTTCGGTCGCAGGGACGACGACCTTGAATTCGCGCTTCAGCCCGTCGACCAACGTCTCGGTTACCTGCATTTTGGCCGTTCCATCCTTTGCTCGTCACCCAACCTGTCCGACTGCACGCCCAAGCGCCGGTCCCTCCCGATTGTTTCGAGAAAGCTCGAGGCCCAAGCGGCTGGTGCGGGCGGAGGGACTTGAACCCCCACGACTTTCGTCACGGGAACCTAAATCCCGCGCGTCTACCAGTTCCGCCACGCCCGCTCGGGGCCACTTCCCGAACCCAGGAACCACCTCACCAATCGGGGAATGCACCCAGCCCAGATCATGGCCGCGGGCCGAGGCTCCGGCCAGGCGCGGCCTCTATATCATCGGGATTCTCGCGGTTCAAAGGGAAAACGCCCCCTCGCCCGCCCCCTGCTGGTCCGGCTCAGCCTCCCTCCATCCCGGCGAAAACCGCCGGCAGCGCCTCGGCCAAGTCCTCGGCGATGAGCCCGCGTCCAATCGTCTGTGCTGCCGCGCCGTGCAGCCAAACTGCCGCCGCGGCCGCCTCATAGCCCGGCATGCCCTGCGCCAGCAGGCCGGTGACGATGCCGGTCAGCACGTCGCCGCTGCCGGCGGTAGCCAGCGCCGGCGGGGCATTGTCGGCGATCGCGGCGCGGCCGTCCGGGTCCGCCACCACCGTGTCGGGGCCCTTCAGCACCACAATCGCGCCCGATGCCGAGGCCGCCTTGCGGGCGCGCTCGACCTTGGATTCGATCTCGCCAAGCTGGGCGAACAGCCGCGCGAACTCGCCTTCGTGCGGCGTGATCACCACCGGCGCCCGGCGTTTCTTGATGGCGGCGAAAAGCCGCTCCGGCGCCGAGGCAAAGGAGGTCAGCCCGTCGGCATCGACCACCGCTGCCGCCGGCGAGGCCAGCGCCGCCTCGACCAGCACCATGCTCGCCTCGTCGACGCCGAGCGCCGGACCGAGCGCGACGGCATTGTGGCGCCGGTCGGCGAGAATCGCGGTCAGCCCTTCGGCGCCGTTCATGGGCAGCAGCATGACGGCGGTGAGATGGGCGGCGTTGACCGCCAGTGCCTCGACCGGCGAGGCCAGCGATACCAGGCCGGCGCCGGCCCGCAGCGCCGCCCGCGCCGCCAGCCGCGCCGCGCCGGTGCGGGTGGCCGGCCCGGAAACCACGATGGCGTGGCCGCGGTTGTATTTGTGCCCTTCCGCCGCCAGCACCGGCAGCGACCACAGCCCCGGCCGGTTCGCGGCCGTCCGCGGCTGGATGGTGGTCAGCACGTCGGCGCCGATGCCGATGTCGACGACCAGCCGCCGGCCGGCATGGCCCCGGCCGGGATAAAGCAGGTGGCCGGGCTTCAGGCGGAAGAAGGTGACCGAACAGGTCGCCTTGATGGCCGTGCCGAGAACCTTGCCGCTGCGTCCGTCGATGCCGCTTGGCAGGTCGACGGCGACCACCGGAAGGCCCGAGCGGTTGACCGCGGCGATGGTCTGGGCGGCGATGCCCTCCACCGGCCGGTCGAGGCCGGCGCCGAAGAGGGCATCGACGATGATATCGGCGTCGTGGACCAGGCCGGACGAGAGAGCCGTGCTGGCTCCGCTCCACGCCGCGGCGGCGAAGGCGGCGTCGCCCTTGAGCCGGTCGCGGTCAGCGAGCAGCCCGACGGTCACGTCGTAGCCGGCCTCCGCCAACAGGCGGGCCGCGACGAAGCCGTCGCCGCCGTTGTTGCCGGGGCCGGTCATTACCAGAACGCGGCCGCCCTGCGGCAGCAGGTCGTGAACCGCCTCCGCCACCGCCAGTCCGGCGGCTTCCATCAGCACCATGCCCGGGGTTCCGGCGGCGATGGTCATGGCGTCGGCCTTGCCCATCTCCTCCGGGGTCAGCACCTCGAGGGGATCGCGGATCAGCGCGACCTCGCGCTCATCCGGACGTTCGTCCGGCACTCCTGCGGACACGAGGCGCTCGAATTGCGAGGCCCATGCGATGTCAATTGATGATTTCTTGGTCACTTGCCTAATCCCTAGCCGACAATTGACGTCGGCTCAGTCTGCCCTCATGGTGCGGCGCAACGATCAGCCCAAAATGCTGCCAGTTGGCAGGTTTAGCCCGGCTGGCATGGAGCGTGCAAAACGCCGTTTGGTCTGCAACCGGACTTATGCGCCTGTTTTTCGGAGACGCGGAGGCAATGAAGAAGATTGAAGCGATCATCAAGCCTTTCAAACTCGACGAGGTGAAGGAAGCGCTTCAGGAAGTCGGATTGCAGGGCATTACCGTCACCGAGGCCAAGGGTTTCGGGCGCCAGAAGGGCCATACCGAACTCTACCGAGGCGCGGAGTATGTAGTCGACTTTCTACCCAAGGTGAAGGTCGAGATCGTGCTTACCGACGAGATGGTCGACCGCGCCGTCGATGCGATCCGCAAGGCAGCGCAGACCGGCCGCATCGGCGACGGCAAGATCTTCATTTCCAACATCGAGGAGGCCGTCCGCATCCGCACCGGCGAAAGCGGCGTCGACGCGATCTGACCGCCTCGCTTCCCCCGCCTCGTCCGCGTCACCGGCACCGATCGCGCACCCTTTAGTCCCATCCCCATAACCTGAGCTCAGGGCCGAGAAGGAAGGAATAACACTGATGGCTACCGCAAAAGACGTCCTCAAGCTGATGAAGGAGAAGGACGTCAAGTACGTCGATCTCCGCTTCACCGATCCGCGCGGAAAGTGGCAGCACGTCACTTACGACGTCAGCTTGATCGACGAGGAGGCCCTCACGGAAGGCCTGATGTTCGATGGTTCGTCGATCGCCGGCTGGAAGGTGATCAACGAGTTGGACATGAAGCTGATGCCCGATCCCGACGCGGTGGCAATCGACCCCTTCTTCGCGCAGACCACGCTGTCGATCGTGTGCGACATTCTCGAACCGCTGACCGACGAGCCCTATGATCGCGACCCGCGGTCGATCGCCAAGAAGGCGGTGGCCTATCTCGCGCAGACCAAGGTCGGCGATGCCGCCTTGTTCGGTCCCGAGGCCGAATTCTTCGTATTCGACGACGTCAAGTTCGCGGCCAATCCGTACAATACCGGCTTCCGCATCGACGACATCGAGCTGCCGGTCAACTCCGACACCGACTACGAGAGCGGCAACTCCGGCCACCGCATGCGCACCAAGGGCGGCTATTTCCCGGTGCCGCCGCAGGACACCCTGCAGGACATGCGCTCGGAGATGCTGGCGGCCATGGCCTCGATGGGCGCCAAGGTCGAGAAGCACCACCATGAAGTGGCCGCCGCCCAGCACGAGCTCGGCCTCAAGTTTGGCCCGCTGGTCACCATGGCTGACCACCTGCAGGTCTACAAATACTGCATCCACAACGTCGCCAACGCCTACGGCAAGACCGCGACCTTCATGCCCAAGCCGATCTACGGCGACAACGGCTCGGGCATGCACGTCCACCAGTCGATCTGGAAGAACAACAAGCCGCTGTTCGCCGGCAAGCTCTACTCCGACCTGTCGCAGGAGTGCCTCTGGTACATCGGCGGCATCATCAAGCACGCCCGGTCCCTCAACGCCTTCACCAATCCGCTGACCAACTCCTATAAGCGGCTGGTGCCCGGTTTCGAGGCGCCGGTGCTGCTCGCCTACTCCTCGCGCAACCGCTCGGCCTCGTGCCGCATCCCGGTCGCCAGCAGCCCCAAGGCAAAGCGCCTTGAGGTCCGCTTCCCAGATCCGGGCGCAAACCCCTATCTCGCCTTCTCGGCGATGCTGATGGCCGGCCTCGACGGCATCCTCAACAAGATCGATCCGGGCGATCCGGTCGACAAGAACCTCTACGACCTGCCGCCGAAGGAGCTGAAGAAGATCCCGACGGTGTGCGGCTCGCTGCGCGAGGCGCTCGGCAACCTCGACAAGGACCGGGCCTATCTCAAGGCCGGCGATGTGTTCAGCGACGGCATGATCGACGCCTACATCGAGCTCAAGATGGAAGAGGTCATCCGCTTCGAGCACACGCCGCACCCGGTCGAGTTCGACATGTACTATTCGGTCTGACCGGGGGGCTGGCCGAATAAGCGAAGGGGCGCCCTCGGGCGCCCCTTTTTTATACCTGGATGCGGAAGCCCGCCGTGAAGCTCAGTTCGCGCCGTGCCTTGGCGCTGGAGACAGCGCCATCGTCGTCGGCAATGTTGTAAATGCCCGATCCACCGCGCGTGACCGCCAAAAGGGCGGCCTGAGCCGCGGCGTCGACATGGATAGCGGGCGGCTGCCCCGGTTCGGTACGCCAGGAGCCCGGTCCATAGAAACGTCCATAGCGCAGCACGAGACCATCGATGCCGGGTGTCCCGGTGATCAACCGTTCCAGTGCCTGGACGCCGGCAACCGTGACCTGCTGCCCGGGAGAAGCGTCCAGCGGATCGTCCTCAAGATGTGGCGTGGAACCCGGCGCGTAGACGAAGGCGATGCTTTGCGCCACCAGACGCGTCGCACCTGCCGCACGTGCCGCCGCGACCAGATTGGCGGTGCCCTCCTGCCTGAGGCGTGCATTGCGCGCCGAGGCCGCCGCCAGGGCGGCCGGATCGAACGCTTGCGGCAGGTCGGTGAGCTGGTGGATGACGACCTCCGGGCGCGCCGCGTCAACGGCACGGGCGAGCGCGCCGGCGTCGAAGACATTGACGATCGCCGGCTCGGCACCTGCCGCAAGCAGCGACGCCGCCTTGTCGGCGGAGCGGGTGGTGCCGACCACGTTGTGGCCGGCTACCACCAGCAGCGGCACCAGGCGCCGCCCGACGATGCCGGTCGCGCCGGCCACGAAGATCTTCATCACCGCTCACCGTAGGATGCCGTGCCGCCCGGCCCCCGGACGATCGCTTCTCGTCGGTGACGCGGCGCCCCCTGCTCCCGTCCCGGCGTCAGCGCGCCAGTGTCAGCAGGGTGGTCGCCGAGAACGGCACCATACGATCGTGCTGTTGCAGGGTTGTGCCGGGCGGATCGAAATGCAGCCTGGCGCCGATGCGGCCCGACCAGATGCCGCTGGAATCGCTCGCAGCCACATAGGCGCCGCTGGCAGACACGCTCCACATGGTTCCAGTGATCCGCTTCTCGACGCCGAGCGATCCGATCCAGACACTGCCGCCGTCGCCGGTGTAGTAGGCCAGCGCCGCGGAGCCCTTGTGGTCCGGCGCGAAGTAGTGATCGACCTGTGCGGTCAGCGCATAGACGTCGGTGTCGCTGCCCGAGGAACCGAGATAGGCAGCCTGGCCGGTCAGCGCCGTCTGGCCGAAATATCCCTTCACCTCGCCGCCCAACGTATAGACGTCGACCTCGTCAAAGCGCGAGATGCCGGCGAACGCACCGATGGCATGGGTGGGCCCGTCCTTGTAGAGGTGGCCGACCGCGCCGATCGACGTCAACGTGTCGCCGTCGGAGAAATACGCGGCGCCGCGCACCTCGACCTCCCCCTTGATCCAGTCTGCCAAGGGCCCTGCCAGGCGGCCGGTTCCGTCGAGCTGGGTGATGGTGTTGTCGCCGTTGGTCGCCGCCCCGAAGCCCAGCTCGATATCGGCTGCGTGCATGGAAGTCGGCGCATAGAACGGGCTCGATGCGTCTGGCACGCCGTAGGAAAGGTTGCCCGCGTTCGCGGACGCGGATGCGGCGGCCAGCCAGGCGGCTGTCAGGAGGAGTGTGCGCTTCACGGTTGTCGTGCCCCTGTCTTATTCAACCAACACGCTGCCGCAGAACCGGCAGCACCTGCCGACGATAGAACGCACGCGCCGCGATCGAAAGAGATAGACTTCAGATATACACATCAATGCCCGATGTTTAGTCCATCTATTGCATCGAGGACACACATTGGAGCATGCAACTGCCGTCCAAGTGCCTCCGAAAAGTGCAATAAGAGATGGATACCTGTAGATAGTGTGTACCTGAGCATGAATTTTGCGCGGATCGAACGTGAGTCCACGTCAAGCGATTCCGGCCCGCCGGGCTATCGCTTCTTCGGCGGTGGCTCGACATCGGAAATGGCGATCAGGCGGCCATCGTCCAAAGCGAGCACGAAGGTCGGCGCGTCGAGCGCATTAATGACGCCGATGGCGCTGACAATCGGCGCGTCGAACGCCACGTGCGCGATCTCGCGCAGCGACCCGCCCGCCACCGTCATCATGCGCAGCACGCGCCGGTTCTCATCGGGTACGGCGAGATCGGCGATGTTGTCGTCGTTGATGCGGGCGACGGCGGACATGCCAAGTTCGGTCGAGCCGAAGATGTGGTTGGAGAACCCCTTCTCGCTGTCGACGGCGCGGAAGCTGCGGCGGTCGAGGGTGACGATTTCAAGCGGCCCGCCGGTGTCCGGCGTGCGCACGGCGGCGACGTCGAGGCTGCGGTCGCCGGTGAAATCGCCGATGCCGGCGACGTTGAGCCAGCGGTTGGGACCGACCGGCGGCGTCGAGTCGATCTCGATCAGCGAAGAGCCGGCGAGATCGTAGGCGACCAGCGCCGCGCCGGCGCGCCGCGACGAGCGGATGGCGAGCACCTCGTTGCGCCCGTCGCCGTCGAGATCGGCGATGCGCGGGGCGAGGTCCTCGAAGACCTGGTCCGCCGGAAGCGTCACCGTGACGCGGTGGCCATAGACATCCTGGACGACCATCGCTCCGGCCGCGACCTTGTCGCCGAACTCGCCGTGGGGATAGCGATCGGTCGGCTCGCTGTACCAGGCGCTGCTGATCCCCTCACCATCGGCATAAGCGACGGTGCCGTTGGGGATGCCGTCGGGGGCGGTCTGGAGGTCCGGCGGCTGGCCGGGCGTGAGGCAGACGGGTCCGTCCGCGCACAGGGAGAGCGCGAACCAGCGGCCGCCGGCCCAGGCATAGGCCGCGTCGTCCACCTGGCGGATCTCGGTCACCTTGTCGGGCGTTGCGACCGGCTGCGCCACCCAGTCGGCAAGCGCGGGAGCGGCGGAAAGGCTGCCGAAAAGCGCCAGGGTGACGCAAACGCGGCGGCGAAAGGCTGATTTGTCGGCCGTCATGGACCGATCATAGCGCCGCAAGCGGCCGGATTGCACCAAGCCCGCGTGACGGGGGCGGCGATCAGCTCGCCAGCCGCGCCAGGGCGGCGTCGATGCGCTGGCGGAGCTGGGTGGCCTCGGCCAGCCGCTCGCGCTGCTCCTCGACCACCTCCTCCGGCGCCTTGGCCATGAACTGCTCGTTGCCGAGCTTGGCCTCGATGCGGGCGATCTCCTTGGCCGCCTTGTCGCCCTCCTTGGCGAGACGGGCGCGCTCGGCGTCCATGTCGATGATGCCGGCAAGCGGCATCGACACGGTCGCCTCGCCGACCAGGATCTGCGCTGCCCCCTTGAGCGGGGCATGGGCGAGGTTGATCGCCCCGACGCGGGCGAGCCGCATGATCAGCGCCTCGTATCGTCTGCAGGCGCGCCGCCGTGGCGAAGGCCGCCTCGGAGACCGACAGGTCCACCACGGCCGCGGCCGGGACGTTCATCTCCGAGCGCACCGAACGGACGGCTGAAATGAGGTCGATCAGCCAGTTCATCTCCGCCGCCGCGGCCTTGTCCTCGAAGCTGAGCTCGGGCCAGGCGGTGAGCACCAGAAGCTCGGGCCGCGCCGGCGCGCCGTCGCGCGCCGCCTTCGCCCACAGCTCCTCGCTGATGAACGGCATGAAGGGATGGAGCAGCGCGAAGATGTGGTCGAGCACCCAGACGACGGTCGCCTTGGTCTCGTCCTTCTCGGGGCCGTCCTCGCCGGCAAGCACGGGCTTCGCCAGCTCCAGATACCAGTCGCAGGTCTGGTTCCAGACGAAGCGGTAGATGGCCGAGGCCGCCTCGTTGAACTTGAAGGCGTCGAGCGCCTCGGTGACGGCGCGCGCGGCGCGGGTCGCTTCGGTCGCGATCCAGCGGTTGAGCGTCGCCTTGGCATTGGCCGGATCGAAGCCCTCCACCGGCCGGCAGCCATAGTGCTCGGCGAACTTGGCGGCGTTCCACAGCTTGGTGGCGAAGTTGCGCGAGCCCTCGACGCGCGAGCCGGAGAGCTTGATGTCGCGGCCCTGGGCGGCCAGCGCGGCCAGCGTGAAGCGCACCGCGTCGGCGCCGTATTCGTCGATCAGGTGCAGCGGGTCGATGACGTTGCCCTTCGACTTCGACATCTTGGCGCCCTTCTCGTCGCGGACGAGGGCGTGGATGTAGACGTGGCGGAAGGGCTCCTGCGGCTGGCCGTCGGCATTCTTGGTGAAATGCAGGCCCATCATCATCATCCGGGCGACCCAGAAGAAGATGATGTCGAAGGCGGTGACCAGCGTCGAGGTCGGGTAGTAGCGGGCAAGCTCCGGCGTCTCGTCCGGCCAGCCCAGCGTCGAGAACGGCCACAGTCCCGAGGAGAACCAGGTGTCGAGCACGTCCTCGTCGCGCTTCAGGTCCTCGTGCTTGCCGTAATGGGCATCGGCAGCGGCCTCAGCCTCCGCGGCGTCATGGGCGACGAACACCTTGCCGTCCGGCCCGTACCACGCTGGGATCTGGTGGCCCCACCAGAGCTGGCGCGAGATGCACCAGGGCTGGATGTTCTCCATCCAGTCGAAATAGGTCTTCTCCCAGCTCGCCGGGATGATCGTCGTGCGGCCCTCGCGCACCGAGGCGATGGCCGGCTTGGCCAGCGTCTTGGCGTCGACGTACCACTGGTCGGTGAGATAGGGCTCAACCGGCGTACCGCCGCGGTCGCCGTGCGGAACCATGTGGACGTGGTCCTCGATCTTGTCGACCAGCCCCTTGGCCTCCATCATCTCGACGATGCGCTTGCGGGCGGTGAAGCGGTCGAGGCCATCGAGGTCCTGGAGAGCACGAAGTTCGGGGTCAGACACCCCGTACTTCACGTATTGATCTGCACCCTGCGGGAACCCTCCCAACGTGTCGAGAACCTCATCCGGGCCGCCTAGCTTTTCGGCAAAGGTCGTACCTTCCCAGAAGACCTTCGACTGCGAAATGGACACGTTCGCTTCCGGATCGAAGATGTTGACCTGGGCGAGGCCGTGGCGCTTGCCGACCTCGAAGTCGTTGAAATCGTGCGCCGGGGTGATCTTGACCGCGCCCGTGCCGGTCTCCGGATCGGCATAGCTGTCGGCGACGATCTTCAGCCTGCGGCCGACCAGCGGCAGGATGGCGTTCCTGCCGACCAGGTCCTTGTAGCGCTCGTCGTCGGGATGGACGGCGACGCCGGTGTCGCCCAGCATCGTCTCCGGCCGTGTGGTCGCAACGACGATGAACCGGCCTTCCTCTCCCTCGATCGGATACTTGAAGTGCCAGAGGTGGCCCTTGGTCTCGACCTGCTGGACCTCGAGGTCGGAGATTGCGGTCTGCAGCTTGGGGTCCCAGTTGACCAGCCGCTTGTCCTTGTAGATCAGCCCCTCGCGGTGGAGATCGACGAAGACCTTGATGACCGCCTTGGACAGGCCCTCGTCCATGGTGAAGCGCTCGCGGCTCCAGTCGCAGGAGGCACCGAGGCGCTTGAGCTGGTTGAGGATGAGACCGCCGGACTCGGCCTTCCACGTCCACACCTTCTCCACAAACTTGTCGCGGCCGATGGTCCGCCGGTTCGGCTCCTGGCGCTCCATCATCTGGCGCTCGACCACCATCTGGGTGGCGATGCCGGCATGGTCCATGCCTGGCTGCCACAGCACGTCGCGGCCGCGCATGCGCTGGAAGCGGATGAGGATGTCCTGCAGCGTGTTGTTGAGGGCGTGGCCGATGTGCAGCGAGCCGGTGACGTTGGGCGGCGGGATGACGATCGAATAGGGCTTGCCGCCAGGCTTGGCGCCGGCCCCGGCCTTGAAGGCCCCAGCCTTTTCCCACGTCTCGTAGATGCGCGGCTCAGTCGCTGCCGCGTCGAAGGACTTGTCAAGCATTACCGTTTCCGGGCTTTACGCGGATGTCACAGTCTGCCGGGGTGTAAAACGAAATCGAGGGAAGTCAATCGCCGCGGCCGGAAACGCCCGGTTCGGTGATCTCTAGCGCCCGCCGCGGGAGACCCGCTCGATTTCCTCGCGCACCAGCCGCTCGACCAGCGACGGCAGGTTGTCCTCCAGCCAGTTCTTCAGCATCGGCCTGAGAACGTCCTCCACGGCCTGATCGATGTCGCGCGCGCCGTTCCTGGCGAGCACCCTGGCGAGATCGTCGAAGGAGGCGGCAACCGCCGCATTCGTGCGCGGCGACAGCAGGCTGCGCGACGGCAGCGCGGGCCGTGACGGCTGGTCGGCAGGCGGGGCCTCGCGCGACGGTTGTGACCCGCCCATTCGCGGCGCCTCGCGGGGGGGCCGCAGTTCGGGCATCCGCGCCGCAGTGCGTGCCGGCTGCGGCATGGGCGCCCGGTGGGCATCGCGCGGCGGATGCACTTCGACCCGCGGCCGCGTCGCCATCGGCTGCGGAGAGCGGCCATCGGCCTGCGACGCACTCCCGGTCTCGGCCCGCGTCCTGTCGGGGTCGAGGGCATCGAGCGCCTGCTCGATCGCCAATTCGATGACGTCATGCACTTCGGCGTCGTCGTCCGGCTCTGCTGTCGCCGATTGGGCGCCACCGTTGCCGCCAGGCCGGAAGTCCTTGGGCGCCGTGGCTTTGGGCGCAACCCCATTGGGGGCTGCGTCCTTTGCCGCCGTGCTGTCGAGGGCCGCTTCGTCGGAGGCCGCAACCTTGCCGCCATGGATGGCGGTCACCGTGCTGCCGTTGCGCTGCGGTAGCGCCGAGGGCGTGGCGGCGGGAGCCGGACGGGCGGTGCCTGATGCCGGGCGCGCCTGGTCTCCGTTGATCACCTGGCGAATGGACGCCAGTATCTCTTCTACGGTCTGATCTTGTGCCAAGCCCGGCTTCGCCATCGTCATAGCAAGGACGCTCCCCCTGCCCGCGCCCCGAATCACGCGCGAATCGCGCCGCCTGAGCCTAAAGCCTTTCGCGTCCAGATAGAACTATTCCGACGAAGTGACTGTGCGAAACGGGGATTACCGTCCGTCCGGAGTCCTCAGGCCGAACCACTTGTCGCGAACCTGGCCGTAGTGGCTGGTGGCGTCATAGCGCGCCACCCTGAGGCCAAGCGTCTCGGCATTGAGCTTGCCGACCGCCGAAAGCAGCGTGTAGGCGGCGACGACGCGGTCATGCTGGGCGGTCACCACCGCCAGCTTGGCGCTGAGCAGGTCTTGCTGGGCATTGAGGACGTCGAGGGTCGTGCTCTGGCCGACCTTCTGCTGCTCCTGCACGCCGGCGAGAACCAGCGTCTGCGCCCGCACCTGGGCGTCGGCGGCGCGGGCCTGGGCGCGGGCCGCATCGAGCGAGCCCCAGGCGGCGATCACGCCCTGGCGCATGCCGGCAATGGCCGCGTCATGCTCGATACGCCGCTGGCCGAGGGTTTCCTTGGCCTGGCGAACCTTGGAATCCGCGCCCGGCGTGTAGATCGGGATGTTGACCCCGGCCATCAGCGATGCCGTGTCCGACGACGATCCGGGACCGCTCGCTTCGTCCTTGTGGGACAGCGAACCGGTCAGCCCCACGGTCGGCAGCAGCGCGCCTTCCAGCACGGCGACGTTGAAGGATGCCACGTCGATGTTGTAGCCCGCCGCGACGATTGACGGGTTGGAGGAAAGCCCGGTGGCCAGCGCCGCGTCGAGGGAACTCGGCAGCATGAAGTCGATCGGCTTGGCGGTGCCCAGGCTCGTCGGACGGTGTCCGATGATCTGTTCGTAGGTGGCGATGGCGGCGTTCAAGGTGGCGACCGCGGCGTCATAGCTGGACTGGCCGGCGGCCAGGCTCGCCTGGGTCTGGGCAACTTCTGTCTTGGTGCCCTCGCCGACCTTCAGCCGGTCGTTGGTGGCGTTGAGCTGCTGCTGCAGGAAGTCGACGTTCTGCTTCTGCAGGTTGAGGTTGGCCTGGGCCTGGACGAGGTTCATGAAGGCGGTGACCGCCGACAGCAGCGTGCTCTGTTCGGTGTTGCGCAGCACTTCGCGTCCGGCAAGCACCGCCGTCTCGGCCGCCTTGACGCCGTTCTTGGTGCGGAACCCGGCAAAGATCGGCTGCTCGACGGTGAGCGTGTAGGTGCGCGGATTGAGGGTGAGGCCGCCCGAGGAAACCACGCCGCCGGAAAACGAGCCGCTCACCGTCGGCCGGTAGCCGGCGAGCGCCTGGGGCACGCCTTCGTCGGTGGCCCGCAGCGCAGCCCGTTGCGCATTGAGCGTCGGGTTGTTGGCATAGGCCGATGCCAAAGCATCAACCAGGGTCTCGGCGCCCGCCGGCGCCAGACCGAGTGAAACAGCGGCGATAACCGTGGCTATCGCCAACCCAGAACGCAGGTACCGCACCGTTAACACCCCACTCGCCACAAGGCGGCCTTCCCTTGATGTGCCTTACTCTATTCGCCTGTCAGGCACCGTCAAATGCTCATGCCGTCACAGCCCACGTAATCCCCAGGGTGCGGCCCCAATACAACAGACGGTGTTCGTCCCCAAAACCTCAGAAAACAAACGCTTTTGGTCGGCGGAACCCGGGCAGCGGCTGAACGTCGGCATCGAAGGCGACGCGGCCGCCGACGTCGGCACCGGTGCGCCGGAAGATGGTCGCGGCGGCGGAACGCCCATAGCCAACCACCACCACCAGCCGGCCGCCATCCTTCAACTGCTCGGTCAAGGCCGCGGGCACCACCTCGACGGCGCCGTCGACGAAGATGACGTCATAGGGGGCCTCTGAAGGATAGCCGGCTTCGAGCGAACCGGTGACGACGGCAACGTTATCGACGCCAACTTCGGTGAGCGTCTCCGACGCCTGCGCGGCGAGATCCGACGTCCTGTTCGAGCGCGACGACGGAGTCGGCGAGCCGCGCCAGCACGGCGGCCGAATAGCCGGTGCCGCAGCCGACGACGAGCACCACATCGGCCTTGCCGACCTCGGCCAGTTGCACCAGCCGGGCCAGCGGCGCCGGCTCCATCATGTAGCGCGGCGGACTGTCGGCTGCGGCCGGCGAAACGGCGAGGTCGCTGTCGATATAGGCCAGCGCCCGGCTCGCCGGCGGCAGGAAGGCCTCGCGCGGCACCGTGCCCATCGCGGCCAGCACCTCGTAGTCGGTGACGCTCTGCGTCCTGAGCTGGTTGTCCACCATCTTCGTCCGCGCCGTGGTGAAGTCGTCCATGGGTCCCGTCCCTCAGCCGATCGTCCGCTCATAGCCACGCCCGCAATCGGTGACAAGCATCGGCTTGCTCCCCATGGCGGCCGTCTTCATTCCGCCGGCGCCGGATGCGGCGGCGCCAGCGGCTCCGCGTCCCTGCTGCCGTCCACCGGGCGGCTGCGCGACGATAGGAAGGTGTAGAACATCGGCACGACGAACAGGGTGAAGATCGTGCCGATCGACATGCCGGTGGCGATCACCAGGCCCATCGAGAAGCGCGCCTTGGCGCCGGCGCCAGTCGACAGGAGCAGCGGCATGACGCCGAGCACCATGGCGAAGGTGGTCATCAGGATCGGGCGGAGACGAATGCGCGCCGCCTCGATGATGGCCTCGCGGCGGCCGAGGCCGCGGCTCTCGCGCTGCTGGTTGGCGAACTGCACCATCAGGATGCCGTGCTTGGTGATCAGCCCGACCAGGGTGATCAGCCCGACCTCGGTGTAGATGTTGATGGTGGAAAGGCCGAGATTGAGGAACAGCGTCGCGCCGAACAGCGAGAGCGGCACCGCCATCATGATGATGAGCGGGTCGCGGAAGCTCTCGAACGTCGCCGCCAGCACGAGGTAGATGACGATGACCGCAAGCGCGAAGGCGATGATGAGCGTATTGCCGGCCTCGAGCTCGGTGCGCGACTGGCCGGCGTACTGGATGAAATAACCGCCGGGCAGCTGCCCGGTGGCGATGTCCTGGAGCGTCTTGAGGCCTTCGCCGCTGGTCACGCCCGGGCGCGGCAGGGCGGACAGGGTCGCCGAGTTGAGCTGGTTGAACTGCTCGACCGCCGGCGCCGACGCCACCGTGTTGACGGTGACCACCGAGGACAGCGGAACCATGGCGCCGGCCTGGTTGCGCACGTAGAACCGGGTCAGGTCCTCCGGATTGTAGCGGTAGCGCTGGGGCACCTGCGGGATGATGTCGTAGGCGCGCTCGTCACGCGAGAACTTCGAGACACTGTTGCCGCCAACCAGCAGCGTGAGCGTGTTGGCGATGTCCGACACCGACACGCCGAGGGCGGCCGCGCGCTGACGGTCGATGAGCAGCTGGGCCTGCGGCTTGTCGAAGGCGAGCGAATCCTGAACCACGATGAACTTGCCCGAAGCCATCGCCTTGGCCTTGATCGCCTCGGCCTGCTCGAAGACGCGGTCCGCCGAATTGGTCGACTGGATGACGAAGGAGATGGGCAGGCCGCCGCCGGTGCCGGGCAGCGAGGGCACGGCGAACACGAAGGCCTGGAGGCCGGCGACCTTGTTGAGGCGCGGCTGAATCTCCTGCTGCACCTGCGCCTGGCTGCGGCTGCGCTCCCCCCACGGCTTCAGCACCCAGGCGGCGAAGCCGGAATTGGCGGCGCCGGCGCCAGCGACGGAGAAGCGCGTCTCGACCTCGGGGATGTCCTTGGTCACCTGGTCGATCTCGCTCACGAACAGCGAGGTGTAGTCGATGGTTGAATATTGCGGGCCGGTGAGCACCGAGAAGAGCGCGCCCTGGTCCTCGTCCGGCGCCAGCTCGGTCGCGGTGTGGGTGAACAGGTAGCCGGTGGTGGCGATCAGGACGGCGACGATCAGCAGGGTGATCGGCCTCAGCCTGAGCGAGCCGGTCAGCCGCCGCTGATACCAGTCGCCGACCGCATCGAAGGCATGATCGACGAAGTGCGCGAAGCGGCCGCTGGTCGGGGTCAGCATGCGCGCCGCCATCATCGGCGAGACGGTGAGCGCCACCAGACCGGATATGGCGACGGCGCCGGCCAGCGTCAGCGCGAACTCGCGGAACAGCGAGCCGGTGACGCCAGTGGTGAAGCCGATCGGCGCGAACACCGCAGTCAGCGTCAGCGTCATGGCGATCACCGCCGTGCTGATCTCGCGCATGCTTTCGATGGCGGCGTGCAGCGGGCGGTGGCCCTCCTCGATGTGGCGGTGGATGTTCTCGACCACCACGATGGCGTCGTCGACGACCAGGCCGATGGCGAGCACCATGGCGAGCAGCGTCAGCGTGTTCAGCGAATAGCCCACCGCCCACATCAGGAAGCTGACGCCGATCAGCGACAGCGGGATGGTGATGATGGGAATGACCACGGCGCGGAACGAGCCGAGGAAGAGGAGGATCACCAACACGACGATGGCGGAGGCCTCGCCGATCGTTTTGACGACTTCTTCGATCGAGGAGCTGATCGCCTTGGTCGAGTCGTAGAGCAGGCTGATCTGCATGCCTTCCGGCAGGTCCTGCTGGATGGCCGCCAGCTCCTTGCGGGCGCCGGTTGCGACGTCGATCGGGTTGGCTTCCGGCGTCGGCATGATGCCGAGGAAGACGCCGTCCTGGCCGTCGAAGCGGACCTGCACGTCGGACGAGGCGGCGGCAAGCTCGATGCGGGCGACGTCGTGCAGGCGGACGACGTTGTCGCCGCTGCCGCGCACCGGCAGCTCGCCGAAGGTCTGCGGGTCCTGCAGCGTGGTCTTCGCCTCGATCGAATAGGCGTAGTACTGGTTGGCGGTGCTGCCCGGCGCGGAGAGGAAGTTCGACGCCGAGATGGCACCCAGGATGTCGGTGGCGGTCACCTTGCGCGCCGCCATCGCCACCGGGTCGACCCAGACGCGCATGGCGAATTCCTGGGCGCCGAGGATCTGGGCATCGGCAACGCCGGCGACGGTGGCGAAGCGCGGCTGGATGACGCGCGTCAGGTATTCGGTCAGCTGCTGCGGGTTCATGTTGTCGCTGCGCGCCGCCATGTACATCAGCGCGAAGGCGAAGCCCGTGCCCTTCTGGATGACCGGGTCCTTGGCGTCCGAGGGCAATTGCCCGCGCACCTGCTGGACCTTGGCGATGACCTCGGTCAGCGACTTGTCGGGATTGGCGTTGAGCCGCATGTAGACCGAGACGGTCGACACGCTGAGCGCGCTCTTCGAGGTGACGTAGTCGACACCCTCGGCTGACGACACCGCCTTCTCGATGGTCGAGGTGATGAAGCCCTGGATGACGTCGGCGCTGGCGCCGGGATAGACGGTCGTCACCGTGATCACCGTCTCGTCGACCTTGGGGTACTGGCGGATCGACATGGACGTGATGCCCTGCGCGCCGAGCAGCAGGATGAGGAAGGCGAAGACGGTCGAAAGGACCGGCCTGCGGATGAAGCGTTCGGAGAAGCCCATGGCCGGCCGCCCTAGCCGCCCGATGCAGCTGGCGGCGCCACCGTTGCCGGGTTGACGCTGTTGTCGATCGCGACCAGGCTGCCGTTGGACAGCTTGTTCTGCCCGGCGGTGACGATCTGCATGCCGGGCGTGATGCCCTTGGTGATCTCTACCTCGGTGCCCGAACGCCTGCCCGTCTCAACGAAAATCTGCTTGGCCTGGAGCTTGGGCGCGGCCGGCTTGCCATCGCCCCCGGCAGCGGGGGCCTGGCCTGCAGCGGCACCGCCGCCCGCGGCCGGCGGCGCGTCAACCACCTGGTAGACGTAGCTGCCGTAGAGGCTGAGCACCACCGCCGTCTGCGGCAGCGCGATCACGCTGGGCTCTTCCGGCAGGTGCACCTGAACGCGGGCGAACTGCCCGGGGCGCAGCGTGCCGCCGGCATTGTCGACCAACGCCTGCACCGTGACCAGGCGCGAGGTCGAGTCGATCTTCGGGTCGATGCCGGTGATGGCGCCCTGGAAGTCGAGATGGTTCGCGTCGAGGCCAAGGCTCACCGGCTGGCCGAGCTTTATGTTGGGCAGCTCCTGCTCGGGAACGGTGAAATCGACCCGCATCTTGGACAGGTCCTGCAGGGTCGCGATCGCCGTGCCGGCCGAAATGAACTGCCCGGGATCGACCTTCGGGATGCCGACGGTGCCGGCAAACGGCGCCTTGATCGCCTTCTGGGCGAGCGTCGCCTCGACCTGCGCCAAGGCGCCTTCGGCCTGATCGAGCTTGTTCTGCGCCGCCTGCACTTCGGCGGTGGTGGCGACGTTGTTGTTGAAGAGCTGCCGTGTCCGGGTGAGCGCATCCTGGCTGACGGCGACGGTCGACCGGGCCGCCACCAGGCCGGCGCGTTCAACCGAATCGTCGAGCTGGACGAGCACCTGTCCGGCCTTGACGGTGTTGTTTGCCTCGAAATTGATCAGCCTGACGACGCCGCCCACCTGGCCGGCGACATCGACGCCATTGGCGGCGGTCACGGTGCCCACCGCGTCGATGGTGGGCGTCCAGCGCTCAGGCTTCACCTCGATGGTCGCGACGGTGACGGTTGGCACCGGGAAATGCGCGAAATACTGCGCGATCATCCCCTGCTTGAAGACGTTGAACCAGACCAGCGCGCCGCACACCGCGACGACGACGACAAGGATGATGGCGCCGACAAAAAAGCGTTTCATGGGACTTCCGCAAAAGAGCGGGCCTGGAGGAGGCCTCGGAGCATCTTGCTGAACTTCCGGCGTTACTGTACCGTCCAGACGGTAAAGTCAATCCCCCGTCCGCTGGGTCTTCCGCGCGCGCACATGTCTGCTGACACCACCCGAGACGAGCGACCGCCCGTCGGCCAAGCCGCCACCGCCGCCGCCCCGAAGGCGCCGTCACGCGCAGGAACCCGCGCACACATTCTGGCAGCCGCCGCCGAACTCGCCAAGGAAAAGGGCGCAGCCCACATTTCCATCGAAGCCATCGCCGAGCGGGCGGGCCTGTCAAAAGGTGGCTTGCTTTATCACTTTCCGCGCAAGGACGCACTCATCCAGGCGCTGGTCGAACAGCACATGGCCGAGATCGATGCCGTGCTCGCTGACATCGAAGCCAAGAGCGGGCAACGACCCACCAACGCGGTTGCCCGCGCCCTGGTCGAACTCACCGGCGACAAGATTTGCGGGCACAAGGGAAAGCTGGACGGCATCCTGATGGCGCTTGCCGAAAACCCCCACTTTCTCGACCCCATGCGGGCGCATGAGAAGCGGATCATCGAGCGCATCCGGCGGACGGCGGCGGATCGCGACCTGTCGCTGATCGCGCTGCTGGTGGTCGAA
Organism: uncultured Alphaproteobacteria bacterium; assembly: GCA_963830205.1. Lineage (GTDB taxonomy): Bacteria > Pseudomonadota > Alphaproteobacteria > Rhizobiales > Kaistiaceae > CAVSRC01. The sequence continues at coordinate 44,594 of CAWHLP010000019.1, read as the reverse complement.
GGCATCCGGTCGCTCCACCTGTTCGACATGGACGACCTGGACGACACGGAATGCGCCGCCGTGCTGGAGCGCCTGCTGACCATGCTGGCCGACGACCCGGCGAGCACGCCAACAAGCCCGGCGGCTTGACCCGCCACCCGCGAAGCGCTCTCTGGTGGCGGGACGACGCCGTGCCGCGCCACCCCAGGCGATCGCCCACGGCCAACGTAAATTTTGCTTGATTTTGAGATTGCGCAAGGCGCTCGTCCCCGCCCCAACCATCAATCCGCCACCAAGCCACACCCGCAGCCGTCACGAAGGTACCGACGCTAACGGGGGACTTAAGGCCGACCAGAAACGGCGTTCCCGCCATCCCAAACCCATGAGGTCCTTCGTGTCCTGGTATCGCAGACTGGCCGTCGTGCTTTTCCTGCTTGTCGGCCTTCCCCCGGCACTCGCCTGGGCCGCCACACCGGCGGGCGCGGCGTCCGCGGGCGACGTTCTGGTCGTCTCCGGGTCGGTCACCAATGCCCAGGGCAAGGGGATCAACGACGCCGAGCCGGGCTTCCTGGTCAACGGCGCGCCGGTCACCCCGGCAACGCCGCCGGTCACCGACGCCAGCGGCACCTTCGAGGTGCGGCTCGACCTGCCGGCGGGCACGCTGCCGGCGGCGCGGGTCGAGATGACCGTCGCACGCTCCTCCTACCAGTCGGTGGCGCACGTCGCCGTCGACCAGATCCACGACGAGGGGACCGACGCGGCCGGCAACGGCACCTACATCGCCCACGTGGCGGTGACCATGCAGCGCTCCGTCTCGCCCGGCCTGTGGATCGCGACGCTGGTCCTGGTGGCGGTCTACGTCTTCATCGCCTTCGAGCTGATGCACCGGACGCTCGCCGCCCTGGTCGGGGCGTCGCTGATGCTGTTCGTCAGCTATACGGTGGGCACCTTCGATCCGAGCTTCCGCATCCTCACCTTCGACGAGGCGATGCACGCCATCGACGGCAACGTCATCTTCCTGCTGCTCGCCATGATGATCATCGTCGGGGTGCTCAAGCGTACCGGCGTGTTCCAGTGGATGGCCTACAAGTCGTTCCAGGCGGCGCGCGGCAGCATCTACGCGCTGGCCGTGCTCCTGATGGTGATCACCGCGGTCACCTCGGCCTTCCTCGACAACGTCACCACCATGCTGCTGATCATCCCGGTGACCATCGAGATCGCCGTGGCGCTCGGCATCAACCCGCTGACCCTGCTGCTGCCCGAGGTGTTCGCCTCCAATGTCGGCGGCACTGCGACGCTCATCGGCGACCCGCCGAACATCCTGATCGGCTCCTATGCCGGGCTCACCTTCACCGATTTCATCACCCACCTGACCGTCATCTGCATCATCTCGCTCGGCGTCGCCGCCGTCTATTTCCTGTTCTGGTTCCGCAAGGACTACCACGCCGCCAAAGTCGCCGACGTGCCGGCGATGGTGGCGCGGCTGCGCGAGGAGTACCGCATCACCGACCCAGTGCTGCTGATCAAGGCCGGGGGCGTGCTCATCTTCACCATCCTGCTGTTCGTGTTCAGCGGCAGCCTGCACATGGAGCCGAGCATCGCCGCCCTGGCGGGCGCGTCCCTGCTCCTGGTGATCAGCGGCGTGCACATCGTCGAGATGGTCGAGAAGGAGGTCGAGTGGCCGACCCTCGTCTTCTTCATGATGCTGTTCATCGTGGTCGCCGGGGCGGAGCAGACCGGCATGATCCAGATCATCGCCGACTGGGTGCGCGACGCCTCCCAGTCCTCGCCGCTGCTGGCGGTGCTGATCGTGCTGTGGGTGTCGGCGATCCTCTCGGCGATCATCGACAACATCCCGTTCACCGCCACCATGCTGCCGATCGTCGCCTATCTCACCAACTCGATCCCCGGCATCAACCACACGGTGCTGTGGTGGGCGCTGTCGCTGGGCGCCTGTCTCGGCGGCAACGGCACGCTGATCGGCGCCAGCGCCAACGTGGTGACCGCCGGCATGGCCGAGAAGGCCGGCTATCCGGTGAGCTTCAACCACTACATGAAGGTGGCGCTGGTCCCCATGCTGATCACCGTCAGCCTTTCGATGGTCTGGCTGATCTTCCTGGAAATGTGACAAGACGGACTATTAGCGAAGAGAGCGGTACGAAAGACCGCAGCGCTTGACACATGGCAGGCGACCCACCTATCCCCTGCCGGTACTGATTGGCCTCGTGGCAGAGCGGCCATGCACAGGACTGCAAATCCTGCTACCCCGGTTCGACTCCGGGCGAGGCCTCCAACACTTGCTGTGCAGCAATTTAGCAGTGACTCGCGGGGACTCCTGGGTGCAGAATGCCTGAGGCGTTAACCCCAACAGAATTGGATGCGCTGGAAACGTTCTTGCGCGCTTATCAGTCGTCGCCCGAGCGACACACGGGCTCTCGCGCCGACATTGTCGGCGTTCTGGCGGAACGCTAGTGCATCGCTTGCGGGTCCTTGAGCCTGCTTTGTGTAAGTGGATCGGTGGCGACAACAAGACGGTCGGCTACGCTTGGCCGAATTGGCACGCCAGTTTGGTCTCGAGGTTCGGGTTCCAGGCGGCGTGGGAACCCGCGGCGCCGGAGTCTGGCTTAGCACTGATCGAAAATGAACACGCCCTGCCAGCGAGCCGCCAAGGGCAACGAGATGCAGAAGGATGAAGCTTATCGCGAGATGTATGCCGCGGTTGGCAAACTAGTCTTGATTGCAACCGCTCTAGATTTCCAACTGAACCAAATTTGCATTGCGCTCTTTGAGTTGCCGGCGGCGCCGATGGTTGAGCCGGTTGTTGCCTCCCTCGATTTATCCCGCAAGATCGAGATGATCAAAGCTCGTGCTGCACACTTTAGGTCACAGACCCATAAAGGGGATTCTAGAATCGGAGGAGTGCTGATTCAATTTCCGCAACAAAGGAGATTGGAATGGCACGCTTTGATTTGACAGATTTCGAGTGGTCGGTGATCCAGCCGTTGCTGCCCAACAAGCCCCGTGGCGTGCCGCGCGTGGATGACCGCCGGGTTCTCAACGGTATCTTTTGGCGGCTGCGGACAGGCGCCCCTTGGGCCGACATTCCCGAGCGCTACGGCCCGCACACGACCTGCGTCAACCGCTTCAACCGCTGGCGCAAGGCAGGGGTGTGGGATCGTCTTCTGGAAGCGGTGTCGAAGGCCTACGACGGCGACATCCAGATGATTGATTCCTCCAGCGTGCGGGTGCATCAGCACGCCGCCAACACCCAAAAAAAGACGACCGATCCGGTTGCATGGGTCGCTCGCGCGGCGGCCTGACGACCAAGCTTCATGCTCTGGTCGACGCCGAAGGCCTGCCCATTGCGCTCAAGCTCACCGAGGGCCAGGCGCATGACGGCAAGAGCGCGGCCGACATGCTCGAAGCGTTGACTGAGGGTCAGATCCTGCTGGCTGATCGCGCCTATGACAGCGACGCCTTGCGGCAAAGCCTGGCCGAACGCGGCGCCTGGGCGAACATCAAGCCCATGCCCAACCGCAAGAACATCCCCGCCTTCAGTTCCTTCCTCTATCGCTACAGAAACCTCGTCGAGCGCTTCTTCAACAAACTCAAACACTTCCGCGCCGTCGCCACCCGTTACGACAAAAACCCCGACAACTACCTCGCAGGCGTCAATCTCGCATCAGCTAAAATCTGGATGCGATTTAATGAGTCGATGACCTAGTGCAAAGGACTGGAAGCAGGGCCTGAAGTCGCACGTCGAAGCCGTCGAAGCCGTGAACCGTGCCCGAAACAATGCCGCACACAGCGTTATTTCTATTCGGGACGGCAGGACGGTGCTTACGTCACCAGCGGCCGCAAAGCTTTTGAAGACCATCAACCTGGCGACGAAAAAAGCCGAAGTGATCCAGACTGAAGACCTTCGATCGTCAATCCAGCGAGGAGAGGCTGGCCTCGGCTCTGGCCGAAGCGTACTAGAGAACCTCGAGAAGCTCCGGGACGTACGGCAACGTCGGGCTGGTCTCGGCATAGAAACCGCACGGTAGCAAGCGGGTTCAAAAACGAACAGAGCCCCGCCCTCCAAAGAGAGCGGGGCTGAGCCTGTGTAGCGAAGGCGGAGGTTTCGCACGTTGTGTGCGGAACTTAGGGCAAGGTCGAAAATCCGATCACGGCGGTTTCACCCCAAACGCGCGCTCCAAGAGATAGTCGACTGCAATCTCTCGATCCGCCTCAAACGCACGGATCCCTTGGAGCGTGAAGATATCTGTACCTCGATAGATGACCTTCTTGGCCCGATTGTACTGGCGCCTATTCTCAGGAAAAAAGCTGTGAGCCACAGCGTTTCGAAGGGAGTTTAGTCGATCGAAAAAATCTCGAATGTTCGCAGGTATCTCGGCAATCTCATTGACGGCACGCACCTTGGTAACGATATAGGCATCGTCTAGAATGAATTGATTTAGTATCCTAAAGTGTTTTTGCCGCCAGAGATTCCTGTTCGCTCCAGTCGTTAACTTCTGACGAAAATAGTAGTTGTTAATTATAGTGATCAATAGTTCGTCAACGAGAGTGTATTCTGTAATTATCTCTCCGCGAATCAGGTTATTCAATATCGACTCAAGCACCGGTGTGCGAGCGGCCGCCTCATACTGCGATATGTTCAGTGATCCATGCCGACCACTGATGCGATCTCGTCTATTTCTTCCTGCAACCGCTTCTGTTTTTTGGTCAAGGCCATCCCTAAAGCGTAATCCGAAACAAACGTCGCGCCTACCGTCAGCCTACTGCTGCCGCTCTGCGCTGATCTCGAGCCCGGCGCGGCGGCCGATCTCCCGAATATCCTGCTACCCCGGTTCACTCCGGGCGAGGCCTCCAGCCCGCCTCACCGCCCTTCGCTGACGCTCCACGGGATCACCACCGGCGCATCGTGCAGTTCGATGATCTCGGCATCGACGCCGAAGGTCGTCGCCAGCCGTTCGGCGGTGAGCACGGCGCGCGGCGGCCCGTCGCCGACAATGCGGCCATCGTCGAGCACGATCACCCGCGTCGCCCGGCGAGCCGCCAGGCCGATGTCGTGCAGGGCAGCAAGCACCGCCCCGCCCGCCTCCGCCCGCTGGCGCAAGATGTCGAGCACGATGAGCTGGTAGCGCGGGTCGAGCGCCGCGGTGGGCTCGTCGGCGAGGATGACGGGCGCCTCGGTGGCGAGAACCCGGGCGATCGCCACGCGCGCCCGTTCACCGCCGGAGAGCGTCGTCACCGCCCGGTCGGCATAGCCGGCGACGCCGGTCGCAGCCATCGCCGCGGTCACCGCCGCGTGGTCGGCGGCCGAGAGCGAGGCGCCGCCGCCCGCGCGGCAGCCGGCCGAGGCCGACGATGTCGCTGACCGCCAGCGGCCAATAGAACTCCTGCCCCTGCGGCAGGTAGGCGACCCGGCGGGCGCGCTCGGCCGGCGCGATGCGGCGGACGTCGTCGCCGCCAACCATGAGGTCGCCAGCAGCCGGCAACAGGCCCGCAGCGGCCTTGAGCAGCGTCGTCTTGCCGGCGCCGTTCGGCCCGACGATGACGGCGAACTCGCCGGCGCTGACGTCGAGCGCGATGTCATGCAGGATGGTGCGCCTGCCGAAAGCGACGGTGAGCCGGCTTAGCCGCAGCAAGGGTGCGCTGCCGCCGGTCATGGCGCGTCTCCGGTGAGCTGGTGGCGGCGGGCGATGATGAGGGCGATGAAGAACGGCGCGCCGATGAGCGCGGTGAAGACGCCGACCTTGATCTCGCTGCCGGCGGTCGGGATGAGGCGCACGGCGATGTCGGCGGCAAGCAGCAGCGCGGCGCCGGCCAGGGCCGCCGGGATCATCAGACGGCCCGGATCGTGGCGGACGAAGGGACGCATCAGGTGCGGCGCCACCAGGCCGACGAAGCCGATGGAGCCGGCGACCGCGACACCAGCGCCGACTGCCGCGGCGACACCGGCGACCACGCGCAGGCGCACGCGGCCGAGGTTGAAGCCAAGGCTGGCCGCCGCATCCTCGCCCAATGTCAGCGCGCGGAAGGCGCGCCGGTCCCACATCAGCAGCACCACGCCGACGACCATGAAGGGCGCCGCGATCAGCACGTGCTGCATGCTGCGGTCCTGAAGCGAGCCAAGCAGCCAGAAGGCGATCTCGAGCGCGGCGAAGGGATTGGGCGCGAGATTGAGGGCAAGCGCCGTGGCGGCGCCGGCGAGGCTGGAGACGGCCAGTCCGGCGAGGATGAGCACCAGCAGGCTCGCCCGCGGCCCCGCCACGAGGATGAGGAGCGCGACCGAGGCGAGCGCGCCGGCGATGGCGGCCGCCGGCAGCGCCCAGGAAAGCGCGCTGACGAGCCCGAGCGAGATGACCAGGACGGCGCCGAAGGCGGCTGCCGACGGGGCGCCGAAGAGCGACGGCGCGGCCAGCGGGTTGCGCAGAAGCCCCTGAAGCGCCGCGCCGGAGAGGCCGAGGGTCGCGCCGATCATCAGCCCCAGCAAGGCGCGCGGCAGGCGGATCTCCAGGACGATGATGCGCGCCACCGCGTCGCCCCGCCCAATCAGCACCTCGCCCAGAGTGTGGAGCGGCAGGACGACGGGCCCGACCGCCAGTGAGCCGGCAAACAATGCCGCCACCAGAGCGATGAGCGCGACGATGAGCGCACCCTGCCGCCAGCCTGAGCCAATCCCCATGCCGCGCGTCCCTATTGCCGCCAGGTCATGCCGAGATAGGCCGACAGGCCTGCGGTGTTGTAGCCCGCCGGGTCCTGATAACGCGCGTTGGTCAGGTTCTCGACCCGCCCGAAGATGCGCGTGTGCGGGTTGAGCGGATAGGAGGCCGCGAGGTCGAGGCGGCCATAGGCGGGCATCGGCGTGGTCTCGCCCGAGCCGTCGAAGCGGTCGCCGACCAGCGTCGCGGTCAGCGATGCCTCGAACCCCGATTTCCCCGTCCAGGCGAGGGTCGCCGCGCCGCTGTTATGTGGCCGGCGCGCCAGCAGGAGCCCGGTGGTGGCGTCGCGGGCGTCCGTATAGGTGTAGGAGCCGCTGAGCGTCAGGCGCGACGGGATGATGACCGCGGTCGCGGCAAGTTCGACGCCCTGCATGGTGGCGCGGCCGACGTTGACGTAGCCGCCGTAGCCGCCGCCGAGGCTGGAATCGAAGTTGAGCAGATCGGTGAACCGGCTCAGGAATGCCGTCGCCGAGATGGTGAGCCGGCCATCGAACAGCGTCTGGTCGATGCCGACGTCGCCGCCAATGCTCGCCTCCGAGCGGAGCGGCGTGGTCGTGCCGTATTGCAGGTTGTACGCCTTCTGGAAGAAGGTCGGCCGCTTCGCCCCGGTGCCGAGGCTGGCGCGCAGCTTGGTCTCGGTCGCCGGTATCTCGTAGGCCGCGGTGAAGCGGCCGGTGAGGAAGCCATCGGCGCCCTGCTGGCCGTCGTAGCGCCCGCTGAAGGTGAGGAAGAGGTGGTCGATCGGCGAGATCTGGTCGCCGGCGAAGAGGGCATAGCGGGTCGCAGTGTCGGCGAAGCCGGTCGAGCCCCACAGGTCGGTCGGCGTGTAGTCGGCGCGTTCCTGTTCCAGCCGGACGCCGGCAAGGAGCTGGCCCAGGGCCCCTGCCCTCATGCTCGCCTGATATTCCCCGCCCACCGTGTGCGAGGCGTAGTCGTAGGTCGCCGACGCAGCCGGCTCGCTGTAGCGGCGGCGCTCGAGCGTGCCGAAGCCTGTGACCGTGTGCCTGATACCGCCGTCCGGGCTGTCGAAGGAGAGCCGGCCGTAGCCGGTCACCAGCGTGTTGTCGCCGGTGTTGCGCTCGTTGCCGGGGTCGACGCCCCAGCCCGGCGAGCCGTCATAGTCGGTGTGGCCGGTGGTGCCGGTGACACCGAAATCGAAACGCGGACCGTCGGTCGGGCGCGTAGCGCCCGCTGATCGTGCCGGTCCACTTGTCGAAGCCGTCGGGTTCGTCGTGGTCGCGGTTGCCGACGGCGGAGAAGCCGCTGGCGGCCGCATGCTCGCCGCTCATCAGCATGCTGAAATCGCCCTTGGCGATGCCGCCCGACAGACGCTCGACATGAGTGCCGTAGCTGCCGCCCTCGACCGTGGCGGAGAAGCTCGGCGCCCCCTGCGCCTTGCGCGTGATGATGTTGACGACGCCACCCATGGCATCGGAGCCGTAGATCGAGCTCTGCGGCCCGCGCAGGATCTCGATGCGCTCGATCATGTCGGGCGAGATCGCCGCGAAGTCGAACTCGTTGTTGGCGGTCGTCGGATCGTTGACGCGGACGCCGTCGACCAGCACCAGCGTATGGCCGCTCTCGCCGCCGCGCAGGCGCACCTCGGTGAGGCCGCCGGCGCCGCCAGACTGGCTCACCGCGACGCCCGGAACGGTGCGCAGCAGCTCCGTGACCGAGGTCGGCGACGACCGCGCAATCTCGTCGCGCGTGATGACCGTGACCGAGCTTCCCGCCTGGCCGATCGCAACCGGCAGGTAATAGGGGGTGACCACGATCGACGGGATCTCGGCAAAGGCGGGTACAGCCGCCACGGCAAGCAGGATCGAAGCGGCGCCGAGACGCCGGAATGCGAATGTCATGTAGTTGCCCCATCTGAATGGAATATCCGGGCCGGATCGCCCGTCACGCGCCCTGTCCCTGCCCCGTCCGGCTTCCCCGCCGGACCGCCAGGGGGTAAATCAGCGCCTTCGGCGGCGCGACGATCACGGCCATGAGACCCGCAACCATCATTTCCCTTCTCGCGACGCTGCTCGCGGCCCTGGCGCAGGGCGCTGCCGCCGCCGAAGCGCCGCAGCGCATCGTCTCGGTCAACATGTGCGCCGATGAGCTGCTGCTGGCGCTGGCCGATCCCGGCCAGATCGTGGCGCTCTCGCCCTATGCCGCCGACCCGGCGCTGTCGTTCATGGCGGACAAGGCGGCAGACTTCCGCCACGATGCCGCGGCAGCAGAAACCGTGGTCGCGCTCCATCCCGACCTGGTGCTGTCGAGCAGCTTCTCCGATCCGGCGACCCAGGGCCTGCTGGTCCGGCTCGGCTATCGCGTCGAACTCGTCGACGACGTGCGCAGCATCGCGGAATTGATCGCCCAGATCCGCATGGTCGCCGCGCTCGTCGGCCATCCCGAACGCGGCGCCGCGCTGATCGGCCGCATCGAGGCGGCGCGCGCGGCGGCGGTCGCAGCCGCCGAGCGGAGGCCGCACCCGACGGCCGTGGTCTATCAGCGCCGCGGCTACGTCACCGGCGGCGATACGCTGACCGGCGAGCTCATGGCGATCGCCGGCTTCACCAATGAGGGCGGTGCTCTCGCCGGAGCGACCGGCGGGTTCGTCCCGCTGGAGAAGCTGGTGGCGGAGCATCCCGACGTGATCGTCGTCTCCTCGCCCGATCCGCGCCCGGTCGACCAGGGCACGGCGCTCCTCTCCCATCCGGTGCTGAGAGCGCTCTATCCTCAGGCGCGGCGCATCGTGCTGCCCGAGCGGCTGGTCGTCTGCGGCGGACCGTCGCTTCCCGCCGCCCTCGACTGGCTCACCCGCGAATCTCAACGTGTCGAGCAGAGCCATTGATCTCACTCGACCACTTCTGGCTGCTTGCCATCGCGCTGGTGCTTGACGCGCTCTTCGGCGATCCCGAGCCGATCTGGCGGCGCCTGCCCCATCCGGTCACGATCGTCGGCGGGCTGATCGGCTGGCTCGACCGCACGCTGAACAGCGAGGCGCTGACCGCGGCGTGGCGGAAGACGGCCGGCATCTTCGCGGTGGTGATCGTCTTCGCGGTGGCGGCGCTCATTGGCTACGGGCTGGAACTGGCCTTCCGCTCCGTGCCCTTCGGCTGGGTCGGAACCGCTCTTGTTGCCTCGGTGCTGATCGCCGGCCGCTCGCTCCATGACCATGTCGCCGCCGTCGCCAGCGCCTTCGGCGAGGGCCTGGTCGCCGCCAGGATGGCGGTGTCGCGCATCGTCGGCCGCGATCCCGGCAGCCTTGACCAGCCGCGCATCTGCCGTGCGGCGATCGAATCGGCGGCGGAGAACTTCTCCGACGGCGTCGTCGCCCCGGCCCTGTGGTTCCTGGTGCTCGGGCTGCCGGGCCTGTTCGCCTACAAGGCGATCAACACCGCCGATTCGATGATCGGCCACCTCACGCCGCGCTACGAGCAGTTCGGCTGGGCGGCCGCCCGGCTGGACGATCTCCTGAACCTGCCGGCGAGCCGCCTGGCCGGGACGCTGATCGCGCTCGCCGCGCCGGCTTGCGGCGGCAGCATCGCCCAGGCCTTCCGCGTCATGGTCGCCGACGCGCCGCACCACCGCTCGCCCAATGCCGGCTGGCCGGAAGCCGCCATGGCCGCGGCGCTCGGCGTCGCGCTCGCCGGCCCGCGCCGCTATGCCGGCATCATCGTCAGCGACCCCTTCGTCAACGCGACCGGCCGGCGCGACGCCAACCCGACGGACATTCGCCGGGCGCTGCGCGTTTATGTGGCCGCCAGTGCGGCGTTCTTCGCCATCGTTGCGGTCGTAGCCGCCCTGGTGCTGTGGCTCTAGCCCGGTGGCTGCGAGCCTTGCGATGTGGCCGGCCGTCATAGGCTGACCTCCGGCTGCTGGCTGGGCTTGAGGATGAGCGGCTGGCCGGCGGCGACGAGCACGACGCGGGTGGCGACGGCGGCGACCCGCTGGTTGAGGAGCCCAAGCGCGTCGGCATAGCGGCGCGCCAGCGCGTTGTCGGGCATGATGCCGCCGCCGACCTCGTTCGAAACGAGCACCACGGGACCGGCGGCGCGCTCCAGCGCCTCGATCAGGCGATCGGCCTCGCTGTCGATGTCGCGGCCGGCGCCCATCAGGTTGGACAGCCACAGCGTCAGGCATTCGACCAGAACGGCGGTGCCGGCGCGGGCCTCGCGGGCGAGCACATCGGCGATGGCGAGCGGCTCCTCGACCGTGCGCCATCCCTCGGCGCGCCGGCCGCGATGGGCGGCGATGCGCGCCGCCATCTCGCCGTCCCCGGCGGTGGCAACGGCGAGATAGACGGGCGCGAGCCCGCTTGCCGCCACCAGCCGTTCGGCATAGCGGCTCTTGCCGGAGCGCTGGCCGCCGACGACCAGCACGCAGGTGGCCATGATCGCCTAGCCGCGCGTTCGAATTGCGAACAGGCGTGCCGATGCAGCGGTGCCGAGGGGAACAGTCATGCGCGTCTCCTTCTCCGTCCCACCGACGGAAGGGCTAGAGGGACGCGTCGGCCGGTCTCCTGGCTTGCGGGTCGAAGTCTTCAGGTCCGCGCCTTCCCGGTTTCCCAGTGGCTGATGCGGAAGACTCGCCGCTTACAGTTGCGGGGGCAGCTGCGGCTTCGGCGGGTGTGACCCCGATCCTCACCGCATTCCCGTTTCATCCCCGCGGACTCACGTCCGCAAGGAACCGACGCAAACGCCACGTTAAGGGCGCTGAGACGGCCCGGTCAAGGCCCGACCCCTGCCCCACTCCCACCATGGCCGTTGCTTTCGCCCTCGGCCTTTGCGTAGACAGGGTTCTGCGGACGGGAACAACCCGCGGGGGCACACCCATGAAACTCATCATCGCAATCGTTCAGCCGCATCGTCTCGACCCGGTGCGCGAAGCCCTCACCCAGATGGGCATCTTCGGAATGACCGTCACCGAGGTGAAGGGCTATGGGCGCCAGAAGGGCCACACCGAGGTCTATCGCGGCGCCGAGTACCAGATCGCCTACCTGCCGAAGGTCAAGATCGAAGTCGCAGTCGACGACAGCCGGCTGCAGCCCGCCATGGACGCGATCATGATGGCGGCGCGCTCCGGGCATATCGGCGACGGCAAGATCTTCGTGGTCGAGATCCTGCAGGCCCTGCGCATCCGCACCGGCGAAACCGGGCCCGAGGCACTCTAGGTTGGATCGGATGGCGCCGACTGCTTGGCCGGCGCATCGCGGCGGGCCGCCTTGCGTTCCGGATGGCTCTTGCGGTTGTTCCACCAGCCGACCACGGCGACGGTCACCCGGCGGTTGAAACGACGGATGGGCGGCACGTCGGTGGCCAGGATCAGGAAGCCGACCGGCACCATCCAGTAGCCGAGCACCGGCAAGAAGCCGAAAAAGCCACCCAGGATGATGAGGACAACGCCGAGCCCCATGCGGACCAGGCGGTTTGCCGGCAGGCTGAGCGAGTATTTGCCGAAGCGGATGCGCGCCACGAAGAGGTCTCTCGCCTGAAGCGAAATGCCGCAGAAAGATGGGGAAGACCGTGGCCGGGCGCAACTGCCATGCGGATGGCGGGCCGGCCGCCCGCGCATTCCCCCTTGCAACGGCCGGCGGGTTTGCTATACGCACCCGTCACGCCGTTTGGCGTCGGTCCCCGGTAGCTCAGTTGGTAGAGCATTCGACTGTTAATCGAATGGTCGCTGGTTCGAGTCCAGCCCGGGGAGCCAACCTTCTCAGGTACTTGTGGAGCATACCCAAGCCGAGAAATCGGCAATTCGTTCATCCGCGTCTATTCGACGCCGAATTACACCAAAAGCGCGTCAGAGCCATAATTGCACGCCGAGTAACAACGTGACGAGCCGCTCTGTCGCTTCCTACCGCGACCAACTGTCGGTCAAAATATATATTTTTGGTGTGGCTTGTAACACGGCCAACGCACCCCACTTAATATAGTTAACAATGAACTAATTTCGACGATTTTACAGGTCTGTGCGATGGATAAATTTGCAAGCTCACTCAGTAGTACAGAAGCAATATTGCGTCACGGCGTTGTCATTTCCGGCATGCGGCGAGCCTGGGGCAAGCTTGACGAAGTCGAACTTGCGGCCATCAAGAATAGAGCCGACCTGGTCATGCAGGTCCAAGCCAACTACGGCTTGGATAAGAATCAAGCGCGAGCCGCGGTCGACTTGTGGGCGACCGGCCAAGCGTTCTAGGCAATCTTCCCGCCGGTATGGGAGGGAACAGGCAATCCACACCTAGAACAAGCTCCGGCGATAATCGTTATTTTGTAGGAGTTGTTCTGCAGAATGATGTTGATCTACATAATGTTACTATAGCACTTCACGGTCGCAGCGAAGAGAGTTGTATCGTAAGCAATATGACAAACGGAGACCAGGACACATGAGCGCTTTGCGGTGGGCGGTTAGCGTCGACAGAAATCAAATTGGCGAAGGCGCCAAATTGGAATTCGTACCCAGCTCGCAGGGCGAAGACCAGGCGCCTCCGACAAAGGGAGATCAACTCGTTCTTGAGTTTTGCAGCAATGTGCCGTCGAAGGGAAAAGTCCTGTCGAAGGGAAAAGTCCTGGAGAGATTGGAAACGGGCAACATCATTGTCGAAGGAACACGCGATCCGCGGCACTGGGAGCTCGTCGCCTCCAATCAGCCGCCACAGGTGAATTCCCGCACGCGTCTGCTTCGCTACCACTACGTGGCGAGCGGCGCGCCGGCCCAATGAAGGGCTGACCGCGGGGCCTTTTAGCGGATGGCCGAGCCCGTCGCGGCCGGCATATGCGCCAGGGCGGCGCCGGCCTGCATGCCGGTGAGATGGTTGAGCACGGCGATGAGGATAGCCGCGGCGAACATCACGAAGGCGAAGGCGCTGAAGCCGATGGCCAACGTCCGGTTCTTGAGCCGCGCGCCCTCGACCAGTGCCGCGCCGGTGGTCGGATAGGCGGCGCCGCGGCCGCTGCTCACCAGCCGCTCCCGCACTGCGTCCATGCGGGTTTCGTGGCGGCCCCACAGGTTGACCACCACGATGATCGCCACCAGACACATCATGCTGCCGGGCACCCAGATGATGAAGCCGCCGATGCTTTCGTCGACCAGCGGCGGCACGTGGAACAGCCGCCCGGCGACGTCGTAGGCCGGATAGAGCAGCGTCGTCTTCAGCGTCGTATAGGCACCGAGCGCGATGTTGTAGAGGGTCACCAGCCACAGCATCATCAGCCGCGTGCCATAGGGCGTGCTCATCGGCGCCGGGCGCACGTCGAAGATGCGCCACCAGAAGAGCAGGCCTGCGGCGAGCATGGTGATGTGCATGGTGTAGTGGATGCCGTCGTCGAGAATGGCGGCATTGTGGAAGCGCGGCAGTTCCCAGACGTAGAGCGCGGCGATGAAAAGCGCCGTGAGGACGACGGGGTTGAGCAGCGGCGCGAACAGGCCGCGCGTGGCCCGGCTGCCGAGCAGCGGCGGCAGCGTCATCCGCCTGAAGGTCGGCGGCAGGCCGCTGATCAGTGTTGCCTGTGGCACGGCGAGCGCGATCAGCATCGGCCCGATCATCCTGAGCAGCAGATGCTGGATCTGGTGCACCGAGAAGAGATGATCGGCGAGACCGTCTATGGGCGATTCGAGCGAGAGGAAGACGGCGGCGACGCCGCTCAGGAAGGCCACATGCCGCCAGGCCCGCGCCCCCGTCGCCGGCGCGCCGCGCTGCACCATGCCGGAGACGTACACGGCGAGCACCAGCAGCGTGGGGATGACGATGTCGGGCGTCAGCGCCCAGGTGTTCCAGTCCCCGTCGGCGCTGCCCGCACCGCCATGCGCCCAGCCGGCGGCGGGCACCGCAAGCAGGAGCCCCAGCGCCGCGGCCATCACCATGGCCGTGTGGGCATGCGGCAGAATCCGTGTCAGGCGGGCGCGCTCAGCCAAATCGCTTCCTTCCGATTTCGCACGAATTCCAGGCGCCCTGCCCCTAACCACACCGGCAGGCCGCATGGTTCAAGGCTCCAGGGTGCGCCTTGTGGACGCATGGGGGGCGCCGGCTGACCGCACTGCGATGGCCGCCGTTTAACCTTAACCCATGATAATTCTAATCAATTCAGCTCAGACACCCTGCCCGCCCATATGATCGCCCTAGGTCTCCGGCTTCGCTTGCCGGAGAAGGAGCGGCAGAGGCATGGATCACGAGCGCGTCGCCTGGGTGGATTACGCCAAGGGCTTCTGCATCATCATGGTGGTGATGATGCACTCGACGCTGGGCGTCGAGAAAGCCGCCGACGCGACCGGCTGGATGACCTATGTCGTCGCCTTCGCCAAGCCGTTCCGCATGCCCGATTTCTTCATGATCGCCGGACTGTTCCTCGCCCGCGTCATCGACCGCGACTGGCGCAGCTACCTCGACAAGAAGCTCTTCCACTTCGGCTACTTCTACGTCCTGTGGCTGACCATCCAGTTCGCCTTCAAGATGCCGGAGATCGCCGCCGGCGCCGGCCCGACGGAGGTGCTCAGGGCCTATCTCCTCGCCTTCATCGATCCCTTCGGCACGATCTGGTTCATCTACCTGTTGCCGATCTTCTTCATCGTGGTGAAGGCGACCAAGGACATCGTTCCGTGGTGGCTGATCTGGCTCGTCGGCGCCGGCCTGCAGATGTCCAACCTCAACACCGGCTGGACGATCCCCGACGAGTTCGCCCTGCGCTTCGTCTACTTCTATTCAGGCTACATCTTCGCCCCGACGATCTTCCGCTATGCCGCCACCGTGCTCCGCCACGGCTGGGCCGCCTTCGCCTATCTCGCCGTCTGGGGCGTGGTCGAAGCCTATGCCGTCTTCAACGGCTATTCCGAGCTGCCCGGCATCGGCCTGGCCCTCGGTTTCGTCGGCGCCATCGCCGTCGTGACGCTCTCCACGATCCTCTCCAAGAGCGACTGGATGGCGCCGGTGCGCTATTGCGGGCGCAACTCGATCGTCATCTATCTCGCCTTCTTCCTGCCGATGGCGGTCACGCGCGTCGCCCTGTTGAAGAGCGGCGTAATCAGCGACCTCGGCACCATCTCGGTGATCGTGACGGCCGCCGGGGTCATCTTCCCGCTGGTTCTGTTCTGGCTCACCCGCAACACGATGCTTGGCTTCCTGTTCTCGCGCCCGGTCTGGGCCCATCTTCCCCAGCCCCGCCCGAGCCTGGTTCCGGCGGAATAAACTATTAGAGTCGGTTTCGAAACTCATGCTGAGCGTGCGATGCGTCGTACAAGGAGCATGACGGAGGCGGCGTAGAGGAAGGCTTTTGCGGAGGCGATAGACGCTTCGAAGTCTTTGGCGAGCCGCAGGTTTCGATTGATCCAGGCAAAGAAGCGCTCGACGACCCAGCGCCTGGGCTGAACGGCGAAGCCGACCTGATCGGGTTTGCGCCGGACGATTTCGACGGCAATGGATGTGGCGGAAGCGACCTTGTCGCCGGCATAGCCGCCATCGGCGAAGACCCTTTTGATAAAGGGGAAGGACCGCCGCGACGTGCGCAGCAGCGGCCCGGCGCCATCGCGATCCTGGATGCCGGCATGATGAGGTTCGAGCACGAGACCGCGGCCATCGGTATCGACCAACGCATGGCGTTTCCTGCCCTTGATCTTCTTGCCGGCGTCATACCCGCGCGGACCGCCGCTTTCCGTCGTCTTGACGCTCTGACTATCGATGATCGCGGCGCTCGGCGATGGTTCCCGGCCGACGCGCTCGCGGTCCTCCATCACGAGCAGATGGTTGATCGCCTCGAAGCGTCCAGCGTCGCGCAGCAAAGCAAACCAGCGGTAGATCGTACCCCAGGGCGGCAGGTCGGTTGGCAGTCACCCGCCAAGGGCAACCTGCCCGCATCACGTAGAAGATCCCGTTGATGATCTCGCGCATCGGCCATGACCGGGGGTCGGCCGGTCGCCCGCTCACCGGGAAGATGCGGCGCGATCACCGCCCACTCCGCGTCCGTCAAATCCGTCTGGTATCGAAAGTCCTTGCGGTTATGCCGCGCGCGGGTGGTCGGGGTCCACATGATGCCTCCAGCTCGGTCTCGACAACCTGCTGGAATTATCCAACAGAAGTGGCTCGGTTTGTTTGAACAGCCTTGTGGCTGCGGTTAAGTGGATTTCTGCCTCGGTTATGCCGCAGTCGGGATTGGCTGCGGCGGATTGAAGTAGGCCTCGTCCGGCGTCTGCCGGTCAAGGCTCGCATGCGGCCTCCTGACGTTGTAGAAGCCATCGATGTATCGGCCAATTGAGGCCCGCGCCTCCGGTACGCTGGCATAGGCCCGTAGGTAGACCTCCTCGTATTTGATTGTCCGCCACAGGCGCTCGACAAAGACATTGTCCCGCCAGGCGCCTTTCCCATCCATGCTGATCTTGATCCGGTTCTTCATCAGAAGCCCGGTGAAGGCGGTGCTGGTGAACTGCGAACCCTGATCGCTGTTGAAGATCTCGGGCCTGCCGTATCGCGCAATTGCTTCTTCGACCGCCTCGATGCAGAAGGCCGCATCCAGCGTGATCGACAACCTCCAGGCCAGAACCTTCCGGCTGAACCAGTCGACGACGGCCGCCAGATAGACGAAGCCACGCGCCATCGGGATATAGGTGATATCCGTCGCCCAGACCTGATTGGGCCGCCTCACCGGCAGCTTGCGCAAGAGGTAGGGGAAGATCGTGTGTCCCGGCGCCGGCTTCGACGTGTTTGGCCGGCGGTAGAGCGCCTCAATGCCCATCCGCTTCATCAGCGTGGCGACGTGTCGACGGCCAATCCTGTATCCCTCGCGGACGAGAAAGCCCTGCAGCATCCGGCTGCCCGCGAACGGAAGCTCAAGATGCAATTCGTCGATCCGCCGCATCAGCGCCAGATCGTCGGCCGACACCGGCCGGGGCAGATAATAGACGCTACCCCGGCTGATCCCGAGAGCCTTCGCCTGCCGGCTCACCGGCAAGTCATCGCTCCGGTCGATCATCGTTTTGCGCTCGGCAATAGTCCGGCTTTCCCGAGCGCGCCGGACAAAAAATCCCGTTCCAAAGTCAGTTCCCCGATCTTCGCATGCAGCGTTTTCACGTCGATCGGGGAAGCCGATGAATTGGGTTTCGCATCACCACAAAAAACCCCGGCTGCTCCTTCCAGGAGTTGCGAGCGCCAAGTCGTGATCTGATTTGGGTGAACGTCGTACTGTTCGGCCAATTCGGCCAGTGTCTTCTCGCCCTTGATGGCGTCCACAGCCACCCTCGCTTTGAAAGCCGGGCTGTGGTTCCGGCGCGGTCTCTTGGTCATGGTCGCTCCTGTTCGCGGCAAACTACGCCGCGGTCAGGCAGAAATCTCACTTATCCATCCCGTTCAATTTTCCCGAGCCAGCTCTAACGCCCCGCCACTCAACCCCTTTCGAAACAGCCTCTTAGTGACAATTGCACGAATCGGTTGCGCGCCCGTCGCGTGGACACCACGGGTGCCAGATGATTCGGATCGTCGAGCAGGGACCCACGCTTGTCTGGTTTCGTGACGATCTGAGGCTTGCCGACAATCCGGCCCTCTCCGCCGCCTGCCGGCGCGGTGCGCCGGTCGTCCTGCTCTATGTCCACGACGAGGAAAGCCCGGAAATCCGCCCGCTTGGCGGCGTGGCGCATTGGTGGCTGCACCAGTCGCTGGAAAGCCTCGGCGCGCGCCTCGGCGCCAGCGGGCGGAGGCTGATCCTGCGCCGCGGCCCGGCCGAGAAGGTGGTTCCCGCGGTTGCCCGGGCCACCGGCGCCGCCGCCATCTACTGGAACCGGCGCTATGGCGCTGCGGGCGCGCTCGACGAGCGGGTCGTCGCGGCACTGCCCAAGACCGGCATCGTCGTCGGCACCTTCGAAGCCAACCTGCTGTTCGCACCGGAAGCCATCCGCACGGCCAGCGGTGGCGCTTTCCAGGTGTTCACGCCCTTCCGGCGTGCGCTCGAGCAGGCCAGCACCCCCCGCCAACCCCTGCCCGCGCCGAGCCAAATCCCCGCGGGCGTGCCGACCCAGGGCGACGACCTGGAGGGTGGCGCTGAAGCTCATTCCGGTGGGGCACGAGTGGACCGAAGGCATCCGCGAAGCCTGGCAGCCGGGCGAGCCGGCGGCGGCGGAAGCGCTGGCCGCTTTCGTGGCGCGCATCGACCGCTATGCCGCGGAACGCGACCGGCCGGTGGCCGAGGCGACGTCGCGCCTCTTCGCCCTACCTGCGCTTTGGCGAGATCAGCCCCCATCAGGTGTGGCACGCCGTCTCGGGCGAACCCGCCTGCGACAAGTTCCTGTCGGAGCTCGCCTGGCGCGAATTCGCCTGGCATCTGCTCCACGAGCGTCCCGACCTTGCCGAACGCAACCTGAGGCCCGCCTTCGACGATTTCCCCTGGGCCGAGACCTATGCCGAGGACGCCTGGGCCTGGCGGCGGGGCAGACCGGCTATCCGATCGTCGACGCAGGCATGCGCCAGCTCTGGCGGACCGGCTGGATGCACAACCGCGTCCGCATGATCACCGCATCGTTCCTGACCAAGCACCTGCTCGCCGACTGGCGGGTGGGCGAGGAATGGTTCTGGGATACGCTGGTCGACGCCGATCCGGCCTACAATCCGATGAACTGGCAATGGGTGGCCGGCTCGGGCGCCGACGCCCAGCCCTTCTTCCGCATCTTCAATCCCGTCCTCCAGGGCGAGAAGTTCGATCCGACGGCGCCTATGTCCGCCGCTTCGTGCCGGAGCTCGCCGCCCTCCCCGACAGATTCATCCACAAGCCGTGGATGCGCCTGAGGATGTGCTGGCCGCCGCCGGGGTGCGTCTCGGCGCCACCTACCCGCTGCCGATGATCGACCACGGCCTGGCGCGCGAGCGGGCGCTGGCGGCTTTTGCGAAAGTGAAACAGAGCGATGCCGCGGGCGGCTTGCGCGCCTTGGCGGCAACCAGCCGAACCTCAAAGCAATCCCGCGGCGCTAGGGAACGAATATCGCGCAATCGCCGTCTGGCGGGATGAACGTTTCGGCCAGCCCGTAGTTGACGACCCAGCCGTGCTTGAAGCATGGCGCCCGGCGAATAGTTTGCCGGCCAACGCTCCCCAACCCGTCGCTCACCCATGGACGCCAAAGCCACCGTCGTCGATGCCATCGGCAACACGCCGCTGATCCGCCTCCGCCACGCCTCCGAGGTCACCGGCTGCGCCATCTACGGCAAGGCCGAATTCATGAATCCCGGCCAGTCGGTCAAGGACCGCGCCGCCGCGCCAGATGATCCTCGAGGCCGAGAAGCGCGGCGATCTGAAGCCCGGCGGGCTGATCGTCGAATCCACCGCCGGCAACACCGGCATCGGCCTGGCGCTGGTCGCGGCGGCGCGCGGCTACCGCACGATCATCGTCATCCCCGAGACGCAGAGCGAGGAGAAGAAGCAGGCGCTGCGCCTGGCCGGCGCCACGCTGGTCGAGGTGCCGGCCAAGCCCTACAGCGACCCCAACAACTACCAGCACATCGGCCGCCGCCTCGCCGACAAGCTGCGCGCGGGCGAGCCCAACGGCGTGCTCTTCGCCGACCAGTGGAACAACCGCGACAACCGCATGGCCCATTATCTGACCACCGGGCCGGAGATCTGGCGGCAGACCGGAGGGCAGGATCGACGCCTTCATCTGCTCGGTCGGCACCGGCGGCACGCTCGCCGGCGCGTCGCAGTATCTCCGCGAAAAGAAGGCCGACATCGTCATCGGCTGCGCCGACCCGGAAGGCGCGGCCATGGCGAGCCTGTTCTCGACCGGCAACGGCCAAGGCGAGCCCGGGCAACTCGATCACCGAGGGCATCGGCCTCGGCCGCTCGACCGCCATCGTCGAGGACATCACGGTCGAGAAGCCCTACATCGTCCCGGACAGCGAGGCCCTGCCGGTCCTCTTCGACCTCGCCGAGAACGAGGGGCTGCTGCTCGGCGGCTCGTCGGGCATCAACGTCGCCGGCGCCATCCGGCTCGCCCGCGACCTCGGGCCCGGCCACACCATCGTCACCGTGCTCTGCGACCACGGCACGCGCTACCAGTCCAAGCTCTTCAACCCGGCCTTCCTGCAGCGAACGCGGCCTGCCGGTGCCGGCCTGGCTGGCGAATGCCGCGATCAAGCCGCCGCTCGCCTGACGGAAAGCTGGCGTCGGGTCGGGCCAAGCGGCTAGTCTGGGCGACCGCATCACCCGGACGATCGCAATGGCCACCGAACTCCTCTTCCGCAGCGACGCCTATCTCCCCGAAACCGAGGCGACGGTCCTCGCCGTCAACGACCGCCGCGGCATCGTGCTCGACCGCACGGTGTTCTATGCCACCGGCGGCGGCCAGCCCGGCGACACCGGGACGCTCCGCCGCGCCGGCGGCGACATCGCCATCGCCACCACGGTCTATGGCGAGGACAAGGCCCAGGTCGTGCACGTTCCGGGCGATGCGGAGCCGCTGCCCGAACCCGGCGAGACGCTCACCGCCGCGCTCGACTGGGAGCGGCGCCATCGCCACATGCGCATCCACACCGGCCTGCACCTGCTCTCGGTGGTGCTGCCCTTCCCGGTCACCGGCGGGTCGATCGGCGCCGGGGAAGGCCGCCTCGATTTCGATATCGACGGCGAGGTGCCGGCGAAGGAGGAGATCGAGGAGCGCCTCAACGCGCTGATCGCCGCCGACTATCCGGTCAGCCGACGAATGGATCACCGACGAGGAACTCGCCGCCAATCCGGGCCTGGTCAAGACCATGAAGGTCAAGCCGCCGATGGGCAGCGGCCGCGTGCGGCTGGTCAGGATCGGCGACATCGACCTGCAGCCCTGCGGCGGCACCCATGTGCGCGCCACCGCTGAGATCGGCCGGCTCGTCATCGCCAAGATGGAAAGCAAGGGGCGCCAGAACCGGCGCGTGCGCATCCGCTTCGCGGAAGGGGGCTGAGCCGTGACCGACCGTTCCCGCTGGCTCGTCGCCCCCGATTGGCTCGCCGAGCACCTCAACGATCCCGACATCGTCGTCATCGACGGGAGCTGGCATCTGCCCGGTGGCGAGCGCAACGCGCGCAAGGAATACGACGCCCAGCACATCCCCGGCGCCGTCTTCTTCGACATCGACGCCATCGCCGACACGTCCAATCCCCTGCCCCACATGCTGCCCTCGGCCGGTGAGTTCGCCGCGGCCGTCGGGGCGCTCGGCATCGGCAACGACAGCCGCATCGTCTGCTACGACAGCATCGGCATCTATTCGTCGCCGCGCGTCTGGTGGACGTTCAAGATCATGGGCGCCGAGAACGTCGTGGTCCTCGACGGTGGCCTGCCGGCGTGGAAGGCGGACGACCGCCTGGTCAACGACTGGCCGGTCAGCCGCGAGCCGCGCATCTTCATCGCCCGTTTCGACCCCTCGGCCGTGCGCGACATGGCGGAGGTCAGCGCCGGGGTCGCGGCGAAGGCCTTCCAGCTCGTCGATGCCAGGCCGGCGCCGCGCTTCCGCGGCGAGGTGCCGGAGCCGAGAAACTGGGTCAAGTCGGGCCGCGTTCCCGGCAGCTACAACGTCCCGGTGGCCGAAATCGTCGCCAACGGCCGCCTCAACGATGCCGACACCATCCGCGCCGCCTTCGAGCGGGCCGGGGTCGACCTCGACCGGCCGATCGTCGCCAGTTGCGGCTCGGGCGTGAACGCCACCATCCTGACGCTGGCGCTCGACACCATCGGGGTCACCAGCGCCGTCTATGACGGCTCATGGACCGAATGGGGCGGCCGCGATGACACCCCCATCGCCACCGGGCTCGGTCCTGACCGCTGACAGAACAAGCGTAGCCCGCAAGGAGCGAAGCGCATTGCGGGGTAGCCTTGCCCCCGGATTGCGCTCCGCTCCATCCGGGCTACGGCACCAGCCCCCTAATGCAGGATCTGGCTGAGGAACAGCTTGGTGCGGTCGTGCTGCGGGTTGGTGAAGAACGCCTCGGGCTCGTTCTGCTCGATGATCTGGCCGGCGTCCATGAAGATGACCCGGTTGGCCACCTGGCGGGCGAAGCCCATCTCGTGGGTGACCACGATCATGGTCATGCCCTCCTCGGCGAGGTCGACCATGACGTCGAGCACTTCCTTGATCATCTCCGGGTCGAGCGCCGAGGTCGGCTCGTCGAAGAGCATGGTGCGCGGGTTCATGCACAAGAGCGCGGGCGATGGCGACGCGCTGCTGCTGGCCGCCTGAGAGCTGGCCGGGATATTTGTTCGCCTGCTCGGGGATCTTGACGCGCGTGAGGTAGCGCATGGCGACCTCCTCGGCTTCCTTCTTGGGCATCTTGCGCACCCAGATCGGCGCCAGCGTGCAGTTCTCCAGGATGGTCAGGTGCGGGAACAGGTTGAAGTGCTGGAACACCATGCCGACCTCGCGGCGGATCTCGTCGATGCGCTTGAGGTCGTTGGTCAGCTCGATGCCGTCGACGATGATCTTGCCCTTCTGGTGCTCCTCCAGCCGGTTGATGCAGCGGATCATGGTCGACTTGCCCGAGCCCGACGGCCCGCACACGACGATGCGCTCGCCGCGCATGACCTTGAGGTTGATGTTCCTGAGAACGTGGAAGTCGCCGTACCACTTGTTCATGTCGTTGATTTCGATGGCCACGTCGGTGTCCGACACGACCATGTGCGGATGTTCGGGAGCGGCGGGGGTGGCGGCGGTTTCACTCATCGTAGCTTCCCTGGTTCAGCGCCTGTAGCCGGTATCGAGCCGGCGCTCTGTGTACATGGAGTATCGCGACATGCCGAAGCAGAACAGCCAGAAGACGAAGGCGGCGAAGACATAGCCGGTCGCCGGCGTCTTGTAGGAGGCCCAGTTCGAATCGGTGAAGTTGAGCTGGACGATGCCGAGCAGGTCGAACAGCCCGATGATGAGCACGAGGCTGGTATCCTTGAACAGGCTGATGAAGCTGTTGACGATGCCCGGGATGACGATCTTCAGCGCCTGCGGCAGGATGATCATCTGCATCATGCGCCAGTAGGGCAGGCCGAGCGCCTTGGCGCCCTCGTACTGGCCCTTGGGGATCGCCTGCAACCCGCCGCGCACGGTCTCGGCCATGTAGGCGGAGGTGAACAGCGCGACGCCGATCAGCGCGCGCAGCAGCTTGTCGAAGTTGACCCCCGGCGGCAGGAACACCGGCAGCATGACGCTCGACATGAACAGCACGGTGATCAGCGGCACGCCGCGCCAGAACTCGATGAAGACGATCGAGGCGAACTTGACGACCGGCAGGTTCGAGCGGCGGCCGAGCGCCAGCAGGACGCCGATCGGCAGCGACGAGACCATGGCGACGATGGCGACCACCAGGGTCACCATCAGGCCGCCCCAGAGCTGGGTCTCGACGTAGGGCAGGCCGAAATTGACGGAGAACAGCACCAGCAGCGCCACCAGGCCGAAGGCAAGCGCCCAGATGATCCACACGGCGCCGCTGCCCGGACGATCCGGTGCGCCGAGGATGGCCCGCAGCCCGGCACTCGCGGCAATGCCGGCGGCGAGCAAGGCCGCGCTTCCGAACACCGACACCGTCTGTCCGAAGAGGACGAACGGCGGAGCCGGAATGAAGAAGGAGCCGACCACCACCAGCACCGCGATGGCCGTGGCGCCCCGCGCCACCAGGCCGGCCTGCGAGGAGACCAGAACGCCTCCCACGAGGCCGGTGGCAATGCCGGCGAAGACCAGCACAGAGACGATCAGGCCGATTGCCAGGCCGAAATGACCGCCGGTCAGCAGGATCAGCGCGACGATCGGAAAGATGGCCAGCAGGTAGATGGCGTTCTCGCGCTTGAACGGCACCCGTGGGATGGCCATCGGGATGAGGCCGACGACCAGCAGGATGCCGGTGAGATTGACGCGCCAGCGCTCGTCGATCGGGTAGCGGCCATACATGAACTGGGCGAACTTGGCATCAACGAAGGCCCAGCAGGCGCCGGTGCCGGGCACGATGCAGTCCTCGCGGCGTCGCCGGTCCACACCGCGTGGACGAAGGCCCAGTTGAAGAGCGGTGGCACGATCCACACGATCAGGGCGAGGCCGATGAGGGTCAGGATGGTGTTGGTGACCGACGAGAACAGGTTGGCGCGCAGCCAGCCCACCGCCCCGACCTCGTTGCGCGGCGGCGCCAGCGTCGGCTCCTCCTCGCTCCGGAAATAGGCGAATTGCTCGGCCGAGCCGCGCTCGACCGCGGCGCCGTGGCGGGTGGTGCGCCGCCGCCGATCGCCGTCGTCCATGATGGTGTCGTCAACCATCGTACCTACCGCTCCACCAGCGCCACGCGCTCATTGAACCAGTTCATGAAACCCGACGTCGCCAGGCTGATGGTGAGGTAGACCAGCATGGTGATGAAGATGACCTCGACCGCCTGGCCGGTCTGGTTGAGCACCGTGCCGGAGAATACCGAGACGAGGTCGGGATAGCCGACGGCGACGGCGAGAGAGGAATTCTTGGTCAGGTTCAGGTACTGGCTGGTCAGCGGCGGAATGATCACGCGCAGCGCCTGCGGGATGATGACCAGGCGTAGCGTCGTCCCCGGCCGCAGGCCGAGCGCGTAGCTGGCTTCGGTCTGGCCATGGGCCACCGCCAGGATGCCGGCGCGGACGATCTCGCCGATATAGGTCGCGGTGTAGAGGGTGAGGCCGAGGAGGAGCGCGATGAACTCGGGCTTGATCTGCGCCCCGCCGACATAGTTGAAGCCCTTGAGTTCGGGCAAATCGAACGCGGCCGGCATGCCGGTCGCCATGAAGACGATCGCCGGCAGTACGATCAGGATGACGATGCCGACCTTGGCGGTCGGGAAGCCCTGACCGGTCGCCATCCGCCGTCGATGCGCCCAGCGCGCCAGGACGGCGATCACGACGATGGCGACGCCGATGGCGATCCCGGTCGCCGGAGAATCCTTCCGCGAAGATCGGGCGCGGGATGATCAGGCCGCGATTGCTGAGCTTGGCATCGAAGATCAGGTTGAAGCCCTGACGCGGCGCCGGCAGGACGGAGAGCACCGCCTTGTACCAGAACAGAAGCTGCAGCAATACGGGGATGTTGCGCAGCGTCTCGATGTAGACGGTGGCGATCTGCGCGATCAGCCAGTTCTTCGACAGGCGGGCGATGCCCAGCATGAAGCCGATGACCGAGGCAAACACGATGCCAAGCGCCGCCACCAGGACGGTATTGAGCAAGCCAACCAGAAAGGCGCGGCCGTAGCTCATCTCGGGGCTGTAGGGGATCAACGCCTGCGAGATGTCGAACCCGGCCCGCGCCCACAGGAACCCAAAGCCGGAGGCGATATGCGCCCGCTGCAGGTTGTCGATGGTGTTGGAGGCGATCCAGCCGATGAACAGGACAAGGGCGATCGCCAACAGCGCCTGAAAGACGATGCCGCGGAATTTCGGGTCATAGATAAGCGACGATTGCTGCTGCGGTAGCCTCGCCGCATCATCCTGAACCGCCATGTTCACTACCCCTTGGCGGTACCGGCTTTGCCGGTTACCGGTTGACGGGCGAGCCTTCGGCGGCCCGCCCGGCGGATGCGATCGAGCGGACTAGCGGATCGGCGGCGCGTATTGGATGCCGCCCTTCGTCGTCCACAGCGCGTTCAACCCGCGGGCGATCTTGAGCGGCGTATCAGCGCCGATATTGCGGTCGAAGATCTCGCCGTAGTTGCCGACGGTCTTGATGATGTTGGCCGCCCAGTCGTTGGTCAGGCCGATCAACTCGCCAAACGTGCCGTCGACGCCGACCAGGCGACGGATCTCCTGGTTGTCGCTGGTCTTCATCTCGTCGACGTTCTTCGAGGTGACGCCAAGCTCCTCGGCGTCGAGCAGCGCGAACCCGACCCACTTGACGATGTTGAACCACTGGTCGTCGCCTTGGCGCACGACCGGCCCGAGCGGCTCCTTGGAGATGATCTCCGGCAGGATCATGTGGTCGTCGGGATTGGTCAGCTCCAGGCGGGTCGCGTAGAGGCCCGAGGCGTCGGTGGTGTAAGCGTCGCAACGGCCCGAGTTCATAGGCAGCGTTCACTTCCTGAACCTGCTCGAAGACAACCGGGTTGTACTGCATGTTGTTGCGCTTGAAGTAGTCGGCAAGATTGAGCTCGGTGGTCGTGCCGGTCTGCACGCAGACCGAAGCACCGCCGAGCTGCAGCGCCGAGGTGACACCGAGCGACTTCTTCACCATGAAGCCCTGGCCGTCATAGTAGTTGACGCCGGTGAAGGTCAGGCCGAGCGAGGTGTCGCGCGACATCGTCCATGTCGTGTTGCGGGCCAGCATGTCGATCTCGCCCGACTGCAGGGCGGTGAAGCGCTCCTTGGCGGTCAGCGGCGTGAAATGGACTGCCTTGGGGTCGTTGAAGATGGCGGTGGCCACGGCACGGCAATAGTCGACGTCGAAGCCCTTCCATTCACCCTTGTCGTCCGTCGAGCCGAAGCCAAGCAGGCCGGTGTTGACGCCGCATTGGACGTAGCCTTTTGCCTTCACGTCTTCCAACGTCGTTGCGTTCGCAGAACTGACAACAAGCGCAGCAACGGCGCCGACTGCGATTGATACAAGGGTAGCTCTCATGGATAGCCCTCCAGCTTGGTAAGTCGGCGACGGCCCCCAGGCCCACGCCCGTGTTGGATTACTTCTTATGCAAGTCAATATTCGTGCAAGTCGCACTGCCCCAACCCGAAGCTTCCCCGGCCCGGCCGATTGACCGAGCCATCACAGGCCATTATTCGATATGGGTCAAGGGTATCGCCTGGGCAGGCGTGATCGCCATCTGCCCGTTTCGGCGTCAATCCAGCGATCGAAATAGAGGCATGACCAATCAATCCGGCGCCGGATCGCGCGTCGCCAAACCAGCCACCCGCCTCGCGCACACCGGTCGTGACAAGAGCCTGACCGGTCCGTTCGTCAACCCACCTGTTATCCATGCCTCGACGGTGCTCTACAATTCCGTCGACGACATGCAAGATGAGCGCCAGCGCTACTCCTATGGCCGCCATGGCACACCGACCAGCGACGCGCTCGAGGCGGCGGTCAACGAAATGGAAGGCGCGGCGGGAACCGTGCTGTGCCCGTCGGGCCTGGCAGCGGCGACGGTCGCACTGCTCTCCTGTCTGAAGGCAGGCGATCGCATCCTCATCGTCGACAACGTCTACGGCCCAGTCCGCCGCTTCGCCGGCAGCATGCTGGCCAACCTCGGGATCGAGACCACCTACTTCGATCCGGCGATCGGTGCCGGCATCGAGGCGCTGTTCACCGACAACACCCGCGCCGTCTACCTGGAAGCGCCGGGCTCGCTCACCTTCGAGATGCAGGACGTGCCGGCGATCGCGGCCGTGGCGCACCGGCACAATGCCACGGTGCTGTTCGACAACACCTGGGCAACGCCGCTCTACTTCCGGCCGCTCGATTTCGGCGTCGATCTGTCCATCCATGCCGCCACCAAGTATCTCGGCGGCCATTCCGACGTGATGCTGGGGACGGTCGCGGCCAACCAGTCCGCCCTGCCCGCGCTCAAGCAGACGTTCAAGTACCTCGGCATGCATGTCGCGCCCGACGACGTCTTCCTCGGCCTGCGCGGGCTGCGCACGCTTGCGGTGCGCCTGGAGCGCCATCAGACCTCGGCGCTGAAGGTGGCGACCTGGCTTGCGGCGCGACCGGAGGTCGCACGGGTCCTCTACCCGGCGCTCCCCTCCGACCCCGGCCATGCCCTGTGGAAACGCGACATGAGCGGCGCCTCGGGCCTGTTCGGGTTCATCCTCAGCGGCTGGAGCGAGGCAGAGGCCAAGCAGTTCGTCGATGGCCTGGAGTTCTTCGGCATCGGCGCCTCGTGGGGCGGCTTCGAGAGCCTGGCCATCCTGGCGCACCTCACCTGGGGGCGCACCGCGGTCCCGTGGAAGGCGGAGGGGCCGCTCATTCGCCTGCACATCGGGCTGGAAGACCCGGACGACCTGATCGCCGATCTCGAAGCGAGCCTGACCGCCGTCAGACGCCCGGCCCCCTGACCGAGAACAGGTGGATATCGATCCGCCGCGTCGTGCGCGTGTCGACGCCGCGGACGCGTCCGCGCTCGACGAGATCGAGGCCGAGGTCGTCGGCACGCTGGCGGAAGGACGATATCTGCGTGGTGTCGATGGCGGCGATGCGGCAGCCCTTGATGTTGAGGAAGTCCGCCGCCCCCCAGCCGTCGGTGATCAGCGTGCCGCGCCCGGCCACCAGCACCAGGCTCTCTTCGGGAAAGCCGGCGGCGACAAAGGCCGGATCGGCACAGGAGACATGCGACCGGCCGACGGCGACGATCCGTTCGGCGACGCGGAGGCCGGTCAACCCGGGAACGATCGAACCGAAGAAGCCCATATAGATAAACGCCGCCGACAGGATCGCCAGGACCACCGCGGCCACCGCCTTTTCGCGCTTCAGCCATAGCCAGGCCATCGGCCCGAGGACACCGCCGACGACGAAGGTGGCGAAGGCGACGACGGGAAAGCGGCCCTCGAGGACCACAAAGACCGCCGGTATGATCACGGCGATCAGCGGCGGCCAGATGAGCGGGCTGGAGGAATAATACTGGCTGATCCGTCCCCTGATCCGGGCGGCCCCTTCATCGACCGCGACGGCCGCCAGCATGGCGATCGCGGGATCGCCGGCAGCACGTATTGCGGCAGCTTGTCGGTCACCAGCTCGGCGGCCAGCCACAGCGGCAGTCCCCAGGCGAGCGCGAAGAAGATGGCAGGGCGGCGGGCGTTGGCCACCAGCCACGGCGTGCCCGCGAAGATGAAGGTCATCGCCGGCCCCGCCAGGAGCGGCGCAAACAGGGCATAGGTCGTCGGCGGCGCCTCGAGCGCGAAGGGAACGCCGATGCGGGTGAGGAAGGCGATATCGGGGGCGCCGGCCTCCGAGATCGACAAGGCGGCGATCGAGAAGAGCCAGGGCAGGCCGCAAGCGCGATCACCGTGTCGTTGCGTTCGCAGAACTGACAACAAGCGCAGCAACGGCGCCGACTGCGATTGATACAAGGGTAGCTCTCATGGATAGCCCTCCAGCTTGGTAAGTCGGCGACGGCCCCCAGGCCCACGCCCGTGTTGGATTACTTCTTATGCAAGTCAATATTCGTGCAAGTCGCCTGCCCGAACCCGAAGCTTCCCCGGCCCGGCCGATTGACCGAGCCATCACAGGCCATTATTCGATATGGGTCAAGGGTATCGCCTGGGCAGGCGTGATCGCCATCTGCCCGTTTCGGCGTCAATCCAGCGATCGAAATAGAGGCATGACCAATCAATCCGGCGCCGGATCGCGCGTCGCCAAGCCAGCCACCCGCCTCGCGCACACCGGTCGTGACAAGAGCCTGACCGGTCCGTTCGTCAACCCACCTGTTATCCATGCCTCGACGGTGCTCTACAATTCCGTCGACGACATGCAAGATGAGCGCCAGCGCTACTCCTATGGCCGCCATGGCACGCCGACCAGCGACGCGCTCGAGGCGGCGGTCAGCGAAATGGAAGGCGCGGCGGGAACCGTGCTGTGCCCGTCGGGCCTGGCAGCGGCGACGGTCGCACTGCTCTCCTGTCTGAAGGCGGGCGATCGCATCCTCATCGTCGACAACGTCTACGGCCCAGTCCGCCGCTTCGCCGGGAGCATGCTGGCCAACCTCGGGATCGAGACCACCTACTTCGATCCGGCGATCGGTGCCGGGATCGAGGCGCTGTTCACCGACAACACCCGCGCCGTCTACCTGGAAGCGCCGGGCTCGCTGACCTTCGAGATGCAGGACGTGCCGGCGATCGCGGCGGTGGCGCACCGGCACAATGCCACGGTGCTGTTCGACAACACCTGGGCAACGCCGCTCTACTTCCGGCCGCTCGATTTCGGCGTCGATCTGTCCATCCATGCCGCCACCAAGTATCTCGGCGGCCATTCCGACGTGATGCTGGGGACGGTCGCGGCCAACCAGGCCGCCCTGCCCGCGCTCAAGCAGACGTTCAAGTACCTCGGCATGCATGTCGCGCCCGACGACGTCTTCCTCGGCCTGCGCGGGCTGCGCACGCTTGCGGTGCGCCTGGAGCGCCATCAGACCTCGGCGCTGAAGGTGGCGACCTGGCTTGCGGCGCGACCGGAGGTCGCACGGGTCCTCTACCCGGCGCTCCCCTCCGACCCCGGCCATGCCCTGTGGAAACGCGACATGAGCGGCGCCTCGGGCCTGTTCGGGTTCATCCTCAGCGGCTGGAGCGAGGCAGAGGCCAAGCAGTTCGTCGATGGCCTGGAGTTC
Organism: uncultured Alphaproteobacteria bacterium; assembly: GCA_963830205.1. Taxonomy (GTDB): domain Bacteria; phylum Pseudomonadota; class Alphaproteobacteria; order Rhizobiales; family Kaistiaceae; genus CAVSRC01. The sequence continues at coordinate 13,666 of CAWHLP010000019.1, read as the reverse complement.
TTCGGCATCGGCGCCTCGTGGGGCGGCTTCGAGAGCCTGGCCATCCTGGCGCACCTCACCTGGGGGCGCACCGCGGTCCCGTGGAAGGCGGAGGGGCCGCTCATCCGCCTGCACATCGGGCTGGAAGACCCGGACGACCTGATCGCCGATCTCGAAGCGAGCCTGACCGCCGTCAGACGCCCGGCCCCCTGACCGAGAACAGGTGGATATCGATCCGCCGCGTCGTGCGCGTGTCGACGCCGCGGACGCGGCCGCGCTCGACGAGATCGAGGCCGAGGTCGTCGGCACGCTGGCGGAAGGACGATATCTGCGTGGTGTCGATGGCGGCGATGCGGCAGCCCTTGATGTTGAGGAAGTCCGCCGCCCCCCAGCCGTCGGTGATCAGCGTGCCGCGCCCGGCCACCAGCACCAGGCTCTCTTCGGGAAAGCCGGCGGCGACAAAGGCCGGATCGGCACAGGAGACATGCGACCGGCCGACGGCGACGATCTGTTCGGCGACGCGGAGGCCGGTCAGCCCGGGAACGATCGAACCGAAGAAGCCCATATAGATGAACGCCGCCGACAGGATCGCCAGGACCACCGCGGCCACCGCCTTTTCGCGCTTCAGCCATAGCCAGGCCATCGGCCCGAGGACACCGCCGACGACGAAGGTGGCGAAGGCGACGACGGGAAAGCGGCCCTCGAGGACCACAAAGACCGCCGGTATGACCACGGCGATCAGCGGCGGCCAGATGAGTGGGCTGGAGGAATAATACTGGCTGATCCGTCCCCTGATCCGGGCGGCCCCTTCATCGACCGCGACGGCTGCGAGCATGGCGATCGCGGGGATCGCCGGCAGCACGTATTGCGGCAGCTTGTCTGTCACCAGCTCGGCGGCCAGCCACAGCGGCAGTCCCCAGGCGAGCGCGAAGAAGATGGCGGGGCGGCGGGCGTTGGCGACCAGCCACGGCGTGCCCGCGAAGATGAAGGTCATCGCCGGCCCGGCCAGGAGCGGCGCAAACAGGGCATAGGTCGTCGGCGGCGCCTCGAGCGCGAAGGGAACGCCGATGCGGGTGAGGAAGGCGATATCGGGGGCGCCGGCCTCCGAGATCGACAAGGCGGCGATCGAGAAGAGCCAGGGCAGGGCCGCAAGCGCGATCACCGTCACGCCCACCGCCGGACGCAGGCGGCCGAGCCAGGCGAGATCGCCGCGCTCGATCGACAGCGCCAGCACCGCCACAGCCGCCATGCCCGGCGCGACGATGCCGTTGAGCAGCAGGCCGGCGGCGACGGCGATCCAGAACAGCACCGGCAGCGAGGCCGCCGCCGGCTTGTCGTCGTCCGCCAGCCACAGCCGCGCCAGGGCGCCGGCAGCCAGCGTCGTGGCCGCGACCAGCATGGCATCCGGCGCCGCCAGCCGGGCCTGCAGCCCGAGCACGCCACTGCCGGCGACCAGTATGCCGGCAAGCAGCGCCGCCCGCGGGCGGCCGAAGGCGAGCATCGTCCACCAGGTCAGGATAACCGTGGCGATGGCGCCGAAGAGCGAGGGAAGGCTGAAGATCCATCGCGGCGGGTTGCCCCTCTGGCCGGTCACCAGCAGGGTGGCGGCCTCCAGCCACTGCATGCCGTGCGGCTGCCACGGCTGCATGTCGGTCTGCGCCCGCCCGGTGGCGAAATCGCCGGTCGCCACCATCTCGCGGGCCGCCACGGCATAGGACGGCCCGTCGCCGTCGATGGGCGGCATGGTGAAGAAGCCGGGGAGAAAGCAGGCAAGCGCGACCAGGACCAGCACCACGAGGCTCGCCACGGTCGAGCCGGCGACGCGGTCCGCCGCCGCTTCGACCTGCCGGGCGCGCGTCGTTGCCGGCCAATGCCTCGAAGGAAATCGCCATCGCGCCTGACGGCCCGCCTGCCTTGCTTGCCCCGCAGGCGGGAACGATACTGGACTGTTGCGTCCCGGGGTAGCGGGAAAGCCGCCTGCCGTATGGGCCTGACGCTCAGCCCTTGAGCGCCCCCGCCGTCAGACCGGCGATGATGTGCTTCTGGGCCACGAAGAAGACGATGATGGTCGGCAGGATGGTCAGCGTGATGAACGCCAGGATGAGCTGCCAGTCGGTCATGAATTCGCCCTTGTAGACCATGATGCCGAGCGGCCAGGGATACTTGTCATCGCTGTTCAGCATGATCAGCGGCATGAGATAGCTGTTCCAGCTGCTGACGAACGAGATGATCGCCACCGTCGCCACGATCGGTCGCGAGAGCGGGATCGAGATGTGCCAAGAAGAAGCGGATATAGCCGCAGCCGTCGACGAAGGCGGCGTCGAGCAGTTCGCCCGGCAGGTTGCGGAAATAATTGCGGAACAGGAGGATGCTCATGCCGAGGCCGAACGCCACCTGCGGCAGGACCACGCCCCAATAGGTGTCGAGCAGGCCGAGGTCGCGAACGCGGATGAACAGCGGCAGGATGGCGGTGGCCGCCGGAAACATCAGCCCGACCAGAAAATAGTTGAGCAGGAAGCCGGAGCCGAAGAACTTCACATGGGCGAAGGTGAAGGCGGCCATGGCCGAGCAGATCAGCGTCAGCGAACACGGTCAGCACGGCGATGAGCAGCGAATTGCCCATCTGCAGCCAGTAGCGATGCGAAAACAGGATGTCGCCGTAGTTGTGCCATTGCCACACGGTGGGCAGGCCGAAGGGATTGCCCCTCAGGTCGCCGAGCGTCTTGAAACCGCCGAGCACGGTGGTGATGAGCGGGATGATGACGATGGCCGCGACGATCAGCATCGATGCGTAGAGATAGACTTTCGTGCCGACGGAGAGCGAACGGCCGCTCACGACGATGCCGGCGTCACGGCGGGCGGGTGCGGCGATGGTGGCAGCGGCCTCAGTCATTGCGCATGAACACCCGCTTGTAGCTGAAGGCCAGCGTGACGCAGATGACGAACAGCGCGACGCCCACGGCGCTGCCGAAGCCGACCTTCATGCGCATGACGCCGAAGGTATAGAGGAACGTCACCATGGTCTGGGTCGAATTGAACGGCCCGCCGCCGGTCAGCGGCATGATCATGTCGAACAGCTGCAGCGAGCCGACAACCGCGAAGAAGACCGACAGGCGCACGGTCGAACCGAGCAGCGGCAGGGTCACCATGTGGAATTTCTGCCAGCGCGACGCGCCGTCGATGTCGGCGGCCTCCAGCACATCCCTGTCGATGGCCTGCAGACCGGCGATGAACAGCATCATGTGGAAGCCGAAATATTTCCACACGACCACGCCCAGGATCGCCGGCATGGCCCAGTTCTTGTCGGCGAGCGGAAACAGCGCGGTGAGGTGCAGGGCGTGCGCGATGCCCCCCATGAGGCCGAAATCGCCGTCGTAGACGAAGCGCCAGATCATGCCCGCGGCAACATCGGCCAGCACGTAGGGCAGGAAGAAGATCAGCCGGAAGACCAATGCTCCCGTGACCCGGCTGGACGCCAGGGTCGCCAGCCACATGGCGAACGGCAGCTGCACGGCGAGAGAGACGCCGATGATCAGGAAGTTGTTGAACAGCGCCGTGCGAAACGGGCTGAAGGGACTGAACAGCAGCTGATAGTTGCGCAAGCCCACCCATTCGGTGGGGAGCAGATAGCCGTTCCAGTTGTAGAAGGAATACCAGGCCGCCTCGCCCATCGGCAGGATGACGAAGAGCGTGAACAACAGCAGCGCCGGCGGCAGGAAGAGCAACAGCACCGGCAGCTTGGTGCGGAGGCCGGCGACGTCGCGGCGAGCGCCGAACGCGGCCCACGTGCCCGCCCCGACGGGAATGGATGGACTGGTAGCGACCTGGGCCATCGTCCGTCTCTCCAAGTGTCCGGCCTGCTGCGACAACGGGCGTGGCGACCGAAGGGAGCAACCGGGCGCGAACGCCCGGTCGCCCATGGCTGATTATTGCGCCATCTCCTTCGTCTGCTCAATCTGCTGGGCGGCGTCGCCGGGCGAGATCTGCCCGGAAACGATGGCGACCGACATGTCGTTCACCACCCGGCCGACATCGGGCCCGAGGTCCTGGTCGAGATAGTTCTGGTGCCAGGTCTCCTTGGCCATCTGCTCGGCCGCGGCGCGGAGCGTCGGATCCTGCACGCCGTCCTGCGCCCCCTTGGTCGTCGGCAGGACGCCGGCCTTCGTCGCCAGCATCCGCGAATTGTCGACGTTGGTGAAGAACTTCAGGAAGTCCACCGTCGACGGCGGCGCCGCCTTGGTGACGACCCAGCCGTTGATGCCGCCGAAATCGTCGGTGATCAGGCCCTTGCCGCCAGCCACCGTCGGGAACGGGAAGCGGCCGATCTTGTCTTCGGAAAGACCCTTGCCGTCGGTGGCGTTGCGGGCCTGCTGCGCCGGCAACGCGGTGTTCTCGAAGCTCAGGATCATGGCAGCGCGGCCATCGTCGAAGGTGGCCAGCGTGTCGTTCCAGTTGGCGCCGAGATAGCCGTTCTGGAAGGGATCGAGCTTGCCGAGGTCGCGCAGATGCTCGCCCGCCTTGACGAAGGCGTCATTGGCGAAGCCGCCGTCCTGGCCGTTCTTGGCCGCCTCGAAGCCGTCCTTGCCGGCCAGGCGCATGGCCAGATAGCTCCAGTAGAAGTGCACCGGCCACTTGTCGCCGCCGCCGACCGCGATCGGGGTGATGCCCGCATCCTTGATCTTCTTCACGGTCGCCAGGAAGTCGTCCCAGGTCTTGATGGAATCGGCTTCGACTCCGGCCTTCTTGAACAAGTCCTTGTTGTAGAAGAACGAGACCACGCCGGACTGCACCGGTGCCGCCCAAACGCTTGCCGTCGAAGGTCATGGAATCGACCGCAGCCGGGCTCAGTGCATTGCGCCACGCGCCGTTGTCGGCATCCATGGCCGGCTTGAGGTCGAGCAGCGCGCCGGTCTGCGACTGCGCCTTCAGCACGCCGCCGGCCCAGGTATAGAACATCGAGGGCGGATCGTTGGACTGCAGCAGCGTCGGCAGCTTGGCCTTGAACGCCTCGTTCTCAAGGAACTGGAAGGTGATCGTGACGTCCGGATGCTGCGCCTCATAGGCCTTGGCGATTTCCTGCCAGGCGCCGAGGATGACCGGGTTGTTTTGCAGATGCAGCCACTTGATGGTCTCTGCCGCGGAGGCCGTGGCCATGCCCGCGCCCAGCATCAAGAGCGCCACTGCTGATACAGCGGCGCGCCGCACAAGGCGGCCCGTCTCAAGGTTCATTGTCATCTCCTCCCTCAGGTTCTTTTTTTCCTGATGCGCACAAAATAACCGCGTCGGTCGTTGCGATGTCAAGGACTCAATTGCAGCCACTGGCATCAACGTCGAGCCGTTCGCCAACAATCCCGCGACCATTGCAGCTTGCGCGTCCCGGCATCTGCTCCTAAAAGCGCAGCATTAAATCCGTGTTGCGTGATAATCGCGGCTCAATGAGGCCGGGAACCGCAAGCGGAAGGGAGGTGGACTCGCCTGCGCCATGAAGACTGCCGATCCCGAATTCATGCGCGCCATCAATCGCTTCCACGTGATGGATGCGATTCGCCGGTTCGGCCCGATCTCGCGCGTCGAGATCGCCGACCGCACCGACCTCAGCCCGACCACGGTTTCGGCGATCACGGCGGCGCTGCTTGAGGACCGGCTCATCATTCCGCGTCCGGTCGGCGCCGTGCGCGACGCCACCCGCGGCCGCCCGCGGGTGATGCTCGAACTCAATCCCGATGCCGCCTATGTGGTCGGCGCCAAGCTGGCGCCTGCCCAGATCACGGTGGCGGTGACCAATTTCCGCGCCGACGTCATCAGGACGCTGTCGCTGCCCATCCGCGTCGATCGCCAGCCGGTGGCCGTCATCGCCGACCTGGTGGAGGACGGCGTGCGCCGTTGCGTCGCCGATGCCGGCCTCGCCATCTCCGCCATCAACGGGGTCTGCGTCGGCCTCCCCGGCGTGGTCGAGAGCGCCTCCGGCATCTGCCGCCAGAGCCCGATCTTCCGTGAACGCGACGTTCCCTTCGGCGAGGAGGTCTCGGCGCGCCTCGGCGTCCCGGTGACCGTCGACAGCGACGTCAACCTGGTGACGCTGGCCGAGCACTGGTTCGGCCACGGCGTCGGCATCGACGATTTCCTCGTGGTCAGCGTCGAGCACAATCTCGGCCTCGGCATCATGCATCGCGGCGAGCTGTTTCGCGGTGCCAACGGCCTCAGTCCCGACCTCGGCGACTTCCTCGTCCACCTGCCCGATGCCGACAGCGACGTGCGCCGCCTGGTCGACCTCATCGCCACCACCGCGACGGACGACGAGACCGCGCAAGGTCAGCGCCCCGGCGATGCGGCCGTGGCCGGCACCGTCTCCGCCACGCAACTTGCCGGCGATGCCCTCGGCTTTGCCATCGCCAACCTGATCACGCTGTTCGCGCCGCCCAAGGTGATCCTCACCGGCGCGGCGCTGTCCACCAGCCACCGGCTGCTGACCCCTTTGCGCGCAGCGGTGTTGCGCTTCACCCCGGCAAGCCTTTCCGACGTCGCCCACATCGTCGTGCGCGATTTCGGCGAAGACATGTGGGCGCGCGGCGCCGCCGCCATGGCGCTCCGCGACCTCTACGGCGCGCCGTGGAGCACCACGGGTCCCGCCCCTCGCCCACCCCGGATTTCGACATGACCACACACGTCTCCGCCGCCTTCGGCGCCCTCGACACACCGGCCAGGCTCACGCCCGACGAGATCGATGCCCGCGCCCGCGCCCTCGCCGCCGAGCTCACCTTCGAGGAGAAGCTCGGCCTCAAGGACGGCGACCTGCCCTTCTGGAAGGGCCTGGCGCGCATGGGCGCGCCGCAGGGCTACAGCCGCGAGTTCTGGGTGGCCGGCGCCGTCGAGCGCCTCGGGCTTCCCGGCATCCGCTTCGTCGACGGGCCGCGCGGCGTCATCATGGATGGCGCCACCACCTTCCCGGTGTCGATGGCGCGTGGCGCCACCTTCGACCCCGAGCTCGAGAACCGGGTCGGCGATGTCATCGGCCGCGAGATCCGGGCGCTCGGCGGCAACTTCTTCGGCGGCGTTTGCATCAACCTGCTGCGCCACCCGGCCTGGGGCCGGGCGCAGGAGAGCTACGGCGAGGACTCCTTCCATCTCGGCATGATGGGGGCGGCGCTGGCCACCGGCGTGCAGAACCACGTGCTCGCCTGCGTCAAGCATTTCGCCCTCAACTCCATGGAGAACGCCCGCACCGAGGTGGACGTGACCGCCGACGCGCGCACCCTGCACGAGGTGTACCTGGCCCATTTCAAGCGCGTGGTGGATGCCGGCGTCGCGTCGCTGATGACCTCCTATAACAGCGTCAACGGCGAATGGGCCGGCCAGAACCGCGTGCTCATCACCGACATCCTCAAAGACATGTGGGGCTTCACCGGCTTCACCGTCACCGACTTCATCGTCGGCATGCGCGATGCCCGGACCGCAGCGCTCGCCGGCCAGGATGTCGAGATGCCGTTCGGCACGATCTACCGCGCGGGGCTGAAGGCCCTGGTCGAGAGCGGCGCGGTGCCGGAGAGCGCCATCGACAATTCAGCGCTGCGCATGCTGCGCCAGCTCGTCCGCTTCGGTCAGGGGCGGAACGCCGCCGACTACACCAGAAACGTGGTCGGCTCGGCCGCCCACCGCGCCATCGCCCGCGAGGCGGCGGAGAAGAGCATCGTGCTGCTCAAGAACGAGGGCGGCCTGCTGCCGCTTCAGGCCAAGGGCTCGCTCGCCGTCATCGGCCGCCTTGCCGCCGTGCCCAATACCGGCGACGGCGGGTCGAGCATGACCCATCCGGACCATGTGGTGACGCCGCTGGAGGGCCTGACCGCGGCCCTCGGCAAGGAGGCCGTCAGCCACGACGACGGCAGCGACGTGAAGCGCGCCGCCGCGGCCGCCGGCAAGGCCGATGCGGCCCTGGTGGTGGTCGGCTTCACCCACGCCGACGAGGGCGAGTTCATCCCGCCCAACCAGTTGCAGCCCTATGCCTATCTGTTCCCGCCGCCGGCGGACGCGACCGAAAAGGTGCAGTCCGACAACCTCACCAAGGGCATGGGCAACAGCGGCTTTTCGACCGGCGGCGACCGGGCGCGCCTGACGCTCCGGCCCGAGGACGAGGCGCTGATTGCGGCCGTTGCCGCCGCCAACCCGCGCACCATCGTGGCGGTCATGGCCGGCAGCGCGGTCATCATGGAGGCGTGGCGCCACAAGGTGCCGGCGATCCTGATGCTCTGGTATCCCGGCCAGGAGGGCGGCCATGCGCTTGCCGACATCCTCCTCGGCAAGGTCAATCCGAGCGGCCGCCTGCCCTGCACCTTCCCGGCCTCCGCCGACCAGCTTCCCTTCTTCGACCGCGACGCCACGCGATCACCTACGACCTCTGGCACGGCTACCGGAAGCTGCTCCGCGACGGCAATCAACCGGCCTATGCCTTCGGCTTCGGCCTCAGCTATACGCGCTTCACCCACGCCAACCTGCGGCTTGCCGCCGACAGGCTCGCGCCCGACGCAACGCTGGAGGCGACGGTCGACGTCACCAATTCCGGCGCGGTCGCCGGCGACGACGTCGTGCAGCTCTACGTCTCCTGCCTCCGCTCCGAGGTCGAGCGAGCGCCGCGCGAGCTCAAGGCCTTCGCCCGCGTCCACCTCGCCCCCGGCGAGACCAAGACGGTGCGGCTCAGCGTGCCCGCGGCCGAGCTCGCCTGGTTCGACGAGGCCAGAGGCTGGGTGGTCGAAGCGACCGACTACGCGGCGATCGTCGCCCGCCATGCCCATGACGAGGATGCGCTGACCACGCCCTTCCGTATCGGCGGGGCGTGAGGCAGGCGCGACCGGACAACAAGACAAATCAGGAGGAAACCGTGGACCCCGTCGGTATCGGCATCATCGGTTGCGGCAACATCAGCGGCGCCTATCTCACCGCAGCGCGCGGCTTCCCCATCCTCAAGGTCCGCGCGGTGGCGGACATGAACCGCGCAGCGGCCGAAGCCCGCGGCGCCGAATTCAACGTGCCGGTCAAAAGCGTCGACGAGCTGCTCGCCGATCCTCGAGATCGAGATCGTCGTCAACCTCACCGTCCCCGGCGCCCATGTCGCGGTCGGCCTCCAGGCGATCGCCGCCGGCAAGCACGTCCATTCGGAAAAGCCGCTCGGCATCAGCCTCGCCGAGGCCAGGACGCTGATCGATGCGGCAGCGGCCAAGGGCCTGCGCGTCGGCTCGGCGCCCGACACCTTCCTCGGCGGCGCCCACCAGACCTGCCGCAAGATGATCGACGACGGCGCCATCGGCCAGCCGATCGGCGGCACCGCCGTCTTCGGCACCGCCGGCCACGAGCGCTGGCACCCGAGCCCGGCCTTCTATTACCTCAAGGGCGGCGGGCCGATGCTCGACATGGGCCCCTACTACATCACCGACCTGGTCAACCTGCTGGGACCGGTGAAGCGGGTCGCCGGGCTGACCTCGCGGCTGAGGAGCGAGCGGCTGATCACCAGCCAGCCGCTCAACGGCACGAAGATCCCGGTCGAGGTCGCCACCCATGTCGCCGGCACGATGGAGTTCCACTCCGGCGCGCTCATCACCATCGTCATGAGCTTCGACATCGCCCGCCACGACCACCGGCCGATCGAGCTCTACGGCAGCGAGGGCGCCATGAGCGTGCCCGACCCGAACTGGTTCGGCGGGCAGATCGAGACCGCCACCGCGGCCATGGCCGACTGGCGGGCGGCGCCGACGCTGCATGCCTATGCCAACGGCAATTTCCGCATGCTGGGCGCCGCCGACATGGCGCAAGCCATCCGCACGGGCCGGCCGCACCGGGCAAGCGGGGCACTCGCCTTCCATGTGCTCGAAGTGATGGAGGCGTTCCAGCGCTCCTCCGACACGGGCACCCACATCATCATCGAAAGCCGGCCGGAGCGGCCGGCAATGCTGCCGGTCGCGCTTGCCAACGGCATGCTCGACTGAGCCGCGACCATCCCTTAGGAGGAATTTTCAATGCGTGAGGCAATGATCGTCTGGGGCGGCTGGGTCGGCCACGAGCCGGAACAGGGCGCCAAGATCGTGGCGGGAATGCTCGAGGAGGAAGGCTTCAAGGTCTACGTCGAGAACACCACCGAGGCCTTCGCCGACCCGGCGATCGCCGACATGAGCCTGATCGTGCCGATCTACACCATGTCGAAGATCGAGAAGGAGGAGCTCGACAACCTGGAGAAGGCGGTGCGCGGCGGCGTCGGCCTGGCCGGCTACCACGGCGGCATGTGCGATTCCTTCCGCGATGCCGTCGCCTACCAGTTCATGTGCGGTGGCCAGTGGGTCGCCCACCCCGGCAACGTCATCGACTACCGGGTCAACATCGTGAAGCACGACGACCCAGTCATGGCGGGCATCGGCGACTTCGACTACCGGTCGGAGCAGTATTACATGCACGTCGACCCGTCGAACGAGGTGCTGGCGACCACCACCTTCACCGGCGAGCACGCGCCGTGGATCGCGGGCGTCGTCATGCCGGTGGTGTGGAAGCGCCGCCATGGGCAGGGCCGCGTCTTCTATTCCTCGCTCGGCCACGTCACCAAGGAATTCGAGGTGCCGGAGATGCGCACCATCCTCCGGCGCGGCCTCGTCTGGGCGGCGCGCTGAAAAGACACGCACGGCGCCCAAACAAAGCGCACCGTCCTCCCCTAAAACGGGGCCTGCCGGCGCCAGGCGCCGGCGCAGCCTCGGCCCGAGGGATTCGGTCTCCGACGATCCGCCGGGCCTCATGTGGCGTGCACCATCAACCCCCGGCCTCGCGACCGGGGTCCGATGACTCTCAACCGCAAGCCCGTCAGGCGCACGGAACCCCGTTGCGGCCCGCTCAGGGCGGCGGCCGCTGGAGGATCACGGCACTTCCCGTCGACGGTTCAGCTCTTCTTGACGGTACGCTTCCGGGGCGCGGCAGCGCGGGTCTTGGTCTTGGGCGCCGGCGCAGCCTCGGCCAGAGCCGGCTTTGCGGCCGTCGCATTTGCCGGGCCGGCAGCCGCCGGCTCCACCTCGACCTCGCTCAGGGCACGGCGCCAGTGGTCTTCGTGGCGGCCGTGGGGATAGCCCTCCGCTTCCCAGATGCCGTACGCACGCTGACGAATTTTGTCTTCCCTGTCGGTCATGGCCTCATCTCCGACTCATTGCATATTGCGTTGCAACCCTATGGGATGCTGCATTGCAAACATAATGCCAGTTTGTGACGATTCGCGTGTGCCGCGAAATGCGGCGAAATCGCCGCCTGGAACGGGCTTTGGCGGTAGTCCCCTTGCCCATCGCGCGCGCGGCACTGTGCAGGTGCTCATCAACTGGTGGGCGTCATCCTCCGCTGGTGCGCGCCGAGGGGCCCGGCTCTCTGTCCGGGCTCACCTTCAGGCATCGCGCGATTCGCCCCGCCGATGACGTAGAGCGCGAGCACGGCCTTTCCAGGGCAACGCGGACGATACCAGCCAGCAGCAGATTTGATAAAAGCCTCTTCGGCTTGAGACGTCCGACGACCTTCTTTCCGCCGTCCAGCGTGCGACCGAAGAAATCGATGTAGAGGACCTGCGGAACGAAGCCGAACTGGATCCGCCGTTCGACGTAGACACAGATCAGCTGCGCCGGCTCGTTGGCGATCCGCATGACGGCGCGGACGGCGCCGTCCTTGGTTTCGTCGATCAGGACCGGGATGTTGGGATAGGCATTGAGCCGGGCGACGTAGTCACCGGGGTAATCCTTCGAGGGAGCGAGCTGCACCCCGAAGGCGAGACTGCGCTGGAGGAACGTCAACTCGCCCTTTTCGCCGCTTTTGTCATAGAGGCGCCAATAGACCAGGACCGGGTCGCTGGTGTCGATCGTTCCGTCCGTCCGCCGGTTCGCGGCGTAGACGACCGTGTCGGTCTTGTCGGAAAGCTGAAGGTAGAAGACCAGATTGTCGTCCTGCGGCGCCGGGTAGCGCGGGTCGTCGGAGCAGAAAGACTGATCGGCCGCTTGTGGTGGAGCCGTTGAACTTGGCCGCCTGTGATGGAGCGATGAACGCCAGAACCAGGAGGGCTGCCAGAACAATCGTGCGAAACACAACCATCAGTAAGGTCCTCGGCTTCAGGAATGCTCGGACAGTTCTACAGCCCCCTCATCGTCCCCAGCCAAGCCAATGGTTGCAGGCCCACATGCAGTGCCGACATCTTGCCAGCGCCATCTCCTGGTGTCGAGGCGGTTCGGGGTCGGGCAAACCGCTGCCGCGGCGCGTCCGGGCGCCTAGTCGGGTCTTTGTGAGCTGGTCCGCGATGTATTGGAAGATACCGCCCAGCTTGGAGCCGATGATCGTCGCGCCCGCCACGACCATCACGCTGACCAGAATGCCAATCATGGCGTATTCAATTGCGGTCGCGCCGGACTCGTCCCTGGCAAACCGATAGACCAGGTGGTGCATGAGCAGCCCTCGCCGACGCTTCTTGGGTTTGACCGGGCACAGCAAGACCTCAGGAAGCGGAGGCTAGACCAGGGAGGATTACGAGAACGCTAAATCGGCCTCGTCAATTTTCCCAGTAGAACACAAGGAATACGCCAAGGACGGTGCGACGCTTCCCCCGACTTCGGGTGGAACTCCTGGCGTCAAGACCCCGGGGGGCCGGCGGTCAGGACCGGCGCGGCCAATAGATCAGAATGATTCCCCCGAAGGCGAGCACCATCCCGACTTCAGATTCGACGTTGGGAAGGAATTCGGCGATCCACTCTGGCGCAAAGGCCTGCCCAATCAATCACCGGCGGGTGGCCGGCAACGAAATACCCGTACACCCACAAGGCGGTCCCCGCCAAAGAGAGGACCCACCCGACAATGCTAGCCTAGCTGGTGCTCAATACTGCGCAAACCCGATCAGGCCGCGACAGCGGCTGCCTTCCGCTTCCTGTGCCAGCCAAGCAGCCCGAGGCCGCCGAGACCGGAGGCCAGGAGTGGGAGGGCCGCTGGGACAGGGACAGGCGAGACAGCCCTGACGACAATGTTGTCGCCTGTCACGACGTTGTAGGTCGTGTCGCCCAGATTCAGACCAAGACTGGAGAGTGTCGCACCGGCGAATGTCATCGACCCATTCAGTGCTGAACCAAAGGTATAGCTCGATGACAGGAAGATGTTCGATCCCAACAAACCAAAAAATCACCAGACGAACTCGTTGCAAATGTGTTGCCGGATGACCCATAGGGAGAGAATGGGTTGGTGACTACGCTGAAATATCCGGCGATGGATTGTGGCGTGCCCAGCGAGTTCCTGAAGATCCCCGAACCTGGCGAAATTAATGGAGCTGCATTGAACGAGGCGATCGTAGTATCGATCGTTTCTCCAGTCAGATCCATCGATCCGCTCAGGGTCGCGACAACGTTCCCACCGGATTCCTGAAAGGCGAACAATATTGAAGCCTTCGCAGGCGCAACCGCCAAAATAGCCGCCGTACCGAGGGCCGCGGCCAAGCCGAACAATTTCAAAGATTCCGGTTCTATCCATGGATTATCCCCCCACCATGAGTGAAAATGGGCGTGCTCAATATTGAACGCGACCAAGCCGAATTCAATTTCGCAAGAAAAATTACGTATTTCGTCAGAAATTCTATGAGCATTATCTTTTATCAAAGAGATTCAATTTACAATCATTATTATTATTTCCATAAACCGCTGTTCAGATT
>CAWHLP010000018.1:0-26713 GCA_963830205.1 uncultured Alphaproteobacteria bacterium | reverse complement strand
TAACAGATGCGACTATAATCGATTTCTCCAATGAAGCGCGAGCCCCTATATCAGGCGCATCGCAATTCGGCGGATCGCCGATCCGCATGAGGAGAGACCGAAATGACCGACGCAAGCCAACCGACGATGCCGCAGCTCAATGCCCCGGCGCCCGCCTTCGACGCGCTGACCACCGACGGCCGCAGGACGCTGGAGAGCTACAGGGGCAAATGGCTCGTGCTGTTCTCCCACCCGGCCGATTTCACGCCGGTGTGCACCACCGAGTTCATGGCCTTCGCCAAGAAGCACAAGGACTTCGCGGCGCGCGGAACCGAACTGCTCGGCCTGTCGATCGACAGCCACTATGCCCACATCGCCTGGATGCGGAACATCAAGGAGAACTTCGGCGTCGAGATCCCGTTCCCGATCATCGCCGACCTCAACATGAAGGTGGCCAACGCCTACGGCATGATCCAGCCCGGCGCCTCCGACACCTCGGCGGTGCGCGCCACCTTCGTCATCGATCCGAACGGCGTGCTGAGGGCGATGGTCTACTACCCGATGAATGCCGGCCGCTCGGTCGACGAGATCTACCGCTTGCTGGTGGCGCTGCAGACCGCCGACGAGAACAAGTGCGCCATGCCCGAGAACTGGAAGCCGGGCGACGAGGTGATCGTGCCGACCCCGGCCACGGCCGCCGCCGCGGCGGCGCGGGCGGGCGAGGGCTACCACACGGTCGACTGGTACTTCTCGACCCGCGCCCTCTGATCCTGCTGGGCGCGTCCCAACCAATCCTCCCAAGACTGAAAGCCGCCCTTCGATGGGCGGCTTCTTTCTTTGTGACGGCGGGGGACAAGAATGCCTGTCGCGTCGGTGTGGCTGCCAGAGGCCGATGTAATCGATTTCACGCCGCTTCCCGGCCTGCTATACCCGATGGCGCGGCGCCGCCCGGGTGAAGAAAGAGGCGGCCCTTCAGGGGGACACCAACGAGGGGATTCCATGAAGTACGGCCATTTCTACGATGCGACGCGCGAATACGTCATCACCCGTCCGGACACGCCGCTGCCCTGGATCAACTACATCGGCTCAGAGGCCTATTTCGGCATCCTGTCGGCGACCGCCGGTGGCTATTCCTACTTTCGCGACGCGCGCCTGCGGCGCGTCACCCGCGGACGCTACAACAACGTGCCGATGGATTTCGGCGGCCGCTACGTCTACCTGCGCGACGACGGCAATGGCGACACCTGGTCGCCGTCCTGGATGCCGACGCAATCGCAGCTCGATTTCTTCGAGTGCCGGCATGGCATGGGCTACAGCGTCATCTCCTCGCGCCACGCCGGCATTTTCGCCAGCACGCGCTATTTCGTGCCGCTGGGGGATGCGCTGGAGATCTGGCAGCTGACGCTGACCAACCAGCGTGCAGAAGACGCGGAGCTCTCGGTTTTTTCGTCCGTGGAGTTCTGCCTGTGGGATGCCAACGACGACGCCACCAACTTCCAGCGCAACTTCAATACCGGCGAAGTGGAGGTGGTCGACGAGGTCATCTACCACAAGACCGAATACCGCGAGCGGCGTAACCATTTCGCCTGGTTCGCCTGTTCGGAACGGATCGCCGGCTATGACACGCAGCGCGAGGCCTTCCTCGGACCCTGGCGCGGCTGGGATCGGCCGCAAGTGGTCGAGGCGGGCAAGTCGAACAACTCGATTGCCCACGGCTGGTCGCCGATCGGCTCGCACCACGTCAAGGTGAGGCTGAAGCCGGGTGAGACGAAGCGTGTGCAGTTCATGCTCGGCTATTTCGAGAACCCGGACGAGGAGAAGTTCGACCCGCCGGGGAGCCAGGTGATCAACAAGCGGCTGGTCAAGCCGGTGATCGCCAAGTACCGCGACCCAGCAAACGGCGATGCCGCCTTCGCGAGGCTCAGCGCCTATTGGGACAGGCTGCTCGGCCTCTGTCAGGTCACGACACCGGATGAGCACACCAACCGGATGGTCAACATCTGGAACGCCTACCAATGCATGGCGACGTTCAACATGTCGCGCTCGGCCTCGACCTTCGAATCGGGCATCGGCCGCGGCCTCGGCTTCCGCGATTCCAACCAGGACCTGCTCGGCTTCGTGCACATGGTGCCGGAGCGGGCGCGCGAGCGCATCCTCGACCTGGCGGCCACCCAGTTCGAGAGCGGCGGCGCCTATCACCAGTACCAGCCGCTGACCAAGAAGGGGAACGACACCGTCGGCGGCAACTTCAACGACGACCCGCATTGGCTGATCATCGGCGTCTCGCAGTATCTCAAGGAGACCGGCGATTTCTCCATCCTCGACGAGCCGGTGCCGTTCGATTCGACGCCGGGCACCGAGGTGCCGCTCTACGCCCATCTGCAACGCTCCATCCAGTACGCGCTCGACCGGCTGGGGCCGCACGGCCTGCCGCTCATCGGCCGGGCCGACTGGAACGACTGCCTGAACCTCAACTGCTTCTCCTCGCAGCCGGGCGAATCCTTCCAGACCACGACCAGCAAGGATGGCAAGGTGGCGGAGTCCGTCTTCATCGGCGGGTTGATGGTGCATTCCGCGAACGAGCTCGCGGCGATCGCCGCGATGCGCGGGGCGGGTGCCGATGCCGCCAGGTATCGAAAGATCGCCGCCGACATGGATGCGGTGGTGCGCCAGCATGGCTGGGACGGCGCGTGGTTCCTGCGCGCCTATGACGATTTCGGCCGCAAGGTCGGTTCGCAGGAATGCGCCGAGGGCAAGATCTTCATCGAGCCGCAGGGCTACTGTGTGCTCGCCGGCATCGGCCATGACGACGGCAAGGCGCGCGCCGCGCTCGATTCGGTGGCGAAGCATCTCGCCACGCCGCACGGCATCGTGCTGCACCAGCCGGCCTATACCCGCTACTACATCGAGTACGGCGAGATCTCGACCTATCCGCCCGGCTACAAGGAGAACGCCGGCATCTTCTGCCACAACAATCCGTGGGTGATCATCGCCGAGGCGATGCTCGGCAACGGCGACGGGGCGTTCGACTATTACAGCCGCATCTCGCCGTCGGCGCGCGAGGCGTTGAGCGAGGTGCATCGCTGCGAGCCCTACGTCTATGCGCAGATGATCGCCGGGCGCGACGCGCCGACCCACGGCGAGGCCAAGAACTCCTGGCTCACCGGCACCGCGGCGTGGAACTACTACGCCATCACCCAATGGATCCTCGGCATCCGCCCGGACTATCAGGGGCTCAGGATCGCCCCGGTGGTGCCCGAGAGCTGGCAGGGGTTCTCCGTCAGCCGCACCTTCCGCGGCGTGACCTATGCGATCACGGTCACGCGCGCCGGGCCGGGCAACGACGTGACGCTGACGGTGGACGGCCAGGCGATCGCCGGCAATCTGGTGCCGCCGCCGGCAGCGGGCACCAAGACGGTCACGGTCGCGGCGGTGATCGGTTGAGGCAAAAAAGAGCCACATCGCGCGAGGCGATGTGGCCAGTTAAGCGCACGCGCTAGCGTGGCACTCCCGCCTTTGACGCGGCGGGTTTACTTCGCGGCATGCCCGCGCAGCGCCGATGCCTCGTCGGAGCCGAATGCTGACATCAGCGGCCCGAGCTGCCAGAGCGCCGACAGGCCGACAACGACATAGACGAGGCGCGCGAGCAGCGTGCCGGCGCCGAAGACGGTCGCGACCAGATCGAAGTTGAACGCGCCGACAAGACCCCAGTTGAGGCCGCCGACGATCAGCAGAATGAGTGTGAGGAGGTTGAGAGCTTTCATGGTTGTTGTCCCGTGTTCGTGAAGGAAAGCGGCGGCCCGGGTTCGGTACGGGCCGCCGGCCGTCGTCAGCCGTTGGGCGGGAGGATGACGCTGTCGATGACGTGAATGACGCCGTTCGACGCGGCGATGTCGGTTGCCGTCACCTTGGCGTCGTTCACCATCACGGTATTGCCGTCGACCTTGATGCGCACCATGGCGCCGTTGACCGTCTTGGCTTCGGTCAGCTTGACCACGTCGGCCGCCATCACCTTGCCGGGCACCACATGGTAGGTGAGGATGGCCGTGAGCTTCGCCTTGTTCTCCGGCTTGAGAAGGTCAGCGACCGTCCCTGCCGGCAGCTTGGCGAAGGCCGCGTCGGTCGGCGCGAAGACCGTGAACGGGCCCGGACCCTTCAACGTGTCAACCAGGCCGGCGGCCCCGAGTGCCGCCGCAAGGGTCTTGAAGTCGCCGGCTGCCACCGCCGTATCGACGATGTCCTTTTCGGCGGCCTTCGCGGCCGGAGCGGCCACGGCCATTCCGAGCGCCATGGCGGCAACGGCAGCCAGATTTGCGATTTCGAACTTCATGTCGTCAGCTCCATTTCGTCCCGATTGTTTCCATGCCGGTCCTGCCGACCGGCCATCGGCCGCGGACCATTTCGTCCGTCCGAGTGAGTTTTCACTTAGAGCAAAACAGTTTTATTGAAAGTCACATTCGCGTGACAGGAATATGTGTTTTCATTTGGAGAGAATAGTGCGATGGTGGATTGACTGAGGAGAAAGCGAGAGGAACCGCATGCTGTCCGATACGCTGGTGAACGGCCTGGAGGCCTATCGGATCGGACCGAAGATCCGAGACCTCAGGCGTCGCAAGAGCATGGGGCTGGTGCAACTCGGCGAGCACACGGGCCTATCGTCCGGGATGCTGTCCAAGATCGAGCGCGGCCAGCTCTTCCCGACACTGCCGACGCTCCTCAGAATCGCACTCGTCTTCGGCGTGGGCCTCGACCATTTCTTTGTCGAAGCCGAGAAGCGCAGCCAGATGGCGGTTGTGCGCAAGAAGGATCGCTTGCGTTTGCCGGATGATCCCGACGCGCGAGAGCCGTCCTATTTCTTCGAGAGCCTCGACTTTCCCGTGACCGGTCGGAAGATGGAAGCCTACTTCGCCGAATTCCCCGTCGACGGCCATCGGTCGGAGCCGCATCGGCACAAGGGCGCGGAGCTGATCTATGTTCTCAAGGGGCATCTCGTCGTCAGCGCTGAGGATGAAGAGGTAGAACTCGGCGAGGGCGATGCCATGTATTTCGATTCGTCCGTCGCCCACAGCTACGCCCAGAAGGGGCGTTCGCCCGCCGCTGCCATCGTGGTGGTAACCGCATCCTGATCCACCGGATTCGTGAGGGACTCGCCCGGATGAACCTGATCCCGATCGCCGTTCTCTTCGGTTTCGTGGCCGCCTGTTTCCTCGCGGCCGCAACCGGCATCTTGTTCAAGCCCGGCGAATGGTACGAGCGCCTGAGGAAACCGTCGTGGCGGCCGCCGAACTGGCTGTTCGCGCCGGTATGGACGGTGCTCTACCTGATGATCGCATTTGCCGGCTGGCTGGTGTGGAACACCGCTGGATTCGGCGGCGGCGGGTGGCCGCTGGCGTTCTATGCCCTGCAGCTTCTCCTCAACGCCCTGTGGACGCCGGTCTTCTTCGGGCTGCACCGGCCGGATCTCGGATTCGCCGTCATCGTCGCTCCTGTGGCTGGCCATCGCGGCCACGATCGTCGCCTTTGCTCCGGTGAACGGCGTCGCGGCGATGCTGATGATCCCGTACCTGGCCTGGGTGTCCTTCGCATCCCTGCTCAATTTCGCGGTCTGGCGGCTCAACCGGGTCTAGGCCGCGCCGCCGGCCCGGCCCTTCTTCTTCGCCGTCATGGGCCCGACGTTGGCGCCGCCGCCATTGACCGCGGGGTCGTACCAGCCGCCGGCCGGCCGCGCGACTGCGGCGGCTTCGGCCGGTCCCCAGGTCCCCTGCCGATATTCGTGCAGCGGCGTACTGTCGCCGAGGATCGGCTCGACGATGCGCCATTGCGCCTCGGCGCTGTCCTTGCGCGCGAACAGCGTCGCATCGCCCATCATCGCGTCGCCGATCAGCCGCTCGTAGGCCCCCATCTCGTCGCCCGACTGCTGGGTGACCATGAGCTCGGTCTGCTCGCCGGCCATCGCCTCGCCGGGCGCCTTGGCGCGGGCGCCGAGCGCGATGGTGACGTCGGGGCTCAGACGGAAGCGGATATGGTTCGAGCGGCGGGCGTTGTCGGCGTGGAAGACGGTCTGCGGCGGGAAATGCAGGTCGACCATGATCTCGACCGCGGTCACCGGCAGGCACTTGCCGGCGCGCACCAGGAAGGGCACGCCCTGCCAGCGCCACGAATCGATCTGCAAGCGCAGGGCGGCGAAGGTCTCGACGTCGGAATCGGGCGCCACGCCCGCTTCCTCGCGGTAGCCGTGGAACTGCCCGCGCACCAGGTGCTCCTTGCTCAGCGGCCGAATGGCGTTGAACACCTTCACCTTCTCGTCGCGGACGAAGGCGCTGTCGTCGCTGATCGGGCATTCCATCGCCAGGATGGCGACGATCTGCAGGAGGTGGTTCTGGATGACGTCGCGGATGGCGCCGACCTCGTCGTAGAACTTGCCGCGTCCGGCGACGCCGAAGCCCTCGGCCATGGTGATCTGAACGCTGCGCACGTAGTTGCGGTTCCAGATCGGCTCGAGGAACGCATTGGCGAAACGGAAGTAGAGCAGGTTCTGGACCGGTTCCTTGCCGAGGTAGTGGTCGATGCGGAAGATGGCCGACTCCGGAAAGACGCGGCTCAGCGTCCGGTCGAGCGCCATCGCCGACTTGAGGTCGCGGCCGAAGGGCTTCTCGACCACGACGCGTGCGCCATCGACAACGGCGCAGTGCGAAAGCCCCTCGATGACCGCCGGAAACATGCTGGGCGGAATGGCGAGATAGTAGAGCGGCCGCTTGCATCCCTTGAGCGCGGCGTTGAGCTGGTCGAAGGTCGCGGCATCGCGGTAGTCGCCGTCGACATAGCGCATCAGGCCGAGCAGGCGCGTGAGCACGGCGTCGTCAAAGGCACCTGCGGCCTGGATCGCATCGCGCGCGTGGGCGATGAGATCGTCGAGTGTCCAGTCCGATTTCGCCACGCCGACGATCGGGACGTTGAGCTTGCCGCGCCGCACCATGGCGTAGAGCGCCGGAAAGATCTTCTTGTGGGCGAGGTCGCCGCTGGCGCCGAACAGCACCAGCGCGTCGGAAGGTGCGCGGCCGGTCATGCCCGGCCCCCGGCTTGAAACGTCCGACGACAAAGACGGGTCATTCCACCGTTCCCTTTTCGGAGTGGCCGCCGAATTGGAAGCGCATGGCGGACAGCAGCTTGTCGGCGAAGTCCGCTTCGCCGCGCGAGGTGAAGCGCTCGTAGAGCGCGGTGCTCAGCACCGGCACCGGTACGCCTTCGTCGATTGCCGCCTTGATCGTCCAGCGCCCTTCGCCGGAATCCGAGACGCGGCCCTGGAAGGCCTTGAGGCCGGGATCGTGCCGCAGGGCGTCGGCGGTCAAGTCGAGCAGCCAGGAGGAAATGACGCTGCCATGGCGCCACACCTCGGCGATCTGCGCGACGTCGAGGTCGAAGGCATAGGCATCGGGGTTCTCCAGCGGCGCGGTCTCGGCGTCGGCTGTTCCAGCAGCGGCGCCGATATTGGCGCGTTTCAGGACGTTGAAGCCTTCGGCATAGGCCGCCATGACGCCGTACTCGATGCCGTTGTGGACCATCTTGACGAAATGGCCGGCGCCGCTCGGCCCGCAGTGCAGATAGCCACGCTCGGCGGGGGAGGCACCTTCGCCGTCGGCGCCGGGGGCCAGTGCCGCGAAGATGGGGTCGAGGCGCTGCACAACGGCATTCTCGCCGCCGATCATCTGGCAGAAGCCGCGCTCCAGCCCCCAGACGCCGCCGCTCGTGCCGACGTCGACATAGTGGATGCCCTTGGGCTTGAGCGCCGCGGCGCGCGCCATGTCGCGGCGGTAGTGCGAATTGCCGCCGTCGATGAGCACGTCGCCCGGCGCCAGAAGGTCGGCGAGGCCGGCGATGGTGTCTTCGACGACCGCCGCTGGCAGCATCATCCAGACGGACCGCGGCGGCGTCAGCTTGGCCACCAGATCCTGCAAGGATGCCGCGCCGACTGCGCCTTCGCCGGCGAGTTCGGCCACTGATTGCGGCCTGACATCGTAGGCGACGCAGCTATGGCCGGCGCGCATCAGCCGGCGCGCGATGTTGGCGCCCATGCGGCCGAGGCCGACGATTGCGATCTGCATGCTTTGCATCCTCCGTCGCTGGATGCCCGGCGTGCGGCATCGGTGGAATGGGTCAGTGCTGCGGCTCGGGTGTGTAGGAGGCCAGCCAGGAGAATTTGCCCAGCCAGCGGCCGAGATAGGCGTCGAGCCCGTAATACAGGCCAGCGCGCGACAGGAACAGAAGGACGAAGACGAACGCGTAGATGATGGCGGTGCCGATGTCCGTCGAACCGGCGACGTAGGGGCCGCCGAGCCCTTCGGCGGTCGACCAGATCACCAGGCAGAGCAGGATGCCGCCGAGATAAGCGAGATCGGAGAACACGCCCAGGATCAGCGCGACGGCAAGCAGCGTTTCGCCGATGGCGACGACATGGGCGAAGACAACCGGATTGACGTTGACCGCGTTGATCCACAGGCCGATCCACGTCTGGACCGCCGCCGACTGCCCCTGCTGGGCGCCGGTCAGGTAGGAGACGAAATGGTTGAGGAAGTCCGGGCGCCATTTGAACTGCGCATCGATCGCCCAGACGATGCCGAAGAGAATGCGCACAACGCCGATTGCCCGGTGTCTGGCCGTCTCGTTCCACGCTGACATGGCGAATATGTCCCGTTTGTCGAAGGGATCGCTGGAAGCGATCCGTCGTATGGCGAACTAGAACCGGGCCGCCGCGATTCAACGGACAAGGCCGCGGCGTGACAGGCTTGTAATGATGCGCCATGGCAGACGGCTTGGCGGCGCCCCGGCCGGGGCCATCCGGCGGCGTGCAAATCGCGTGTGAATTCAAG
Source organism: uncultured Alphaproteobacteria bacterium (assembly GCA_963830205.1). GTDB lineage: Bacteria > Pseudomonadota > Alphaproteobacteria > Rhizobiales > Kaistiaceae > CAVSRC01. The sequence goes on along the minus strand of CAWHLP010000018.1, from coordinate 17,867 downwards.
GCATTGGTTGCAGCCATCGGGCGCAGGCCGGGGCGAGCCCCGAGGCGACATGGATTTTCCGAGCTTTCTCCGTATGATCCACCCGACATGACCTTGGACAGCGGCCCCACGAGGCGCCTTTGACCGTGCAGCCGTCGATTACCACCAGCACCCTTGCCGGCCGGCTCAAGGTTGTGGCGGGTGGCACCTGGACCATCGCATTCGCGCGCGAGCTGGAGGCTCTGGTTGCCGGCCTGCCGGCCCAGTCCGGCGACATCGACATCGCCGCGGTCGAGCGGCTGGATACCTTCGGCGCGTGGCTGCTGGAGGACGTGATGCGCCGGCGCGGCGGCCAGCTTGCGCTCGCCTCCGTGCCCGACCGCTTCCGCGGCCTGCTCGACGAGGTCAGTGACGCCAACCGCGAGGCGCCGGAGCCGCGCCGTCGACGGTTCGGCCCGGTCGTGCTGGTCGAGGCGGTCGGCGAGGCGGTGTTCGGTGCCTTCCGCGAGTCGATGGAACTGACCAGCATGCTCGGCGCCGTGGCGGCGGCAGCCGGCAATGCGATCGTGCGTCCGCGCTTCTCGCGCGTCACCTCGATCACCCATCATCTCGACCGCGTCGGCTTTCAGGCGATCGGCATCATCGTGCTGATGACCTTCCTGGTCGGCTGCATCATTTCGCAGCAGGGCATCTACAACTTCCGCCGCTTCGGCGCCGAGGATTATGTCGTCAACCTGCTCGGCATCCTGGTGCTGCGCGAGATCGGCGTGCTCTTGGTGACCATCATGGTGGCCGGCCGCTCGGGCAGCTCGTACACGGCCGAGCTCGGCTCGATGAAGATGCGCGAGGAGGTCGACGCGCTGAGAACCATGGGCGTCGATCCGGCCGAAGTGCTGATCCTGCCGCGGGTGGTGGCGCTGGTCATCGCCATGCCGGTGTTGACCTTCCTCGGCTCGATGGCGGCGCTCATCGGCGGCGGATTGGTCGCCTGGTTCTACGGCGGCATGAGCCCGGAGATATTCATCTTCCGGCTGCGCGAAGCGGTCTCGGTCCACGATTTCCTGGTCGGCATGATCAAGGCGCCGGCGATGGCGCTGGTGGTCGGCGTCATCGCCTGCACGGAAGGCATGCGGGTCGAGGGCAGCGCCGAGTCGCTCGGCCTCAAGACGACCACCTCGGTGGTCAAGTCGATCTTCACGGTGATCGTGCTCGACGGCCTGTTCGCCATGTTCTTCGCTGCGATCGGGTGGTGAGACGATGAGCCCGGACAGCGACGACGCCATCATCTCCGTGCGCGACCTGGTTGCCGGCTTCGGCGGGCAGACGGTGCTCAATCACCTCGATCTCGATGTGCGCGCCGGCGAGATCCTTGGCGTGGTCGGCGGCTCGGGCGCCGGCAAGTCGGTGCTCTTGCGCTCGATCATCGGTCTCAACCGCAAGCGCTCGGGCAAGATCCGCGTTCTCGGCACGGATGCCGATACCGCCGGCTATCGCGCCTGGCGCTCGGTGGAGCGCCGCTGGGGCGTGCTCTTCCAGGCCGGTGCGCTGTTCTCCTCGCTGACGGCGCGGGAGAACATCCAGTTCCCCATGCGCCAGTTTCTCGACCTGCCCGAGAAGACCATGGACGATCTCGCCATGGTCAAGCTGGAGCTGGTCGGCCTCAGTCCGAACGACGCCCACAAGCTGCCGGCGGAACTCTCCGGCGGCATGACCAAGCGCGTCGGGCTCGCCCGCGCACTGGCGCTCGATCCGGAGATCGTCTTCCTCGACGAGCCGACCTCGGGTCTCGACCCGATCGCGGCCGGCGCCTTCGACGTGCTCATCCGCACGCTGCAGCGGACCCTCGGCATCACCGTGTTCATGGTCACCCACGACCTCGACAGCCTCAACGTCGCCTGCGACCGGATAGCGGCGCTGGCGGACGGCAGAATAGTGGCGGAGGGGCCGATGGAGACGCTGCTCGCCTCCGACCATCCCTGGGTCAAGGCCTATTTCTCGGGCAGGCGCAGACGCCTCAACGGGCGCCAAGCCGAGACCAACCAATAGACGGACGTCAAAGCCATGGAAATCCGCGCTCGCTACTTCCTCGTCGGCCTGTTCGTGCTGGTGGTTGCCGTCGCGGTCGTCGGCTTCATCTACTGGCTCTACAACACCGGCGGCCTGGCCAGGCGCACCGACTATCTGGTCAGCTTCAACGGCTCGGTCTCCGGCCTGGCGCCGGGCTCGCCGGTGCTGTTCAACGGGCTTCAGGTGGGCGAGGTGAGCGGGGTGACGCTGTCGGCGGACGACCCCGGCCTGGTGCTCGTGCGCATCTCCATCGACGCGCGCACGCCGGTGAGGACCGACACCCATGTCGGCATGGATTTCCGCGGCCTGACAGGGACGGCGACGGTGGCGCTCACCGGCGGTTCGCCGGGGGCGGCGGCACCGGCGAGCGAGGACGGCCAGCCGCCGCTGCTTGGTGGCCGATCCGAAGTCGATCCAGGACATGGGCGCTGCGGCGCGCGAGGCCCTGTCGCGGCTCAACGACATCCTGGCGGACAACGCCGAGCCGCTGAAGGACGCCATCGCCAACATCGACACGTTCTCCGGGGCGCTCGCCAAGAACTCCGACAAGGTCGACACCATCCTGGCCGGGCTCGAGAAATTCGTTGGCGGCGGCGCCAAGGTGGAGCCGATCAGCTACGAACTGACCGCGCCCAACAAGTTCCCCGACAACGTGCCTCTGCCGACCGGCCAGCTCGTCGTCCCGGCGCCGACCACCATCGTGGCGCTCGACACCCAGCGCATCATGCTGCACAGCGCCGAGGGGCTGGTGCCGGCCTTCGAGGACTTCCGCTTTGCCGACTCGATTCCGCTGATCGTCCAGTCGCGGCTGATCCAGGGCTTCGAGAATGCCGGCGACCCGCAGGTGGGCAGCGACAGCAGCGGGATCAACGGCGACTTCCAGCTTCTGGTCAACATCCGCAAGTTCGAGATGGCCACGGTCGGCTCGCCCAACGCCGAGGTCGCCTTGATGGCCAAGATCCTCGACACCGGCGGGACAGTGGTCGATGCCAAGCTGTTCACGGCGACGGTGCCGGTGAGCGACATCACCAAGCCGGAGGTGATCGCCGCCGCGATCAACCAGGGCTTCGTCAAGGCGTCGACCGATCTCATCGTCTGGGCGCTCGGCACCATGAGCGACCAGGAAGGGGGCGGCGGGAACTCAGGCGGTGGCGACCAGGGCGGCGGCCAGAAGCGCGCCGCCGCATGCAGACGCCGGAGCCGCGGGCCGACCTGCCGACGCAACGCAACCGCCGGCGAGATGCGGCAGCCCCGGCGACGGCGCAATAGCGGGCCCCTGCGGCGGCGCTAGTCCCGCGGCACGGTGGCGGCCATCGAAGGCCGTGCCGAGAAGGCGGCGAACCAGCCGCTGAGCTCGGGCCGCGCCCCACGCCAACCGAGATCGGGGAAGCGGAAATCGAGATAGCCCAGCGCGCAGGCGGTGGCGATGGTGCCGATGTCGGTGCGGGCGGCGAAGCCGGCGGCGGTCTCTTCCATGCGGTCGAGCGCCTTCTCCACCTTGTCGTGCTGGCCGTCGCGCCACTGAGGCCACATCAGTTCCTTCGGCCTCAAGCCGATCTCGTAGCGCTCGAGCAGGGCGGCATCGAGCAGGCCGTCGGCGAGCGCCTGCTCGGTGAGCGCCTGCCAGCGGGCCGGCCCGGCCGCCGGGATGAGCCGCCCGCCGCCGGAGAGCCCATCGAGATATTCCAGGATCACCCGGCTGTCGAAGAGGACCATGCCGTCGTCGGTGATGAGGGTGGGAAGCTTGCCGAGCGGATTGTCGGCGATGACCGGCGCGGTGCGCACGATCGGGCTCACCTTCGCTGCCACCATCTCGATCCGGTCCAGGAGGCCGAGTTCGATGGCGGCGACCATGACCTTGCGGACGTAGGGCGAGGTGGTGGAATGGTAGAGCTTCATGGGGGCCTTCCTCGACGAGCTGTGGTTGGGTCATCCTCTATGGCCCGGCGCTTCGGCCGGCAAGGGCGGCGGCCGCGGCGAAGCCCGGCGAATTGGTCCGATTTCATTAAGTGTCTGGTGAGGGAGGCCGTGCTCTAGGCGGCATGAAACAGGGAGAGGCCCATGTCACGACCGACACGCAGGTTCGCGATTCTGGCAGCCGCATCCGCCATGCTGGCAACGCTCGGTTTGGGCACGATGCAGGTCCGTGCCGACGGTTCGGGTCTCCAGAACGAGGCCACCAAAGCCGTCGCTGCCTGGGTGGCGGCGGTGACCAGCGGCGACAAGGGCGCCGTGGCGGCCGTGCTGGCGCCGGAGTTCCAGATCGTCCGCGACAACGGTATCGCCTATGACCGCGACCAGTATCTCGCCGGCGAACTGCCGAAGATCGCCACGTCGCCGCCGGTGAGCGAACTGGTTGCGACTGGCGAGGGCGACGTGATGGTCGTCCGCTACGTTCTGACGATCAATGCGACGGTTGACGGCGCGCCCATGCAGGCCAGGGCGCCGCGGCTGACGGTCTTTCGGCGCGACGGCGGAAAATGGCTGGTCTCGGCCCATGCCAATTTCGCTGCGATCGGGAAATAGGGCGTGGCATGACCATGCCGCGCTGAGCCTTGGGGTGGCCCCGCGGGATCGATTTTCCATCAACGTCCGATCACGTAAGCTCCCGGCATTCAGCCGGGGGAGGACGACCACCATGGGCGACATGCGCACGGAACGGGAGAAGCTGCTGGCCGGGGACTGGTATCTCGGGCCCGATCCCGAGCTCAACGAACTTCAGAACGTGGCCCGCCTGAGGCTGCGCCAGTTCAACGACACGCCGCGCAGCGATGGCGCGGCGCGCATGGCGGCGCTCTCGGCGCTCCTCGGCAAGCCGTGCGCGGGTTGGGTCGAGTCGCCGTTCACCTGCGAATTCGGCATCAACATCACCCTCGGCCACATGGTCTTCGTCAACGTCAACTGCACCTTTCTCGACTCAGGCCCCATCATCATCGGCGAGCGCACCGCGGTTGGGCCGTGCGTCCAGTTGCTGACCCCCACCCATCCGCTCGACCCGGTCGATCGCCTCATCCCGGCGGACGGCCCGCCGGGGCACCGCGCCGTCAGCCGCGTTCTCCCGGTCACCATCGGCAGCGACTGCTGGCTCGGTGCGGGAGTCATCGTCATGCCCGGGGTGACCATCGGCAACGGCACGGTGGTCGGTGCCGGGAGCGTGGTCACCAAGTCGCTGCCGGCCCATGTGGTGGCGGTGGGCAACCCGGCGCGCGTCGTGCGGCAGCTCGATCCGGCGCGCTGCCGCTTTGGGGTTGACGCCGGAACGGGCTAGAGTGACGGCCGAGGGAGAGCAGGCAAAGACCCATGTCGCAAAGCGTCGCCAACCGCGAAAGCGCGGAAATCCACCAGCTCCGCAATGCTCCGGCCGAGCCCCACAATCCCGGCATCGCCTTCGATGCGGAGCCGGTGGCGGGCGTCCGCGTCAACCTGTCGGCGGTCGAGCGCCGGGCGGCGACGCTGCCCAAGCGGCGCACGGTCAAGAAGCAGTGGCAGGCGGCCTGGCTGGTCAAGGCACTGGAATGCATCGACCTCACCACGCTTTCCGGCGACGACACCGAGGGGCGGGTGCGCCGGCTCTGCGCCAAGGCGCGCCACCCGCTCAGGCCTGACATCCAGGAAGCGCTGGGGCTGGCCGACCGGCGGGTCACCACGGCGGCGATCTGCGTCTATCACCGCTTCGTCGCCACGGCGAAGGCGGCGCTGGAAGGTTCCGGCATCCCGGTGGCGGCCGTGTCCACGGCGTTTCCGGCCGGCCTCGCGCCATTCGAGACGCGGCTCGCCGAGATCAAGGCATCGGTCGCCGACGGCGCCGACGAGATCGATATCGTCATCACCCGCGAGCATGTGCTCAAGGGCAACTGGCAGGCGCTCTATGACGAGGTGAAGGCCTTCAAGGAGGCCTGCGGGCCGGCGCACATGAAGGCGATCCTCGGCACCGGCGACCTCAAGACGCTGAGCAATGTCGGCCGCGCCTCGCTGGTGGCGATGATGGCCGGCACCGACTTCATCAAGACCTCGACGGGCAAGGAGGGCGTCAACGCCACGCTGCCGGTCGCGCTCATCATGGTGCGCGCCATCCGCGCCTATCGCGAGATGACCGGCAACGTCGTCGGCTTCAAGCCGGCCGGCGGCATCTCCACCGCCAAGGACGCCATGAACTTCCAGTTCGTGATGAAGGAGGAGCTCGGCAACGACTGGCTGCAGCCGGGCCTCTTCCGCATCGGCGCCTCGTCGCTGCTCTCCGACATCGAGCGCCAGCTCGAATACTACGTCACCGGCCGCTACGCCTCCTACGAGCACCACGGGATGGCGTGATGGTGGATGACGATGCGGCCCGCGTTCGATTACTGTGTTGGAGTTGTTGACAACAACCCGCGGCGAGCGGCTGTTGGCGGACTTCTGGTCGGATGTCGACCAATGGAGACGGGAATGAACCAGGTCACGCTGTCGGTCGCCTCGCGCGAAGATGTCACCCGGCGGGTGCTTTCCGCCTTTGAAGGCAAGAAGCAGGGGGCGCATATTACCTTTGCCAGCGTCGAGCTTCTCTGGCGGACGCTGACGGCAAAGCGGTGGGAGCTTCTGAAGGCGATGACCGGGCAGGGACCGATGTCGATCCGCGAGGCGGCGCGGCGGGTTGGCCGCGACGTCAAGGCGGTGCACGGCGACGTTCATGCGCTGCTCGCCGCCGGCGTGCTCGACCGCACCGAGGACGGCCGCATCGTCTTTCCGTTCGATGCCGTGCGCGTCGATTTCGTGCTCAATGCGGCGTGAGGGAGCCAAGCCATGTCGGTCGCTGAAATCCTCGACACAATGGACTACGGGCCGGCGCCGGAGAGCGACACCGAGGCGCGCGACTGGATCGCCCGCCACGGCGAGGGCGCCAAGCTGTTCATCGGCGGCGCCTGGGTGGCGCCCCAATCGGGCGATTGGCTGGAGACGCACGACCCCTCCACCGACGCCCTCATCATGCGCGTTGCGCGCGCCGACGAGCGCGACGTGGACGCGGCGGTCCAGGCGGCGCGCAAGGCTCAGGGGCCATGGTCGCGGCTCCCCGGCTACGAGCGGGCGAAGTATCTCTACGCCATCGCCCGGCTGGTCCAGCGCCACAGCCGGCTGTTCGCCGTGCTCGAAGCCATCGACAACGGCAAACCGATCCGCGAGACGCGCGACATCGACATCCCGCTGGTGGCGCGGCACTTCTACCACCACGCCGGCTGGGCCGAGCTGATGGATACCGAGCTCGCCGACCGCATGGCGGTGGGCGTCTGCGGCCAGATCATCCCGTGGAACTTCCCGCTGCTGATGGCCGCCTGGAAGATCGCCCCGGCGATCGCGCTCGGCAACACCAGCATCCTCAAGCCGGCCAAGTTCACGCCGCTGTCGGCGCTGCTCTTCGCCGACATCTGCGAGATGGCGGGGCTGCCCAAGGGCGTGGTCAACGTGGTCACCGGCGACGGCGCCACCGGCGAGATGCTGGTCAAGCACCCGGACGTCGACAAGATCGCCTTCACCGGCTCGACCGAGGTCGGCCGCCGTATCCGCGAACTGACCGCGGGCTCGGGCAAGTCGCTGACGCTGGAACTCGGCGGCAAGTCGCCGTTCATCGTCTTCGACGATGCCGATCTCGATTCGGCGGTTGAGGGCGTGGTCGACGCCATCTGGTTCAACCAGGGCCAGGTGTGCTGCGCCGGATCGCGCCTGCTGGTGCAGGAGGGCATCCACGAGGCCTTCGTCGCCAAGGTGAAGGCGCGGCTGGAGACGCTGCGCGTCGGCGCCCCGCTCGACAAGGCGATCGACGTCGGCGCCATCGTCTCGCCGATCCAGCTCGAACGCATCCGCAGCCTGGTCGCCCAGGGCGTCGCCGAGGGGGCGCAGGTCTTCCAGGGGAGCGCGCCGCTGCCCGCCACCGGCTGCTACTTCCCGCCGACGCTCGATGACCAATGTCGAGCCGGCCTCGACGGTGGCGCGGGTGGAGATTTTCGGCCCGGTCGTAGTCGAGATGACCTTCCGCACGCCGGAAGAGGCGGTCGAGCTCGCCAACAACACCGAATACGGGCTTGCCGCCAGCGTCTGGTCGGAATCGATCAACCTCGCGCTCGATATCGCGCCCAAGCTCAAATGCGGCGTGGTGTGGGTCAATTCCACCAACCTGTTCGACGCTTCCGCCGGCTTCGGCGGCTACAAGGAATCAGGCTATGGCCGCGAGGGCGGTCGCGAGGGCGTCGCCGCCTACACCAAGCCGCGCTGGATCAAGTCGGCCAGGGCGCTCGCCGAGAAGCCGCCGACGAAGCCGGAGATGGGCCTGGAACTGATCGGCGGCGGCATCGACCGCACGGCGAAGATGTATATCGGCGGCAAGCAGGTCCGGCCCGACGGCGGCTATTCGCGCGGCGTCGGCTCGCCGGCCGGCAAGCTCGTCGGAGAGGTCGGCGAGGGCAACCGCAAGGACATCCGCGAGGCGGTCGAAGCGGCGCGCAAGGCGGCGCCCAAATGGGCGGCCACGTCGGAGCACAATCGCGCACAGATCCTCTACTACATCGCCGAGAACCTCGATGCGCGGGCGGCCGAGTTCGCCGACCGGCTGCGGCTGTTGCGCGGCGTCAAGAGCGCCAAGACGCGGATCGAGGTGGATGCCTCCATCCGGCGCCTGTTCCAGTGGGGGGCGTGGGCCGATAAGCATGAGGGTGCCGTCCACCGCCCGCCCTTCCGCGGACTGGCGCTCGCCATGAACGAGCCGGTCGGTGTGGTCGGCATCGCCTGTCCGGAGGAGCCGGGGCTGCTTGCCTTCGTCTCGCTGATGGGGGCGGCGATCGCCGCCGGTAATGCGGTGGTCATGCTGCCGTCGGAGGCGCAGGCGCTGATCGCCACCGATCTCTATCAGGTGCTCGATACGTCGGACGTGCCCGGCGGCGTGGTCAACATCGTCACCGGCGACAAGCGCGCCCTGGCGCTGGAGCTTGCCAAGCACGATGCGGTCGAAGCGATCTGGTACTTCGGCGATCGCGAGGGCGCGGCGGCGGTGGAGAAGGCGTCGGCCGGCAACCTCAAGCAGACCTGGTGCGAGACGGTGAAGCGCGACTGGGACGACCCGGCCATCGGCGGCGGGCGCGAACTGCTGGCGCGCGCCTGCCAGGTCAAGAACATCTGGATTCCCTACGGGGAGTAGGTTCCTGTGACAATACAATGGGCGCTGCTGGTCTTGGCCGGCTTCGCGGTGTTGATTGCGATTGGCCTGATGCGGGCGCGTTCGCGCGTCGGTCTCGACGTGGCCGCAATGGCGGCGACGGAAACGAGCAACGCCGGCGATATCGCCGGCAAGGCGCCGGGCACGCTGGTCGAGCTCAAGGGACAGTTCCGCTGTCCGGCTCCGATTACTTCCGAGTTCGCGAAGGTGCCCTGCGTCTGGTATCGCGCCCTCACCGAGCGCGAGGTCGAAAAGGAGAGCCGGCGCGCGGACGGCTCGATCGAAACGGACCGCGAGTTCGAACCGGTGCGCAACACCATCAAGTCGGCTCAGGGGGTCGTCATCGCGGACGCTACCGGTTCGGTCGCGGTCGATTTCGACGGGGCCAAGGTCGAGGGCGAGCAGGTCCATCGCCACACCGAATCGGCCGGCCTCGGCCGCACCCTGGTGAGCGGGCTCCTCGGCGCCGGCACCCTCGGCTATCGCTATACCGAGTGGATCGTCGCCGCCGACGTTCCGGTCTATCTGCTCGGCACGGTGATTGCCGGCGGCACGATCGGCAAGTCGGGCGAGGCGAAGCGGCCGTTCATCATCAGCACCAAGTCGGAGGAGGAGCGCGGCCGCTCGCTTGGCCGCTCGGCCAACTGGGAGCTGGTGGGAGCGATCGTGGCCGGGCTGGCCGCCGTCGGGTTCGTCGTCGGGGCGTTCGCGGTCTGGGGCCAGTAGCCGGGGACCACGGTGCCGGCGCCTGTAGGCCCGAGAAGGCCGGCTGGCGCTATTCGGCCATCACCATGGCGGCTGCTCTTCCTCCTGCTGGCGGGCCTGGCCGGAAACCGGGTTGAGCTTGCGGTAGCGCGGCAGGAGCAGCAAAGGCGGGGCGGCGAGCGTGATCAGGAACATCGCCTTGAAGTCGGCGAGATAGCCGATCATCAGCGCCTGCTGTGTGATGGCGGGGAGGGGTGCGGGCATGGACGTGACGGCTCTGGAGATATTCGTCGATGTCGTTCGGCGAGGCAGCTTTGCCGCCGTTGCGCGCGATCGTGACGCCGACCCCTCGGTCATTTCGCGGACGATCGCGTCTCTCGAGGAAGAACTCGGCGGTAGACTATTCCAGCGCACGACACGACGCCTGGCGCTGACCGAGGCCGGCACGGTGTTTTTCGATCGTGTGCAGCCGGTGATCGAGGAGTTGCGCGGCGCGCGGGAGAGCGTTGCCGAGGCGAACACCCGCGCAAGAGGTACGCTTCGCGTCACCACATCGGTGTCGTTCGGCCAGCGCCGCCTCGTGCCGCTGCTTCCCCGCTTCATGGCGCTGTACCCTGACCTGACGGTCGACCTGCTTCTGACCGAGTCGGTGGTCGATATCGTCGCTGAGGGCATCGATGTTGCCATCCGCCTTGGACATCTCACCGAATCCGGCCTCGTCGCGCGGCGACTGTTGCGTACCTCCTACGTCGTGTGCGCGAGCCCCGCGTATCTTGCTGCTCATGCGGAGATCAGACAGCCGGAGGATCTCCGCGACCACGAGTGCCTGTTGTTTCCGTTTCCGGGTTTCCGAACGCGTTGGATATTCCGCCAGCGGAAGAGCGAGACTCGCGAAGTGCCGGTCCGCGGGCGTGTCGTCATCTCGACGGCTGTTGCGCTGCAGCAGTGCGCGGTTGCAGGAATGGGCGTGACCTTGTTGCCGAACTGGATGGTCGCGGACGATATCGCGAGCGGGGTGCTGAAACGTGTGCTCGGGAACTATGACGTGACGGCCTCGGACTTCGAAACCGGTATCTGGATGGTCTACCCGACGCGCGCACATGTTCCCCTGAAGGTGCGGGTGTTCGGCGACTTCCTGCGGAAGTCGCTGAAGGAAGCGCAGGTCTGACGGGTCATTCGTGCGCGGACTGCATGAGTGTCCTGCCGGTGCCGTGGTGTCGGCCGGCGCCATCGGCAACTAGCCTTCCGGAGATGCCGCTATCGGCGGTTTTAGCTCCAGCGAGGGTCGGAAACATGCAAATCAAGAACTCAACTGCCCTTGTCACCGGCGCCAATCGTGGAATTGGCAGGGTGCTCGTCGAGGCTCTGCTCGATGCGGGGGCCGGCAAGGTCTATGCGGCCGCCCGGCGGCTCGATAGCCTCGAAGCGGTCACCTCAATCGACAGCAAGCGAATCATACCGCTTCAGGCGGATGTGACGGATCGAACGCGGATCGCGGCGCTTCCAACGGAAGCGCCCGACGTGAACCTTCTCATCAACAATGCCGGCGTCCTCGACTTCGGCGGCATCCTCGACGCGCCGCTCGACATCGTGGCCCGCGAGTTCGAGACGAACTTCTACGGCAAGCTCGCCCTGGCGCGTGCATTCGCGCCGGTGATCGAGAAGAACGGCGGTGGCGCGATCGTCAATATGCTGACGCTGGTCGCGCTGGCAAGCATGCCAGGCCTCGGTGTCTACAACGCGTCCAAGGCCGCCGCCTGGTCCATGACCCAGTCGCTTCGCGCCAACTTGGCCGGCAAGAGAATCGCCGTTCACGGTGTCTTTCCGGGGGCGGTCGACACCGACATGATTGCCGCTGTCGAGATGCCGAAGACGAGCGCGGCCGATGTTGCGCGAGCAATCGTCGCGGGAATTGACGCCGGTGAGGAAGACATCTTTCCCGATCCCATGTCGCGCCAGATGTACGCCGCCTGGAAGACGGACCACAAAGCGGTGGAGAAGCAGTTCGCCGCGATGTGAGGTGGTGACAGCGATTGCGTGTGGAAGGCGGCCGGAGAATTCGGCCGCTTTCCTATTCGGCCATCACCATGGCCGGCTGTTCCGCTTCCTGCTTGCGCCCCCGACCGGGGGCCGCGCCCAGCTTCTTGTAGCGCAGCAAGAGCAGCAGCGGCAGGGCGGTGAGGGTGATGATGAACATCGCCTTGAAGTCGTCGAGATAGGCGATCATCAGCGACTGCTGGGTGATCAGGCCGTCGAGCTGGGCCGCGGTCTGGGCGCCGGCCGGCGTCGCCAGCATGGCCGGGTTCACGCCCAAGGCCGGCAGGTTCTGGCTGAACAGGCTGATCTGGCTGGCGAGATCGGCGTGGTTGGTCTGCAGGTTGGTGGTGAGCAGCGCCGCCATGATCGAGATGCCGATTGACGAGCCGATGTTGCGGATGAGGTTGAACAGGCCGGAGGCCTCGGTGCGCAGGCGCGGATCGAGCGTCTGGAAGGCGACGGTCGTCAGCGGCACGAAGACGAAGCCGAGGCCGAAGCCCTGGACGACGCCCGAGGTGATCAGCGGCCAGTAGTCCATGCCGATGTCGAATGACGTCATCTGGTAGAGCGACAGGGCGGTCATCGACAGGCCGAAGCCGACCAGCAGGCGCGGGTCGATCTTGCCGACCAGCCGGCCGACGACCATCATCGCCGCCATCGTGCCGAGGCCGCGCGGCGCCAGCACCAGGCCGACGGTGATGATCGGATAGCCCATCAGGTTCTGCAGCATCGGCGGCAGCAGCGCCATGGTGGCGAGCAGCACGATGCCGACGATGAAGATGAGGATCAGCGCCGAGGTGAAGTTGCGGTCGACGAACAGGCGCCGGTCGAGGAACGGCTCCTCGTGGGTGGCCGTGTGGACCAGGAACATCCAGGCCGCGGCGATGGCGATGCCGGTCTCGAGCAGAACCTCGTTCGAGTGGAACCAGTCGAGTTCGGAGCCACGGTCGAGCATGATCTGCAACGCGCCGATGGCCAGGGCGAGCAGGCCGAAACCGAGGAAATCGAACTTGCGGATGCGGCGCACCGTGTCGGGCATGAACAGGATCACGCCGGCCAGCGCCGCCATGCCGACCGGCACGTTGATGTAGAACACCCAGCGCCAGTTGAAATTGTCGGTGAGGTAGGCGCCGATGGTCGGGCCGATGATCGGCGCGATCATGATGCCCATGCCCCACACCGCCATCGCCTGGCCGTGGCGCTCGCGCGGGTTGATGTCGAGGATGGTCGACTGCGAGAGCGGCGCCAGCGCGGCGCCGAAGGCGCCCTGCATGACGCGGAACAGCACCATCTCGTTGAGGCTGAGCGAGGTGCCGCACAGCGCCGAGGAGAGGACGAAGCCGGCGACGCAGACGGCGAACAGCTTCTTGCGGCCGATATTGTCCGACAGCCAGCCGGTGATCGGCGTGGCGATCGCCTGAGCGACGATATAGGAGGTCAGCACCCAGGTGACCGTCGTCTGATCGGCACCGAGGCTCGCCTGCATGTGGGGCAAAGCGACGTTGGCGATCGTCATGTCGAGGATCACCATGATCATGGCGATCATCACCGAGCCTGTGATCAGGCCGCGGTGCTTGACCTCCTTGAATGGCTGGCCGTGCACGTCGGTGCCGCTCATGGCTTCAGCTCACAGGCGTTGCGGACTAGTTCGCCGCCGTATGGGTCGGCGTGCTGTCGGTGTCGACCGAGACATAGGCGCTGAGACCGATGCGCAGCGGCACGCCCGGGTCGGGATTGTCGAATGAAATGCGCACCGGCACGCGCTGGACGACCTTGACCCAGTTGCCGGTGGCGTTCTGCGCCGGCAGCAGCGAGAATTCCGAGCCCGTGCCGGCGCCGACGCTGGCGACTTCGCCCTGGAAGGTGTGGCCGGGATAGGCGTCGATCGACACCGTCGCCTTCTGGCCGGGATGCATGTTGGCCAGTTCGGTTTCCTTGAAGTTCGCCTCGATCCAGGTCGTGCGGCTCTCGACCAGGCTCATCACCGCAACCGACGAGGTGAGGTACTGGCCGACGAGCATGCGATCGGCCTGGGCGACGACGCCGGCGGCCGGAGCGCGCACTTCGGTGTTCTTGAGGTCGAGCGCGGCCTGCTCGCGCTTGGCCAGCGCCGCCAGCACCAGCGGGTGCTTGTCGGTGTCGATGTCGGGATTGCCGCCGAGCGCGGACAATGCGGCGGCGACGTTCTGCTGGGCCTGCGACAGCGCCTGTTCGGCGGCGTGGGCGGCATTCTGCGCCTGGTCGAAGGTCGCCTGGGTCGAAACCCCCTTGCTGAGCAGGTCCTGCTGGCGCTGCAGGCTCTTGGCCTGGAAGTCGTTGTTGTCCTCGGCGGCCTTCAGCGCGGACAGCGCCTGCTGGTAGTTGGCGCGGTACTGGGCGACCTGGAAGCGCGCCGTCGCCAGCGTCGCATTGGCCTGGTCAAGCGCGATGCGGTAGGGCTCCGGGTCGATGCGGAAGAGGAGATCGCCGGCGGCGACCTGCTGGTTCTCGCTGGCATCGACCTCGGAGATACGCCCGGACACGTCGGCATAGACGGTCACGCGGTCCTGCTGGACATAGGCGTTGTCGGTGGTGACGTAGCGCCCGCCGGACAGCCAGAAATAGCCGCCGACGAGAAGCAGCACGACCGGCACCGCCGCCATGATGAGGTAGCGGCGGACCTTGCTGGGCTTGCGCGGCGTGTCGTGCGGCGTCGCCGGAGCGGTGCCGGTCGGCGCCGCTCCGCGATGCGGAGTGTTCGGAGTTCCCCCATCGGCGCTCATAACGTGACGCTTTCTCTATCGCTGGGTTTGACGTGTCGTTGTGGTCTCAGTGGAAGCCAGATCGCTGGGCTGGTCCACATTGTGCACGAGGTTGGCGCGAATTCGTGTCAGGATGTCGACCACCTGCTCCACTTCATTGTCGCTGATGCCGGTCAGCACGTTGTGGTAGCAGGATGTAGCGACGCTTCGGAATTTGTCGACCAGCGGGCGGGCGGCCGCGGTCAGGTAGAGGCGTTTCACCCGCCGGTCGACGGGATCGGGACGCCGCTCGATCATGCCGGCCGCCTCCATGCGGTCGACCTGGCGGCTGAGGGTGATCGGCTCCATATCCATCATTTCGGCCAGTGTCGCCTGGTGCAGCGGCTCCTCGCCGTGCATCTCGGCGCGCGAGACGGCGGCGAGCACCCGCCACTGGGCGCTGGTCAGGCCGACGGCCTGCGCCTGATGATCGATCCGGCGGCGCAGGAGACGACTGACGTCGTGGACCAAGAGGCCGATGCCCTTGGCCGGAGGCATATGTGTGTTTTGCATGATGGGAGATATAATAAGCTCACTTATAATATGCAAGCTTGCATCTTTCTCAGGGCAGCCATGCGGTAAACGAAGGGTTAGCGGGCCTCACCCTCAGGCGCCCGCCACGGGCCGCCGCCTGGCGCGGACCCACCATGAGGGTAGCGAAGCGGCGCCAAAGGCGGTATCGATCCGGCCGATTTCTTCAAGGGGTCGCGGTTCCGGCGACGCCGCACCATCTAGACGACACCATGAACGACACGAGCCACGCCGGCCACCGCCAAGACCGTCTATCCGCCCGCCGATCCCTCGCCCAGCTTTCCGCGCATCGAGGAAGCGATCGGGGCGGCCTGGGAGGCCGAGAAGACCTTCCAGCGCTCGATCGAGCGCCGGCGGGAGCAGGGTGCGCCGGAATTCGTCTTCTATGACGGACCGCCCTTCGCCAACGGCCTGCCGCACTACGGGCACATCGTCACCGGCTTCGTGAAGGACATGGTGCCGCGCTACCAGACCATGCGCGGCAAAATGGTCGAGCGGCGCTTCGGCTGGGATTGCCACGGCCTGCCGGCGGAGCTGCATTCGGAGAAGGAGCTCAACCTCAACGGCCGGCAGGACATCCTCAAATACGGCCTGGCGAAGTTCAACGAGCACTGCCGCACGTCGATCATGCAGTTCCGCAGCGACTGGGAGTATTACGTCAACCGCTCGGCGCGCTGGGTCGACTTCGAAAACGACTACCGCACCATGGACCTCTCCTACATGGAGAGCACCATCTGGGCCTTCAAACAGCTGTGGGACAAAGGGCTGGTCTACGAGGGCTATCGCGTCGTGCCCTATTCGTGGGCGGCGCAGACGCCGCTGTCGCAGTCCGAGACGCGGCTGGACGATTCCTACCGTGCCCGCCAGGACCCGGCGCTGACCATCGGCTTCCTGCTGGACGGCGACACCAACACGCGGCTGCTCGCCTGGACGACGACGCCGTGGACGCTGCCCTCCAATGTCGGTCTGGCGGTGGCGCCGGATGCCGACTACGCGGTGATGGAGAAGGACGGCGCGCGGGTGATCCTTGCCGAAAGCTCGGTGGAGCACTACGCGCCGGAGCTGGACGGCTACGCCCAAGTCGGCGCGCTGAAGGGCGGCGAGCTCGTCGGGCGCACCTACGCGCCGCTGTTTCCCTTCTTCGCGGGCGAGAAGGCCAAGGGCGGCTTCCGCGTCATCGCCGGCGATTTCATCGAGATGGGCGAGGGCACCGGCGTCGTCCACATCGCGCCGGCCTTCGGCGAGGACGACCTCAAGGTCGGCCAGAAGGAGGGCCTGCCGGTGGTCGATCCGGTGGATCTGGCCGGCAACTTCACCGGCGAGGTGCCGCCTTATGCCGGCCTGAACGTCTTCGAGGCCAACAAGCCGATCATCCGCGACCTCAAGGAAGCGGGCGTCGTCTTCCGCCACGAGACCTACGACCACAACTATCCGCATTGCTGGCGCACCGACCAGCCGCTGATCTACAAGGCGATGCCCTCCTGGTACGTCGAGGTGACCAAGTTCCGCGACCGCATGGTGGAGCTCAACAAGGGCATCACCTGGATGCCGGCGCATGTGCGCGACGGCATCTTCGGCAACTGGCTGGCCAATGCGTATGACTGGAACATCAGCCGCAACCGCTTCTGGGGCGCGCCGATCCCGGTGTGGAAGTCGGACGATCCCAATTATCCGCGCACCGACGTCTACGGTTCGCTCGACGAGCTGGAGCGCGATTTCGGCGTCCGTCCGAAGGACCTGCACCGGCCCTATGTCGACGAGCTGACGCGCCCGAACCCGGACGATCCGACCGGCAGGTCGACCATGCGGCGCGTCGGCGACGTGCTCGACTGCTGGTTCGAGTCGGGCTCGATGCCCTTCTGCCAGGTGCACTACCCATTCGAGAACAAGGAGTGGTTCGACAGCCACTTCCCCGGCGACTTCATCGTCGAATATGTCGGCCAGACGCGCGGCTGGTTCTACACGCTGATGGTGATGTCGACGGCGCTGTTCGACTGCGCGCCGTTCCGCTCGGCGATCGGCCACGGCATCGTTCTCGACGAGACCAAGCAGAAGCTTTCCAAGCGGCTGAAGAACTATCCCGATCCGATCGAGGTGTTCAACACCTACGGCGCCGATGCGCTCAGATGGTACATGATGTCGTCGCCGCTGATGGCGGGCGGCGACCTCGCCATGCCCAAGGACGGCAAGGCGATCGGCGAGGCGGTGCGCGCCGTTATGCTGCCGATCTGGAACGCCTATTCGTTCTTCACGCTCTACGCGAACATCGACGGCATCAAGGGCAAGCTGGTGACGACGGCGGAAGCCGAGCTCGATCGCTACATCCTCGGCAAGACGGCAGAACTGGTCAGCGCCGTCGAGACGGCGATGGACCGGCTCGACCTTGCCGGCGGCTGCAACGCGCTGCCGCCCTTCATCGAGGCGCTCAACAACTGGTACATCCGGCGCTCGCGCGACCGCTTCTGGAAGAGCGACAAGGACGCCGACAAGACGGCGGCCTATGACACGCTCTACACGGTGCTGGTGACGCTGATGCGGGTGATGGCGCCGTTCCTGCCCTATCTCACCGACCACATCCACCGGGCGCT
>CAWHLP010000017.1:0-47047 GCA_963830205.1 uncultured Alphaproteobacteria bacterium | reverse complement strand
GCATGGGCGATGCGGCGCCGGCGCGGCGGGCATTGGAAATGAAGGCGCGGATCAGGTTGGCCTCCTTGCGGCCGGGGGCACTCTCAACGCCTGAGGATACGTCGACGCCGGGGGCGCCGGTGACCGCGATCGCCTCGGCGACGTTGCCGGGCGCCAGCCCGCCGGAGAGCAGGTATGGGATGTCGGGGTCGAAGCCGGCGAGCAGCGTCCAGTCGAAGGGCGTGCCGAGGCCGCCGGGGCGGGTCGCGCCCTTGGGCGGCTTGGCATCGAGCAGCAGCCGGTCGACGACGGCCATGTAGCTTCGCGCCGCGACCGCCAGATCATCGGCCGTCGCGATGGGCAGCGCCTTGATCACCGGGCGGCCGAAGCGCTTCGACCACCGCGACTGCGCGCTCCGGCGTTTCGGACCCGTGAAGCTGGAATGCAGTCGACGCCCGCCGCTCGCGACGATCTCGGCAAGGCCTGCATCGTCCATATCGACGGTGACCGCGACGATCTCGGCGCGGCCAGCGACGCGCTCAGCCAGTTCAGCGGCGCGCGCGGGCGACACGAAACGCGGGCTCTTCGCAAAGAAGTTGAAGCCGACCATGTCGGCGCCGGCGACAAGCGCGGCGTCCAGCGTCTCCTCCGTCGAGAGGCCGCATATCTTCACGATGAGGCTCATGGGGGGTGCATTTGGCACGAAACGGGGAAGGAGTTCCAACGGGGGCAGGAAACCGCGGAAAACCGCGGTCAGGCGACCGCCAGCCGTTGCCAGACGAGGACGGCCGCGGCGAGGTCCTCGATGGCCGAGCCGACCGACTTGAAGAGCGTGATTTCGTCGTCCGAGCGGCGGCCGGGAACCGTGCCGCGGCAGAGGTCGAAGAGGTCGCCGGCAATGTCGGCCTCGCCGATGACACCGGCGGCAAGCGGCTGGACGATGTCGCCGGCCTCCTTGAGCGCCCCGCCGCGGGTGTCGACATGGACGCGCGCCCGGCGGATCGCCGCGTCGTCGGCCTCGCGCATCGCCGGCGTGTAGGCGCCGGTGAGGTCGACATGGGCGCCGGGCTTGAGCCAGGCGCCTTCGACCAGTGGTGTCGGGCTCATGGTGGCGACCGAGACGATGTCGGCCGCGGCCACCGCCCTCTCGCGGTCGCGCGTGGCGGTCACGGTGAGGCCGGGGCGATCGAGCGCTGCGGCCAGGCGCTCGGCGGTCTCGGGCGTGCGGTTCCAGATGGTGACCTGCGTGATCGGGCGGGTGGCCGCGTGGGCGGCGATCAGCCGGGGGGCGAGCGCGCCGGCGCCGATCATCGCCATGCGGCTGGCATCGGGCCGGGCGAGGAAGCCCGCGGCCAGCGCTGAGGCAGCGGCCGTGCGCCAGAGCGTCAGGGTCATGCCATCGAAGCCGGCAAGCGGCGCGCCGCTGTCGCCGGCAAGCAGCAGATAGGTGCCCATGACGCTGGGCTTGCCCCGCGCCGCATTGAGCGGAAAGACGGAGGCGACCTTGACGCCGATATAGCCGCCGCCCGCCGGGTCCCAGGCCGGCATGAGGAGCAGCGTGGCGCTCTCCCCGCCCCGCTCGATGGTGTGATGGTGGCGCACCGGCGCCACGATGCCGGTGCGAAACGCCCCGGCCAACGCTTCCGCCAGGGTGGGATAGTCGAGGGCTGAATTGATTTCGGCCGCGCCGACGAAACGCATGGGGCGAGACGGCTCTACGCCGCGTCGCGGTCGGTGAAGGGTGGCGGCAGGGCCGGCGTCGCGCTGACACGCTCGCGCAGGCGTTCGACTTCCTGGCGCAGGCGCGCCGCATTGGCGCGCTCGGCGCGCGCCGCCCGCCGCCATTTGCCCTGGCCGATCCAGGTGGCGATGCCGCCAACCAGAACACCCAAGGCAAGCGTGGCGAAGAGCAGGATGAAGAGCGGCAGTTCGACCGACCAGCGCGGTGCGCCGCCGCCGAGCGGATCGAACGACAGCACGACGCCCGAGCGGTTGGCGACCGAGAGGGCCACCGCGACGATGGCGATGGGCAGCAGCACGAAGAAGATCAGGAAGCGTCGCATCGCAGTCCTTGCGCGGGTGGCGCGTCCCCCGCTGCGGCAGGGCGGCGGCTCAGGTGTTGAGGCGCTCGCGCATCTCCTTGCCGGTCTTGAAGAAGGGCACGTATTTCTCGGTCACCGCCACCCGGCTTCCGGTGCGCGGGTTGCGCCCCGTGCGCGCCGGACGGTTCTTGACCGAGAAGGCACCGAAGCCGCGCAGTTCCACCCGGTCGCCACGCGACAGCGCATCGGTGATCTCGCTGAGGATGGCGTTGACGATGTTTTCGACGTCGCGTTGATAGAGGTGCGGATTTTGTTCAGACAGCTTCTGGACGAGTTCCGACTTGATCATTGGGCTGCCCCCTCGGCAGGCACGGCGCCAGCGCCGGCTGAACCCTGCCAAACCGACATGAGACCGTCAAGCTTCAGACTTTGCGGAAGAATTCGGTCCAGCACGCCGCCACGCAGTAGCGCAGGCGCTATGCCGGTCTTTTCAGCGATCCATAATGCCGCAGCATCGGCCAGCGGGAACAGACCACCGCCCGCGTTGGGCGGCTTCCAGTCGCGGATCGGCAGCCTGGTGTCGACGCCCTTGCTGCCCAGCCAGGCAATTGCCGCCTGCTCGCCGCCGATCTCGTCGATCAGATTGGCGGCCAGCGCCTGCTGGCCGGTGTAGATGCGCCCGTCGGCAAGCGACAGCGCGTCGGCGCGGGCGAGCCCGCGACGCTCGGCGACGATGTCGACGAACCAGTTGAAGGTGTCGTCGACGACGCCCTGGATGACCTGACGCGCCTGATCGGTGGTCGGCTCGAACGGGTTCGGCTGCGCCTTGAGCGGGGCGCTCTTGATGTCCTCGACCTTGACGCCGAGGGTCTTGAGCAGCTCGCTGACCTCCGGGTATTGGAAGAGCACGCCGATCGAGCCGGTGATCGACGAGCGCCGCGCCACGATGTGGTTGGTGGCAATGGCGGTCATATAGGCCGCCGAGGCGCCGAAGGTGGCGATGGTGGCGACCGTCGGCTTCTTCTCGGCGAGCTGGCGGATGCCCTCATAGAGCGCCTCGCCGCCGGCAGTCGAGCCGCCGGTCGAATTGATGGCGATGATGACGCCCTTGACGGCATCGGTCCGGGCGAGCCGCGCCAGCATCTCGTCGCGATTGCGGTCGTTGGCGATGAAGCCGGAAACGGTGACGCGGGCGATCTGCGGCTCGGCGATCAGCGGGAAGGCGTTGCGCCCGGCCAGGCCGATGACGGCACCGGCGATGATGATGAGGATCGCCAGGAAGCCGACGACGCGCCAGAAAGTGAGCTTTCGGCGCAGGCGGCGACGGTCGACGATCTGGTCGGCGGTCATGGACATGGGTCAGGCCTCACTGTTCCCCAGGCCCGGTGGGTTAGCGCCTTAGCGCCATGCGGGCAAGGGGCGCTGGGCGTGGGCAGACGAAAACGGCCCGCGCCGTGGGGCGCGGGCCGCAGAAGCGTGGTGCTGGGTGGCCGGAGCCGCCCGCTATTCCTCTTCCTCTTCCCCTTCGTGACCTTCCTCGCGCGCCTTGAGAGCGGCACCGAGGATGTCGCCGAGCGAAGCGCCGGAATCGGAGGAGCCGTACTGAGCGACGGCTTCCTTCTCCTCGGCGATCTCGAGCGCCTTGATCGACACCGAGATCTTGCGGCTCTTCTTGTCGAAGTTGGTCACCCGCGCATCGACCTTCTCGCCCTTGGCGAAGCGCTCCGGCCGCTGCTCGGAACGGTCGCGCGACAGGTCCGAACGGCGGATGAAGGCGGTCAAGTCGGTGTCGGCGATGCGCACATCGATGCCGGCATCCTTGACGTCGATGACCTCGCAGGTGACGACCGCACCCTTGCGGAGATCGCCGGATGCGGCGGCCTCGGCGAAGGGATCACCGCCGACCTGCTTGATGCCGAGCGAGATGCGCTCCTTCTCGACATCGACGTCGAGCACCTGGGCGCGCACCTGGTCGCCGCGGTTGTAGTCCTCGATCGCCTGTTCGCCCGGCCGGTTCCAGTCGAGATCGGACAGGTGGACCATGCCATCGACGTCGCCGTCGAGGCCGATGAACAGGCCGAACTCGGTCTTGTTCTTGACCTCGCCCTCGACGATCGTGCCCGGCGGGTACTTCTCGGCGAAGGTCTCCCACGGATTGGCGAGCGTCTGCTTGAGGCCCAGCGAGATGCGCCGCTTCACCGGATCGACCTCGAGGATCATCACCTCGACTTCCTGGCTGGTCGAAACGATCTTGCCGGGATGGACGTTCTTCTTGGTCCAGCTCATCTCGGAGACGTGGATGAGGCCCTCGATGCCGGGCTCAAGCTCGACGAAGGCGCCGTAGTCGGTGATGTTGGTGACGCGGCCCTTGAACTTCACGCCGACCGGGTACTTGGCCTCGATGCCCTGCCACGGATCGGCCTCGAGCTGCTTCATGCCGAGCGAGATGCGGTGGGTCTCGTGGTTGACGCGGATGATCTGCACCTTGACGGTCTGGCCGATCGACAGCACCTCGGACGGGTGGTTGATGCGCCGCCAGGCAATGTCGGTGACGTGCAGGAGGCCGTCGATGCCGCCGAGATCAACGAAGGCACCGTAATCGGTGATGTTCTTGACGACGCCGTCGATGATCTGGCCTTCCTCGAGGCTCTGGACCAGCTCGGAGCGCTGCTCGGCCCGGGTCTCTTCGAGCACGGTGCGGCGCGACACGACGATGTTGCCGCGGCGCTTGTCCATCTTGAGGATCTGGAAGGGCTGCGGCGTGTGCATCAGCGGGCCGACATCGCGCACCGGACGGATGTCGACCTGGGACCGCGGCAGGAAGGCCACGGCGCCGTCGAGATCGACGGTGAAGCCGCCCTTGACCTGGTTGAAGATGACCCCGGTCACCTTCTCGTTCTTGTTGAAGCTCTCCTCGAGCTTGACCCAGCTCTCCTCGCGGCGGGCCTTCTCGCGGCTGAGCACGGCCTCACCGAGGGCATTCTCGATGCGCTCGAGATAGACCTCGACCTCGTCGCCGACCTTGAGGCTGGATTCGCGGCCGGGAACGGTGAATTCCTTGAGCGGGACGCGGCCCTCGGTCTTGAGGCCGACATCGATGACCGCGAGATCCTTCTCGATCGCGACGATCTTCCCCTTGATGACCGCGCCTTCCATCGCCTCATTGGTGGTGAAGCTCTCGGCGAGAAGGGCGGCAAAATCCTCCTTGGTGGGGGCGGCAGCTACTGGCATTGACACTCCTGCTTCGCCGGCGGCGCAGACCGGCGGTTGGCGTTGATCGGACCCACTTCACGACCCGGACTGGAAACCCGCCCGCATGGCGGCGTGGCGCGCGAAGGTCATGAAGTCGGCAGTTCCCGTTCCGCCCGCTGGAAAGCGGGGTTCGCGACCGTCCCGGGGCGGACAGCACGAAAATCGGGCAACGCACCCGTTTCCAAGCGCCGTTCCCGTCAGTCGTGCCCTGCCCGCGCCCGATCGACAATGTCAACGGCCGCGCGGAACGCGGCTTCTATATCCTTGTCGCTGGTATCGAGCAAGTGAGCATCCGCGGCCGCTCTTAGGGGGGCGGCGGTGCGGCCGGAATCGCGGGCGTCGCGGCCGATGATCTCGGAGAGGATAGTCATGTAGTCGACCGCCCGGCCCTTGGCGCGAAGCTCGTCGGTGCGCCGGCGGGCGCGGACCTCGGGGCTGGCGGTGACGAAGATCTTGATATCGGCCTCGGGGCAGACGGCGGTGCCGATATCGCGGCCGTCGAGGACGGCGCCCCCGGGCCTCGCGGCAAAGGCGCGCTGGAGATCGAGCAGTGCCGCCCTGACGCCGGCATGGACGGCCACCCGCGAGGCGAGCTCGCCGGCCTCGTGGCCGCGCAGGGTCGGATCGCCGAGGAGCGCCGGTTCGAGCCCGCGGGCCACGCGCTCGGCTGCCGCAGGGTCGTCCGGGTCGAGGCCCTGCTCGACCATCATCTTGCCGGTCAGCCGGTAGAGCAGTCCGGTATCGAGGTAGGGCAGGCCGTAATGGGCTGAAAGGCGCTCAGCCAGGGTCCCCTTGCCGGCCGCCGCCGGTCCGTCGATGGCAATGATCATGGGCGGACCGATGGCCCTTGCGCTCTGCGGCCAACCGGATCGCCCCCTCTCCCCTTGTGGGAGAGGGCTGTTTTTCTTTGTGAGCGAAGCGAGCTTAGAAAAACAGGGTGAGGGGTATGCAGCCGAGGGTCGGCACGATGGCGACACGCTTGGGCCACGTCCGCCTGAACGCCGCCTTGCCAGCGCCGACGCGGCCGGCTCCACCACCGCTTTGCCTTCCCGCACCGGTTCACCCCTCTCCCGGATTTCCAAAGCCGGTTTGCTGACGCAAACCGGGGAAATCCGACCTCCCCCACAAGGGGGGAGGTGGCGATACCGCAGATGCCCGGGCGGGGTGGAACGTCAGCCACCGGCATCCTCAAACTGGGCGCCGATGCCGGCCATCAGGGCGCTGAAGTCCGGGAAACTGGTGGAAATCGGCGTCGCGTCGTCGATGGTCACCGGCGCCTGGCTGGCAAGGCCCAGCACGACGAAGCTCATGGCGATGCGATGGTCGAGCTGGGTCACCACGCCGCCGCCGCCCGGTACCTGAGCCGCGCCGGTCACAGCCATGGAGTCGGGCGTGTCCTCCACCGTGACGCCGTTCGCCCTGAGGCCGGCGACCACGGCGGCGATGCGGTCCGATTCCTTGACCCGCATCTCGCCGATGCCTTCCATCACCGTCTGCCCGTCCGCAAAGGCGGCAGCGACGGCGAGCACCGGATATTCGTCGATCATGGAGGGCGCGCGGGACGCTGGCACGGTCACGCCTTTGAGGCGGCTCGCCTTGACGCGGACGTCGCCGACCTCCTCGCCGCCGACCCGGCGCTTCTTGCCGATGGCGATGTCGGCGCCCATCTCGAGAAGCGTCTCGATCAGGCCGGTGCGGGTCGGGTTGAGGAGCACGTTCTCGATGGTGACGTCGGAGCCGGGAACGATCAACGCCGCGACCAGCGGGAAGGCGGCCGAACTCGGGTCGCCGGGGATGGCGATCGCCTGGGGCTTGAGGTTGCGGCCGCCCTCGATGCGGATGGTACGGCTGCCGTCGGTGCCGTCCTCGACCTCGATGGCCGCGCCGAAGGCGGCGAGCATGCGCTCGGTATGGTCGCGGGTGGCGACCGGCTCGATGACCGTGGTGACCCCGCCGCTGTTCAGCGCCGCCAGCAGAACCGCCGACTTGACCTGGGCCGAGGGGACGGGAACCCGGAACTCGATCGGCACCAGGGTCTCGGGCCCGCGCACGGTTACCGGCAGGCGGTCGCCGGAGCGGGCGATGGCCTGGACGCCCATGCGGCGTAGGGGGTCGAGCACGCGGCCCATGGGCCGCTTCGCCAGCGAAGCGTCGCCGGCGAAGGTGGTGGCGAAGGCGTGGCTGCCGGCGATGCCCAGCGCCAGGCGGACGCCGGTTCCGGCATTGCCGTAGTCGATCACCGCCTCGGGCTCGAGCAGGCCGCCGACGCCGAGGCCGTTGACCCGCCAGGCGCCCGGCCCGGTGCGGCTGACCGGCGCGCCGAAGGCGCGCATGGCGGCGATGGTGGCCAGGATGTCGCCGCCCTCGAGCAGCCCCTCGACCGTGGTCTCGCCGACGGCGAGCGCCCCCAGCATGATGGCGCGGTGGGAAATCGACTTGTCGCCCGGCGGGCGGATGGTGCCGGCAAGCGGCCCCGATGCCCTCGCAGTCAGCGGCGTGGCAGTGTTGTCGCCCGACATGAAAAGACCTTTGCTCCGATTGCTGCCCGCTCTTGGCCGAGGCTTCCGCCGGCTGCCGGAGGCGGCCGGACCATGCCCGCCAAGCCGGCGCCCGACCCCAGCCCCCGCGCGCCGTCCGGATAGCATAGCCGGAGAGTGAGGTCATCATTCCTGCGCGCCACCCAAGAAATGGTTTTGACAGTGCCGGGTGGGCGCATTATGGGGGGGCCGCTTAACGCTCGGACGAGGCATCAACCGTGACGAAAGCTGAGCTCGGAACCAAAAGGCTCTGTCCCAACTGCGGAGCACGATATTACGACCTGAACCACGAACCGATTCTGTGCCCGCGCTGCGGCACCCAGTTCGAGGTGGCGGTGACCCGCGCACGCCCGCAAACCGCCGCCAAGCCGGCCAAGGCTGTGGTCGAGGAGGAGGCCGACGATTTGGTCGCGGCCGAGCTGGTGTCGCTGGAGGAGGCCGACGAGGAGGCCGCTGACAGCGGCGCCGTCAAGGTTCCCGGCGAGGAGGAGATCGAAGGCGACGATGACGACGATACCTTCCTGGCCGAGGAGGAAGAGGAAGACGAGGAGGACGTCGGCGACATCATCGGCGACGTGGACGAAGAGGAACGCTAGACCGCCGATGCGGTCTTGATCTGGAAAGGCATGCGGCATAGGTTCCGCGCACTTTGCGGAGGCGGCGGGTCCCAACCTGCCGCTCGAAAAGCCCGGCGAACCGCAGAGAAGCCAGCCGGCAGACTACGTGAGGATGGGGCCATAGCTCAGTTGGGAGAGCGCTTGAATGGCATTCAAGAGGTCGTCGGTTCGATTCCGATTGGCTCCACCAACCCTTCCGACAGTAGGCAACCAAGGGTAGAGTAGCGCTCAGGGGAGCAAGCGCGGGATCGCGACCAGGGCAAATTCTGTGTTCGACGTCCGTTTCCTCTACGACCAAGTTCTCGAGCACTTGGTGCGCTTGATGTGGCTCGCCCAGACGGTTCAGGTTTTCGGTCCGAGCGCTGTGGTCCAAGACCTCGACCGCTCATCCAGCCTGCTCGCCAGGCGCGATCTTTTGATACTAGCTGCCTCGTTGAGGAACTTTGCTGAGGCAACTGACTCCGTCAGTCAGATGAAGAAAATTGCCAGTCGTTCTTCTATGGAAGCGACAGAAGGAGCGAACCGCGATCACGAACCCGTCTCGGAGATCACCCTGCACCAAGCGCTGAGCAGGATACTCCATTCGGAGTTCATCACAGTCGAGCGTGAACCAGTTTTGGCTCTCTCACCAGACGACGTCCCAGCAATTCGAGCCGAGAAAGGTACGGAGCGGCCGGTGGTCCTGCTGTCGACTAGGGCGGATGGAGAGACACGCATCCCGATTGATGTGATCGTCAGGTTGAGCGTCGAGTACCTCGGAGATATGCTGAAGTCACTGAGGGATGAAATTCCGGACTCTGGCCGGAATTGCGATCTTTGAGCGCTCTGTAGCGCTCATTGGCTTTGCGCTCTGATGATGAGGGCGTCCTTGAGAGGTGCTTGGCACACACTTCGTCGAAAGGTGCCGTGGCTCGACTGGAAGAGGATCGTCGGTCTGGGCTTCTGGGCTGCCGTAATAGCTGTGTTCTTCTGGTACTCCTACCCGTATCTCGACTTCAATCGAGTACTTCACCCGTCGCGATCCAGTGATGGTGCAGCAGACGAATTTTCCGACGATCGCGCGGTCGTGTCTCGCGCTCCTCTTAGCGGGCACTGCCGTCGCCTCGGAATGGTCTTTGAGTTCATGATCGAGGGCGAGGTAACCTTTGCCGCGAACGGCGAGGTCACTGCATCAGTCCGGATTCCGCCAAAACAGGATGTGTTCGACAAATACCAGTTCGAGCCGCCCGCGGTGTTCATCGACCTCAAGGACTGGAAAGAGCGAGGCGAACCTCGAGGCGTATTCTCAACGTCGGCCACCGGCGAGTACGAGATCGAAACCGAGAATTACGATCCTCAAAGCGACCGAGATATCTACGGCACGACGACGCAGGAGATTCCGCTCACTTGCAGGGTAGAGATACTCGCCGAAGCCCCAAAGTAAAGGTTGGCTCCCGCCACTTTCTACTCAATTTTCGCGTGAGCGTTAGGCGATACACCATTCCTTGGCGTGTAGACAAACCGCCAAGGAGGTTCGCCGTGAACGCGATCGAGACGTCGCATTCCGAAGGCAGCGAAGAGCGCCTCGTCGCCTTCGACGAGGTCATCCGCATCACGGCCAATTTCTTGGATTTCTATTTTTCTTGAAGTGATTCAATCACAAACGCATAAGCAAGTTCCATAGTTCTTCCGCCCCGCGGATAGTCAATTTCTATTTCGCTCGCGGCTTGCTTTGCCCAGCTACACCATCACTGGGGACACGACC
This sequence comes from uncultured Alphaproteobacteria bacterium, assembly GCA_963830205.1. GTDB lineage: Bacteria > Pseudomonadota > Alphaproteobacteria > Rhizobiales > Kaistiaceae > CAVSRC01. The sequence continues at coordinate 36,876 of CAWHLP010000017.1, read as the reverse complement.
GTCCCGTCTTCCACCTCAAGTCTCAGGTCGGGCCACTTCTATGGGTGAGGACCAGGCTGCCATATATCTCAAGGACTATGGACGAAGCCGAGGTACCGGCGGCTCCCCCGACACCGATGGCGTCACCTTCCCGGTTTCGCGCCCCTTCTTGCCGGCGTCGGCGCCTGCCGCCGGCGGTACAGCGGGATTTCCAGCCGTCGGCGGTGCAGCGGGACCGCCCGCCGGCGCCGGTACAGCAGGACTGCCGGCAGTGTCGCGGCTGGTATTGACGCCGATTCCGAACAGGCGCCATTGCCCACCAGCGAATTGGTAGGCGAGATCGAAATTCACCTGCTCCGGTCTGCTCGGAAAATAGCCCGTCAGCCGCAGGAATCCCTGTGCGTCCAGTCCTGCAGGACGAAACAGCCGTGGTTCGATCACCGTCACGGGAGCAAGATCGAGCTGGCGCGCTCTCAAGTTCGCAAAGCTCTCCGCGAGTCGATCGGGCGTATTTGCACTCTGAAATCCGGGTGCGGCAATTCCACGCAATACAGAATAGTCACCCGTCATATTCGCTTGGTTGAGCGCGACGACTGAACCACGAATGAGGGATATCAACCTGGCATCGTCGGGAACCTGACCGGCAACATCTCCAGTCGACTTCGTCGCCTCCTTGCTCTGACCGGCCGCTGGTGTCTGGGCTGGATGGACGCCGATTCCGAACAAACGCCAGTGCCCGCCAAGCATCTGGAAGGCGAGGTCGAAATTCACCCGCTCTGTTGCTACCGGGAAGAATCCACTGAGGCTCAGGAAGCCCTTCGCATCGATCTTGGGTTCAGCAACCAGTTGCGGGTTGACGACTGCGATTTGCCCGAGGTCGATCTTGCGGCCACGCAGATCGGCAAAAGCCTTGCTCAACTTCTCGGGGCTGTTTGCCTGCTGAAAGCCCGGTGCCCCGATATCACGAAGGACCGCATAATCGCCTGATACATTCGCTTGCTGAAGGGCGATGATCGAACTGCGGATAAGGATCACAAGACCGTCGGTGCTCGGCATGGCCAGCCCAGCAGGCTGGGGTTGCGCCAGCGTCTGGCGTGCGGCCGTCGCGGCGGGAGCGGGACTGGATTGCGCGTCAGCCGATTTCGCCGTCTTCTGCGCGCGCACATTGAAAGCACCGTTGTTCGCGATGACGTAAAGAGCTGCTGCGCCGCATATCAGGGCAAAGGCAATGGCCGCTCTGAAGGCGATCCGCTCGAACAGCAAGTTGCCCTGGCTGTGGTCGCGGTGGTCGCTCACGTGACGGCGACGCGGTTGAGGCTCGCGAGGCTCTCGAGGCTCTTCCTCCGGCGACCATCGGTCATCCTGTGGCGCCTCGGGCCACATTTCCGGTTCCCGCCTGTGATTTCTCGGATCGCCCCTGATCACACGCAACATGCAGACCTGCTTTGCTCAAGACTCAGCCCAAAGCTAACGCGTCCACTGCAACCCAATGTGCGCTCCACCGACGGCGCCGCCGCCGCCATAGGGCAACCCTACGCCGAACCCGCCAGAAAACGCCAACCTGTCGCCTTCGGCAAACACATCATGGCCGAACACGCCCATGGCCGAAAGGCTCACGCCAAATGCATCGCCGAATGTCCCCCAATTCGCTGCGACGCCAAATGTCTCCGGTCCAACCAGATCTGGATTGTGCATCGACATCGCCAGCGCAATGCCCGACGCATGCTCGTCCAGAGTCTTGGTGAACATTCCGTTGTCGGTGCCGAGGTTGCCGGCCGCATCCGACGTCACGAGTTCCAGTGGCCCCGACTGGCGCGCCCGGCTGAGGTCCGACGTAATTCCCGGCATCGTATAGGTATGCAACTGCGTACCGAGCACAATCTGGTTGATCTGCGTCGACACCGCCCCCGCCCCGCTGGAGTCGGTACCGATGGCGACCCCGCCCGGCATCTGCACGACCGTGTTGCGGCCCATTGCGATCCCATAGGTGGCCGGCGCTTGAGCGTTGGTTCCGATGGCGATGGTGTCATAGAAGCCGGCCGGGTTGGCAGCGCCGTTCCCGGCGCCCGTGCCCATGGCGATGTTGTTGTACCCGAAGACGTCGTTGCCGGAGTTGTTGCCGAAGGCGACGTTGTCAGATCCCGTCACGCGATTGCCAACATTCGTGCCCGAAGCCTGATTGTCGTAGCCGTACACGTCGTTGCCGGACTGATACCCCCGCGCCTGGTTGTCGTTGCCCGTCACGCCGTCGCCAACCTGGGTGCCGGACGCCTGATTGTTGACCCCGACGACGTTATTGCCGCAGTCGCGGCCCGATGCCTGATTATCGTAGCCAATATCGACGCCGTTGCCATTGCCGCAACTGGTGCCGCTCGCCTGGTTGTTGTCGCCGATAACGAAATTGCCAGTGCTCAGGCCGGCAGCCTGGTTGTCGTTGCCGTAGACGTTGCTGCCGACATAGGTCCCATCAGCCTGATTGTTGGCGCCGGTCACGGTGTTGCCGGACAGAAAGCCCTGCGCCTGGTTGTCAGTGCCGCTGACCGTATTGCCGACCTCATACCCGTTGGCCTGATTGTTGATCCCGGTAACGAGGTTGCCGGAATCGTAACCGTTCGCCTGGTTGTCGGTGCCGGTTACGGAGTTCCCCGACGACTCGCCGCCCGCCTGATTGTTCTGGCCGGATACGGAGTTGCCGGAGGCCAGGCCGGCAGCGCGGTTGCCGCTGCCATCAACCGTGTTGCCGACGTTCGTGCCGGCAGCCTGGTTGTTATCGCCGGTGACGGTGTTGCCCGAATCAAGGCCCTGCGCCTGGTTGTCGCTGCCGCCAACATTGTTGCCAACGGTGTCGCCGAACGCCTGATTGTTGTCGCCAGTGACGGTGTCGCCCGAGTCGGTTCCTGAAGCTTGGTTGCCGTTGCCCTTGACCGTATTTCCGACGGTATCGCCGAACGCCTGGTTGTTGTCGCCGGTCACGAGGTTGCCCGAGTCGGTTCCCCAGGCCTCGTTGCCGCTGCCGCCGACATTGTTGCCGACGGTATCGCCGAACGCCCGATTGTTGTCGCCGGTCACGGTGTTGCCCGAGTCGGTTCCCGAAGCCTGGTTGCCGTTGCCCTTGACCGTATTGCCGACGTCATTGCCAGACGCCTGGTTGTTGGAGCCGGTGACGGTGTCGCCCGAGTCGGTTCCCGAGGCTTGGTTGTTGTCGCCGGTCACGTAATTGCCAGACCGAAGGCCCTGCGCCTGGTTTTCGCTGCCGTCGACATGGTTGCCGACGTCATTGCCAGATGCCTGATTGTTGTCGCCGGTGACGACGTTGCCGGCATCATCACCCGACGCCTGGTTGTTGGAGCCGCCAACCGTATTGCCCACGTTCGTGCCGACCGCCTGGTTGTTGGAACCGCCAACCGTATTGCCCACGTTCAAGCCGACCGCCTGGTTGTTGGAGCCGGTGACGGTGTCTCCTGCGTCGGTTCCCGAGGCCTGGTTGTTGTCGCCGGTCACGTAATTGCCAGACCGAAGGCCCTGCGCCTGGTTTTCGCTGCCGCCGACATGGTTGCCGACGTCATTGCCAGATGCCTGATTGTTGTCGCCGGTGACGACGTTGCCGGCATCGTCACCCGACGCCTGGTTGTTGTCGCCGGTGACCGTATTGCCCGCGTTCGTGCCGACTGCCTGGTTGTTGCTGCCGCCAACCGTATCGCCCACGTCCGTGCCGACCGCCTGGTTGTTGGAGCCGGTCACGTAATTGCCAGACCGAAGGCCCTGCGCCTGGTTTTCGCTGCCGCCGACATGGTTGCCGACGTCATTGCCAGATGCCTGATTGTTGTCGCCGGTGACGACGTTGCCGGCATCATCACCCGACGCCTGGTTGTTGGAGCCGCCAACCGTATTGCCCGCGTTCGTGCCGACCGCCTGGTTGTTGTCGCCGGTGACCGTATTCCCCGCGTTCGTGCCAACTGCCTGGTTGTTGCTGCCGCCAACCGTATCGCCCACGTCCGTGCCGACCGCCTGGTTGTTGTCGCCGGTCACGTAATTGCCAGACCGAAGGCCCTGCGCCTGGTTTTCGCTGCCGCCGACATGGTTGCCGACGTCATTGCCAGATGCCTGATTGTTGTCGCCGGTGACGACGTTGCCGGCATCATCACCCGACGCCTGGTTGTTGTCGCCGGTGACCGTATTGCCCGCGTTCGTGCCGACCGCCTGGTTGTTGCTGCCGGTGACCTTATTGCCCGCGTCCGTGCCGACCGCCTGGTTGTTGTCGCCGGTCACGTAATTGCCAGACCGAAGGCCCTGCGCCTGGTTTTCGCTGCCGTCGACATGGTTGCCGACGTCATTGCCAGATGCCTGATTGTTGTCGCCGGTGACGACGTTGCCGGCATCATCACCCGACGCCTGGTTGTTGGAGCCGCCAACCGTATTGCCCGCGTTCGTGCCGCCTGCCTGGTTGTTGGAACCGCCAACCGTATTGCCCACGTTCGAGCCGACCGCCTGGTTGTTGGAGCCGGTGACGGTGTCTCCTGCGTCGGTTCCCGAGGCCTGGTTGTTGGAGCCGGTCACGTAATTGCCAGACCGAAGGCCCTGCGCCTGGTTTTCGCTGCCGCCGACATGGTTGCCGACGTCATTGCCAGATGCCTGATTGTTGTCGCCGGTGACGACGTTGCCGGCGTCATCACCCGACGCCTGGTTGTTGTCGCCGGTGACCGTATTCCCCGCGTTCGTGCCAACTGCCTGGTTGTTGCTGCCGCCAACCGTATCGCCCACGTCCGTGCCGACCGCCTGGTTGTTGGAGCCGGTCACGTAATTGCCAGACCGAAGGCCCTGCGCCTGGTTTTCGCTGCCGCCGACATGGTTGCCGACGTCATTGCCAGATGCCTGATTGTTGTCACCGGTGACGACGTTGCCGGCATCATCACCCGACGCCTGGTTGTTGGAGCCGCCAACCGTATTGCCCGCGTTCGTGCCGACCGCCTGGTTGTTGTCGCCGGTGACCGTATTCCCCGCGTTCGTGCCAACTGCCTGGTTGTTGCTGCCGCCAACCGTATCGCCCACGTCCGTGCCGACCGCCTGGTTGTTGTCGCCGGTCACGTAATTGCCAGACCGAAGGCCCTGCGCCTGGTTTTCACCGCCGCCGACATGGTTGCCGACGTCATTGCCAGATGCCTGATTGTTGTCGCCGGTGACGACGTTGCCGGCATCATCACCCGACGCCTGGTTGTTGGAGCCGCCAACCGTATTGCCCACGTTCGAGCCGACCGCCTGGTTGTTGTCGCCGGTGACCTTATTGCCCGCGTCCGTGCCGACCGCCTGGTTGTTGCTGCCGCCAACCGTATTGCCCGCATTCGAGCCGACCGCCTGGTTGTTGTCGCCGGACACGTAGTTGCCAGAATCGAGGCCCTGCGCCTGGTTGTCGCTGCCATCGACATGGTTGCCGACGTTGTCGCCGAACGCCTGATTGTTGTCGCCGGTGACGACGTTGCCGCAATCATTGCCCGAGGCCTGGTTGTTGAGGCCGGTGACGGAGGTGCCGCAGGCCGCCCATGCCGTCTGACCGGGCGTCAGAACAATCAGCGCCAGGAAGGCAAGACCAGCCGCAACAAGAAGATGCCGAGGCGCCGGGCAATAGCGCGCGAGCATCTTGAAAGCGTTGAACTGGCCCTCCCCGAACTCAGACACAACGCAACCCCCTACAGCATCGCTCGGCACCAGTTAGCACAATGCACAAGGCGGCAGAAGTTAACAAGACGTTAACGCCACTCTTGCGCTGGCCCGCGCGAATGGCCATGGCCAGGGACAATCCGCCTTTGGCCCCCTCTCGCGAACAAAGAGCGCGCGGGCGAAGTAGCCCTGAGCTCTATCGTCAAGCAGCCATGCCGGCTTGAATGAGGTGCCCTTAGCTAGACAAGATAGCCGACTGTATTTCCCTCTTGAGCCGCTGGATTGTCTTCGGCAGCGGGCAACATCTGCATTGCGTCACAGCGCGTTGCACCGAGAAAACCTGACCACTGCGCGGGCGGACACGCTGACGATGCTGTCCGCCGCTCCATTTACATTGCGCCCACCATCAACAATTACGGTGCACAGCAATCGACTGTTCGCCATCAGTGACTATAGGTCGGACGTGAATCATGCCGATCTGCCGGGGATGGCGGCGAAGGGGGCGTAACAGACGGAGGCGTTGGTGGCGCCGGAGTCGGGGGGGCTGAGGCGACGGCGGCGCGCCCGGGGGAGCGGGCTGCTGCGTGTTTCCTTGCGGTATAATTGCGTTGTCCGACAAGTGGCATTCAGTGAGATCGACTTGAAAATCCTTCAGCAGGCCGGACTGGCTGCGGACGTACGGGAAATAGTACTTCAGCTGGCGATTGCGGAACGCGACATCCTGGTTGCTGTACCGGACGGCTTTGGATTGACTCGGTCGCACGACCGTGAGGGTGCACGGCTGGTTGGATTGGACGCACCTGCCCGGGTCGGCCCTGTTGGCGGCCCCCCGGCAGATCTCCGTGATGCCTTCGTAATCAGCAACACGGGTTGTCCCCTCCCGCTCAATGGAGATGTCGAACTTGGTGCCGCGAACGCCAATCGTCGCTGTTGGCGTGGTGATCCTGTAAGCGTCCTTGGGGCTCTTTCCGGTTATGAAGCGGAATGCGCCTTTCACGGCATTGAGGGAGATGTCGCGTCCGGCATTTCCGTTGAAGACGAAGGCGTCGATGACCAGTGACGAATTCGGGCCAACGACGAGCTTCGTATCGTCACGAAAACGTATCTGCGCCGAGCCGACCGCGTCTGTATTGATGCGGTCGCCGGAATATACCGGCGCTTCCGGCGCCAGAACCTTTTCGCCTCCCGCGCCAGTGATGTGAGCCGCCTGGATGACAGCAATCGCCGTTCCGCTGGGCGTTGCGGCCATTCCCGGTCCTGAGAACGCTGACAACAAGATGGCCGCTTCGATACAAACGAATATTCTCACGTGGCACCCCCAGCCTGTCTGCGACGCTAGCGCCCATGCTCTAGGTTCTATTGTCAATCATATTTGCATAAATCTCCAGACGCCGCAGACGGCCGTGGCGAATCTAGCCTCGGCTAAGTTAAGGCCCTGCGCCGGCAGCGCTGGACCGGCAAACAGATTGCCGCCGAGGTCGGTATCTCGCCGGCTACCGTCAGCCGCATCGTCAGGCGTCTCGGCCTCAACCGCATCGTCGTGCTCGAGCCAGCCGAGCCGGTCCGCCGTTACGAGCGGGATGAGCCCGGCGAGCTCATCCATAGCGACATCAGGAAACGCGGCCGCTTCGACCAGCGGCGCCGCGACGTCCAAAAATCCCATAGTTTCCGCCATTTCGTGGATAGGTGGGGCGTTTCCGAGTGGCTCCACCAACCCTTCCCTTAGCGAGTCAGAAGCCTCTTTTGGCACCGACTCCGCAAACGACAAAGTGTAGATGATTTTGTGTAATCGTAAGGACCGCGGCCAATTTAGTTGAGTTCTATTTTTCTTGAAATGATTCAAGCATAAACTCATAGACCGGCTCCATAGTTTTCCCACCCCGGGGATAATCAATTTCTATTTCTTCTAAATTAACGTATTGAATACGAAACACTGATCCAGCGAGATGAAATTCTTTGGTCTCATTTAGGATGGAAAATTCTATTTTAGCCACACGATCAGGATCATCTTCGGCATCAGGGTGTGCTCCGTAGATGTGCCATTCTTTTGATCTCGTTTCGTCGTCATCCGCAAAAATCTCAAGAGCCGGCTTCTCTTTTTTGGAAAAATGATAACGCAACTTGAATATAAGTCCGAAAGCTTCCACCCATTGAGGGTTCATAGCTGTATGCGCTAGGCTAAATTTCTTTCTACGTTGAGATTTGGATTTTTTGCTCATGTCGGTAAAATAGCATTCTCTCACACTTATGCAATTCATTGCTATTCTGCATAAATGAGTTCGAGGTTATTCCTTTAACGTCCCAGGCCTGCCGCGTTTCTTCGGCACAGGTAGCATCCTATCCAGAATGGGAATGGCCCTTCTGGGTACGGCCCCGCGGCTAGAAACTGGTGATGATCGTCACGCCGAGCGCGCGGAATTCGTCCATGGTGGTCAGAGCCGCGATCGACTGGGCGAGGCCGATCCGGTCTCCGATCAGGCGCTCAGGGGCGAGCTTGCCGGCCTCGATCATGGCCAGCATGGCGCCGTAGCGGTGCGCCTGCATGCCGTGGCTGCCGAGGATCTCGAGTTCGTGGGCGATGACCTTGGCCATGGGCACGGCGGGCGTCGCGTGCTCGGCCAGCATGAGGCCGATCTGCACATGCCGGCCGCGCCGGCGGAGATTCTGGATCGAGTTGAAGCAGGTGGTGGGGTGGCCGAGCGCATCGACCGAGACATGGGCGCCGCCGCCGGTGATCTCGATGACGGCCTCGGGCACGCTGGCGACGCTGCTGGCATTGACGGTGGCGACCGCCCCCAGTTCCCTGGCCAAAGCCAGCTTGTCGTCGGCGATGTCCACCGCCACGACATTGGCGCCGACGGCGGTGGCGATCATGATCGCCGAAAGCCCCACCCCGCCGCAGCCATGGACGGCAACCCACTCGCCGGCCGAGGTCCGCGCCTGATCGACGATGGCGCGAAACGCAGTGGCGAAGCGGCATCCGAGGCTGGCGGCGGTGGCGAAATCCATCGATTCGGGCAGCGCCACGAGGTTGAGGTCCGCGCGATCGATCGCGACGTATTCCGCGAACGATCCCCAATGGGTGAAGCCCGGCTGGAACTGGTGCTCGCAGACCTGCTGATGCCCGGCGTGGCATTGCGGGCAGGCGCCGCAGCCGCAGACGAAGGGCAGCGTGACGCGGTCCCCCGCCTTCCAGCGGGTCACGTCCCGGCCGACGGCCTCGACGACCCCCGCCAGCTCGTGGCCGGGAACATGGGGCAGCGTGATGTCGGGATCGTGGCCCATCCAGCCGTGCCAGTCGCTGCGGCAGATGCCGGTGGCTTCGACCTTGAGGACGACGCCGTGGGGCGCGGGCGCCGGATCGGCGACGGTCGTGAGCTTCGGCGTCGCGGCAAAAGCCTCGTAGAGCACGGCTTTCATGGACGTTTCCCTGGCGCTAGAGCACGAACGGTATGAAGCGCGCGGTCGTCTTCATGTAGTCGACATAGCGCTGGCCGAACGCCTGCTTCATATCCTCCTCCTCCGCCCGCGTCGTCATGAACAGCGCCACCACGACAACCGCGAAGATGAGGGCCGCCGGCCAATAAAGCGGCTGCTTCAGCCATGCCCCGATCGCGAAGAAGAGCAGCGAGCCGTACATCGGATGGCGGATGTAGCGGTAGAGGTTCGTGGTGACCAGTTCGGTGGTGTATTCGAAATGCCCCTCGGGCTTGCCGATGATCTTGAGCATCGCGTAGCTCGCCAGCGCCAGATAGGCGGAGATCGCCAGGGCGGTGAACGAGACGATCTGCACCGGACCGAAGGGGTCGACGAACCACTCGCGCCAATTGAGCAGCACGACGGCAGTGATGCCCTCGAAGGCGACGAAGCGGTACGGCCCCTGCCGCCGTGGGGTCAGGATGGCGTAGCGCCACGTGTAATAGGCGAAGGCCAGCGTCGCCAGGAAGAACACCATGATGGTCATGCGGCGATGCTAGCATCCCGCCCTGCCGGCGCCAGCAGGTCGTCCAGCCACCTCGGCTGGAGACGGCCACCGCCGGGTGCGTCGAAAGGCCCGGCCAGCAACCATAGGTGCAGAATCTTGTGGAAACGGAGGGCGATGCAGGCTTTATCGTCGGCTCGACGATCTCTGGTCTGATGATCTCTCTGGGCGGACTGACTCCATGAAAATCACGATGATCGGCGCCGGCTATGTCGGCCTTGTGAGCGGCGCCTGTTTCTCCGACTTCGGCCATGAGGTGATCGTCGTCGACAACGACGAAAGCAAGCTGGCACGCCTGGCCGAGGGGGTGATGCCGATCTACGAGCCCGGCCTGGCCGATCTGGTCAAGCGCAACGAGGCGGCCGGGCGCCTGTCCTTTGCCAGCGATCTGGCGAAGGCCGTGGGCGACGCCGATGCGATCTTCATCGCGGTCGGTACGCCAACCCGGCGCGGCGACGGCTTCGCCGACCTCTCCTTCGTCTTCGCGGCGGCCGAGACCATCGCCTCGGTTGTCAAGCATCGCTGCGTGGTGGTGTGCAAATCGACCGTGCCGGTGGGCACCAGCCGGGCGGTGCGCGAGCGCATCCACCAGGGATCGGGCCACGACCTGGTGGAAGTCGCCTCCAATCCGGAGTTCCTGCGCGAGGGCTCGGCGATCGACGACTTCAAGCGGCCGGACCGGGTGATCGTCGGCACCGAGACGGAGCATGCCCGCGAGGTGATGAAGGCGATCTACCGGCCGCTCTCGCTCAACCGGGTCTCGATGCTGATCACCGGGCTGGAGACGGCCGAACTGATCAAATATGCCAGCAATGCGTTCCTGGCGACCAAGATCACCTTCATCAACGAGATCGCCGACCTGTGCGAGCGGGTCGGTGCCGACGTCCAGGACGTGGCGCAGGGCATCGGACTCGACCGGCGCATCGGGCCGAAGTTCCTGCATGCCGGGCCGGGCTACGGCGGCTCGTGCTTCCCCAAGGACACGCTGGCGCTGCTCGAGACGGGGCGCGCCGCCGGAGCGCCGCTCTCCATCGTCCAGGCGGTGGTCAACGCCAACGACAACCGCAAGCGCGCCATGGCGGAGCGCATCGCCGGGGCGCTCGGCGGCGATGTCGCCGGCAAGACGGTCGGCTTCCTGGGCGTGACGTTCAAGCCGAACACGGACGACATGCGCGACGCCCCGGCACTGACCATCATTCCGGCGCTGCAGGCGGCCGGTGCCCGCATCCGCGCGCACGACCCGGAAGGCATGGAGGTCGCCCGCAGCCGGCTCGCCGACGTGCTGTGGTGCGACGGCCCCTATCACGTCGCCGAAGGTTCGGACGTCCTGGTGATCCTCACCGAATGGGACGTCTATCGCGCCCTCGACCTCGAGCGCGTCAGGGAGCTGATGAAGGGACGCATGCTGATCGACCTGCGCAACGTCTACCGGCGCGACGAGGTCGAGCAGGCCGGCCTCAGCTATCTCGGCATCGGCCGAGGCGCGGCTGGCGGGCCGGCGGCCTCTGATCCCAACACGACAGCGGAGTAGATATGGCGCGCCTCTATGACAGCCGCAAGCGCATCCTGGTGACCGGCGGCGCCGGCTTCCTCGGCTCGCACCTCATCGACCGGCTGCTTGGCGAAGGCCACGAGGTGCTGTGCGCCGACAACCTGTTCACCGGCTCCAAGCGCAACATCGAGCATCTCTTCGGCCGGCCGCTGTTCGAGTTCATCCGCCACGACGTGACCTTCCCGCTCTATGTCGAGGTCGACGAGATCTACAATCTCGCCTGCCCCGCCTCGCCGGTGCACTACCAGCACGACCCGGTGCAGACGACCAAGACCTCGGTGCACGGCGCCATCAACATGCTGGGCCTGGCCAAGCGGCTGAGATGCAAGATCCTGCAGGCCTCGACCAGCGAGGTCTACGGCGACCCGGAGGTCCACCCGCAGCGCGAGGACTACTGGGGCAAGGTCAACCCGATCGGCCTCAGGGCCTGCTACGACGAGGGCAAGCGCTGCGCCGAGACGCTGTTCTTCGACTATCACCGCCAGCTTGGGCTGGAGATCAAGGTGGCGCGCATCTTCAACACCTATGGCCCGCGCATGCACCCGGCCGACGGGCGGGTGGTGTCCAACTTCATCGTCCAGGGGCTGAAGAACCAGCCGATCTCGATGTATGGCGACGGCCAGCAGACGCGCTCGTTCTGCTATGTCGACGACCTGATCGACGGCCTCATCCGGCTGATGGCGAGCGCCCCCGAATTCACCGGACCGGTCAACATCGGCAACCCGACCGAGTTCACCATCCGGCAACTGGCCGAGAAGGTGATCGCCATGACCGGCAGCACGGGCGGCCTCGTCACCCAGCCGCTGCCGGCCGACGACCCGCGCCAGCGCAAGCCCGACATCACGCTTGCCCGCGAGAGGCTCGGCTGGGAGCCCAAGGTCCAACTCGACGAGGGCCTCAAGGCGACAATCGACTATTTCCGCGCGATGATCTGACCCGCGCCGCGGCGCCTGCTAGATGCGGACGACCTCGCCGGTCCTCACCGAGCGATCGGCGGCAAGCACGATCCTGAGGCTCTTGACCGCGTCATCCATGTGATCGCCGAGGTCGATGTCCTCTTCGATCGCCTTCAACAGGAAGCGCTGCTCGCGCTCGCAGAGGTCGTCGTGACCGGGCTCGTCGGCCGTGGTGATGCGCTGGTCGGGCTTGGCCAGCGAGCCGTCGGGCTTGAGTTCGGCCGGGTGGTAGAGGATCTGGTTGGTCTTGGTGTGGGTGTCCATGTCGGCCGATCCGGCACCTTCCGCCATGACGATCGACACCGAGCCCTTGGGCCCGATGACGTCCTTCACGAAGAAGGCGGTCTCGCTCATCATCGGGCCCCAGCCGGCCTCGTACCAGCCGACCGAACCATCGGCAAAAGTCACCTCGAAGTGGCCGTAATTGTACATGTCCTTGGGCATGTCGTCGGTCAGCCGGGCGCCGACGGCATGGACGGTGAGCGGCGCGGCGCGCGTGATCTGGCACCAGACATCGACGTAGTGGACGCCGCAATCGACGATCGGCGACAGCGCCTGCAAGAGCCGCTTGTGGGTCGCCCACGCGGCACCGCTCGACTGCTGATTGAGGTTCATGCGGAAGACCCACGGCGCGCCCAGGGTGCGGGCGAGCTCGATGAACTTCATCCAGCTCGGATGGTGGCGGAGAATGTAGCCGACGACCAGCTTGCGGCCGGTGCGGCGGGCGGCGGCGACGACGCGCTCGGCCTCGGCGACGGTCTCGGCCAGCGGCTTCTCGACGAAGACGTCGGCGCCGGCCTCCATCGCCGCGACGGCATAGTCGGCATGGGTATCCGCCCAGGTGCAGATGGCGACGACGTCCGGCTTGAGGGTCGCCAGCGCCTTGTCGAAATCGGTGAAATGCCGGGCGCCGGCCAGTTCCTCGGGCAGCGTCCGCTTGGCGATGTCGCGATCGCAGAGGCCGACGACCTGGAAGCCGTCGATGCGCGCATAGGCGCGGGCGTGGCTCATCCCCATGTTGCCGAGGCCGACGACCAGAACGGTCTTCTTCGCCATCTCTTCCTCCCTAGTCGTGCGTGCCGACGCCGGCGATCCACGTGTCGGTGACCTTGAGGTCGTCATCGAGCAGCACCAGGTCGGCGCGATAGCCGGGCGCGATGCGGCCAAGCTCGTCGCCGAGCCGCAGGTATTCGGCCGGTGCCCGCGAGGCCATGGCGAGCGCCGCCTCGAGCGGCAGGCCGAGCGCGGTGACGCAGTTCGCCACCGCCGTCGCCATGTCGAGGTCGGAGCCGGCGATGGTGCCGTCGCCGCGCAGCAGCGTGCCGTCCTTGCGGGTGATGACGTTGCCGTCGATGAGGAATTCGGTGAGGTCGCTGCCGACCGACGGCATGGCGTCGGTGACCAGCACCATCCGCTCCCAGCCGTGGGCGGCGATGGCAACGCGCAGGCTGGCGGCAGAGACATGGAACAGGTCGGCGATGATGCCGACGAAGGCCTGGCTGTCGTCAAGCGCGGCGCCGACCGGCCCCGGCGCGCGGCCGGCAAGCGGCGGCATGGCGTTGAAGAGATGGGTGAAGCCGGAGAGGCCCGCGGCGCGCGCTGCCATCACCGTCTCGTAGCTCGCCGCCGTGTGGCCGGCCGCGACGACGACGCCGGCCTTGACCAGCCGCGCGATCGTTTCCGCCGGCACCCGCTCGGGCGCAACGGTCATCAGGGTGCGGCCGAGGCCGAGCCCGGTGATGAGCGCGATGTCCTCCTCGTCGACCTGGCGGAACAGCTTGGGGTCGTGGACGCCCTTGCGCTCGGCGCTGAGGAAGGGGCCTTCGATGTGAATGCCGAGCGTGCCGGGAACACCGGCGCTGAGCGCCGCGCGGGCGGCGTCGATGGCCTCGCGCATATGCTCGCGCGTGTCGGTGATGAAGGTGGGCAGGAAGCCGGTGGTGCCGTAGGGCCGGTGGGCGCGGCCGATGGCGGCGATGCCCTCGGGCGTGCGCTCGTGGTTGAACAGGACGCCGCCGCCGCCGTTCACCTGGACATCGATGAAGCCCGGCGCCAGCAGTCCTTCGACGCGCCGCACCGTCGCGCCGGTGGGGCGCTCGCCGTCGGGCACAAGGGCGGCGATCCTGCCATCGGCGATGACGACGCTGTGGCCGGCGAGGATGCGCGTGCCGTCGAAAACCCGGGCGCCGGTCAGGGCAATGCTCGCAATGCTCATTAGCGCGTCTCCGTCACCTTCATCAGATGCGGCGGGTGGTCGGGATCGCGCCCGCGGGCGCGGGCGAGCGCCTCGGCAAGCGGATAGAAGCTCTGCACCAGCGCGATCGGCTGGGCAAAGGGATGGAGCCCGTCGGCCGCCGGCAGCCGCATCGCCCCGTCCGCCTGCACCGGCCCGGCGGCGAGCACGGTGACGCCGCGCGCCACCAGGCTGGCGGCAAGGGCAGACAGGGATTCCAGCGCCTCGTCGCGCTGGCTGAACAGGACCACCGGGAAATCCGCGCCGGCCAGCGTCAGCGGCCCGTGCATGATCTCGGCGGCGCTCATCGCCTCGGCATGGAGGCCGCAGGTCTCCTTGAGCTTGAGCGCCGCTTCCTGCGCCGCGGCATAGCCGGCGCCGCGGCCGACCACGTAGAGGCTGCGCGTTTCGGCAAGGGCCGGCACCGCCGGCCGCCAGTCGCGCCTGAGCGCATCGGCAAGGTCGTCGGGCAGGCGCTCGACGGCGCGGGCGAGATCGGCATCGTCGCTCCACACGGCCAGCAATTGCAGCAGGGCCGCCAGAGCGGCGATGTAGGACTTGGTGGCGGCGACGCTCTTCTCCGGCCCGGCGTGGAGCGGCAGCACCACCTCGCAGCTTTCGGCAAGCGGCGAGGCGGCGTCGTTGACCAGCGCCACGGTGAGCGCGCCCCCTTCGCGGGCCGCCTGGGTCAGCTTGATCAGGTCGGGGCTGCGCCCGGACTGCGAGATCGCCAGAAAGAGCGAATCGGCGACCTGTGGCCGCCCGCCATAGATGGAGCGCACCGAGGGCCCGACGGAGGCAGTGACCAGGCCCAGCCGGATTTCGAGCAGGTACTTGGCGAACATGGCGGCGCTGTCGGAGCTGCCGCGGGCGCAGGTGACGGCAAAGCGCGGCGGCGCGGCGCGCAGCCGCTGCACCAGATCGCGGCAGATGCCGGCGTTCTCGGCGATCAGCCGCGCCACTGCCGCCGGCGCCTCTTCGGTCTCCCGCAGCATCAGGCTCGGCACGGCGCCCTCCTCCGCCCGGTCGGCGCGGTCCGTACTCATCGCTCGCCCGACCCAATCGACAGCTCGGCGACGAAATCATAGGCGTCGCCGCGGTAGTAGGAGGCGGTGAACTCCACCGGCGTGCCGTCCTCCAGGAAGGAGCGCCGTTCGATGTAGAGGGCGGCGCTCGCCGGCAGCACGTTGAGCAGGCGCGCCTGCTCCGGGTTGAGGAGCACGGCGTGGAGCCGCTGCAGGGCGCGGCGCGGGGCGCAGTCGTACTCGGCCAGCGTCGCATAGAGCGAGTGGGTGACCATGTCGGGATCGGGCAGGAAGCGCGCCGGGACGGCGGCGATCTCGATGGCCATCGGCACGTCGCCGGCGAGCCGCAGGCGGTGCAGGCGGCTCACCTTCTCGCCGGGCGACAGGCCGAGCGCCATCGCTTCCTTCGGCGCCGCCGGGCCGCAGGACCGCTCGATCAGCCGCGCCCCCGGCGTCAGCCCGCGCGTGCGCATGTCGTCGGTGAAGCTCGACAGGCGCGACAGGGCCTGCTCGACCCGCATGGAGGGGGCGATGAAGGTGCCCGAACCCCAGTGCTGGACGAGGATGCCCTTGTCGACCAGGCCGGAGATCGCCTTGCGGACGGTGACGCGCGAAATGCCGAGCTGGCGCGCCAGATCGCGCTCGCTGGGCAGCGCCTCGCCGGCCTGCAGCCGGCCGGCGCGCACCTGATTCTGGATCAGGCGCTGGAGCTGGAGGTAGAGCGGCGTCGGGCTCGATTCGTCGAGCGTGCCATCAACGATGCGTTCGCCGGCCAAGTCCAACACGGGCGCTAGACCTCCTCCGTCACGGGTTGCCCGGCGCTGCCGGCACGCCAGCGCGGGCCGCGGCGCCTGCCGCCGCTTCCGCTGAAAAGAGGCTGTGCCATCGGCTCCCTCGGCCCTCCCAGGTCGGCCTCACCATGACCCGCGAAGCAATAGGATAATGCCACTTCAAAGCCAACCGGAAAAGCCGTTCTGTGAACCACTTGCTGTTTTCGACAGCATGTTGCGCATTTCTTGAGCCAAACTGCAACCGGCAGGCCATGCCGGCGCGCGCCGCGCGCTCTTGTCGGATGTCCGCGATGTATGATACCAATCTAATACGTGTTGCAACGAGAGGGGTCGCAACGCTCGCCACGATGTCCACCACCGAAACCATCAGCCAGCGTTATCGCGGACTGGATGCGTGGGACGACGCGGCCATCCTTGCGGCCTTCGTCGAGGGACAGGAGCGCGCAATCGCCGCGGTTGGACGGGCAAGCGGTGCCATCGCCGCGGCCGCGCAGGCGATCGTCGCCAGGCTCGGCGACAGCGGACGGCTGATCTACGTCGGCAGCGGTACCTCAGGTCTGCTTGCCGCCCTCGACGGCATGGAGCTCGCCGGCACCTTCGGCTGGCCGGAAAGCCGCACCGTCTTCGTCCTGGCCTCGGGCACCGAACTGAAGCCGGGCATGACCGGCGGCAGCGAGGACGATGCGGCGCTGGCCAGCGCCGAGATCGCCCGCCTCAAGCTCAACGCCGCCGACGTGGTGATTGCGGTCGCCGCCAGCGGCTCGACGCCCTTCACGCTCGCCGCCGTGGAGACCGCCCACAAGGCCGGTGCCCTCACGGTTGGCCTTGCCAACAATGGCGAGGCGCCGCTGCTTCATGCCGTGGACAGGCCGGTGCTGCTCGATTCGGGCGTCGAAGTCATCGCCGGCTCGACCCGCATGGGCGCCGGCACCGCCCAGAAGGCGGCCCTCGGGCTGCTTTCCAGCCTGATCATGATCCGCCTCGGGCGGGTCCATGACGGCCACATGGTCGACCTCAGGATCGACAACGCCAAGCTCCACAAGCGCGCCGTGACGATGCTGGTCGACATCACTCATGTCGGCGAGCGCGAAGCGTCGACCGCGCTTGACGCCTGCGACGGGCACGTCAAGCAGGCGGCGCTGGTCGCCAAAGGCCTCGCGCCCGAGGAGGCGGCAAGGGTTCTGGCCGAGACACAAGGGAATCTGCGCGCTGCGATGGCTCGCCTGACATGAGCGCTCGCGGTCACGGAGAGGCTGGCGGCACGCTGCCGGCAAGTCGGGGTTTTCAACAGGGAGAGTAACGGATGACAGGAGCACTGAACCTCAAAAGGATCGTCGCAACGGCTGCTGCGGCCCTGCTGCTTTCCAGCGGCATCGCCTTTGCCGAGACGACTCTCACCATCGAAAGCTGGCGCAACGACGATGCCGATCTGTGGAACAAGCAGATCATCCCGGCCTTCGAGAAGGACCACCCGGACATCAAGGTGGTGTTCAATCCGACGGCGCCGACCGAATACAACGCCGCGCTCAACTCGCGGCTGGAAGGCGGCTCCGCCGGTGACCTGATCACCTGCCGGCCGTTCGACGCCTCGCTCGACCTCTTCAAGAAGGGCTACCTGACCTCGGTCAACGACCTGCCCGGCATGGAGAACTTCTCGGACGTGGCGAAGCGTCGCGTGGTCGACCGATGACGGCAAGACCACCTTCTGCGTGCCGATGGCCTCGGTCATCCACGGCTTCATCTACAACAAGGACATCTTCAGCGAACTGAAGCTGGAGATCCCGAAGACCGTCGACGAGTTCTTCGCGGTCCTCGACAAGATCAAGGCCGACGGCAAGTACGTGCCGCTCGACATCGGCACCGCCGACCAGTGGGAAGCCGCCACCATGGGCTTCCAGAACATCGGCCCGAACTACTGGAAGGGCGAGGAAGGCCGCAAGGCGCTGATCGCCGGCACGGCAGAAGTTCACCGACAAGCCGTACATCGACACCTGGGCGCAGATGGCCAAGTGGTCGCCCTACCTGGCCGACGGCTATCAGGCGCAGAAGTATCCTGACAGCCAGAACCTGTTCTCGCTCGGCAAGGCTGCGATCTATCCCGCCGGTTCGTGGGACATCACGACCTTCGAGACGCAGGGCGGCTCGGACCTGAAGTTCGACGCCTTCCCGCCGCCGGTGCCGGCGCCGGGCGACTGCTACATCAGCGACCATGTCGACATCGGCATGGGCATCAACGCCAAGACGCCCAACATGGACGCCGCCAAGACCTTCATGTCGTGGGTCGCCTCGCCGGCGTTCGCGGGCATCTACGCCAACGCGCTGCCGGGCTTCTTCCCGCTGTCCTCCGCCAAGGTCGACATCAAGGACCCGGTGGCGAAGACCTTCGTCAGCTGGCGCGACACCTGCAAGTCGACGATCCGCAACTCGTACCAGATCCTTTCGCGCGGCACGCCGAACCTGGAAAACGACCTGTGGAACGTCAGCGCCCAGGTGCTCAACCACACCATGACGCCTGAAGAGGCCGGCAAGAAGGTCCAGGACGGTCTCGATTCCTGGTACCACCCGGCGAAGTAGCGTCCGTTCCGACTCTGCCGGGTCGCGGCACCGACCAAGCGCCGCGGCCCGGGCCTGCCCTTGCAGGCATCAATTGATTCTTGCGGCCAAGGGAACCTAGAGTGCCGCTTCCGGGCGCGCCCGCGACGTGGGGGACGGTTCTCAGCGCGGCGCGGGGCAGCGCGAGGAAGGGGCAATGACGGAAACCGGCGGTGAAGCCGCTCTGGCACGGATCGATACCAGGGACGCGACGCCCTGGACGACCTATATCGTCGCCTTCCTCGCCCCGGCCGCCATCGTCTACACCGTCTTCTCGATCTATCCGCTGACCGACACCATCCGGCTCAGCCTCTACGCTGCCGACAGCCACGGCGACGTTCATTTCACCGGCTTCACAATTTCGTCACGCTGCTCACCGACACCCGCTGGGCAGGGCCGTTCTGGAACGCCTTCCGCAACAACCTGATCTTCTTCGCGATCCACATGGTCGTGCAGAACTCGATCGGCCTGGCGCTCGCCGTCCTGCTCAGCCTGCCGGCGCTCGCCGGGCGCAGCGTCTACCGCACGCTCATCTTCCTGCCGACGATGCTGTCCTTCGTCATCATCGGCTTCATCTGGCAGCTGATCCTGTCGCCGCTGTGGGGCATCGCCAAGGGCGCTCCTCAACGTCTTCGGACTGGGCGGTCTGTTCGCCCCGTGGCTGGGACTGGAGGGCACGGCGCTGGTCACCATCTCGCTCATCTCGGTGTGGCAGTTCGTCGGCATTCCGATGATGCTGATCTATGCGGCGCTGCTCAACATCCCCGACGATCTGGTCGACGCGGCGACAGTCGACGGCGCCAATCAGTGGCACGTCTTCTGGTCGATCAAGCTGCCGCTGATCCTGCCCACGCTCGGCGTGGTCGCCATCCTCACCTTCGTCGGCAATTTCAACGCCTTCGACCTGATCTACACGATCAAGGGCGCGCTCGCCGGGCCGAACTTCGCCTACCGACATTCTCGGCACGTTCTTCTACCGCACCTTCTTCGGCAACCAGCTGCAGCCGGGCAGCCCGACCATGGGCGCGGCGGTGGCGACCATGATGCTGCTGATCATCCTGGTCGGCGTGCTGATCTATCCTGTTCGGCGTGCAGCGCCGCATGCAGCACTACATCTCGTGAGGGGCCGGCGATGAACAAGCAGCGCGCTTCCCGCATGGCCGTCCATGTGGCGCTGATCCTCTACACGCTGCTGGCCATCGGGCCGGTGCTGCTCATCCTGATCAACTCGTTCAAGTCGCGCCGGGCGATCTTCTCCTCGCCGCTGTCGCTGCCCTTCGGCAATTCCTTCTCGCTGGTCGGCTACAATTCGGTGCTGGCCAAGGCGGATTTCGGCCTCTACTTCGTCAACAGCTTGACCGTCACCGTGGTGTCGCTGGCGCTGGTGCTTGCCTTCGGCGCCATGAGCGCCTGGGCGCTCACCGAATACCGCTTCCGCGGCAACGCGCTCGTCGGCCTCTTCATGGCGATCGGCATCATGGTGCCGATCCGGCTGGGCAGCGTTTCCATCCTCAAGATGATGGTCGGTCTCGGCCTGGTGAACACGCTGACCGCCCTCATCCTGGTCTACACGGCGATGGGGCTGCCGCTCGCCATCTTCATCCTCGCCGAGTTCATCCAGCAGGTGCCGCGCGACCTGCGCGATGCGGCACGCTGCGACGGGGTGAGCGAGTACCGCATCTTCTATGCCGTCATCCTGCCGCTGATCCGCCCGGCGCTGGCGACGGTCGCCGTCTTCACCATGGTGCCGATCTGGAACGACCTGTGGTTCCCGCTGATCCTGGCGCCCGGCCGCGAAACCCAGACGGTGACGCTGGGCGTGCAGCAGTTCATCGGCCAGTACGTCACCGACTGGAACGCGGTGCTGTCCTCGCTGTCGCTGGCGATCGCGCCGATCCTCATCCTCTATCTGTTGTTCTCGCGCAGCCTTGTGCGGGGCCTGACCGCAGGAGCCGTGAAATAATGGCTGATGTGTCGCTCAGCGGCGTCGACAAGTCACTTCGGACCGACGCAGGTCCTCCACGACATCGATCTCGAGGTGAAGGACGGCGAGTTCGTCGTCTTCGTCGGTCCCTCGGGCTGCGGCAAGTCGACCCTGCTGCGCCTGATCGCCGGGCTGGAGAAGGTCTCCGCCGGCGAGATCTCGATCGGCGGGCGCAAGGTCAACGACGTGCCGCCGGCCGAGCGCCACATCGCCATGGTGTTCCAGTCCTACGCGCTCTATCCGCACATGAGCGTCTACAAGAACATGGCCTTCGGCCTGCGCTTCACCAAGGCGGACAAGGCCGAGGTCGACCGCCGCGTGCGCGGCGCCGCGGAGACGCTGCAGCTCACCCCCTATCTCAACCGGCGGCCGCGCGACCTCTCCGGCGGGCAGCGCCAGCGCGTCGCCATCGGCCGCGCCATCGTGCGCGAGCCGGCGGTGTTCCTGTTCGACGAGCCGCTGTCCAACCTCGACGCGGCGCTGCAGGATCAACACGCGCATCGAGATCGCCAAGCTGCACCGCGCGCTCAAGGCGACGACCATCTACGTCACCCACGACCAGGTCGAGGCGATGACGCTGGCCTCCAAGATCGTGGTCATCAACCATGGCCGCATCGAGCAGATCGGGGCGCCGCTCGACGTCTATCACCGGCCGGCGAACCTGTTCGTCGCCGGGTTCATCGGCAGCCCGAAGATGAACTTCGTCGCCGGCAAGGTCGCCGCCCGCGACAACGGCGTGACGGTCACCCTCGATGTCGGCGGCAGCGTCACCCTGCCGTTCGACGGCGCGCCGGTCGCCGCCGGCGACACGGTCACCATCGGGGTGCGGCCGGAGCACCTGATCGAGGGCGAGGGCGACGGCCTCGACCTGTCGGCGGAAGTCGATGCGGTGGAGCATCTCGGCGAATCGAGCCTCATCCACACGCATCTCGACGACGGCACGGTGGTGGTGGCGCGCACGCCGGGCGACAGCCCGACGGTGCCGGGATCGCGCGTGATCCTGTCGGCGCCGATATCGATGCTGCACATCTTCGCCGAATCCGGCAAGGCGATCGGCCGCGGCCAGCGCTAGGGGCACTGGAACCACCCTCTGTACAGGCGCGAAAGCAGGATCGCAGGATGGACGCAGCAAGCCGGCCGGCGGAAGGTGAGCCACGAATGGCGCGCCGCACCGTTTCGCGCCTGGTCTCGCTTGCCGTCAAGGTCGCCGTCACCGTTGGTGCACTCTATTGGACGTTCCATGCGGTCAATGTCAGGCTGCTGGTCGATCGGCTCGCCCACATCAACCTGCCGCTTTTCGCGGCCGCCGTCTTCGGGATGCTGGTGCAGATCGTGCTGGTGGCGCTGCGCTGGTGGCTGGTCGTTGGCAGGCTCGACCCGGCCCACCGGCCGGCGTTGACGCTGGCCGTCGCGGTCACCTTCTCCGCCCAGTTTGCCAACCAGTTTCTGCCGTTGGCCGGCGATGCGCTGCGCGCCTTGCTCGGCGTGCGGGCCGGCATCCGGGCGCGCTTCTCCATCACCGGGGCGGTGGTCGATCGTGGCATGGCGGTGGTCGTTCTCTTGCTCCTCACCATCCCCTCGCTGCTGTTGTGGCGATGGGTCATGCCGGCGCCGCTGCTGTCGATGAGCATCCTTGCCGTCGCCCTGGCGCTGCTCGGCGGATTCGTGCTGGTTCTGGCGGTCGGGCCGCCGCTGATCGCCTGGCTGCCGTGGCGCGCGCAGGGGCCGCTCGGCGCCGTCCTCGACGATACCCGCCGCGTCTTCCTCCACCCGGAGACAGGCCTCAGGACCGCAGCCCTGTCGCTCATCGTCCACCTCCTGAGCGTCGCCATCGTCTGGGTCCTCAGCCTGGCGGTGGCGACACCGATCGCTCCGGTCACGCTTCTGGTGCTGGTGCCGCCCATGCTGTTTGCCACCATGCTGCCCTTCACGGTCAGCGGCTGGGGGGCGCGCGAGGGCACGGTGGTGTGGTTCCTGACGGCAACGGGGACAACGCCGGAGGCCGCGCTGCTGCTGTCGGTATCGTTCGGCGCCGCGCTGCTGATCGCCGCCCTGCTGGGTGCGATTGCCTGGCTCGGCCTGGTGCGGAGGAACCCCTGAACGCCTGTTCGCGGCGCGCGGCCTTTAGCCGCTGACCTCTGCCTTCTCGATCACCGGAAAAGCAAGGCGGTTTCAGGCGCAATTCCGCGCGAAGCACGCGGCACCACCGTGGGTCGTGCCGGCCGGCCGGCGGACAGTTGCGTTGCCAGAGCGGGTTGGGCATATCCGATCGATGGACAGGCAGTTGCCCAAGGCGTCAGCGAGGAAGGATGCCATCCTTGCCACCTCGGAGCGGCTGGCTCAATCGCGCGAGGCCTTCCGGCGCCGCGCGTCCTTCTTTCACGCCGAAGACCTGCGCTACCTGCGTTTCCTGATACCTGAGGGGCTGCGCGTGCTGGAGATCGGCTGCGGAACCGGCGACGTGCTGGCCGGCCTCAAGCCGAGCCAGGGGCTGGGCATCGATTTCAGCCCGGCGATGGTCGCCGAGGCCAGGCGCCAATATCCCGATTTCGACTTCCGGGTGGGCGACATCGAGGACCCCGCCTTCGCAGCCTCGCTGCCGGGTCCGTTCGACGTGATCCTCATCGTCGACACGATCGGATCGCTGGACGACTGCCAGGCCGTGCTGGAGAGCCTGCACGCGCACTGTTCGCGCGCCACCCGGCTGGTGGTCGTCTACTACTCGCATCTGTGGCATCCGCTGCTCAAGCTGGCGGAGGCGATCGGCTGGCGCGCCCGCCAGCCGCCGCAGAACGTCATGTCGTCCGGCGACATCCAGGCGCTGGCGGCGCTGTCCGACTTCGATGCGATCAAGTCGGAATCCCGGCTGATGTCGCCGCTCAGGCTGCTTGGGCTCGGCCGCCTGATCAATCGCTTCGTGTCGACACTCCCGGTCATCCGGCGCCTCAGCTTCCGCCACTATTCGGTGTTCCGCTCGCTCCGGGCGCACGACACCGTCACCTCGGCGACGGTGGTCATCCCGGCGCGCAACGAGCGCGGCAACATCGAGCCGGCGGTGCAGCGCATGCCGGATTTCTGCGACGACATCGAGATCATCTTCGTCGAAGGCCATAGCCAGGACGGGACGCTGGAGGAAATCCGCCGCGTCGCGGCCGCCTACCCGAAGCGCGACATCAAGGTCATGCAGCAGCCGGGCAAGGGCAAGGCGGACGCGGTGTTCACCGCGTTCGACGTCGCCCGCGGCGACGTGCTGATGATCCTCGACGCGGACCTCACCATGCCGCCCGAACAATTGCCGAAATTCTGGCAGGCGTTGACCGCGGGCAAGGGCGAGTTCATCAACGGCTCGCGTCTGGTCTATCCGATGGAGGAGGAGGCGATGCGGACGCTCAACCTCGTCGCCAACAAGACCTTCGCGGTGCTGTTCTCGTGGCTGCTCAGCCAGCGCACCACCGACACGCTGTGCGGCACCAAGGTGCTGCGCCGCGCCGACTATGAGCGGCTGAAGCAGGGGCGCAGCTATTTCGGCGACTTCGACCCGTTCGGCGATTTCGATCTGATCTTCGGCGCCGCCAAGCTCAACCTGCGCTGCGTCGAAGTGCCCATCCGCTATGCCAGCCGCAGCTATGGCGAGACGCAGATCTCGCGTTTCCGCCACGGGCTGATGCTGTTGAAGATGGTCGGGTTCGCCTTCCTGCGGATCAAAGCGCTATGACGGATAGTGGGCGCGGCATGCCTGTGGGCTGGTGACGATGAGTGAAGAACAGGTCGTGGCTGCCGCCGGCGTGCCCGATGCCGGCGGCCAAAGCGCAGACATCTCCTACGACCGGTACCTGTTTCCCGGCTGGAAGACGTCGCTTGCCGCTATCTTCGGCGGCATGGCGATCTCGTTCGTCCTCTTCGGCCTGTTCTATCCGTACTGGTGGTTCGCCGACCAGGACCTGATCCTTGCCTATCAGGGCCTCCTGTTCAACGCCGGCCTGCCGCAGGAATATTTCGACCACACCGGCTACCTCTACGATCTGATGATCGCCGGCTGGTACGGCCTGCTGCACGGGCTCGGCCTGTTGCCGGTGCATGCGCTCGGCGAGGGGCCCCCGCTCACCGACGTGCCGGCCTTCGACGCCGCCTGGCAGCAGCTGATCGTCGCCGCGCGCGTGCTGTCGCTGCTGCTCTCCGCCTTCTTCGTGTGGCTTTACGCGACGCTGGTGCGCCGGCTCATCGGCGACTGGCGGCTGGCCCTGCTCGCCGGCATGGCGCTCGCCTGCTCAAGCGCCCTCATCATGCACATGCGCATGATGCGCACCGAGCTCCTCTCCGGTGGGCTCGCGGTCAGCGCCCTGTTCCTGCTCATCTTCGCTGCACGGAACATGCGCCGCCGGTGGCTGCGGCCGGTGCTGCTTGCCGTGGCGGCCCTGCTGGTGACGCTGGCGATCGTCACCAAGGTGCAGGCGATCCTGCTGGTGATGACCCTGCCGGTCATCACCCTCACCTTCGGGCAGCGCGAGCCCAAGGAAAGCCAATCCCTGCCCGCCTGGATCGCCGCCGCCTGGATGGTGGCCGCATTGTCCGCGGCCATCCCGGCGGCCAACCTGTTCCTGGCCGGCATGGCGGACTTCCCCGGCAACGTGTTCCCGTACCGCTCGCTGGGCGTGGTCGCCGACGGCACCTACCAGGCCGCCATCGCGCTCTGGGTCATCGCCGCCATGGCGGTCCATTGCCGGGTGTGGAGGATCGGGGCACGCGACTGCGCCGCGGGCATGGCGGCGGTGCTTCTCGGCGTGTCGCTGGGGCTCCTGTCGCTGACGCTGCGCTTCAACGCCGAGAACCTGATCGCCGTCACCCATCCGGTCGAACAGATGTTCTATTTCGCCACGTGGATGCATCCGTCGCTGGAGAACCAGACGCAGATCATCAGCGGGGCGCTGTTCAGGACCTTTGCCTGGGGATTCTTCCGCGCCCTGCAGGCGCACGACCATGAGCCGGTCCTTCTGCTGCAGATCTTCGCCGTCGTCGGCGCGGTGATCGCCTGGCGGCGCGGCGACCGGCAGCTGCCCGTGCAGGTGCTGACCCTGGTCCTGGTGGTGTTGGGGCTCGACGCCGCTTTCTCGGTGCGTTGGATCAAGGTCGAGTATTTCATCTACACCGATCCGCTCCTCATCCTGGCCGCCGTGCTGATCGCGTCCCGTTTTCCGGAATGGCAGCGGTGGGCGTGGAAGCGGAAGGCAAGCGTCTTCGTCGTGGCCTTGTGCGTCCTGTGGGGCAACCACCTGCCGGTCCGGCAGTTCCTCTTCGCCACCCACGATCCGCAGGCGGCCTGCCGGTGGCTCGCCGGCTACATCCCCCGCATCGAGCCGTTCCCCTTCTGCGCCGGCCTGCCACCCGGCTATGAGCGGCCGTAGCGCCGGCGCCAGCCGACGGCGACCCTGCCTCAGGTCAGCGTCCGCCGATGCCAGGTGAACAGGCTCGACATGGTGTAGTTCCACACCACGCCGACCAGCGCGCCGGCGATCCCGGCCAGCCACCAGCCGCTACCCTGGCTGAACATGGCGCCGATGACGCCGATATTGGCGAACGCTCCCACCGCGCCGATGGCATAGAACGAGACGAGGCCGCGGACGAAGGCGGCGCCGCGCAGGCGCTGGTCGCGGTAGGTGATGATGTTGTTGAGGATGAAGTTCCAGGTCATCGCCAGGATGACGGCGGCGGTCTGCGCCACCCCGAAGGAGAAGCCGGCGAGCCCGACCAGAGCGAGGGTGGAGAGGTGGACGACGACGCCGGTGACGCCGACGGTGGCGAAGACGACGAAATGCACCGGCACGTAGCGGCCGATGAGCTTGTCGATGAGCAGAACGCCGAACTCCCATGCCACCATGGTGTCGAGCTTGCTCTCGCCGATCTGGCGCGGGTTGAAGCGGCAGGGCAGCTCGCGATAGCGCAGCGGGCGGGCGGAGGAGGCGAAGATGTCGAGCAGGATCTTGAAGCCGCGCTGTGACAGGGCGCGCACTTCCGCGTCGAAGGCGGCGCGCGACATGACGAAGAAGCCGCTCATCGGGTCGGTGAGCGCGGCCTTGAAGCAGCGTCTGCGCCATGCGGGTGCCGGCGCGGCTGACGAACTGGCGCCACGGGTTGGCGAGGCCGCCGCTGTCGCCGCCGCTGACGTAGCGGCTGCCGACCACGATATCGAGGTTCTCCGCCTTGAGGGTGGCGAGCATGGTGGCGAGCATGGTGTCGTCGTGCTGCAGGTCGCCGTCCATGACGGCGAAATAGGGCGCCGCGGACGACATCACCCCCTCGACGCAAGCGGTCGACAGGCCGCGGCGGCCGAGCCGGCGGATGACGCGCACCCGGCGGTCGCGGAGCGCCAGGTCGCGGGCGACCTCAGCGGTGCCGTCGGGCGAATCGTCGTCGACGAACACCACCTCCCAGGCAATGCCGGCAAGCACGGCGGCCAGGCGTTCGACCAGGATGGGGACGTTGCCGGCCTCGTTGAAGGTCGGCACGACGACCGTCAGTTCGATGGTGCCGGCGTCAGGGCGGGCTGCGCCGCCGGGCGCTTCGTGGGGCTCAACGGTGACAGAATCGGCCATGGGCGCGTCGATCTCCAGGGCGACGGCGCGAATTGCTCTGGCACCGCCGGAAGGTCAGGCTCGATCTACACCGTTTCGCCAGGCGGCGCGATTCCGGCTCCCCTCAGGAGAAGGCCGCAAGCTCGGTGATGGCGCGGCCGAGGATGAGCGCATGGACGTCGTGCGTTCCCTCGTAGGTGTTGACCGTCTCGAGGTTCTGGGCGTGGCGCATGACGTGGTAGCCGACCTGGATGCCGTTGCCGCCGTGCATGTCGCGGGCGGCCCGGGCGATGTCGAGCGCCTTGCCGCAATTGTTGCGCTTGATGAGCGAGATCATCTCCGGCGCCAGGCGGCCCTCATCGAACAGGCGGCCGACGCGGAGCGCCGCCTGCAGGCCGAGCACGATCTCGGTCTGCATGTCGGCGAGCTTCTTCTGGAAAAGCTGGGTGGCGGCCAGCGGCCGGCCGAACTGCCTGCGGTCGAGGCCATACTGGCGGGCGCGCAGGAAGCAATCCTCGGCGGCGCCCATCACCCCCCAGGCGATGCCGTAGCGGGCGCGGTTGAGACAGCCGAAAGCAGCGCCGAGGCCGGAGGCACCAGGCAGCAGCGCTGCCTCGCCGACCTCGACGTCCTGCATGACGATCTCGCCGGTGACCGAGGTCCTGAGCGACAGCTTGCCCTCGATCTTCGGCGCCGTGAGCCCCGGCATGCCCTTCTCCAGGACGAAGCCGCGGACCTTGCCGCCATGGGCCTCGGAGCGCGCCCAGACGACGAAGACATCGGCGATCGGTGAATTGGATATCCAGGTCTTGGCGCCGGTAAGGCGATAGCCGCCCGCCGTCTTCACCGCCCGCGTGGTCATGCCGGCGGGATCGGAGCCGGCCTCCGGCTCGGTCAGGCCAAAGCAGCCGATCAGCTCGCCGGTGGCGAGCCTGGGCAGGTAGCGCTCTCTCTGCTCCTCCGAGCCATAGGCATGGATCGGGTACATGACCAGCGAGGACTGCACGCTGAGCATGGAGCGGAAGCCGGAATCGACCCGCTCGATCTCGCGCGCGATGAGACCGTAGGTGACGTAGCCGAGCCCGAGGCCGCCGTATTCCTCGGGGACCGTGACGCCGAGCAGCCCGGCTTCGCCCATTTCGCGAAAGATCGCGGGGTCGCTCACCTCGTTGAGATAGGCGTCCTCCACCCGGGGAGCTAGCGCGCGCCGCGCGAACTCGCCGGCGGACTCGGCCACCATGCGCTCATCCTCGGAAAGCTGATCGTTGAACAGGAAGGGATCCTGCCAGTCGAACCGTGCCTCACCCGCCATGTGCCCCTCCCCAGAAAACCCCACCTGCGCGGCCGGCGGCACCGGTCGCGGACGAAAACGCGATTATTGACCCATCCTGGCCGTGTTCAACCGGGGGCCGATTGCCTGCCCCAAGACGGCCGCGGCTCAGCCCGGCCGATGGTAGTCCCGGTACCATGCGACGAAGCGGCGCACGCCCTCCTCGATGGGGGTCGCCGGTTCGATCCCGACCGCGGCGGCAAGGTCGGCCGCATCGGCGCGGGTCTCCGGCACGTCGCCCGGCTGCATCGGCAGATATTCGCGGACCGCCGTGCGGCCGAACGCCTGCTCCAGCAGTTCCAGGAAATGGGTGACCTCGACCGCCCGGTTGCCGCCGATATTGTAGATCCGCCAAGGCGCGGGACTGGTCGCCGGGTCGGGCGCGTCGCTATTCCAGGCGGGATCGCCGGATGGCACGTGCGGGATCAGGCGCTCCATGGCGGTGGTGACGTCGTCGATATAGGTGAAGTCGCGGCGCATGCGCCCATGGTTGAAGAGCCGGATCGGCCGGCCCGAAGCGATCGCCTCGGCGAAGATTCCCGGCGCCATGTCGGGGCGCCCCCACGGCCCGTAGACGGTGAAGAAGCGCAGGCCGGTCATGGGGATCTTGTAGAGCCAGGCATAGGCGTGGCCCATCAGCTCGTTCGCCCGCTTGGTGGCGGCATAGAGGCTGATCGGATGATCGGCCAATTGATGCTCGGAGAAGGGCACGGCCGTGTTGGCGCCGTAGACCGAGCTTGACGAGGCGAAGATGAGGTGCGGCGTTGCCCGGTGGCGGCAGCCTTCCAGGATGTTGAGGAAGCCTGCCAGGTTGGCGTCGAGATAGGCGTGCGGGTTCTCCAGCGAGTAGCGGACGCCGGCCTGGGCGGCCAGATGCACCACCGGGCCGAAAGTGCCGGAGCGGAAGAGTTCTTCGGTCGCCACGCGGTCGGCAAGATCGAGGCGGCGGAAGGAGAAGCGAGAGAACTGGCGGAGGACGTCGAGCCGCGCCTGCTTGAGCGCCGGATCGTAATAGGCGTTGAGGTTGTCGACGCCGATGACCGCCCGGCCGGATTCGAGCAGGCGCCGGGCAAGGCTGAAGCCGATGAAACCGGCCGCACCGGTGACCAGGACAGGGTCGGACATGAACGACGGAGTCTGCGCAGTCTTCGGGTGGAGCACCGCCGACTATCCCATTGGCTGGCTGATGTCACCCGGGAACATATACATCGCCGCCGGCTGTCCAGGCAGGGCTGCTTACCCACTATGCCGGCGCGCCCGGCGTCGGCGAGCGCCCACCGCCAACGGCGCCATCGTCAATTAGCCCAGGATCGACGGAACGGAACCTGCCAGCGCTGGTGACGCGATCTCTCGCCGCCGTTGGCTATGTCGGCCGCGGTTGAGCAAGCCTCACGGCAGAGATAGCTCCCGGTGATTGCCAAACCCATTGTAGTTTTTGCTTTTTGTCTGTCTTCCACGACCTCATTTGGCTTTGTTCTGCCAAAATGGCTTTACCACTTTTTATACACATCAATAGAATTAATACACGCATTGCGTTTAGATCGCCTTGATGGCCCCAAATTTCTGTTCCATCATCCGGTTGGTTCCCCGTTGGCACCTTGGATTGTCACCCGTCCTCGGCCGTTGACCGAACAAGACTGCCGAATGCACTCACCACGGATCTTCGCGGCGAGAGGGGCTCGGCGCTCGCAACGATAAAGGCGTAGCAGTGCGTCCTTCTCCGGGTCAGGCCACCGACATCAAAGGCGAACACCGGCAGATAAGGTCCGTGCAGATATCGCCTATTGCTCGAAGACTTCGGCCAGGCAGAACGCATAGGCGTGGGCCAGCCCGTCTTTCGGGGGGAGCGGCGGTCCAGCCCCAGGCCGTGGCGCGGCTATCGTCGCAATCACCAGAGCCGCGCCAAGCAGTTCACGAGGTTGCCTACCCGAGGGTATCGAAGAAACAGACGGCGGATTTTCGCCGCGAGAGGGCTCGGCGCTCGTAGCGATCAAGGCCCAGCAGTGCATGCGTCGTGGCGGAGACCTCCTTCACCTCCCCCTCCGTGACCGCCGCCGCGAGCTTCTCCACGAGCAGCTGCCTGACCGCCGTGATGCGCTGGAGATCGAGCGTGGCCTCCGCAATCTGGGACGCGGCCTGGAGGTGAACGGTGCTGGTCCTGCCGCCGGCGATTTGGACGGTCAGCTGCTTGAGCCCCTCATGAAATTCAGGAAGCGCCGCAACCGGCACGGCGAGGCCGTGCCGGAAGGCGTTGCTTGCCACGCGCGCTTTTCCTGCTTGGGTGCGCGGGCCGGTGCTTCGGCGCGCGTTGCGGCGGTTGGCCTCGATGCGCGCCGGCGTTGTCATGCGGCTGCCCTATCGGGGAGTGCCTCAGGCACCTCGTCGATCGCGGCGTCTTCGGCATCCTTGAGCGCCTGGCGCAGTTGCCGCGCCAGTGCCGCTCGTCGACGCTCGAGCTCGCGCAGGGCGCCATCACGGCGCGCCTCCAGCTGTGCGATCGCACGGTTGCGCATTGAACGAACCCGCTACGCGGCAATAGGGGCGAGGCCGCGATAGGAGGGCAGCTGCTCGGAAGTCTCCTGTCTGAGAGGATGTGGATCGTCACACCCATCCCTCTCAAGACAGGAGTTCGAGATGGCTACGATGAGCCCTCTACGCCGGCGCATGATCGAGGACATGACGATCCGCAATCTGTCGCGCTCGACGCAGCAATCCTACATCTATGCGGTCGCGAAGTTCAGCCGGCAGTTCAATTGTCCACCGGATCAACTGGGCATGGAGGATGTCCGTGCCTACCAGCTGCATCTGATTGAGCGGAAGTATTCCCGGTCGCACGTCAATCAGGTGGCATGCGCGCTGCGCTTCTTCTACGGCATCACGCTCGGCCAAAAGGAGGCGTTCGAGCGCATCGTCGCCGGCAAGGAGCCGGAGAAGCTTCCGCCGGTCCTCAACCGAGAGGAGATTGCGCGTTTTCTGCAGGCGGTTTGCGGATTGCGCAATCGTGTTGCGCTGACGACCGCCTATGCGGCGGGCTTGCGCATTGGAGAGGTCGTGCGCCTGAAGATCGGCTCGATCGACAGCGAACGGATGTTGCTTCACATCGAGGGCGGCAAGGGCGGCAGGGATCGTTACGCGATGCTGTCGCCGCGGCTGCTCGATATCCTTCGTATCTATTGGAAGAGGGCGCGGCCGAGCTCGTGGCTGTTTCCGGGCCAAGAGCCCGGCGAGCATGTGAGCCGCGGCGCAATTCAGTCCGCTTGTCGCGTCGCACGGCAGCGAGCCCGGATCGGCAAGCGTGTGACGGCCCACTCGCTTCGGCATAGTTTTGCTACCCACCTTCTGGAGAGCGGTACTGACATCCGCATCATCCAGGTCCTCCTCGGTCACAGCCATCTGGAGACAACGGCCCGCTATGCCCAGGTCGCAACCGGATTGATCGCGGGAACGCCAAGCCCGTTTGATCAGCTTTCGCTTGAGGTAATTCCTCCCGGGTAGCGGGCCATGCGTCCCGCGCTGGAGGTGGCGGACATTTTCCGCCGCCACGGCGATGCGTTCCGTGCCACGCAGCGTGGTCGGCTCTTGCCCGACCAGCGCCGCGTCATGGCCGCCATCGAGGCTTGCCGCACCGCAACGCTCGGCGGCCATGTCGAGCAGTGCGATGACTGCGGCATGGTCCGTATCGCTTATAACCCCGCATTCGCCGGATGACGAGGTAATTTGCTGCGACTTATCGGCGATTCAGATATAAGAATCAATATCTTAATCTGGATCGCGCGAGGCCATTTTGGAGAACCCAACGGGTAAATCTGTCGATGGCCCTCTGAGGCTCGATTTCGACCGCCGCGTGAAGCTTGAGTTCCATGGCTCCCGGATCACGTCCGATGCCGGATTGCTGGCCTATCGCGAACTCGACGACGCTCTCGGTCTCAGCACAATGGCCAGCGATGTGCTCGCCGATGCACGCACGGGCAAGAACGGCCGCCATGCGCTGGTCGGATTGCTGCGGCAGTCTGTGTTCGGTCGGCTGGCCGGATATGAGGATGTCAACGACGCTGAACGCCTGCGCCACGATCCGGCGATGCGTTGGATCGTCGGCGGCAAGGCGGCTTCGGGTGCAGCCGCATCGCCGAGCCAAATGGGGCGCTTCGAGACGCGCTGGCTGACGGCGGAGAAGAACCTCTCGGCGCTCGCCGATCTCTCCGGCCAATGGATCGACCGCGTCCACAGTCGCCGTCCGCCGAAGGGCATTGTGCTCGACATGGATTCGAGCGTCAGTCCGACCCATGGCGAGCAGGAGAACAGCATCTGGAACGGCCACTACGCCTGCACCTGCTATCACCCGCTGTTCGTGTTCAACCAGTTCGGTGATCTGGAACGCAGCGCCCTTCGTCCCGGCAACGTTCACAGCGCCGACGGCTGGCGGGACGTACTGGAGCCGGTCGTGATCCGCTATCGCGGCAAGGTCTCGCGCATCTATTTCCGCGGCGACGCCGGTTTCGCCAATCCCGACGTCTACGAGTATCTGGAAGCCGAGCGGATCAAGTATGCAATCCGCATTCCGACCAATCGCGTTTTGCAGGAGCGGATCGGCTACTTGCTCACCCGCCCAGTCGGCCGTCCGCCGAACCATGTTCGCCGGTCTTACGCCAACTTCCACTACCGGGCGGGAAGCTGGACCAAGCCGCGCCGAGTGATCGCCAAAGTCGAGTGGCATCCCGGTGAGCTTTGTCCGCGCGTCGGCTTCATCGTCACCAACCTGTCCCGCCCGGCCGAGCGGGTTGTCGCCTTCTACAACCACCGCGGCACAGCGGAGCAATGGATAAAGGAAGGCAAGGGCGCGATCCGGTGGACGCGGCTGTCGTGCCGGACGTTTGCGGGCAACACGGTTCGGCTTCAGCTTCATGCGCTCGCCTACAATCTCGGCAACTTCATGCGGACGCTGGCGACACCGGAGCCGATCAAAGACTGGTCGCTGACCAGCCTGACGGAGAAGCTGATCAAGATCGGCGCAAAGCTCGTCAGCCACGGCCGCTATGTCGCCTTCCAGATGGCCGAGGTCGCCGTGTCGAGGATGATGTTCGCCGAGATTCTGCGACTGATTGCGGAGTTACGGCCACAATCCGATCCAGCACCGGCATGAGCCGCCCGATTGTCACGCGTACCAGCGAAAACCAAGGGAGAGGTGCGTCTTGGCGAGGACAATATCGGAGCTTGCGGCACGCGCTGCGCCGATTCTACCGGCCTCCGGCCTATCAGGCCGCATCGGCAGGGGTTTGGCCTTGCCGATCCCGTCCTTTGGCAGCAATCTCAGCTCAACAAGCAGGGCATCGGGTGGATGTCGGTTAAGACGTTGTAGCCTCATGGCGTCCCATTGCAGGTGCAGGATTTGGAGGCAGGTGAACTCCTCAAAGATGTCCTTGGGTGCGATGGCTGAGCGGATTTGGTTATAGTAATCTTGATAGGTTTCAAGCGATTCTCCATTGACAACCCCAAAAAGGATTTCAATCGGCGGCCCGTCATCGCCAGATACTCCACTGGCTGGAACGGTGTTACGTGTGTCTAGAGACATTTCTCTACTCCAATCTACAACAACCCATCCTGTGACAGGGATGACGTTCGCTGGCACGGGCCCCGTGCCCGATGCTGCAGCGTGAGTAAGCCAAGGCGGCGAGTGCGCTCGATTGAGGCTGGCGCTCGTGCCGCGGTGCACATCGTTAATTGGATGATTTGATTGGGGTGGCCGTGGGTTCGATTCGTCCCCGTTCACGGCCAGCGATGGATGTGGGTTGAGAGCCTTGGAGCATGCCGCAGCACCGTTCGCCACAGACCAGGGCTGCGCGACCCAAATCGAGCCGGCGCACGCTGGCGGCCCGCGGCCCACCGCGTGGCGCCGGGGACTTCGCGGTTGTCGGAATCGGCGCCTCGGCCGGCGGCCTGGAGGCGTGCAGCAAGCTTATGGACGGCGTGCCTGCCAGCAACGGCATGGCCTTCATTCTGGTCCAGCATCTCGACCCGACCCACGAGAGCATGATGGTGGACCTGCTGGCCGGGCACACATCGATGACCGTGCGCCAGGCGACCGACGGGATGCCGCTTGAGCCGGACCATCTCTATGTCATTCCACCGGGAACCTATCTGTCCGTCGGCGACGGCGCCCTGCGACTGTCGCCGCCTCAGGCACCTCATGGTGCCCGCCTGCCCTTCGACTTCCTGCTGCATTCGCTGGCGGAGGAATGCGGCCCGCGGGCCGTCGCGGTGATCCTTTCGGGAACCGGGGCGGACGGCACGCTCGGGCTGAAGGCGGTGAAGGAGAACGGCGGTCTGGTCATCGCGCAGGAGCCCGATGAGGCCGGCTTTGACGGCATGCCGCTGAGCGCGATCGCGACCGGTGCTGTCGATCTCGTGCTGCCGGTGGCGAAGATCCCCGACGCGCTGATCACCTACGACCGGCGGATGATCCTGACGCGGAAACAGAACGGATCGCGCGCCAAGGATGGCGCACCGGAGTGGTTGCCCGAGATCATCGACCTTCTGCACGCGACGACCGGGCACGATTTCACGGCTGTACAAGGCCGGGACCCTGCAGCGCCGGATCGAGCGGCGCATGGCGATGGCCGCGATCGAGACCGACGGGATGGAGCGTTATCTCGAGGCTCTGCGCAGCAACCCGGACGAGCTCGAACTTCTGCAAGCGACCTGCTGATCAATGTCACGAGCTTCTTCCGCGACCGACAGGCATTCGATCTCCTGGCGGAGACGATCGTTCCCGATCTCGTCCAGCGCCCAGTCATCCGAACGCCGCTGCGCATCTGGATCGCCGGCTGCAGCACCGGCAGGAGGAGACCCACTCCCTCGCCACGCCGTTCCGCGAAGCCATCACCGCGGCAAAGAGCAACGTCAAGCTTCAGGTCTTTGCCTCCGATATCGATGCGGATGCGGTCGCCAGCGCTCGCGAGGGCTTCTATCCTCCAGCCATCGAGGTAGGCCCTCGCCGGACCGCCTCGCCCGCTTCTTTTCGAAGAGGAGGATCACGGCTACAGTATTGACAAGAGCTGCGCGCAAGCGTGGTCTCCACGGTCCAGGATGTTTGCCAGACCCACCATTCTCCCGCCTGGACCCCGTGTCGTGCCGCAATCTCCTGATCTATCTGATGCGGGAAGCGCAGGCCAGGGCGTCTCGGCGTTCCATTTTGCGCTGCGCCAGGCGGCATTCTGCTGCTCGGCAGCGCGGAGACCGGCGATATCCTCCCACGGCTGTTCGAGGTGATTTCGAAGACAGAACGGATTTCTTCCGGCACGTCGGCCGCAGCCGGCGGAGGCGAGCTCGGCTTTTCGATGGGCGTCAGTGACGGCGTGCATGTCCCGGCGCGGCCCGGTCAAAACACGGCGGCCGCGCATCAGGCCGCTCTCGCCGAATTGTGCCGACGGCTGGTGCTCGACAGCTTTGCGCCCGCAGCCGTGCTGATCGAACCGCAAACGCGAATGTCTCTTTACCCTCGGACCGATCGATCGCTACCTGCGCGTGGCGCCGGGGAGCCCGACATTCGATGTGCTGGCTTTGGTGCGTCCCGACATCCGCATCAAGCTCAGGTCGGCGATCCAGCAGGCCTCCGAGGGGAACGCGCGGATTGTGGTCGCGGGCGGTCGGGCGAGCGACGACGACAGCGCGGCCCCGTTCAGTATCGACGTGCGGCCTGTGGTGAACGATGGCGAAGACCTGCTGCTGATTTGCTTCGTCGACGCAGCCCGAGCACGAGCGCAAACCGGATGGACCGGACCGCTCCGGCAGGACATCCCGCGGGTCGCCGAACTCGAGCGGGAACTCGAAACCACCAGAGCCGACCTTCAGGCCGCGATCCGCGAACTGGAGACCTCGAGTGAAGAGCAGAAGGCGATCAACGAAGAAGCCTTGTCGGTCAACGAGGAATTTCAATCGACCAACGAGGAGCTGCTGACCTCCAAGGAGGAACTGCAGTCGCTCAACGAGGAACTCACCGCCCTCAACGGTCAACTCCAGGAAACCCTGGAGAAGCAGCGCACGACCTCGAACGACCTGCAGAATGTCCTCTACAGCACCGATGTCGCGACGCTCTTTCTGGACTCCGACCTCAACATCCGCTTCTTCACGCCGGCCACCCGGTCGACTCTTCAACATTCTGCCCGGCGATATCGGCCGACCGCTGGCGGATCTCAGTCCGCTGACGATCGATGCCGATCTTGCGGCTGACG